>NZ_CP032621.1:0-1200000 GCF_003627155.1 Streptococcus gwangjuense
GGTCAAAAACCACTTATCACTAAAGCTAAAAAATCAATCGCCGGCTTCCGTCTTCGTGAAGGTGTTGCGATCGGTGCAAAAGTTACCCTTCGTGGTGAACGTATGTACGAATTCTTGGATAAATTGGTTTCAGTTTCACTTCCACGTGTACGTGACTTCCACGGTGTTCCAACAAAATCATTTGATGGACGCGGAAACTACACACTTGGTGTGAAAGAACAATTGATCTTCCCAGAAATCAACTTCGATGACGTTGACAAAACTCGTGGTCTTGACATCGTTATCGTAACAACTGCTAACACTGACGAAGAGTCACGTGCATTGCTTACAGGCCTTGGAATGCCTTTTGCAAAATAATATAGGAGGTAAATCTAATGGCTAAAAAATCAATGATTGCTAAGAACAAACGTCCAGCGAAGTTCTCTACTCAAGCTTATACTCGTTGTGAAAAATGTGGTCGTCCACATTCAGTTTACCGCAAATTTAAACTTTGCCGTGTTTGCTTCCGTGAATTAGCTTACAAAGGACAAATCCCTGGTGTAACAAAAGCATCTTGGTAATTTAAGATATCAAGGGCGTCAAAACTCCAAGTGAAAATAGGAAACTTGACGAAGAAACTGAAGTTTCTAGGAAAGTTTATCTTTTTCACACAGAGTTTAGCCCGGGTTCAGTTGGATTTGCCAATTTGAACACGAGCTACAGCTTTGGCAAAAAAGACCAATTTGCTTTGGAGCATCGCTCCTGCATCAAATTGCCTATTTTTGCTCGTGCTGTTACGCTCTTTGTATCATGTATTAACTAGCAAGTGCAACTTGCAAACTACTAGTAAGAGGAGAAAAACAAAATGGTTATGACTGACCCAATCGCAGACTTCCTAACTCGTATTCGTAACGCTAACCAAGCTAAACACGAAGTACTTGAAGTACCTGCATCAAACATCAAAAAAGGGATTGCTGAAATCCTTAAACGCGAAGGTTTTGTAAAAAACGTTGAAATCATCGAAGATGACAAACAAGGCATCATCCGTGTATTCCTTAAATACGGACCAAACGGTGAAAAAGTTATCACTAACTTGAAACGTGTTTCTAAACCAGGACTTCGTGTCTACAAAAAACGTGAAGACCTTCCAAAAGTTCTTAACGGACTTGGAATTGCTATCCTTTCAACTTCTGAAGGTTTGCTTACTGATAAAGAAGCACGCCAAAAGAATGTTGGTGGAGAAGTTATCGCTTACGTTTGGTAAAATCAAGATACAAAGCTCGTAAAGAACAAAGCAAAATTAGGAAGTTGGAGAAGTTTGTTTACAAACAAGCCAACTTATCTATTTTGCACAGTTCTTAGAGCGTGTTCAGTTCAGCTCTTGAACTAAATAAGTATCCGAACCCCGTGAAAACTGGCCGTTCTGGCCTGACAATTTAACAGGAGAAATAAACATGTCACGTATTGGTAATAAAGTTATCGTGTTGCCTGCTAGTGTTGAAATCACTAACAATGACAACGTTGTAACTGTAAAAGGACCTAAAGGAGAACTTACTCGTGAGTTCTCAAAAGATATTGAAATCCGTGTGGAAGGTACTGAAGTAACCCTTCACCGTCCAAACGATTCAAAAGAAATGAAAACTATCCATGGAACTACTCGTGCCCTTTTGAACAACATGGTTGTTGGTGTATCAGAAGGATTCAAGAAAGAACTTGAAATGCGCGGGGTTGGTTACCGTGCACAACTTCAAGGATCTAAACTTGTTTTGGCTGTTGGTAAATCTCATCCAGACGAAGTTGAAGCTCCAGAAGGAATTACTTTTGAGCTTCCAAACCCAACAACAATCGTTGTTAGCGGAATTTCAAAAGAAGTAGTTGGTCAAACAGCTGCTTACGTACGTAGCCTTCGTTCACCAGAACCATATAAAGGTAAAGGTATCCGTTACGTTGGTGAATTCGTTCGCCGTAAAGAAGGTAAAACAGGTAAATAATGTTGAGTGGTTGCTTCTCAACCAACAACTTATTTTCCAACTTTGTGCATAGCACACGATTTAAAACTAAAGAGGTGAAAACTGTGATTTCAAAACCAGATAAAAACAAACTCCGCCAAAAACGCCACCGTCGCGTTCGCGGAAAACTCTCTGGAACTGCTGATCGCCCACGTTTGAACGTATTCCGTTCTAATACAGGCATCTACGCTCAAGTGATTGATGACGTAGCGGGTGTAACGCTCGCAAGTGCTTCAACTCTTGACAAAGAAGTTTCAAAAGGAACTAAAACTGAACAAGCCGTTGCTGTCGGTAAACTCGTTGCAGAACGTGCAAACGCTAAAGGTATTTCAGAAGTGGTGTTCGACCGCGGTGGATATCTATATCACGGACGTGTGAAAGCTTTGGCTGATGCAGCTCGTGAAAACGGATTGAAATTCTAATAGGAGGACACTAGAAAATGGCATTTAAAGACAATGCAGTTGAATTAGAAGAACGCGTAGTTGCTGTCAACCGTGTTACAAAAGTTGTTAAAGGTGGACGTCGTCTTCGTTTCGCAGCTCTTGTTGTTGTTGGTGACCACAACGGTCGCGTAGGATTTGGTACTGGTAAAGCTCAAGAAGTTCCAGAAGCAATCCGTAAAGCAGTAGATGATGCTAAGAAAAACTTGATCGAAGTTCCTATGGTTGGAACAACAATCCCACACGAAGTTCTTTCAGAATTCGGTGGAGCTAAAGTATTGTTGAAACCTGCTGTAGAAGGTTCTGGAGTTGCCGCTGGTGGTGCAGTTCGTGCCGTTGTGGAATTGGCAGGTGTGGCAGATATTACATCTAAATCACTTGGTTCTAACACTCCAATCAACATTGTTCGTGCAACTGTTGAAGGTTTGAAACAATTGAAACGCGCTGAAGAAGTTGCTGCCCTTCGTGGTATTTCAGTTTCTGATTTGGCATAAGAAAGGGGATAAAATGGCTCAAATTAAAATTACTTTGACTAAGTCTCCAATCGGACGCATTCCATCACAACGTAAAACTGTTGTAGCACTTGGACTTGGCAAATTGAACAGCTCTGTTATTAAAGAAGATAACGCTGCTATCCGTGGTATGATCACAGCAGTATCTCACTTGGTAACAGTTGAAGAAGTAAACTAATGAATTTTTAGGGGATGTGCACTATACCATCCCCTAAAACTAGATATAGTCATCTATGATGACGTCGTATAGGCGAGTTGATGGGGGAGACAACCTTTTCTCCCTTATCGGCGCTAGCATTTTACAAAAGAGGAGAAAATAAAAATGAAACTTCATGAATTGAAACCTGCAGAAGGTTCTCGTAAAGTACGTAACCGCGTTGGTCGTGGTACTTCATCAGGTAACGGTAAAACATCTGGTCGTGGTCAAAAAGGTCAAAAAGCTCGTAGTGGTGGCGGTGTACGTCTTGGTTTTGAAGGTGGACAAACTCCATTGTTCCGTCGTCTTCCAAAACGTGGATTCACTAATATCAACGCTAAAGAATACGCAATTGTGAACCTTGACCAATTGAACGTCTTTGAAGATGGTGCTGAAGTTACTCCAGTTGTTCTTATCGAAGCAGGAATTGTTAAAGCTGAAAAATCAGGTATTAAAATTCTTGGTAACGGTGAGTTGACTAAGAAATTGACTGTGAAAGCAGCTAAATTCTCTAAATCAGCTGAAGAAGCTATCACTGCTAAAGGTGGTTCAGTAGAAGTCATCTAAGAGAGGTGACCTATGTTTTTTAAATTATTAAGAGAAGCTCTTAAAGTCAAGCAGGTTCGATCAAAAATTTTATTCACAATTTTTATTGTTTTGGTTTTTCGTATCGGAACTAGCATTACAGTTCCTGGTGTGAATGCCAATAGCTTGAATGCTTTAAGTGGATTATCCTTCTTAAACATGTTGAGCTTGGTGTCAGGGAATGCCATGAAAAACTTTTCAGTTTTTGCTCTTGGTGTTAGTCCCTACATTACGGCTTCTATCGTTGTCCAGCTCTTGCAAATGGATATTTTACCAAAATTTGTAGAGTGGGGTAAACAAGGGGAAGTAGGTCGAAGAAAATTAAATCAAGCTACTCGTTATATTGCTCTTGTTTTAGCCTTTGTGCAATCTATCGGGATTACAGCTGGTTTTAATACTTTGGCTGGAGCTCAATTGTTGAAAACAGCTCTTACTCCACAAGTTTTTATCATGATTGGTATCATCTTAACAGCTGGTAGCATGATTGTGACTTGGTTGGGAGAGCAAATTACAGATAAGGGATACGGAAATGGTGTTTCTATGATTATCTTTGCCGGGATTGTTGCCTCAATTCCAGAGATGATTCAGGGCATCTATGTGGACTACTTTGTGAACGTCCCAAGTAGCCGTATCAACTCATCTATTATTTTTGTAATCATTTTGATTATTACTGTATTGTTGATCATTTACTTTACAACTTATGTTCAACAAGCAGAATACAAAATTCCTATCCAATATACTAAAGTTGCACAAGGTGCTCCATCTAGCTCTTACCTTCCTTTGAAGGTAAACCCTGCTGGAGTTATCCCTGTTATCTTTGCAAGTTCGATTACTGCAGCGCCTGCGGCTATTCTTCAGTTTTTGAGTGCTACAGGTCATGATTGGCCTTGGGTGAGAACAGCACAAGAAATGCTGGCAACAACTTCACCAACTGGTATTGCCATGTATGCTTTGTTGATTATTCTCTTTACATTCTTCTATACGTTTGTACAGATTAATCCTGAAAAAGCGGCAGAAAACCTACAAAAGAGCGGTGCCTATATCCACGGAGTCCGTCCTGGTAAAGGTACAGAAGAATATATGTCTAAACTTCTTCGTCGTCTTGCAACTGTTGGTTCCCTCTTCCTTGGTGTGATTTCCATATTACCGATTGTGGCAAAAGATATCTTTGGACTTTCAGAAGCAGTTGCTTTTGGAGGTACTAGTCTTTTGATCATTATCTCTACAGGTATTGAAGGAATCAAACAATTGGAAGGTTACCTATTGAAACGTAAGTATGTTGGTTTCATGGACAGAACAGAATAAAAGTATTTACTGAGTCAGTAAATGCTGAGGGAGTGGAGGTTTAACTCTAACATTAGTGAGAGTTTGGTCTCCCCTCTTCTATTTTGTTTTTAAATAGGGGTGAAAAGACTTTTTGCTTCTATTTAAAAATAAAATAAGGAGATCAAATCATGAATCTTTTGATTATGGGCTTACCTGGTGCAGGTAAGGGAACTCAAGCAGCAAAAATCGTAGAACAATTCCATGTTGCACATATCTCAACAGGTGATATGTTCCGGGCTGCTATGGCAAATCAAACTGAAATGGGTGTTCTTGCTAAGTCATACATTGACAAGGGTGAATTGGTTCCTGACGAAGTTACAAATGGAATCGTAAAAGAACGTCTTTCACAAGATGATATTAAAGAAACAGGATTCTTGTTGGATGGTTATCCACGTACAATCGAGCAAGCTCATGCCTTGGACAAAACATTGGCTGAACTTGGCATTGAACTAGAAGGTGTCATCAACATTGAAGTGAATCCAGATAGTCTCTTGGAACGTTTGAGCGGCCGTATCATCCACCGCGTAACTGGAGAAACTTTCCACAAGGTCTTTAACCCACCAGTTGACTATAAAGAAGAAGATTACTACCAACGTGAAGATGATAAGCCTGAGACAGTAAAACGTCGTTTGGATGTAAATATTGCTCAAGGAGAACCGATCATTGCTCACTACCGTGCCAAAGGTTTGGTTCATGACATCGAAGGTAATCAAGATATCAATGATGTCTTCTCAGATATCGAAAAAGTATTGACAAATTTGAAATAAAGCGTTTTTCACACTTGCAAAAATCCGCTACAAATGTTATACTGAGATAGTCTGACTTATAATTGTTGTCTCTGTGTCTAGAGACATCGAATCGAAATTTATGGAGGTGCTTTTGCGTGGCAAAAGACGATGTGATTGAAGTTGAAGGCAAAGTAGTTGATACAATGCCGAATGCAATGTTTACGGTTGAACTTGAAAATGGACATCAGATTTTAGCAACAGTTTCTGGTAAAATTCGTAAAAACTATATTCGTATTTTAGCGGGAGATCGTGTTACTGTCGAAATGAGTCCATATGACTTGACACGTGGACGTATCACTTACCGCTTTAAATAATCGAAAAACTTGGAGGGATAAGAAATGAAAGTAAGACCATCGGTCAAACCAATTTGCGAATACTGTAAAGTTATTCGTCGTAATGGTCGTGTTATGGTAATTTGCCCAGCAAATCCAAAACACAAACAACGTCAAGGATAAGATAGAAAGGAGAAAACATGGCTCGTATTGCTGGAGTTGACATTCCAAATGACAAACGCGTAGTAATCTCATTGACTTATGTTTATGGTATCGGACTTGCAACATCTAAGAAAATTTTGGCTGCTGCTGGAATCTCAGAAGATGTTCGTGTACGTGATCTTACATCAGATCAAGAAGATGCTATCCGTCGTGAAGTGGATGCAATCAAAGTTGAAGGTGACCTTCGTCGTGAAGTAAACTTGAACATCAAACGTTTGATGGAAATCGGTTCATACCGTGGTATCCGTCACCGTCGTGGACTTCCTGTCCGTGGACAAAACACTAAAAACAACGCTCGCACTCGTAAAGGTAAAGCTGTTGCGATTGCTGGTAAGAAAAAATAATATAGGAGGTAAAAGTCTTGGCTAAACCAACACGTAAACGTCGTGTGAAAAAGAATATCGAATCTGGTATTGCTCATATTCACGCTACATTTAATAACACTATTGTTATGATTACTGATGTGCATGGTAATGCAATTGCTTGGTCATCAGCTGGTGCTCTTGGTTTCAAAGGTTCTCGTAAATCTACACCATTCGCTGCTCAAATGGCTTCTGAAGCTGCTGCTAAATCTGCACAAGAACACGGTCTTAAATCAGTTGAAGTTACTGTAAAAGGTCCAGGTTCTGGTCGTGAGTCAGCTATTCGTGCGCTTGCTGCCGCTGGTCTTGAAGTAACAGCAATTCGTGATGTGACTCCAGTGCCACACAATGGTGCTCGTCCTCCAAAACGTCGCCGTGTATAATCATCGCATTACACTGCTTTTCGTTTAAGAGGGAGTAACTAAATGATCGAGTTTGAAAAACCAAATATAACAAAAATTGATGAAAATAAAGATTATGGCAAGTTTGTAATCGAACCACTTGAACGTGGCTACGGTACAACTCTTGGTAACTCTCTTCGTCGTGTACTTCTAGCTTCTCTACCAGGAGCAGCTGTGACATCTATCAATATTGATGGTGTGTTGCATGAATTTGACACAGTTCCAGGTGTTCGTGAAGACGTGATGCAAATCATTCTGAACATTAAAGGAATTGCAGTGAAATCGTACGTTGAAGACGAAAAAATCATCGAACTGGATGTTGAAGGTCCTGCTGAAGTAACAGCTGGTGACATTTTGACAGATAGCGATATTGAAATTGTAAATCCAGATCATTATCTCTTTACAATCGGTGAAGGTTCTTCTCTAAAAGCGACTATGACTGTTAACAGTGGTCGTGGATATGTACCTGCTGATGAAAATAAAAAAGATAATGCACCAGTTGGAACACTTGCTGTAGATTCTATTTATACACCAGTTACAAAAGTCAACTATCAAGTGGAACCTGCTCGTGTAGGTAGCAATGATGGATTTGACAAATTAACCCTTGAAATCTTGACAAATGGAACAATTATTCCAGAAGATGCTTTAGGGCTTTCAGCACGTATTTTGACAGAACATCTTGATTTGTTTACAAATCTTACTGAGATTGCTAAGTCAACTGAAGTGATGAAAGAAGCTGACACTGAATCTGACGATCGTATTTTGGATCGTACGATTGAGGAACTGGACTTGTCTGTGCGTTCATACAACTGTTTGAAACGTGCCGGTATCAATACTGTGCATGATTTGACAGAAAAATCTGAAGCAGAGATGATGAAAGTACGAAATCTTGGACGCAAGAGTTTGGAAGAAGTGAAACTCAAACTCATTGATTTGGGTCTTGGATTAAAAGATAAATAAAGGAGGAATACATGGCTTACCGTAAACTAGGACGCACTAGCTCACAACGTAAAGCAATGCTTCGCGATTTGACAACTGACCTTTTGATCAACGAATCAATCGTGACAACTGAAGCTCGTGCTAAAGAAATCCGTAAAACTGTTGAAAAAATGATTACTCTAGGTAAACGTGGTGATTTGCATGCACGTCGTCAAGCAGCTGCTTTCGTACGTAATGAAATCGCATCTGAAAACTATGATGAAGCAACTGATAAGTACACTTCTACTACAGCACTTCAAAAATTGTTCTCAGAAATCGCACCTCGTTATGCTGAACGTAACGGTGGATACACTCGTATCCTTAAAACTGAACCACGTCGTGGTGATGCAGCGCCAATGGCGATCATCGAATTAGTATAAAATCATCAATTTTGTTGAGTGTTATGATGATGGAGTCTTGTGCTCTTAGTCTAGCTCTGGTCTACCGCTAGGATCTCGGTCCTAGCGGGAACACTCATCATAAGTTGGGATAGTAGACGCTTGTTTACGAAATTGTTTTTTGCTTAAGAACAACTTCGTAAGCAGGCGTTTTTGAGTATTTTCGTTAGAATTATGCTATACTATTTGAAAAGAATCCTGTTTAATGTTCAGGTTTCCTAATTAAAAGAAGAATTGGAGTTTGCTTATGAAAGCGATTATAACTGTTGTTGGTAAAGATAAATCTGGAATTGTTGCAGGTGTTTCTGGTAAAATTGCAGAATTGGGGTTGAATATTGATGATATCTCTCAAACCGTCTTGGATGAATATTTCACGATGATGGCTGTCGTCTCTAGTGATGAAAAACAAGATTTCACTTATCTTCGTAATGAGTTTGAAACTTTTGGGCAAACTTTGAATGTGAAAATCAATATTCAGAGTGCAGCGATTTTCGAAGCTATGTATAATATCTAGGAGGTGCACATGGATATTAGACAAGTTACTGAAACCATTGCCATGATTGAGGAGCAAAACTTCGATATCAGAACTATTACCATGGGGATTTCTCTATTAGACTGTATCGATCCAGATATTAATCGTGCTGCGGAGAAAATTTATCAAAAGATTACGACCAAGGCAGCTAATTTAGTGACTGTTGGTGACGAAATTGCAGCTGAGTTGGGAATTCCTATCGTTAATAAGCGTGTATCGGTGACTCCTATTTCTCTGATTGGAGCAGCGACAGATGCGACAGACTATGTGGTTCTGGCAAAAGCGCTTGATAAGGCTGCGAAAGAGATTGGTGTGGACTTTATTGGTGGTTTTTCTGCCTTGGTACAAAAAGGGTATCAAAAGGGAGATGAGATTCTCATCAATTCTATTCCTCGCGCTTTGGCTGAAACGGACAAGGTCTGCTCGTCAGTCAATATCGGCTCAACCAAGTCTGGTATCAATATGACGGCTGTCGCAGATATGGGACGAGTTATCAAGGAAACGGCAACTCTATCTGATATGGGGGCAGCTAAGTTGGTTGTATTCGCTAATGCTGTTGAGGACAATCCATTTATGGCGGGTGCCTTCCATGGTGTTGGGGAGGCAGATGTTATCATCAATGTCGGAGTTTCTGGTCCTGGTGTGGTGAAACGTGCCTTGGAAAAAGTTCGTGGACAGAGCTTTGATGTAGTAGCCGAAACAGTTAAGAAAACTGCCTTTAAAATCACTCGTATCGGTCAATTGGTTGGTCAAATGGCCAGTGAGAGGCTGGGTGTGGAGTTTGGTATTGTGGACTTGAGTTTGGCGCCAACTCCTGCGGTTGGAGATTCTGTTGCACGTGTCCTTGAAGAAATGGGGTTAGAAACAGTTGGAACACACGGAACGACGGCTGCCTTAGCTCTCTTGAATGACCAAGTTAAGAAGGGCGGAGTGATGGCCTGCAACCAAGTTGGTGGTTTGTCTGGTGCCTTTATCCCAGTTTCTGAGGATGAGGGAATGATTGCTGCAGTGCAAAATGGTTCTCTTAATTTGGAAAAACTAGAAGCCATGACGGCTATCTGTTCTGTTGGTTTGGATATGATTGCCATCCCAGAAGATACACCTGCTGAAACTATTGCCGCCATGATTGCAGATGAGGCTGCAATTGGTGTCATTAACATGAAAACAACAGCTGTTCGTATCATTCCAAAAGGAAAAGAAGGCGATATGATTGAGTTTGGTGGTCTTCTTGGTACAGCTCCAGTTATGAAGGTCAATGGGGCTTCGTCTGTTGATTTCATCTCTCGTGGAGGACAAATCCCAGCACCAATTCATAGTTTTAAAAATTAAGAAAATAGGAGAAATTTTAAGCTCTATTTAAGGTTAGGCGTGTATACTATAACCATTAAATAAAGACCTCCTAATATTATTTGAAACAGATAACACTGATTTAGTTTGAATTTGATTTTCATCTAATATCTTTATTTAATGAACTCCTAAACTTTTTCATAATATCTCCTGCAAAAGTCGCCTGTATGGGTGGCTTTTGTTTTATCATCCATGATATAATAGAAGCAAACGGAGGACGGAAAATGGTAAAAGTACGATTGTATTTGGTACGTCATGGTAAGACCATGTTTAACACAATTGGTCGCGCGCAAGGTTGGAGTGATACTCCTTTGACAGCAGAAGGTGAATTAGGAATCCACGAGCTAGGTATTGGATTGAGAGAGTCAGGCATGCAGTTTGAACGTGCTTATTCAAGTGACTCAGGTCGTACGATTCAGACCATGGGAATTATACTTGAAGAACTTAGATTGCAAGGAAAAATCCCTTATCGCATGGACAAGCGTATCAGAGAATGGTGTTTCGGTAGTTTTGATGGAGCTTACGATGGTGATCTTTTCATGGGACTTATTCCTCGTATCTTTAATGTGGACCACGTTCACCAATTATCTTATGCTGAACTGGCTGAGGGTTTGGTAGAGGTTGATACAGCTGGTTGGGCTGAGGGCTGGGAAAAACTCAGTGGCCGAATCAAGGAAGGTTTTGAAGCGATTGCCAAAGAAATGGAAGAGCAAGGCGGGGGCAACGCCCTTGTTGTCAGTCACGGAATGACTATTGGAACCATTGTTTATCTGATTAATGGTATGCATCCGCATGGTCTAGATAATGGTAGCGTGACGATTCTTGAATATGAGGACGGTCAGTTTAGAGTTGAGGTTGTCGGAGATCGTAGTTACCGAGAACTAGGACGGGAGAAGATGGAAGAGAAAAACAATCTATAGAAGTTAGCTCCAAGTGTGAGCTAATTTTTTATTCTGCTAAATAAGTTGGATTTGCGATTCAGTCTTTCTTTTTATACAAGCCCAAAAGAACATTTCTCATCTTTCAAATTCCCTCAAAAATGGTATAATAGTAACATCACAAAATTGGAGAGAGACCATGAGTTTTTACAATCATAAAGAAATTGAGCCTAAGTGGCAGGGCTACTGGGCAGAACATCATACATTTAAGACAGGAACTGATGCATCAAAACCTAAGTTTTATGCGCTTGACATGTTCCCTTATCCGTCTGGAGCGGGTCTACACGTAGGTCACCCAGAAGGTTATACAGCAACCGATATCCTCAGCCGTTACAAACGTGCGCAAGGATATAATGTCCTTCACCCTATGGGTTGGGATGCTTTTGGTTTGCCTGCAGAGCAATATGCTATGGATACTGGTAATGATCCAGCAGAATTTACAGCTGAGAACATTGCCAACTTCAAACGCCAAATCAATGCGCTTGGATTTTCCTACGACTGGAATCGTGAAGTTAACACAACAGATCCAAACTACTACAAGTGGACGCAATGGATTTTCACTAAGCTTTACGAAAAAGGATTGGCCTATGAAGCGGAAGTGCCAGTAAACTGGGTTGAGGAATTGGGAACAGCCATCGCCAACGAAGAGGTTCTTCCTGACGGAACTTCTGAGCGTGGAGGCTATCCAGTTGTTCGCAAACCAATGCGCCAATGGATGCTCAAAATCACGGCCTACGCAGAGCGCTTGCTTAATGACTTGGATGATCTGGATTGGCCAGAGTCTATCAAGGACATGCAGCGCAACTGGATTGGTAAATCAACTGGTGCTAATGTAACTTTCAAAGTAAAAGGAGCAGAAAAGGAATTTACAGTCTTTACTACTCGTCCGGACACCCTTTTCGGTGCGACCTTCAATGTTTTGGCGCCTGAGCATGAACTAGTAGATGCTATCACAAGTCCTGAACAAGCTGAGTCTGTAGCTGACTACAAACACCAAGCCAGCCTCAAGTCAGACTTGGCTCGTACAGACCTTGCCAAAGAAAAAACTGGTGTTTGGACTGGTGCTTATGCTGTAAACCCTGTTAACGGTAAAGAAATCCCAATCTGGATTTCCGACTACGTATTGTCTAGCTATGGAACAGGTGCTGTCATGGCTGTGCCTGCCCACGATCAACGTGACTGGGAATTTGCCAAACAATTTGACCTTCCAATCGTCGAAGTACTTGAAGGTGGAAACGTTGAAGAAGCTGCCTACACAGAAGATGGCCTTCACGTTAATTCAGACTTCCTAGATGGACTCAACAAAGAAGACGCTATTGCTAAGATTGTGGCTTGGTTGGAAGAAAAAGGCTGTGGACAAGAGAAGGTTACCTACCGTCTCCGCGACTGGCTCTTTAGCCGTCAACGTTACTGGGGTGAACCAATTCCAATCATTCATTGGGAAGATGGAACTTCAACAGCTGTCCCTGAAAATGAATTGCCACTTGTCTTGCCAGTAACAAAGGACATCCGCCCTTCAGGTACTGGTGAAAGTCCACTAGCTAACTTGACAGACTGGCTTGAAGTGACTCGTGAAGATGGTGTCAAAGGTCGTCGTGAAACAAACACCATGCCACAATGGGCTGGTTCAAGCTGGTACTACCTCCGCTATATCGACCCACACAATACTGAGAAATTGGCTGATGAGGATCTTCTCAAACAATGGTTGCCAGTTGATATCTATGTGGGTGGTGCAGAGCATGCTGTTCTTCACTTGCTTTATGCTCGTTTCTGGCACAAATTCCTCTACGACCTCGGTGTTGTTCCGACGAAAGAACCATTCCAAAAACTCTTTAACCAAGGGATGATTTTGGGAACCAGCTATCGTGACCACCGTGGGGCTCTTGTGGCAACTGACAAGGTTGAAAAACGTGACGGTTCTTTCTTCCATGTAGAAACAGGGGAAGAGTTGGAGCAAGCACCAGCCAAGATGTCTAAATCTCTCAAGAACGTTGTTAACCCAGATGATGTGGTTGAACAATACGGTGCCGATACCCTTCGTGTTTATGAAATGTTCATGGGCCCACTTGATGCTTCAATCGCTTGGTCTGAAGAAGGTCTGGAAGGAAGTCGTAAGTTCCTTGACCGTGTTTACCGTTTGATTACAAGTAAGGATATTGTTGCGGAAAACAATGGCGCTCTTGACAAAGTTTACAACGAAACCGTTAAAGCTGTCACAGAGCAAATCGAATCCCTCAAATTCAACACAGCTATTGCCCAACTCATGGTCTTTGTCAACGCTGCTAACAAGGAAGACAAACTCTATGTGGACTACGCCAAAGGCTTTATCCAATTGATTGCCCCATTTGCACCTCACTTGGCAGAAGAACTGTGGCAAACAGTTGCGGCAACAGGTGAGTCAATCTCTTACGTGGCTTGGCCAACATGGGACGAAAGCAAATTAGTTGAAGACGAAATCGAAATCGTTGTCCAAATCAAAGGAAAAGTTCGTGCTAAACTCATGGTCGCTAAAGACTTGTCACGCGAAGAATTGCAAGAAATTGCTCTAGCTGACGAAAAAGTCAAAGCAGAAATTGACGGTAAGGACATCGTGAAAGTAATTGCAGTACCGAATAAATTGGTTAATATCGTTGTGAAATAAGATAGGAATCCTTCAGAGTAGAATCTGGAGGATTTTTTGAATCTTCTTATGAAAGTATGATATACTATGGGCAACTATAAAGTTTGAAAAGTGAAACAAGGAGAAGAAAGATGCCAGTAAATGAATATGGTCAGATGATTGGTGAGTCAATGGAAGGTTATATACCAGGTGAACTGCCTTCTATTGATTTCTTAGAAGGACGTTATGCTCGAATAGAAGCTCTTTCAGTGGAAAAGCATGCGGAGAATTTATTAGCTGTTTATGGCCCTGATACGCCTCGGGAGATGTGGACCTACCTCTTTCAGGAACCAGTGGCAGATATGGAGGAGCTGGTTACTCTCTTAAATAAGATGTTGGCTCGTAAGGATCGTTTTTACTATGCAATCATAGACAAGGCAACTGGTAAGGCTTTGGGAACTTTTTCTCTCATGCGTATTGACAAGAATAACCGAGTAATAGAAGTGGGAGCTGTCACTTTTTCTCCAAAACTCAGGGGGACACGGATAGGGACAGAAGCCCAGTACCTCTTGGCTTGCTATGTCTTTGAGGAGCTTAACTATCGTCGCTATGAGTGGAAATGCGATGCCTTAAATCTGCCATCCAGACGAGCAGCGGAACGTTTAGGTTTTGTCTATGAAGGGACCTTCCGCCAGGCAGTCGTATATAAGGGGCGTACAAGAGATACGGATTGGTTGTCTATGATTGATAAGGACTGGCCCAAAGTCAAAGATCGTTTGGAAAAATGGTTGCGTCCTGAAAACTTTGATAAAAATGGACGACAGTACAAGAGCTTGAGAGACCTTTAAGAGGTGTTGAGATGATTACTATTAGAAAGCAAGAAATTGTCAAGATATAGGATGTTTTGCATCTCTATCAGGCTGTCGGTTGGACAAATTATACCCATCAACCAGAGATGCTGGAGCAGGCCTTATCTCATTCATTAGAGATTTATGTGGCACTTGATGGCGATGCTGTGGTGGGCTTGATTCGTTTGGTTGGAGATGGATTCTCATCAGTATTGGTTCAGGATTTAATCGTTTTACCAATCTATCAGCGTCAAGGGATTGGTAGTGCCCTAATGAAAGAGGCTTTAGAGGATTACAAAGATGCCTATCAAGTCCAGCTGGTAACAGACCAGACAGAAAGAACCTTGGAATTCTATCGTTCTATGGGTTTTGAAACTTTATCCACCTATGACTGTACAGGAATGACTTGGATGAATCGAGAAAAATAATAAAATTTGTTTTTTATTAAGCAAAATTTAAGGATGGTCTAGTATTATATAGTCATTAAATAAAGACCTCCTAACTTTATTTAATGAAATCCTAAAACTTTTTTCATCATAATCTCCTAATGAAGCCATCCAATCAGGTGGCTTTTTTTGTGGGTAGGTGATAGTGATAGAATTTTTTGCAGAATAGTAAAATTTGAGAAAAGTTAAGCTAGTTTTAAGCTTTGTCTTGTAACATATAGTTATTAAATAAAGACCTCCTAACTTTATTTAATAAAATCCAAAACTTTTCTTTTTCATAATAATCTCCCTTAACTCCACCCAATCAGGTGGAGTTTTTTGGCTCTATTTCAGGATTTTGGGGACTATTCTAAAAATCATTTTCCGATATTTTTCGGATTTTGGTCGGGGAATTGGCGGGGACTTTTTTTAGCGAATATGACTAATAAATAGGTCTGTTGTCGCTTCAGCTACTTCAACCTTACTTTGAATTTAAGTGACTGTTAATTAAAGGACTAGAACTACTGTAATAATGCTCTTGGTTTTCAAGGAGTGAGTCATCATATTGTTGTACAGCGGTTAAAGCTTGAAAAGCCACGAATATAAACCTTTGAAAAATTTTGTGAACTATGGGATAATAAAAAGGAATTGAGTACTAGTTCTATATCATAGGCTAGAAAAGGCCCCAAGCTCACGACCAAATAAGCTAGGGGTCTTTTTTGACACTATTTATCCTTGTTTAGCCATTTATCGACTAAGCGAAGAACGACACCGACCACAATTGGTCCGATGATAGTTTTGAGTATGGGCTATCTCACCTCCTTTCGTAGGCGGTGTAGCAGTGCCGTAGAATGTTATACCACATAGGTGCTAAACTCTGGAGTCACCCAATCAGGTGGCTTTTTTGTTTGTGGCTTGGTTTTTTGATATAATAGAGCCATGAGTAGAATTTTAGATAATGAGATAATGGGGGACGAGGAGTTAGTAGAACGCACGCTCCGTCCTCAGTATTTACGTGAATATATTGGGCAGGATAAGGTCAAGGACCAGCTTCAAATCTTTATAGAAGCTGCCAAAATGCGGGATGAAGCGCTGGATCATGTGCTTTTATTTGGCCCTCCAGGCTTGGGAAAAACGACCATGGCTTTTGTTATTGCCAACGAACTAGGTGTCAATCTCAAGCAGACTTCGGGTCCAGTCATTGAAAAAGCCGGTGATTTGGTAGCGATTTTGAATGACTTAGAGCCTGGGGATGTTCTTTTTATTGATGAGATTCATCGTTTGCCAATGTCAGTGGAAGAGGTGCTTTATAGTGCCATGGAGGACTTCTACATTGATATCATGATTGGGGCTGGTGAAGGCAGTCGCAGTGTTCATTTGGAGTTGCCACCTTTCACTTTGATTGGTGCGACGACTCGGGCTGGTATGCTCTCAAATCCGCTACGGGCACGTTTTGGAATTACAGGTCACATGGAGTATTATGCCCATGCTGACTTGACGGAAATTGTTGAGCGGACGGCAGATATTTTTGAGATGGAAATCACTCATGAGGCAGCATCTGAATTAGCCCTACGTAGTCGTGGAACCCCTCGTATTGCCAATCGTCTCCTCAAACGCGTGCGCGATTTTGCCCAGATTATGGGGAATGGGGTTATCGATGATGTTATTACCGATAAGGCTTTGACTATGCTGGATGTTGACCATGAAGGTTTGGACTATGTGGATCAAAAAATCCTTCGCACCATGATTGAGATGTACGGTGGTGGTCCTGTTGGTCTAGGAACTCTTTCTGTTAACATAGCAGAAGAGCGTGAGACAGTTGAAGACATGTATGAGCCCTACTTGATTCAAAAAGGTTTTATCATGCGGACACGTTCTGGACGGGTGGCGACTGCTAAGGCATATGAGCATTTAGGGTATGAATATATTGAAAAATAAGGCTGAAATTTTAGACTCTTTCAGAGAAAATCCGGATATGATGGCTATTTTGACTATCATCCGAAACCTTGGTTTGAAAGACTCCTGGTTGGCAGCAGGTTCTGTCAGAAATTTTATCTGGAATCTCTTGTCAGAGAGACCAGCATTTGATCTTGAAACAGATGTAGATGTGATTTTCTTTGATCCGGATATTTCTTATGAGGAAACCTTGTCCTTAGAGAAAAAACTGCGAGAGGATTTTCCTCAGTACCAGTGGGAATTGAAAAATCAAGTCTATATGCACCAGCACAGCCCTCATACTACTCCCTATAGCAGCTCTTGTGATGCCATGAGTAAGTATCCAGAACGGTGTACGGCAGTTGGACTGCGCTTGAATGAAGAATCCGCTTTGGAGCTCTTTACTCCATACGGTTTGGAGGATATTTTGAATTTTCAAGTTCGTCCAACTCCTCATTTCTTAGAAAATGAAGACCGAATGGGACTTTATCGAACACGTCTATCCAAGAAAAATTGGCAGGAAAAATGGAAAAATTTGATTTTTAAAAATACTTAAGGAAACTTTAAGCTAGGAAGTGTATACTAAGTTCATAAGTTAAGAAGACCTTAACTTAAACTCCTAAAACTTTTTCATAATAATCTCCCTATAAAAAATAAAGTCGCCCAATCAGGCGGCTTATTTTTTTGAAAAATGGGCTTTATGCCTGAGAATAAATAGCTTAGTGATAGAAGAAAATGGGGAAATATGGTATAATGAAACGATAGATTTTTGAATAGGAATAAGATCATGTTTGGATTTTTTAAGAAAGATAAGGCTGTAGAAGTAGAGGTTCCGACACAGGTTCCTGCTCATATCGGTATCATCATGGATGGGAATGGCCGTTGGGCTAAAAAACGTATGCAACCGCGAGTCTTCGGACACAAGGCGGGCATGGAAGCATTGCAAACTGTGACCAAGGCAGCCAACAAACTGGGAGTTAAGGTTATTACAGTTTATGCTTTTTCTACGGAAAACTGGACCCGCCCTGATCAGGAAGTCAAGTTTATCATGAACCTTCCGGTAGAGTTTTATGACAATTATGTCCCGGAATTGCACGCAAATAATGTTAAGATTCAAATGATTGGGGAGACAGACCGCCTGCCTAAGCAAACCTTTGAAGCTTTAACCAAGGCTGAGGAATTGACTAAGAACAACACAGGATTGATTCTTAACTTTGCCCTCAACTATGGTGGACGTGCTGAGATTACACAGGCGCTTAAGTTGATTTCCCAGGATGTTTTAGATGCCAAAATCAATCCAGGTGACATCACAGAGGAATTGATTGGCAACTATCTCTTCACCCAGCATTTGCCTAAGGATGTACGAGATCCAGACTTGATTATCCGTACCAGTGGAGAATTGCGTTTGAGCAATTTCCTTCCATGGCAGGGAGCCTATAGTGAGCTCTATTTTACGGATACCTTATGGCCTGATTTTGACGAGGCAGCTTTGCAGGAAGCTATTCTTGCCTACAATCGTCGTCATCGCCGATTTGGAGGAGTTTAGGAGGAAATATGACACAGGATTTACAGAAAAGAACCTTGTTTGCAGGGATTGCACTGGCTATTTTTCTACCGATTTTAATGATTGGGGGCCTCTTGCTTCAGATAGCAATTGGAATCATAGCCATGCTAGCTATGCATGAACTTTTGAAGATGAGAGGTCTAGAGACCATGACTATGGAGGGTCTCCTGACCCTCTTTGCAACCTTTGCTTTGACCATTCCCTTGGAGAATTACCTGACTTTTCTACCAGTTGATGGGAATGTGGTTGCTTATAGTGTTTTGATTTCAATCATGTTAGGAACGACTGTTTTTAGCAAGTCTTATACGATTGAGGATGCTGTTTTCCCTCTTGCTATGAGTTTCTATGTAGGCTTTGGATTTAATGCTTTACTAGATGCTCGCGTTGCAGGTTTAGATAAGGCTCTATTGGCCTTGTGTATTGTCTGGGCTACCGACAGTGGTGCCTATCTTGCTGGGATGAACTTTGGGAAACGAAAATTAGCTCCGACAGTTTCTCCAAATAAAACCTTTGAGGGTGCCTTGGGTGGTATTTTAGGTGCTATTTTAGTAACCATCATCTTTATGATGTTTGACAGTACAGTTGCTCTTCCGTATGGAATTTACAAGATGTCAGTCTTTGCTATTTTCTTTAGCATTGCTGGACAATTTGGTGATTTACTAGAAAGTTCGATCAAGCGTCACTTTGGTGTCAAGGATTCTGGGAAATTTATTCCTGGACATGGTGGTGTTTTGGATCGTTTCGATAGTATGTTGCTTGTATTTCCAATTATGCACTTGTTTGGACTCTTTTAATCAAAAGACGGAGGAAATACTATGCTCGGAATTTTAACCTTTATTCTGGTTTTTGGGATTATTGTAGTGGTGCACGAGTTCGGACATTTCTACTTTGCCAAGAAATCAGGGATTCTAGTGCGTGAATTTGCCATCGGTATGGGACCCAAGATCTTTGCTCATATTGGCAAGGATGGAACGGCCTATACCATTCGAATCTTGCCTCTGGGAGGCTACGTTCGCATGGCCGGTTGGGGTGATGATACAACTGAAATCAAGACAGGAACTCCTGTCAGTTTGACGCTTACTGATGATGGTAAGGTTAAACGCATCAATCTCTCAGGTAAAAAATTGGATCAAACAGCTCTTCCTATGCAGGTGACCCAGTTTGATTTTGAAGACAAGCTCTTTATCAGGGGCTTGGTTCTGGAGGAAGAAAAAACATTTGCAGTGGATCACGATGCAACGGTTGTGGAAGCAGATGGAACTGAGGTTCGGATTGCTCCTTTAGATGTTCAATATCAAAATGCGACTATCTGGGGGAAACTCATTACTAATTTTGCAGGCCCTATGAACAACTTTATCTTAGGGGTTGTTGTTTTCTGGATTTTAATCTTCATGCAGGGTGGTGTCAGAGATGTCGATACCAACCAGTTCCATATTATGCCCCAAGGGGCCTTGGCTAAGGTGGGAGTACCAGAAACGGCACAAATTACCAAAATTGGCTCACATGAGGTTAGCAACTGGGAAAGTTTGATTCAGGCTGTGGAATCAGAAACCAAAGATAAGACAGCCCCGACCTTGGATGTGACTATTTCTGAAAAGGGTAGTGACAAACAAGTTACAGTTACACCCGAAGAAAGTCAAGGCCATTACCTTCTAGGTGTTCAACCGGGGATTAAGTCAGATTTTCTATCCATGTTTGTAGGTGGTTTTACAACTGCTGCTGACTCAGCCCTCCGAATTCTCTCAGAACTGAAAAATCTGATTTTCCAACCGGATTTGAACAAGCTAGGTGGACCTGTTGCCATCTTTAAGGCAAGTAGTGATGCTGCTAAAAATGGAATTGAGAATGTCTTGTACTTCTTGGCAATAATTTCCATCAATATTGGGATTTTTAATCTTATTCCGATTCCAGCCCTGGATGGTGGTAAGATTGTGCTCAATATCCTAGAAGCCATCCGCCGCAAACCATTGAAACAAGAAATTGAAACCTATGTCACCTTGGCCGGAGTGGTCATCATGGTTGTCTTGATGATTGCTGTGACCTGGAATGACATCATGCGACTCTTTTTTAGATAATCGAGGAATATTATGAAACAAAGTAAAATGCCTATCCCAACGCTTCGCGAAATGCCAAGCGATGCTCAAGTTATCAGCCACGCTCTTATGTTGCGAGCTGGTTATGTTCGCCAAGTTTCAGCAGGCGTTTATTCTTACCTACCACTTGCTAACCGTGTGATTGAAAAAGCTAAAAACATCATGCGCCAAGAATTCGACAAGATTGGTGCCGTTGAGATGTTGGCTCCTGCCCTTCTTAGTGCAGAATTGTGGCGCGAATCAGGTCGTTATGAAACTTATGGTGAAGACCTTTACAAACTAAAAAACCGTGAAAAATCAGACTTTATCCTAGGTCCAACTCACGAAGAAACCTTTACAGCTATTGTCCGTGATTCTGTTAAGTCTTACAAGCAATTGCCGCTTAACCTTTATCAAATCCAGCCTAAGTATCGTGATGAAAAACGCCCACGTAATGGACTACTCCGTACACGTGAGTTTATCATGAAAGATGCTTACAGTTTCCACGCTAACTATGATAGCTTGGACAGTGTTTACGATGAGTACAAGGCTGCTTATGAGCGTATTTTCACTCGTAGTGGTTTAGATTTCAAGGCTATCATCGGTGACGGTGGAGCCATGGGTGGTAAGGACAGCCAAGAATTTATGGCTATTACACCTGCTCGTACAGACCTTGACCGATGGGTTGTTTTGGACAAGTCAGTTACCTCATTTGATGAAATTCCTGCAGAAGTGCAAGAAGAAATCAAGGCAGAATTGCTTAAATGGATGGTTTCTGGTGAAGATACCATTGCTTACTCAAGTGAGTCTAGCTATGCTGCTAACTTGGAAATGGCAACAAACGAGTACAAACCAAGCAACCGTGTCGTTGCTGAAGAAGAAGTGACTCGTGTTGCAACACCAGATGTTAAAACAATCGATGAAGTTGCCGCCTTCCTCAACGTTCCAGAAGAACAAACGATTAAAACCCTCTTCTACATGGCAGACGGTGAGCTTGTTGCCGCCCTTCTAGTTGGAAATGATCAGCTTAATGAAGTTAAGTTGAAAAACCACTTGGGAGCAGATTTCTTTGACGTTGCTAGCGAAGAAGAAGTGGCGAATCTTGTTCAAGCAGGATTTGGTTCACTTGGCCCAGTTGGTTTGCCAGAGAATGTTAAAATCATTGCAGATCGTAAAGTGCAAGATGTTCGTAATGCAGTTGTGGGTGCTAACGAAGATGGCTACCACTTGACTGGTGTGAACCCAGGTCGTGATTTTACTGCAGAATATGTGGATATCCGTGAAGTTCGTGAGGGTGAAATTTCACCAGACGGACAAGGTGTCCTTAACTTTGCGCGTGGTATTGAAATTGGTCACATCTTCAAACTTGGCACTCGCTATTCAGCAAGCATGGGAGCAGATGTTTTGGATGAAAATGGCCGTGCTGTGCCAATTATCATGGGATGTTACGGTATCGGTGTCAGCCGTCTCCTTTCAGCAGTGATGGAGCAACACGCTCGCCTCTTTGTTAACAAAACGCCAAAAGGTGAATACCGTTACGCTTGGGGAATCAACTTCCCTAAAGAATTGGCACCATTTGATGTGCACTTGATCACTGTCAATGTCAAGGATGATGAAGCGCAAGCCTTGACAGAAAAGCTTGAAGCAAGCTTGATGGGAGCTGGTTATGAAGTCTTGACAGATGACCGTAACGAACGTGTTGGTGTTAAATTCAGCGATAGCGACTTGATTGGATTGCCAATCCGTATTACTGTTGGTAAAAAAGCGGCCGATGGTATCGTAGAAGTGAAGATTAAAGCGACTGGTGACACTATCGAAGTTCATGCAGATAACTTGCTTGAAACGCTTGAAATTCTCAGCAAGAAATAAAAACTATAATCAGAAGAAAAACAAGGAAAAAATGTAACTAGTTTTTACCTTGTTTTTTCTGTATAATGGGAAAAATGAGTAGATAAAGAGGTAAATGTATGCTAAGATTTCCAAAGGATTTTGTCTGGGGATCCTCTACTTCTGGACCACAAACAGAAGGACGTGTAGCTGGTGACGGTAAGGGAGATAATCTCTGGGATTATTGGTACCAAGTGGAGCCAAATCGTTACTATAATGGGATTGGTCCAGATAAAACATCAACCTTTTATGAAAACTGGGAAAAGGATATTGAGCTACTGTTAGAAACTGGTCACACGGCCTTTCGGACTTCTATTCAGTGGTCACGGATTTTTCCACAAGGGCGTGGGGAAGTCAATTCTCAAGGTGTGGATTTCTATCGTAAGGTTTTTGAGGCTATTAAGGCTAAAGGGATTCGTCTTTTAGTCAATCTTTATCATTTTGATTTACCTTTTGCCCTTCAAGAGGATGGTGATGGTTGGGAAAATAAGGCGACTGTCTCAGCCTATGAAGACTATGCTCGTTTTTGTTTTGAGACTTATGGAAATTTAGTGGATCAATGGATTACCTTTAACGAGCCCATCGTTCCAGTAGAATTTGGCTATTTTTACGATGCCCATTATCCACACAAGGTGGATGCAGAGGCAGCCGTTAAAGTAGCTTATCATACACAATTGGCCAGCAGTCGGGCGGTCAAGGCCTGCCATGAACTCTTGCCTGATTCCAAGATTGGGATTGTCCTCAACTTGACACCGGCTTATCCACGTAGCCAGCATCCTGCTGATGTCAAGGCTGCTCGGATTGCAGATCTCTTTCAGGCCCAATCTTTCTTAGATCCATCTGTCTTGGGGACTTATCCACAGGAGTTGGTAGAAATCTTACATGAATACGGTCTCTTGCCTGATGCTACAGAGAAGGAGTTGAAGCTCATTCGTGACAATACAGTGGACTTCCTTGGTGTCAACTACTATCAACCTTTGCGTGTTATGGCGCCTCGATTTGCTAAGCATCCAGAGAGTCCACTCTTACCAGAACATTTTTACGAGCCTTATGTGATGCCTGGACGTAAAATCAATCCTCATCGTGGCTGGGAGATTTATGAACAAGGGATTTATGACATTGCTCAAAATATCAAGGAAAATTATGGTAATATCGAATGGATGTTGACAGAGAATGGTATGGGTGTTGAAGGGGAAGAAAAATTCCGTGAGAATGGAATGATTCAAGATGATTACCGTATTGACTTTGTAAAAGGTCATCTTCATGAACTTCACCGTGCTATTGAAGATGGAGCCAACTGTAAAGGATACTTAATCTGGACCTTTATTGATTGCTGGTCATGGCTCAACAGCTATAAAAATCGCTATGGTTTGGTTGAATTAGACTTGGAAACGCAAGAACGTCATCTGAAGAAATCAGGGCACTGGTTCAAGGAGCTAAGCGATAATAATGGATTTTAAAAAGGACTCTGACTGATTGTACTAATTGGTCAGAGTTTTTTGCTTACAGGAGCTTAATTTGAACTATACCAATTTTAACTCTTGACAAGTGAGAGAAACAAGTATATACTGTTTTTGCTGATTCTATAAAAGAGGAATTAGACTATACCAATTTTAAGGAGAAAGCACAGCTGGTCTGTGTCGTATATACTATGTGTGGAATTGTTGGTGTTGTTGGAAACACAAATGCAACTGATATTTTGATTCAAGGGCTTGAAAAGCTCGAATACCGTGGCTATGATTCTGCGGGAATTTTTGTCCTAGGTGGTGCTGAAAATCACCTAGTCAAGGCTGTAGGTCGTATCGCAGAATTGTCTGCTAAAACAGCTGGTGTTGGGGGAACAACTGGTATTGGACATACTCGTTGGGCGACTCACGGGAAACCAACGGAAGACAATGCTCACCCACACCGTTCTGAGACAGAACGTTTTGTTTTGGTGCACAATGGGGTGATTGAGAACTACCTTGAAATCAAGGAAGAATACCTTGCAGGTCACCACTTCAAAGGGCAAACAGATACGGAAATCGCCGTTCACTTAATTGGAAAATTTGCAGAAGAAGATGGCTTGTCAGTTCTTGAAGCCTTCAAAAAAGCTCTTCACATCATCCGTGGTTCTTATGCCTTTGCCTTGGTTGACTCACAAGATCCTGAAGTCATCTACGTGGCTAAAAATAAATCACCACTTTTGATTGGTCTTGGAGAAGGCTATAACATGGTCTGCTCAGACGCCATGGCTATGATTCGTGAGACCAACCAATACATGGAAATTCATGACCAAGAGCTGGTAATCGTCAAGGCTGATAGTGTGGAAGTTCAAGACTATGATGGTAATAGTCGTGAGCGTGCTAGCTACACTGCTGAGCTTGATTTGTCAGATATCGGTAAGGGAACTTATCCTTACTACATGCTCAAGGAAATTGACGAGCAACCAACTGTTATGCGTAAACTCATCCAAGCCTACACAGATGAGGTTGGTCAAGTAGTAGTAGACCCAGCTATCATCCAGGCTGTTCAAGACGCAGACCGTATCTACATCCTTGCAGCTGGAACATCTTACCACGCAGGATTTGCTTCTAAGAAGATGCTGGAAGAATTGACTGATACACCAGTTGAACTTGGAATCTCATCTGAGTGGGGCTACGGTATGCCACTGCTCAGCAAGAAACCACTCTTCATCTTTATCAGCCAATCTGGTGAAACAGCTGATAGCCGTCAGGTTTTGGTCAAGGCTAATGAAATGGGAATCCCAAGCTTGACAGTGACAAATGTCCCAGGTTCAACACTTTCACGTGAAGCCAACCATACCATGCTCCTTCATGCGGGTCCTGAAATTGCCGTAGCCTCAACCAAGGCTTATACAGCGCAAATCGCAGCCCTTGCCTTCCTTGCAAAAGCAGTCGGAGAAGCAAATGGCAATGCCAAAGCGCAAGACTTTGACTTGGTTCATGAATTGTCAATTGTAGCTCAGTCTATCGAATCAACTCTTTCAGAGAAAGAAACCATTGAAGCCAAGGTTCGTGAGCTTCTTGAAACAACTCGCAACGCCTTTTACATCGGGCGTGGTCAAGATTACTATGTAGCTATGGAAGCAAGTCTCAAACTCAAAGAGATTTCTTACATCCAGTGTGAAGGTTTTGCAGCAGGAGAACTTAAGCACGGAACCATTGCCTTAATTGAAGAAGGAACACCTGTCTTGGCCCTTTTGTCAGATCCAGTCCTTGCCAACCATACTCGTGGAAATATCCAAGAGGTCGCAGCCCGTGGTGCCAAAGTCCTCACTATCGCAGAAGAAAATGTTGCCAAAGATACAGACGACATCGTTCTTACGACCGTCCACCCTTACCTCTCACCAATTTCAATGGTCGTACCAACACAATTGGTCGCTTACTTTGCAACCCTACACCGTGGTCTTGATGTGGATAAACCACGTAACCTTGCTAAATCAGTAACGGTAGAATAAGTTAAAAAAGTCTAGTTATCTAGGCTTTTTCTTGTGAGCAAATTGGTTGTTTGTACTCAATATTCGTGTTAGAATAATTTTTCAAATTGAAGAACAGAAATAGACAGGGAGAATTACTATGGTAGAATTGGGAATTTCGACATTTGGGGAAACAACGGAGCTTGAAGGAACTGGGCAGACTTACAGTCATGCTGAACGCATTCGTCAGTTGGTGGCAGAGATTGAACTGGCTGACAAGGTTGGTTTGGATGTGTATGGGATTGGCGAGCACCATCGAGAGGATTTTGCAGTATCAGCTCCAGAGATTGTCCTGGCAGCTGGGGCAGTCAATACCAAGAAAATCCGTTTGACCAGTGCAGTCAGCATTCTCTCGAGCATGGATTCGATTCGCTTGTTCCAACAGTATGCCACTATCGATGCTTTGTCAAATGGACGTGCGGAGATTATGGCCGGAAGGGGTTCTTTCACGGAATCTTTCTCCTTGTTTGGCTATGATTTGAAAGACTACGAAGCCCTCTTTGATGAGAAATTAGACTTGCTTCAGTTAGTCAATGAAAAGACAAAGCTAGACTGGAAAGGTCGATTGACCCAAACGATTGCTGGTAAAGAAGTTTATCCTCGTCCAGTTCAGGACAAATTACCCTTGTGGATAGCGACAGGTGGTCATGTCGAATCAACAGTGAAGATTGCTCAGGCAGGCTTACCGATTGTCTATGCCATTATTGGTGGGAACCCTCGTTATTTTAAAAAGTTGATTCAGGCTTATCGTGAGATTGGGAGCGAAGCGGGCCATGCTAGTCATGAACTAAAGGTTGGGGCTCATTCTTGGGGTTGGATTGCTGAAGATGGCGAGCAGGCTGTAAAAGATTATTTCCATCCGACCAAGCAAGTGGTGGATGCTATTTCCAAAGACCGTCCGCACTGGCAGGAATTGCGTTATGAGCAATATTTGGAGCAAGTTGGATCAAATGGTGCCATGTTTGTGGGCAATCCAGATCAAGTGGCAGAAAAATTGATTCGCATGATTGAGGATTTAGGATTGGACCGCTTCATGCTCCATCTACCGCTTGGTTCTATGCCTCATGAACAAGTCCTGAGAGCTATTGAACTTTTCGGAACGCAAGTGGCTCCAAAAGTACGGGCTTATTTTGCCATGAAAGAGGCTTAATAAAAAATCCTAATCAAGTTTATTATGACGACAAATATTGTATAAAAATCAATCCCCCGAGCGTTATGGCTTGGGGGATAGTTCTATAGGAGGGCTAGTTTAGTTCTCTTTTTTGTTTTTTAGCAAGAACCCGAGACCTAGAAGAGCAAGGAGACTAATTCCTGCAAGCAGGAGTTTGTGATCATTTTTGGTTCCTGTATTTGGTAGTTCAGCTTGTGAATCAGCTGTAGCTTGGTTAGGTTTATTTTCTGCATCAGATACTTTTGCATCTGGTTTTGCAGAATCAGGTTTAGTTTGTGGAGCTGGAGTTTGCTGTTCCGGTTTGACTACTCGGTTTGACATATTGTCTTGACTGTTATTTTGACCGTGTTCTTGTTTTAAGCTAGAAAGATCAAATTCTGGTTTTTCTTCCACAGCTGGGGCAACGATAGCACCGCCTTGAGCGATTCGAAGAACAGTAGCTGTAAGGGCATTTAATTTCAAGCCTTTTTCGGTCCATTCAATTCCTTTCGGGTTGGCAATTCCTACTGGTCCTGCTTGGTTTTCATCTGCCAAAACTTCAGCATTTCTGAGGTGGTCGAAGGCAGTTCTCAAATTAAATTCGCGAGCTTTTTCGTCCGCATTGACAAAGACTGCGTAGATATCACCGTTTGGAGCAGTGATTTGGTAACCGATCACTACATCCTCTTTCTCCACACCATTTTGACCTGGGACAGTGATGAGGCGGATACGGTCTTTGATATCTTGAAGACTCTTAAGTCGGAAGGCATCTGTAGATTGACGAAGGGCAATCAAACCTTTCATATAGTCACGACTCTTGACATTTTCAGGATATACTTTTCCATCTGTAGCCTTAGTCCAGTCAAACTTGTTAATAGCATCGCTCGAATCGTAAGAGTCATGGATGAAGTAAGGATAGTCAAATGGGTTACCGTCCTTATCACGCAATAAGTGAGATTTGTTTGGTTGTTTGTCCTCTGCTACTGGAGTCTTGTAGGCTGGGTCACGGAATTGTTTAGTACGTCCGTATTCCTGACCAGAGTGGATAAATGGAGTTCCTTGAGCTGTCAAGACCATGAGATTTCCAAGTCGCAAACGACGATGGATTTCAGCATAGTTCTCAGCCTTGCTTGGGTCTTTTTTGATAGATTGGGCGATGATGTCAAAGAGGGTCAAGTTATCATGGGCTGCGATGTACTGGATAACATCTCCGGGACTATCTGCTTCAAAGTTGGTTGGTTGAGCAATGAGATTTTTGAAGATAGTGTTGATATCACGCTTGCCGCCTGTGATAAAGGCAGGTTGACCTTCGTTTGGATAACCAGACTTGAGGTTGTTACGGATGTCGTCGGAAAATACTGCGACAGTATCGGTATGTTTCATCCAATCTTGGTCAGCAGCTTTAGTAGGCATATTTTCATCACCAGCATAGGTTCTCCAACCTTCACCCAGCATGATTAGATTTGGATTGAGGGCGCGTGCAGCCTTGTAAGCTTCTTCGATAGAAGCGGCATCATGGTCTCCCATCATATCGAAACGGAATCCATCAACTTTGTAGGTATCAACTAGATACTTGATAGAATCAACTAGGAGGCGTTTGGTCATATAGTGAGTTGTCCCCAAACGTCCACCACCAAAGCTAGTTCGAGGTGTTCCATCAGCATCCATAAAGTGATAGTAGTTTGGTTCCAAATCTTCAAAAATATCGACTTTGGCTGTATGGTTATAAACTACGTCCAGGATGGCTCCCATGCCACGTTTGTGGATTTCGTTGATGAGATTTTTGAATTCTGCGATTCGTTTTTCTGGATTCTTAGGATTGCTTGAGTACATACCAGTCAAGGAGAAGTAGTTTTGAGGGTCATATCCCCAGTTGTAGTTGCTGTTGCTTGAAGCATAGTCAGATAAGCGTTCGTGGTTCTTCAACTCATTGACAAAGTAGTAAGACAAGACTGGAAGGAGCTGGATGTGGGTTACACCCAAGTTTTTGAGGTAGTCTAGTTTTTCGATAAAGGCTTCAAAGGTACCAAATGGCTTAGTCAAATCTTTTGCGATGGCAGGATCTGAAGTGAAGTCACGCACATGAGCTTCATAGATGACAGCATCTTCGCGCGATTTGAAGTTGCGAATCTTACCATAAGTCAAGTCTTGAGGTCCTAGTTTAGCTGGATCTACAAAGGCAGCTTTAGCCACTTTATGGGCATCGTCAATCTTGGCATCGTCACTATTCCAAGCAGCGAGGGATTTAGCGTAAGGATCGAGTGCAAGAACAGTTTTACCTTGGCGCTCAATTTGGTAGTGGTAGTAGTAGCCAGTGTAATTGCTGATGCCGAGACCAGAGTTTTCATTCAGAGTTTGTTTCCAGGTTCCTTTTTCTCCTTTTTCAAGGGCGACAGTTCCAACTACTTTTTCAGGGTCTTTCTTGTCGTAGACAACAACAGAAACCTTATCAGCACTTGGTGACCATAGAGTTAAATCAACCTGTTTTCCTTCTTCTTTGAGGTCAGCTCCAAGTTTACCATCATAGCTGTAAGTCTCATCTTTAAGACGCCAGCTTGTTTTGGTAGTGAATTTGTCAGAGTTGTAGCTAACGGTATAAGGATGTTTTGTGTCAGAGAAATCTCCGCTGTAGGTCACTTTCTTACCAGCCTCATCGATTGTAACGTCAGTGATAGTTACTTTGTTTCCTAGATGATTAGTGATGCTGGAGTGTTTGAGGATATCTTCTTTTTTAGCACCGACAAGTGTTGAAAAACTACTCTCAATGCTAGAAGTGCCTACGTGTTGAGCTCCTGTCATGCGGATATCGTGCACATAGTAGGGGTTGGTGTAGATGGTTTCGTCATCATCTTTTAGGAAAATTTGGCTATGATTTTTCAAATCTGTGAACTTATAATCTTCTTTACGGATTTTCACATTGTCTCCTTGTTTGTTTCTGTCTAGTAATAAAAATCCAAGATCTTTTGCTGCATCTTTGAGTGGAATATCAATATAGCGCCCATATTTGCCTGTAGCCGTAAAGTCTGTTCCGTTAGGCCATTCACCACTACTTGGATTTTTCACATCTCCCCAGTACCAGAGAGATTTCTTGTCATAGTTGCCATCTGTACGGTAGTAGTTGACGCGAATAGTTCCTGCAGGTTGTGGCTCGTAAGAGAAAACCTTGTGATCTTGGTCCAACCAAGCCTCATTCATTTTTGGTGCCAGTTTCTCTACCGATTTATCACCGGTTAGATTTTTCCCAGCTGTATTATTGATGAGGAAGCTAATTTTCTTGGCTTGTTCTCCCTTTAATTTGACATCTAGGTAGTAGCCATAGTCATCTTTTTTGGCATCCTTAAAGGACAAGGCTCCGTTAGGCCAATTTTCAGATGGTTTTTCAACATCGTCCCAAGTCCAAAGACCTTGAGAATCCTTGTTTTCTTCAGGGAGTTTCTTTACATGGATGCGGAAGTGGTTATCTGCGATGGGTTCTTCTGCTTTAGTTTCAGTCGCTGCTGGACTAATAGCAGTAGTTGGCTCACTTGAACGATCTTGTCCGGTTTGTGGTGCTGAATCGGCTGGGCTTGAAACAGGAGTTGTTGGCTCTGTTGCAGGTTTTTCTTCTTTTTTTTCTAGGGAAGCGTTTGCATTTTTAGGCGAAGAAATATCACTTTCGTTCTTATCAGAGTTAACTGCTGTATCAGTAAGAGGTTGGGCAAGGGCAGTAGTAGTTTCGTTACTAGTTCCCTTATTGCTTGTAGTATTTTCGTTGGCTGAGATAGTTGGTGTAGCCATGGCAAGCAGAATAAGGCTTGCTCCAATAAGGACAGAACCAGTTCCATTTTTGAGGGAACGGATGCTGTAAATCATTTTTTTCTCAGTGTGAGATGGTATTTTTCTCATAATGATTCTCCAATCAATAAATTTCTATATCAGTATAGCACTTAGTAAAATAAGATGCAAGCGTTTTCCTAAAATTAAACTAAAAGAAAAAATAGCAACAAATTTTGTTACGATTCAGCCAGCCTTTCTTATAGGAAAAGATTTTGTCAAAAATTCGTCAATCCCCTTGAAAAATCTAGCTAAATAGGGTATAATATGAGTAATCATTTGTCGTAGGTTTTGTCTGAAATATTGTCCAGACAAGGCTCACAGCAGTTAAATCTTCTGAAAAAGTCAGATTTAGCTGCTCTTTTTGTGCTTTTTTTCAGGATTTTGAGTACTTGTAACAAAGACTTAAAGATTCTGAAAATTTATCAAGAGGACACGGTGATAGGGGTTTTTAAAACCATATGACGATTAGAAAAGCCTGATTGACAAGGCTTGGAACTTATTTACAAAGGAGAATCATCTTGGCAGGACATGACGTTCAATACGGGAAACATCGTACCCGTCGTAGTTTTTCAAGAATCAAAGAAGTTCTTGACTTACCAAATTTGATTGAAATTCAAACTGACTCATTCAAAGATTTCCTAGACCACGGTCTTAAGGAAGTGTTTGAAGATGTATTGCCAATTTCAAACTTCACAGACACAATGGAGTTGGAATTTGTTGGATATGAAATCAAGGAACCAAAATATACGCTAGAAGAAGCTCGTATTCACGATGCTAGCTACTCAGCACCAATTTTTGTAACCTTCCGCTTGATCAATAAAGAAACAGGCGAAATCAAAACCCAAGAAGTTTTCTTTGGTGATTTCCCAATCATGACAGAAATGGGTACCTTCATCATCAATGGTGGTGAACGTATCATCGTGTCTCAGTTGGTCCGCTCACCAGGTGTTTACTTTAACGATAAAGTTGATAAAAACGGTAAAGTGGGCTACGGTTCAACTGTTATCCCTAACCGTGGAGCTTGGTTGGAACTTGAAAGCGACTCAAAAGATATCGCCTACACTCGTATCGACCGTACTCGTAAGATTCCATTTACAACCTTGGTTCGTGCTCTTGGTTTCTCAGGTGATGATGAAATTTTTGATATCTTTGGTGATAGCGAATTGGTTCGCAACACTGTTGAAAAAGATATCCACAAGAACCCAATGGACTCTCGTACAGACGAAGCCTTGAAAGAAATTTACGAACGCCTTCGTCCAGGTGAGCCTAAGACTGCTGAAAGCTCACGTAGCTTGCTTGTGGCACGCTTCTTTGACCCACGTCGCTATGACTTAGCAGCAGTTGGTCGTTACAAAATCAATAAAAAACTCAATGTTAAAACACGTTTGCTTAATCAAACTATTGCAGAGCCATTGGTAGACCCTGAAACAGGAGAAATCTTGGTAGAAGCTGGTACAATCATGACTCGTAGCGTGATTGAAAGTATTGAAAGCCATTTGGATGGTGATTTGAACAAGATTGTCTACATTCCAAATGATGCTGCGGTTGTGACTGAGCCAGTTGTTCTTCAAAAATTCAAGGTTGTTGCTCCAACTGATCCAGACCGTGTCGTAACAATCATTGGTAATGCTAATCCAGATGACAAGGTTCGTATCGTCACTCCTGCAGATATCCTTGCTGAGATGAGCTACTTCCTTAACTTGGCGGAAGGACTTGGCCGTGTAGATGATATCGACCACCTTGGAAACCGTCGTATCCGTGCGGTTGGTGAATTGCTTGCCAATCAAGTACGTCTTGGACTTTCTCGTATGGAACGTAATGTCCGTGAACGTATGTCTGTTCAAGATAATGAAGTCTTGACACCACAACAAATTATCAATATTCGTCCTGTAACAGCTGCGGTTAAAGAATTTTTTGGTTCATCACAGTTGTCACAGTTCATGGACCAACACAACCCGCTTTCTGAGTTGTCTCACAAACGTCGTTTATCAGCCTTAGGACCTGGTGGTTTGACTCGTGACCGTGCTGGATATGAAGTCCGTGACGTGCACTACACTCACTACGGCCGTATGTGTCCAATCGAGACACCTGAAGGACCGAACATCGGTTTGATCAATAACTTGTCATCTTACGGACACTTGAACAAGTATGGTTTTGTTCAAACACCATACCGTAAGGTTGACCGTGAAACAGGTGTTGTTACCAACGAAATCGTTTGGTTGACAGCCGATGAAGAAGATGAATTCACTGTAGCACAGGCTAACTCACGTCTTAATGAAGATGGAACCTTTGCTGAAAAAGTTGTCATGGGACGTCACCAAGGGGTCAACCAAGAGTATCCAGCTAACGTTGTTGACTACATGGACGTATCACCAAAACAGGTAGTTGCCGTTGCGACAGCATGTATTCCTTTCTTGGAAAACGATGACTCCAACCGTGCCCTTATGGGTGCCAACATGCAACGTCAGGCTGTGCCATTGATTAATCCTAAAGCACCTTACGTTGGTACTGGTATGGAATACCAAGCAGCCCACGATTCTGGAGCTGCTGTGATTGCTCAGTATGATGGTAAAGTTACTTACGCAGATGCTGACAAGGTAGAAGTTCGTCGTGAAGATGGTTCGCTAGATGTTTATCACATCCAAAAATTCCGTCGTTCAAACTCAGGTACTGCTTACAACCAACGCACTCTCGTAAAAGTTGGCGATGTTGTTGAAAAAGGCGATTTCATCGCTGACGGACCTTCCATGGAAAATGGGGAAATGGCACTTGGGCAAAACCCAATCGTTGCCTACATGACTTGGGAAGGTTACAACTTCGAGGATGCCGTTATCATGAGCGAACGCTTGGTGAAAGACGATGTTTATACATCTGTCCACCTTGAAGAATACGAATCAGAAACACGCGATACAAAGCTTGGGCCTGAAGAAATCACTCGCGAAATTCCAAACGTTGGTGAAGATGCCCTTAAAGACCTTGACGAAATGGGTATTATCCGTATCGGTGCTGAGGTTAAAGAAGGTGATATCCTTGTAGGTAAAGTAACACCTAAGGGTGAGAAAGACCTTTCAGCTGAAGAACGTCTCTTGCACGCTATCTTCGGAGATAAATCTCGTGAAGTGCGTGATACTTCTCTTCGTGTACCACACGGTGCCGATGGTGTCGTTCGTGATGTTAAGATCTTTACACGTGCAAATGGAGATGAATTGCAATCAGGTGTTAATATGCTGGTTCGCGTCTACATCGCTCAAAAACGTAAGATCAAGGTCGGAGATAAGATGGCCGGACGCCACGGAAATAAAGGGGTTGTCTCTCGTATCGTTCCTGTAGAAGACATGCCATACCTTCCAGATGGAACTCCAGTCGATATCATGTTGAACCCACTTGGGGTGCCATCACGTATGAATATCGGTCAGGTTATGGAGCTTCACCTTGGTATGGCTGCTCGTACTCTTGGTATTCACATCGCAACACCAGTCTTTGACGGAGCAAGTTCTGAAGACCTTTGGTCAACTGTTAAAGAAGCAGGTATGGATAGCGATGCCAAGACAATCCTTTACGATGGACGTACTGGTGAGCCGTTTGATAACCGTGTGTCAGTTGGTGTCATGTACATGATCAAACTCCACCACATGGTTGATGATAAATTGCACGCGCGTTCAGTCGGACCATACTCAACCGTTACCCAACAACCACTCGGAGGTAAAGCTCAGTTTGGTGGACAACGTTTCGGTGAGATGGAGGTTTGGGCTCTTGAAGCCTACGGTGCATCAAATGTCCTTCAAGAAATCTTGACTTACAAGTCTGACGATATCAACGGACGTTTGAAAGCTTATGAAGCCATTACAAAAGGAAAACCAATTCCAAAACCAGGTGTTCCAGAATCATTCCGAGTTCTTGTCAAAGAATTGCAATCTCTTGGTCTTGATATGCGTGTCCTTGACGAAGATGACCAAGAAGTGGAACTTCGCGACTTGGATGAAGGAATGGACGAAGATGTCATCCACGTAGATGACCTTGAAAAAGCCCGCGAAAAAGCAGCCCAAGAGGCTAAAGCAGCCTTTGAAGCTGAAGAAGCTGAAAAAGCAACAAAAGCGGAAGCAACAGAAGAAGCTGCTGAATAAGAATAAGCAGTTCACTTAGAATAGAAAGGGAAGAAATAGTGGTTGATGTAAATCGTTTTAAAAGTATGCAAATCACCCTAGCTTCTCCAAGTAAAGTCCGTTCATGGTCTTATGGAGAAGTCAAAAAACCTGAAACAATCAATTACCGTACCTTGAAACCAGAACGTGAAGGACTCTTTGATGAAGTTATCTTTGGTCCTACAAAAGACTGGGAATGTGCTTGTGGTAAGTACAAACGCATTCGTTATAGAGGGATTGTTTGTGACCGCTGTGGGGTTGAAGTAACGCGTACGAAAGTTCGTCGTGAGCGTATGGGACATATCGAATTGAAAGCTCCTGTATCTCACATCTGGTACTTCAAGGGGATTCCAAGCCGTATGGGCTTGACCCTTGATATGAGCCCTCGTGCCCTCGAGGAAGTTATCTACTTTGCGGCTTATGTGGTGATTGATCCAAAGGATACACCACTTGAGCACAAGTCTATCATGACAGAGCGCGAATACCGTGAGCGCTTGCGTGAGTATGGTTATGGTTCATTCGTTGCCAAGATGGGTGCCGAAGCCATCCAAGACCTTTTGAAACAAGTAGATCTTGAAAAAGAAATTGCTGAACTCAAAGAAGAGTTGAAAACAGCTACTGGACAAAAACGTGTCAAAGCTATCCGTCGTTTGGATGTTTTGGATGCCTTTTACAAGTCTGGAAACAAACCTGAATGGATGATTCTCAACATCCTTCCAGTTATTCCACCAGATCTTCGTCCAATGTTGCAGTTGGATGGTGGCCGTTTTGCCTCATCTGACTTGAATGACCTTTACCGCCGTGTTATCAACCGTAACAACCGTTTGGCTCGTTTGCTGGAGTTGAATGCACCAGGTATTATCGTTCAAAATGAGAAGCGTATGCTTCAAGAAGCAGTTGATGCTTTGATTGACAATGGTCGTCGTGGTCGTCCAATCACAGGACCAGGTAGCCGTCCGCTTAAATCATTGAGCCACATGCTTAAAGGTAAACAAGGACGCTTCCGTCAAAACTTGCTCGGTAAACGTGTTGATTTCTCAGGACGTTCCGTTATCGCCGTTGGTCCAACTCTTAAGATGTACCAATGTGGTGTGCCACGTGAAATGGCTATTGAGCTCTTTAAACCATTCGTGATGCGTGAAATTGTTGCCCGTGATATCGTGCAAAACGTCAAAGCGGCTAAACGCTTAGTGGAACGCGGAGATGAGCGTATCTGGGATATTCTTGAAGAAGTGATTAAAGAACATCCAGTACTTTTGAACCGTGCACCTACCCTTCACCGTTTGGGTATCCAAGCCTTCGAACCAGTCTTGATTGATGGTAAGGCCCTTCGCTTGCACCCGCTTGTCTGTGAAGCCTACAATGCTGACTTTGACGGGGACCAAATGGCCATCCACGTACCGCTTTCAGAAGAAGCTCAAGCAGAAGCTCGTATCTTGATGCTCGCTGCTGAGCACATCTTGAACCCGAAAGATGGTAAACCAGTTGTTACTCCATCTCAGGACATGGTTTTGGGTAACTACTACTTGACCATGGAAGAAGCTGGTCGTGAAGGTGAAGGAATGGTCTTCAAAGACCGTGATGAAGCTGTTATGGCTTACCGCAATGGTTATGTTCACCTGCACTCACGTGTTGGTATTGCAACAGACAGTCTCAACAAACCATGGACAGAAGAACAAAAACACAAGGTCTTGCTTACAACAGTTGGTAAAATCCTCTTTAACGACATCATGCCAGAGGGGCTACCATACTTGCAAGAACCAAACAATGCCAACTTGACAGAAGGCGTTCCAGCTAAATACTTCTTGCCACTTGGTGGAGATATCAAGGAAGCAATCAGCAATCTTGAACTTAACCCTCCATTCAAGAAGAAAAACCTTGGAAATATCATCGCTGAAATCTTCAAACGTTTCCGTACGACAGAAACTTCTGCCTTGCTTGACCGCATGAAGAACCTCGGTTACCACCACTCAACTCTTGCAGGATTGACAGTGGGTATTGCCGATATCCCAGTCGTTGATGACAAGGCTGAAATCATTGAAGAATCACACAAACGTGTAGAACAAATCACAAAACAATTCCGTCGTGGTATGATCACAGACGACGAGCGTTACAATGCCGTTACAGCTGAATGGCGTGCTGCCCGTGAAAAACTTGAGAAACGTTTGATTGCCAACCAAGATCCTAAGAACCCAATCGTTATGATGATGGACTCTGGAGCCCGTGGTAACATCTCAAACTTCTCACAGCTTGCCGGTATGCGTGGTCTGATGGCTGCTCCGAACGGACGTATCATGGAATTGCCAATCCTTTCAAACTTCCGCGAAGGTTTGTCAGTACTCGAAATGTTCTTCTCAACTCACGGTGCCCGTAAAGGTATGACCGATACGGCCCTTAAGACAGCCGACTCAGGTTACTTGACTCGTCGTTTGGTTGACGTTGCCCAAGACGTTATCATCCGTGAGGACGACTGTGGAACTGACCGTGGTCTTTTGATTCGCTCTATCGCAGAAGGAAAAGAGATGATCGAGTCGCTCGAAGAACGTCTTATCGGTCGTTACACTAAGAAAACTGTTAAACATCCAGAAACTGGTGCAGTTATTATCGGTCCAAATGAGTTGATCACAGAAGAAAAAGCTGCTGAAATTGCAAATCTTAAGATCAAGAATGAAGATGGTGAACTTGTAAATGCAATCGAAGAAGTGACTATCCGCTCTGTATTTACATGTAACACTCGTCATGGTGTCTGTCGTCACTGTTATGGTATCAACTTGGCGACTGGTGATGCGGTTGAAGTTGGTGAAGCAGTTGGTACAATCGCTGCCCAATCTATCGGGGAACCTGGTACACAGCTTACAATGCGTACCTTCCACACGGGTGGGGTTGCCTCAAATACCGATATCACTCAGGGTCTTCCTCGTGTCCAAGAAATCTTTGAAGCCCGCAATCCTAAAGGGGAAGCGGTTATCACAGAGGTTAAAGGACAAGTTACAGCTATCGAAGAAGATGCATCAACTCGTACCAAGAAAGTCTTTGTTAAAGGTGAAACTGGCGAAGGTGAATATGTCGTTCCATTTACAGCTCGTATGCGTGTTGAAGTTGGGGACCAAGTAGCGCGTGGTGCCGCTCTTACAGAAGGTTCTATCCAACCAAAACGTCTCCTTGCAGTCCGTGATGTCTTGTCAGTTGAAACTTACCTTCTCGGTGAAGTACAAAAAGTTTACCGTAGCCAAGGGGTAGAAATCGGTGACAAACACATCGAGGTAATGGTTCGTCAAATGATTCGTAAAGTCCGTGTCATGGATCCAGGTGACACAGATCTTCTCATGGGTACCCTTATGGATATCAATGACTTTACAGATGCCAACAAAGATGTCCTTATCGCAGGTGGAGTTCCAGCGACTGGTCGACCAGTCCTTATGGGAATTACCAAAGCCTCACTTGAAACCAACAGTTTCTTGTCAGCGGCTTCCTTCCAGGAAACAACTCGTGTCCTTACTGATGCGGCTATCCGTGGTAAGAAAGATCATCTCCTTGGACTTAAAGAAAATGTTATCATCGGTAAGATCATCCCAGCAGGTACTGGTATGGCCCGTTACCGTAACCTTGAACCACAAGCTATCAACGAAGAAGAATACCTTAATCCTCCAGTAGAGGAAGAAGGAAATGAAGAAACAACAGAAGTAGTTGTGGATGCTGCCGTTGAAACTGTGGAAGAAACAGTAGAATAAAAGAGAATGGAGAACCTTCGGGTTCTCTTTCTCTTTTCTGAAAACTTTCTCCATTTTTCTATAAAATATGGTAAAATAATACTCAATGAAAATCAAAGAGCAAACTAGCCGTAGGTTGCTCAAAGCACTGCTTTGAGGTTGTAGATAGAACTGACGAAGTTAGCTCAAAACACTGTTTTGAGGTTGTGGATAGAACTGACGAAGTCAGTAACCATACCTACGGCAAGGCGACGTTGACGTGGTTTGAAGAGATTTTCGAAGAGTATAAAAGAAAGAAGCTGACAAAGGAGACAGGTATGGAACAAACATTTTTTATCATTAAACCAGACGGTGTAAAAAGAGGGCTAGTGGGTGAAGTGTTGAAACGCATCGAACAACGTGGATTTATAATCGAAAAATTGGAGTTGCGTTCACAGGTTTCAGAAGAGTTGATTGATCAGCACTATCAGGACTTGGTTGGTCAAAGTTTTTACCCACCGATTCGTGAATTCATGACTTCAGGCCCAGTTCTTGTAGGTATCATTTCTGGTCCCAAAGTAATTGAAACTTGGCGGACCATGATGGGTGCTACTCGTCCAGAAGAAGCTTTACCAGGAACTATTCGAGGTGATTTTGCAAAAGCTGCTAGTGAAAATCAAGCTATTCAAAATGTTGTGCATGGTTCAGATTCAGAAGAGTCAGCTAAGCGAGAAATTACTCTTTGGTTTGACGGAAAGTAGTAAAAGTTTGATGTAAGGGTTACTTGCATCAAACTTTTTTGCATTTTAGAGTAGAAAACTGACAGTTGAGAAATATTCTAGCAATGGGGAGGATTTCTAGCCTATAATAAGAGCAAGTAAGGGAGGAAGAATGATGGAAAAAATGAAAAAGCAAATTCGTATTTTGTTATTGCTGACAGTTTTTGGTATTAGTAGCTGTTCTTGTTTAAGTTTATCGACTTGGGCCTTGATGTTAAATCAAAACTGCTTCTATTATTTAGTTGGCATGTTGCTCCTTGCCAGTATTGGTGCAGGGTTAAACTACTATAGAGGGCAGGGAAATCAATCTTATTCAGTTTTTAAGGAAGATAAGCAACAATTCTTGTATAGCCTGTTGCTATTGGTAAATGTTTTGGGTTTAGCTTTAATTGTCATAGAACATATCCTTGCAGGAAATACATCCGTAGAAGGGTTTGTGGAAGCCTTTCTACCGAGTTTCTTTTTCTTATTTGGTATTGATTTGTTAGTTTTTCTGCCAATTCAGAAGTATGTATATGGCTTGAAAAAGATTTTGGGTAAGAAGGAAATGTGTTTTATTAGTGGACTAGTTATTTTAATCATTCTTAGAAATCCCTGGTCAATATTATCCATGACCTTTTATATTGCCTTGGGAATGTTTTTCTTAAGATTGTTGGTGCCAAAAGTTATTCGCTGGGAAGTTTCATTTTATAGCCACTTGATGAGAGATATCTTGTTAGTTGTCTTCTTACTGTTTCTATTTTAAAGGTAAAAGAAGAGATGTCCAAGTTTTACAACTTGTAATATGGAATTCATAGATAATATCTCGACAAAGGACAACTTTTTGGTATAATAGAAACATGTACACTAAAAACGAAGAAGAGTTGCAGTGCCTAGGTGAACGTTTGGGCTGTTTATTAGAAAAGAATGATGTCTTAATTCTAACTGGAGAACTTGGAGCAGGCAAAACGACCTTTACAAAAGGTCTTGCTAAAGGGTTACAGATTACTCAGATGATTAAGAGTCCAACCTATACTATTGTGAGGGAGTATGAAGGTCGTCTTCCTCTTTATCATTTAGATGTTTATCGTATAGAGGGGGATGCTGATTCTATTGATTTAGATGAGTTTCTCTTTGGTGGCGGCGTGACTGTCATCGAGTGGGGACATCTTTTAGGTGATGCCTTACCAGATACTTATTTAGAATTGGAAATTCTAAAAGAAGAAGACGGTCGCAGGCTGAATTTCCAAGCAAAGGGTTTACGTGCAGAAAAACTCTTAGAGGAGCTTCAACATGGAGTATGAGTTACTCATTAGAGAAGCAGAACCTGATGATGCTGCTGAGTTAGTGACATTTTTAAATCGTGTCAGTCTAGAAACAGATTTTACCAGTCTGGACAGGGATGGTATTTTGATGACAGATACTGAGATGGAGTTGTTTTTGGATAAACAGGCTCACTCGGAAAATCAAATCATTTTACTTGCCTTGCTGAATGATGAAATTGCTGGTCTTGTAAATATTACAGCTGACCAGCGCAAGAGAGTCCGTCATATCGGTGATCTCTTCATTGTGATTGGAAAAAGATATTGGAATAATGGCTTGGGAAGTTTTTTGTTAGAAGAAGCGATAGAGTGGGCACAAGCAAGTGGCATTTTGCGTCGTCTCCAACTGACTGTCCAAACTCGTAATCAAGCTGCAGTTCATTTATATCAAAAGCATGGCTTTGTAATTGAAGGTAGACAAGAGCGCGGTGCGTACATAGAAGAAGGGAAATTTATAGATGTTTACCTGATGGGTAGACTGATAGATTGATAGAAATATGGTTAAAAAAATTATTGGAATGGTGCTAGCTTTTCTAGCTGTGACAGTTTTGGGTGTGGGTGTTTTTGCTTATACCATTTATCAACAAGGTACAGAAACTTTATCAAGAACTTATAAAAAAATTGGTGAAGAAACCAATGTTATTGAGGCGACTGAACCCTTAACGATCCTTTTAATGGGAGTTGATACTGGAAATATGGAACGAACTGACCCTTGGGAGGGAAATAGTGATTCCATGATTCTCTTGACGGTTAATCCGCACACGAAAAAGACAACGATGTTGAGTTTGGAACGTGATATCTTGACTAAAATTCAGCATAAAGATGGTCAGATTGAGGAAGCAAAACTAAACGCTGCATATGCGGGTGGAGGTGCAGAATTAGCTATCTCAACTATTCAGAAAATGATGAATATTCATATCGATCGTTACGTTATGGTGAATATGCAGGGGCTGCAACAATTGGTTGATGCAGTTGGCGGGGTGACTGTAAATAATACACTCGGTTTTCCAATTTCGATTACTGACCAGGAAGAATTTAATAAAATTTCCATTGGTGTTGGACAGCAAACTCTAAATGGTGAAGAAGCTCTTGTTTATTCTCGCATGCGCTACCAGGACCCAGAAGGGGACTACGGACGTCAGAAGCGTCAGCGTGAAGTCATTCAAAAGGTTGTTGAAAAAGTTCTTAGCTTGAATAGTGTTACTCACTATCAGTCTATCTTAAAAGCCCTAAGTACCAATATGCAGACCAACATTGATTTATCAGCGAAAAGTATTCCACAATTACTTGGTTATCAAGATTCCTTCAAGAATATTGAAACACATCAATTGCGTGGAGAAGATGCGGAACTGCAGGGGATTTCTTACCAGATTGTTACAACTGAGCATATGTTAGAAATGCAAAATCTATTGAGAACTTCACTTGATAAACCGAAGGTGACAGAGTTAGATACAAATGCAGTCTTATATGAAAATGTTCTCGGAAATCAAAATGGTATCGGTTTGGGAACAGGTACGATTACTAGTACAAGAAATCAAGAAGATGTAGAATAATCTAATTTATAGTTGAAATCGTGGGAAATTTCCTGCGATTTTTTCAAAAAAGTACGAATAGATAGGTAGGAGGAAACATGAAAGCAGAAATCATTGCTGTTGGAACAGAGATTTTGACAGGACAGATTGTCAATACCAATGCTCAGTTTTTATCAGAAAAACTAGCAGAGATTGGGGTAGACGTATATTTTCAGACGGCTGTAGGAGACAATGAAGCTCGTCTCTTATCCCTGCTTAAGATTGCCAGTCAACGTAGCAGTCTGGTGATTTTGACAGGTGGTTTGGGGCCAACTGAGGACGATCTAACCAAACAAACCCTAGCTAAATTTTTAGGGAAAGAATTAGTCTTCGATCCTCAGGCGCAGGAGAAGTTGGATGTCTTTTTTGCCCAGAGACCAGACTATGCCCGAACACCGAATAATGAAAGACAAGCTCAACTTGTAGAAGGGGCGACTCCACTACCAAACGAAACAGGACTGGCTGTGGGGGGAATATTGGAAGTCGATGGAGTGAACTATGTCGTCCTTCCCGGTCCACCAAGTGAATTAAAACCCATGGTTTTAAACCAACTTCTACCTAAGTTGATGACAGGGAGTAAGCTATATTCCCGCGTTCTTCGTTTCTTTGGGATTGGCGAAAGTCAGTTGGTTACGATTTTGTCTGATTTGATTGATAATCAAACAGATCCGACCTTGGCCCCTTATGCTAAGACAGGAGAAGTCACTCTGCGTCTGTCAACAAAGGTTAGCAGTCAAGAAGAGGCGAATCAAGCGCTGGATATCTTAGAAAACCAAATCTTGGACCGCCAGACTTTCGAAGGAATTTCTTTACGAGAACTTTGTTATGGTTATGGGGAAGAGTCCAGTTTAGCTAGCATTGTGGTAGAAGAGCTGAAAAAACAAGGGAAAACCATCACGGCTGCTGAGAGTTTGACGGCAGGGCTTTTCCAAGCCACTGTGGCAGATTTTTCGGGTGCATCAAGTATATTCAAGGGTGGTTTTGTGACCTATAGCTTGGAGGAAAAATCAAGGATGTTGGATATTCCTGCCAAGGATTTAGAAGAACAGGGTGTGGTGTCTGAATTTACAGCGCAGAAGATGGCTGAGCAGGCACGAAGTAAGACCCAGTCTGATTTTGGTCTTAGTTTGACTGGAGTGGCAGGACCAGATAGCCTAGAAGGGTATCCAGCTGGGACAGTCTTCCTAGGATTGGCACAGGAGCATGGAACTGAGGTCATCAAGGTTAATATTGGAGGCAGAAGTCGAGCAGATGTACGTCACATTGCGGTTATGCATGCCTTTAACCTAGTTCGCAAGGCTTTATTAAGTGACTAACTTTTGATATAATAGTAGATAGGTCTGAGGACCATTAGAATGTAGGAGAATAGAATGGCGAAAAAACCAAAAAAATTAGATGAAATTTCAAAAAAATTCGGGGCTGAACGTGAAAAAGCTCTGAATGACGCTCTTAAACTGATTGAGAAAGACTTTGGTAAAGGATCAATCATGCGTTTGGGTGAACGTGCCGAGCAAAAGGTTCAAGTGATGAGCTCAGGTTCCTTGGCTCTTGATATTGCCCTTGGTTCAGGTGGTTATCCTAAGGGACGTATCATCGAAATCTACGGACCAGAGTCATCTGGTAAGACAACAGTTGCACTTCATGCAGTTGCACAAGCGCAAAAAGAAGGTGGTATTGCTGCCTTTATAGATGCGGAACATGCCCTCGATCCAGCTTATGCTGCGGCCCTTGGTGTCAATATTGACGAATTGCTCTTGTCACAACCAGACTCAGGAGAGCAAGGTCTTGAGATTGCAGGAAAATTGATTGACTCAGGTGCTGTAGATCTTGTCGTGGTCGACTCAGTTGCAGCCCTTGTACCTCGTGCGGAAATTGATGGAGATATCGGAGATAGCCACGTTGGTTTGCAAGCTCGTATGATGAGTCAGGCCATGCGTAAACTCGGTGCTTCTATCAATAAAACCAAAACAATTGCCATCTTTATCAACCAATTACGTGAAAAAGTTGGGGTCATGTTTGGAAATCCAGAAACAACTCCTGGTGGACGTGCTCTGAAATTCTACGCATCAGTCCGTTTGGATGTTCGTGGAAGTACGCAAATCAAGGGAACTGGCGACCAAAAAGATACCAATGTCGGTAAAGAAACTAAAATCAAGGTCGTGAAAAACAAGGTAGCTCCACCATTTAAGGAAGCCTTCGTTGAAATCATGTACGGAGAAGGGATTTCTAAGACTGGTGAACTCTTGAAAATCGCAAGCGATTTGGATATCATCAAAAAAGCAGGAGCTTGGTACTCTTACAAGGATGAGAAAATCGGGCAAGGTTCTGAAAATGCTAAGAAATACTTGGCAGATAACCCAGAAATCTTTGATGAGATTGACCATCAAGTCCGTGTTCAATTTGGTTTGATTGATGGAGAAGAAGCTGCTGAAAGCAAAAAAGATGAAGCAGTTCAAGCAGATTCTGTGAATGAAGAAGTAACTCTTGACCTAGGCGATGAGCTTGAAATCGAAATTGAAGAATAAGCTGTCAAAGTAGTGGAGTAATCCACTGCTTTTTCGATTCTTTGTTCAAGATTTCAGATTGCCTATAGTTTGCTGTTTCTTGTCGCTCCTCTAGAAAGCTGATATAATAGCCTTATGAATAAAAAACGAACAGTGGACCTGATACATGGTCCGATTCTTCCCTCGCTCTTAAGCTTCGCCTTCCCAATCTTGCTATCAAATATTTTTCAACAGCTCTATAATACTGCTGATGTCTTGATTGTTGGACGATTTCTTGGTCAAGAATCCTTGGCTGCAGTAGGAGCGACGACAGCGATTTTTGACCTGATTGTAGGTTTTACTCTTGGTGTTGGCAATGGCATGGGAATTGTCATTGCCCGCTATTATGGAGCTCGGAATTTCACTAAAATCAAGGAGGCAGTAGCAGCCACCTGGATTTTAGGTGCTCTTTTGAGTATTGTAGTTATGCTGCTGGGATTTCTTGGTTTGTATCCTCTCTTGCAATACCTAGATACTCCTGCAGAAATTCTTCCCCAGTCCTATCAATATATTTCTATGATTGTGACCTGTGTCGGTGTCAGCTTTGCCTATAATCTCTTTGCAGGTTTGTTGCGGTCCATTGGGGACAGTCTGGCAGCGCTTGGATTTCTGATTTTCTCTGCTCTGGTTAATGTGGTTCTGGATCTCTATTTCATTACGCAATTGCATCTGGGAGTTCAATCTGCAGGCCTTGCTACCATCATTTCGCAAGGCTTATCAGCGGTTCTCTGCTTTTATTATATTCGTAAGAGTGTGCCAGAACTTTTGCCTCAGTTTAAGCATTTCAAATGGGACAAGGCCTTGTATGCGGACCTCTTGGAGCAAGGTTTGGCTATGGGCTTGATGAGTTCGATTGTATCTATCGGCAGTGTGATTTTACAGTCCTCTGTCAATACTTTTGGAGCAGTGATTATTAGTGCCCAGACGGCGGCTCGTCGCATTATGGCTTTCGCCCTTCTTCCCATGACCGCTATTTCCGCTTCGATGACGACCTTTGCTTCCCAAAATTTAGGTGCTAAGCGCCCAGACCGCATTGTCCAAGGTCTTCGAATCGGCAGTCGTTTAAGTATATCCTGGGCAGTTTTTGTTTGTGTCTTCCTCTTTTTTGCCAGTCCAGCCCTGGTTTCTTTCTTGGCTAGTTCGACGGATAGCTACTTGGTAGAAAATGGTAGTCTCTATCTGCAAATCAGTTCAGCCTTTTATCCTATTTTGAGTCTCTTATTGATTTATCGCAATTGTTTGCAGGGCTTGGGGCAAAAGATTCTTCCTCTAGTTTCTAGCTTTATTGAACTAATCGGAAAAATCGCTTTTGTAGTCTTGATTATCCCTTGGGCAGGCTATAAGGGAGTTATCCTTTGCGAACCCCTTATCTGGGTTGCCATGACTATCCAACTGTATTTCTCACTGTTTCGTCACCCCTTGATAAAAGAAGGTAAGGCTATCTTGGCAACAAAAGTGTTATCATAGCTCGATTTGCTGAATAAAATCCATTTCCTCTAGTGAAAATCGAAAAAACTTGTGTTATAATAAGAAAGATTAAAATGTGAAAAAAGGAGATTCCTAATGGGACGTAAATGGGCCAATATCGTAGCCAAGAAAACGGCTAAAGATGGAGCTAACTCTAAAGTATATGCAAAATTTGGTGTAGAAATCTATGTAGCAGCTAAAAAAGGTGATCCAGATCCAGAATCAAACTCAGCCTTGAAATTCGTTATCGACCGTGCTAAACAAGCTCAAGTGCCAAAACACGTTATCGATAAGGCTTTGGATAAGGCTAAAGGAAACACAGACGAAACCTTTACAGAAGGACGTTACGAAGGTTTTGGACCAAATGGTTCTATGTTGATCGTGGATACTTTGACTTCAAACGTTAACCGTACAGCGGCTAATGTTCGTGCAGCTTTTGGTAAAAATGGCGGAAACATGGGTGCTTCAGGTTCGGTTTCATACCTCTTCGATAACAAGGGTGTTATTGTATTTGCAGGTGAAGATGCGGACGCAGTCTTTGAGCAATTGCTAGAAGCAGATGTGGATGTGGACGATGTGGAAGCAGAAGAAGGAACAATCACTGTTTACACAGCTCCAACAGACCTTCACAAGGCTATCGTTGCCCTTCGTGAGTCAGGTATCCAAGAATTCCAAGTTACTGAATTGGAAATGATTCCTCAGTCAGAAGTGGAATTGTCAGGTGATGACCTTGAAACGTTTGAAAAACTTTACAGCGTTCTTGAAGACGACGAAGACGTCCAAAAGATTTATACGAACGTAGATGGATTCTAATAGAAAAACGAACAGTTTTACTAGCTGTTCGTTTTTTTGATATTTGAACTTAGACTCGGGTTTCAGAATCGTTTTGTTGCTTGCTTTTTTCTAGACCTAGACCGACTGCATGTTTTTGGACGAGCAAGAGCTGTCCATTGTCATCTTTTGCAAAAGTTAAGGTAACAGTCTTAGTCTTGTCTCCAATAGAGATATAGGTGATTTTTTTCGTATTGTAACCCCCAAGAGTGAAGTCAAACTCGGAATCTGGCTTTCCGTGTTTGTTGATAATATCCTCGTAGGTGGTACCACCTTTTCCTTTGTTGTCAAGGTCACCTTCGATTAAGGCGTCGAACTGTTCTTGAGTCCAGGCGAAGGTATCGTCTGTCAAGCCGCTTTTTTCTTCGCGTTCCATTGAGGCACTCGTATCCATGTAGGAACGGTTAAACTCCTTGGCATACTCTTTGTAGACATCAGCGTATAGCGCCTGAGTCGTAAAGAAAAGTACAACAGAGGCAACTGCCAGGGATGTTCCGATAATAGCCATTGTTTTCCGTTTTTTGAGGTTGACGATAAGGCCGATAATCCCCAAGATAAATGCGACGATGGCGATGAACAACGATAGATAGTTAATAAACGGGATCCAGGATCCTAAAAGTGCGATGGCTCCAAAAATGGTTGCTAAGATTCCTAAAACTCTTTGTTCTTCTGGTTTCATTTGAAAGTTTTCTTCCTTTATTAAGTGAATGGATTTCTATCCACAGTAGTTAGTGCTTATTGTATAAAAAATATTGCCTAATGTCAATTTAAACTAAAATAGTTCTCTTGGAAACTTTTTCTTGACATCTCTTTTCAAAGTGGTAAAATGGTTCTCATGGAAACTTATTTAGTTCCTAGGAGAACTAAATGTGTTAGTTAGAAAGGAGTTAGTATGGATAAACCGATGTTAGTCTTTAAGCGTTTTGGTCATCAGATTCACCTGATGGTGCAAAAGGAAGCCAAACGTTGTGGTATTGAATTTATGGGTGGGCCTCAAGGTCAGGTTGTGCGTTTTTTGGATAATCGTGAGAAAAACCAAGACTTGGTCTTGATTAAAGATATCGAGCAGGAACTCAATATTAGCAAGTCTGTTGCTAGTAATTTGGTCAAGCGTATGGTGCAAAATGGTTTGGTGGAATTGGAGGCGAGTCCTAGCGATAAGCGGGCAAAATTTGTTCGTTTGACGGACAAAGCACGTTCTCAGATGCAGCAGGTTAAGGCTTTTTTTGAACGCATAGACAAGCAGTTGATGGAAGACATTGATGAAGATGAATTACTGATTTTTGAGAAAGTCCTTGCTCAACTACAGGAAAATATCAAGGGTATAGGAGGAGAGAATGAAGAAATTAGCCAAACGAATTAGTAGAAAAGAATGGGGGATGATTTTACTAGCCATTCTCTTTACTTGCTTTTCGGTCTATCTAGAGTTGGAAGTGCCGACCTATATCTCGAAAATTACGGATTTGCTAGGTAGTCAAGGAACTAATTTAGATGAGTTGTGGCAGCCGGCAAGCATGATGGTGGGAATGTCCTTTCTTGCCTTCTTGTCCGCAGTTGCAGTTGGATTTTTTGCGTCCAGAGTGGCTGCTTCTTATACTAGTAGGTTGAGAAGCGACATTTTTAACCGAGTTCTAGACTACTCACAGACAGAGATTAAGAAATTCTCTATTCCCAGTCTTTTAACTCGTACCACCAATGACATTACTCAAGTTCAGATGTTGATTACCATGGGCCTACAAGTGGTTACGCGTGGTCCAATTATGGCTATCTGGGCTATCGGGAAGATTTTAGGTCATTCAGAATACTGGCTCTGGGCCGTTCTTGTGGCAGTGATTGTCAATGTTTTGATGACGACAGTTTTGATGACGTTAGCCTTTCCAAGACAATCCTTGATTCAAAGTCTGACTGATAAACTGAACAGTATCACTCGTGAAAGTTTAACAGGTATTCGTGTTGTTCGTGCTTACAATGCAGAAGATTACCAAAATGACAAATTTGCAGCAGCAAATGATGAATTGACACGCTTGAATTTGTTTGTAAACCGTCTTATGGCCATTTTAAATCCCATCATGATGGGGATTTCAAGTGGTTTAAGTGTGGCGATTTACTGGATTGGGGCCTATGTAATCAACGATGCTGCTCCATCAGCGCGTCTGCCTCTCTTTAGTGACATGGTTGTTTTCATGTCTTATGCCATGCAGGTTGTCATGGGCTTTCTTCTCATGGGGGCGCTCTTCATTGTACTTCCCCGAACCATGGTATCTGCTAAGCGGATCAATCAGGTTTTAGATTTGCATTCGTCTATCCAAAATCCTGCTCAAGTGCAGCAGGCTGATGAAAACCTCCAAGGTCAGGTCGAGTTTAAGGATGTGACCTTCCGCTATGCGGCAAATTCGGAGGCGGTTATTGAGCATGTTAGCTTTAGAGCAGAAGCTGGTCAAACAGTGGCCTTTATTGGGTCAACAGGTTCTGGTAAATCAACTTTGGTCAATCTGATTCCACGTTTCTACGACGTGTCAGCAGGAGAAATTCTGGTAGATGGTGTCAATGTTCAAGACTATGACTTGAAAGATTTGCGCAACAAGGTTGGTTATATTCCTCAGAAAGCGGTTCTCTTTTCAGGTGATGTCAAGGGCAATTTAGATTTTGGGCACAGTCAAGAAACACCGCTTAGTGAGCAGGCTATGTGGCAAGCTCTGGAATTGGCCCAGTCTAAGAACTTTATCGAAGACAAGGAAGCTGGCTTAGCGTCAGAAGTGGCCCAAGGAGGAACCAACTTCTCAGGTGGTCAAAGACAGCGTCTGGCAATTGCGCGTGCCTTGGCTCGAAAACCAGAAATCCTCATCTTTGATGACTCCTTCTCAGCCTTGGACTACAAGACAGATCGTGTCCTACGCCAAGAGTTAGCAGAGAAAACTAAGTCTATGACCAAGCTCATTGTCGCACAGCGTATTTCAACGATTATGGATGCAGATTTGATTTTGGTCTTGGATCAAGGGAAAGTCGTGGGACAAGGCACCCATAAGGAACTTCTAGCTAATAATGAAGTTTACCAAGAAATTGCCTATTCACAACTATCGAAGGAGGAATTGGAACATGGAAAATAAGAAAATGTCTCTCTGGAAACAGAGTAAACCCTATCTTGCAGGCCTCCAGTTTGCCCTTCTAATCGCCTTTCTAGCAACAATCTTATCCAATATCATTACTGTATATGGTCCAACCCGCATCAAGGAAATGACCAATATCATTGCCAGTGGCCTGGCAACAAGTGTGGATGTCGCGGCGGTTGCAGCTATTGGTGGTTTTTTGGCCGTGATCTATGTGATTGGACTCCTATCAAATTATTTGCAGGCCTTTCTGTTTACAACAGCCATTCAACGTTTTTCAGAGCGTTTGAGAACAGCTATTGCATATAAAATCAATCGCCTACCACTGAGATATTTTGATGGACACTCTCAAGGGGATACCTTGTCTCGTGTAACCAATGACGTTGACACTGCAGCTCAGTCCCTTAATCAAAGTCTGGGAACAGTTCTTTCATCCACTTTACTGGTCGTGGCAGTCTTGGTAACCATGTTTGGGATGAACTGGATTTTAGCCTTGGTGACGGTTGTGTCAACCCTTATTGGTTTTATTTTCGTGTCCGTCTTTATGGGCAAATCACAGGGATTCTTTAAGAGTCAGCAACAGGATTTGGCAGCTGTAAATGGTTATGTGGAAGAAATGTACTCTGGTCATAACGTGGTGACCAGCTACAATGCTATCGAGAGCACGAAAGAAGAGTTTGCGACATTAAACCATCGTCTGTATGACAGTATATGGAAATCTCAGTTTATTTCAGGGATTATGATGCCGATTATGGTGTTTATTGGGAACTTTAGCTATGCCTTAGTGATTATCGTTGGTGCAGCCTTAGCTCTGAATGGGCAGATTAGTATCGGGATTATCGTTGCCTTTATGGCCTACGTTCGTATCTTTTCTCAGCCCCTTTCCCAAATTGCTCAAGGGATTACCAGTCTTCAGCAGGCTAGCGCAGCCATGGGACGTGTCTTCGAATTCTTAGGTGAAGAGGAAATGGAAGATGAATCTCATAAAGAAAGACAGTTGAGCGATATGAAAGGGCAAGTGGTCTTTGATCGAGTTTCCTTTGGTTACACACCAGAGCGAACCATTATCCATGACTTTTCTGCGACTGCTCATGCAGGTCAAAAGGTTGCCATTGTCGGACCGACTGGAGCTGGTAAGACAACCATTGTCAATATTTTGATGAAGTTTTATGAGATTGATAAGGGAAGCATCCGTATCGATGGTGTCGATACCAAGGAGATGAAGCGTTCGGAAGTACACGATGCCTTTTCAATGGTCTTGCAGGACACTTGGCTCTTTGAAGGCACTATCCGAGACAATCTCATCTATAACCAAAAGGGGATTAGTGATGAGCGCGTGATTGAAGCCAGCAAGGCTGTAGGGATTCACCACTTTATTATGACCCTACCAGATGGTTACGATACCGTCTTGGACGATACAGTGACCTTGTCTGTCGGACAAAAACAACTCTTGACCATCGCTCGTGCTTTGTTGAAAGATGCGCCACTCCTAATCCTAGATGAGGCGACCTCTTCGGTTGATACACGGACGGAGGAATTGATCCAGAAAGCCATGGACCGTTTGATGGAGGGTAGAACTTCCTTTGTCATTGCCCACCGCTTGTCAACCATCCGCAATGCTGACCTGATTCTTGTTATGAAGGATGGCAATATCATCGAGCAAGGAAATCATGATGATCTGATGGCGCAAGCTGGTTTCTACGCTGACCTCTACAACAGTCAGTTTACAGAAGACGAAGCAGAAGAATAAATCGAAAGAAGGCTTGACGGCCTTCTTTTTCTACACTATACTAGAAGACAAGTACTTCCCTATAAGCAAAATTTGAGTAAATGATGAGAAAATATATGAAAAATTATCAAGAATGGTATGACCATATCGCTGCTAACATTGAAAATAAACCTTTTTTCCTGAGATTGTTAAGAACTTTCAATCGGTTTATGACGGTAGTTATGCCTATAGTTTATTTAACCTTGTTGGCCACTACCTATTTCCAAGAGGGCTTAGGGAAACAGGTTTGGATCTATGTGTTTGTACCTGCTACAGGTTTTGTGATTTTATCCCTTCTTCGTAAGAAAATCAATGCTCCTAGGCCTTATGAGGAATGGACTATTAAACCCCTGCTTGACAGAGATAGTCCTGGTCGGTCTATGCCCAGTCGTCATGTCTTTTCAGCAACCATTATCTCCATGGCTTGCTTTCATGCTAGTTTATCTGTAGGGGTTATCTTGTTGGTCTTGTCAGCCCTCCTCGGTCTAGTGAGAGTCTTGGGTGGAGTGCATTTTCCCAAGGATGTAGTAGTTGGTTATATTTGTGGTCTTGCGTGGGGTGTGATTTTCTTTCTATTTTGAATTGTAAGTTAAGGTGGTCCTAGAACCACTTACGGGTCTAAAGTAACCACTTGCTTTTTTGCTCTTGTTTTCTTATTTTGGCTTTGATATAGTAGAGTCAGAAAGGAGATGGAATGAAGTTACGAATCGAAATTGACAGCAATTTAGAGGAAACTGAAATTGTCATCAAGGCGGCGGCTTTGACAGATGAAATTGCGGATTTACAGTGCCTCTTGCAAGAGGCCAAGTCTCCTCGGTTGATTTTTTACAAGGGAACAGGTGAATATTATCTGGACTTATCGGAAATTCTCTTCTTTGAGACGGAAGGTAGCAAGATTTATGCCCATACCCAGAAAGATGCCTACGAGGTTCGGCTTAAACTCTATGAGTTAGAGGCTATCCTTCCTCGCTATTTTAGTCGGGTATCCAAGTCAACTATTGCAAATATCCGTCAGGTTTATTCGGTGGACAAGTCCTTTTCAGGAACGGGCACCATTTCCTTTTATCAGACCCATAAGGAGGTTCATGTCTCACGACATTACCAATCCCTCCTAAAAGAAAATCTAAGAAACATGAGGTAAGAACATGAAAAAGAAAGCATTTGGTATTGTGTTGCTTATTTTGGCGGCTTTAGTATTATTGCAGGGGAATTTTGGAATCCCTTCTCTGGGAGGGCAAATTTGGCCTTTGTTCGGTATTGCTTTTTTTGCCTACCAATCAGTTGGAGCTTTGTTGCGTCGCCACTTAACTTCAGCCTCTTTTACAGCTTTAGTAGCCTTAATGATTGCTAACCACTTTTATGATATTTTACCGATTCCAAATCAGACACTAATCTGGGCAGGAGTTCTAATCGTTCTAGGGGTAAGCATGCTGACTCATTCTAACAGAACTTGGAATGGGAAAAAATGGTGGTATGATGGTGAAAAAAACATTCTTATAGATAAGGAAGTTGCTTTTGGGACAGGGACTTTCTACAAGCAAGACCAAGAATTGGTAGAAGACCAAGTTGAAGTTGGTTTTGGCAATGCCAAGATATATTATGACAACGCAGAGATGTTAGGTGATTTTGCTACTCTGGATATCGAAGTTGGTTTTGGGAATGCAGTTGTCTACGTGCCCCAACACTGGAGAGTAGATCTTAAGGTAGAGACATTCTGTGGAGTAGCTAAGGCTGATGCCCCTCTAGCCCCAACCAGTAAAACCTTGATTATCCGTGGAGATGTGGCATTTGGTAAGTTGGGTGTTGTCTATGTTAAATAAAAAAATCTTTCCTAAGTGTCTAGAGTTTTGGGAAAGTGAAAAATTAAATATCATATAACTTGAGAGAGTGAGAAAATCGCTCTCTTTTTTCGTTGCCAAAAATTAAGGAAAGGAGAAAAAATGTCAGATAATATTGAAATTGTTATGGATATTGATTCCTTAGAAATTTTCGATGTAATAGATCTTGATAAGAATGAAAATATGGTTGATTGTATCCCTGAAGGAAATTCTGAAGAAAAGGTATCTCCATACGATGACCTCGATAGAGTTTGGCTTGGAAACGGTTATTATTATAAGCCCTCTAGTCTACTTTGGGAAGTTATGAAAGATGATGTTATTCATGAATTATGTCCTAGAATTGAGCTTGGCACTTATCCTTACTCCAGAAGAGCTAGAGATGGAACTTGGGGACAAACTAGCCAATTGACTCAGGATGAAGCCTTGTGGTTGACTCTGGAGTTTAATCCAGAATTGATGGGGTATATTTAGGGAAATAAATTATATACCTTGATTCTATAATTTATTTGATTGTCCCTTTAAAACAGATTTTCTCATTATCCATTATGATATAGCTGTGAATTAACACTAGTTTGTGACAAGAAAGGATTACCTATGAAACAACACCAAACAAAGGTCTCAAGGTTGACTAGAGACGTAATGATTTTAGATTTGATGAATACAATGGGATGGACTAAAAGCCGTGCTATTGCAGCTATTGAAGAGTTAGAACAAACTCATCTTGTCTATTTTCCTGAAGCTGGTGGCTTGAGATTACAAGTTGTAGGAGGCTACTAATGGCAGATATCACGATTGACCAACTAGCCACTCTAACTTTTTATCAAATTCCAGAAATCTTTTTCACCCGTATTCAACACAATGAGAACGGCTATGTCAAATTGACTAGTTCTTACACGGGTCTTTCATCTGATGCTAAGTTAGCTTATGGCGCTCTTTATAATCGCTGTAAATTAAGTATCAGTTCATTCCAGAAGGGAAATAGAGATTACGTTGATGAAAATGGAGCGGTCTTTCTAATTTTTACAGTTTCTGACCTGATGCTGCTATTGGATAAGGGAAAGATGAAGGTTACTAAGATCAAGAAAGAACTACAAGAACATGGTCTCTTACGAGAAGTTAGGCAGGGACTCAATAAGCCGAATAGACTTTATCTTCAGCTAGTCGATGCTAATTTAGAAATAGTGGAGCACTATTCAGCTGATGGTGAGTTACTGAAGAGGGTTAATGCCTTTGGTAAAGTTCTATATGAAAAAGTACCCCAAAGCATTGGTAATAGCGAAAGTATCAAAAACGGACGTCCGCAAAATGGACTTCAAAACGTCCACGAATCGGACGGAATAAATACAGAGAAGAGTAAGATTGATACTCTTTACGATACTAATCGATACAAGAGCGAATCATCTCTTTCTGATTTATCAATCTCTGAAGCATTTAAAATGGGGCAACATGGTTTTCTTTCTACTCAACTAGTTCAGAAACTCAGTTTGTTTGGGAAAGATGCAAAAATTCTTGAAAATAAAATCTATCAATCGAAACGTCAAGTTGAGAAGAATTACAACAACCTCTTAGCTGGTCAGGAAATTTATGGAGAGGTTTGGCTGCAAGATCTTGAACGTGAGCTTGATAAATTGATTTTCAAAATTAAAACAGGAGAGGCTGAAGGAAAATCAATCCAGAATGTCCCAGCCTACTTCTACAAAATGATGATTCGTTTTTGGAAGATGGCTTTACTCATTGAAAAAGAACAGGGCTTTATGGAGGTATCAGGACAAAGTGAATATGCTAGAAAATCCCCTGCTGAGTGTCCTAGTCTTATTGCATACTATTATCCAGATAAACTGTCGGAGACGAAACTCAATAGCTATTTATCAGAATTGTCTAAGGGAGTTGAAACATGTTAAAAGATGAATTTAGACCAATTGATGGTAAAGTGCTAACGATAGGTCGTAGCCCGAAGGAGAAAATCTACATGGTTCCTAAAGCTGTTTTTGATTTACCGAAAAAAGAAAGAGCTGAGAAACTCAGCCAAATTTTCTCATCATGGCAACAGAAAGAGGATTGATTTCATGGGATTGTTTAATAACCAAGAGAGAATGAACAGATTACAAGCTGTGAAGGCTACACCTTCTCAACCAGTTCAAGAGATTGAAATGATTGTAGAGTATTTTGATAAAACGGTAGACAGTATTTCCGTCACTTCCAACTTAGAGGAACTAGAAAAATTGGTATCAAGTTCATTTGGAACAGGAGCGAGTATGAATTTTCCATCAGCGACTCCGCCGTTTTCTATCAATCCTCGATGGGTGAAGAAGATAACTTATCGGACAAAATAAGGAAGATATCAGGAGGATAGTAATGTTTAAACTAGTTACAATGGCTTTACTATTGATCTTAGCTTATGGAATAGGGCTTGTCATGCTGGAGCTGAAGAATGCTCCTCTGATGGATGATGAAATACCATCAAGTTTAAATAATGAAGGAGACAAGTAGATGTGAGTAAACAAACACAAAATCGTATCAGAGAATTACGAAAAAAAGCCAAATTATCACAACAAGCCTTGGCTGATCAGATAGGGGTGTTTCGCAACACCATATCTAACTGGGAAACAGGGTATAGTCAGATAAGTCTGGAGAATGCCAAAAATGTGGCAGAATATTTCGGGGTAACCATTGACTACCTGTTAGGATCAGAATCGGACCAAACCTAGTACAGATAAATCTATATTGACCGAGAAGTCATTAAACTACAGACCTTTGAAAACTGAATACAAGGCTTGCCCTGATACAGCGTGGCTATGGATAAAAAAGAAACGGGGGCGAGTAGCAAACTAGAAAAGGATATCTAGTCCAGCCACTGAACGAAAAAGCATGACACTGGTCATAAGCTGAAGGAGTAAGGGTTCCTAGACTATAAACCCAGCGAATAAAATACCGATGTAAAAATACGTTTTTACACAGCACGGCGTAATTTTCGCCTTTCAACTTCAAGGAGAAATCTATGACAGATGAAATAACCGTCCGCCTAAAGGACTTAAAAGTTTTAGGAAAACAAGGAGGTGCGACAGCTCGCTTAGAGGACGGTACAGACCTTATCCTGAAGCCAGACTATGCAGTCAAACAGGCTAGAGGATATGTAGACGGCCTTTTAAGGGATGTTGAATTTCATTTGCCTTATAAAAAGGTTTATGATCAAATTCGCACTATTAAGAGAGATGCTCAAGTTATAGCTCGAAAAGTTAAGACACCATCAGGAATGGAGCTTCGTTTAACTGGAAAAGGTTATAACCCGAAAAATAAATAAAGAAAAGGAAAAATGAAAATGAATAAGAAACAAGTATTAGCTACACTAGCACTTTCAACTATCGCACTAGCACAAGCTGGTTATGTATCAGCAGATGAACTTGCACCAATTGACTCTTCAGCTCCAACAACAGAAGTAGTTACGCCAACAACGCCTAGCGCTTCAACAGAAACAGAAGCTCCAGCAGTTCAGCCAACAGAACCTTCAGTTACTCCAGTTGATCCAACAACTCCAGATACATCATCAACTACAGATAAAGGTGAACCTGCAATTCAACCAGAGCTCTCTGAAGCAGTAGTAAGTGACAAAGGTGAACCTGCAATTCAACCAGAGCTCTCTGAAGCGGTAGTAAGTGACAAAGGTGAACCTGCAATTCAACCAGAGCTCTCTGAAGCGGTAGTAACCAACAAAGGCACCCCAGAAGTCCAACCTGAATTGCCAAAAGCTGAAAAGCCAAAAACAACAGATGAGGCCAATGAACAAGGAAAATCACAAATTGGGACGACTTCAACCGCAACAGGTCAAGTAGTTCATGATGTGACAAAAGCTCCTGTTGAAACAAATACAGGTGCGTCAATTGTTAGCACCCAAGACGGAAACGTCGTTCTTTCAGATGGTTCAGTGGTTGCTCCTGAAGAGGTCGGTGGTACTGTCAACGAAGATAAGACTATCTCTGTTACTGATAAAGAAGGCAAACTTAAAACACTTCCAAACACAGGAACAGAACAAAGTTTTCTAGCTGCAATCGGTGGAATGTTGTTGACAGCGGTTGGCTACTTCTACAAGAAGAAATTATTTTAATTAAAGGAGAAAAGAAAAATGTTAAAATCAAATGAATATAAGGCTTATGGTTCAATCCGTAAAACAAAAGTTGCAGGAGCTTGTGGAGTAATCTTGGCGCTTGCTATGTTAGGTATGGCGTTTAATGGTACTGTATCGGCTGATGAAGTTTCAACTGCTAAGCCTGTTGCTGTAGAAAAGAAAACAGAAGTAGAAGTTCCTATTTCTCATGACAAGCTTGACAAAGCTGTAGCAGAAGCTAAAAACGCAGGTGTAAAGGTTGAAGTTGGAGCTGTTCAGGACAAAGGTGTTGCAACCTCTGAAACAGTAGCAGAAAAGCAAAAAGAAATTGAAGCTGATTATGCTAAACAGGAAAAAGATGTCAAAACTGTGACTGATGATTATTCTTCTAAGGTAGATAAAACTACTAAAGAACGTGAAGTAATTGAAAAAGAAAACAAGGCTAAACAAGAAGCGTATGACAAAGCTGTAACGGATCATAAAGCAGAAGTCAATCGTATTGAAGCCGAAAATAAAGCTATTCTTGCAGACAATGCTAAAAAAGAAGCTACCTACAATAAAAACGTAGCAGATCAAAAAGCCTACAATGAAAAGGTTGAAAAGGACAACGCTGATTTAAAAGCTGATTATGACAAAAAACAAGCAAAATATGAAAGCGATCTTGCTGAGTACAACAAGAAAAAAGCAGAACTTGCTAAGAAGGGGGTAAAAGCTGAAAAACCTCATATCAAGGTTTATGGTGATTACGACAACAGCAAGCGTGGTAGCGTTGGGTATTACAGCAACCTAACAGCTTCATTTGAAGGTATTGACGGTCTAACTGCTGTAAAAGATTATATTGGTTTGCACTCTGACACTACTATTAGTGGTAGTCGTGCAGGATTGCTTGGGAAAAATCCTGAATATTTTGCTGAAATTGTAAATCCAAAGGCAGGCGATTCATTCACGCTTCACAATGTTGCTGAAAGTAAAGATGGTAAGAAAATCTCTGCTAAGTTTACTTTTAATAGTGCTGAAGCTTATTTTGTAAAAGATGGAAAACCGTTAAGTGATACTAGAATTTATGTTCGTAAAGATAATGGAAGTGGCTCTATTAACTTTGTATATGGGAACTTGATTCAATTTGATACTAAAGTTGATTTATTCTATGAAAAGACAAATAAACCTGCTGTGACAGCGATTGCTTCAACTTTCAACGACATTGACTGGGGACAGGAGTTACGCTTCACTTACCAAGACGGTTCAGAAGGCATTGTCCTTAACCCTAACGGTTCAGATGTTAAGAAAATTACTCGTGGTGGCAAAGAATATTTTAAGGGCGAACATAAGTCTGCTAGTGGTAAATATTACGAAAACGTTGGAGACGAGTCAGATATTCCACTTGGTTCACTTCTTTCTGTTGGATATGGTTCTAGCTTTAATTTTGCTTATCATATCGGTGCAGGTGTGGCAAGTGAGGAAGAAATTGAGTCAAAACGAGCAGAAGTAATCAGACAAAATGGTGGCAAAAACCTTGCCGATAAGGATATTTTCTATCAAGATGGTTGGGCTGTTGGATTGTTTGGTAAAGCAAGTTCAACTGTGCCAATTACTATCCCTTTGGATCCTCCACGTAAACCTGAATTGAAACAAAAGGATACCAAAGAAATTCCTAAACCTAAATTGGAAAAACCAAAAGAGTTTGTACCTCGTCCAACACTTCCAACTCCACCTGCTCCAACTCCACCAGAGAAGAAAAAAATTCCTGAAATGCCTTTAGTTCCTACTGTCAAAGTGAACTATTCACGCTTGCGTGTGAAACCATTAACTCCAAAACCTAAAAAGGCTATTGTTGATACATTCGGACATAATATTGATGGGGCTAATACATTCGATAAGAATGTAAAATTCCGTTTGACTACTGATTATAAGCCTTATTCAACGTTTACTGCTGATTCTAAAACTTATGGTAAGACATGGGCTATGGCAGATGATGTTCAAGATGGTGCTTACAAGGTAGATGACAGCAAAATCACTATGAAGGATTCTACTGGTAAAGATGTTAAAGCGCTCTTTAATATGTACCATGTTCTTTCTGAAAAACAACGCACAAAAGAAATTCAAAGCATTTTGAAAGAAGCTGGTTTGAATCCTAAAGGCGAATTTTACCTTTGGGTAGCGAAAGATTCTGCTTCATTCTATAAAAACTATGTGAAACCAGTTAAGAATATCACGATTGAGCTTCCTGCACGTTTGCTTGTAGAAAAAGGCAAAATTGTGAAAAATGATTTCCATCAAATTGACTTTGGAAATGCCTTTGTCTCTAATTTGGTAACTTTGCAAGTTCCTGACTTGAAACCTGAAAAACACGCTGTGGATCAGAAAGATGATAAGAAGATTCGTGATGGTCAAGAAATTAAAATTGGTGAATATTTACGCTATTTCCTTGATGGTGTAACTGTTCCTGCTAAACATGATACACTTTATCAGTATGATGGTATTGATAAGCTAGATGTGAAGCATGATCGCTATACTGGCAACTGGAAGGGTATCATTCGAGGTACAGAATATGTTGCCGAAAAAGAGCTTACATTGCCTTATGATGTAGTCTTGTCTAACGGAAAAGTGGTTAAGGCAGGAGACAAGATTGCTAAAGGCTCTGCGTATGCCTTCCAATTTGAGTTTGACCAAAGTACAAACTCTAACTTTATCAAGAAGATTGTTAAAGTAACATGGAATGAGAAAGAAGGTAAGTGGGCTTACACTATTGACAAAGATTTCTTGAACTCTCTAGGAGTGAAAGGTACGTTTGACGCTGATTTTTATATTGAAGTCGAACGTATTGCAGCTGGGAAGGTTGAAAATACCTTTATCAATACAGTCAATTTACAAGAGATGACGGCTAAAGTGACAACCACAACGCCAGAACCTCCAAAACCAGAGCCTAAAGAACCACACAAGCCACAAGCATCACTTCCAAATACAGGAACAGCAGCAAGCATGCTTCCAGTTGTGGGAATGATTTTGGGATTATTGAGTCTTGCAGGTCTTCGTAAGTATAAAAAATAGAACATCTAGAAATTCCCCCTCATCTATGGTATAATGAAGCCATAAAAAAGAGGGGGAAGAGAGATGAGAAAGGACACGAAAATGGATGCACATGTGACTAGAAGTGGATACAGATACTATACCCCAACTAAAACAAAATCAGAAGTAACCAAACCTGAAGAAGAGAAGAAGTGGAAAAAAGGCCTGCGTTGGCTAGGGAAAGCCACCTGGTTAGGAATAAAGAACCTACCGAGTGTGATTGCGAGAGCTGCCGTTTTGATGGTTGCGACTCCACTCATGTTTCTTCTCTTTATCTTTAATCTGATTAAGAGCTTGATTGCAACAGCAATTGGTTGGTTTGTGTTTAAGATTGTATCTTTCTTCGTAATAGGTTTTGGATTACAGGGATATGTTTTCCTAACTAAGCAGAACATTCCTGCTCCAGAATGGTTTAATAATCTGATGACAGATTTTGTTTTCCCTCACGGTGTTCCAATCTATTACTGGTGGGAAACGACTATTATCGTTGTCTTAGCTGTAATTACAGCCCTCTCTCTAACCTTTCGTCCAGAGGATGAAATATAGTATTAAATAAACAAAGTAGGTACTAGGAATCTTTCTTAGTACCTTTTTTATAAAAGAAAGTGAGAAAAAAATAATGGATGCAGTTGTAGATTTTATTAACAAAATTGGAAATATCGGTGGGATTATCGGTATTGGATGGGCCGCTTGGGGAGCCTGGGATTTAGCCGTCGGAATCAAACGTGAATTGGATGATAAGAAAGATAAAGGAATTCAAAGTTTGATTTTAGGTGCTCTTCTTGGTGCCGTTCTGAAAGCCCTTTTTACAGCCTTGGCAACAGGTCTTCAATCTCTTGGCTAGTATGAGGAAGAAAAAGGAGGTGGTTGTATGAACCAATCCACACTTGATCAACTAACCATGAGTCTAAAAGACTATAATGCGACAGCTTATCAGCTGATGGAGACTGTTTCGGGTTCGATGGAGAAGGTAGCCATTTTGCTTCTTCTCCTTTTTATGGGGATCAACCTCATGAACTGGCACCAGCATCTTAAAAGCAATGGTGGGGAGTTATCTTTTCAGCTTTGGATTGAAGAAATCCTCAAGTATGCCATCGCACTCTTTTTAATCCTCTATGTGGATGCGATTTTTGATGCCTTAACTTGGTTGTTTAATGTCATTATCAAATCTATTGCTAGTTTGGGAATTAAAGAGATAAAAAATGATGCTGAGTTTAGTTGGACAAATTTAAACTGGATGGCTAAGTCAATGCTACAGTTTGTTTATAATGTCGTTGACTTTATCGGGCAAATCTCGACTAAGTTGTTGATCTTGTTGCGTTCCTTTACGCTTTATACGTATAAGGGAATCGCTAAAATTATTGTCGCTTGTTATATGGTAGATAGCTTACGTCCGATCTGCCTTGGCTTCTTTAAGCTCTATGCTGCTGCTGTCCTTCAGGGATTGATTTTAGTGGTTGTGATCATGCTTTATCCAGCTATTGTAACTAACGATCTTTTGACAGTTGATAAAACTGGAGCCTGGACAAGTGCCTTAGTTTCCATAGCTAAAGGAATTATTTATATCATGATGCTATTTGGCAGCCAGCGCATGGCCAAGAATATCATGCAGGTGAACTAGATTATGGTATAATAAGGAGAGAATGCTGAAGGAGAGATGGTATGGCTGTTTCGAAGTTTTATGCAGTATGGCGGAAAGAATCCAGAGAAGAAGAGATTGTGAATGCTTTTCAAGCACTCGCTCTAAAGGGGCGAGCACAAATTATTACGACGCCGAAAGAACAGGCGACTCTTTTTGATTTGGAAACGGGTCTCAAGGTTAATCCAAGAAGTAGCCAGAAAAAAGATGGTCGCTATGTAGGTCAACCATACTTTAGTTACTATCCAGGTGAAGAGAGCCCGTTAAAGGGGTTAGAAAGTAGCTTTGAGTATTCCTCTGAGCTGAATGCTTTTATCGAGGCTTTCAAGACTATTGAGAAATTTCAGATTGAATATGACAATCATACGGCTTATATTTTTCCTAAAGCTATTTCTCCGATGCAACGGATTGTATTTGAAGATGAAGACTTTGTTATTCTAAAGCTCTTGATTGATATCGATGAGACTTATCCTTATTCTGAATACTACCGTTTAAATGGTCAACTAGGTATCGAATTTTATAAAACGAGAAGACCAGAACCTGTTAAACGGATAAAATTAGCTAAAGAAGGTATTCCCTTGTTTGAAGCCAAGGCTCATTTCCCTAAGTCTACTAAGATTTATGTACCTGAAGAATTTACTTCATCTGAACAGGTTAAAAGTGTTGCTGATAGAGTGAGGAAAGTTTATCAGGAAACAAACTATAAACTGTATGGGAATTTTGATAAATACCACATAGAAGCATTTGTCTTTTTAGATGACAATGAAAGGAAGTACCACACATTGAAAACGTATGAAGAACAGTGTCAGGAATTGCAGGCAAAAATTGAGAAGTTGGAAGAGAACTTCAATCAAAAAACTGAGAAAGTCAACCAGCTGAGAAAAGAAATTAAGCAAGCCGAAACAATCTTGAGAAACTATCACGAAGAGGAGGAGTATTACAAGAAGTTAGAAAAGGATAATCAAAAACTAGAATCAGATAAACAAAGATTGAAGCAGGAAAAAGGAGAAATTATCTCTAAAAATCAACGTCTAACCAATGAATCACAACGTTTACGTAGACTGAAAAATGTAGCAGAAGAGAAGATAGAGTATTTACAAAAACGATCGTTCTGGCAAAGACTTCTCAATAAATAAAAATAGTAGGTAATGAAACAGTTCTAAAGAAGAGCTGTTTTTTTGATGGAAAGGATAAAGTATGAATTTAGAAGAACTCAAGCAACGGCGAGATGAGCTTGTGCAAGACAATGCTTGGATGGATAATTTAATTAAGGAAAAAGAGGAAGAGTTATGGGAATTGAAGGTAAGAGGTATTGCAGCTTCTGAGCTAGCGAGATCGGCATTGGAATCTGCTTTACGCTCTGCAGGAATTGTAGATACCTTTTACGGCCCAGATAATGGAAAGAAAGGAACAGAATGACACGTTTAGGCAGTGAATTTTTAAAGGCTTTAGATAGCTACGAAAGGCCAGTTTTAGGGTATATGACACTGAGACAGTTAGTGCTACTATTTGGTATCGCATTGACAGTAGTTGTCACAACCATCCTCTATTGGCTGAAGGCACCTGATACTATTCTTTATGGCGTTGATATTTTGTTATTAGCGCCTTTTGTTATTTTCGGGTGTTATTTCGATGAGAAAATTAAAGATAATGTTCGTTTCATGTTAACCAAGCAGGAACGCTCTTATCAGACAGATTATGACAGAAAGGAATACACAAGAAATGAATTTATTCGGCCGAAAGAAAACCCCGAAACTCTCTAAGGAGGAACGGGAACGGGCCAAACGTCTAAGACGTACCATGACGGCATCTACACAGAATAGTCTTAATTATCAATGGTTGATGCCTGATGGCCTCATGAAAATTACAAATGATCAATTTTCAAAGACCTATCGCCTAGGTGATACAAGCTATATTACTGCAACAGATGATGAGCGAATTGATATTATTGAAACAAGCGCTGATATTTTTAATTCGCTGGACATTGACAATGATATGCAGCTATTGATCCTGAATCGTAGGGTAGAAAGCAATAGCTTATCTTCTATTCGCTATGATTTGGTTGGAGACGGATATGATGATTATCGTAAAGAATACAATGCGATGATCAATGATCGTTTTTCTCAGGAACAAAACACCTTCAAGGTAGAAAAATATCTGACGATTACTACCCAAACAGACCAGGATCATCAAGCTAGAAGAATCCTTGATGATACAGCCAGCGTTATTGAAAGTCAATACAGTGGCTTAGGAATCTCCTTTAAGGAGTTAGAGGGATTGGATCGTCTTCTTATCTTCCGAAAACTCTTGAGGCGAGAAGGTTTTATTGATTTTAACTATGAAGACATCGCTATTTCTGGATTATCCACCAGGGACTTTGTAGCTCCAAACTATCTGAAGTTTGAAAAAGATCATATGAAAATTGATGATTGTTTCGCAAGGGTGATGTATGTTAGACAATATCCTACCTTCTTGAATGACAAACTGATTAAGAATATCCTGGATACAGGAATTGAACTGGCTATCAGTCTGCATGCGAAGCCCTATGATACTGCAGATGCACTGAAGAAAATCAAGACAGTTAAGTCAAGTGTACGTAGGGAAATGATCAAAAGTCAGAAGGCTGCCGCAAAAGAAGGTTATGGAAGTGACCTGGCGGTTGGTGGGAAAGCTGTGGAGACATCTCGCGAAACAGAGAAATGGACTGAAGAACTCCAGGACAATGACCAAAAAATGTTTTCAGGTGTGATGACGATTTTCTTCATAGCTGACACTCTGGAAGAGTTGAATATCTACACAGAGCAGGTTCAACGATCTGTCCGTAAGAATACGGTAGAACTGGATAAGTGTTACTTGTACCAGGAAGAATCCTTGAATACCATTCTACCGATTGGAATTCCATTTATCAACGTAAAACGCCGTTTTATGAGAGATATGACTACCAGTAACTTGGCCACACAAGTCCCATTTACCAACGTAGATCTTCGATCTAACAGTCCACGTGCAATTTATTATGGCCAGAATCAGCTATCAAAGAACGCTATCACAGTTGACCGTAAGAAAGACTTGAATACAGGTTCAGGTTGTATCTTTGGGACTTCAGGATCAGGAAAATCTGTTCTTGCTAAAGGAGGAGAGATTATTCCTACGACTCTACGTTATCCTGAAGATAATATTATTATCGTCGATCCTGAAGATGAGTACACTGGTATTGGTCGAGAATTGGGTGCAGAAATTATCACAATCGCTCCTGGATCGCAACATCACTTTAATTTGTTGGATCTACCTGATAAGGACAAATTACAGGCAGAAGATAGTGACCCGATTGGCCAAAAATCAAACCTCTTATCAACCTTGTTTGAGAATATATTCTCTGAGGTATCAGACGATGAATTTGCGATGATTGACCGTGTAACGAGAAAGACCTATGAGGAATTTGAAAAACCAACATTTAAGGATTGGCAAGCAGTTTTAGAACGTCAACCTGAAGCCGTAGCTAAGGATCTGGCGCTGAAGGCAGAACCTTATACTATCGGTTCAAATGATATCTTTGCTCATCCTACAAATGTCAATATGAATAGTCGCTTTATTATCTTCAATCTCAAGCAGTTGAGTGGTAAATTGAAGCCATTTGCTCTCCTGGTGATTCAGGACTTCATCTGGAATCAGGTAGTCAATAACCAAGGTAGATCCATTACATGGTTGTACTTTGATGAGTTGCAGCTATACTTCAAAAATAAACTGCAAGCAACCTTCTTTACAGAACTATACTCACGTATTCGTAAGTACGGGGCTATTCCAACAGGGATTACACAGAATCCAGAGACTGTTTTATCTACAGAGGAAGGTAGAAAGCTAGTCGCAAACTGTGAGTTTCTAGCCCTCCTGAAGCTGAAGCGGACAGACTTAGAAGCCCTGGAGCAGGTAATCCCTCTTACGCCTTCGTTGGAGCGATTTGTCTTGCGACCAAAAGCAAAAGGTACGGGTTTGATTGTGGCTGGAGATACAATTGTTCCATTTGAAAACCCTATTCCTAAAGATACTAAACTCTATCAATTGGTTGCGACAGATAGTTAAAAAATAGAAAGAGAGGTGATATCTTTTGTTTGAAAGTGATCCTAAACAATTAAAACAGGAGCGCAAGAGGAGAATCAAAGAAGGATCATACCTCAATAATAAAAAAGCTCCTAAAGAAGCACGTTTAGACTCAAGAGTTGCATTTAAAGAAGCTAAGAAGAATTATCGCTTAGCGAACAAAGATTATAAATTACACAAAGGACCTCAAGCAACAGCTAGAGGTCTTTTCTTTAAGCAACAACGTGATCGAGCAAAGTTGGAAAAACAAATTGCCACAACGCTCTATAAACGAGCTAAAAAGGCAGATGATAGTTATATTCCTAACCGCCTGAAGAAACGTGCAAAACAAAGTGCCCGAATGAAAGCGAGACACGACGTTGAGAAGACAGTCAGAGATAATGAGATTCTTGGAGACTGGGTTCAGGCTAGGCAAAATATTCGTCAATTTAAGTACCAGGTAAACACCTCTAAAAGAGCGTTAAATGCTGTAGGAAAATTATCCAAGTATTCAATCAAGCACAGCTATGGACAGCTCAATAAAAGCTATAATTTCATCAGAGGGCGAGGGTATACTCGAACACCAAAAGAGTTCTCCTGGGAAGGAAAACTCAGCAAAAAAATGAAACATGCCAAAAAGCGACTGGGACGTTCAAAGTTTGGGAAGGCATCAAAACGTACAGGAAAAGTCTTAAAGTTTTCGTCAAAAATACTACGTTCGATTTTAACAAATCCTTTAGCTGTCAAGTCCTATTTCTTAATGTTTATCATCTTTGCAGTATTTGGGATATTTATGTCTGTTTTTGGAGGGAGTGGTCCAGTCCAACAAAATGAATTTGACTTGAACAAATCCTGGCTTCAAATCAGTAAACGTGATAGAGAGAAGTCAAATGATAAGGTTGACTATTGGACGAACATCGATGATATGCTCTTTTTCATGAACTTTCGCTACGGTAGTGATTGGAAGCCAGAGAGTTCCTGGAAAGATGGAACAGGTGGTGAATGGGCTGGGACATTAGGTTTTAATCACTATTCTGATGCCTTGAATGATCTTTGGAATCATTTGAATGATGACCCTCACAATTTGAAGAAGATGGCTGACTTATATGGCCCCTCGTCAGATCTCAAGTGGACTAAGTTGAGTGATAGCGAGTTAGAAGAGTATAAAGAGCTAGAGGAGTTGACTAAAGAAGTTGGTCGATACCCCTCTTATCAAGAACTAGCTAATCCATTTTACCAGGAAGACGATCCTTCTTATCAAGCTCCTCTAGTTATCCTGAAGAGATTTGGTTATACCTCTAAGAGTGAAATTTATGAAAAAACACAACTAAAAGCTTCAACAGGACAAGCTCTAAGAGCTCCTATTGACGGTCAAGTCAGTGTGACAGATGATATGACTGTATCCATCAAAACAGATAAAGCCATCTTTACTTATGAAGAGGTAGGAAATATCCGTGTTTCTGACGGTGATCAGGTCAAAGCTGGAGATGAGGTTGGGAAGGTAACGGCAAATGGTTACCAGATCATTCAGTATCAAAAATTGGAGGAAAAAGCGACAAAGGATAAGAAAGAAAAGTGGACATCAGTTAATCCAGGCTTTTACTTTCAATCTGTCACGTACAATCAGACAACCTCAGTCATTACCACACTTAATGGCGATTTGGGGCAAAAATCACGAGCGATAAAAGATTACTTGAAGCAAAAGGTACCAGGGCTGACAGATAATGGTTTGGCAGCCATGCTTGGGAACTTTGCAACTGAAAGTAATATCAATCCTAAACGTGCTGAAGGAGACTATCTTAGCCCACCAGTAGGGGCTGATTCTTCTTCATGGGATGATGAGTCATGGTTAGCTATAGGAGGACCAGCGATTTATAACGGAAGATACCCAAATATTCTTCGACGAGGTTTAGGATTGGGACAGTGGACAGATACAGCGGATGGCTCCACGAGACATACTCTATTATTAAACTATGCAAAATCTAAGAATAAGAAGTGGTATGATTTGGAACTGCAACTGGATTTTATGTTGGAGGGGGATACTCCTTACTATATCACAGGACTAACTTCAATTCTAACTAGTACAGAGGATGTAGAGACGCTTACAGAGCGTTTCCTGGTTAATTGGGAAGGAAACTCTGGAGATAAGGTCTTAGAGCGCCAGAATAATGCTAAGCAGATCCACGCTTTTCTTACTCAACAAGTTCGAGGAGGTGGAGCGTTAGCATCTTCCTGGAATTTCCCTGCCGAGTATCAGTCAAAAGTGGAGCACCCTCCTACACAAGCTTCTATGACTACACAACAAGGAAGCGGCTACCCAGTTGGTCAATGTACTTGGTATGCGTATAATCGTTTAGTTGAACTAGGAACGATTACAGACTTATCAGGGTCCTATGGTTACCTTGGAAATGGTCAGGATTGGGTAACAAGCCTAGTCGCAAAAGGATGGAAGTACAGTACGTCACCAACGAGAGGGGCTGTTGTATCAATTCTAGGTGGATTTGGTGGGACACCAGGTGGATACGGTCATGTTGCGATTGTGGAAGCTGTGAACCTAGACGGTTCATTCCTAGTTTCGGAATGTAATGTCCAAGGTGTACAGGATAAGGTCCATTTTCGTGTTCTCTATCCAGCTGACTACTATACATTTGCGACACCGAATTAAAAAAGAAAGAAGGTAAATCATGAAAATGATAGATATGGAGAAATTGAAACTCCTGAAAGTAGGAGGAATCCTTATAGGAGTTGTGCTAGTTCTAGGATTCGTATTCTGGATTGGAGCAGCAACCTCATCACAAAAGAAAGCTAAACAGGAAGCTGAAACTACGCAACAAGAAACCAAAGCAGAGGGAAGCGAACTAACGCAAGAATATGTAAAGGAATTCTTGACGGCTTACTTCAATAAGCAGGATCTGGGAGAAAATAGAAATCGCTATTTGCCCTATATGACAGAAGCTGCTTACAATCAGGAAGTGAACTCTGAAGAAGAACCAACGGTACAAACCTATAAGGGCTATGTAGTGGATACACAGATGAAGTCTTCTACCATCTACATCGATCAAGAAAACCATGTTGCCCTAGCTCAAGTGAGATACACTCAGACACAGTTACAGAAGAAGTATGATTATACTAACGCCCAAACAAACGTAGGATCTTCAAGAACCATACGGATTCGCTTCAGCAAGCAAGATGGGAAATACCTGGTAAATCATATTGACCCCATTTTGATTGTGGACAGCTTGAACACCAGCGAAAAGGCGAGTATTCCATCGTTAAACAAACCAATCACTAACCAAACACAAAGTACAGAAGGGAAAAAGGAACAATGACAAAATTAGAAACTTTGGAAAAACAAAAACAGAAAGCGGAAGACCGCTTAGCTGACTATATGGCCAAGGCCAAGAAGGAAGAAGAGAAACTGCAGCAGCTAGAAACTCAAATCATTCTGGCCAAACATGAGGAACGGTCAAACTACTTGGCCGAACATAATTTAACCTGGGCTGATATTGAAACAGCTCTTGCTGAAGGAAAATTGAAAGGAGCTGAAAAACATGTACCGTTTAACCAATCTGACACAAAACACGACCACAACGTATAAGAATCGAGACCTTGTGTATCAAGCCCTGGAGCGAGAAAATGCCAAGGTTAAGCATGAGGGGGCAGAGGCCGTTTTATTGGTAGAGGAACTGGATAAAAAGAATGTAGTGATCTACCAAGAAGATGTCTATTTGCCGTTTGAGGGAATTGTGGATAGCCTCTTCCTGAAGCCTGGTACGTTGAATCACCAGGAGGCCCCAGCAAAAGAAGCAAAAAACTCTTTCTTTAAGCGCCAGCCTGAAACAAAACATGTAGAGAAGACTCCTGAAGAGAAAGCTAAAGCCACTTCCTTGAAACATGAAACTCCCAAACCTCGAACCTCTTCTAAACGCTCTTTTTGGGTGTATTTAGGAAGAGTTCTGGTGTTGTTTGGTCTAGTAGGAAGTCTGACACTTGCTGGCTTATCCCTTACGCTAGTTTACCATCAAGAAAAGCAACTCTCGGCCTTGTCCAAGGAACTTTCAAATCTAAAAACTATTCAGTCAAAAACAGGAGAACTAGATGCCTTTTCACGTTACTTTTTGCCAGCCCTTTACTCTGATAAAGGGAAAATGACTGATTTCGTAGCTCCTCAATTAACGATAGATAGACAAGCAGGTCAACTGCAGTCTGTGATTTTGGAATCTAGCTTGATTGTTGATGAAACAACTTATCAGCTAACCTATGTAGTGGCCGTGAAAGACGGTGAGAATAGAAGTCAGAAACGCTTGGTAGTTACTGTGAAGGAAGAACCTTCAGCACCTTACGGATTCCAGGTTATTGCTAAGCCAGAACTATCCAATTATCCAAAATAAAGGAGGTCTTACATGGATCAAGAAAAAGTCAGTCATTCTCTGGCTTTAAAAGGAAAAGTTACTCTGGAGATGACGATACAAGCTCTGTATGCCCTCGCAAAAGCCCATTATGACAAGAAACAACATAAGGCGGCAAATCGAACTTTTGAAGGGGAGACGCTATTCAATGACTTTATGGCCACAAAATCAAAAAAAGATGTCGAGAAGTTATTAAATAGTGAAGTTCACTTGGCTAAGTTGAAGCATTACCTGGAGGAGTATAAGGTAGGTTTTACTTATCATCAAAAAGATGGTACAAACTATCTCTTCTTTGAAACAAAAAATCGCACCTTGGTAGAAAAGGCTCTCAAAGAGATGTTGGCAGATATCACGAAAAGCCCAGAAAAATTGGAAGAGTTTGCGAAAAAGGTGCTGAAGAAACCACATGAAATGACTCCTGAAGATAAAATCAATTACTATAAGACAAATAAGGTCTATAAAGGAACGATGCCAGTAGTTACGAAGGAGATTGGGAAGGAGAAGACACGATGATTAGAAAACCTATATGGCCCTACCTGGTGGTGGGGCTATTTTCATTTGTTATTTTCCAGTCCTTTTACCATTACTACCAACTTTCGACTGCAGCAGTGCCTTTCATGGGAATGTTGCGGCTTCGTTGGTTGATAGAACACTGGGAACGCTTCTCTTTTGGTGTTTTCTTTGATTCAGGAGCCTTATATGCAGGGTTGATCGGATTCGGCCTCCCACTGCTTGTCTATGCTTCTATGGATAAGAATTTATATCGTCAGGGAGAAGAGCAAGGTAGTGCTCGTTTTGCGACTTTGAAGGAAATGAGACGGTTTGAAGACGTTGATTTTGAGAAGAATATGATTTTTTCAAAACAAGTTAAAATGGGCTTATTTAACTTTCGCTTAGCCTACAATGTTCAGCTCAATAAAAATGTGATTGTCATTGGTCTTCCAGGAGATGGTAAAACCTTTACTTTTGTATTGCCAAATTTAATGCAGATGAACTCAAACTTTGTTGTGACGGATCCTAAAGGAAACCTGGTACACGAAGTTGGGAAGATGCTTGAGAAAACTGGCTATGCCGTTAAAATCTTTGATTTGATTCGGCTCAAGAATTCAGATCGGTTTAATCCTTTTCATTACATGAAGTCTGAGCTAGATATTGATCGTATTTCTGAAGCAATTACTGAGGGAACAAAGAAGAGTGAGCATACTGGAGAAGACTTCTGGGTTCAAGCAGAGTTGATGCTGCAACGTGCATTGATTGGTTATCTCTATTTTGACTCTAAGGATCCTGAAACTGGAGTCCAGTTATATATGCCAAACCTAGGCCACGTTGCGGATCTATTAAGAAATATGTATCGAGAGGATCCAGATGTACCAAGCCCTGTCGAGCAGATGTTTGAAGAACTGAACGAACATCAACCTAACAACTATGCTTATAAACAGTGGAAATTATTCCAAAATTTCAGAGGCGAGACAAGAAACAGTGTGGTAGCGATTTTGTCTTCTCGTTATTCTATCTTCGACCACGAAGATGTCCGAAACTTGATTAGTGAGGATACCATGGAAATGGATACCTGGAATACGAAAAAGACAGCTGTTTTTATTGCTATTCCTGAAACCAATAACGCCTTTAATTTTCTTTCCTCAATCTTGTTTGCGATTGGTTTTGAGGTTCTTACACATAAGGCTGATGATATCTTGCAAGGGAAAGTACCTGGCTACAGTAGAAAAAATCTTCGCCACATTCAATTTATCTTCGATGAGTTTGCACAAATTGGCCGTATTCCAAACTTCGCCCAGGTCCTCTCTTCTATTCGTAGTCGTGAGATGTCTATTAAGATTATCATCCAAGCTGTCAATCAGCTAGAATCACTTTATAAAAGTGATTGGAAGACCATCTTTAATAACTGTGCTACTCACCTATTTTTAGGGACAAATGACAAGGATACGATGGAATACTATTCTACAAGGTCAGGTAAGCAGACTATACGCACTCGATCCACCTCAAAATCGCATAGTTATCGTAATGGATCATCAAGTGAAAATAAACAAATTCAAGGCCGTCCCCTTCTAACTCCAGATGAAGTCGCAAGAATTGGGGTAGAAGAAGGATTGGTCTTTATTTCTAAACAAAATGTCTTCAGAGATAAAAAAGCAAGTGTCTATGATCATCCTAGAAAAGATGAGATTGCAAGTTCCCCTGAAGACAAAGAAAACTGGTACGAATACACTCGAAAAGGAACAGACATCGACGGCTTGCTTTTATATGCCAACGATTTGACTCCGCAGCTAAAAGAGTTATTCGTGGCCTAACATACAGAAAGGATAGTAGGATGGAAACACCTAAAACACAATTAGGATACCTGGAGAGTATCTCGCAGGTTCTAGCATTAAAGCTAGAAAATTTAGCCACAGAACGTTATGCTATTTGGCAGCTACTTATACAGGCAGATGAGGAGAGTTTTTATCAATTAGCTCCTCATCTTTTTGTGACAACGAATCAGGAAGATCCATTAGTTGTTAGTGAACTAGATGCAACTCCTGAGGGTTATCTTTTATTCAAGGAATTGGTCGAGGAGGAAACAGGATGGTTTTAACAAAAGCACAGGCAAAATCGCTGGATATTTTAGAAGTAGCTCGTAGTCTCGGAATGGAAATGAAGAGAAAGTCACACCGAGAGTATTACTGGGCCGAGCATGACTCGTTTAAGATTGATACTGTGAAAAATACCTGGCATTGGTATTCTCAAAACCTATTTGGCGATACTATCAATCTCGTGCAACAAATGCAAAATGTCAGCTATAAAGATGCTATGGTATTCTTGGAGACAGGTTCCTTTCCTGAAGCAAAACCAGTAGAGGAAGCGCGAAAACCCTTCAACTATACACTAGCGCCTTACGAACAACCATTTGTGGAGGCGAGAGCCTATCTTAAGGAGATTAGAGGTCTCTCTGATGATACAATCGACTTCTTCCTTGAGAAGGGAGTAATTGCTCAAGCTAAACGTAAGGACAAAGAGGGCGTTATAGAAGACGTATTAGTTTTTAAATACTTGGATAGAAATCAGCAACTGGTAGGTGCGAGCCTTCAGGGACTTGTTCCTGATCAAGAACGTCATCCAGGTAAGGGCTACTTGAAACAAATCATGTATCAATCAGAGGCTATCAGTGGCTTAAACGTTTCTATAGGCTCTCCTGAGCGTTTAATTGTGACAGAGGCACCAATTGACCTTATGAGCTATTATGAGCTTCATAAGGGCGAATTAAACGATGTTCGACTAGTTGCGATGGAAGGATTGAAAGAGGGAGTATTATCCCACTATGTTCTTGAAATGTTACAGGATCGAGGGGAGATTGCGATGGATGAAAGGGATTATACCAAGTCTAGCGAACTAACACGTACCTCGAGATTCCTATCTGTTGCAGCGGAAACCTCCACACTTTTCCAAGATCACAAATACGATGATCTCATCACGTTGGCAGTTGATCGTGATAAAGCAGGTACAGACTTTATCACCAAACTACGGGAGAAGAAAATCCCAGTTATCGATGCAAGACCACCACAACGTGAAGGTCAGGAGAAGACAGACTGGAATGAGATTCTGAGGCAGGAAAAACAAATGGAGAAGACTGAGGAAATTCACTCATCAAGTTCTTTTCCTGATACCAGCCACCTTTCTCCTGAAGATGCAGCGTGGTTGAAGGAAAACTGGAATAATATAGGTTTTTCAGTAGAGCCTAGAAAACAAATGGTTATTGATTCGGACAAAACAGTGACCTATGAAAAACCTTCCAATCCTCTTGGAGATGGTAGGGAGCCCAAAAAACAAATTCAGAGCACAGAAAAAGCTCCTGAGAGTTCCCAGGAGCAAATGAATGATAGGGCCAGTGGTGGAGAGGGCTATTCACAGCATGATGCTGTAGGCAGTGCCGAACCTGAAGCTGAATTATCAGCAACCTTTGAGCAAACTGTTGCCAGTCACCCGACATCACCCTATCGTTACTTACATTTTAGCACAACTTTTGAGGAAGTGCAACGAAGACAATCGAAATACCATCCAATTACAGCTGATGATTTGAAAAGAATGAATCAGTACGCTGGTTCTATTCAGAAATCATCTCAATGGTATTTAGAGGAATTAGCGAATAGTAAAATCTATTATTTCTATTCCAATAATGGAGAGGTGAGTTTGCTAGATGTTAATTTTAAACGAGAAAACTTTTTACACTTAACAGGAATCAGGCCAGTTGTTCCAGGTAGGAATGCTGGAGATTTTGTAGTCGATTTTGCTGAGGGAAGGGGAGACTATAATCAAATACTGGTTAGTAATAGTCTAAAAGAAAAATTACAAGTTATTCCTATGCTAGAGGATATTCTTGATCCTAAATCGTTTGTTTTGGATAACTTAGACGAAGTGAGAATTGCGCAACGACTTAACTTTTCAGAAGCTATCAAGAGTAAAGACGAGGATTTCTTGCTTCTTTTCAAAGATATAGGAGAAGAACGTGTCCCTGCATCTCTCATGAAAATCAAGAGAGATCTAAAAGTTGATGTAGAGAAAACTAAGGAAAAAGTTATACTTGCTGTCTTTCGTGAACGTGATGGTAATATTGAACAGTTGTCTATCAATGAGGATTATGTCAAGGATAGAGGAAATGAGTTGCAAACCATTTTGAAAGATGGCTTGTTTGAAGAAATCAAGCTTGATACAACTAAGGGAATTGAACAAATAACTCCTGAAAACACACTGAATGGCTTACTACTTGATTCAGCTATGTTTACTCAAGTCCTAGATACTGTCTATAATTTAGGTGTGCCAGGTGACATCTCAAAAACTCCAGAAGAATTTCATCAAGCCTGGAATCAGTATCTTGACTATGCGAAACGGTACAATGATAAATTTGACCAGATTGTTGCTGCAGCTGGAGAAGATCATCTTCTAGACACAAATTCAGATTTTTATAAAGAATGGAAACAAGATCATATCTATAAAGAAAACTACCATGTACGCCTTCAATGGGCTGAGGAGCGCCCAGATGGGCCTAAATTGCCCTTTAAAGAAACAGATCTGATATCTTATCAAGATTTTGCTAGAGAGCTTTACAAGGCCAATCAGAGCTTCTATCCGTTACATCAGGAAGGACTAAAACAAGTGACTGATGGTCGCCCAGAAGGTTACATCTCTCCAACTAAGATCCAGTTTAGTATCTACGCTCCCGATGGTGAACTGATCCAGGATGGCATCCGTTACGATATTGGGAATGAGATTAACCCAATCGCTCACAAAGGAAGACTTGGAACACGAGAAATGAGAGAGTACCCAGAATTGATGAAGATAGATGGGGCCATATTCACTCCGTATCATCTGGAGAGATTGGCGAGTGAGTTAGATATTTCTCAGTTCAGTTACGCTTTAGAAGATACTCTTTACGCAGATCAACTTCTATCCCAACTCCCATTTGGAGATTTGGAAAATAGTCCAATTGGATTTACAGATAGTAGTCATGATGGTCGCCTTGGATTTATCTCTTTTGATGGAATGGATAGTGTTGAGGTCGAAAATCTATCTGCTTGGTTTGAGAAGTTGGGAGTCAAAGACTCACCTATGGAACAATTGGCCCTTATTGAAAAATGGCAAAAAGAAATCAAAGGTTTATCAGAAAAAGTTGAACAAACGATCTCCACAGTCCGAGAAGAATTTGAGAAATCACAAGAGGAAGAAATCAAACTAGAAGAACAAGGCTACAACAAGCAGGAGTTGGAACATGATGCGGATGCTGATGGTGTTTCTGATGAGGAGGAGTTGCTTCAGGGAACGAATCCGTATGATTTTAGATCGAAACCAGGTTCTAAACCAGAGGGCGAGGAGAGTCTACAAGCGGACGAAGTTGTGTTAGCAGCTGGCAGTCTTGCAGTCGCAGATTTTATTCAAAATAAAGATATGGCAGGATTAAGTCGTCATTTTAAAGAAGGGATTAAGGAGTTTCTGGATTCAGATAAGTACAAAGACTATCTAACGAAAATGAGCCAACTAAATAATTATTCTAATCGCAACTTACGCTTAATTCTTGCACAAAATCCTGAAGCAAGGCAAGTAGCTTCTTTCAAGCAGTGGAAAGAAAACTTTGGTCGCTATGTGAAAAAAGGTGAGAAGGCTTTACGTATTTTTAAACCTATGACGAAGATCAAAAATGATGAGAATAACCAACCAATATTGGATAAAAATGGGAAACCAGAAACAGTTACATTCTTTGGTTTGGTACCAGTTTTTGATGTTAGTCAGACAGAAGGAAAGGAGATGCCAAAAGCTGCAGAAGTGAAAGAACAGCTGACTGATTTGGACTATGCAAATCTTTACCGTGCCCTGATGGCTATTGCAAAAGAAAATGATGTATCGGTTCGATTTGAGGAGATGGAAAATAATAAACATGGATATTATTCTGTCCCAGAAAATCAAATTGTTTTACGTAGTAATGAGATGAACAAGGCTCAAATTATTAAAACTTTCTTACATGAGATGGCTCATGCAGAGTTGCATCATGCAGATAATCCTCAAAAAGAAAATCTAACTAGAAGCACTGCTGAACTCCAGGCTGAAAGTGTTGCTTATGTTGTTTCTTCATACTATGGTATTGATACGTCAGAGTACTCCTTTAACTATCTATCTGGGTGGTCTGCTGATAAGGAGACACTTGCTGATTTAGAAGCACAGTTAGATATTGTCCAACAAGAAGCTAAAAGTTTAATGGTTCGGATGGATCAAGCATTGGAACAATTAAGATTGAGTCAGGAGAAACAAACGAAGCGTAGTTTTGAACAAAAACTGGAGAAGTTTAAAGATCAGAGCAAGCAGGCTGTCGAAGATCACAAGCAGGAGTTGAAAGCAGATGCACAATCAAAAAAAGAGAAGGGTTTCTCGAAATGACCGAACGGGACACCCCAAATAAACCCAAGGTCAAATTAAAAACAAATCATCATCAAGGAGGACAACACTCATGACTAATGAACAAGAAGAACAACTGATTATCATCCTTTCAGACTTTATTCCAATCATGGATGGAGACAGAGTTCAAGGAGTATTGCCAAACGCTAAAGACTTGACTCGCCAAAAAGTTCTGGAGCAACTAGAGGAAGAACAGTCTCAACTACCTGAAGGAGATCCTGCTCTTTTGGAGTGGGAAGAAGAAAATATTGAGCTACTCAAGATGATTACAGATGAAGAATTTCAAGCTGTACTCACTGAAAAAATCTTACTGACAGAAATACAAATTGGGCAGTCTATTTTCCAGCCTCTAACTACTCAACAACTTTCTGTCCTAGCTGAAAAGTTGCAAGGTCAGAAAGAAAAAAGTGTAGAAAATAGTGATAAGCAATCATCTATTTTCAAAAACATCTTCAGTTGGTTACGATAAATTGTTAGAAGTTGTACTCCAAAAGATATAAGAAAGGGGCTTGGGGATTTCCCCAAAACTGAGAAAATCAAGAAGGAAAACTGCAGGGTTCTCCTTCTCTGATTTTTTTTAAATTTCGCAAATGGATATCCATTTGCTACGCTTGCCACAAGGAAGTCAGGGGATGATGCCTGGTCAGAAAATGCCAGAGCCTTTGAGAGAAAGAGGATAAAAAAAATAATGCAGAAACGAGAAAATAGAAAACGCTATATACAAAAATTGATACGACTAACACCAGAGGAAGATCGTCAAATTAAAACGGCGATGGCCCAAATGGGAGTTCCATCTTTTCAATACTATGCGAAGAATCAACTGGTACAAGGGAAGGTGGTTCAAATTGATTTTTCTGAATTGAAAGACCTTCGAGTTGCTATCAATCGAGTGGGCACGAACATCAACCAAATTGCCAAGCATGCTAACGAAAATCAAGGGGTTACGACAGAGGAAGTAGCACAAGTTATTGACTATCTATCTGAGTTGAAAGAGATGGTAGCTGCCAAACTTTCTAGCGCAGAGAAGAAAAGTTTACAGGAGCGAAAAGTAAAAACTATAAGGACGTATGACGAATGGTAGTAATCAAAGCACCCAAACAAATTAAAACTCCTTCCAATTTAAAAATAGCTGTACGCTATATTCTGAATGAAGCGAAAACACTTGTGTCAGAAACCGCAGAAAGTGATCTTGATTTTCCTCTTGTCTATCATAATGGTGAACTTCAAATGAAGCTAGTATCTGGCAATGGGATCTCTGATTTTAGCGTAGCAGATGAGGAAATGGTTATGACAAAATTGGCTGCAGCCTTTAAAAAAGGAGATGATGACTTGAAAGAATTATCTTCAGGAAAACAAGTATTGGCCCATCACATTATCCAGTCTTTTTCTCCAGATGATAACTTGACTCCTGAGCAGGTTCATGAAATTGGCCGTCAAACGATGTTAGAATTGACAGGTGGAAATTATGAGTTTGTGATCGCAACCCACACGGATAAAGATCATCTTCATAACCATATCATACTTAATACCACCAATACCTCAACGCTCAAGAAATTTCGTTGGGAAAAGAAAACCTTGAAAAATTTGAGAGGCATTTCGGACAAACATGCGGCACGATACGGCGCTAAAATTATTGAGCCTACTATGAAAAATTCTTATACAAAGTATTCTGCTTGGCGGAGACAAAATAATTATCGGTTTGAAATTAAGGAGCGTCTGGATTTTCTTCTGAAGCACTCTTTGTCGTTAGAAGATTTCAAACAAAAGTCAGCTGCGCTTAATCTTCAGATTGATTTCTCTGGAAAATTTGTGAAGTATAAATTGCTCGATCAGCCCCAACAAAGAAATGTCCGAGATGATACATTATCGAAGAAAGGACTCTATTCTCTTGAAAAAATAAAAGAGAGAATTTCTAAGAATCAGTTAGTTTTTGATGTGGAGGAATTGAAAGAACAATACCAAGAATCAAAAGAAAAAACGGCAAATGATTTTGAATTGAAATTGGAAGTGGAATCCTGGCAGGTCGAGCAAGAAAGCAAGCAAGGCATTTACGTGCAGATGGATATGGGAGCTTTAAATAGTGGTACAATTTTAATACCTTCTCATAAAGTTGATAAAAATGAGGATGGAAATTATACCATCTATATCAAAGAGAAAGACTATTTTTATTTTCTCAATCCTGATCAATCACAAAAAAATCGGTACATGATGGGTTTGACTGTCGCAAGACAATTGGCCAAACAAAATGGTGAGACAGTCGTAACTAAAAATGCTCAAATTTCCTCTATACGTGAGCTGATTAAGGAATATAATTTCTTAGTCGAGCACGGCGTGACAGATGGAGCACAATTTCAACATTTGGAAAATCGTTTTAATGAAAAGATTGAGATTACCCTGGAGGAATTAAGACAACTAGATGAGCGACTTGGACGTTATCATAAAATTGAAGGAGCACTTTTAGCCATCCAGAAATCTCCAGAAAATAGTCTTGTAGCGGTACAACTATTGGATGATTTAGGAGTTCCAAAAGATATGGGACTGGAAGATGTCAGTCAACTGATCAAACAATTCCAAATTGAAAAAGGAGCCTTACAAGAGTTCTTTGATGATACATTAAAACATTACACAGATTATAGAGATGTTAAGGAGCACGTGCGTAGTCGTGAAGAGAAAGTTGACCGACGTTTTGAAGATGAAAAAACCTTGTAAAAGTTTCTGATATTTTCAATCTAGTCATGATTTCAGTACAATAGAGAGTATGTTTAGATTTGATGAAAAAGAATTTGTCGCAGAACTAGATCGCAAACGTAAGCAGCAATTCCTGAAGCGAGTAAGAGATTATGACGAGCAGATAGCTCCCACCATGAGACGGAGGGGATATAAACGGATAGATAGTACAGAGAGGACAGTTGTTTTTACATTTGGAGAGATGACCTTTTCTAGGAATCGCTGGCGAAAGGGAAAGAAAACTTGTTATCCTGTTGATGAGTGGCTAGGCTTAGAAAAGTATATGCGTTATTCTCCTGAGTTGATTTTTCACATGGCAAAACACGCTTCCGTTTTATCCTACCGTGAAGTTTGTCGAACAGTTAAGATGGCTTATCGCCTAGAGATAACAAAGGATGCTGTGTTGAAGTCTGTAAAAATGGCAGGTAGACTCTTTTCAGAGAGGGAACGTTATCGGCTGTTTAGAGGTGATGAGCAACCGAAAAAAATACAGGTAGATAAAATCTACCTGGAGGGAGATGGTGTGCTCGTCAAGACAACATCAAGCAATGATGAACGACACAATACAGACTTAGCCCATTTCCTGATTCATACTGGAGCGAAGAAGGTTGGTAATAATCGGTATGTACTAGAGAATAAACATGAGATTATCCATACAAGCCATGAACAAGCAAAGGAAGAATTGATAGACTATCTCTGCAATCATTTTGAAATCACTGATCGAACTCTTCTTATCACTAACTCGGACAATGGTAAAGGATATTCTCGCAGAATATTTCAAGAAATTAAGAAGGTCCTACGGATTAAACGTCATGAGCATTTCTGGGATGCTTATCATGTCAATGAAGAACTTAAAAGATTCCTGAAGCCGTACCCATCTACACTACTTGATCTTGCTTTTAGGGCCATCAAAAATCATCAGAAGAACCTGCTTCAGACCGTACTAGATACAGTTGAATCTCTCACAGAAAGTCAAGAAGCTCTTGATAATTTTTACAATTTTCGTAAGAAATTATTAAGAAATTTCTGTGACACTAGACCACCTAAACTTAGAGGGTTATCCTCACGTGGTATCGGAGTAATGGAGAGTCAGCACCGAAAGGTTACTTACCGTATGAAACATCGAGGGATGTATTGGTCCATCGAAGGGGCTTGTACTATGTCCAGAATGATACTCCTTGAACGAATTGATCAGCTATACAATCTATTTTTTGGATCTTGGAGACAAGAGTATGAAGAATTTAGGGATACGGGACTAGGTGCAGGATTTCGTATTAACCATAGGCCGCACAAAGCTGTTATCAGAAAAAGAGGGCATAAATAATACAAAAAGGCAGACAAAAGCCTCTAAAAAAAGATTTTTTTAGAGGTGTTTTTGTCATGTTTTTATACAAAATAGTTGCTTTTTTGCCTAATGTGTGTTACAATAATAGAGTAAATAAAAACGAAAAAGGTGTAGAAGCAGCAACTTCTACACCACCGATTAAGACAAACACACACTTTGCTTAATCAGTCAAACAATATTGTAGCATAAATAGTGCAATATAGTCAAGGGCTGGGGTAAAGTGAGGAACTTTTTCCAGTTTTTTTGTCTGAAAAATCTCGCTTTCTTATTGAGTTATAAGGATATTTGATTATTCCCAAAAATTTAGACACAAACAAATCTTTCAATTCCCTTGCAAAAATGAAGAAAGTGTGATAACATAGTACGGTATGTGGTGCTAGCACATCCGCTATATTAGATCTAATAGGAGGAAAACACAATGGCTAAAGTATGTTACTTTACAGGTCGTAAGACTGTATCAGGAAACAACCGTTCACACGCGATGAACCAAACAAAACGTGCCGTAAAACCAAACCTTCAAAAAGTTACTGTTCTTATCGATGGTAAACCTAAAAAAGTTTGGGCTTCAGCTCGTGCTTTGAAATCAGGTAAAGTTGAACGCGTTTAATAATAAAAGTAAGGAGACCTTAGGGTCTTTTTTCTTTTACTGTAGATATAAAATCATTTGAAAAATAGAGTAAATATCCGCCGATACAGTATTCTGCTTTTACACTTGGGCTGAAATATGATAAAATAGAGTATCAACTAGTTGAGGTAAAAAGGATGACTGTAAAAATTAATACAAAAGATGGTCAAATCGAACTAACAGATGAAGTGATTGCAACTGTCGTAGGCGGTGCAACAACTGAGATTTTTGGTGTGGTCGGTATGGCTAGTAAAAAAGCCCTCAAAGATAATTTCCAAGCCCTTCTAGGTAAGGAAAATTATTCTAAAGGTGTCGTCGTAAAAGCGGCCGAAGATGGCAGTATTGCAGTTGATGTATATACCGTGTTGAGCTACGGAACAAAGATTAGCGAAGTGTCAAAAAACATTCAAGAGCGTGTTCGTTTTAGCTTGGAAAACCAGCTTGGAATTACTGCTCAGACTGTAAATGTCTACATTCAAAATATCAAAGTTGTAGGAGAATAACCGTGTCAAAAATTACTACTAGCTTATTTCAAGAAATGGTGCAGGCTGCATCAACTCGCTTGAATAAGCAAGCTGAATATGTCAATTCATTAAACGTCTTTCCAGTTCCAGATGGAGATACTGGGACAAATATGGGAATGACCATTGAAAATGGTGCTAAAGAAGTTGCAGACAAGCCAGCTTCTACAGTTGGCGAGGTAGCGAGCATTCTTGCCAAAGGTCTTTTGATGGGTGCGCGTGGAAACTCAGGCGTTATTACGTCTCAGCTTTTCCGTGGATTTTCACAAGCTATCAAGGATAAAGACGAGTTAACAGGTCAAGACTTGGCCCTTGCCTTCCAATCAGGTGTAGAAGTTGCCTATAAAGCAGTGATGAAACCAGTTGAAGGAACGATTTTGACAGTTTCTCGTGGGGCAGCTATCGGTGCCAAGAAAAAGGCTGAGCAAACAGATGATGCTGTTGAAGTCATGCGCGCAGCTTTAGAAGGTGCTAAAACAGCCCTAGCTAAAACGCCAGATATGCTTCCAGTATTGAAAGAAGTTGGCGTTGTGGACTCAGGTGGTCAAGGATTGGTCTTCATCTACGAAGGTTTCCTTTCAGCCCTTACTGGCGAATATATTGCATCTGAGGACTTTGTAGCGACTCCGGCCAACATGAGTGAAATGATCAATGCAGAGCACCACAAGTCTGTAGCTGGTCACGTAGCGACTGAGGACATTACCTTTGGTTACTGTACTGAAATCATGGTAGCTCTTAAGCAAGGTCCAACCTATGCTAAAGATTTTGATTACAATGAATTTCGTAACTACTTGAATGAACTTGGAGATTCTCTCCTTGTTGTCAATGATGATGAAATTGTCAAAGTCCATGTCCATACAGAAGATCCAGGACTTGTTATGCAAGAAGGTCTCAAATATGGTAGCTTGGTCAAGGTAAAAGTTGACAATATGCGTAACCAACACGAAGCGCAGGTTGAGAAAGAAGCTGCCCAAGTTAGCAAGCCTGCTGAAGAAAAAGAGTATGCTTTGATTGCTGTAGTGGCTGGTAAAGGTCTAGCAGATATCTTCCGTTCTCAAGGTGTTGATTATGTTATCGAAGGCGGTCAAACTATGAACCCTTCAACAGAAGACTTTATCAAGGCTGTTGAACAGGTCAATGCCCGTAACATTATCTTCCTGCCAAACAACAAAAATATTTTCATGGCAGCTCAATCTGCAGCAGAAGTTTTGGAACAACCAGCAGTAGTGGTGGAAGCTCGTACTTTGCCACAAGGTTTGACAAGTCTTCTTGCCTTTGATCCAAGCAAGTCCATCGAAGAAAACCAAGAGCGTATGACTGCTGCTCTTAGCGATGTCGTTAGCGGAAGCGTCACAACAGCTGTGCGTGATACAACAATCGATGGTTTAGAAATCCATGAAAACGATAATCTTGGTATGGTTGATGGGAAAATTCTCGTGTCAAACCCTGACATGCACCAAACCTTGACTGAAACATTGAAACATATGTTGGATGAAGATAGTGAAATCGTCACCTTCTATGTTGGTGAAGACGGAAGCGAAGAACTTGCCAATGAAATTGCCCAAGAAATCGCAGAAGAATTCGAAGATGTTGAAGTAGAGATTCACCAAGGCCAACAACCAGTTTACCCATACCTATTTAGTGTGGAATAAAAATTTAATAGATTAAAAAGAAAGTTGATTTTACAACTTTCTTTTTTTATGACATTTGTCATATTTCCTCATGACAGAAGCTTCTAGTGACTATACCTTCAAAGAATTATACTAGATGTATCAAATGGAGGAAGAAAAAATGAAACATAAAGTAATTGTCGCAATGAGTTTAGTAGCAGCAGGAGTCATGACTTATCTCATGTTCTCAGGATTGGACGAAGACTTCTATCATTTTCCTTGGGAACTATTTGCAGGATTTGGCATGATGTCTTGGTTGATCCGAGAAGGCTTGAAATTGGTCTCGGATGTGAAAAAGGAGTTTGAAAAATGAAAAAAGCGTTTCTCTATCTTTTTATTGGACTATCACTAGTGGTATGGTTGGTAGAAATGTTTACAGGTTGGTTTGATCAAGCCTTCCTTCACCAATTCATCCGTGGTGCCTGGGGATTAGGATTTATGATTTTTATCGCCTTTCCGATGGGAAAGGAGTGGCTGAAAGGAGAATATCATGAACATGATTAAGGTAGAAAGCTTAAATAAAATCATCAAGGGCAAGGCTATTTTGAAGGATATTTCCTTTGAGGTAGCTGAAGGTGAATGCATTGCCTTGATTGGGCCAAATGGAGCTGGTAAGACGACACTCTTGGACTGTTTGCTTGGAGATAAATTGCTCACCAGTGGGCAAGTATCCATCCAAGGCTTGCCAGTGACGAGTTCTCAGTTAGACTACACAAGATCCTACCTGCCTCAAGAAAATGTCATCGTTCAGAAATTAAAGGTCAAAGAGTTGATTGCTTTCTTTCAACGTATCTATCCAAATCCCTTGAGTAACCAGGAAATCGATCAACTATTGCAATTTTACCAGCAACAGAAAGAGCAATTTGCAGAAAAATTGTCAGGTGGACAAAAGCGTCTTTTCTCTTTTGTCTTGACCTTAATTGGGCGACCAAAGCTAGTCTTTTTAGATGAGCCGACTGCGGCCATGGATACTTCAACCCGTCAACGCTTTTGGGAAATTGTTCAGGAACTAAAAGCTAAGGGAGTTACCATTCTCTATTCCTCCCATTATATCGAAGAGGTAGAGCATACAGCGGACCGAATCTTGGTCTTGAATAAGGGAGAGTTGATTCGTGACACGACGCCTCTAGCCATGCGTAGTGAGGAGATTGAAAAGCATTTTATTCTTCCTTTGGCTTACAAGGAAGTCGTTGAGCCGTCAAACTTGGTTGAAAACTGGGTACAAAAACAAGATGCCTTACAAGTAGTCACACGTGAAGCGGATGCTTTTTGGCAACTGTTAGTGCAAGCAGGATGTAGAATACAAGAAATCGAAGTTAATAATCGTAGTTTGTTGGATACAATCTTTGAAGAAACGCAGAAGGGAGATAACTAAGATGAAACGAGGGATCGCACTAAACAAGATAGAATTTCTATTGACCAAACGACAATTAGTCTATTATTTATTATCAGTAGGTATGCCGACAGCCTTCTATCTATTCTTTTCTGGCATGTACCAGGACACACCAGGTGGGCCCGCGAATTTTATGCGTGATTATCTTATCTCCATGACTGCCTTTTCCATGATGTCAACAGCTATCTTCTCATTCCCAGTTGTTTTACATACCGACAAGATGAACAACTGGCAGAAAACATTACGCCATACTCCAGTAAATATGGTAGAATATTATCTATCAAAGATAACAAGTATGATGGTTGATTATCTGGTTTCAATCTTGGTGGTTTTCTCAGTTGGGCATTTTGTAAGAGGTGTAGAGATGCCTCTAGGAAGCTGGGTTGGGGCTGCGATTTTGCTGATTTTGGGAAGTATTGCTTTTGTAGCGCTTGGCTTGACCTTGACTCTCTTACCAACTAGTCAGCTGATGTCTATCGTGGGCAATCTTCTTTATCTAGGATTGGCTGTTTTAGGCGGACTCTGGATTCCCGTCTCTTTATTTCCAGACTGGATGCAAGCAATCGGGAAGCGTCTACCAAGCTATCAGTTGATGGAATTAATCAAGACCTTCTTAAATGAGGGTGACATCAATTTATCAGCCACAGTTTATCTACTTGTTTTTTCAGCAGTTTTATTTGGTTTGACTATTTACCTTCAAGGTCATAAGGAGAATGCTTAATGCTTGAAAGACTGAAAAGCATACACTATATGTTTTGGGCCAGTTTGATTTTTATGCTTTTTCCCATCCTACCTGTAGTGATTGGGGAGCTTTCTGCTTGGCATTTATTGGTTGATATTCTATTTGTAGTGACGTATTTGGGTGTTTTAATAACTAAGAACCAGCGCCTATCTTGGCTTTTCTGGGGGATCATGCTGGTCTATGTAGCTGGGAATACAGCCTTTGTTGCTGTGAATTATATCTGGTTTTTCTTTTTCCTTTCCAATCTCTTAATTTATCATTTTGGCGTACGTAGTTTAAAGTCTTTACATGTCTGGACATTTCTCCTTGCTCAAGTCCTAGTTGTGGGCCAACTGTTGATTTTTCAGAGAAGCGAAGTTGAGTTTCTATTTTATCTACTTGTAATTCTTGCTTTTGTCGATTTAATGACTTTTGGCTTGGTTCGGATTCGTATTGTGGAGGATTTGAAAGAAGCTCAGGCTAAGCAAAATGCCCAGATAAATCTATTGCTTGCTGAAAATGAACGCAGTCGTATCGGTCAAGATTTGCATGATAGCTTGGGACATACCTTTGCTATGTTGAGTGTCAAGACAGATTTAGCCTTGCAGTTATTTCAGATGGAGGCTTATCCACAGGTGGAAAAGGAATTAAAAGAAATTCACCAGATCAGTAAGGATTCCATGAATGAAGTGCGAACCATCGTGGAAAATCTGAAATCACGGACCCTAGCTTCAGAACTTGAGACTGTAAAGAAGATGCTGGAAATTGCTGGGATTGAGGTGGAAATAGCTAATCAACTAGATACAGCTAGCTTAACTCAGGAATTGGAGTCAACGGCTTCCATGATTTTGCTTGAATTAGTGACCAATATCATCAAACATGCTAAAGCGTCTAAAGTCTACTTGAAATTAGAACGGACAGAGAAAGAACTCATTCTAACAGTGAGAGATGATGGCTGTGGCTTTACTTCTATAAAGGGGGATGACCTCCATACAGTTCGAGATCGTGTTCTTCCATTTTCGGGAGAAGTAAAGGTAATTAGTTGGAAACAACCGACAGAAGTTCAGGTTCGACTACCTTATAAGGAGAGAAATTAAGATGAAACTACTTGTTGCAGAAGATCAAAGTATGTTGCGAGATGCCATGTGCCAGTTGCTCATGCTTCAACAGGATGTGGAGATCGTCTTGCAGGCGAAAAATGGAGCTGAAGCTATCGAGGCATTGGAGAAAGAAGCAGTAGACATTGCCATCCTTGACGTCGAAATGCCAGTAAAGACGGGACTAGAAGCGCTCGAGTGGATCAAACAAGAAGTGCCTGAAACCAAGGTTGTTATCGTTACGACCTTTAAACGCCCAGGCTATTTTGAACGAGCGGTTAAAGCAGGAGTCGATGCTTATGTCTTGAAGGAGCGGAGCATCGCCGAGCTCATGCAAACCCTGCATACGGTGCTAGAGGGACGCAAGGAGTATTCTCCAGAGTTGATGGAAGTGGTGATGACACATCCCAATCCGTTGACAGAACAAGAAATCGCAGTTTTAAAGGGAATTGCTCAGGGCTTCTCTAACCAGGAAATCGCAGACAAACTTTATCTATCCAACGGAACAGTCCGAAACTATGTCACCAATATTCTTTCTAAATTACATGCAGGCAATCGAACAGAGGCAGCTAATATCGCGAAAGAATCTGGTTGGTTGTGATACTATCATATCTCGAAAACCATTATGTGCTAAAATTGATGGGATTGACTGGAACAATACTAACTTTAGGAGGGTGGAATTCCTCCTTTTTCTTTTTTTGGGGAGCACTACAAAAGAGCTAAAATTAACAATAAAAAAGAAAAATATCTTGACAACCAATGGAAAATTTTGTTACAATAATAGACGGTACTTTTTACTTTTGGTCTCTCAAGAGTGTACAGGGACGTGCTGACAAATGTTGCAAAAGTACACACAGATGATGGCTGTCACCAAGTGTATCATCACCAAAAATAAAAAAACACAGGAGAATGTAGATGCCTACAATTAACCAATTGGTTCGCAAACCGCGTAAATCAAAAGTAGAAAAATCTAAATCACCAGCTTTGAACGTTGGTTACAACAGTCATAAAAAAGTTCAAACAAACGTTTCTTCACCACAAAAACGTGGTGTTGCAACTCGTGTTGGAACAATGACACCTAAAAAACCTAACTCAGCCCTTCGTAAATTCGCTCGTGTACGTTTGAGCAACCTTATCGAAGTTACTGCCTACATCCCAGGTATCGGACACAACTTGCAAGAACACAGCGTGGTTCTTCTTCGTGGTGGACGTGTAAAAGACCTTCCAGGGGTACGTTACCATATCGTCCGTGGTGCACTTGATACTGCAGGTGTTAACGATCGTAAACAAGGCCGTTCTAAATACGGTACTAAACGTCCAAAAGCATAAGGAAAGGGGATAAAGAGAAATGAGTCGTAAAAACAGAGCTCCAAAACGTGACGTATTGCCAGATCCGCTTTACAATTCACAACTAGTTACTCGTCTTATCAACCGCGTTATGCTTGACGGTAAACGTGGTACAGCTGCTTCAATCGTTTACGGTGCCTTTGAGCAAATCAAAGAAGCTACTGGTAACGATGCACTTGAAGTATTTGAAACAGCTATGGAAAACATCATGCCTGTACTTGAAGTACGTGCACGTCGTGTTGGTGGTTCTAACTACCAAGTCCCAGTTGAAGTTCGTCCAGAACGTCGTACAACACTTGGACTTCGTTGGTTGGTAACAATCGCTCGTCTTCGTGGTGAACACACAATGCAAGACCGTCTTGCAAAAGAAATCTTGGATGCTGCTAACAACACTGGTGCAGCTGTTAAGAAACGTGAAGACACTCACCGTATGGCTGAAGCTAACCGTGCATTCGCACACTTCCGTTGGTAAGATAGGATGCGAAAGCGTTAAGAAAGTCCCAGAGAAAATAGGGAATCAAAGCAGGTTGCGAGTGCAACCAATGAGATTCATCTTTTTCTCCAGACTTTTAGCTTGAGCTCAACTAAATCATGATGCTAGGAACGGTAAGGATGCAAGGTGAAAATAGGAAACTGACGCAGTATTCGATGAATACAAGGAAGTTTATCTTTTTCACACAGCATCCCGTTCCAGCTCAAATCGGCTAACTAACTTTAGCCCGAGTTCAATTCAACTTGTAAATCTACAAGTTGAAACCAACAATAGCATGAAAACATTGAGAACGGGTAGGTCCTGCCTATCCGTTTTTATTAAAATCGTGTTATAATAGAATAGAAATCAAAAATAAATAGGAGAAACAAACCTCATGGCACGCGAATTTTCACTTGAAAAAACTCGTAATATCGGTATCATGGCTCACGTCGATGCTGGTAAAACAACAACTACTGAGCGTATTCTTTACTACACTGGTAAAATCCACAAAATCGGTGAAACTCACGAAGGTGCGTCACAAATGGACTGGATGGAGCAAGAGCAAGAGCGTGGTATCACTATCACATCTGCTGCGACAACAGCTCAATGGAACAACCACCGCGTAAACATCATCGACACACCAGGACACGTGGACTTCACAATCGAAGTACAACGTTCTCTTCGTGTATTGGATGGTGCGGTTACTGTTCTTGACTCACAATCAGGTGTTGAGCCTCAAACTGAAACAGTTTGGCGTCAAGCAACTGAGTACGGAGTTCCACGTATCGTATTTGCCAATAAAATGGACAAAATCGGTGCTGACTTCCTTTACTCTGTAAGCACACTTCACGATCGTCTTCAAGCAAATGCACACCCAATCCAATTGCCAATCGGTTCTGAAGATGACTTCCGTGGTATCATCGACTTGATCAAGATGAAAGCTGAAATCTATACTAACGACCTTGGTACAGATATCCTTGAAGAAGACATCCCAGCTGAATACCTTGACCAAGCTCAAGAATACCGTGAAAAATTGATCGAAGCAGTTGCTGAAACTGACGAAGAATTGATGATGAAATACCTCGAAGGTGAAGAAATCACTAACGAAGAATTGAAAGCTGGTATCCGTAAAGCGACTATCAACGTTGAATTCTTCCCAGTATTGTGTGGTTCTGCCTTCAAGAACAAAGGTGTTCAATTGATGCTTGATGCGGTTATTGACTACCTTCCAAGCCCACTTGACATCCCAGCAATCAAAGGTGTTAACCCAGATACAGATGAAGAAGAAACTCGTCCAGCATCTGACGAAGAGCCATTTGCAGCTCTTGCCTTCAAGATCATGACTGACCCATTCGTAGGTCGTTTGACATTCTTCCGTGTTTACTCAGGTGTTCTTCAATCAGGTTCTTATGTATTGAACACTTCTAAAGGTAAACGTGAACGTATCGGACGTATCCTTCAAATGCACGCTAACAGCCGTCAAGAAATTGACACTGTTTACTCAGGTGATATCGCTGCTGCCGTTGGTTTGAAAGATACTACAACTGGTGACTCATTGACAGATGAAAAAGCTAAAATCATCCTTGAGTCAATCAACGTTCCAGAACCAGTTATCCAATTGATGGTTGAGCCAAAATCTAAAGCTGACCAAGACAAGATGGGTATCGCCCTTCAAAAATTGGCTGAAGAAGATCCAACATTCCGCGTTGAAACAAACGTTGAAACTGGTGAAACAGTTATCTCTGGTATGGGTGAGCTTCACCTTGACGTCCTTGTTGACCGTATGCGTCGTGAGTTCAAAGTTGAAGCGAACGTAGGTGCTCCTCAAGTATCTTACCGTGAAACATTCCGAGCTTCTACTCAAGCACGTGGATTCTTCAAACGTCAATCTGGTGGTAAAGGTCAATTCGGTGATGTATGGATTGAATTTACTCCAAACGAAGAAGGTAAAGGATTCGAATTCGAAAACGCAATCGTCGGTGGTGTGGTTCCTCGTGAATTTATCCCAGCGGTTGAAAAAGGTTTGGTAGAATCTATGGCTAACGGTGTTCTTGCAGGTTACCCAATGGTTGACGTTAAAGCTAAGCTTTACGATGGTTCATACCACGATGTCGACTCATCTGAAACTGCCTTCAAGATCGCGGCTTCACTTGCTCTTAAAGAAGCTGCTAAATCAGCACAACCAGCTATCCTTGAGCCAATGATGCTTGTAACAATCACTGTTCCAGAAGAAAACCTTGGTGATGTTATGGGTCACGTAACTGCTCGTCGTGGACGTGTAGATGGTATGGAAGCACACGGTAACAGCCAAATCGTTCGTGCTTACGTTCCACTTGCTGAAATGTTCGGTTACGCAACAGTTCTTCGTTCTGCATCTCAAGGACGTGGTACATTCATGATGGTATTTGACCACTACGAAGATGTACCTAAGTCAGTACAAGAAGAAATCATTAAGAAAAACAAAGGTGAAGACTAATCAGTCATCATTCTAGAAGGAAGTCACTTAGTGGCTTCCTTTTTTTGGATTGTTACGATAAATTTTATAAATTCTGTAAATGTGCACTCAAAAAACTTTATCTAAAAATGAGTTGAAATAATTTGCGAAGGACATTCATAATATAAATGGAAATAACTTGAAAAAGAATATAAATTACCTTTTAAAACTTATAAAAACAATAATAATATTCATAAATAAACGTTAAAATAGAAAATTCAGAAAATTTCTTCTTTTCTCTTGAAAAATTTTGAAAAAATGGTATGATAGTAACAAGTTATTTTTAAGAGAAGAGAAAGGGGAACAATGGAGAAAATCAGTTTAGAATCTCCTAAGACGGGGTCGGACTTAGTTTTGGAAACACTTCGTGATTTAGGAATTGATACCATCTTTGGTTATCCTGGTGGTGCAGTCTTGCCTTTTTATGATGCGATATATAATTTTAAAGGCATTCGCCACATTCTAGGACGCCATGAGCAAGGTTGTCTGCATGAAGCTGAAGGTTATGCCAAATCAACTGGAAAGTTGGGTGTTGCCGTCGTCACTAGCGGACCAGGAGCAACAAATGCCATTACAGGGATTGCGGATGCCATGAGCGATAGTGTTCCCCTTTTGGTCTTTACAGGTCAGGTTGCGCGAGCAGGGATTGGGAAGGATGCTTTTCAAGAGGCAGACATTGTGGGAATTACCATGCCAATCACTAAGTACAATTACCAAGTTCGTGAGACAGCTGATATTCCGCGTATCATTACGGAAGCTGTTCATATCGCAACTACAGGTCGACCAGGGCCAGTTGTAATTGACCTACCTAAAGATGTATCTGCTTTAGAAACCGACTTCATCTATTCACCAGAAGTGAACCTGCCAAGCTATCAGCCAACTCTTGAGCCAAATGATATGCAAATCAAGAAAATCTTGAAGCAATTATCCAAGGCTAAAAAGCCAGTCTTGCTAGCTGGTGGTGGAATTAGTTATGCTGAAGCTGCTGCGGAATTAAATGAATTTGCAGAGCGCTATCAAATTCCAGTGGTAACCAGTCTTTTGGGACAAGGAACGATTGCAACGAGTCATCCACTCTTCCTTGGAATGGGAGGCATGCACGGGTCATTCGCAGCTAATATTGCCATGACGGAAGCGGACTTTATGATTAGTATTGGTTGTCGTTTCGATGACCGCTTGACGGGGAATCCTAAGACCTTCGCTAAGAATGCTAAGGTTGCCCACATTGATATTGACCCAGCCGAGATTGGCAAGATTATCAGTGCAGATATTCCTGTAGTTGGAGATGCTAAGAAAGCCTTGCAAATGTTGCTGGCGGAGCCGACAGTTCATAACAATACTGAAAAATGGATTGAAAAAGTCACTAAAGACAAGAACCGCGTTCGTTCTTATGATAAGAAAGAGCGTGTGGTTCAGCCGCAAGCTGTTATTGAACGCATCGGTGAGTTGACGAATGGTGATGCCATTGTGGTAACAGACGTTGGTCAACACCAAATGTGGACAGCTCAGTATTATCCCTACCAAAATGAACGTCAGTTAGTGACTTCAGGTGGTTTGGGAACGATGGGATTTGGAATTCCAGCAGCAATCGGTGCTAAAATTGCTAACCCAGATAAGGAAGTAGTCTTGTTTGTTGGGGATGGTGGTTTCCAAATGACTAACCAGGAATTGGCTATTTTGAACATTTACAAGGTACCAATCAAGGTAGTTATGCTGAACAACCACTCACTTGGAATGGTCCGCCAGTGGCAAGAATCCTTCTATGAAGGTAGAACATCTGAGTCTGTCTTTGATACCCTTCCTGATTTCCAACTGATGGCACAGGCTTACGGCATTAAAAACTATAAGTTTGACAATCCTGAGACCTTGGCTCAAGACCTTGAAGTCATCACTGAGGATGTTCCTATGCTAATCGAGGTAGATATTTCTCGTAAGGAGCAGGTGTTGCCAATGGTGCCAGCTGGTAAGAGTAATCATGAGATGTTGGGGGTGAAGTTCCATGCGTAGAATGTTAACAGCAAAACTACAAAATCGTTCAGGAGTCCTCAATCGCTTTACCGGTGTCCTGTCTCGCCGTCAGGTTAATATCGAAAGCATTTCTGTTGGAGCAACAGAAGATCCGAATGTATCGCGTATCACCATTATTATTGATGTGGCTTCTCATGATGAAGTGGAACAAATCATTAAGCAACTTAATCGTCAGATTGATGTGATTCGCATTCGAGATATTACAGACAAGCCTCATTTGGAGCGCGAGGTGATTTTGGTTAAGATGTCAGCACCAGCTGAGAAGCGAGCTGAGATTCTAGCCATTATTCAACCTTTCCGTGCAACAGTGGTAGACGTAGCGCCAAGCTCGATTACCATTCAAATGACAGGAAATGCTGAAAAGAGTGAAGCTCTATTGCGAGTCATTCGACCATACGGTATTCGCAATATTGCTCGAACTGGTGCAACTGGATTTACCCGCGATTAATACTCTTCGAAAATCTCTTCAAATCACGTCAGCTTTGCCTTGCCGTACTCAAGTACAGCCTGCGGCTAGCTTCCTAATTTGCTCTTTGATTTTCATTGAGTATAAAAATATTTTAAATTTGTTAAACCAGCCTAAAAGGCAATAAATAATAGAAAAGAGAGAAAAACTATGGCAGTTCAAATGGAATATGAAAAAGATGTTAAAGTAGCAGCACTTGACGGTAAAAAAATCGCCGTTATTGGTTATGGTTCGCAAGGACATGCGCATGCTCAAAACTTGCGTGATTCAGGTCGCGATGTCATCATCGGTGTACGTCCAGGTAAATCTTTTGACAAAGCAAAAGAAGATGGATTTGACACTTACACAGTAGCAGAAGCTACTAAATTGGCTGACGTTATCATGATTTTGGCACCAGACGAAATCCAACAAGAATTGTACGAAGCAGAAATCGCTCCAAACTTGGAAGCTGGAAATGCAGTTGGATTTGCTCATGGTTTCAATATCCACTTTGAGTTTATCAAAGTTCCTGCGGATGTAGATGTCTTTATGTGTGCTCCTAAAGGACCAGGACACTTGGTGCGTCGTACTTATGAAGAAGGATTTGGTGTTCCAGCTCTTTATGCAGTATACCAAGATGCAACAGGAAATGCGAAAAACATTGCTATGGACTGGTGTAAAGGTGTTGGAGCAGCCCGTGTAGGTCTTCTTGAAACAACTTACAAAGAAGAAACTGAAGAAGATTTGTTTGGTGAACAAGCTGTACTTTGTGGTGGTTTGACTGCCCTTATCGAAGCAGGTTTCGAAGTCTTGACAGAAGCAGGTTACGCTCCAGAATTGGCTTACTTTGAAGTTCTTCACGAAATGAAATTGATCGTTGACTTGATCTACGAAGGTGGATTCAAGAAAATGCGTCAATCTATTTCAAATACTGCTGAGTACGGTGACTATGTATCAGGTCCACGTGTGATTACTGAGCAAGTTAAAGAAAATATGAAAGCTGTCTTGGCAGACATCCAAAATGGTAAATTTGCAAATGACTTTGTAAATGACTATAAAGCTGGACGTCCAAAATTGACTGCTTACCGTGAACAAGCAGCTAACCTTGAAATTGAAAAAGTTGGTGCAGAATTGCGTAAAGCAATGCCATTTGTTGGTAAAAATGACGATGATGCATTCAAAATCTATAACTAATTGATAGAAATTAAGGTGAAGGCGAGTTGGGGGACTAACTCGCTTTTATAATCAATTCCTTTCTCTTTTAAGAGGATGAATTGTGATAGTATGAAATAGTCTAGGAGAAAAAGATGTTAAGTTCAAAAGATATCATCAAGGCTCATAAGGTCTTGAATGGTGTGGTCGTTAATACACCGCTTGATTATGACCATTATTTATCGGAGAAGTATGGTGCTAAGATTTATTTGAAAAAGGAAAATGCTCAACGTGTTCGCTCTTTTAAAATTCGTGGTGCCTATTATGCCATTTCCCAGCTCAGCAAGGAAGAACGTGAGCGTGGGGTAGTCTGCGCTTCTGCGGGGAATCATGCGCAGGGAGTTGCCTATACTTGTAATGAGATGAAAATTCCTGCTACTATTTTTATGCCCATTACTACTCCGCAACAAAAGATTGGTCAAGTTCGCTTTTTTGGTGGGGATTTTGTAACCATTAAACTAGTTGGGGATACCTTTGATGCTTCAGCCAAAGCAGCTCAAGAATTTACAGTCTCTGAAAATCGTACCTTTATTGATCCTTTTGATGATGCCCATGTTCAAGCTGGTCAAGGGACAGTTGCTTATGAGATTTTAGAAGAAGCTCGAAAAGAATCGATTGATTTTGATGCTGTCTTGGTTCCTGTTGGAGGTGGTGGTCTCATTGCTGGGGTTTCTACCTATATCAAGGAAACAAGTCCAGAAATTGAAGTCATCGGAGTAGAGGCTAATGGGGCACGTTCCATGAAAGCTGCCTTTGAAGCTGGTGGGCCTGTCAAACTCAAAGAAATTGACAAATTTGCGGATGGGATTGCTGTACAAAAGGTAGGACAGTTGACCTATGAGGCGACTCGTCAACATGTTCAAACCTTGGTAGGTGTCGATGAGGGATTGATTTCTGAAACCTTGATTGACCTTTACTCTAAGCAAGGGATTGTCGCAGAACCTGCTGGAGCGGCTAGTATCGCCTCTCTAGAGGTGTTAGCTGAATATATCAAGGGGAAAACCATTTGTTGTATCATTTCTGGAGGGAATAATGATATCAACCGTATGCCAGAAATGGAAGAGCGTGCCTTGATTTATGATGGGATCAAGCATTACTTTGTGGTTAATTTTCCACAGCGCCCAGGGGCCTTGCGTGAGTTTGTAAATGATATCTTGGGGCCAAATGATGATATCACACGTTTTGAGTATATCAAACGAGCTAGCAAGGGGACAGGTCCAGTATTGATTGGGATTGCCTTGGCAGATAAGCATGATTATGCAGGCTTGATTCGTCGAATGGAAGGTTTTGATCCATCTTATATTAACTTAAATGGTAATGAAACGCTCTATAATATGCTTGTCTGAGAACTAATAAAAAAATATCATATTATTTGCACAACTGATGTATAGGTGCTATAATGAGGGTGAAGAAAGGGGGCGATTCCTATGGACTTAGGAAATCGATTACGCTATTTCTATCACAAGTCATTATAGTACCTATTATTTTTTGATTCAGTTTATAGTAAGGGAGTAAAATTACTTGTTATATATAAGGAGTATTTTTAGAATCCACTATTTTATATATAGCTAATATGAAATTTGGCTAAATATAATAGGAATTAGAAAAAATAATCAATACTAATAAGAAACATTATACTGAGTTGACTGAGAAGAGTGATAAGATACTAAGAAGATAAAAACAGTGGAAAATGTTGGAAGATAGGATACTATTGTGTCCTAACTACTCATCTTTTTATAGGTTTGAAGGAATAAAAAGGAATATTGATAAAGTAAATAAATAGTACCAGTTGAGCAAGTGAAAAGTGCTTATAAAGGCAGGAAGAATATCAAAGAAGGAGAAGAGGAATAATAGTTAGTAATAGTGTGGAGAGAAAGTCTTCTGCTATTAGAAATATCATTTTAAAGTTAGGTAAATAGAATAAAGTTGAAGATAAAACCTGTCTAATCTATCAAGAATTGGTATTTGTAAAGCATGAATATTTTTACAAACAAAAGAGTTAATAATACAATTATTTTAAAGGTGTTTGCTAATGGTTTATAGTAAGTGAAAACCTATATATTATCGGCTTTAATAAGATAGTAACAGAAAAATAAATCATTAATTTTATTGAATATATGTTTTTTTATTGACAAAAGTCATAAAAACGTATACAATTAAATATCGTAAAGAAGAAAATAGGAGAAGGACATGGCTAAGTCAAACTTTGAAAAAGTAGAATCAGTTGTTGGCTGGGTTCGTGATAAGAAAATCACAGGCTACCGTATCTCTAAAGAAACGAATGCGCGTGAAATGTCTATCATTGCTCTAGCGCAGGGTCGTGCAAAAGTAAAAAATATTTCATTTGAAACAGCTCTAGGTTTAATTGATTTCTATGAAAAAAATCATGAAAAATTTGAAGATTAATCTTTGGATAATGGCGGATTCTTGAAAAGGGTCTGCCTTTTCATTTTGAGGTCAACAAAAAGACTGCACGATTGATGCAGCCTTTTCTTTTTATTTGAGATAACGTTGAAGAAATTCTTTTGTACGTTCTTCTTTAGGATTGGTGAAGAGGTCTTCTGGTTTGCCTTCTTCAGCAATTACACCTTTATCCATAAAGATAACACGGTGAGAGACATCACGGGCAAATTCCATTTCGTGAGTCACTACAATCATAGTCAAGCCTTCCTGAGCTAGATCTTGCATGATTTTGAGGACTTCTCCAACCATTTCTGGATCGAGAGCTGATGTTGGTTCATCAAAGAGAATAGCGTCAGGATTCATAGAGAGGGCGCGTGCAATAGCCACACGTTGTTTTTGACCACCTGAGAGTTGTTTTGGTTTGGCTTGCCAGTAGCGTTCTCCCATGCCGACTTTTTCCAAGTTTTCTTTGGCAATCTTTTCAGCTTCTGTGCGTTCACGTTTAAGGACAGTTGTCTGAGCGACGATTGTGTTTTCAAGGACGTTGAGATTTTCAAATAGGTTAAAGGATTGGAAAACCATACCTAACTTTTCACGGTATTGCGTGAGGTCATAGCCTTTTTCGAGGACGTTTTGTCCATGATAAAGGATTTGTCCATCAGTTGGTGTTTCAAGTAGGTTAATAGAGCGTAGGAAGGTCGATTTCCCGCTTCCAGAGCTTCCGATGATAGAGATAACTTCACCCTTGTGGACAGTTAGAGAAATGTCTTTTAGCACTTCGTTTTGTCCATAGGATTTTTTTAGGTGTTTAATTTCAAGGATTGCTTGTGTCATTATTTCAAATCCTCCGTTTGCATTTGGTTAGCACCTGTAGTATAGGTATCCATGTCCATGCGGCGTTCGATAAAGCGTAGGATACGTGTTACGGTGAAGGTGAGGACAAAGTAAATCACGGCGATGATTGTAAATGTCTGGAAGTATTGATAGGTTTGAGTTGCCACGGTATTTCCTGAGAAATAAAGTTCGACAACAGAGATAACGTTCAATACAGATGTATCTTTGATATTGATGACAAATTCATTACCAGTTGCGGGTAGGATGTTGCGGACTACCTGAGGTAGGACAATCTTACGCATGGTTTGGTTATGAGTCATACCAAGAGCAGTAGCAGCTTCAAATTGTCCCTTGTCAACTGCTAGGATACCACCACGGACGATTTCGGTCATGTAGGCACCAGTGTTAATCGAAACGATGAAGATTGCAGCCAGTGTACGGTCAAGGTTGATACCGAAAGCTTGGGCAGTTCCGTAGTAGATAACCATCGATTGAACGATCATTGGTGTACCACGGAAAATTTCAATGTAGACATTGAGGATCCAGCCGACTAGTTTTTGTAGGCCGTAAATGACTTTGTTTTCAGAGAGGGGAGCAGTACGGAAAACACCAATGGCAAGTCCAATAATGAGACCTGTGATGGTTCCCACGATAGAGATTAAAAGAGTGATACCAGCACCACGCAAGAGTTGTTGCCAGTTTTCAGAAAGAATTTTAGCGACTTGGCTAAAGAAACTACTGCTAGTCTCTTCAGTTGTTGTAGCTTCGGCAGGTTGTTCCTTAATCATACGATCCATCAAGGCAACTTGGTCGTCTTTTGAAATGGTTTCAATGCTGGCATTGATTTGGCTAATACGATTGTCATCTTTACGAAGTCCAATGGCGATAGCTGTATCTTCTTCCCCAGTTTTGAAACCTGGTTCTACTTGGATCATCTTGAACTTAGAGTTAGCAGCTTCAGCAGTCAGAGCTTCTGGGCGTTCAGAGACATAGGCGTCGATGACACCAGCTTCAAGAGCTTGGCGCATTTGAGCGAAGTCTCCCATGGCTGTTTCTTTTTTAGCACCTGGGATTTGTGCAATCAAGTCGTAAAGGTAAACACCTTGTTGAGAAGTGATTTTCGCACCATTAAAGTCATCCAAAGATTTAGCACTTGCGTAGGCAGAATCTTTTTTGACAAGCAAAACTGGTTCGCTAGTGTAGTAACTGCTTGAAAAGGCAATTTCTTGTTTGCGCTCGGCAGTTGGACTCATACCTGCGATAATCATGTCAATCTTACCGGAAGTAAGGGCAGGGACTAGACCTTCCCACTTTGTTTTAACAACCAAAGGTTCTTTACCTAAGTTCTTAGCGATTTTCTTGGCAATTTGGACATCGTATCCATTGGCGTACTGGTTGGTTCCATCGATTTTGACAGCTCCGTTGCTATCATCATCCTGGGTCCAGTTAAAGGGAGCATATGCTGCTTCCATCCCGATGCGTAAATATTCATCGGCTTGAGCAACATTGACAAGTCCCAGCATCAGCAAGAGACTTGTGAAAATAGATAAGTATATTTTTCTCATGATTTCTCCTATTTCTAATCTATTAAAAAATAACTGTCTCCTATTTTATCGAAAAAAACTCTATTTTTCAATATAGGTAAGCCCTTACTTATGAAAAAATGATATAATGATAACAAAGATAAAAAGGGGGCTTAGTTGATGAAAAAAACTTTTTTCTTACTAGTGTTAGGCTTGTTTTGCCTTCTGCCATTCTCTGTTTTTGCCATTGATTTCAAGATAAACTCTTATCAAGGGGATTTGTATATTCATGCAGATAATACAGCAGAATTTAGACAGAAGATAGTTTATCAGTTTGAGGAAGACTTTAAGGGCCAAATCGTGGGACTTGGACGTGCGGGCAAGATGCCTAGTGGATTTGACATTGATCCTCATCCAAAGGTTCAGGCCGCAAAAAACGGTGCTGAATTAGTAGACGTTACTAGCGAAGTGACAGAAGAAGCGAATGGTTATACTGTGAAAGTCTATAATCCCGGTCAGGAAGGTGACATAGTGGAAGTTGACCTCATCTGGAATTTAAAAAATTTGCTTTTTCTATATGATGACATCGCTGAATTAAATTGGCAACCTTTAACAGATAGTTCAGGAGCTATTGGCAAGTTTGAATTTCATGTAAGGGGAGATAAGGGGGTTGAAAAACTCTTTTTCCATACAGGTAAACTTTTTAGAGAGGGAACGATTGAAAAGAGTAACCTTGATTATACTATCCGTTTAGACAATCTTCCGGCTAAGCGTGGAGTTGAATTGCACGCCTACTGGCCTCGAACTGATTTTGCTAGCGCTAGGGATCAGGGATTGAAAGGCAATCGTTTAGAAGAGTTTAATAAGATAGAAGACTCGATTTTTAAAGAAAAAGAGCAAAGTAAACAACTCGTTACTTGGGTCTTCCCTTCGATACTTTCTATCTCCTTGTTATTGAGTATTTGCTTTTATTTTATTTATAGAAGAAAGACCACTCCTTCGGTCAAATATGCCAAAAATCATCGTATCTATGAACCACCAATGGAATTAGAGCCTATGGTTTTATCAGAGGCTGTCTACTCTACCTCCTTGGAGGAAGTGAGTCCCTTGGTCAAGGGAGCTGGAAAATTCACCTTTGATCAACTTATTCAAGCTACCTTGCTAGATGTGATAGACCGTGGAAATGTCTCTATCATTTCAGAAGGAGATGCAGTTGGTTTGAGGTTAGTAAAAGAAGATGGTTTGTCAGGCTTTGAGAAAGACTGTCTAGATCTGGCTTTTTCAGGCAAAACAGAAGAAATTCTTTCCAATTTGTTTGCGGATTACAAGGTATCTGATAGCCTTTATCGTAGAGCAAAAGTCTCTGATGAAAAACGGATTCAAGCAAAGGGGCGTCAGCTCAAATCTTCTTTTGAAGAAGTATTGAACCAGATGCAAGAAGGAGTGAGAAATAGAGTTACCTTATGGGGGCTTCCAGATTACTACCGTCCTTTAACTGGTGGGGAAAAGGCCTTGCAAGTGGGTATGGGTGCTTTGACTATCCTGCCCCTATTTATCGGATTTGGCTTATTCTTGTACAGTTTGGATGTTTATGGCTATCTTTACATCCCCTTGCCAATACTTGGTTTTCTAGGTTTGGTTTTGGCTGTTTTCTATTATTGGAAGCTTCGACTAGATAATCGTGATGGTGTACTGAATGAAGCAGGGGCAGAAGTCTACTATCTCTGGACCAGTTTTGAAAATATGTTGCGTGAGATTGCAAGATTGGATCAGGCTGAATTGGAAAGTATTGTGGTCTGGAATCGCCTTTTGGTCTATGCGACCTTATTTGGCTATGCGGACAAGGTCAGCCATTTGATGAAGGTGCATCACATCCAAGTGGGAAATCCAGATATCAATCTCTATGTAGATTATGGCTGGCACGGTATGTTTTATCATTCAAGCGCGCAAATGAGCCATTATGCCAGCATCGCAAACACAGCAAGTACCTATTCCGTATCTTCTGGAAATGGAAGTTCTGGCGGTGGCTTCTCCGGAGGTGGAGGTGGTGGCAGTATCGGTGCCTTTTAAAGAGAACTGTCACAGACTAAAAAAATATGCTATAATGGAAGATAGAAAAAAGGAGTAATCTATGTATCTTATTGAAATTTTAAAATCTATCTTCTTCGGTATTGTTGAAGGAATTACGGAATGGCTGCCGATTTCAAGTACAGGTCACTTGATTTTAGCAGAGGAATTTATCCAATACCAAAATCAAAATGAAGTCTTTATGTCCATGTTTAATGTCGTGATTCAGCTTGGTGCGATTTTGGCGGTTATGGTGATTTACTTTAATAAGCTCAATCCCTTTAAACCGGGTAAAGACAAGCAGGAAGTTCGTCGAACTTGGCAACTGTGGTCTAAAGTTCTTGTAGCTACTTTACCTTTGCTTGCTGTATTTAAGTTTGATGATTGGTTTGATACTCACTTCCATAATATGGTTTCAGTTGCTCTCATGCTGATTATCTATGGGATTGCCTTTATCTATTTGGAAAAGCGCAATAAAGCTCGTGCTATCGAACCAACTGTAACAGAGTTGGATAAGCTTCCTTATACGACAGCCTTCTATATCGGCCTCTTCCAAGTTCTTGCCCTTTTACCGGGAACCAGTCGTTCTGGGGCAACGATTGTCGGTGGTTTGTTGAATGGAACGAGTCGTTCTGTTGTGACAGAATTTACCTTCTATTTAGGGATTCCTGTTATGTTTGGAGCCAGTGCCTTAAAGATTTTCAAATTTGTGAAAGCAGGACAACTCTTGAGCTTTGGGCAATTGTTCTTGCTCTTGGTTGCGATGGGAGTAGCCTTTGCAGTCAGCATGGTCGCTATTCGTTTCTTGACAAGTTATGTGAAAAAACACGACTTTACCCTTTTCGGTAAATACCGTATCGTGCTTGGTAGTGTCTTGCTACTTTATAGCTTTGTCCGTTTATTTGTATAAGAAAAACCTTGAAGGGTCAACTCTTCAAGGTTTTAAAATCCAGTCACGGTAATCCCCAGCAGGCGGACACCTCTTTCTTTCTCGCTTAATTCTTCATAGAGTTGCAGGGCTATTTGGCTTATTTGACTAGCATCCTGTGTTTTTTGAGCCAGACTTTTTCGTTTGGTAAGAGTTGAAAAGTCTTCGTAGCGGATTTTCATAATGACAATTTTTCCAGCTTTTTCTTGTTGACTGAGATTGAGAGCGACTCTTTCTGATAGGAGAGTCAGCTCTTTTTTGATGTCTTCCTCGGCACGGAGAATCTTCCCGTAGGTTTTCTCCTTCCCGATTGATTTACGGATGCGATTGGATTTGACCGGGGAATTGTGGATGCCACGAGCCTTTCGATACAGGTCATAGCCCAGTCTGCCAAAGCGGTCTATTAGGGTCACTTCAGGGACTTCAAGTAGATCAGCGCCGGTAAAAATACCCATTTGATGAAGTCTCTCTACCGTCTTTTTTCCTACTCCATGAAACTTAGAAATATCCATTTGTTTGAGAAAATCCTCAGCTTGGTCAGGTAAAATAATTGTCAAACCGTGTGGTTTTTGATAATCACTAGCCATTTTAGCTAAGAATTTGTTGTAGGAAACGCCTGCAGAAGCAGTTAGATGGAGTTCTTGCCAGATATCCTCTTGAATGAGGCGAGCGATTTTGACCGCTGACTTGATACCGAGTTTATTTTCTGTCACATCCAAATAGGCTTCATCAATGCTCATGGGTTCAATCAAATCTGTATAACGCTTAAAGATAGCTCGAATCTGGAGGCCCACAGTCTTGTATTTTTCATAATTCCCTGAGATAAAGACGGCCTGGGGGCAACGTTCGTAGGCTTCTTTAGAACTCATGGCTGAATGGACACCAAAAGCTCGCGCCTCATAGCTACAAGTGGAAACGACACCACGCCCACCTGTTTGCCGAGGGTCGCTTCCAATAATGACAGGTTTTCCTCTGAGTTTAGGATTATCTCTGATTTCGACCGCAGCAAAAAAGGCATCCATGTCAATATGGATGATTTTTCTTGACAAATCATTTAATAAAGGAAAAATCAACATGCCTAGCACCTTTTTACTGCTTATTTTCTTTTATTATACCCTTTTTTCTGAAAAAAAGAAAAAATGCTTTATTTTTTTCAAAAATATAATACAGTTTAGGACAAAATATAGACTGTTTTAGAAAAGAAAGTGTAAAAATAGGCCTTTTTCACTTGTTGAAATCGGTTACTGTGTGGTATACTTGTCTCATGAATGTAACAGATGACTGTTACTAGAAAGAAAAAAGAGGACATTAACATGGTTGTTAAGACAGTTGTTGAAGCACAAGATATTTTTGACAAAGCTTGGGAAGGCTTCAAAGGCGTAGATTGGAAAGAAAAAGCAAGTGTATCACGCTTCGTACAAGCTAACTACACACCTTACGATGGAGACGAAAGCTTCCTTGCAGGACCAACAGAACGTTCACTTCACATCAAAAAGATTGTAGAAGAAACTAAGGCTCACTACGAAGAAACTCGTTTCCCAATGGACACTCGTCCAACATCTATTGCTGATATCCCTGCAGGATTTATTGACAAAGAAAATGAAGTTATCTTTGGTATCCAAAACGATGAACTCTTCAAATTGAACTTCATGCCAAAAGGTGGTATCCGTATGGCTGAAACTACTTTGAAAGAAAATGGATACGAACCAGACCCAGCTGTTCACGAAATCTTCACTAAATACGTAACAACAGTTAACGACGGTATCTTCCGTGCTTACACTTCAAACATCCGTCGCGCTCGTCACGCTCACACTGTAACTGGTCTTCCAGATGCATACTCACGCGGACGTATCATCGGTGTTTACGCACGTCTTGCTCTTTACGGTGCAGACTACTTGATGCAAGAAAAAGTAAACGACTGGAATGCAATCGAAGAAATCGATGAAGAAACAATCCGTCTTCGTGAAGAAATCAACCTTCAATACCAAGCATTGCAACAAGTTGTTCGCTTGGGTGACCTTTACGGAGTTGACGTTCGCAAACCAGCGATGAACGTTAAAGAAGCAATCCAATGGGTTAACATCGCCTTTATGTCTGTCTGCCGTGTTATCAACGGTGCTGCTACATCTCTAGGACGTGTGCCAATCGTATTGGACATCTTTGCAGAACGTGACCTTGCTCGTGGTACATTTACTGAATCAGAAATCCAAGAATTCGTTGATGATTTCGTTATGAAACTTCGTACAGTTAAATTTGCTCGTACAAAAGCTTATGATCAATTGTACTCAGGTGACCCAACATTCATCACAACTTCTATGGCTGGTATGGGTAACGACGGTCGTCACCGTGTTACTAAGATGGACTACCGTTTCTTGAACACTCTTGACAACATCGGTAACTCTCCAGAACCAAACTTAACAGTTCTTTGGACTGACAAATTGCCATACAACTTCCGTCGCTACTGTATGCACATGAGCCACAAACACTCTTCTATCCAATACGAAGGTGTAACAACAATGGCTAAAGACGGATATGGTGAAATGAGCTGTATCTCATGCTGTGTATCTCCACTTGACCCAGAAAATGAAGAGCAACGCCACAACATCCAGTACTTCGGTGCGCGTGTAAACGTATTGAAAGCCCTTCTTACTGGTTTGAACGGTGGTTACGACGATGTTCACAAAGACTACAAAGTATTTGACATCGAACCAATCCGTGACGAAGTTCTTGAATTTGAATCAGTTAAAGCTAACTTTGAAAAATCTCTTGACTGGTTGACTGACACTTACGTAGATGCTTTGAACATCATCCACTACATGACTGATAAGTACAACTACGAAGCTGTTCAAATGGCCTTCTTGCCAACTAAACAACGTGCCAACATGGGATTTGGTATCTGTGGATTTGCCAACACTGTTGACACATTGTCAGCTATCAAATACGCTACAGTTAAACCAATCCGCGATGAAAATGGCTATATCTACGATTACGAAACAATCGGTGAATACCCACGTTGGGGTGAAGATGACCCACGTTCAAACGAATTGGCAGAATGGTTGATCGAAGCATACACTACTCGTCTACGTAGCCACAAACTTTACAAAGACGCTGAAGCTACAGTATCACTTTTGACAATCACATCTAACGTTGCTTACTCTAAACAAACTGGTAACTCACCAGTCCACAAAGGTGTATACCTCAACGAAGATGGTTCTGTGAACTTGTCTAAACTTGAATTCTTCTCACCAGGTGCTAACCCATCTAACAAAGCTAAAGGTGGATGGTTGCAAAACTTGAACTCACTTTCTAGCCTTGACTTTAGTTATGCAGCTGATGGTATCTCATTGACTACACAAGTATCACCTCGCGCTCTTGGTAAGACTCGTGACGAACAAGTTGATAACTTGGTAACAATTCTTGATGGTTACTTTGAAAACGGTGGACAACACGTTAACTTGAACGTTATGGACTTGAACGATGTTTACGAAAAGATCATGTCAGGTGAAGACGTTATCGTACGTATCTCTGGATACTGTGTAAACACTAAATACCTCACTCCAGAACAAAAAACTGAATTGACACAACGTGTCTTCCACGAAGTTCTTTCAATGGATGATGCCTTGGATGCCTTGGATGCATTGAGCTAAGATTATATAAAATAATACAAAGAAGGACTAGTTAAAAGCTAGTTCTTCTTTTTGTAAAATTTATTGGTCAATTAAAGTCAAATCTCTTGACCTTTTCTGACTAATGTAGTATATTATGAACGTAAGGTAAATGAAAGCCTTACTAGAACGCTTATTTAAAGTGAAATAGAAAGAGGTGGGTCTATGTTTAATCTAGAAATCTTTAGAAGTAAAGATAGTCTACTCCTGCTTAAAAAAGAAAAACCAGAAATAGTACGTAGAGTAGCAATTTAGCTAGTCTAAATTTTTTAAAACAAAGGTCAAAGATAGTCAATATCAGTAGTAATAACGAAGAAAAAACAAAAAGAGGTAAAGAATATGGACAACAACTTTAATAATTTTAACAACATGGATGATTTATTTAACCAATTGATGGGTGGTATGCGAGGATATAGCTCTGAAAATCGTCGCTACTTGATTAATGGACGTGAAGTAACACCTGAGGAATTTGCTCATTATCGTGCAACTGGTCAATTACCAGGAAATGCAGAAACTGATGGACAAATGCCACAACAGGCGTCAGGTATGAAACAAGACGGTGTCCTTGCTAAACTAGGTCGAAACTTGACTGCAGAAGCTCGTGAGGGCAAGCTGGATCCTGTCATCGGACGAAACAAGGAAATTCAAGAAACATCTGAAATTCTTTCACGCCGTACCAAGAACAATCCTGTTCTAGTCGGAGATGCAGGTGTTGGTAAGACAGCAGTCGTTGAAGGACTAGCGCAAGCCATTGTGAACGGAGATGTCCCAGCTGCCATTAAGAATAAGGAAATCATTTCCATTGATATCTCAGGTCTTGAAGCTGGTACTCAATACCGTGGTAGCTTTGAAGAAAACGTTCAAAATTTAGTCAATGAAGTGAAAGAAGCAGGGAATATTATCCTCTTCTTTGATGAAATTCACCAAATTCTCGGTGCAGGTAGCACTGGTGGAGACAGTGGATCTAAAGGGCTTGCGGACATTCTTAAGCCAGCTCTATCTCGTGGTGAGTTGACCGTGATTGGGGCAACGACTCAAGACGAATACCGTAATACTATCTTGAAGAATGCAGCTCTTGCTCGTCGTTTCAATGAAGTCAAGGTAAATGCTCCTTCAGCAGAGGATACTTTTAAAATCCTTCAAGGAATTCGTGACCTTTATCAACAACACCACAATGTCATCTTGCCAGATGAAGTTTTGAAAGCAGCAGTGGATTATTCTGTTCAGTATATTCCTCAACGTAGCTTGCCAGATAAGGCTATCGATCTTGTCGATGTAACAGCGGCTCACTTGGCAGCTCAACATCCAGTAACAGATGTGCATGCTGTTGAACGTGAAATTGAGGCAGAAAAAGACAAGCAAGAAAAAGCAGTTGAGGCAGAAGATTTTGAAGCAGCTCTAAACTATAAAACACGTATTGCAGAATTGGAAAAGAAAATCGAAAATCACACAGAAGATATGAAAGTGACTGCCACTGTCAATGATGTAGCCGAATCTGTAGAACGAATGACAGGTATTCCAGTATCACAAATGGGAGCATCTGATATCGAACGTTTGAAAGATATGGCTCATCGCTTGCAAGATAAGGTAATCGGACAAGATAAGGCGGTAGAAGCGGTAGCTCGTGCTATCCGTCGTAACCGTGCTGGTTTTGATGAAGGCAATCGCCCAATCGGTAGCTTCCTCTTTGTAGGTCCAACTGGGGTTGGTAAGACAGAACTTGCTAAGCAATTAGCGCTTGATATGTTTGGAACTAAGGACGCAATCATCCGTTTGGATATGTCTGAATACAGTGACCGCACAGCCGTTTCTAAGCTAATTGGTACAACAGCAGGCTATGTGGGTTATGATGACAATAGCAATACCTTGACAGAACGTGTGCGTCGCAATCCATACTCTATCATTCTCTTGGATGAGATTGAAAAGGCTGATCCTCAAGTCATTACCCTTCTCCTCCAAGTCTTGGATGATGGTCGTTTGACAGATGGTCAAGGAAATACAGTAAACTTCAAGAATACTGTTATTATTGCAACATCAAATGCTGGATTTGGTTATGAAGCCAACTTGACAGAAGATGCGGACAAACCAGAATTGATGGATCGTTTGAAACCATTCTTCCGTCCAGAATTCCTTAACCGCTTTAACGCAGTTATCGAGTTCTCACACTTGACTAAGGAAGACCTTTCTAAGATTGTGGACTTGATGTTGGCTGAAGTCAACCAAACCTTGGCTAAGAAAGACATTGATTTGTCAGTTAGTCAAGCGGCTAAAGACTATATCACTGAAGAAGGCTATGACGAAGTCATGGGGGTTCGTCCTCTCCGTCGCGTAGTTGAACAAGAAATTCGTGATAAGGTGACAGATTTCCACTTGGATCATTTAGATGCCAAACATCTAGAAGCAGATATGGAAGATGGCGTTTTAGTCATTCGTGAAAAAGCCTAAGACAAAATTTTGAGAATAAAAAGAAGGAGCCAGCTGAAAAGCCGGTTCCTTTTTTGTGTTTAGATGACATGACGCTCAAAGGCATCATCTGAAATTCCTTGTTCCAAGATGAGTTTTGCCCATTCTTTAGCAGAAAAGAGGCTGTGGTCCTTGTAGTTGCCACAAGATTCGATGGTTGTTCCAGGAACATCTTCCCAAGTAGTGGTTTCAGCAATTTCTTTGAGAGAATCCTTGATAACAGCCGCGATTTCAGCACTGGTATGTTGCCCCCACATAATCATGTGGAAGCCTGTACGGCAACCAAATGGTGAACAGTCAATCATGCCGTCGATGCGGGTACGGATGAGTTTGGCTAAGAGGTGCTCGATAGTGTGAAGGCCAGCAGTAGGGATAGAGTCTTCATTGGGTTGCACTAAACGAATATCATAATTGGAGATGACATCTCCCTTTGGCCCTGTTTCTTCCCCGATCAAGCGAACATAGGGTGCTTTAACAATGGTGTGGTCAAGTTCAAAACTTTCAACAATAACTTCTTTTGACATGGTAAATCCTTTCAGTTTTCTTCTTTCATTATAACATAAAGGGTGCTGTTGATGGAGTTTGATAAATGACTTTTTATAATAAAGTCTCTATACATAAACCTCAGAATTATAAAGAAAGAATGGAGAGAAGAATACCTTGTGAAAGAAAAGTTTAGTTTTTCTAGTGGAACTCAGGTGACTTTTGAAAAGTGGATCAACTTTTTCTGAAATTTCTGTTTAATCTCTGAACTAATTCTGAACTAGATTGGGTATACTGGAGAAAATAAAGATAAAGGAGTTCAGTATGGAACATATTGTAAAAATTAATCGTGTTTCTAAAAAATATGGAGACAAGCAAATTTTAAAGGATATTTCTTTTACAGCTAGGAGTGGTCGCATTACGGCTTTTCTAGGACATAATGGTGCAGGAAAAAGCTCGACCTTGAGGATTCTCTTGGGCTTAGATCGGGCGACAGCAGGAACTGCGACTTTTGATGGACAAACCTATCAGTCAATGATTTATCCTCTCAAAACAGTAGGTGCAGCTTTTGACGGTATTGGAGGTCTGCCAAATAGAAAGGTTTACGACCATCTGCATATTATTGCTGCAAGTAATGCTATTCCGAAGTTTCGGATTGATGAGGTATTGGATATGACTGGGATCGCTCATAAGAAAAAGGATTTCTTATCAAGCCTGTCTCTAGGAGAGGGGCAGCGCCTGGGGTTGGCAGTAGCTTTACTAGGTGATCCTCAGTTTCTTATATTAGATGAGCCGACTAATGGACTAGATCCAAGTGGGATTAAGTGGTTTAGAAGGTTCATTCGCCAGCAGGCTGATTTTGGGAAAACCGTCCTTCTATCCTCTCATATCCTGTCTGAGGTACAAATGGTAACAGATGATGTAGTCTTGATTCATCATGGGCAAATTATCGAACAGGGAACGCTAGAAGATGTATTACAAGGAACAGATAGTTTAGAAGAGCTCTTCTTCGACTTAACAGAGGAGGTTTAAGATGAAAGAGACGATGTCCTTATTGCATTCAGAATGGTTGAAAATCCGATCAATCAAGGCTTTCAAAGTGAGTGTGGCCTTCATGCTACTATTGGTGCCTGTCGTATCCTGGTTGGAGGGCCGACAATATCTGTCTATCGGCTTGGATGCTACACCTGAGACGGTTCCTAATCTGATAAACGCCATTGATCCGCTGGAATATCTAGGTCTCAACGGGGCTTCTATGGCGGTCATGGTTTTGGTCATTTTAGCTGGAATTTTGGGAGCTATGGAATTTCAGTCTCATAGCTTGCGAACCAGTCTATTGGCTTGTAATAACCGCTTGAAGCTACTTATGGGGAAAATATTGACCTTTGGTTTGTTTTCACTCATCATTAGCTTGTTATCCATTTATTTGAGCTATATGGTCATGCATCTGGCTTTAGGAAAGGAAGGGCTTGATCCGATTTTGCTCAATCAGGCAGCTTGGAGTTTGATTTTGTGGAAAACCTTATCTCTAACCCTCTTGGGGATCCTTTCATTTTTGTTAGGTTTATTGGCTCGGACCATGCTAGTTCCTCTGCTATTTCTCGTACCCCAGATCTATAATCTGGGAAACTACCTAGCTGCTCACACGAGTTGGGGGGCATATTTGCCACAGCCAGCAGTAGAGTTGTTTGCTGCAACGCCAACTTCCCAATATGCCAACAATCCCTTGCAAGGACTCTTGATAATAAGCGTATGGTTGCTAGTCATCGGCGTCATGGCCTCTCTGCGCTTTTTGAAGACGGATTTAGGAGGACGCTACTGATGATAAAAGCTCTGCTTAAAAGTGAATGGATTAAGTTTCGTTCTTACTATCTCGTTCTTGGTGCCGCATTTGTGGCTCTGGTAGTCGTTCCTTTTTTTCTGATGAATCTTGACTACAGTCAGACAGCAGTTGGCCAGACAAAGGCTCTGAGTGAAGCTTTGCATGCTCTCTATCTGGCGCAGCCTGTCATCGTCATCTTTACTTCCCTCTATTTTGCCCAGGAGTTTGTCAAGTCTGGGATGCGAACGAATTTTCTAACCGTATCAAATAGAAAGGCTTGGTTGGCTGGGAAATTCCTTTTTCTGGCCGTTCTGCTCTTGGTTCTCTACAGTGTCATGATAGGCAGCTGTTTCTTTGTTATGCTGGCTCGATTTGACCTAGACTTTAGCTGGCCCTTACTGGGGAAATTCCTCTATTACAGCTCTTTTGGTCTTCTCAGCAATCTTTTTCTGGCTCTTTTAGCTGCTGGCCTCGCTTTGCTCTTTCAATCTTGGGTTGTGCCGGTGTCGGTGCTATTTCCTCTCTTGATTGGTCTTAGCCGTTTATTGGCAACTTTTATCAAAGAAGCAAAGTACCTGCCCGATCTGGCTACGCTAAATCTTTTTGAGTATGAAGGGCTTCAGAATTCGATAGATCTATCAGGGTTGGGAATACAGCTGTTCTGGCTAGCTTTGATTTGGAGCTCTGCTATATTCTTGACCTTGAAACGAGATGTTCGCTAGAGGTATGCTATAATGGAAATCATGAGACAGTATCGTATTTTGGTGGTTGATGACGACCGGAGCATTTTGAAGCTGGTGAAAAATGTCCTAGAGCTCGATGCTTATGATGTGACGACGCTTGATCGAATAGAAGAGCTAGAGCTGACGCATTTTGTCGGATATGACTTGATTTTGCTAGATGTGATGATGGAGCCTGTTAATGGTTTTGAGCTGTGCTCCTACATTCGTCCTCATCTTTCGTGTCCCATCATATTTTTGACGGCCAAGGAATTGGAGGCGGACAAGGTGGAAGGGCTCTTTCGCGGAGCAGATGACTATGTTGTCAAGCCTTTTGGGACCAACGAATTGCTGGCGCGTGTCAGGGCGCATCTTCGGCGGGAGGAAAGACGTGAGGAGCGCTATTCTGAGATTGCTTCTTGTCAATTTTATCCAGAGCGCTATGAAATTATCTGTTTTGGTAAAGTCTTGAAATTTTCAGAGCGAGAGTTTAAGTTGCTGCATTTACTAGCTAGCAATCCCAAGCAGACCTTTTCAGCTGAACGCCTGCATACTTTGCTTTATCCAGAAAGCTCAGAAACACAGCTTCGTTCCATCTCAGAATACGTATATCAGATTCGTCAAAAATGTAAACAAGAAGGGCTACAAGCAATCACAACAGTGAGAGGAGTAGGCTATAGATGGCAATTAGAACCCGTAATTTCAAAAGCCTAGTCTGGACAACTAGTTTAAAAATCGTCTTTTTCCATGTTTTGATTTTTGTGCTTATAGGTTATGAATTTACGCAAGGAAGTGATCACGTTCTTTTCACCTTATTCTTTTGGGCGGGGAGCTTGCTGCTGATTACTTTTTATCATATTTTGAAATTGCTCCGAAAAATCGACAGGGAAATAAAAATGCTAACGAGTAAGAAGCTTTTAGAAGAAAATCAAAGCCAGCTTTTTCGGATCGAGGAAATGCTCGAAGTCTATAGCGATTTACGGAGTAGCCACCAAGAAAATGCTCGTCTTCTAGAAAAAGAGCAGCAGCATAATCAGGAGTTGATTTTACAGCTATCAGCGACATCGCACGATTTGAAAACGCCCCTAACTGTGATTAAGGGGAATGCTGAGCTCTTGGAATTGGCGCAGTTAGGACAGCCACAGGCAGACTATGCTGCTGAGATTTTGCAGGCTAGTTACAAGATGGAAGAATATTGTGGCTCTCTTATTGATTACGCTAAGGCTTTTCAGATTGATTCTAATCAGTTCAGTCAGCTTTCCTTAGAGGACTTTTTGGCTTATCTCCAGGACGATTGGGCACTGTTCAGTAAACAGGAAAGCTATCGTTTTTATCTCCAAGAAGATTGTGATCTTAGCTTGAGATTGTCCATTCATTTGGACTATCTCAAGCGAGCTTTGCTCAATATTTTACTGAATGCGCTTGAACATGCAGACCAGAATCAAAAGGAAGTCAAGCTGATGGTATCAGTGCAGCAGGACCAGTTGGTTTTTGCTATCTGGAACAATGGACCTGCATTTTCAGAGGAGATGCTGCTAGGAGCGGAACGGCTCTTTTATCAGAGTGACCAAAGCCGCAATTCAGCTAATCCCCATCATGGTATCGGCTTAGCCTTTTCTAAGCAGGTAGCTCTCTTGCATGGTGGTCGTCTGACCCTGCTCAATCTAGACCAAGGAGGAGCCTCTGTCGAGTTGACAATTTCATTGAAATAAATGAGGATGGAAAAATCATAAAAACGCATAATACCAAGTGTCCAAAAGACTTGATATTATGCGTTTGATTTTTTTATTATGTAAAGATTTACTGGATTTTTATCTCGAATTGAGTTTTTGTCCAGCCTTGTTTATTTATTTGCGATACAAGCGATCGTATTGGTAGAATGGGTCAAAGGTTACGTTGATACCTAGTTTGCGAAGGACGTTCTTGTCTTCATCGGTCAAGATGATGGTTGAATGAGCTTCGCTTCCTTTGAGATTCCCAAGTTCTTCCATGGCACGCGCAGCATCAGGATTTTCCATAGCTGTGATTGCAAGTGCAATCAAAATTTCATTTGAGTGGAGGCGAGGATTGCGGCTACCTAGATGATCGATTTTAAGACCTTGAATTGGTTTGACGACTTCAGGCTCGATTAGTTTCACTTCCTTAGCGATGTCAGCTGATTTTTTGATAGCATTGATCAAGGCAGCAGCTGTAGGACCAAAGAGTTCAGAGTTTTTACCAGTCACGATTTCCCCATTTGGCAATTCAAGGGCTAGGGCAGGGCCACCAGTTTCTTCTGCCTTTTGGCGTGCTGCGACAGCAACCTTGCGGTCTGCAGGTGTGATACCGAGGTCGTTCATGAGAAGTTCAATCTTCTTGACAGCAGTTTCTCCGACTTTTTCAGCTTTAAAATCAAGAACAGTTTGATAGTAGCGACGGATGATTTCTTGTTTAGAAGCTTCGACAGCAGCTTCATCATCTGTAATAGCGAAACCAACCATGTTGACACCCATGTCTGTTGGTGAAGCGTATGGAGATTCACCTAGGATACGTTCCAACATACGTTTGAGAACTGGGAAGATTTCGATATCACGGTTGTAGTTGACAGTGGTTTCTCCGTAGGTTTGGAGATGGAAAGGGTCAATCATATTGACATCGTCAAGGTCTGCGGTGGCAGCCTCATAGGCCAAGTTGACTGGATGATGAAGGGGCAGGTTCCAGACTGGGAAGGTTTCAAACTTAGCGTAACCAGACTTGATGCCATTGAGTTGGTCATGGTACATATTGGACATACAAGTTGCCAATTTTCCAGAACCAGGTCCAGGAGCGGTTACGACGATTAAGTTGCGACTGGTTTTGATGTAGTCGTTTTTCCCCATGCCTTCGGGAGAAATAATGTGATCCATATCCGTCGGATATCCTTTGATTGGATAATGAAGATAAGAATCAATCCCATTTTTATCTAACTGGTTGCGAAAGGCATCTGCAGCAGGTTGGCCAGCGTATTGTGTGATGACAACTGAGCCAACAAAAATTCCCAATTCGTTAAATTTATCAATCAAACGAAGAACTTCTTGGTCATAAGAAATGCCTAGGTCGCCACGCGCTTTAGAATGCTCGATGTTGCTCGCATTAATGGCAATTACAACCTCGACTTGCTCTTTCAACTCTTGCAAGAGCTTGATTTTGTTGTCGGGCTCATAACCAGGAAGGACACGAGCAGCGTGGAAATCTTCTAACATTTTGCCACCAAACTCCAAGTAGAGCTTGCCGTCAAATTGGTTAATGCGCTCCAAAATGTGGTCGCGCTGTAGATTCAAATATTGTTCAGAACTAAAAGATTGTTTTTTCATTTTTTTACCTCTGACCTCTATTATAATAAAAAATTGGAAGTTAGGAAACTATGGAGTTAAAAAAGAAATCAAAAAGATTAGGCAAACGCTTGCACAAAATTCTGAAAAGCGCTATCATAGACTGTAGATTATTAAAATAATGAGGTAAGAAGATGCAAGAAAAATGGTGGCACAATGCTGTAGTCTATCAAGTTTATCCTAAGAGCTTTATGGATAGCAACGGAGATGGAATTGGCGATTTGCTAGGAATTACCAGTAAGTTAGACTATCTAGCCAAGTTAGGAATTACAGCGATTTGGCTTTCTCCAGTTTATGACAGTCCTATGGATGATAATGGCTATGATATTGCTGATTATCAAGCGATTGCGGCTATTTTTGGGACCATGGAGGACATGGATCAACTAATCGCGGAAGGCAAGAAGCGTGATATTCGTATCATCATGGACTTGGTGGTCAATCATACCTCAGATGAGCATGCTTGGTTTGTCGAGGCCTGTGAAAATCCCGACAGTCCTGAGCGAGACTACTATATTTGGCGGGATGAACCTAACGACCTTGATTCTATCTTTAGCGGATCTGCTTGGGAATACGATGAAAATTCGGGTCAATACTATCTCCACTTTTTCAGCAAGAAACAGCCGGATCTCAATTGGGAGAATGAAAAACTTCGCCAGAAAATTTATGAGATGATGAACTTCTGGATTGATAAAGGCATTGGCGGTTTCCGTATGGATGTTATTGACATGATTGGCAAAATTCCTGATGAGAAAGTAGTCAATAATGGACCTATGCTCCATCCCTATCTCAAGGAGATGAATCAAGCGACCTTTGGAGATAAGAATCTCTTGACAGTAGGGGAAACCTGGGGAGCAACGCCAGAGATTGCCAAGCTCTACTCTAATCCAAAGGGGCAAGAATTGTCTATGGTCTTCCATTTTGAACATATCGGTCTTCAGTATCAGGAAGGTCAGCCTAAGTGGCACTATCAAAAAGAACTGAATATTCCTAAGTTAAAAGAAATCTTCAACAAATGGCAGACAGAGTTAGGCGTTGAGGACGGCTGGAATTCACTCTTTTGGAACAATCATGACCTCCCTCGTATCGTCTCAATCTGGGGAAATGACCAAGAATATCGAGAAAAATCTGCCAAAGCCTTTGCCATCTTGCTTCATCTCATGAGAGGAACTCCTTATATCTACCAAGGTGAGGAAATTGGGATGACCAACTATCCGTTTGAAACACTGGATCAAGTAGAAGATATTGAATCTCTTAACTATGCGCGTGAGGCTCTTGAAAAAGGTGTTCCGATGGAAGAAATCATGGACAGTATCCGTGTTATTGGACGTGACAATGCCCGTACCCCTATGCAATGGGACGAGAGCAAAAACGCTGGTTTCTCAACAGGTCAACCTTGGTTGGCAGTGAATCCAAACTATCCAACAATCAATGTTCAAGAAGCGCTGGCAAATCCAGATTCTATTTTCTATACCTATCAGAAGCTAGTTCAAATCCGTAAGGAGAATAGCTGGCTGATTCGAGCTGACTTTGAACTATTGGAAACAGCTGACAAAGTCTTTGCCTATGTCCGTAAAGATGGTGACCGTCGCTTCCTAGTCGTAGCTAACTTATCCAATGAAGAACAAGACTTGACCGTAGAAGGAAACGTCAAATCGATCTTGATTGAAAACACCTCAGCTCAAGAAGCCTTTGAAAAACAAGTCTTAGCTCCATGGGATGCTTTCTGTGTGGAATTGCTATAAACATTTTTTACAGAAAAATCTAAAAATGAAATCGTATAAAAACAAGGGAGAACTGTATGAAAGGCAAAAATCCTTTGTTTTTTTATTGTCAATGTTTATAAACTTTCATTCTCAAAATTCAATTAACTTTACAAATTCTCACTATTTTGGTAAAATAAGATTATGTTATAAAAACTGACATAAAGGAGAAAGAAGATGAAGACAAAAAAGCGTGTTCTTAGTGCAGGCCTGACTTTTGCAGCTGCTTTGCTTTTGGCTGCTTGCGGACAATCAGGTTCAGATACAAAAACTTACTCATCAACCTTTAGTGGAAACCCAACTACATTTAACTATTTACTAGACTACTACGCTGATAATACAGCTATCATTACTAACTTAGTTGATGGTTTGCTTGAAAATGACAATCATGGAAACCTAGTTCCGTCTTTGGCAGAAGACTGGTCTGTTTCAAGCGACGGTCTAACTTATACCTACAAATTGAGAAAAGATGCCAAATGGTTCACAGCTGATGGTGAAGAGTACGCCCCAGTCAAGGCACAGGATTTTGTGACAGGTATCAAGTACGCAGTGGATAATAAATCACAGGCGCTTGACTTGATTCAAAACTCGATCAAGGGCTTGAATGATTACATTACAGGAGCGGATTCTGACTTTTCTAAGGTTGGAGTGAAGGCCATCGACGACCAGACTGTTGAGTATACTTTGGCACGCCCAGAACCGTACTGGAACTCAAAAACAACGAACAGTATTCTTTTCCCAGTAAATGAAGAGTTTCTAAATTCAAAAGGGAAAGATTTTGGAACCCTATCTCCAAATAGCATTCTCTATAGTGGACCTTATTTGTTAAAAGATTTCACATCAAAATCATCGATCGAGTATGTGAAAAATCCGCATTACTATGATCATGACAAAGTATCGATTGAACACGTAAAATTGGCTTACTTTGATGGCTCAGACCAAGAATTGACCATCCGTAACTTTGAAAGTGGAGCTTACTCAATCGCTGGGGTTTATCCAAATAGTTCTAACTTTGCTAAGACAAAGGAGAAATATAAGGATAATATCGTCTATAGCTTGCAGGACAAGACTTCTTGGTATTTCAATTTCAACGTCAACCGTAAGGCTTACAACCATACGTCTAAAACGACAGATGAGCAGAAGAAGTCAACTGAGACAGCTGTCTTGAACAAGAACTTCCGTCAAGCAGTGAACTTTGCCTTTGACCGTACAGCCTATTCTGCCCAGTCAAATGGGGAAGAAGCAGCTAGCAAGACCCTTCGTAACACCCTAGTGCCTCCTACATTTGTCCAAGTTGGAGACAAGACCTTTGGAGAAGTAATCGCTTCTAAATTGGTTAACTATGGCACAGAATGGTCAGGTATTAACTTGGCAGATGCTCAGGATGCCTATTTCAACAAAGAAAAAGCCCAAGCAAAATTTGCGGAAGCTAAAAAAGAATTGGCAAGTCAAGGTGTGACCTTCCCAATTCACTTGGATGTGGCAGTTGATCAGACGAGTAAAAATGCTGTGACAGGCATGAACTCAGTTAAGCAGACCCTTGAGTCAATTTTGGGTGCTGATAACATTGTCATTGACGTTCAACAACTTTCAACAGATGATTTTAACAACGTAGCCTTCTTGGCACCGACACCAGCTGATCGTGACTATGATTTGAACTTTGATGGTTGGGTAGGTGACTATCAAGATCCATCAACTTATCTCAATCCTTTCAATGCAGAGGATGGATTCTACCTCAAGATCTTTGGTCTAGATGCTCAGGAAGATAAAGCTAAGATTGCTAGCTTGGGTCTTGATACCTACACTAAGATGCTTAAAGATGCAGATAGTGAAAATAAAGATGTAGCCAAACGCTATGAAAAATATGCTGAAGCACAGGCTTGGATGATTGACAATTCTCTGATTATGTCAGCTATGTCGAGCGGTGGAACAGCATCTGTAACCAAAGTAACGCCATTTACAAGAGGTTATTCACTAGTCGGCATCAAGGGTGACGGCAATAACTACAAGTACATGAAGCTGCAAAAAGATACTGTAACAACCAAACAGTATGAAGAAGCTAAAATCAAATGGGAGCAAGAAAGCAAAAAAGCAATCGAAAAAGCCCAAAAAGAAGCAGAAAATCATGTTAAATAATGATGAGCGAGGTTCCGTAAGGGACCTTGTTTGTTATATTTTTGATTTTGATTCTTCTGTCTATGAAACGAGAATGTCAAAATAGGAAGCGATAGATACTATACAGATTATAAAAAAACAATTCTTCCTTCGGAGTACATTTAGAAGATGTGTTGAAAACGCTGATAAAAAAAGGAATAAATGGAAATTATTTCATGATTGTGATATAATAATTCTGATAATCAACATATAGGGGAAAACTATGAATAAACGTTCAAAAAGAGCCCGTTCGGGTAAAGTTAAGCGGAGCATTAATATAGCTTTATTAACCATTTATGTATTATTGGGTGGTTTTTTGCTGTTCTTGATTTTTAGACATAATATATTGGCGTTTAGATACCTGAATGTTATGACGGCAGCTGTAGTGATTTTGGTCGCTTTAGCGAGTCTGCTTTTGATCATTTATAGAAAAGCAGAAAAGTTTACGATTTTCTTTTTAACGCTAGCTATTGTAGTGAGTTCAGTTTCTTTTTTTGCACTACAACAATTTGTCGGCTTTACTAGTCATATCAATTCTACTTCAAATTACTCAGAATACTCAATGAGTGTTGTTGTTCTGAAAGATAGTGACGTTCATAATGTCACGCAACTAGATAGTGTTACAGGGCCTACGAATACAGATAATGAGAATATTCAAAAATTGATAGCTGATATCAAGGCTAGTCAGAGCAAAGAATTGACGGTTGTACAAAGCACTTCATACCTTGCGGCCTATAAGAGTTTGCTAGCTGGTGATACAAAGGCAATCATTCTAAACAGTGTCTTTGAAAATATTATAGAATCAGAATATCCTGATTACGCATCAAAAATTAGGAAAATCTACACTAAAAATATCACAAAAGAAGTAGCTGCTCCTAAAGTTTCTAAGAATCAGTCCTTTAATGTATATGTGAGTGGGATTGATACTTACGGTCCAATCAGTTCAGTTTCTCGATCTGATGTCAATATCATTATGACAGTTAATCGTGAAACGAAAAAGATTCTCTTGACAACAACGCCTCGTGATTCCTATGTTCCGATTGCAGACGGAGGGAATAATCAAAAAGATAAGTTGACTCATGCAGGTATTTATGGAGTAGATGCTTCAATTCATACACTGGAAAATCTCTATGGTATTGACTTGAACTATTATGCTCGTTTGAATTTCACTTCTTTCTTGAAATTGATCGACCTCCTTGGTGGAGTTGATGTTTATAATGATCAAGAGTTTAATGCATATACAAATAATGGGAAAAATTATCCGGTAGGTACATTACATTTGGATTCGAAAGATGCTCTTGGATTTGTCCGTGAACGCTACTCTTTAGCTGATGGAGATCGTGATCGTGGACGTAATCAACAAAAGGTTATTGTCGCAATCATTCAGAAATTAACGTCCAGTGAAGCCTTGAAAAATTATAGTGATATAATTCAAGGTTTGCAAGATTCTCTTCAAACAAATATGCCTATCGAAACGATGATGGATTTGGTTAATGCTCAGTTAGATAGTGGTGGTAGTTATAAAGTCAACTCTCAAGATATCAAAGGTACAGGTCAAATGGGACTTCCTTCTTATGCTATGCCAGATAGTAATCTCTATATGATGGAAATCGATGATAGTAGCTTAGCAGCTGCTAAAAGTGCGATACAAGATGTGATGGAGGGAAGATGACATGATTGATATCCACTCTCACATTGTCTTTGATGTAGATGACGGGCCAAAGTCTATAGAAGATAGTAAAGCCCTTTTAAGAGAAGCATATAAACAAGGTGTTAGGATGATTGTTTCGACTTCCCATCGTCGAAAAGGGATGTTTGAGACTCCAGAAGAAAAAATAGCGACGAATTTTTTAAAGGTTCGTGAGATTGCTAAAGAAGTGGCAGATGATTTGGTCATTGCTTATGGAGCAGAGATATACTATACTCCAGATGTTCTAGAAAAATTAGAAAAAAAGTGCATTCCTACTCTCAACAATAGTCGTTATGCTTTGATTGAATTTAGTATGAATACACCCTATCGCGATATTCATAAAGGATTAAGCAATATTTTGATGTTAGGGATTACCCCGGTGATTGCTCATATTGAACGTTATGATGCTCTGGAAAATAATGAAAAACGTGTTCAAGAGCTGATTGATATGGGATGCTATACACAAGTAAATAGTTCGCATGTTCTAAAACCTAAGCTCTTTGGTGAAACCTATAAATTTATGAAAAAGAGAGCTCAATATTTTTTAGAGAGAGACCTAGTTCATGTCATTGCAAGTGATATGCATAACTTAGATAGTAGACCTCCTTATATGGAGGAGGCTTATCAGATTATTTCTAAAAAGTATGGTAGAGCTAAGGCGGAAGAACTATTTGTAGAGAACCCTAGGAAAATTATAATGGATCAAATAATTTAGGAGAAAATATGAAAGAACAAAATACTATGGAAATCGATGTATTACACCTGCTTAAAATTCTTTGGAAACGAAAAATTCTGATTGCAATGGTTGCAATTGTAGTTGGAGCCTTAGCTTTTGCCTATAGTGCTTTTATCGTTAAACCGGAGTTTACCAGTACAACACGGATTTATGTAGTCAACCGTAATCAAGGGGATAAACCAGGTTTGACAAACCAAGACTTGCAAGCTGGGTCATACTTAGTTAAAGACTATCGTGAAATTATTTTGTCTCAAGATGTGTTGGAAAAGGTTACGTCTAATTTGAAACTAGATTTGTCTCCAAAAGATTTGGCTAATAAAGTCAAAGTAACCGTACCAGTCGATACCCGTATCGTATCTATTTCAGTTAATGATAGAGTCCCTGAGGAAGCTAGTCGGATTGCTAACTCCTTAAGAGAGGTAGCTGCTGAAAAGATTATCAGTATCACACGCGTTTCTGATGTCACAACACTTGAAGAAGCTCGTCCTGCTATAGCACCATCTTCTCCAAATATCCGTAGAAATACAATTATTGGATTACTTGGGGGAACGGTCTTTATGGTTATCGCTGTTCTTATCGTTGAACTGGTTGATACAAGAGTAAAACGTCCAGAGGATATTGAAGATGTTATGCAAATCGCATTGTTGGGAGTTGTTCCAAATTTGGAGAAATTGAAATAGGAGAGAGTTATGCCGACATTAGAAATAGCACAGAAAAAATTAAATCTGGTCAAAAAAGCGGAAGAATACTATAATGCCTTGCGTACGAATATACAATTGAGTGGAAATAATTTACAAGTAATTTCTATCACTTCTGTAAAAGCGGGTGAAGGAAAGTCAACGACTTCTACAAATATTGCTTGGGCATTCGCGCGTGCAGGTTACAAGACCTTGTTAGTAGATGCTGATATTCGTAATTCGGTCATGTCAGGTGTCTTCAAATCACGTGAAAAAATTACTGGATTGACCGAGTTTTTATCTGGAACAACAGACCTATCTCATGGTTTATGTGATACCAATGTTGAAAATCTATTTGTGGTTCAAGCTGGGTCTATCTCACCCAACCCAACTGCTTTATTGCAAAGTGAAAACTTCAGTACTATGATTGACACACTTCGCAAATATTTTGATTATATTATTGTGGATACAGCGCCAATTGGTATCGTTATCGACGCAGCTATTATTACACAAAAATGTGATGCATCTGTTTTAGTTACTGCGGCAGGAGAGGCAAACAGAAAAGATGTGCTCAAGGCTAAAGGTCAATTGGAACAAACGAATAAACCATTTTTAGGAGTTGTATTAAATAAATTCAATACTTCAGCTGAGAAATATGGTTCTTACGGTGAGTATGGTTCTTACGGTAAAAAATAGGGGATAGACTAAGGAAGTAGTTATGGAAGAGAAAGGGATAAAAATATCTCTGGCAGTAATCCAGAGTTTTATAGTAGTGTTACTGGGGTATTCTCTTAGTTTTGTTAAAGAGACAGATATTCTTTCAACAACAATGATTGTCCTATATATTCTCCACTACATCGTATTTTATTTTAGCGATTACGGTCAAGATTTTTTTAGACGAGGGAGTTTGATTGAACTTGTTCGCTTGACAAAATATATCATTTTCTTTGCATTGGCAATTAGTCTTTCTAATTTCTTTTTAGAAGAACGCTTTAGTATCTCTAGACGAGGCATGGTGTATTTCTTAACCTTACACTCGATTCTAATGTATCTAGTCAATATTTGTATCAAATATTATTCGAAACGGATATTTCCTAATTTGAAATGGAGTAAAAAACTATTCTTGATTACAGCAACATCTAGAGTTGAAAAAGTAATGAATAAATTACTTGATACTGGTGATTTCTTTGGAGAACTGGTGGCAGTTAGTGTATTAGATAGACCTAATTTCCAACATGATACTATTACCGTCGTACCAGTCGAAGATATTTTAAATTTTGCAACTCACGAAGTTGTGGACGAAGTGTTTATCAATCTTCCTAGTGAAGAATATGATATTGGTGAATTTATTTCTCGTTTTGAAACGATGGGAATTGATGTAACGGTTAATCTAAATGCTTTTGACCATAATCTAGGGCGTGACAAAAAAATCCGTGGGATGGCTGGTTTAAATGTCATTACTTTTTCGACGAAATTTTATAAGAATAGTCATGTAATTGCTAAGCGTGTCATAGATATTATTGGTTCTATTTTTGGTTTAATGATTTGTGGTCTAGTTAGTATAGTTCTAGTTCCAGCTATTCGAAAAGATGGTGGACCTGCTATTTTTGCCCAGACTCGCATAGGGAAAAACGGCCGACATTTTACTTTTTATAAATTTAGATCAATGTGTATTGATGCTGAGGATAAAAAGAGAGAATTGTTGGAGAAAAATACCATGCAGGGTGGTATGTTTAAGATGGACAATGATCCTCGCATTACAAAAATTGGTCGCTTTATCCGTAAAACTAGCTTGGATGAACTTCCTCAGTTTTGGAATGTTCTGAAAGGAGACATGAGTTTGGTTGGAACAAGACCGCCAACAGTTGATGAATATGAGACATACAAACCTGAACAAAAACGTCGATTGAGTTTTAAACCGGGTATCACTGGACTTTGGCAAGTTAGTGGTAGAAGTGAGATTAAGAATTTTGATGAAGTTGTTAAATTAGATGTAGCTTATATAGACGATTGGACAATTTGGAAAGACATTGAAATTTTACTAAAAACTATTAAAGTTGTACTTATGAGAGATGGAGCGAAGTAGATAGAAAATGTCAGTGATAAAAATAATCGTGGCTACACATAAAGAATTTATTATGCCACAGGATAAAGAACTTTATCTCCCAATCCATGTTGGATGTGAAGGAAAAAGAGATTTGGGTTTTCAAGGAGACAATACTGGAGACAATATTTCCGTTTTAAATCCGTACTATTGTGAACTTACTGGTCTCTATTGGGCATGGAAAAATTTAGAATGTGACTACTTGGGATTGGTACATTATCGTCGATATTTCACGAAAAAAGCATTGTTATATAATGAATCAATAAATATAGATGATGTTATTTTGAATAAAAATGAAATTGAGGAGTTATTGGAGAACTCGGATATTATTGTTCCCAAAAAAAGAAATTATTACATAGAAACTCTTTATTCTCACTATGATCATACACTTGATGGCAGTCATTTAGATTTGGCTAGAAAAATAATTCAACAGAAGTATCCAGAATATTTGTCAAGTTTTGATAAGGTAATGAAGCAGAGAAGTGGCTATATGTTTAACATGTTTATCATGAAAAAGGAATTAGCAGATAGTTACTTTACGTGGTTATTTTCTATCTTAGATAATATGTATGGGTGCATGGATTTATCAGGATTGACTCCATTTGAAGCAAGATTATTTGGTAGAGTTAGTGAGTTATTGTTCAATGTTTGGTTGACAAAACATTCTTTAATGCCAAAAGAAGTACCTTTTATGTACATGGAAAAGGTGGATTTGTTCAAAAAAATAAATTCATTTTTAATGGCAAAGTTTTTTGGGAAGAAATATGGGAAAAGTTTTTAGGACTTAGATATGAGTATAACAATTAGAAAAATTAAATTGGGAGAGCTATTAAGCATATTTGCTTTGGCATTATTTTTATTTGTATCTTTAATAAACACAAGCTTTTATGCAAGATATATATCTGGATCAATTTATTATCTTATGACTATCATTTCTGTACTTTTTTTAATAGTGAAGGAATTGATTGGTAACAAATTTAATATTCGAAATTTAGTTTCGTTGTTAGGAATTCTATTTGTTTATCTTTTGGTTGGAAGTGTAACTGGTTTTTTATCAACCATAGCTATTAGTATTCTTTTTATATTTGGATTGAGGGATATTTCATTCACCTATGTAGCTCGAGTTTCTTTATATGTCAGTGTCTTGATTTTGTTATTTGTAATTATTAGTAGTGAAATAGGCTATATTCCGAATTATGTAGAGGTTTCATTAGGAAGAGTTCGACATTTTTTGGGATTTAGATATTCTTTATTTCCATCTACAATAATGCTGAACATTGTCGCGACAACATTATTTTTAGCTCGGGATCAGATAAGCTATAAACGTTTGTTTTTTTTATTTGTATCAACGTTCTGGCTCTTTCTTCAGACTGATTCAAGGTTAACTTTTATTAGTTCAGTTTTATTACTTAGTGTTAATTTAATAGTGAAATGGTATCCTTCCGTTTTGGAAACTTTTTCTATTATACTGAAAAGTTTTAAATTTACTTATTTGGTCAATGCATATTTTAGCTATGTAGTTTCGAGGATGTACTTACAATTTTCCAATTCTTATTTAAACGATTTGAGTATAAAAATCAACCATTTTTTAGGTGGCCGAATTTACTATGCCAATCGTTCGTTAAATATTTATGGATATAATTTATTTGGACAAAAGATTAACTGGGTTGGGAATGGTTTAGATATCAATGGACAAAAGGGATTGAGTGAATATTTGTATGTTGATAATCTCTATATCCAAATATTACAACGTTATGGATTACTTGTTTTGGTGATACTATTGTTAATTTTTACATTAACTTTACATTATCTTTTGAAGCAAAAACAATATGTGTTATCATTGATTCTGATTATACTAAGTTTTCATGCTATGATAGACGATTTGATCATAAATCTTCACTATAACATTTTTTTGATTTTGATTGGGACTTTAATGAATCAGAACCAGTCTGCTTTTGAAGAGAATTTACAATTGGATAATGGAGAAAAATGACGAAAGTAAGTATTATTATTCCTGTATACAATGTAGAACAATATTTGGATAGGTGCCTGTCCTCTGTACTCAATCAAACATATAAAGATTTAGAAGTGATTTTAGTTAATGATGGTTCTACGGATAAATCAGGGATTATTTGTGAAGAGTTTGTTCAAACAGATAAAAGAGCTAAGGTATATCATCAGGAAAACAAAGGGTTATCTGAAGCACGTAATACTGGGTTAAAATACATGACAGGAGATTTTGTCATGTTTCTGGATTCGGATGATTGGTTGGAACTTGATGCAGTCGAATTTTTATTGGAACAAGCTAAAAGTTACAATGCAGATATGGTTGTAGGAGGGGTCTATAGAACCTCAAAGATTGTGGACCATCAACAAAATACACCTGTTTCGCAAGTATTGACACAGGAAGAGTATGCCAAACGTTACTTTAAGATTGAAAGTCAGACAATTGAGTATTATGTTTGGAATAAATTGTATAAAAGAGAAGTTGTAAAAGATATAGAATTTCCACCTAGTTTCTTTGCAGAAGATGTTCCAACAATGTTTCGCTACATTCTAAACTCAGAAAAGATAGTAGTTACTGATAAGATTGTTTATAATTATTTTATTAATAATTCGGGTTTAACAGCTAAATTTACATCTAAACATTTTGATGTGTTAAAAGGCTGGGATTTAGTATGTCAGTATGCGACTGAAAGTAATAATGATAAATACAAAGAGTGGGCTCAAGTTAATCGCTATAGAGCGGATTTGGCTCTTTTGACAGAAATAGCTCTTTCTGAAGATTATAAGAACATTCGCAGGTTAAATGAAACTCAAATCAAATTAATGCAATCTAGATTGAAGAAAAACAAGAGAGTCTTGCTAAAACAAGCCATTCCTCTTAGTCGAAAGATACTGATTATACTCTTTACAACTTCCTATAACATATTTGCTAAAGCGATAAATACTATGATAAGGATAAAAAATTATGGTGCATAAGCATGCATATTTAATCTTAGCTCACAGCCAATTTAATCAGCTAGCGTTTTTGGTTTCTTTATTGGATCATCAAGATAATGATATTTTTATTCATATTGATAAGAAATCAAATATTGATGATTATTTTTTGGATTTAATTAAATCCAGTGCAAAGCAATCTCAAGTTTATTTTACAGAAAGAGTTTCAGTGAGTTGGGGAGGATATTCCCAAATTGAAGCTGAAATGATTTTATTTAAGGCTGCGTCTAAAAGAGATTCTTACTATTTTTATCATTTAATAAGTGGGGTAGATTTACCATTACTTTCTCAGCAAAGAATTCATGATTTTTTTGACGATTATAAAGGTTATTCATTTCTTACTTTTATGAATTTAGAGGATAATGGTGAAGATATAAATAGATTTAAATATTATCATCTTTTTGAAAGCTTTACATATCGGACTCTACCAGGTGCTGTTGGTAAACTTGCATTCAAGATTTATCGTAATTTAGAAGTATGGATTCAAAAACTATTTAGAGTAAATCGTTATAAATTGTTTAATGTTAGCCCTATAAAAGCTAGTCAGTGGGTTTCACTACCAAATAATATTGTGGAAATATTAATCGATAAAGAATCAGATACTGAGAAAATGTTTAGAAAATCTTTTCTTAGTGACGAAATATTTATACCAATGATTTTAAATAAAGAGTTAAGAGACTATAAGGTGTACGATGCATCAATTAATCACGGTTATAAAAAAGAATTTCAAGGAAATTTACGCTATATTAATTGGTGGGATGGCAAACCTTACACTTGGACTGACAGTGAGAAAGATTTAAAAGAATTAAGACTAGCTGCCAAAAATGGATACCTGTTTTCAAGAAAGTTTGATATAGAAAACTATCCCAAAATTAAAGAGCTAATCGTAGAACTAACTAAGGAAATATAATGGTCTATAAAATTTTAATGACAGGAATGTCACCTGTTCTTGCTGGTACAGAAACCTTTATCATGAATTATTATCGTCATCTTGATTCATCTATTTTTCAAGTTGACTTTATTAAAAGGACTAGAGAACCTATTGTATTTGAAGATGAAATTGTTTCAAAAGGTTCAAAAGTTTATTATTTACCTCGTAAAGGAAAAAATCCTCTTAAGTATATGAGGGAATTAAGAGAGTTTTTTGCTACAGAAGGGAAAAAATATGATGCTATTTGGTATAATGCAATGGCTATTCCAAATCTTGACCTTTTAAAATATGCTAAAAAATATGGGATAAAAACACGAATTATCCATAGTCATAGTTCGATGTTCAAGGGAAATACAATAAGACAGATTTTACATAATGTGAACAGATCTAAGTTGCCAAAAACAGCAACACATTTTTTTGCCTGCTCTGGGATTGCTGCAGATTATATGTTTCCTGATGAGATAAGATCAAGTGCAAAAATTATACAAAATGCTATTGATGTAGAAAACTTTTCTTTTTCAGAAAAAGATAGACTGAATCTAAGAACAGAGTTAGGATGGAATGATTGTAAAGTTATTGGTAATGTGGGCCGACTAGATATCCAAAAAAATCAACCCTTTTTAATAGATGTTTTTAATGAAGCTTGCAAGAAAAATCCTAATCTTCGATTAGTAATAATCGGTAAGGTTGCGGGTGCAAATTCAACTGTAGATTTAATCAAAGAAAAAATAAAATCTTATGGAATTGAAGATAAAGTTCTGCTGGCAGGAAGTCAGAATGATATGAAGAAATGGTTAAGTTCTCTCGATTTATTCGTTTTGCCTTCGATATTTGAGGGATTGCCCCTATCTGCTGTCGAAGCTCAAGCAAATGGACTACCTGTTTTGGTGAGTGATGCAGTTACGAAAGAATTGAAAATAGTAGATTCTATTCGTTACCTGTCTCTAGATGACTCTATTGATGTTTGGGCAAAAAATATACTTGAGTTATTAGAAACACCTAGATCAAGCGAGTATGAAATAAAAGAAATGTTTAAGCTAAAAGGATTTGAAATTGAAACTCAAGCATTGACTTTACAGAATATACTGTTGGGAGAACTGAATGAAAAAATATCAGATTGTTGAATCGTATGGGACACACATGCACGCAGGGAGTAAAGCGACCAACGATTGTGTCAATATTTTGGAAGAATTAGACTTCGAAAAAATAGAAATTGTACGCCACAAGCCTGAGGATAAATCCCCTGTATCGAAAATTATAAGACAACTTTCTTTTTATAAACAGTGGAATAATGTTTTGAATAGATTGTCTAAAGGGGATGTTTTGTTGTTACAACATCCCTATCGCAGAAATCATTTTGGTAGAACATCAAGTCTTCTGAAATTAAAGAAAAAACAAGTAAAAATTATTTCATTGGTTCATGATGTGGAGTTAATTAGAGGGATTTATGATGATCCATTCTACCAGAAAGAATTTGATGAAATGCTATCTTTCGCTGATTCAATTATTGTTCATAATGAAAAAATGAAAGATTGGTTTGTTCAGTATGGCGTAGATGAAAAGAAGCTTGTTGTTTTAGAAATATTTGATTATTTGAATGATAAAGACGTGTCTTCCTCTATTGAATATTCCAAAAAAGTGACTGTCGCAGGAAATCTTTCTCCTGATAAAAGTCCTTATTTGTATCAATTAGATAAAGTCTCTGATATTCATTTTCAATTGATGGGAATTGGTTTTCAACCAGTAACAGAGATTTCTAATGTTTCCTATTTAGGTGCCTTTGCTCCAGAAGATGTTCCTAATCATTTAAACAGTGGATTCGGATTAGTATGGGACGGAGAAAGTCTAGACACTTGTGACGGCGTAACAGGAAATTATTTAAGATATAATAATCCCCATAAGTTATCCCTGTATCTTTCGTCAGGTCTACCAGTTATTGTTTGGAAAGATTCAGCTGAGGCAAACTTTGTTGAAAAGAATGGAGTAGGCTTAGTAGTCAATAGTCTGTTTGAATTATCTGAAATACTTGGTAAAATTAGTCGGGATGAATATCTGCAAATGGCAACAAACGCTAAAAAAATTATGAAAAATCTTAAAGAAGGTTATTATCTAAAGACTGCAGTGGATAAGATAATTAAATAGACTCTTTGGAGAAGTATATGAATAATAAAATAGATCTTGTAATTACTTGGGTTGATGGTACAGATCCTGATTGGTTACAAGAAAAGAGGTTATATGAATCTGATGTTGAGTGGTCAGAATCAAACAATGCCAATCGATACAGACCATCAGAAAATTTTAAGTATTGGTTTCGTGCGGTAGAACGTTATGCAGATTGGATTAACCGTATTTTCTTTATAACTTATGGTCATGTTCCAGAATGGTTAAATACAAAGAATCCAAAATTAAAAATTGTAAAACATACCGATTATATACCTCAGGAATATCTTCCAACTTATAATTCTAATGTAATTGAGTTGAATTTACATAGAATCGAAGAGTTAAGTGAAAATTTTATTCTTTTAAATGATGATATGTATTTTGCTGCACCGACTACAGCAGATGATTTCTTTAAAGTAAATCTCCCAAAGGATTTTGGGATTTATTTACCAATAACTCCTCGAGAAAGTTTCAACCATATAGAATTAAATAATACCATTCTGATGAATAAACATTTTAATAAAAAAAGAAAAACTTTCTCAGAATGGCGTAAATTTTATAGTTTAAAATTAGGAAAGTACCTAGTTGGGAATATTTTCAGTATTTTTTATTCAGGTATTTTAGGATATAAAAATTACCATATTGGTTTGTCGCATTTAAAATCGACTTTTGATTTAATCTGGGAAAAAGAGCCGAAATTATTGGAAGAAGTTAGCTCTCATAGATTTAGACAGTTATCAGATATTAGTCATTATGTTATGTCTCACTGGAATGTAGAGTCTGGTAAGTTCATGCCCCAATCTATTCATTTTGGGAAGTATTTTGATATTTGGGAAGTTGAAGAAATTCAAGGAGCTATTCAAAATGAGAAATATAAGATTATTTGTATCAACGATACGGATGAAGATGGAAAATTCTCTGAATATGATCAAAAAATACATCAGGCATTTCAGTCTAAATTCCCAGACAAATCAAGTTTTGAATTGTAAATTTACAGATTGATAATAAAAAAATATGTTTAGAAGTAAAAAATAATGAAAGTTCTAAAAAATTACGCTTATAATCTCTCTTATCAATTATTAATCATCATTTTACCGATTATTACGACACCTTATGTTACTAGGGTTTTTAGCTCAGATGATTTGGGAACCTATAGTTATTTTAACTCAATTGTTACCTATTTTCTTATGCTAGCTACTCTGGGAGTAAACAACTATGGTACTAAGGCGATTTCAGGTAGTAGAAAAGATACTAGAAAGAATTTTTGGGGGATTTATACACTGCAACTAGGAGCGACACTGTTCTCTTCTGCTCTTTATATCCTTCTCTGTCTTACTTTACCGGCTATGCAAAATCCTGTAGCTTATATTTTAGGTCTAAGTTTAATATCAAAAGGTTTAGATATTTCTTGGTTATTTCAAGGTTTAGAAGATTTTAGAAAAATTACAATCAGAAATATTACAGTTAGGTTAGTTGGTGTTATTTCTATCTTTTCGTTCATAAAAACACCTGAAAATCTCTATTTATATATATCACTGATTACGATTTTTGAATTGTTAGGGCAATTAAGTATGTGGTTACCAGCGAGAGAGTTCATTGGGAAACCGCACTTTGATTGGAAATATGCTAGACAGCATTTGAAGCCAGTAATCTTATTATTCTTACCTCAGATTGCGATATCGCTCTATATCACCTTAGATAGTACAATGCTTGGAGTGCTAGCATCCAAAAGGGATGTTGGTATTTACGACCAATCACTGAAATTAGTAAAGATTCTACTAACATTGGTAACTTCATTAGGAAGTGTCATGTTACCCCGAGTTTCAAATCTTTTATCTACAGGAGATCATAAAGCAGTTAACAAAATGCATGAGATGTCATTTCTGATTTATAATTTGGTAATTTTCCCCATTATGGCAGGGATGTTAATTGTAAATGATGATTTTGTAAATTTTTTCCTGGGTCAAGATTTTCAAGAGGCACGTTATGCGATAGCAATTATGATTTTTAGAATGTTCTTTATTGGTTGGACCAATATTATGGGTATTCAAATCTTGATACCTCATAATAAGAATAAAGAGTTTATGCTATCAACAACAATTCCTGCTATTGTTAGTGTAGGATTAAATCTTCTTTTGCTTCCCAAGTTGGGCTATATAGGTGCTGCAATTGTGTCTGTCTTAACAGAGGTACTAGTATGGCTGATACAGTTATTCTATACTCGTTCTTATTTGAGAGAGGTGCCCATTCTAGGTTCATTGATTAAAATTATAGTTTCATCTGGAGTTATGTATGGTATCTTGTTATTTATAAAGCAATTCCTAAATGTATCACCAATGATTAATGTGGGACTATATGCTGTTCTGGGAGCAATCATTTATGTCAGCTTGATTTTAATCTTGAAGGTCATAAATCCAAATGAGTTAAAACAACAACTATTAAAAAATAAAGGAGTGTAATATGTACGATTATTTAATCGTTGGTGCTGGTTTATCTGGAGCAATTTTTGCTTATGAAGCAACTAAGCGTGGAAAAAAAGTAAAAGTTATTGATAAACGTGACCACATTGGTGGGAATATCTATTGTGAGAATGTAGAAGGTGTTAATGTTCATAAATATGGTGCACATATCTTCCATACTTCTAACAAGAAAGTCTGGGATTATGTGAATCAATTTGCTGAATTTAACAACTATATCAACTCGCCTGTAGCTAATTACAAGGGTAGCCTTTATAATCTACCTTTTAATATGAATACTTTCTATGCTATGTGGGGGACAAAAACTCCTCAAGCAGTCAAAGATAAGATTGCTGAACAAACGGCTCATATGAAGGACGTTGAACCTAAAAACTTGGAAGAACAGGCTATTAAGTTGATCGGTCCAGATATTTATGAAAAGTTGATCAAAGGCTACACTGAAAAGCAATGGGGACGTTCTGCGACTGACCTTCCACCCTTTATCATCAAACGTCTACCAGTTCGTTTGACTTTTGATAATAACTACTTCAATGATCGTTACCAAGGAATTCCAATCGGTGGCTATAATGTCATTATCGAAAATATGCTGAAGGGTGTAGAAGTAGAACTTGGAGTTGACTTTTTTGCCAATCGTCAGGAATTAGAAGCTTCTGCTGAAAAAGTTGTCTTTACAGGGATGATTGACCAATATTTCGATTACAAACATGGTGAATTAGAATACCGTAGCCTTCGTTTTGAGCATGAAGTTCTAGATGAAGAAAACTATCAAGGAAATGCAGTTGTAAACTATACAAAACGTGAAATTCCTTATACTCGCATTATTGAGCATAAACATTTTGAGTATGGTACACAAGATAAAACGGTCATTACTCGTGAATACCCAGCTGATTGGAAACGTGGAGATGAACCATATTATCCAATCAATGATGAGAGAAACAATGCTATGTTTGCTAAGTATCAAGAAGAAGCAGCACAGAATGATAAGGTGATTTTCTGCGGACGTTTGGCCGATTATAAATACTACGACATGCATGTGGTCATTGAACGTGCCCTAAATGTTGTAGAGGAAGAGTTGGGAAACTAAAGATTTGATGTTATAATGAGGGAATACTTCTTTTCCTCATTTTATTCATCTTAATAGGAGATATCAAAAGAAATGAATAGTTTTAGTAAACAAAAGCCTGGCCGAATAGAGTGGATTGATTTTGGGAAGGGCTTAACAGTTTTAATGGTTGTTTTTGGCCATGTTGTTTTAGGCCTATTTGAATCCAAAAGATTTGAAGCTAACAATCAATGGTTATTATTTGTGACTCAGATTTTTTATCTGTTTCATATTCCAGTATTCTATGCTTTGTCAGGCTTTTTCTTTAAACCAGTAGACAATTTAAAGACTTTTGCAACCTTTGTAAAACAAAAAACAATTATTTTAGGAATTCCTTATTTATTCTATTCTGTCATACAGTTTGGTCTTCAAAAATTAGGCGGAGCGACAGTGAGAAATGCAGCTTCTTTTGGGGATTTGTTAAATATTTATCAAACGCCTCTTGGAGTATCGTGGTATCTCTATGTTCTTTGGTGGATTTACTTAGTGGTTGCCTTCCTTTCTATTTGGATAAAATCCTATCATCAGTTATTTATCATCAGTGTAGTTACCTACCTTCTTTCTATATTTGCACCAACTAATATCTATATCGTTCAGAAAATTTTTCTATGGACTTTCTTCTTTTTGTTAGGATCATGGCTCAGACACTCAGGTGTTGGAACTTTTTTAACAAAAAGATGGAAATTAATTAGTTGTGTGACACTTATCGTCATTACAGTATTTTTAATTTATTGGCAGTTATCTGGACCTACTTTTTATATTTCATACGATAGACCAGGTCTAAATGGGTTCATTTTCCCGGTTTCTGTAATTTTAGCTATGGCTTCCTATCCCATTTTAAGTGATAAACTGAGTCGCTTTGCTGATTATTTCAGAGAGATAGGAAAAGATAGTTTGGTAATCTATCTTCTGCATGCACCAATCGTTTCTGTAACTAGAATTGCTTTATTGAAACTAGGTGTTAGCAATATCGCTATCCATATATTGATGGGACTCCTTCTAGGATGGTTTGGTTCAATCGTAATACTTTATCTCTCTAAGAAAATACCTTATGGAGATTTCGTATTTTATCCAATGAAGTATCTAAGAAAAGTCAAATAGTGAATGAAATCGAGGATGGAGATCTTCGATTTTTTTGAGATATTAGATACACATATAAAACATATAAAAACGAACTAAAAACTTGAAAAAAAGCTTAAAAAATGATATAATCAGCTTCAAACACGTATAAATATTTAGGAGATTCAAACCAGATGGATAAAAAAATAAAGACAGCCTTGGTAGCAACTGCAGCGGCCTTTACTGCATTTTCAGTTCATCAAGTAAGTGCGGATGAGGCAAGTGATAAAACTGCTAATAAGGAAACTACAGAGGTAGAAACACTTAAGCCAGTTTCTGATCAACAAATCGCAGATGTTGAGAAAAAAGTTTTAGACACTAAAGAAGCAATTAAACAAAAAGAAGCTAATCTAACGCAGGCGGAAACTGATGCAAAAGTAGTTGCAGAAAAGGAAAAAGTGGCAGCCAAAAAGGTAAAGGAAGCTACACCGGAAGCTATCCAAAAAGCTAAAGACAACGCAACTACAGCTGCGGAAGCCGTTAAAACTGCTGAAGCTGATGTAAAAACTAAAAAAGCCACTCAAGACGCTCTTGCTAAAGATGTAGCACCAAAACAAACAGAAGCAGACAAGGCGAACTCTGCTGTCGATGCTGCTGCTAAGAAAGTAAAAGACTTAGAAAATGGAACTCCATCTCTAACTGACGCAGAAAAAGCTAAATCTGACGCAGAAAAAGCTAAATCTGACGCAGAAAAAGCTAAAACTGAAGCAGAAAAAGCAAAAGCTGACGCTAAAAAAGCTGATGATGCTGCAGATAAAAAGGTAACCGATTTAAATAATGAGTTGACTGCTAAAAAACAAACTTTAGCAGATAAAGAAAAAGCGCTTAAAGATCTTGGTGAAAAACCACAAGCATACGATTTCTCTGATGTTAAATTTAATTTAGGTGCTGACTTTGCAGCTGCATTAAACGAGCGTGCTAAATTAATGGGTGAAAATGATCCAAACAACACTGGTGATGGGCGTGCCAACGAACTTAGCACAAGAAACCAAGATGAAGTAAATGCTAATACTAAAAAATTAGAACAATTAGCAAAAACTAACAAGGCTAAAAATACATACACTAATACAACTGACAAACGTGAAGTTGATATTTGGAACTTAACAGCTGATCAAAAGAGAGAAATCAACTTATTTGGTCTTCACATCGTTAACCAAATCCGTGAACAACTAGGAAACCCTAAAGTTAAAACAACTGTAGGTATGGAAAAATTCGCTAATGAAGCTGCTGATCATCGTAACAAAAAATATGCGAAAGTTAAAGAAACTTACGCTAAACCTGATTACGATGGAATCAACGCTGCAGCAAAAGCAAATGGTTTATCATACAAAACTGGTGACAACCAAAACCAAAGTGATATAATCTTTGCTAATGCTAAAACATGGAAAAACACGGAAGATAATAAAACATTAATTCCTGCTACAAAAGGTCAAATACCTAAGTCTATCGAAGAAGTTATGAAAGAAAACACTCGTAGACCTACTATGACAATGGGACAATTAAAACAATATATCTTCGAAGCATACAACAATAAAATGTTCACTAACAACGAAGATTATACTGGTGCAAATTCTCACCGTGCATGGGAAAATGCTTTATCTATTGGTGGAAGCATTGCATATCGTAAAGATGGAGAAGGAAACAAATTGGGGCGTAAAGCTTCTGAGTATAACGCAACAAGCGTTACTGCATCTGTTAGATTTAATCCAGATCCAGTTTATAGTGATGGATATAAAGCTTATAGATACTTTAATAACCTTGAAATCTTTGTCCACAACTTCCAAACAGCTGGAGAAAATAAAGAACCTGGACAAGATACAAACAGTATTGTAACTGATCCTTCTAAATTCGATGCAACTGAAATCAAAAACGATCCTACAGCTGCAAAAGAATATAGCGCTAAAAAACAAGCCGCTGAAAAAGCAGTTAAAGATGCCCAAGCTGAAGTAACTACTGCTCAAAGCAACTTAGATACAGCTAAGCAGTATAAAAAACAATTACCAGCTGCTGAAAAAGCACTTACTGATGCAACTAGCAAACTTTCAACTGCAGAAAAAGCACTGCAAGAAGCTGAAACTAACTTAAACAACTTACGTCAAGGTCTTACTAATAAAGCTGAAGAACTTAACAAAGCTAAAGCTGCATTAGAAACAGCTAAACAAGAAGCTGTAAAAGCTACAACTGCTCTTACTGAAGCGAAAGCTAAATTAGCCCAAGCTGAGAAGGATGTTAAAGACGCTGAAGCGAACGTTAAAACTAAAGAGGCTGAAAAAGCTAAAGCAGAAGAATTAGTAACTTCTCTTGAAAATGCTAAGCAAATCTATGAAAAAGCGAAAGCAGAAAAAGCTGCTTCAGATGCTAAAGTTACAGAGCTTCACAAATGTGTAGCAGATAAACAAACTGAACTTGTTAAATTAGAAGATGAATATAAAGATCTTCTAAAACGACGTATCTCTAATTTGATTCAACCTGAAAATCCTGAATTAACATTCAGTGAGGAAGTGAAAGAAGAGGAAATCAAGTTTAACATTGTTGAAGAACTCGATCCATCCCTTACAGAAGGTGAACGTGTTGTTAAAACTCCAGGTGTAGTTGGTCGTAAGAAGATCAAAGCTACAATCTTTAAAGCTGATGGAAAAGAAGTTGGTCGTGTCGTTGATAATGAAGAAGTATTAACGAAAGCTATTGATGAGGTTGTTTTAGTCGGTACAAAGAAAGAAGTTTCAAATTCTCAGGTATCATATATGGCACCAAAAGCAACTCAATCAGTCGTATATGTAGAGAATGCTAAAAAACTTCCTACAACAGGTATGAAAGATTCAAAAGCATCAATCGTACTTGCGATTATTGCTGCAACCACTTCTTTGGGGTTGGTAGCAAGAAAAAAGGAAGAAAAATAATTTATTAAAGTAATCATCCTACGTGATGATAATAGAAAATAAATGGAGAAGATCTAATTGATTTTCTCCATTTTGATTGTCTATATTGAAAATCGAATTATATTTAAGAAGAAAAGAGACTGAATTGTAAGAATATATAATATAAATCAAAAAATTCAGAAAATTCTATTGACAGGACTTTAAAAAGGGTCTATAATGGATAGAAAAACAAAGGAGAGTACTATGAAAACAAGGAAAGTATTGGCTCTTGCGGGAGTCACTTTATTAGCAGCAGGTATCTTAGCTGCTTGTTCTGGGGGCTCAGGTGCTAAAGGTGAGCAGACTTTTGCATTTACCTACGAGACAGACCCAGATAACCTCAACTATTTAACAACTGGTAAGGCAGCGACTGCTGACATTACTAGTAATGTGATTGATGGATTGCTTGAAAATGATAAATACGGGAACCTTATTCCCTCAATGGCAGAGGACTGGTCAGTTTCTAAGGATGGGTTGACTTACACTTATAAGATTCGTCAGGATGCTAAGTGGTACACATCTGAAGGAGAAGAATATGCTCCTGTCAAGGCTCAGGACTTTGTGACAGGTCTTAAATATGCGACAGATAAGAAATCAGAAGCTCTTTACTTGGTACAGGATTCAATCAAAGGTTTGGATGCATACGCTAAAGGGGAAAATAAAGATTTCTCTCAAGTTGGAATTAAAGCTCTTGACGATCAAACAGTCCAATACACTTTGAACAAACCTGAAAGTTTTTGGAATTCTAAAACAACTATGGGTGTCTTAGCGCCAGTCAATGAAGAGTTTTTGAACTCAAAAGGGGATGACTTTGCTAAAGCAACAGATCCAAGCAGCATCTTGTATAATGGTCCATATTTGTTGAAATCCATTGTGACAAAATCTACTGTTGAATTTGCAAAAAATCCTAACTACTGGGATAAAGACAATGTCCATATTGACAAAGTCAAATTGTCATTCTGGGATGGTCAAGATACTAGTAAACCTGCAGAAAATTTTAAAGATGGTAGTCTTTCAGCAGCTCGTCTCTATCCAACAAGTGCAAGTTTTGCAGAGCTTGAGAAAGAGATGAAGGACAATATTGTCTATACGCAACAGGACTCTACGACTTATGTAGTAGGAACAAACATTGACCGTCAGTCCTATAAATATACTTCAAAGACTAGCGAAGAACAAAAGACTTCAACTAAAAAGGCTTTGTTAAACAAGGATTTCCGTCAGGCTATTGCCTTTGGTTTTGATCGTACAGCATATGCTTCTCAACTCAATGGACAAAACGGTGCAAGCAAAATCTTACGTAATATTTTTGTGCCACCAACATTTGTCCAAGCAGATGGGAAAAACTTTGGTGACATGGTCAAAGAAAAATTGGTGACTTATGGGGATGAATGGAAGGATGTGAACCTTGCTGATGCTCAAGATGGTCTCTATAATCCAGAGAAAGCCAAGGCAGAATTTGCCAAAGCTAAGGCAGCCCTTCAAGCTGAGGGAGTACAATTCCCAATTCACCTAGATATGCCTGTTGACCAAACAGCAACTACAAAAGTTCAGCGTGTCCAATCTATGAAACAATCCTTGGAAGCGGCTTTAGGAACTGATAATGTCATTCTTGATATTCAACAATTGCAAAAAGATGAAGTGCTTAATGTTACTTTATTTGCACAAACTGCTGCTGGCGAGGATTGGGATCTTTCTGATAATGTTGGATGGGGACCAGACTTCTCAGATCCATCAACTTATCTTGATATCATCAAGCCTTCTGTAGGGGAAAATACGAGAACTTACCTAGGATTTGATTCAGGAAAAGACAATGAGGCGGCTAAAAAGGTTGGTCTCAATGATTATGATAAAATGGTCAATGAAGCAGGGGAAGAAACTACAGATGTTACAAAACGTTATAACAAGTATGCCGAAGCTCAAGCATGGTTGACAGATAGTGCCCTAGTCATTCCAACGACATCTCGTACAGGGCGTCCAATCTTGTCTAAGATGGTACCATTTACCTTACCTTTCTCTTTCGCAGGAAACAAGGGGACAAGCGATCCGCTCCGATACAAATATCTTGAACTTCAAGACAAGGCAGTCACTGCAGATGAATACCAAAAAGCTCAAGATAAATGGATGAAAGAAAAAGAAGAATCCAATAAAAAAGCGCAAGAAGAACTTGCAAAACATGTGAAGTAGATTTTAATCATCTATTGAAACAGAATGATAAAGGATTTAGCATTCGATAGAAATGCTAAATCCTTTTTATTATGTGACAATTTTTCCCTTAATTTCAAAGTATGATTTTGTCAGAATGAAGAAAAAATTAGCAATTTTCCTAGCTTTTCTATTGCTTTATCTATCAAAATTTGTTATATTAAAAGTGCAATTATTTTTTATCTATAGACGTTAAGCATTGCACTTTTCAGATAGAAAGGAGTATTTTTCGAACAAAAAATGTAAACGCTTACGAACGTGAATGGAAGGAATTAGGGGTTAATGGACAAACGATTTTTTGAAAAACGCTGTACATACAGTATTCGTAAATTTGCACTAGGTGCTGCTTCAGTTATGATTGGAGCTAGTTTTTTTGCTACTGCTCCAGTAATGGCTAACACACCAACAGTTGGCTCAACAGATAATTTGCCAAGTGAGCTGGCTGATTTGGATAAAAAAGCGAGCGATAATGGACGAGAGTTCGATAAGGAAGCTGCAGCAGCAAATCCAGGTTCTGCTGAAACAACAGCTGGACCAAAAACTGAAGAAGAGTTACTAGCTCTTGAAAAGGAAAACAAAGAAACTACCGACAAGTTGCCGAAAGAATTGGAAGGAAAACTTGAAAAAGCTACTGATAATGGTAAAGAGGTAAATAAAGACCAATTAGCACAAGATACTGGTAGTCTAGTTCCTGAAGATGTTGCCAAAACAAAAAATGGAGAATTGAACTATGGCGCTACTGTTAAGATTAAGACTCCATCAGGAGAAGGTAGTGGTATTGTCATTGGTAAGGATCTTGTTTTGACTGTTTCTCACAACTTTATCAAGGATCAACAAGATGGAAATATCCGTAAAGTTGTGGATAATGATAAAGGGGATGGAGATATTTTTAGCATCTCTTACCCTGGTTTAGAAGATGTAAAATTTAGTAAAAAAGATGTGATTCACTGGGATCGAGATGGCTATCTAAAGGGTTATAAGAATGATTTGGCTCTTGTAAGATTGCGTACAGTTCTTGAAAATGCTCCTGTAGAAGTTACTGAAAAGCCAGTTGTTAAGAAAGTTGGGGATAAAGTCAATATGTTTGGCTATCCTGCTGGTAAGTTGGCACCAGTTATTAACACTGCTGTGGATTTTGCTGAATCTTATGGTGAAGGAGTCCAAGGAGTTGGTTATCAAGGTGGACAACCAGGTGCTAGCGGTGGCGGTATCTTTGACACGGATGGTAAATTGATTGGGGTTCATCAAAATGGTGTGGTTGGCGTTCGTAGTGGAGGAATCCTTTTCTCTCCAGCACAATTAAAATGGATCCAAGATCATATTAAGGGAATCTCTAGTTCAAAACCTGCGAATTTAGAGGAAACTGAAAAACCAGTTGAAGAAAAGCCAAAAGCAGATAAGCCGAAAGAAGAAAAACCAGAGACAGCTAAGCCAGAGACACCAAAGGAAGTCACTCCAGAATGGCAAACTGTAGCAAGAAAAGAACAACAAGGGACTGTAGCCATTCGTGAGGAAAATGGTGTTCGATACAATAAGTTGTCTTCAACAGATCAAAATGACAATGCCAGCAAACCAGCCTTATTTGAAAAACAAGGACTGACTGTGGATGCGAATGGGAATGCGAATGTAGATCTCACTTTCAAAGAAGAATCTGAAACAGGCAAATCACGTTTTGGTGTTTTCTTGAAATTTAAAGATACAAACAATAATGTCTTTGTTGGATATGATAAATCAGGTTGGTTCTGGGAATACAAGACACCAGGTAATAGCACATGGTATCAGGGTGGTCGTGTTGCAGCTCCAGTAAATGGCTCAGTGAATCATCTGACTATTAGCTTAAAATCAGATGGTCAGCTGAATGCAACAAATAATGATGTAAAACTTTTTGATACGGTTACTTTGCCAGCTGCTGTTAATGAAAATCTTAAAAATGAAAAGAAAATCTTACTTAAAGCTGGTACATATGGTACTGAAAAGACAGTTGTAAATATTAAGACTGACAACCAAGACGGAGTTCAAGCTACTGAAGCTACTGCTGAAAAAGAAACTGGTGCGGTGGTAGATGATAGTAAAGTGACTTATGATACCATCCAGTCTAAAGTCCTAAAAGCAGTGATTGACCAAGCCTTTCCACGTGTCAAGGAATATACACTAAATGGCCATACTTTACCAGGACAGGTTCGACAGTTCAATCAAGTCTTTATCAATAACCACAGAATTACCCCTGAGGTTACTTATAAGAAAATAAATGAAACAACTGCAGAATATGAAATGAAACTCCGTGATGAGGCTAATCTTATTAATGCGGATATGACAGTTCGTCTGCAAGTTGTGGATAATCAATTGCATTTTGATGTAACTAAGATTGTCAACCACAATCAAGTCACTCCAGGTCAAAAGATTGACGATGAAAGAAAATTACTCTCTACTATTAGTTTCCTCGGGAATGCTTTAGTATCTGTTTCTAGTGAGCAAGCTGGTGCTAAGTTTGATGGGGCAACTATGTCAAACAATACGCATGTCAGCGGGGATGATCATATTGAAGTAACCAATCCAATGAAGGATTTGGCTAAGGGTTACATGTATGGATTTGTTTCTACAGATAAGCTTGCTGCAGGTGTTTGGAGTAATTCTCAAAACAGTTACGGTGGTGGCTCTAATGACTGGACCCGTTTGACGGCTTATAAAGAAACCGTTGGAAATGCCAACTATGTCGGAATTCATAGTTCTGAGTGGCAATGGGAAAAAGCTTATAAGGGTATTGTCTTCCCAGAGTACACTAAAGAACTTCCAAGTGCAAAGGTTGTGATTACTGAAGATGCTAATGCGGATAAAAAAGTGGACTGGCAAGATGGTGCCATTGCTTATCGTAGTATCATGAACAACCCTCAAGGTTGGGAAAAAGTCAAGGATATCACAGCTTATCGTATTGCGATGAACTTTGGTTCTCAGGCACAAAACCCATTCCTTATGACCTTGGATGGTATCAAGAAGATCAATCTCCATACAGATGGTCTTGGACAAGGTGTTCTCCTTAAAGGTTATGGTAGTGAAGGTCATGACTCAGGCCACTTGAACTATGCTGATATTGGTAAACGTATTGGTGGTGTCGAAGATTTCAAGGCTTTGATTGAGAAAGCGAAGAAATATGGAGCTCATCTAGGTATCCACGTCAACGCTTCTGAAACTTATCCTGAGTCTAAATACTTTAACGAAAATATTCTTCGTAAGAATCCAGATGGAAGCTACAGCTATGGTTGGAACTGGCTAGACCAAGGTATTAACATTGATGCTGCTTATGACTTGGCGCATGGTCGCTTAGCTCGCTGGGAAGAATTGAAGAAAAAACTTGGTGAAGGTCTTGACTTTATCTATGTGGATGTTTGGGGCAATGGTCAATCAGGTGATAATGGTGCTTGGGCTACCCACGTTCTTGCTAAAGAAATTAATAAACAAGGCTGGCGCTTTGCAATCGAGTGGGGCCATGGTGGTGAATACGACTCTACCTTCCAACACTGGGCAGCTGACTTGACCTATGGTGGCTATACTAATAAAGGCATCAACAGTGCCATCACGCGCTTTATCCGTAACCACCAAAAAGATTCTTGGGTTGGGGATTACAGAAGTTACGGTGGTGCAGCCAACTATCCACTTCTAGGTGGTTACAGCATGAAAGACTTTGAAGGTTGGCAAGGTCGTAGCGACTACAATGGCTATGTAACTAACTTGTTTGCTCATGATGTCATGACCAAGTATTTCCAACACTTTACTGTAAGCAAGTGGGAAAACGGTACACCAGTCACTATGTCTGATAACGGTAGCACCTATAAATGGACTCCAGAAATGCGAGTGGAATTGGTAGATGCTGACAACAATAAGGTAGTTGTGACTCGTAAGTCAAATGATGTCAATAGCCCACAATACCGTGAACGTACAGTAACTCTCAACGGACGTGTCATCCAAGATGGTTCAGCTTACTTGACTCCTTGGAACTGGGATGCGAATGGTAAGAAACTTCCTACTGATAAGGAAAAAATGTACTACTTCAATACGCAAGTTGGTGCAACAACTTGGACGCTTCCTAGCGACTGGGCGAATAGTAAGGTTTACCTTTATAAACTAACTGACCAAGGTAAGACTGAAGAACAGGAAGTAGCTGTGAAAGATGGTAAGATTACCCTTGATCTTACTGCAAATCAACCATACGTTCTCTACCGTTCAAAACAAACCAATCCTGAAATGTCATGGAGCGAAGGTATGCACATCTATGACCAAGGATTTAACAGTGGAACTTTGAAACACTGGACTATTTCTGGCGATGCTTCTAAGGCAGAAATTGTCAAATCACAAGGCGCAAATGAAATGCTTCGTATCCAAGGCAATAAGAGCACAGTGAGCCTTACTCAGAAACTGACTGGCTTGAAACCAAATACTAAGTATGCTGTTTATGTTGGCGTTGATAACCGTAGTAATGCTAAGGCAAGTATCACAGTAAATACTGGTGAAAAAGAAGTGACTAGCTATACCAATAAGTCACTAGCTCTTAATTATGTTAAGGCCTATGCCCATAATACTCGTCGTGACAATGCTACAGTTGATGATACAAGTTACTTCCAAAACATGTATGCCTTCTTTACAACAGGTTCAGATGTATCAAATGTCACTCTTACTTTGAGTCGTGAAGCTGGTGATGAGGCAACTTACTTTGATGAAATTCGTACCTTCGAAAACAATTCAAGTATGTACGGAGATAATCATGATACAGGTAAAGGAACATTTAAACAAGACTTTGAAAATGTTGCTCAAGGGATTTTCCCATTTGTAATTGGTGGTATCGAAGGGGTTGAGGATAATCGTACTCACTTATCTGAAAAACATGATCCATATACCCAACGTGATTGGAATGGTAAGAAAGTCGATGATGTTATCGAAGGAAATTGGTCATTGAAGACAAATGGGCTAGTTAGCCGTCGTAACTTGGTTTACCAAACAATTCCTCAAAACTTCCGTTTTGAAGCTGGTAAGACTTATCGTGTAACCTTTGAATACGAAGCAGGATCTGACAATACCTACGCCTTTGTAGTTGGTAAGGGAGAATTCCAATCAGGACGTCGCGGTAATCAAGCAAGTAATTTGGAAATGCATGAACTACCAAATACTTGGACAGATTCTAAGAAAGCCAAGAAGGTAACCTTCCTCGTAACAGGTACAGAAACAGGCGATACTTGGGTGGGTATCTACTCAACTGGTAACGCAAGCAATACTCGTGGAGATTCTGGTGGAAATGCTAACTTCCGTGGTTACAATGACTTTATCATGGATAAACTTCAAATCGAGGAAGTCACTCTAACTGGTAAGATGTTAACAGAAAATGCTCTGAAGAACTACTTGCCAACAGTTGCTATGACCAACTATACCAAGGAATCTATGGATGCCTTGAAGGAAGCTGTCTTTAACCTCAGTCAAGCAGATGATGACATTAGCGTGGAAGAAGCGCGTGCTGAAATTGCTAAGATTGATGCTCTTAAGAATGCCTTGGTACAAAAGAAAACAGCCTTGGTGGCAGAAGACTTTGAAAGTCTGAATGCTCCAGCTCAAGCGGGAGAAGATTTAGCAAATGCCTTTGATGGTAACTTGTCAAGTCTATGGCATACATCTTGGAGTGGTGGAGATGTTGGCAAACCTGCAACTATGGTCTTGAAAGAAGCGACAGAAATCACAGGCTTCCGTTATGTGCCACGAGGATCAGGATCAAATGGTAATTTGCGAGATGTGAAACTAGTTGTGACAGATGAGTCTGGTAAAGAACATGCTTTCACTGCAACTGATTGGCCAGATAACAATAAACCAAAAGACATTGACTTTGGTAAGACAATCAAGGCTAAGAAAATTGTTTTGACAGGTACTAAGACTTATGGAGACGGTGGTGATAGATATCAAGCCGCTGCTGAGTTGATCTTTAGTCGTCCACAGGTTGCAGAAACAACTCTTGATTTGTCAGGTTATGAAACAGCTTTATCAAAAGCTCAAAAATTAACCAGCAAAGAGAATCAAGAGGAAGTAGCAAGTGTAGTAGCTAGCATGAAATATGCTACGGATAACCATCTCTTGACTGAAAGAATGGTTGCCTACTTTGCAGAATATCTTAACCAACTACAAGATCAGACTGTGAAACCAGATTCTCCTACAAGTAGCAAAGGTGAAGAGGTGGCACCGATTCTTGAAGTGCCTGAGTATAAAGGCCCGCTTGGAACAGCGGGTGAAGAAGCAGCGCCAATTCTTGAGGTACCTGAGTATAAAGGCCCAGTTGGAAAAGCAGGTGAAGAAGCGGCTGTTAATGAAGTTCCAGAATACAAAGGCGGCGTGAATGCGGCAGAAGCAGCTGTCAATGAAGTTCCAGAATACAAAGGTGGCGTCAATGCGGCAGAAGCAGCTGTCAATGAAGTTCCAGAATACAAAGGTGGAGCCAATGCAGTAGAGGCCTTAGTTCATGAATTGCCAGAATATAAAGGTGGGGCGAATGCAGTAGAAGCCTTAGTTCATGAATTACCAGAATATAAAGGCGGAGCTAATGCAGTAGAAGCTTTGGTAAACGAAAAGCCAGCCTATACAGGACTATTGACTACAGCAGGCGATCAAGTAGCACCAACTATTGAAAAACCTGAGTATCAGATTAGTCAATTGGGCCAAGGTAAACTTTCAGAATCTAAAACTTCAGTTTCAACAGAAGATAAGAAGAGATTGCCAGAAACGGGAGAAAGCCAATCTGATACAGCTATCTTCCTAGCTAGCATCAGTCTCGCCTTATCTGCTGCTGTCCTTGCGACAAAACGAAAAGAAAATTAAAGAAGACTGGATTTTAGAGTTTACAGGAACTAGAATTCAGACAGAAATAACTTAGTTGGAGAGAACCTCTAGGTTCTCTCCATTTTTAAATGGAAAATGAGACCGCTTACTGTAATAAGTGGGAGAAAGGAATAGGAGAAAGATGGATAGACATTTTTTTGAAAGACGCTGTCACTATAGTATTCGAAAATTTGCAATTGGTGCAGCCTCTGTAATGATCGGTGCTAGTATCTTTGGTGCAAATGTAGTGCAAGCTGCAGAGACAGTTGGAACACCTGAGAAAGAAGGAACAATTACACAAGCTCAACCACTAGACAAGTTGCCGGACGATTTAGCAGCTGCTTTAAAGAAAGCTGAATCAGAGGCAACGGCAGATGCAGGTCATGAAGAAAATCATGAAAATACTGCAGGAACAAGTCCTGCAGCAAGTGAAGAAACAAGCCCAGCAACAATTCCAACAGCTCCCAAACCAGCTGAGACTCTGAAGCCGGTTGAAACACCAAAAGCAGATTCTAAACCTGTAGAACCAGCTACACCTACAATCAAACCAGTTGAAAAGCAAATTGAAGATAGAGAAGATCGTAACCACTTAGAAGGTGTTACTGTTCAAGTAAACGACTCAGAAACTGGTACTCCTTATACTGCTGACAAGGCAGTGGACGGTAATCCTGATACTCGCTGGGCAACAAATCAAAATATTGACAAACCAACTTTCGAATTAACTCTTCCCAAGACTACACTTATTAGACATGTGGAAATTGATTGGGATCGCCGTGTCCGTAAGGGACAAAATGATCCAAATATCAAATCTTGGAGCCTCTACTATGCAGGTCAAGATGATGTAAATGCTAGTGGAGAAAAACAATGGAAGCTAGCTCATACCAAGACTGGAGAACCTGTTTTAGATGAGAAAGTTGACTTAGCCAATAGTATTCAAGCTAAATATCTCAAGTTAGAAATCAATGACTATCAAGCGGGCACAATGGGCTGGAGAAACGTTGGTATTCAAGAAATTCGAGCTTATTCGAATATCCCTGATCCAACTAAAGTGACAGATATTCGCCAAGTTACGGAATTGACAGTCGCTAAGGATGGACAATCTTTAGTACTTCCAACTTTACCAGGAAAAGTCAGTCTTATCGGTAGCAACAAACAAGGTGTGATTGACCTTCAAAATCACATTTATAAGCCTCTGACTGATCAACGCGTTAAGGTTATGGTAGAGCAAATTAAAGATTCACATACCTTTACTAAAGAATTTGAAGTAGTCATCAAGGGGCTACATCAGGACGAAGGTGTGGGTATCAAACCAAAAGTAGCACCAGCTGTTCAACAATGGTATGGAAAAGAAGGTCAATCTTCTATCACTTCAGATACAGTTCTTGCGACGGGGGATTCCGGCTTTGAACAAGCAGCAACCTTCTACCAGTCAGACCTTGCAAGTCGTGGATTGGAACTTGCGACAGGTGACAAGCAGGCTCAAAAACGAATTGAATTTAAAAAAGTTGAAAATAAGGGTTATGGTAAGGAAGGTTATGGAATCACTATCCAAGATGGTGTCATTACCATCGAAGCTGCAACAAACACAGGAGCCTTCTACGCCACTCGTACTCTTCTTCAAATGGGGGAAAGCAATTTCCAAAATGGAGAAATTCGTGATTTCCCAAGTTTCAGTCACCGTGGCTTTATGCTAGATACAGGTCGTAAATTTATTCCTTATGACACCCTTGTAGACATCATGCTCAATATGGCTTACTACAAGATGAACGACTTGCAGTTGCATCTCAACGATAACTATATCTTCCTAAAGGAACACTTGGCAGGTAAGAATCTAACACAAGAAGAAGAGCTTAAGTATGTTCTAGAACATGCTAAGACAGGTTTCCGTGTAGAGACAGATATTGTCGGTAAGAATGGTCAAAAATTAACATCAGACGAGCACTATACTAAAGAAGAGATGCAAAATCTGATTAAACTTGCTAAGGCCTTGCATATCAATCTAGTTCCAGAAATTGACACGCCAGGTCATGCTCTGTCATTTGTTAAAGTCCGTCCAGACCTCATGTATCAAGGTAGCCTGAGCGATTACAGAGGTAAACATAACGTAGAGCGCGTAGCCATGCTCGATCTAGATAATAAATACGATGAAACTCTGGCTTTTGTCAAATCAGTTTATGACAAACTTCTTGATGGTCCAGATGCACCACTTCATGGGGTATCTACTGTTCATATCGGAACGGATGAATACTACGGAAGTAGAGAAAGCTATCGTCGTTATGTCAATGATCTTATTAAATACATTAAAGGGAAAGGCTATACACCTCGTATTTGGGGATCGCTCAGTGCGAAACGAGGTAAAACAGCGGTTGATTGGAAAGATGTAGAAGTTGATATTTGGAGTATCGGTTGGCAGCAACCAAAAGAAGCTATTGCTCAGGGAGCTAAGATTATCAACATAACAGATATTCCAACTTATAGTGTACCAAATGGTGATAATCGTCAAACAGCTTATGGGGACTATGCTAACTATGAAACACAATACAATAGGTGGACACCAAATGATTTCCGAACAGGTCATGGTCCACTTCTAGAAGCATCAAATCCAAATGTAATTGGTGGTGGCCACGCAGTTTGGAATGACAATATTGATCTTCATGAGACAGGTTTGACATCTTATGATATCTTTAAACGCTTCTTTAAGAGCATGCAAACAACTGCAGAGCGCACTTGGGGATCTGACCGTGCGGCTGCGACCTTTGCAGAACGTACCCTACCAACGAGCCCTTATGCGCCACAGTCAAATCCTGAAAAAGAGATTGATCAAAGTGATTTGTTTACCATCAATCCTGAAACAGTGAAGAACTATGCAAGCAAGAAGGTGAAGACAAGCGAGCAAGGATTGGCTTTTGAGAAAGATAGCAGTATTGAAGGCCTGGCAGGTGATGTTGGTCCAAGTCATGTCTTGAAGTTTGATGTAACTGTCACTGGAGACGGTGAACAAACCTTCTCAACAAGTGGAGACAACCGTATCTATCTAGCTGATAAAGACGGCTATCTTGCTTATCAATTTGAACAGTTCCATATCCAGTTCAAGAAAAAACTTGAAAAGAACAAACGTTATCAAATCTCTATCGTGACCAAACCACAATCAACGGAATTCTATGTGGATGGTGAGAAGATTGAACGTATCGCAAATCCAGCTCACCCTCGCTTTGCTCACAATAGCTTGGTTCTACCGCTTGAAAGCATCGGTGGGTTCAAAGGAATTTTACATAGTGCAGAGCTGTCAGATAAACCATTTGTAAATCCTCGTTTGATTCCAACAGATCATTTCACAGTTTCTGCAACTAGTCAAGAAACACCAGGAACAGCGACTGAAGGAGTTGTTGAAAAAGCCTTTGACAATGATCCAAATACCTTCTGGCATACTAAATGGACTGGTGATACTGCTCCGTACACTCTTTCTATGACCTTGAAAGAAGCAGAAAAAGTCAATGGTTTGACTTATCTCCCACGTCCAGGTGGTGGAAATGGAGTCGTGACTCGCTACGAAATCTACGCACAAAAAGATGGTAAAATGGTCAAGGTTTCAGAAGGAAACTGGGACAACAACGCTCAAGAAAAAACAGTCAACTTTACGGCGGTTCATACCAACAAGATTGAGTTGAAAGTTCTATCAGGAGTTGGGGGCTTTGCAAGTGCAGCTGAAGTTCATCTATTGAAGCCTATCAAAGAGGAACAAGAAACACCAGAACCAGAACAACCATCTACACCTGAAACTCCAAAAGTCGAGCAAACAGGTGATGGAACAGTTGAACTAGCGGATCAATTCACAGCAAGCAAACCAGCTAGAGAAGACAGCATTGTGGCTGCCAGCAAGAGCGCAGACTATCTCAAGAAAGAGTACAAGGTTTTCCCAACTCCACAAAAAGTGACTTATGGAGAAGGAGTAACAGCTCTTCGTAAGCAAGTCAATCTGGTAATGGGAGATCAACTCGATATCTATACTCGTAATCGCTTGAAGAGTGTTTTGCAGGACAATCAAGTATCCTACACTACTAGTAAATCAGCAATTGCTGGCGCAACTAATATCTATCTTGGAGTACATGGACGAGGAACACAAGCAGAACAAAACTTATCTAACGTTTCAGCAGGTCTCTTTGATAAGATTGATGCCTATGCTCTGACCATCAAGGACAACTCAATTTCCATCGTCGGAAAAGACACAGATGCGGTCTTCTATGGTTTGACAACCTTGAAACATATGCTCAAGGAAAGTCAAGTTCCAGTTCTTCGCAATGTGACAGTGGAAGATTACGCTGAAATCAAGAATCGTGGTTTCATCGAAGGTTACTATGGAAATCCATGGTCTAATGCAGATCGTGCTGAACTCATGCGTTTTGGTGGCGATTTGAAATTGACCCAATACTTCTTCGCACCAAAAGATGATCCATATCACAACAAGAAATGGCGTGAACTTTACCCAGAAGAAAAACTAGCTGAAATTCGTGAACTTGCTCGCGTCGGAAATCAAAGTAAAACTCGCTATGTTTGGACCATTCATCCATTCATGAACAACCGTATCCGATTTGGTAATGAAGCGCATTACCAAGAAGACTTGGCAACCATCAAGGCTAAATTTACTCAGTTGATGAAAGTGGGTGTCCGTGAATTTGGTATTCTAGCCGATGATGCACCAAGCCCAGTTGGAGGCTACAATAGCTACAACCGCTTGATGCAGGATATGACCAACTGGTTGACAGAAATGCAAGGAACTTATAGCGGTCTTCGCAAAGAAATGATCTTTGTTCCAGGTCAGTATTGGGGTAATGGGCGTGAAGCAGAGTTGAAATCTTTAAATGAAAATCTCCCAAGTTCAACCTCTATGACCTTGACGGGTGGTAAGATTTGGGGTGAAGTTTCTGAAAGCTTCCTCTCAACTCTCAAGAACAATCTAACTGCAGGTGGTAAGACTTATCGTCCAGTATCACTTTGGGTGAACTGGCCGGTTACAGATAATTCTAAACAACACTTGATTCTAGGTGGTGGTGAGAAATTCCTTCATCCGAATGTAGATCCAAGCTTGCTATCCGGTATCATGTTGAACCCAATGCAACAGTCTGAACCATCTAAGATTGCCCTCTTTGCTGGAGCTCAGTATACATGGAAACAGTGGAAATCAGAAGAAGAAGCTAAGAAACTCAATGACATTGCCTTCAACTTTGTTGAAAATGGTCATTTTGAAGATAGCAAGGTGTCAGCAGCCTTCCGCGAACTCGGTAAGCATATGATCAACCAAAACATGGATGGTCGTGTCGTTAAACTTGAAGAATCAGTTGAATTGGCTCCAAAATTAACAGACTTCATGACTAAGCTCAAAGCAGGTCAGGATGTAACTGCAGAACGTGCAACTTTGCGTGCAGAATTTGCCAAGATTAAAGAAGCGGCTGAACTTTATAAAGCATCAGGTGATCAAAAGATGGTTGCACAGATCCACTATTGGTTGGATAATGCAATCGACCAAATGAATGCCCTTGATGCCTTCCTAACAGGAACAGAGGCTATGGCTACAAATGATGCAGCCAAACTTTGGGATAGCTACTATAAAGGTTTGAAATTGTACGAACAGTCTCAAACTCATACCTTCCATTATGTAGACCATCTTGAAAAGGCTGAATTGGGTGTTCAACATATCCGTCCATTTATCCTATCTTTGAAAGAAGTTCTAGCGTCTGAAGTTCAAAAAGTCTTGTATCCAGATCAAATTATCAGCACCTTTATTACCAATCGAACAGGTGTAGAAGGTGGTTTGGCAGAAGTAACGGACGGTGACTTGGCAACTCATGCCTTGATTAAATCACCAAATAGTATCAAGACAGGTGATTATATCGGTATGAAATTTAACAAACCGGTAGATATCCAAACCTTGACCTTTGCTATGGGAACTCAGGCAAATCCACATGATACCTTTAGCAAGGCTGAAGTGCAGTATTTGGATGAAAATGATAACTGGGTAACCTTGAAAGAGCCAAGCTATGTCGGAAATGAATCTCTTCTTAAATTTGAGAATCTCCATATTAAGGCTAAGGCAGTTCGTATGGTTGCGACAGAAGATCGTGATGACACCTGGTTTGCAGTTCGCGAGATTGCAGTAAATCGTCCAGTAGAGAACGCTCGTAAACAACAAACTGCTACAATTAGCCTTAGCTCAAATCTAGTTTATAAATTGAGAACATCAGCAAGTCAAATTACTGATGGTAAAGATAATACAGAAGCTATGATGGCAAATGCTGACGGCAGCAATACGACTCCAGTAGATGCCTGGGCACAACTTGACCTAGGTGAAGTCAAGTCAGTTACTAAAGTTCGTCTTCGCCAAGGAACTGGCGATAAACTTACCGCAGGTGTACTTGAGTACTCTACAGATGGATCTGCATGGCAAGAGTTAGATCGCCTATCAGGAGAACAAACTAAGGAAGTGACTAGAGCTATCAATGCTCGTTACATCCGAGTACGTAATACCAAGGCAAGTGACCTTTGGTGGCGTATCCAAGACTTCTCTGTTGAGACACGTTCTGGAAATAGCGACTTAACAGACACCAACGTGGATGCCTTGAAGGAAACACCAGTAGTGGATAGCTTGGGCAGTTACGAACTTCAAATTCCAGCTGGAACCAAACTTCCTGCGAATAGCTATCTAGGTATGAAACTTGATCGAATCCATCAAGTCAAGAGCATCCAGCTCCAAGGCCAGGCCAACCCAGCCCTCAGTCTAGAGTACTCTGTAAATGCGCAAGAATGGACACCAGCTAGTCAGCTGACAGACAGATCTGTCGCAACCCACTTGGTACGTTATGTTCGTCTGGTTAATAAAACAGACCAAGAACAGGCTGTTCCATCTACTTCTCTTCTAGTAACTACCAAAGAAGTCCAACCAACAACACTAGAATCAACAACTATGGGTATTCATCCAACATACGGAAGCAATGATGTTCGTAAGATTAATAACCTCGATCAATTGTTTGATGGTGTGTACAACAACTTCGTTGAGTTTTCAGACTATGCCCATAAAGATGGACATGTAACCTTGAAACTTGGTAGCGAACGCACTATCAAGAAGATCAGAGCCTACATCCAAGACGGAACTCAAAACTATCTTCGTGATGGTAAAATCCAAGTCAGCCAAGACGGTAAAACTTGGACAGATGTTGTGACAGTGGGAGATGGTGTAGCCAATAGTACACACGATGATTCATTGACAGATGGTTGGACACATGATTCTAAGATGCCAGGAAATCGTTACATCGAGGGTGAATTGACAACACCAGTCAAAGCTAATTATCTTCGTGTCCTCTATACAGCTGACTATGATGCTCGTTTTGTAGGATTTACAGAATTGGTGATCAATGATGGCGAATTTGTCAAATCAATCAATGATCCAACTGTAGAAGGAAACGGTGGCGAAAGCCGAGGCAACTTCTATACTAATCTCGTAGATGGAAAAGTTTTGACTAGCTACAAGGCGGAAAATGATAAGGGTGAAATGGTTTATCACTTGTCAGAACCAACCAATGCCAACCATCTACGCCTTGTTTCAAGCCTTCCTGAAGGAGCGAAAGCACGAGTTCAAGCGAGAACACTTAAGGATGGACAAGAAAATTGGATAGATCTTGGTGCCATTACATCTAATCTCCAAACCTTTGCTATCCGAAATGGTGGTTCTCTTCTAGATGTTAAACTGGTCTGGGAAGGTGGCAAGGCTGAGTTTTATGAATTGGCGAGCTTCTATCAAGAATTGACGGAAGAACCTGTTCAATCGAGCAAGGGTGAAGAACCAGCACCAGTGCTTGAGGTACCTGAATTTACAGGTGGTGTGAATGCAGTTGAAGCCTTGGTACATGAGCTTCCAGCCTACACAGGTCCATTGTCAACCGTAGGTGACCAAGCTGCACCGACAGTAGAGAAACCAGAGTTTCAGGGTGGTGTGAATGCAGTTGAAGCTTTGGTACATGAGCTACCAGCTTATACAGGCCCATTGTCAACCGTAGGTGACCAAGCCGCTCCAACAGTAGAGAAACCAGAGTTCAAGGGTGGAGTCAACTCCGTTATGGCCTTGAAACACGAACTACCAGAGTACACAGGTCCATTGTCAACCGTAGGCGATCAACCAGCTCCGACAGTAGAGAAACCAGAGTTCCAGGGTGGAGTTAACTCCGTTATGGCCTTGAAACATGAGCTACCAGCCTACACAGGCCCATTGTCAACCGCAGGTGACCAACCAGCTCCGACAGTAGAAAAACCAGAATTTAAGCTAAGTTCGTTAGAAAAATCTCAGACTCCAGAAGCACCAGTTCAAGTTGCCAAGGAAGACAAGAGATTGCCAGAGACTGGTGAAAAACAGTCAGAAACAGCTATTTTCTTGGCAAGCGTTGGACTAGTCTTATCTGCTATCTTTGTAGCAAAAAGCAAAAAAGATTAGTTGTGTATGACAATTAAACTCTTTCTTAATAGTATTCTAAACCAGTGGAGTGTATAGAACAAAAAACCTGAGAAGTACAATTGGCCTTCTCAGGTTTTTATTATCTAATTATTGATTTAACAAAGAAAAGATTGAAAAACCACCCAATTTTTGGGTGGTTAGTAATTTATTGTTGCGCTGGTTGAGGATTTTGGTTAGGCTGACCTTGATTGGTACTTGGTTGTTGTGTTACTGTATTCTCATTGGTTCCAGCATTGGGAGTAGCTGTATTTGCATTTGGATTTGTGTTTGTGTTTGGTGTCGTTACACTTGACTGAGAGGTTGAAGTCTCTGGAGTCTGGCTCGCAGGAGCAGATGTAGAACTTTGTTGAGTAGCAGGAGCAGTCCATGTAGGACGAGCTCCATTCTTAAAGACATATTCTCCACTCCTATATAAGCCCTCAGGCATATTCCAATCTCCTGGGTGGTCATCTTCTGATAGGTAAGTCATCATTGAACGATAGACTGCAGAAGCAACTGTGAACCCATTGCCGATGACTGGAGTAAGACGATTTGAGTAACCTGTCCATACGGCCATCGAATATTTACGAGTATAGCCGACAAACATTTCATCCGGTGCAACAAGTTGACTTGATTTAATATGATTTTCGATTTCTTCATCTGAATAGTTAGAGGTACCTGTCTTACCGGCTTGAGGGAGCCATGAAATATAGGCATTAAAACCAGTTCCAGAGGTCAAGACTGTTTTCATCATTTCTGTCATCATGTAAGCAGTGGTCTCTTTCATAGCTCTGGTACCAGGGTCAGAAAATTCTTTTTCGCTACCATCACTAAAGACAACTTTATTAATGTACATCGGTTTGTGATAGATACCACCATTGGCAAATGCAGCATAAGCAACAGCCATTTTTTCACTACTTGCGCCGTATTGTTTATTAGACTCAGTTGTGTTACTTGATATGGCGTTAGAATAATGCATATCTGGATAGTCAATTCCTAAACCATTTAAGAAGGTTTTTGCACGGTTTAATCCAACTTTGTTGAGTGTTTCTACAGCAGGAACATTGCGAGATTGCTGTAGTGCATATTGCAGGGTGATATTACCGAAGTATCCTCTATCCCAGTTGTAGACAGGGGTATTTGTTCCAGGATAATTATACGGAATATCGCGTACAATGGTAGCGGTTGAGTCATAGATATCAAATTCCAAAGCAGGAGCATAATCAGTGATGGGTTTCATTGTTGATCCCCAGTCGCGATTGGTCTCCACAGCCTGGTTGGTGCCGAATGAAACATTGCTTGCTTGATGACGAGCACCAAGTTGTGCAATAACGTTACCATTAGATACATCCACAATAGTCGAAGCTACTTGCATGTCATCATCAGGATAAGTGACATATTGGTCGGTGTTATAAACATCCCAGAGTCGTTGTTGGATATCTTTGTCGACATTAGTATAGACTTCCATACCTGTGGTAAGAAGGTTGTAGCCCGTTTCTTGTTCGACTTGGTCGATTACTTCTTTGAGATAGTTGTCCATATAGGCAGGGTAACTATTGGCTGACTTCAAGCTTTGAAGTCCATCAGTGATAGGCGTATTAATAGCTTTTTCGTAATCTTCTGCACTGATATATTTCTGTCCCTTCATTTCTGAAAGTACTAAGTTCCGACGCTCTAGAGCAGCTTCTGGGTGGGAATATGGATCATATTGGTTTGGTGCTTGAGGCATTCCGGCTAGGAGTGCTAACTGTGGTAAGCTTAAATCCTTCAAGTCTTTTCCATAGTAATTTTCGGCTGCGGTTTGCATTCCATAGTTACCGTTAGACATGTAGACTTTGTTGATGTAGTAGGTCAGGATTTCTTGCTTGGTTGCTTTTTGTTCTAGTTGAACGGCCAGCCAAGCTTCTTGGGCTTTACGTGACAAAGTTTGATCAGCAGTTGAAGTAGAGAAATAAGTTAATTTAATCAATTGCTGAGTCAAGGTCGAAGCCCCTTGTAGCCCTCCTTTCCCTTGGAGGTTTCTCAATGCTGCCCCCATGATACGAATGGTATCAACACCTCTATGATCAAAGAAACGGTGGTCTTCGATAGATACGATAGCCTTGACCAAATCCGTAGGGATTTCATTGGATTGAGCATTTACACGACGTTCAGATCCCAAGTCAGCAATCAGTTCGTTTTTATTGTCATAAATCTTGCTAGAGGTTGTCGCAACTAATTTACTTTCAGATAAGGCTGGGGCCTTGCTAACAAAGTAGAGGAAAAGACCTCCACCTAATAGAAATAGTGCGATAAATAAGGTGAGGAATGTAATTCCAATATACTTTAAGAACCGCAGAATAGTTTGTTTATTCATCTTGTTTTACCACCTAGTAAATGTTCTTTGATAATATCGAGATAGGGAATTTGAGGGAAAGCTCCTTGCTCAACCAAATATCCATATTCTTGAATATATCCAAGTGGCATTGATTTCTGCCCCTTATCTTGATGATAAAAGCGAATTAAATCAAGTGCCGGCAACAAATAAGTTTCTTGTTGAGAAGAAAAATGAAGCAGTACGAAGCAAATGCCCTGCTGTTCTAGAACTTGTTCCATATGTTGAATCTGGTGAAGATGGAAGTTCTTCATTGGGATAGCATTCTTTTGTCGCGTTTCTTTAGCTTCAAAGTCAATGTAATATCCTCTATACACGCCAGAGTAATCTGTTGTGGAAGCTTGTCTAAAATAGGCTTCTACAATTTTGGCCCGACTACGTTGAGGATAGTCTACTCGAACGATCTGAACAGGCGTTGGCTTTTTATGGATAACTGCCATGCCATGCGTTAGATAGTAGTCGTTGGTAGCGTTAATCATCTTTTCAAAAGTCATTCCTCGATTTGCGAAATTTTTTGGTTGAGAAATGGATGTTTGGCTTTTTTTCGATGAAATTTTATGAGGATAGTTGACCATATTTCTCCTTATTGGTACAATAACATCACTCTATTATACCATAAAAATATAAAGAAAGGTGTAAAAATGACTACAGCTTTAATTATGGGATATTCTAATTTTGACTTGGGTTTGTTTAATGAAAAAGATATCAGATTAAAAATCATAAAGAAAGCCATTCGCCGTGATTTAGAAAGTTTAGCAGAAGAAGGGATTAAATGGCTGGTCTTTACAGGAAACTTGGGATTTGAATCCTGGGTGCTAGATGTCGCAAATGAAATGAAAGAAGAATATGATTTCAGCCTAGCGACCATTTTTGATTTTGAAACACACGGGGAAAATTGGAATGAAGCGAATCAGCTTAAACTTAACCAATTTAAGCAGGTCGATTTTGTCAAATATGCCTATCCTAAATATGAACACATGGGGCAACTACGAGACTACCAACGATTTTTGCTGGAAAATACTGACTTAGCTTATTTTTTCCATGACCCAGAAAATGAGACCAAATTAAAATTTATGGACAATTTGATGAAAAACCAGGCAGGTTATCGCATAAAAAGGTTAACGTTTGAAGACTTAAATGAGCTAGCAGAAAATTTTTCTGAAAAGTAAGGCTTTGACCTTGATTTTTGTATGCCTTTTTTTATATAATAATACTATTAGAAACCGAGAATGGAGAGAGAGATGGCAAGTATTATTTTTTCAGCGAAAGATATTTTCGAGCAAGAGTTTGGACGTGAAGTCCGTGGATATAGTAAGGTTGAAGTTGATGAATTTTTGGACGATGTCATCAAGGACTACGAAACTTATGCTGCCCTAGTCAAGTCTCTCCGTCAAGAAATTGCAGAGTTGAAGGAAGAATTGTCTCGCAAACCTGAATCTGCACCGGTTCAAGCAGAACCTCTTGAAATGACAGCTACAACTTCTATGACGAATTTTGATATTTTGAAACGTCTAAATCGTCTTGAGAAAGAAGTATTTGGTAAACAAATTTTGGATAACTCTGATTTATAAGAGCTTATTTGAAAAGTGCAATTTTTGGATAATCGCGTGAGGAGAATTTCTTTTCATGAGGAAAGTCCATGCTAGCACAGGCTGTGATGCCTGTAGTGTTTGTGCTAGGCGAAACCATAAGCCTAGGGACGAGAGATCGTTACGGCAGTCGAAATGGCTAAGTCCTTGGATAGGTCGGAGTAGGCTTGAAAGTGCCACAGTGACGGAGTCTTTCTGGAAACGGAGAGAGTGGAACGCGGTAAACCCCTCAAGCTAGCAACCCAAATTTCGGTCGGGGCATGGAGTACGCGGAAACGAACGTAGTACTCTGACTGCTATCAGCTGTAGGCTGTTAGTGGTAGACAGATGATTATCGAAGGGAGTGGTCCTAGTCACTTCTGGAACAAAACATGGCTTATAGAAAATTGCATATAGGTTGGGGCTGAGAAATTTTCTCAACCTCATTTTTTAAAGTGGACATATAGAAAGGTCTTATAAGACTGAAGATGAAAAAAGAATTTAATTTAATCGCGACTGCGGCAGCTGGTCTTGAGGCTGTTGTGGGACGAGAAGTGCGAGAGTTGGGCTACGATTGTCAGGTTGAAAATGGGCGTGTTCGTTTTCAAGGAGACGCGAGAGCCATCATCGAAACCAACCTCTGGCTCCGTGCGGCAGACCGTATTAAGATCATCGTAGGAACTTTCCCAGCTAAGACTTTTGAGGAGCTGTTTCAGGGAGTTTTTGCTCTAGATTGGGAAAATTATTTACCACTTGGAGCTCGATTTCCGATTGCCAAAGCTAAATGTGTGAAATCTAAACTACACAATGAACCCAGTGTTCAGGCTATTTCAAAGAAGGCTGTTGTTAAAAAGTTGCAAAAACACTATGCCCGTCCAGAAGGTGTTCCTCTTATGGAGAATGGTCCTGAGTTTAAGATTGAGGTTTCTATTCTGAAAGACATAGCAACTGTCATGATTGATACGACAGGCTCCAGTCTCTTTAAACGTGGCTATCGTACCGAAAAGGGTGGGGCTCCTATCAAGGAAAACATGGCAGCAGCTATTTTGCAACTCTCTAACTGGTATCCAGACAAGCCCTTGATTGATCCGACCTGTGGTTCAGGAACTTTCTGTATCGAGGCAGTTATGATTGCTAGAAAGATGGCTCCTGGTCTTCGTCGCTCCTTTGCCTTTGAGGAGTGGAACTGGATTAGTGATCGTTTGATTCAAGAAGCGCGTACAGAAGCGGCTAAGAAAGTGGATCGTGAGCTTGAGCTAGATATCATGGGCTGTGATATCGATGCACGTATGGTGGAAATTGCTAAGGCCAATGCTCAGGCAGCAGGGGTTGCAGGAGATATTACCTTTAAGCAGATGCGCGTGCAGGATTTGCGTTCCGATAAAATCAATGGAGTGATTATCTCTAACCCACCTTATGGGGAACGCTTGTCAGATGATGCAGGAGTTACCAAACTCTATGCTGAGATGGGGCAAGTATTTGCACCGCTGAAAACGTGGAGCAAATTTATCCTAACTAGTGATGAAGCCTTTGAGACCAAGTACGGCAGTCAGGCGGACAAGAAGCGCAAGTTGTACAATGGAACTTTAAAAGTTGATTTGTATCAATATTTCGGTCAGCGTGTTAAACGTCAGGAAGTAAAGTAGGAAGGAAAACTCATGAGTAAGAAAAGACATGATCGTCATATAACAGAACATCAAGAAGCGCAATTTGATTTTGATGATGCCAAAGAGCTAACGGTTGGAGAAGCCATGCTAAAAAATGAAGAGGTGGAAGCAGGTGTATTGCCTGGAGATTCTATCTTGGACAAGTATGTGAAACAACATAAAGATGAAATTGAGGCAGATAAGTTTGAAACGCGTCAGTTTAGCAAGGATGATTTAGTTGAAAAAGAAGGGATAGAAGAGATAGAGGAGACTCAGACTCTGGATAATTTACTTCAAGAGCTTCGTGAGGAAACAGGAGTAACTTCTCCAGCTTCAGAAGATGAATTGAGTCAGTTTGATGATTTAGAATTAACACGAGTTTCAGAAACTCCTCTTGTTGAAGCCTCTGAGACTGAAGATATTCCAACACTTTATCGAGTCACAGATAGTGAAGATGGAAAAAGTAAGAAGAAATGGGCGCTTTACGGTATTCTAGCAGCCTTAGTGGTTCTTATCCTTGGAACTGGTTATTATGTTTATCGTCAAGTGGCTCGTTCGACCAAGGAAATCCAAACTTCTCAATCAACTACAAACACGCAGTCAGATGTGGAAGAATTCAATAATTTATATGATGCCTTCTATACAGATAGCAACAAAACGGCTTTGAAGAATAGCCAGTTTGATAAACTGAGTCAACTTAAAACCTTGCTTGATAAGCTAGAAGGTAGTCGTGAATATACGCTTGCAAAATCTAAGTATGATAGTCTAGCAACTCAAATCAAGGCCATTCAAGATGTCAATACTCAATTTGATAAGCCAGCTATTGTAGATGGAGTTTTGGACACTAACGCTAAAGCTAAATCAGATGCTAAATTTACAGATATTAAAACTGGAAATACGGAGATTGATAAAGTGCTAGATAAGGCTATCAGTCTAGGTAAGAGTCAACAAACAGCTCCTTCAAGTTCAAGCTCAAGTCAAGAAAGTTCAAGTTCATCAACAGAGAGGGCTACAGACAACACAAGTCCATCTTCAAGCGTCTCATCAAACAATTCAGTTTCTGTACGTGATGATAGCCATGGCGGTTTATCAAGTTCTGGAGTTGACCTCCAGAGAGCTTCGAGTCGTGTGCCGTTCAATCAATCAGCTGTTGATGATAGCAATAATTCTGCCTGGGATTTCGCGGATGGTGTCTTGGAAAAAATCCTAGCAACTTCACGCTCACGTGGTTATATCACTGGTAACCAATACATCCTTGAACGTGTCAATATCGTTAATGGCAATGGTTATTACAACCTCTACAAGCCAGATGGAACCTATCTCTTTACCCTTAACTGTAAGACAGGATACTTTGTTGGAAATGGTTCTGGACATGCGGATGACTTGGACTACTAAGCAGTCGTTACAAAATTCTTTCTTTTCAAAAGTAAAAATGATAAAATAAAACAAATTAAACAAGAGGAGTGTCAAATGACAAAAGCTAACTTTGGTGTTGTTGGTATGGCCGTAATGGGTCGTAACCTTGCCCTTAATATTGAATCTCGTGGTTACACAGTTGCTATTTACAACCGTAGTAAAGAAAAAACTGAAGATGTAATTGCTTGCCATCCTGAAAAGAACTTTGTACCAAGCTATGACGTTGAAAGTTTTGTAAACTCAATCGAAAAACCTCGTCGTATCATGCTTATGGTTCAAGCTGGACCTGGTACGGATGCTACTATCCAAGCCCTTCTTCCACACCTTGACAAAGGTGATATCTTGATTGACGGAGGAAACACTTTCTACAAAGATACAATCCGTCGTAACGAAGAATTGGCAAACTCAGGTATCAACTTTATCGGTACTGGGGTTTCTGGTGGTGAAAAAGGTGCCCTTGAAGGTCCTTCTATCATGCCTGGTGGTCAAAAAGAGGCCTACGAATTGGTTGCAGATGTTCTTGAAGAAATCTCAGCTAAAGCACCAGAAGATGGCAAACCATGTGTGACTTACATCGGTCCTGATGGAGCTGGTCACTATGTGAAAATGGTTCACAACGGTATCGAGTACGGTGATATGCAATTGATCGCAGAAAGCTATGACTTGATGCAACACCTGCTAGGTCTTTCTGCAGAAGATATGGCTGAAATCTTTACTGAGTGGAACAAGGGTGAATTGGACAGCTACTTGATCGAAATCACAGCTGATATCTTGAGCCGTAAAGATGATGAAGGTCAAGATGGACCAATCGTAGACTACATTCTTGATGCCGCAGGTAACAAGGGAACTGGTAAATGGACTAGCCAATCATCTCTTGACCTTGGTGTACCATTGTCACTCATCACTGAGTCAGTATTTGCACGTTACATTTCAACTTACAAAGAAGAACGTGTACATGCTAGCAAGGTTCTTCCAAAACCAGCTGCCTTCAAATTTGAAGGAGACAAGGCTGAGTTGATTGAAAAAATCCGTCAAGCCCTTTACTTTTCAAAAATCATTTCATACGCACAAGGTTTTGCGCAATTGCGTGTAGCTTCTAAAGAAAACAACTGGAATTTGCCATTTGCAGACATCGCATCTATCTGGCGTGATGGCTGTATCATCCGTTCTCGTTTCTTGCAAAAGATTACAGATGCTTACAACCGTGATGCAGACCTTGCCAACCTTCTTTTGGATGAGTACTTCCTAGATGTTACTGCTAAGTATCAACAAGCAGTGCGTGATATCGTAGCTCTTGCCGTTCAAGCTGGTGTGCCAGTGCCAACTTTCTCAGCAGCTATTACTTACTTTGATAGCTACCGTTCAGCTGACCTTCCAGCTAACTTGATCCAAGCGCAACGTGACTACTTTGGTGCTCACACTTACCAACGTAAAGACAAAGAAGGAACCTTCCACTACTCTTGGTATGACGAAAAATAAGTAGGTCTGCCATGGGGAAACGGATTTTATTACTTGAGAAAGAAAGAAATCTAGCTCATTTTTTAAGTTTGGAACTCCAAAAAGAGCAATACCGAGTTGATCAGGTTGAGGAGGGGCAAAAAGCCCTCTCCATGGCTCTTCAGACAGACTATGACTTGATTTTATTGAATGCTCGTCTGGGGGATATGACAGCCCAGGATTTTGCAGATAAGCTCAGTCGGACTAAGCCAGCCTCAGTTATCATGGTCTTGGACCATCGTGAAGAATTGCAAGATCAGATTGAAACAATCCAACGCTTTGCCGTTTCTTACATCTATAAGCCGGTTATTATTGACAATTTGGTGGCTCGTATTTCAGCGATTTTCCGAGGTCGGGACTTTATCGACCAACACTGTAGTCAGATGAAGGTTCCAACGTCTTACCGCAATCTGCGTATGGATGTAGAACATCATACCGTTTATCGTGGCGAGGAGATGATTGCTTTGACTCGTCGTGAGTATGACCTCTTGGCTACTCTTATGGGAAGCAAGAAAGTTCTGACTCGTGAGCAGTTGTTGGAAAGTGTCTGGAAGTATGAAAGTGCGACCGAAACAAATATCGTGGATGTCTATATTCGTTATCTACGTAGCAAGCTTGATGTAAAAGGTCAAAAAAGCTACATTAAAACAGTTCGTGGTGTTGGTTACACCATGCAAGAATAGAAAAGCAGTTGCAGTTTTGTAACTGCTTTTTTTGAAGGGTTTTCTATATATTGACATGCAGTTTGCTCTTTGCTATAATCAGTCATGGAGGATACGTCTAATGAAAATAATAAAAAAATTGATGCAAATTGCATTAGCAGTCTTTTTCTTTGGTTTGCTAGCGACAAGTGCAGTATTGGCGGATGATGCTGATTCAGAAGGTTGGCAATTTGTCCAAGAAAATGGTAGAACCTACTACAAGAAGGGGGACCTAAAAGAAACCTACTGGCGAGTGATTGATGGGAAGTACTATTATTTTGATCCTTTATCTGGAGAGATGGTGGTCGGCTGGCAATATATTCCGTTTCCATCTAAAGGTAGTACAATTGGTCCTTACCCAAATGGTATCAGATTAGAAGGTTTTCCAAAGTCAGAGTGGTACTATTTCGATAAAAATGGAGTGCTACAAGAGTTTGTTGGTTGGGAAGCATTAGAGGTTAAAACTAAAGACAGCGTTGGAAGAAAGTATGGGGAAAAACGTACAAATCCGGAAGATAAAGAAGAGAAGAGTTTTTACACGAACTATTACTTTAATCAAGATCATTCTTTAAAGACAGGTTGGCTTTATGACCAGTCTAACTGGTATTATCTAGCTAAAACAGAAATTAATGGAGAAGACTATATTGGTGGTGAAATACGTACAGGTTGGATAAATGATGGTTCAGCTTGGTACTATCTAGATCCAACAACTGGTATCATGCAAACTGGTTGGAAACAACTTGGCAATAAGTGGTACTACCTCCGTTCATCAGGAGCTATGACAACTGGCTGGTATCAGGAAGGCTCAACTTGGTACTATTTAGATGCTGAAAATGGTGATATGAAAACGGGATGGCAATACCTTGGTAACAAGTGGTACTATCTCCGTTCATCAGGAGCTATGGCAACTGGTTGGGTGAAAGATGGTTCAACTTGGTACTATCTAAATGCAAGTAATGGAGATATGAAGACAGGTTGGACAAAAGTAGGAGGAAACTGGTATTATCTCAATTCCTCTGGAGCAATGGTTACAGGTAGCCAAACTATCGATGGTAAAGTTTATAACTTTGCTTCATCTGGTGAGTGGATTTAATATTGGAGGACATATAAATGAAACTTTTGAAAAAAATGATGCAAGTTGGACTAACAGCATTTTTCTTTGGTTTGCTAGCTACAAATACTGTATTTGCGGATACCACAGGTGGCCAATTTGTTGATAAGGATAATAGAAAATATTATGTAAAAGATGATCATAAAGCAATCTATTGGCATAAAATAGACGGTAAAACTTACTATTTTGGTGATAGAGGAGAGATGGTTGTCGGTTGGCAATACGTAGAAATTCATGGAACAGGTTATCGTGATAATTTATTTAATAATCGTCCAGTCTTAGAAATTGGCCTTGAGGAGAAGTGGTACTATTTTGGACAAGATGGTGCTTTGCTAGAACAAACAGATAAACAAGTACTAGAGGCAAAAACGTCTGAAAATACAGGAAAAGTATACGGTGAACAATATGCTCCATCTGCTGAAAAGAGAACTTATTATTTTGATAATCATTATGCTGTAAAGACAGGCTGGACTTATGAAGACGGCAATTGGTATTATTTAAATAAGCTAGGAATTTCTGGCGATGATTCTTACAATCCACTACCAATTGGTGAAGTTGCTAAGGGTTGGACTCAAGATTTCCATGTTACTGTTGACATTGATAGAAGCAAACCTGCTCCGTGGTATTACCTAGACCCAGAAACTGGCATTATGCAAACTGGTTGGAAACAACTTGGCAATAAGTGGTACTACCTCCGTTCATCAGGAGCAATGGCGACTGGTTGGTATCAAGAAGGTTCGACTTGGTATTATCTAGATGCTGAAAATGGTGATATGAAAACGGGCTGGCAATACCTTGGTAACAAGTGGTACTATCTCCGTTCATCAGGAGCTATGGCAACTGGTTGGTATCAAGATGGTTCAACTTGGTACTACCTAAATGCAAGTAATGGAGATATGAAGATAGGCTGGTTCCAGGTCAATGGCAAATGGTACTATGCTTACAACTCAGGTGCTTTGGCAGTGAATACGACCGTAGATGGCTATTCTGTCAACTATAATGGCGAATGGATTCAATAATGAAAGAGGCGATTGTGAAGGAAACAATCGCTTTTTTTGTGAAAATATAATAAAATAGATAGGAAAGAATAAACACTTGTATGAAAAAATGAGACGGCTTTTTCGTCTAGCAAAAGGAAAATATGACAAAAAAAGTTGGTGTCGGTCAGGCACATAGTAAGATTATTTTAATAGGGGAGCATGCGGTCGTTTACGGTTATCCGGCCATTTCCCTGCCTCTTTTGGAGGTGGAGGTGACTTGTAAGGTAGTTCCTGCAGCGAGTCCTTGGCGTCTCTATGAGGAGGATACCTTGTCCATGGCAGTTTATGCTTCGCTGGAGTATTTGAATATCAAAGATGCCTGCATTCGCTGTGAGATTGACTCGGCTATCCCTGAGAAGCGGGGAATGGGTTCGTCAGCGGCTATCAGCATAGCGGCCATTCGTGCAGTATTTGACTACTATCAGGCAGAACTGCCTCATGATGTATTAGAAATCTTGGTCAATCGGGCGGAGATGATTGCCCATATGAATCCAAGTGGTTTGGATGCCAAGACCTGTCTCAGTGACCAGCCTATTCGCTTTATTAAGAACGTAGGATTTACAGAGCTTGAGATGGATTTATCCGCCTATTTGGTCATTGCAGATACGGGCGTGTATGGTCACACTCGTGAAGCCATCCAAGTGGTTCAAAGCAAGGGGAAGAATGCCCTACCGTTTTTGCATGCCTTGGGAGAATTGACCCAGCAGGCAGAAGAAGCGATTTCACAAAAATATGCTGAAGGGCTGGGACAAATCCTTAGTCAAGCGCATTTACATCTAAAAGAAATTGGTGTCAGTAGCCCTGAGGCAGATTCTTTGGTTGAAACGGCTCTTAGCCATGGTGCTCTGGGTTCCAAGATGAGCGGTGGTGGGCTAGGAGGCTGTATCATAGCCTTGGCAGACAATTTTACACAAGCACAAGAACTAGCAGAAAGATTAGAAGAGAAAGGAGCTGTTCAGACATGGATAGAGAGCCTGTAACAGTACGTTCCTACGCAAATATTGCTATTATCAAATATTGGGGAAAGAAAAAAGAAAAAGAGATGGTGCCTGCTACTAGCAGTATTTCTCTGACTTTGGAAAATATGTACACGGAGACGACCTTGTCGCCTCTGCCATCTCCTGCAACTGCTGATGCCTTTTATATCAATGGTCAGCTACAGAATGAGGCTGAGCATGCCAAGATGAGTAAGATTATTGACCGCTACCGTCCAGATGGTGATGGCTTTGTTCGTATTGACACTCAAAACAATATGCCTACCGCAGCGGGCTTATCATCAAGTTCTAGTGGTTTGTCCGCCTTGGTTAAGGCTTGCAATGCTTATTTTCAGCTTGGATTGGATAGAAGTCAGTTGGCACAGGAGGCTAAGTTTGCATCAGGCTCATCCTCTAGGAGTTTTTATGGACCACTAGGTGCTTGGGATAAGGATAGTGGGGAAATTTACCCTGTAGAGACAGACTTGAAACTAGCCATGATTATGTTGGTCTTGGAGGACAAGAAAAAACCAATCTCTAGTCGTGACGGGATGAAACTCTGTGTGGAAACCTCGACGACCTTTGATGACTGGGTCCGTCAGTCTGAGAAAGACTATCAGGATATGCTGGTTTATCTCAAGGAAAATGACTTTGCCAAGGTTGGGGAGTTAACGGAGAAAAATGCCCTTGCTATGCACGCTACGACCAAAACTGCGTCACCAACCTTTTCTTATCTGACGGATGCCTCTTATGAAGCCATGGACTTTGTTCGCCAGCTACGTGAGCAAGGAGAGGCTTGTTACTTTACTATGGATGCTGGTCCCAATGTCAAGGTTCTCTGTCAGGAGAAAGACTTGGAGCATTTATCAGAAATCTTCGGTCAACGTTATCGCTTGATTGTGTCAAAAACAAAGGATTTGAGCCAAGATGATTGCTGTTAAAACTTGCGGGAAGCTCTATTGGGCAGGTGAATATGCTATTTTAGAGCCAGGGCAGTTGGCCTTGATAAAGGCCATTCCCATCTATATGAAGGGGGAGATTGCTTTTTCTGATAGTTACCGTATCTACTCAGATATGTTTGATTTCGTAGTGGACTTGACACCAAATCCTGACTACAGCTTGATTCAAGAAACGATTGCTTTAGTGCAAGATTTCCTCGTTTATCGTGGGCAGACCTTGCGACCTTTTTCTCTAGAAATCCGTGGAAAAATGGAAAGAGAAGGGAAAAAGTTTGGTCTGGGTTCTAGTGGTAGCGTCGTTGTCTTGGTTGTCAAGGCTTTGCTGGCTCTGTATAATCTTTCGGTTGATCAGGAGCTCTTGTTCAAGTTGGTTAGCGCTGTCTTGCTCAAGCGTGGAGACAATGGTTCTATGGGAGACCTTGCCTGTATTGTGGCAGAGGAATTGGTTCTCTACCAGTCATTTGATCGCCAGAAGGTGGCTGCTTGGTTGGAAGAAGAAAATTTGGCGACTATTTTAGAGCGTGATTGGGGCTTTTCAATTTCGCAAGTGCAACCAACTTTAGAATGTGATTTCCTAGTAGGATGGACCAAGGAAGTGGCTGTATCTAGTGATATGGTTCAACAAATCAAGCAAAATATCAATCAGAATTTTTTAAGTTCCTCAAAAGAAACGGTGGCTTCTTTGGTAGAAGCCTTGGAACAGGGGGAAACCGAAAAAGTGATCGAGCAAGTAGAAGTAGCCAGCAAGCTCTTAGAAGGCTTGAGCGCAGATATTTACACACCTTCGCTGAGACAGTTGAAAGAAGCTAGTCAAGATTTGCAGGCCGTTGCCAAGAGTAGCGGCGCTGGTGGTGGTGATTGTGGTATTGCCTTGAGTTTTGATGAGCAATCAACTGAAACCCTAAAAAATCGCTGGGCCGATCTGGGGATTGAGCTCTTATATCAAGAAAGGATAGGACATGACGACAAATCGTAAGGATGAGCATATCCGCTATGCCCTTGAGCAGAAAAGTTCCTATAATAGCTTTGATGAGGTGGAGTTGATTCATTATTCCTTGCCTCTTTACGACCTGGATGAAATCGATCTGTCGACAGAGTTTGCTGGTCGAAAGTGGGATTTTCCTTTTTATATCAATGCCATGACAGGTGGGAGTGAAAAAGGTAAAGAAATCAATCAAAAGCTGGCTCAGGTGGCGGACGCCTGTGGGATTTTGTTTGTGACGGGATCTTATAGTGCGGCTCTCAAAGATTCAACAGATGACTCTTTTTCTGTCAAGTCTAGTCATCCAAATCTCCTTCTTGGGACCAATATTGGATTGGACAAGCCTGTCGAGTTCGGACTTCAGACTGTAGAAGAGATGAATCCTCTTCTCTTGCAAGTGCATGTCAATGTTATGCAGGAATTGCTCATGCCCGAAGGAGAACGAAAGTTCAGAAGCTGGCAATCGCATCTAGCAGATTATAGCAAGCAAATCCCCGTTCCAATCATTTTGAAGGAAGTGGGCTTTGGAATGGATGTGAAGACCATCGAAAGAGCCTATGAACTGGGTGTTCGAACTGTTGACCTATCAGGTCGTGGTGGCACCAGCTTTGCTTATATCGAAAACCGTCGTAGTGGTCAACGTGATTACCTCAATCAATGGGGCCAGTCCACCATGCAAGCCCTTCTCAATGCCCAAGACTGGAAAGACAAGGTCGAACTCTTGGTTAGTGGAGGGGTTCGAAATCCTCTGGATATGATTAAGTGCCTAGTCTTTGGTGCCAAGGCAGTCGGTCTTTCTCGAACTATGTTAGAGTTAGTAGAAAACCACTCGATTGAAGAGGTCATTGCTATTGTTCAGGGTTGGAAAGATGATTTACGACTCATCATGTGTGCCCTTAATTGTGCCACCATAGCAGATTTGCAAAAAGTAGACTATCTTCTCTATGGAAAATTAAAAGAAGCAAATGATCAGATGAAAAAGGCGTAACCACCGCCTTTTTTCCATCTTCAGACTGAGGTGGCTTTTTTGAATTGTGATAAAATAGAAAGGAGAGGATGAACCTATGAGAAAATTTAAAATCTTTTTATTTATCGAAGCCTGTCTTTTGACAGGAGCTCTGATTTTGATGATATCAGAGCATTTTTCGCGTTTTCTGCTGATTTTATTCCTCTTTTTGCTTTTGATTCGCTATTACACTGGTAAGGAGGGGAATAATCTTCTCTTAGTAGTGGCAACCATTCTCTTCTTTTTCATCGTCATGCTCAATCCTTTTGTGATTTTAGCTATTTTTGTTGCGGTTATTTATAGCCTCTTTCTTCTTTATCCGATGATGACCCAGGAAAAAGAGCAGACAAATTTGATTTTTGAAGAGGTGGTGACGGTTAAGAAGGAGAAAAATCGTTGGTTTGGAAATCTCCATCATTTTTCAAGCTACCAGACTTGCCAGTTTGATGATATCAATCTCTTTCGCCTCATGGGCAAGGACACCATTCATCTGGAGAGGGTCATCCTAACCAATCATGACAATGTCATTATACTTAGAAAGATGGTAGGAACGACTAAAATCATTGTACCTGTAGATGTGGAAGTCAGTCTCAGCGTTAACTGTCTCTATGGTGATTTGACTTTTTTCAACCAGCCAAAGCGAGCCCTCCGAAATGAACACTATCATCAAGAAACCAAAGACTATCTCAAGAGTAACAAGAGTGTCAAGATTTTCTTGACCACTATGATTGGAGATGTGGAGGTGGTCAGAGGATGAAAAAACAAGCTTATGTAATCATTGCTCTCACCTCTATCCTGTTTGTCTTATTTTTCTCCCACAGCTTGCTGGAAATCCTTGATTTTGACTGGTCTATTTTCTTGCAGGATGTCGAAAAAACAGAAAAATTTGTCTTTTTGTTGTTGGTATTTAGCATGTCCATGACCTGCCTCTTAGCCCTGTTTTGGCGAGGTATTGAAGAGCTTTCTCTAAGAAAAATGCAGGCTAATCTCAAGCGTATATTGGCAGGGCAAGAAGTGGTTCAGGTTGCAGATCCAGATTTGGATGCCAGTTTCAAGTCCTTGTCAGGTAAACTGAACCTTTTGACAGAGGCTCTTCAAAAGGCTGAAAATCAGAGCCTTGCTCAGGAAGAGGAAATCATTGAGAAGGAAAGAAAGCGGATTGCTCGGGATTTGCATGATACAGTCAGTCAGGAGTTGTTTGCGGCCCACATGATTTTATCGGGTATCAGCCAGCAGGCTTTGAAATTGGATAGAGAAAAGATGCAGACCCAGTTGCAGAGTGTTACAGCTATTTTAGAAACTGCCCAGAAGGATTTGCGAGTCTTGCTCTTGCATTTGCGACCAGTTGAACTAGAGCAAAAGAGTCTGGTTGAAGGGATTCAAATCCTCTTAAAAGAGCTTGAGGACAAGAGTGATCTCAAGGTTGGTTTCAAGCAAAATGTGACGCAATTGCCTAAGAAAATCGAGGAGCATATCTTCCGTATCCTGCAAGAGTTGATCAGCAATACCCTCCGCCATGCCCAGGCATCTTGTTTGGATGTTTACCTCTATCAGACGGATTTTGAATTGCAGCTGAAGGTGGTGGACAATGGGATTGGTTTCCAGTTGGGGAGTTTTGATGACCTGAGTTATGGACTCCGCAATATCAAGGAGCGGGTTGAAGATATGGCAGGGACGGTTCAGCTATTAACAGCTCCCAAGCAAGGGCTGGCAGTTGACATCCGTATTCCCCTGCTCGATAAGGAATGATAAAGGAGTAAAGATGAAAATTTTACTAGTTGATGACCATGAAATGGTCCGATTGGGCTTAAAAAGCTACTTTGACCTCCAAGATGATGTAGAAGTTGTGGGTGAGGCTACCAACGGGTCTCAAGGGATTGATTTGGCCTTGGAATTGCGTCCGGATGTCATTGTCATGGATATTGTCATGCCTGAGATGAATGGAATTGATGCGACCTTGGCTATCCTCAAAGAATGGCCTGAAGCCAAGATTTTGATTGTGAGCTCTTATTTGGACAATGAAAAAATCATGCCTGTCTTGAATGCTGGTGCTAGAGGCTATATGCTTAAGACGTCTAGTGCAGACGAACTTCTCCATGCTGTCCGTAAGGTGGCTGCTGGCGAGTTGGCAATTGAGCAAGAGGTCAGCAAAAAAGTCGAATACCACCGCAATCACATAGAACTACATGAGGACCTGACTGCGCGTGAGCGAGATGTTCTCCAACTCATCGCCAAGGGCTACGAAAATCAGCGTATCGCAGACGAACTGTTTATCTCTCTCAAGACGGTCAAGACGCACGTGTCTAACATTCTTGCCAAACTTGAGGTTAGCGATCGTACCCAGGCTGCAGTCTATGCCTTTCAGCACCACTTGGTGGGGCATGAGGACTTTTAGATGAGTCTAACAGATTTACTTGAGGAGCTAGAAGCAGCAAAGAATCCTAAAAAATCAGGGGCTATGGAGGCCTATATGCGCGATCAATTTTCCTTTCTAGGCGTTGCGGCGCCAGAAAGAAATAAACTCTATAAAAAATACTTTCCAGAAGCGAAAAAAACAAAGATTATCGATTGGGATTTTGTAGATACTTGCTGGAGAAAGGAGCCGAGAGAATACCAATATGTAGCTGCTAATTATTTGAAAGCCATGCAGTCTTATCTAAAGGACAGCGATTTGCCTAAGCTAGAGCAGTTGGTTGTTACCAAGTCTTGGTGGGATACGGTAGATATTCTAGATCGAGTAGTAGGGAGTTTGGTGTATGACAAGCCGGAACTGGAAAAAATAATCCTCCAATGGAGTCTATCAGATAATATCTGGCTGAGACGGATCACTATTGACCACCAGTTGTTAAGAAAAGAGAAGACCAATGTTCAATTAATGGAAAAGATTCTGCTTCATAATTTGAACCAAGCAGAGTTCTTTATCAATAAAGCCATTGGCTGGGCTCTAAGAGACTACTCCAAAACCAATCCAACTTGGGTAGCAGGCTTCATTGAGAAAAACAAGGAAAGAATGGCTGACCTTAGTATCAAAGAAGCAAGCAAGTGCCTCTAGCGTGATTGAAAAGCGCATTCATTACTTGAAAAAAATCGCCCATTTATGTTATAATAGACTGTATTTAAAAAATTTTAAGGAGAAATGACAGAATGTCTGTATCATTTGAAAACAAAGAAACAAACCGTGGTGTCTTGACTTTCACTATCTCTCAAGACCAAATCAAACCAGAATTGGACCGTGTCTTCAACTCAGTGAAGAAATCTCTTAATGTTCCAGGTTTCCGTAAAGGTCACCTTCCACGTCCTATCTTCGACAAAAAATTTGGTGAAGAGTCACTTTACCAAGACGTTATGAACGCTCTTTTACCAAACGCTTATGAAGCAGCTGTAAAAGAAGCTGGTCTTGAAGTCGTTGCTCAACCAAAAATTGATGTAACTTCAATGGAAAAAGGTCAAGACTGGGTTATCACTGCTGAAGTCGTTACAAAACCTGAAGTAAGATTGGGTGACTACAAAAACCTTGAAGTATCAGTAGATGTTGAAAAAGAAGTAACTGACGCTGACGTTGAAGAGCGTATCGAACGCGAACGCAACAACTTGGCTGAATTGGTTATCAAGGAAGCTGCTGCTGAAAACGGCGACACTGTTGTTATCGACTTCGTTGGTTCTATCGATGGTGTTGAATTTGATGGTGGAAAAGGTGAAAACTTCTCACTTGGACTTGGTTCAGGTCAATTCATCCCAGGTTTCGAAGACCAATTGGTAGGTCATTCAGCTGGTGAAACTGTTGATGTTATCGTAACATTCCCAGCAGACTACCAAGCAGAGGATCTTGCAGGTAAAGAAGCTAAATTCGTAACAACTATCCACGAAGTAAAAGCAAAAGAAGTTCCAGCTCTTGATGATGAACTTGCAAAAGACATCGACGAAGAAGTTGAAACACTTGCTGAATTAAAAGAGAAATATCGCAAGGAATTGGCTGCTGCTAAAGAAGAAGCTTACAAAGATGCCGTTGAAGGTGCAGCAATTGATAAAGCTGTAGAAAACGCTGAAATCGTAGAACTTCCAGAAGAAATGATCCACGAAGAAGTTCACCGTTCAGTAAATGAATTCCTTGGAAACTTGCAACGTCAAGGTATCAACCCTGACATGTACTTCCAAATCACTGGAACTACTCAAGAAGATCTTCACAAACAATACGAGGGAGAAGCTGAGTCACGTACTAAGACTAACCTTGTTATCGAAGCAGTTGCCAAAGCTGAAGGATTTGATGCTTCAGAAGAAGAAATCCAAAAAGAAGTTGAGCAATTGGCAGCAGACTACAACATGGAAGTTGCACAAGTACAAAGCTTGCTTTCAGCTGATATGTTGAAACACGACATCACAATTAAAAAAGCTGTTGAATTGATTACAAGCACAGCAACAGTTAAATAATCTTATACTCTTCGAAAATCTCTTCAAACCATGTCAGCGTCGCCTTACCGTACTCAAGTACAGCTTGCGGCTAGCTTCCTAGTTTGCTCTTTGATTTTCATTGAGTATTAATAAACAAAAATCCCACCTGAATTGGTGGGTTTTCTTATGCACTATTTTCCAAAAATCTCTTTGAGGTCTGCGTCTGTAATCCCAATCATGGCGGGGATGCTGTCCCAGTTTTCTTCGGTTAGGATGTAGGATTGTTCGGAGGTACTTGATGTGACTGTTTCAGAGATAGCTGGTTGCTTTTCTTCAACATTTTCAATTAGATCACTGAAACGTTCAATCAGATAGGTTTTTCGGGCAGTTCCGATATGCTGGGTAGCATAATCAAAGGCCTGTAATTCACCTAGTAAGATAAGCTTGCTTTTGGCGCGTGTAATGGCTGTATAGATGAGATTGCGCTCCAGCATACGCCTACTAGCACTGGTGATAGGTAGGATGACAACAGGGAACTCACTTCCCTGGGACTTATGGATACTCATGGCATAGGCCAGACGAATCTTGTACCATTCGTTACGTGGGTAAGAGACTTCATTGCCATCAAAATCAATGACAATCTCGTCTTGCTTCGACTCGGTATATTTACCAGGAATCAGATCTGTGATAGCTCCCAAATCTCCATTAAAGACATTGATTTCAGCATCGTTGACCAAATGAATGACCTTGTCTCCCTTGCGATAGTGACACTGGGGAGCTTCAAAACTGAGTTGGTCTTTTTGTGGTGGGTTAAGGAGGTCTTGCATGAGCTGGTTGATGGCATCAATCCCTGCCGTCCCTCGGTACATGGGAGCCAGAATCTGAATATCACGTGCGGGAATACCACTTCTGAGGGCAGCGCCTAAGATTTTCTCAATCGTAGCAGGAATATGGCCACTAGCAATTTCAAAGTAGGAACGGTCTGCTTTTTTTTGGGTGAAATCAGCTGGCAAGATACCCTGTCGAATCTGACTAGCTAGGGTGACGATGGTTGATTCTTCGCTTTGCCGGTAAATTTTTTCCAAGCGAGTCTGAGGAATCAAAGGAATATGAAGCAGGTCTGCTAGAACCTGTCCAGGGCTGACAGACGGTAGCTGGTCGCTGTCACCTACGATTAGAATCTTACTGTTAGAAGAGATGTTGGAGAAGAGTTGATTGGCCAGCCAAGTATCCACCATGGAAAATTCATCCACGATGATAAAGTCAGCATCCAGATAATCTTCCAGATGACTGGTATCATCGTCACCTGTCATTCCCAAGTGGCGGTGTATAGTCGCACTTGGCAAGCCTGTCAATTCATTCATGCGGCGAGCTGCTCGACCAGTTGGAGCAGCAAGAAGAATCGGCAGATTGCTTTTTTTCCTGAGGTCAAGTCCTTCTAAAAGGGCGTAAACAGCAATGATACCATTGATAACAGTTGTCTTACCAGTACCAGGTCCACCTGTCAGGATAAAGATCTTATTCTGGATAGCATCACAGATAGCCTGTTTTTGAATGCTATCATACTCAATCCCCAGTTCTTGCTCGACAGTAGTGATATGCTTTTGAATGGATTCTAAATCTTGGCTCTTCTGTTTTCCTTTTTCAAGGATACGAACCAAGTGACTGCGGATACCTTCCTCAGCGAAAAAGAGGCTGTTATCAAAGATTTTGGTATCAATCTGCTGAACCTTGTCTTCTTCGATCAGGTAGGAGAGCTCTTGGGCCACTTGGCTGGGATCCAGTTCCACGGGGCGGGAAGACTCAAGGAGAGTAAGGGTTTGTTCTAGCAAATCCCGTGCTTCAACATAGGTGTCCCCTGTTTCCATACAGGCCTGAAAAAGACTATGAACTAGTCCTGCACGGAAGCGTTCAGGAGCCTGACTTTCGATACCTAGTTCTTCCGCTAATTGATCAGCAATGGTAAAGCCCAAACCCTTTATATCCTCGACCAACTGGTAGGGATAATTTTCAACCACATCAAGGGTTTCTTCCTTGTAAAAGTCTTGAATCTGAAAGGCTAGTTTGTTGGGAATGCCGTAGTTGGCAAGTTTGGCCAAAACCATCTCGGTTCCGTAGTTGAGGCGGAGAGTAGAGACGAATGCCTCGCGATTTTTAGCAGAGAGTCCTGAGATACCTTCTAGCTTTTCTGGGTGTTGCAGAATTTCGTCAATGGTATTGTCGCCATAGGTATCCACAATTTTCTGAGCTGTCTTGAGACCAATTCCCTTGAAATGGCTACTTGAAAAGTACTTGACCAAGCCCTTGCTAGTTGGTTTTGCGCGTTCATATCGGCTGATTTGCAGTTGTTCCCCATACTTGGAGTGCTGGACAATTTGTCCCCAAAAGGTATAGTCTTCTCCCTCAATCACATCAGCCATGGCGCCCGTGACAATGATTTCAAAATCATCAAAATCCTCTGCGTCCGTATCGTCGATTTCTAGGAGGAGGATGCGGTAAAAATTGCTGGGATTTTCAAAAATAATCCGTTCAATGGTTCCTGAAAAATAAACTTCCATAAAATTCCTTTGTATGAATAGGTGAGAGTTGGGGGGTATTATAGTCAATAAACGATTACTTCTCACGATAGAAGAAGAGGCTGAGATTGCTGATTCTCGGCCTCTTAGGTCTCTTAAAATGTTCCGATACGGGTGATTGGCCAGAAGCGGAATTTAGCTTCCCCTGTAATATCTTTTGCTTTGAAGGTACCTACGTGACGACTGTCACTCGAAACCAAGCGGTCGTCTCCGAGGAGAAGGTATTCTCCTTCTGGGACAGTAAAGCTAAAGTTGGTATTATAGTTGACATCAACTGTGAAGGCTTGGGCTTTTTCAGCAATACTTCTAAAGAAAGTTCCTTTATTTCCTTCAAATCCCTTGCCTGAGTAGGTGCCTTGGAGTTTGTCATCCTTGAAACGTTTGATGTAGTCAGCTAGGTAAGGTTCATCTGTCTCTTTGTCATTGATGTAAAGTTTATCGTTTTCGTAACGGATGGTGTCGCCAGGCATTCCAATCACGCGCTTGACGATGTCCTTATTGCCATCTTCCTCATGGGCCACCACGATATCAAAACGGTCAATAGGGAGGTGCTTAACAACAAAGAGGATTTCGCCATCCGCTAGGGTAGGATCCATAGAATGCCCTTCTACGCGAACATTACTCCAAAAAAAGATACGACTTAAAGCTAGTAATGACAGAATTAGGAGGAACAATCCCCACTCTTTTAAGAAATTTTTAAATGAATTCATAACTTACCTTTCTAAGCGTTTTTTCGCTTTTTCAGTATTTTTAAAGTGCAGTTTGGCGCAGAAATTGAGTCCTTGCATACCATAGGCTTGCAAAATCTGGCTAGCTACCTTATCAGAAGCCGTTCCAGCTCCACTTGGAAGTTGATAGCCCAGCTCTCGTCCCAGATTTTCAAGATTTTCCAGAAAGAGATCACGCGCAATGATAGAAGAAACTGCGACAGCCAAGTATTTGCCCTCAGCCTTTTCTTCTAAGCTGATAGAATTGCTGAAACGATTGGCCTCTTGAGCCAAATATTTATCATAATTTTTAGCACTGGTAAAGGCATCAATCACAATTTTCTCAGGCTGAACACCTTTTTGAAGGAGGAGATAGATAGCCTGATTATGGAGGGCAACCTTAACAGAAACAGCATTGTAGCGGTCTCCGATGACTTCGTTGTACTTGCTTGGTGAGAGAAGCAGTGCCTGATGCTGGATTTTTTCCTTGAGGATAGGGGCAATCTGACGGATCTTTTGGTCGGTCAGAGTCTTAGAATCCCCCACACCGAGTTTTCGCAAGAAGTTATGCTGGTCAGGTGTGACAAAGGAAGCCACAACTGCAAGCCCACCAAAGTAGGAACCATTCCCCACCTCATCTGTTCCAATTAAAGGGAAATTTTGTCCGCTGGTTTTCTCTACAACTTGATAGCCAAAGAAACTAGCATATTTCTCGGCTTCCTCCCCCTGAAGTAAGACCTTTCCAGAAGTATAGATAGAAACGGTTGCTTGAGGTAGTCTCAAAAAGTAGCGGATATAGGGATTCTTGCTGGGAGCCAGACTGGTTTGATAGTGTTCAAGAAAAGCTTGAATCTCCTTTTCGCTTGGTGTGAGTGTTATACTTGCCATAGTTTCTATTGTACCATAAAAGCAGGTAAATTTGTAAAAACTGACAAAATTAGCGAATTTTGGTATAATATCGTGAGGTGAATTTTATGGCAAATCTAAATCGATTCAAATTTACATTCGGGAAAAAATCATTAACCTTGACAAGCGAGCATGATAACCTTTTTATGGAGGAAATTGCCAAGGTTGCGACAGAAAAATACCAAGCAATTAAAGAACAAATGCCTAGCGCAGATGATGAAACAGTCGCTCTTTTGTTGGCAGTCAACTGTTTATCAACTCAGCTCAGCCGTGAGATTGAATTTGATGATAAGGAGCAAGAATTAGAAGAACTCCGTCACAAGCTTGTGACTTGTAAGCAAGAACAGAGCAAGATTGAGGATTCCTTATGATTTCACTCCTTCTTCTATTGGTCTTGGCTTGGGGATTTTATATCGGCTATCGGAGAGGCCTGCTCTTACAGGTTTATTACCTGATTTCAGCCATGGCATCGGCTTTTGTGGCTGGCCAGTTTTATAAGGGACTTGGAGAGCAATTTCATTTGCTCCTCCCTTATGCAAATCCGCAGGAAGGTCAGGGAACTTTCTTTTTCCCATCGGATCAACTCTTTCAGCTGGATAAGGTCTTTTACGCAGGGATTGGCTACTTGCTTGTATTTGGGATTGTCTATAGTATCGGTCGGTTGCTCGGTCTTCTTTTACACTTACTTCCTAGTAAAAAACTGGGTGGCAAGTTGTTCCAAGTTTCAGCAGGTATCTTGTCCATGTTGGTGACCTTATTTGTCTTGCAAATGGCCTTGACAATCTTGGCGACCATTCCCATGGCAGCTATACAAAATCCTCTTGAAAAGAGTATCGTCGCAAAACACATCATCCAGAGCATACCGGTAACAACCAGTTGGCTCAAACAAATCTGGGTGACAAATTTAATCGGATAAAAAGGGCAGGAATTTTCCTAGCCCTTTGTTTACAGATTTGACTCGAATCTATCAGAATGTAAAAAGCTACCACACCTAGACATTCAAAGACAAGGAAATAAAGATGAATAAGAAAATATTAGAAACATTAGAGTTCAATAAGGTCAAGGCCTTGTTTGAACCTCATTTGTTGACCGAACAGGGCTTGGAGCAATTGAGACAGCTAGCTCCGACTGCCAAAGCAGATAAAATTAAACAGGCTTTTGCTGAGATGAAGGAAATGCAGGCTCTTTTTGTTGAGCAACCGCATTTTACCATTCTTGCAACCAAGGAAATCGCAGGAGTCTGCAAGCGGTTGGAGATGGGAGCGGACCTCAATATCGAGGAGTTCCTACTTTTGAAGCGCGTGCTTCTTTCTAGCAGAGAACTACAAAGTTTTTATGCTAATCTGGAAAATGTCAGCTTGGAAGAATTAGCCCTTTGGTTTGAAAAATTACACGATTTTCCGCAATTACAAGGAAATCTCCAAGCCTTTAATGATGCAGGTTTTATTGAAAATTTTGCCAGTGAAGAATTGGCGCGAATCCGTCGAAAAATCCATGATAGCGAGAGTCAGGTCCGCGATGTTTTACAAGACTTGCTCAAGCAAAAAGCGCAGATGTTGACAGAAGGGATTGTTGCCAGCCGAAATGGTCGTCAGGTTTTACCTGTCAAAAACACTTATCGCAATAAGATTGCAGGTGTCGTTCATGATATTTCTGCTAGTGGAAATACCGTCTATATCGAACCCCGTGAGGTGGTCAAGCTGAGTGAAGAAATTGCCAGTTTGCGAGCAGATGAGCGCTATGAAATGCTTCGCATTCTCCAAGAAATCTCTGAGCGTGTCCGCCCTCATGCGGCTGAGATTGCTAATGACGCTTGGATTATCGGCCATCTGGACTTGATTCGTGCCAAGGTCCGCTTTATCCAAGAAAGGCAAGCAGTAGTTCCCCAGCTATCAGAAAATCAAGAGATTCAACTGCTCCATGTCTGCCATCCTTTGGTCAAAAATGCCGTTGCAAATGATGTCCATTTTGGTCAAGATTTAACAGCGATTGTTATTACAGGTCCCAATACGGGTGGGAAGACCATCATGCTCAAAACTCTGGGCTTGACACAGGTTATGGCCCAGTCCGGTTTGCCGATTTTGGCAGATAAGGGAAGCCGTGTGGGTATTTTTGAAGAAATCTTTGCTGATATTGGCGATGAGCAATCTATTGAGCAGAGTTTGTCTACCTTTTCTAGCCACATGACCAATATCGTGGATATTCTTGGCAAGGTCAACCAACATTCCCTCTTACTCTTGGATGAGTTGGGGGCTGGTACAGACCCTCAAGAGGGAGCTGCCCTTGCCATGGCTATTTTAGAGGACCTTCGCCTGCGTCAAGTCAAGACCATGGCGACGACCCACTATCCGGAACTAAAGGCCTACGGTATTGAGACAGCCTTTGTGCAAAATGCTAGCATGGAGTTTGATACTGCAACTCTTCGCCCAACCTATCGCTTTATGCAGGGTGTGCCTGGCCGAAGCAATGCCTTTGAAATTGCTAAACGTCTAGGTCTATCTGAAGTTATCGTAGGGGATGCCAGTCAGCAGGTCGATCAGGATAATGATGTCAATCGAATTATTGAACAACTGGAAGAGCAGACGCTAGAGAGTCGCAAACGTTTGGACAATATCCGTGAGGTGGAGCAAGAAAATCTCAAGATGAACCGTGCGCTTAAAAAACTTTACAACGAGCTCAATCGTGAAAAGGAAACCGAGCTTAACAAGGCGCGTGAACAAGCTACTGAGATTGTGGACATGGCCCTAAGTGAAAGTGACCAGATTCTCAAAAATCTCCACAGCAAATCCCAACTCAAGCCCCACGAAATCATTGAAGCCAAGGCCAAGTTGAAAAAATTGGCTCCTGAAAAAGTAGATTTGTCTAAAAACAAGGTTCTTCAAAAGGCCAAGAAAAAACGAGCTCCAAAGGTGGGAGATGATATCGTGGTTCTCAGTTATGGACAGCGTGGTACCCTGACCAGTCAACTCAAAGATGGCCGCTGGGAAGCCCAAGTCGGCTTGATTAAGATGACCTTAGAAGAGAAAGAATTTGACCTTGTTCAAGCTCAGCAAGAAAAGCAAGTCAAGAAGAAACAGGTCAATGTCGTGAAACGAACTTCTGGTCGTGGCCCACAAGCCAGACTGGACCTTCGAGGCAAACGTTATGAAGAGGCCATGAATGAGCTAGATGCCTTTATCGACCAAGCCTTGCTTAATAATATGGCTCAAGTAGATATCATCCATGGTATTGGAACAGGTGTTATCCGTGAAGGTGTCACCAAATATCTACAAAGAAACAAACATGTCAAGAGTTTTGGCTATGCCCCACAAAATGCTGGAGGCAGTGGTGCGACTATTGTCACTTTTAAAGGATAAGAAAAGCCTGAGGAAATACAAGATTCCTCAAGCTTTTTTATCATTTCTTTTAAACATGCTCAAATATGCTATAATAGAACTAGAAAATTGAATAAAACCGAAGGGTATACCCTTCCTTTATATATACATATAAAGGAATACTATCAGCTCTTCACAAATTTTAAGTGAGAAGGAGATTCCGTATATGAAACATGAATTAGAGCAGGTTCTCTCTAAAAATCCTAAGTTTTTAGTGGATGGTGTGCTAAATAAAAATAAGCTGGCTGAGCTGGCACGGCAGTACAGTCCTGACTTACTCAATCAGTTGAGTAGTAATGAAAAAATGACCAATCATTTCTTTTCAAAGCTACAAAATGGGGTATTGGTCTTTAAAAAAGATATCTTTTTGCAATTTCTAAATAACAAGGAGTTCTTGCCTGACAGCTTTACAGCCTACAAAACAAAAATAGGTCTTGGGATGCCAGACAGAAATTATCTTTCTGAAAATAAAGAAGTTGTGCTGAATTTTCCTTATAAAGATTGTGTGCTTGAGGGAGGGCAAACCAAGGACGATGTGAAACGTCAAGAGGTTTTCTTTAATGAAACACTCGCTCCAACAGAAATCAATCGTTTACTGGATGATAAGGTCTTGACTAACTTTAAACGTTATGACGAAACTGGCGAGCATAACGTGGAAGAGATAAAAGATACTGATAATCTTATCATCAAAGGGAATAATCTTATCGTTCTGCATAGTTTGAAAAAGCGTTTTGCTGGGAAAGTCAAACTCATTTATATTGATCCGCCTTACAATACAGGTAATGATAGCTTTAATTACAATGATAGCTTCAATCATTCAACATGGTTAATTTTTATGAAGAATCGTTTAGAGGTGGCTCGGGAGTTGCTGAGTGATGATGGCTTAATTTTTGTACAATGTGATGACAATGAACAAGCATATCTAAAAGTTTTGATGGATGAGGTGTTCAGCAGAAATAATTTTATCTCAAATATTGTCTGGAAAGGTCGAGGAGGTCGTCAAGATAGTAAATATATTGCTCAAATTCACGAAACTATAATTTTTTACGCCAAAAATAAAGAACGAGCAATCTTGAATAAAGCTTTTATCGAAGACACTTCAAACTATGCTTATGAAGATAGCCGAGGAAACTATAAAACTCAGCTTATTCGAAAATGGGGAAGCAACAGTCGAAGAGAAGACCGCCCTAACCTCTTCTATGAAGTTGAATTTGAGGGTAATAAAGTATTGCCAATCTTACCGAATGGAGATGATGGGTGCTGGAGATGGAGTAAAAATAGACTTGAAGAAGCTATAAAAAATGATATGGTAGTGTCACTTGAAAAAGATGGTAGAACAGAGCTCTACGAAAAAATATATAAAGGTGATGGGAAGAAACAAACAGTTTTTACATCTTGGATTGATGAAAGTTTTTCTGGTCAGGGAACTAAAGTTTTAGAAGAAATTTTCAAAGAAAAAGTTTTTGATTACCCTAAGCCAGAACAGCTGGTTAAAAAGTTTATTGATTTAACGACCGATGATGGAGACATCGTCCTAGATTACCACCTCGGATCAGGTACAACAGCAGCCGTTGCCCATAAAATGAACCGCCAGTACATTGGTATTGAACAAATGGACTACATTGAGACCGTGTCCGTTAAACGTTTGGAAAAAGTGATTGAGGGCGAACAAGGTGGTATTTCAAAATCTGTCGACTGGCAGGGTGGAGGTTCGTTTGTCTACTGCGAACTCAAAAATGATGCCCAGGATTTTAAAAATACAGTCTTAGAGGCAAGAGAGTCTGAAACTCTATCTCAACTATTTGAACAGGCTAAAAAGTCTTCGTTCCTATCTTATCGTGTCGACCCTAAAAAGTTGAAAAAGTCAGAGTTCGAAAAACTTTCACTAGCTGAACAAAAACAAGTCTTGCTGGAGTTGGTGGATAATAATAACCTGTATGTTAATTACTCAGAGATAGATGATAGCGACTATGGCATTTCACTAGAAGAGAAAAAACTCAATAAAGACTTCTATGGAGAGGAGTAAGTGATGGCTTTTGTGTATGAAATTTATAAGCAAGCTAGTGAAAATGGCTTCATTGACTTTAAGGCAAGCATTCCAGACTATATCACGCAAAATCTGAAATTTCCACTGCGTCCTTACCAGAAAGAGGCGTTAGGGAGGTATCTTTACTACAAAAGGGATGAGAAGAATCGAAAAAAACCAGAACAAGTCCTCTACAATATGGCGACCGGTTCAGGAAAAACTTTGCTGATGGCAGCGATTATCCTCGAAAAATTTAAACAGGGTGAACGCAATTTTATTTTTTTTGTTAATAACGACAATATCCTTACCAAGACAAGGGCAAACTTCTTGCCTAATGAGATGGGAAAATACTTGTTTGCGGATAAAATAACGATTGATAATCAAGTGGTGGGAGTACGTGAAGTGACAGATTTTTCCGATAGTCAGCCTGATAGTATCAATATTGTTTTTACAACCATTCAAAAACTTCACCAAGATTTAAACACCCCAAGGGAAAATCGCCTAACTTATGAGCAATTTGAAGATTTGTCGCTTGTGTTACTGGCAGATGAGGCCCATCACTTGAATGCTGGACTCGGTAAGAAAGAAAAAGATGAGAACGACAGCTGGACGTCAACGATTGAAAACATTCAAAGTACAGCCCGTAAATCTTCTTTATTTGAATTTACAGCAACTATTGACTTAGCAAATCCAGATATTGCCAAAAAATATGAAAAATCTTTGATTTTCAAGTATGATTTGAAAGAGTTCCGCTTGGATAAGTACTCTAAAGATGTTCTTTTCCACTTGGTAGATAATGAACTTCCAATTCGTATGTTGCAGGCAATCATTATCAGCCAATACCGCAAGAAAATCGCCTTGAAACATGGCATCAACCTCAAACCGTTGGTCTTGTTTAAGTCGCAAAAAATTGCTGAAAATAAAGGAAACTTAGAGGCTTTTTTGGATATGTTAGCCAACTTGTCAGTAGAACAAGTACAGTCTCAAAAAAACTTAACTGCAAATGATGAGGAACAAAAAAATATCTTGGAAAAAGCATTTACTTTTTTTGAGGAGTCTGGACTTTCTTTTCAAGATTTAATTGAGGAATTGCAGGAAGATTTTCGCCGTGAACGCTTACTCGTGATTGATGGGAAAAACAAGACTAGCAACAATTTAGTGGAGTTGAATACTCTGGAACTTCCTTCAAATGAAATTCGTGCTATTTTTGCAGTTGATATGCTTAACGAAGGATGGGATGTTTTGAATCTTTTTGATATTGTTCGTCTTTACGATATTCGTGATGGCAAGACAACAAAGAACGGTTTTGTTGCAGGGAACACTACCAATGCAGAAAAGCAACTTATCGGTCGTGGAGCACGTTATTATCCCTTTGTGATTGATAATCAAATCGAGGAGAAGTTCACTCGTAAATTTGATGAAAATGAAAACAATGAACTTCGTGTCATAGAACAGCTTCATTATCATTCTGCCAACAATCCTCGCTATATTTCTGAATTAAAGCAAGTCTTGCGTGAGTCTGGAATTTTTGATGATGTCAATTTAGAAGAGCGTGAATTAAAGCTCAAAGAATCTTTCAAACAAACACGAACCTATACAGATGGTCTTGTTTGGATGAATAAACGTCTTTCTTATCAAGAATATGTTGAACAACGACAGGAAAGTTTGTTGGATACCTCTTTCATTCCGAGTTCCTTTGAGGTCAATTTACCGACTTCCGGCACAAGAGATTTTGAAGCTTTCTCAGAAGATGATGTTTTTGCGACGGATTCAGTAAACACCTTACACTTTGAGTTTGGAAAAGAAATTACTTCCAATATTGTTCGAGCAGCTATCAATCGCAATAAACAGTATACCTTTAAAAACTTACAGAAAGCTTTCTTTGGCTTGAGTGGTGTATCTGCCTTCATCGAAATGCTTTCAAAAGTTAATATTATAGTAGAATCTTCTTTATCACAAATAAGTGAGTTAACTTCAGACCAGAAACTCTATATTGTAGAACAGCTTTTATATAGCATTGAAAAAGATATTGTTCCAACTGAAGAACGCTTTTATGGTTCAGCTAACTTTGAGTCAGTTCCTGTACGTGAAGTTTTTGAAGAGAATATTTTGAGAAAGTATACTGTTAATGTAAATGGGAATGCAGAGTTTGGACGGTCACAAAAAACCAAATCTGAAACAGAGATTTTTGAAAATATCGATCAGCTAGATTGGTATGCCTATGATGATAACTTTGGAACAAGCGAGGAGAAATATCTGGTGCGTGCTATCCGCGAATTGATGAATGATTTGCAGGAAAAGTGGTCTGATATTTATCTTTTGCGAAATGAGAAAGCAGTGAAAATCTATAGTTTTGATGAAGGGCGTGCTTTTGAGCCTGACTTTATCTTGCTTGCAAATGATAAAAAAGTTGGAAATACTTCTTGGCAGATTTTTATTGAGCCAAAAGGAAGTCAATTTTTGGATAGTAATAATACCTTCAAAAATAGTAAAGAAGGCTGGAAAGAGAAATTCTTACTGCAAATTACTGAAAGAGATGAGGCAAGAACTTTGTTGGACGATGAACGTTATCGTATCGTCGGTCTTCCTTTCTTTAATAATGATATGAGCAGAGAAGTTGTAAATAGTAATTTAAAAGATTTATAGCGTAAATGGGGAGTTTATGATTTCATAAATTATTTTAAGAAATTTTAAACGATTTCAAAATAGAAAAATTGAATTTCCCAAAACACATTGACAAAAGCCAACATTTTTTGTAAAATAAGAATCAATTAAATACCAACACCGAATGAAGTTTAATAGAAGTGGGGAATCGTTTGATTTTCCATGACTGTAAATGGACGGAACTCTGGAGAGACCGTAAAGGCACCGAAGGGGCAAGGCAGGCAACTGCTCAAACTCTCAGGTAAAAGGACAGAGCTAGGATAGACCGCTTTTTAGCATTTATCTAAGCATTCCAGAGTACATGTATCTTGCATGTGCTCTTTCTTTTGGGGTTGAAAAGATAGGAGAAGGAAATGTTAGAATTGCTTAAATCAATCGATGCTTTTGCTTGGGGCCCACCCCTCTTGATTCTCTTGGTCGGGACAGGGATTTACCTAACTGCTCGTCTAGGACTTCTGCAGGTTTTACGTCTGCCCAAGGCCTTCCAGCTTATTTTTACTAAGGACAAGGGGCATGGCGATGTATCCAGCTTTGCGGCCTTGTGTACAGCACTCGCAGCGACAGTTGGTACGGGAAATATTATCGGGGTGGCGACGGCTATCAAGGTTGGTGGCCCAGGAGCCCTCTTTTGGATGTGGATGGCCGCTTTCTTTGGGATGGCTACCAAGTATGCGGAAGGACTACTAGCTATCAAATACCGCACCAAGGATGACCATGGTGCAGTAGCGGGAGGTCCCATGCACTATATCCTTCTAGGGATGGGAGAAAAGTGGCGACCACTTGCCATCTTCTTTGCCCTGGCAGGTGTGCTAGTAGCTTTGCTGGGAATCGGAACCTTCACCCAAGTCAACTCGATTACAGAATCTATCCAAAATACAACAACAATTTCGCCAGCCATCACTGCTCTTGTATTGTCGGTATTTGTAGCGATTGCAGTCTTTGGTGGCCTCAAGTCCATTTCTAAGGTTTCAACTACAGTTGTTCCTTTTATGGCCATCATCTATATTTTGGGAACTCTTACAGTTATTTTCTTTAATATTGGGAAAATCCCTGCCACAATCGCTTTAATCTTGACATCAGCATTTAGTCCTGTTGCTGCGGTGGGTGGTTTTGCTGGGGCTAGCATTCGAATGGCTATTCAAAATGGTGTGGCGCGTGGTGTGTTCTCAAACGAATCTGGTCTGGGTTCTGCTCCCATTGCAGCAGCTGCGGCTAAGACAAATGAACCAGTAGAGCAAGGGTTGATTTCCATGACAGGAACCTTTATTGATACCCTTATTATCTGTACTCTGACTGGTTTGACCATCTTGGTGACTGGTGTTTGGAGTGGCGACTTAAATGGGGTTGCCTTGACTCAGTCAGCCTTCTCAACAGTCTTTTCACACTTTGGACCTGCCCTTTTGACCATCTTTCTTGTGCTCTTTGCCTTTACAACGATTCTTGGTTGGAACTACTATGGAGAACGCTGTTTTGAGTTTCTCTTTGGGGTTCGCTTTATCTGGCTCTACCGTGTGGTCTTTGTGCTCATGGTCTTGTTGGGAGGATTTATCGAGTTGGATATGGTCTGGATTATCGCAGATATTGTCAACGCCTTGATGGCTCTGCCAAATTTGATTGCCCTCTTGGTCTTGTCGCCAGTCGTCATTGCTGAGACTAAAAAGTATTTTGATAAATAATGAAATCACACCTCGCGTGTGATTTTTTGCTTTCATAAAAAATTTCTATCAGTGCAATTTAAAATATATATTATACACGGTATAGAATCTGTGATAGACTAGGTTTCAACAAAATGAAAAGAGGTTTTATGATGACAACATTTACCATCCATACAGTAGAATCAGCACCAGCAGAAGTGAAAGAAGTTCTAGAAACAGTAGAAAAAGATAACAATGGCTATATTCCTAACCTAATCGGTCTCTTGGCTAATGCACCCACTGCTTTAGAGGCTTACCGTACTGTCGGAGCTATCAACCGTCGCAACAGCCTGACACCCGTTGAGCGTGAAGTGGTGCAAATCACGGCAGCTGTAACCAATGGTTGTGCCTTCTGCGTCGCAGGTCACACAGCTTTTTCAATCAAACAAATCCAGATGAATGATGACCTTCTTCAAGCCCTCCGCAATCGGACTCCAATTGAAACAGATCCTAAATTGGACACCCTAGCTAAGTTTACCTTGGCGGTTATCAATACCAAGGGACGTGTTGGCGATGAAGCCTTGTCTGAGTTTTTAGAAGCTGGCTACACCCAACAAAATGCCTTGGATGTGGTTCTTGGTGTCAGCCTAGCAAGTCTCTGTAACTATGCCAACAACCTAGCTAATACCCCAATTAACCCAGAATTGCAACCTTATGCTTAATCATTATCTGAGTAAAAAATGAAGTCTGAAATAATTGGACTTCGTTTTTTTAGTCCTCATTTAATCGCTTTTATGCTATACTGAAACTAACATGATTATTGGAGGTTAGGATGAAAAAACTCCCCTTGGTATTTTCTGGTTGTTTGCTAGGTTTGGCAGGAGCTGGAAATCTTATGTTAGATACGTTGCCGGTTCTGTCCCATCTGTTTAGTCTGACAGGTTTGGTTTTGTGGACTTACTTTCTAATGCTGCATCTCTTTAATTGGAAGGAAACCAAGCAAGAATTGACCAAGCCCCCTCTTTTGTCAGGAATGGCGACCTTTCCCATGGCTGGGATGATTTTATCTACCTATGTTTTTCGCGTCTTCCCTCATCTTCCTTTGGTAGCGCAAGGGCTCTGGTGGTTTTCATTTCTCTTGGATGTGGCTCTGATTGCTGGCTTCACTATCAAATTTGCCTATCCGGGGCGGAGGGTTCATGCGACTCCAAGCTGGACGGTTCTCTATGTGGGGATAGCAGTGGCAGCCTTGACTTATCCTCTGGTAGGCATCATAGAAATTGCCTATGCGACCTTGAGTTTTGGTTTTCTCCTAACCTTCTATCTCTATCCACTTATTTATAGCGATTTAAAGAAACATCCACTCCCACTAGCCTTGCTTGGACAAGAAGGAATCTACTGTGCTCCCTTCTCTCTACTCTTGGCTTCCCTGGTTCGAGTTGGAGGAGAGAGTCTACCAACTTGGCTCTTGATTGTCATGATCTTGGCTTCCCAATTCTTCTTTTTCTTTGTTTTGACTCGTCTGCCCAATATTTTAAAACAAGGCTTTCAACCAGCCTTCTCAGCCCTCACCTTCCCAACCATTATCACAGCTACTTCGCTCAAGATGGCTCAGGGAATCTTGAAACTTCCATTTTTGGATTATTTGGTACTGGCTGAAACCGCTATTTGCTTAATTATTTTATTCTTTGTATTGGGCGCTTATCTGAATTGGTTACGAAAAAAGGTCTAGCTAGAAATAGCTAAACCTTATTTTTTATGGTTTGATAACTTCAGCTCCACCCATGTATGGACGAAGTACTTCTGGAATGGTCACAGAACCATCTGCATTTTGATAGTTTTCAAGAATAGCAGCCACTGTACGTCCAACTGCAAGTCCAGAACCGTTCAAGGTATGGAGGAGTTTCACCTTGCCGTCTGCTTCATCACGGTAACGGATTTGGGCACGACGGGCTTGGAAATCTTCTGTATTTGAACAACTTGAGATTTCACGGTAGGTATTTTGCGCTGGAATCCAAACTTCCAAGTCGTAAGTTTTAGCAGCTGAGAAGCCCATATCTCCTGTAGAGAGCGCAACGACACGGTATGGAAGGTTCAGTTTTTGAAGGATATTTTCAGCGTTAGCTGTCATTTTTTCCAATTCTTCATAAGATTCTTCTGGTTTGGCAAATTTAACCATTTCAACCTTGTGGAATTGGTGCAAACGAATTAAGCCACGAGTATCACGACCAGCAGAACCAGCCTCAGAACGGAATGATGGACTCATAGCAGTGAAGTAGATTGGTAGGTCTTTACCATCAAGGATTTCATCACGGTAGTAGTTTGTCAGAGGAACTTCGGCTGTAGGAATAAGAACATAATTGCTGTCGCTGAGTTCAAAAGTATCTTCCTTGAATTTTGGATATTGACCAGTACCAAACATAGAATCATGGTTAACCATGTAAGGTGTGATGACTTCAGTATAGCCTTCTTTTCCATGTTCATCCAACATAAAGTTGTAGATGGCACGTTCCAAACGAGCACCGAGACCTTTATAGAAGAGGAAGCGAGCGCCCGTTACCTTACCACCGCGTTCCCAGTCAAGGATACCAAGATCTTCACCAAGATCCCAGTGAGCTTTTGGTTCGAAGTCAAACTCGCGTGGAGTGCCCCAACGGCGAACTTCCACATTGTCATCTTCATCAGCCCCAACAGGAACACTGTCAGCTGGAATATTTGGGAGAGTAGTGGTAAATTTTGTCAATTTAGCATCGATTTCTGCCAATTCAGCATCCAAGGCTTTGACTTCAGCAGATAGAGTTTGCATGGCAGCAATCTTGTCATCTGCATTTTCCTTGTTGCGCTTAGCTTGGGCAATCTCAGCAGAAACTGTGTTACGTTCAGCCTTGAGAGTTTCAACCTTGACTAAAATCTCACGACGTTTAGCATCGATTTCTTTCATCTCGTTTAAGATAGCAGCATCTACACCACGTGTAGCCAATTTTTCTGCGACAGCATCAAAGTCTGTACGAATACGTTTGATATCTAACATAAGAACTCCTTTATGAAAAAAGCACACCTGACAAAGCGTTGGAGTGGCAGGGCCACGGTTCCATCCAACTTCACAGGTGTGCACTTGATTGTGTATGCAATTGTTACTAACGGTAGAATTTCACCTATCCCTCCTATCTGCTCGCAGCACCCGCAGACTTTCTGAAAGAAGAAGATAACCTACTTATCCGTTGCTATGATTATACTAAAGTTTCTACTTTTTTGCAAATAGATTTTTAAATTTTTGACTAATGGTTTGAATCAGGGTCGGAAGTTTGACGACCTTGTCATTGCCCAATTTTTCACGCGCAATTTTGAGAATGGCACCTGAGTCTTTTGAAGCAAAGAGGAATTTTCCTCTGTCTGTAAAGACTTCGAAGTGGCGACTGATTTTGCGACCAGTAACATTAGCTCCAATTTGGTTGATATGGCTCCAAGGAATCTGGATAAATTGTTCAACATTGACATCGGGGTAAAATTCCAGAGCCTGATCTCCGACAAGGAATTTCCCAACTTTTCCAGCTATAGAGAGGTAGGAGGTACCTGTCGTATTGAGGAGCACTGTTTTGTTAAGTGATTGAGCCATGCTTAGTCTTCCTTACTTTCACCGAAAAAGGCATTGTAGAGGGCTTTAATAGCTGCTTTCTCTTGGTCCTTATGGACAACAAACATGATAGACACTTCACTAGAACCTTGAGACATCATCTGGATGTTGATCTTATTTTCAGATAAAGCGCGTGTCGCAGTAGCAGTGACACCGATATGGCTCTTCATCTTTTCTCCAACAATCATAATGATTGAAAGGTCGTGCTCGATTTCTGCATGGTCTACTTCAGCCTTTTGAACCAACTGACGAAGGATTTCTTCTTCCTTGATAGGAGTTAGTTCGCGAGAACGGAGGATGATTGAAAGATCGTCGATACCTGTTGGCATATGTTCCCAACCGATGTTAAGATCTTCAAGGATTTGAAGAACCTTGCGTCCAAATCCAACCTCACGGTTCATAAGGTATTTAGACATGTTGATGCTGACAAAGCCTGAGTCACCAGCAATTCCCACAACTGGAAATTCATCACTACTGTGTTTTAGAACGATACGAGTACCTGGATGGTCAGGATTGTTGGTATTCTTGATAACTAGAGGAATTTTTCCACGGTAGGCAGGTAGAAGAGCTTCATCATGAAGGACTGAGAATCCTGCATAGGCCAACTCACGCATTTCACGATAGGTCAACTCAGGGATTGAGTGTGGTTGGTGGATAATACCAGGGTGGGCAGCAAAGATACCATCAACGTCTGTAAAGTTTTCATAGAGGTCGGCTTTTACACCAGCAGCAATGATAGAACCAGTGATATCAGATCCTCCACGTGAGAAGGTACAGATTTGATTTTCCTTGGTAACTCCAAAGAAACCAGGAATGACAAGAACTTCATTTGTATTTGTCAATTCTTCAATCTTATCATAACTTGATGGAATGATGCGAGCGTGACCAGGTTCACTTGTGACCACAATACCAGCTTCTCTAGGGTGCACATAGCGTGCATCGATCCCATTTTGATTAAAGTAGGCAGCAATCAATTTAGCATTGTTATTTTCACCAGCTGCTAGGAAAGTATCGTAGAGAAATTCATTTTCTTCGATAGGAAGAGTGGCCAAGGCGCGAATGCTTTTTGAAATTTTCTCAAGAACAGCTGGCTTCAGTCCCAATTCACTAACCATAGCGGCATAGCGGTCGATAATCCAGTTTTGACTCTTGCTAATATCGTTACCAGCGACATAATCACGGTAGTATTTAATCAAGGCATCCGTAACCTTAGTATCTTCAGCATTGCGTTTACCAGGCGCAGAAACGACTACAAAACGACGCTCTGGATCGCTTTTGACGATGTTTAAAACTTTTTCTAATTGACTAGCAGAGGCAAGAGAGCTACCTCCAAATTTAACAACTTTCATAAGAACTCCTAAAGTAAGTATTTTATACGATTATAGCAGAAAGAAAGCCTTTTTTCAATGAAGAAAATAAGATGCTTTCTAGGACAAAGCGAGCCTTTCTTATCGGCTGAGACACTTTCAGTTGATTTTTTCTTGCTTTCTGATTTTAAAAAAGATATACTTTGAAAATAAAATAATTTAAACTGCTTATAAAACAAAAAGGAGTCCAGATGGAACACGTTATTTATCAGCTTGAAGAGGATTTGGCAATCCTTACCTTGAATCGTCCTGAGGTCGCAAATGGTTTTCATATTCCTATGTGTGAGGAGATTTTAGAAGCTCTGAGTTTGGCAGAAGAGGATCCGGCTGTGCATTTTGTATTAATCAACGCGAATGGCAAAGTCTTTTCAGTTGGGGGAGATTTAGTAGAGATGAAGCGGGCGGTGGATGAGGATGATATTCCATCATTGACGAAAATCGCAGAATTGGTCAATACTATTTCTTATAAAATCAAGCAAATTGCTAAACCTGTCTTGATGGAGGTTGATGGGGCTGTTGCAGGTGCCGCAGCGAATATGGCTGTTGCTGCAGATTTCTGTCTGGCAACGGATAAGGCTAAATTTATCCAAGCTTTTGTTGGAGTTGGCTTAGCTCCAGATGCAGGTGGGATTCATCTATTGAGTCGTAGTATTGGTGTGACGCGTGCTGTTCAATTAGCTATGACAGGAGAAGCTTTAACAGCAGACAAAGCTTTAGAGTGGGGCCTAGTTTACCGTGTCTGTGAAGCTGATAAACTTGAAAAGACGAGAGAACAGCTTCTTAAAAAATTAAGACGTGGCTCAAGTAATTCCTATGCTGCCATTAAGAAGTTGGTGTGGGAGAGTCAATTTAAAGATTGGCAAGATTATGCTGTTTTAGAACTGAACCTACAGGCGTCCTTGGCCCAAACAGAGGATTTCAAAGAGGGAGTTCGGGCTCATTCGGAAAGAAGAAGACCTAAATTTACAGGAAAATAAAAAAATACTTGCACCATTCTTTGAACTTTGATATAATTTTCTTGTCAAATGTTTTGATTCTAAAAGTTTTTTTGAAAAGGAGGGAAGGAAAGATTGGACTACCAACGAATTAATGAATATTTAACGTCTATATTTAACAATGTCCTCGTTATTGAGGAAGTTAGCTTGAGGGGTAGTCGTTTCAAGGATATCTCCATCAAAGAAATGCATACGATTGATGTGATTGGAAAAGTTCCAGATGTGACACCAAGTCAAGTGTCAAAAGAGTTGATGGTGACTCTTGGGACAGTTACGACTAGTTTGAATAATCTCGAACGCAAGGGTTACATTGAACGGATTCGCTCAGAACATGATCGACGTGTGGTACATCTGCATTTGACAAAGAAAGGTCGCTTGGTTCATAGGCTACATAAACGCTTCCACAAGGCCATGGTTGAAAAAATCATTGATGGTATGAGTAAGCAAGAAATGGAGGTTATGAGCAAAGGTTTGACTAATCTTTATCAATTTTTGGAGGATTTGAGATAATGGCTTTTGCAAAAATAAGCCAGGTTGCTCATTATGTGCCAGAGCAAGTGGTTACAAATCATGATTTGGCTCAGATTATGGATACCAATGATGAGTGGATTTCAAGTCGGACGGGAATACGTCAAAGACATATTTCAAGAACAGAATCTACTAGTGATTTAGCTACAGAGGTTGCCAAGAAACTGATGGCAAAAGCTGGAATCACAGGAGAGGAGTTGGATTTTATCATCCTAGCTACCATTACTCCAGATTCGATGATGCCCTCAACAGCTGCTCGTGTCCAAGCCAATATTGGTGCTAATAAGGCCTTTGTTTTTGACCTAACAGCAGCTTGCAGTGGATTTGTATTTGCTCTTTCAACTGCTGAAAAGTTTATCGCTTCTGGTCGCTTTCAAAAAGGCTTGGTGATTGGTAGTGAAACCCTCTCTAAAGCAGTCGATTGGTCAGACCGATCAACAGCTGTTTTGTTTGGAGATGGTGCTGGTGGAGTCTTGCTAGAAGCTAGCGAGAAAGAGCATTTTTTGGCTGAGAGTCTCAATAGTGATGGGAGTCGTAGCGAGTGTCTAACTTATGGACATTCGGGGTTACATTCTCCATTTTCAGATCAAGAAAGTGCAGATTCATTTTTGAAGATGGATGGGCGCGCAGTCTTTGATTTTGCTATTCGGGACGTAGCCAAGTCTATCAAGCAGACTATTGATGAATCTCCTATAGAGGCGACAAACTTGGATTATCTGCTACTTCATCAGGCTAATGACCGTATTTTGGATAAAATGGCTAGAAAAATCGGTGTTAACCGAGATAAACTTCCAGCCAATATGATGGAATATGGCAATACCAGTGCAGCCAGTATCCCGATTTTACTTTCAGAGTGTGTAGAACAAGGCCTCATCCGTTTAGATGGTAGCCAGACTGTTCTACTATCAGGCTTCGGTGGAGGCTTGACCTGGGGCACGCTCATTCTTACAATTTAGGTAATCATGTGGTGAACACATTGTTATAAAAAAACTATTTATTTTAAAGGAGTCCTATCATGGCAGTATTTGAAAAAGTACAAGAAATTATCGTTGAAGAACTTGGAAAAGACGCATCAGAAGTAACACTTGAATCAACTTTTGATGATTTGGACGCAGATTCATTGGACTTGTTCCAAGTAATCTCAGAAATCGAAGATGCTTTTGATATCCAAATCGAAGCAGAAGATGACTTGAAAACAGTTGGTGACTTGGTTGCCTACGTTGAAGAGCAAACAAAATAAGCAGAATATAAGATAGAAGGAGTAGGGAAACCCGCTCCCTCTTGTTTAGGCAATAGTTTGATTGTCAAATTATGACGGTATCGAACTATTACGTAAGCAAGAAACGATGGAGGCACTATGAAAACGCGTATTACAGAATTATTGAACATTGATTATCCTATTTTCCAAGGAGGGATGGCCTGGGTTGCTGATGGTGATTTGGCAGGGGCTGTTTCCAAGGCTGGAGGACTAGGGATTATCGGTGGGGGGAATGCCCCTAAAGAAGTTGTCAAGGCAAATATTGATAAAATCAAATCATTGACAGATAAACCCTTTGGTGTCAACATTATGCTCTTGTCTCCCTTTGTGGAAGATATTGTAGACCTCGTTATCGAGGAAGGTGTTAAGGTAGTGACAACAGGCGCAGGAAATCCAAGCAAATACATGGAACGTTTCCATGAAGCTGGTATTACGGTTATTCCTGTTGTGCCAAGTGTTGCCCTAGCTAAACGCATGGAAAAAATCGGTGCGGACGCTGTTATTGCAGAAGGAATGGAAGCTGGAGGACACATTGGGAAATTAACAACCATGACCTTGGTGCGCCAGGTTACTGCTGCTGTATCTATTCCTGTTATTGCTGCAGGAGGGATTGCGGATGGTGAAGGTGCTGCTGCTGGCTTTATGCTAGGTGCAGAAGCTATTCAGGTTGGAACTCGCTTTGTCGTTGCAAAAGAGTCTAATGCCCATCCAAATTATAAGGCGAAAATTTTAAAAGCTAGAGATATTGATACTACAATTTCAGCTCAACACTTTGGACATGCTGTTCGAGCTATTAAAAATCAATTGACTCGTGATTTTGAAAAAGCTGAGAAAGATGCCTTTAAACAAGAAAATCCAGACTTGGAAATTTTTGAACAAATGGGAGCAGGTGCACTAGCCAAAGCAGTTGTTCACGGTGATGTAGATGGCGGATCTGTCATGGCAGGTCAGATTGCTGGGCTTGTTTCCAAAGAAGAAACCGTTGAAGAAATCCTAAAAGATTTGTATTACGGAGCAGCTAAGAAAATTCAAGAAGAAGCCTCTCGTTGGGCAGGAGTTGTAAGAAATGACTAAAACGGCCTTTTTGTTTGCTGGCCAAGGTGCCCAGTATCTAGGTATGGGACGGGATCTCTATGATCACTACCCTATTGTCACAGAAACGATTGATCAAGCGAGTCAGGTGCTCGGTTATGATTTGCGTTATCTTATTGATAGGGAAGAAGAAAAACTCAATCAGACTCGCTATACGCAACCAGCCATTCTAGCGACATCGGTTGCTATCTACCGTTTATTGCAAGAAAAGGGCTATCAGCCTGATATGGTTGCTGGTTTGTCTCTTGGAGAATACTCTGCCTTGGTGGCCAGTGGCGCCTTGGATTTTGAAGATGCGGTTGCCTTGGTAGCTAAGCGTGGATCCTATATGGAAGAAGCGGCCCCTGCTGGCTCTGGCAAGATGGTGGCAGTTCTCAATACGCCAGTAGAGGTCATTGAAGAAGCCTGTCAAAAAGCTTCTGAATTTGGAGTGGTTACCCCAGCCAACTATAATACACCTGCACAAATCGTGATTGGTGGAGAAGTGGTTGCAGTTGATCGAGCTGTCGAACTCTTGCAGGAAGCAGGGGCTAAACGCTTGATTCCCCTCAAGGTGTCAGGTCCCTTTCATACCGCTCTCCTTGAGCCTGCTAGCCAGAAACTAGCTGAAACTCTAGCTCAGGTAAGTTTTTCAGATTTCACTTGTCCCTTAGTCGGCAATACAGAAGCTGCTGTCATGCAAAAAGAAGATATAGTTCAACTCTTGACGCGTCAGGTCAAGGAACCAGTTCGTTTCTATGAAAGTATTGCAGTTATGCAAGAAGCAAGAGTAACCAACTTTATCGAGATTGGCCCAGGGAAAGTCTTGTCAGGCTTTGTCAAAAAAATTGATAAAACGGCTAAACTAGCCAATGTTGAAGATCAGGCGAGTTTGGAAGCCTTGCTAGAAAACGAGTAATCCCTTCTCCCACAAATACAAGAGGAAACAGGAGAAAAGAATGCAACTAAAAAATAAAAATATCTTTATTACAGGTTCGAGTCGTGGAATTGGTCTTGCCGTTGCCCATAAGTTTGCTCAAGCAGGAGCCAACATTGCCTTAAACAGTCGTGGTGCAATTTCAGAAGAATTGCTCGCTGAGTTTTCAAACTATGGTGTCAAGGTGGTTCCTATTTCAGGAGATGTATCAGATTTTGCAGACGCTAAACGTATGGTTGAGCAAGCTATTGCAGAGCTAGGTTCAGTAGATGTTTTGGTCAACAATGCAGGGATTACCCAAGATACCCTGATGCTCAAGATGACAGAAGCGGATTTTGAAAAAGTGCTCAAGGTTAACTTGACTGGAGCTTTTAACATGACACAATCAGTCTTGAAATCGATGATGAAAGCCAGAGAAGGTGCTATCATTAATATGTCTAGTGTTGTTGGTTTGATGGGAAATATCGGTCAAGCTAACTATGCAGCTTCTAAGGCTGGTTTGATTGGTTTTACCAAGTCTGTGGCGCGTGAAGTGGCCAATCGCAATATCAGGGTTAATGCTATTGCACCTGGAATGATTGAGTCCGATATGACAGCTGTTCTATCAGACAAGGTAAAAGATGCTATGCTGGCACAAATTCCTATGAAAGAATTTGGGCAAGCAGAGCAGGTTGCAGATTTGACAGTATTTTTAGCAGGCCAAGATTATCTAACTGGTCAAGTAGTTGCCATTGATGGTGGCTTAAGTATGTAGCAGAAGCTAGAGGTGAAAAAGATGAAATTAAATCGCGTAGTGGTAACAGGTTATGGAGTAACATCTCCAATCGGAAATACACCAGAAGAATTTTGGAATAGTTTGACAACTGGAAACATCGGAATTGGTCCAATAACAAAATTTGATCATAGTGACTTTGATGTGCATAATGCGGCAGAAATCCAAGATTTTCCTTTTGATAAATACTTTGTTAAGAAAGATACCAATCGTTTTGATAATTATTCTTTATATGCCTTGTATGCAGCCCAAGAAGCTGTTAATCATGCCAATTTGGATGTAGAGGCTCTTGATAAAGATCGTTTTGGTGTTATCGTTGCCTCTGGTATTGGTGGAATCAAGGAAATTGAAGATCAAGTGCTTCGCCTAAATGACAAAGGACCAAAACGTGTGAAACCATTGACCCTTCCAAAAGCCTTGCCAAATATGGCTTCAGGAAATGTTGCTATGCGTTTTGGAGCAAACGGTGTTTGCAAATCTATCAATACTGCCTGCGCTTCATCAAATGACGCGATTGGGGATGCCTTCCGCTCAATTAAATTTGGTTTCCAAGACGTTATGTTGGTAGGTGGTTCAGAAGCCTCTATCACACCTTTTGCTATTGCTGGTTTCCAAGCCCTAACAGCTCTCTCTACTACAGAGGATCCAACTCGTGCTTCTATTCCATTTGATAAGGACCGCAATGGGTTTGTTATGGGTGAAGGTTCAGGGATGTTGGTTCTTGAAAGTCTTGAACACGCTGAAAAACGTGGGGCAACCATCCTTGCTGAAGTAGTTGGTTACGGAAATACTTGTGATGCCTACCATATGACTTCTCCTCATCCAGAAGGTCAGGGAGCTATCAAGGCCATCAAACTAGCCTTGGAAGAAGCTGAGATTTCTCCAGAGCAAGTAGCCTATGTCAATGCTCACGGAACGTCAACTCCTGCTAATGAAAAAGGAGAAAGTGGTGCGATCGTAGCTGTTCTTGGTAAGGAAGTACCTGTATCATCAACTAAGTCTTTCACAGGACATTTGCTGGGTGCTGCAGGCGCGGTAGAAGCTATTGTCACAATCGAAGCCATGCGTCATAACTTTGTACCAATGACAGCTGGAACAAGTGAAGTATCAGATTATATCGAAGCCAATGTCGTTTATGGACAAGGCTTGGAGCAAGAAATTCCATACGCCATTTCAAATACTTTTGGTTTTGGTGGCCACAATGCAGTTCTTGCTTTCAAACGTTGGGAGAATAAATAACTATGAATTTAAACGATATTAAAGACTTGATGGCCCAATTTGACCAGTCAAGTTTGAGAGAATTTTCTTATAAAAATGGGACGGATGAGTTGCAGTTTAGCAAGAATGAAGCTAGACTGGTGTCTGAAGTTGCATCTCAAGCCGCTCCAGCGCCTGTTCTAGCAACACCAAGTCCAGTAGCTCCTACATCTGCTCCAGTAGAAACTGTAATAGAAGAAACTTCGTCATCAGCAGAAGCAAGCGTAGCTGCTGAGGGAGATGTTGTAGAGAGTCCACTTGTTGGGGTGGCTTACTTGGCTGCTGGTCCAGATAAACCTGCCTTTGTAACAGTTGGTGATAGTGTTAAAAAAGGTCAAACATTGGTGATTATCGAAGCCATGAAAGTCATGAATGAAATTCCAGCACCTAAGGATGGTGTGGTAACGGAAATTCTCGTTTCTAACGAAGAAATGGTTGAGTTTGGTAAAGGATTGGTACGTATCAAATGATCGATATTCAAGGAATCAAAGAAGCCCTTCCCCACCGTTATCCTATGCTACTAGTAGACCGTGTCTTGGAAGTGCGCGAGGACACCATTGTTGCCATCAAAAATGTGACCATCAATGAGCCCTTCTTTAATGGTCATTTCCCTCAATACCCTGTCATGCCAGGTGTTCTGATTATGGAAGCCTTGGCGCAAACAGCTGGTGTATTGGAGTTATCAAAACCTGAAAATAAGGGGAAACTGGTCTTTTACGCTGGTATGGATAAGGTCAAGTTTAAGAAGCAAGTTGTACCTGGTGACCAATTGGTTATGACAGCGACTTTTGTAAAACGTCGTGGCACCATTGCCGTGGTTGAAGCAAAGGCTGAAGTGGATGGCAAGCTTGCAGCTAGTGGTACTCTTACCTTTGCAATAGGGAACTAAGGAGGTTCTCCATGTTTCGAAAAATTTTAATTGCCAATCGTGGTGAAATTGCGGTTCGTATTATCCGTGCGGCGCGTGAATTGGGGATTGCAACGGTGGCGGTTTATTCAACTGCTGATAAGGAAGCCCTTCATACGCTTTTGGCAGATGAAGCGGTTTGTATCGGTCCTGGTAAGCCTACAGAGTCTTATCTCAATATTAATGCGGTTCTATCAGCTGCAGTCTTGACTGAGGCAGAAGCCATTCACCCCGGTTTTGGATTTCTCAGTGAAAATTCCAAATTTGCAACTATGTGCGAAGAGGTGGGAATCAAGTTTATCGGTCCATCTGGCCATGTTATGGATATGATGGGGGATAAGATTAATGCGCGCGCTCAGATGATCAAAGCAGGCGTGCCTGTTATACCAGGTTCGGATGGAGAAGTGCATAACTCTGAGGAAGCTTTGATTGTTGCTGAAAAAATTGGCTATCCTGTTATGCTCAAGGCTTCAGCAGGTGGTGGTGGTAAAGGGATTCGTAAGGTTGAAAAACCAGAATACCTCGTATCAGCCTTTGAAACTGCCTCTAGTGAAGCCAAGGCCAATTATGGCAATGGTGCCATGTACATAGAACGGGTCATCTATCCAGCTCGTCACATCGAGGTTCAAATCCTAGGAGATGAGCACGGGAATGTGATTCACTTGGGGGAACGGGATTGTTCTCTTCAACGGAATAACCAAAAGGTTTTGGAAGAAAGTCCTTCGATTGCAATCGGAAAAACGTTGCGCCATGAAATCGGTGCTGCTGCTGTTCGAGCGGCAGAGTCTGTTGGCTATGAGAATGCAGGGACCATTGAGTTTCTGCTTGATGAAGCAAGTGGCAATTTCTATTTCATGGAAATGAATACTCGTGTTCAGGTAGAACATCCGGTAACAGAATTTGTTTCAGGTGTGGATATCGTTAAGGAACAGATTCGCATTGCGGCAGGTCAGCCTCTGTCTGTTAAGCAAGAAGATATTGTCCTACGCGGTCATGCCATCGAGTGTCGTATCAATGCAGAAAATCCAGCCTTCAACTTTGCTCCTAGTCCAGGTAAGATTACTAATCTCCATCTGCCAAGTGGTGGAGTTGGCTTGCGCGTGGATTCAGCAGTTTATCCAGGCTATACCATTCCACCTTATTATGATAGTATGATTGCTAAAATCATCGTTCACGGTGAAAATCGTTTTGACGCCTTGATGAAAATGCAACGTGCCCTCTATGAATTAGAGATTGAAGGAGTGCAGACCAATGCAGATTTCCAGCTTGACCTCATTTCAGATCGCAATGTTATTGCTGGAGATTACGATACTTCTTTCTTGATGGAAACATTCTTACCTAAGTATCAAGAAAAAGAATAAAATGACTTCAAGAGTTTAAACCGAAAAGGGGAATCAATGGCTCTATTTAGTAAAAAAGATAAGTATATTCGAATTAATCCCAATCGTTCGGTTAGGGAAAAACCTCAAGCCAAGCCAGAGGTTCCAGATGAATTATTCTCCCAGTGTCCTGGCTGTAAGTATACCATTTATCAGAAGGATCTGGGAAGTGAACGTATCTGTCCGCATTGTAGCTATACCTTTCGTATTTCTGCCCAAGAACGCTTGGCTTTGACGATTGATATGGGAACCTTTAAGGAATTGTTTACAGGGATTGAAAGCAAGGATCCCTTGCATTTCCCTGGTTATCAAAAGAAACTAGCAACTATGCGTGAAAAAACAGGACTGGATGAAGCTGTTGTGACAGGAACTGCTCTTATTAAAGGTCAGACTGTGGCTCTTGGGATTATGGATTCCAATTTTATCATGGCTTCTATGGGGACGGTTGTAGGTGAAAAAATCACTCGCTTGTTTGAGTATGCGACTGTTGAACAGTTGCCAGTTGTTCTCTTCACAGCGTCTGGTGGAGCCCGTATGCAGGAAGGAATCATGAGTCTTATGCAGATGGCCAAGATTTCTGCAGCAGTTAAACGCCATTCAAATGCAGGTCTCTTTTATCTGACTATTTTGACAGATCCAACGACAGGTGGTGTAACGGCTTCTTTCGCTATGGAAGGAGATATTATTCTAGCTGAACCACAGAGCTTGGTTGGTTTTGCTGGGCGTCGTGTGATTGAAAATACGGTTCGTGAAAGCTTACCTGAGGATTTCCAAAAGGCAGAATTCCTATTGGAACATGGCTTTGTGGATGCTATTGTCAAAAGAAGAGATTTGCCAGATACGATTGCTAGCCTAGTCAGATTGCATGGAGGGTGTCCTAGATGAATATTGCAAAAATAGTCAGAGAAGCGCGTGAGCAGAGTCGCTTGACAACCTTGGACTTTGCGACAGGCATTTTTGATGAATTTATCCAATTACACGGTGACCGTTCTTTTCGTGATGATGGTGCAGTTGTCGGTGGTATTGGCTGGCTTGGAGATCAAGCTGTCACAGTGGTTGGTATCCAAAAAGGCAAGAGCTTGCAAGACAATCTAAAACGGAATTTTGGACAACCACATCCAGAAGGCTATCGCAAGGCCCTACGGTTGATGAAACAGGCTGAAAAATTTGGCCGTCCAGTTGTGACCTTTATCAATACTGCAGGTGCCTATCCTGGTGTGGGAGCGGAAGAACGCGGTCAAGGGGAAGCTATCGCTCGCAATCTTATGGAAATGAGTGATCTGAAAGTTCCGATTATCGCTATCATTATCGGTGAAGGTGGTTCAGGTGGAGCTTTGGCTCTAGCAGTTGCAGACCGTGTCTGGATGCTGGAAAATTCTATCTATGCCATTCTCAGCCCAGAAGGCTTTGCTTCCATTCTATGGAAGGATGGAACTCGTGCCATGGAAGCGGCAGAGCTGATGAAAATCACTTCTCATGAACTGCTAGAAATGGACGTGGTGGACAAGGTGATTTCTGAAGCAGGACTTTCTAGCAAAGAATTAATTAAGAATGTCAAAAAAGAACTCCAAGCTGAGCTAGCTAGACTTTCGCAAAAACCGTTAGAAGCGTTGTTGGAAGAACGCTATCAACGATTTAGAAAATACTAATACCTCAGAATACGCAAAAACTAGAACTGGCAGTCAGTTCTAGTTTTTATGTGGTTCTGACTCTGTATCAAGGACGAAGTAAAAGGTGCTTGGAAGACCAAACACCTTTCGATTATTCATTTTCTTCAGTTACAAATTGACTAAGCAGTCCGTTGATAAAGCGGGCTGATTTTTGATCTGAAAAATTCTTAGCGAGTTCAATGGCTTCATTGACTGCTACCAGCTGAGGTGTATCAAATGATGTGATTTCAAAGATACCTAAGCGTAGTAAGTTTTTTTCGACCAAGGTCAAGCGCTCAACTGTCCAGCCTGACTTGAGGTGCTGATTGATTTGTTTATCCAACTCGTCTTTTTGAGCTTGAACGCCAGAAACCAAGTTCAGAAGAAAGGCAGGGATTTGCACATCTGCATCTTCACGGTCATGCGTGTAGGCAAAGTGACAAGCTGTTTCCATATCTGTGCCGAATTCAAGGCTCATGAGAGCTTGAAAAGCGCATTTTCGAAGTTCACGTCTAGATTCTAATAATGGACTAGTCATTGAGGAAGTCCTCGTTAAATAGATCTTTCAACTCAGGTTTTGGTGTTTTATCTGGAACGATTCCTGCAACATGGATGTTGACAGCAGCAAGTTCCACATCAGCCATATCACGGACAGCATCTTTGACTGCTTTTTGAATAGCAAGAGCCACTTTTGGTACCTTCACACCGTACTCAAGGTAGAGATAGATGTCAGCAGTTAGTTCTTCGTTGCTTTCTTTTAAGTAGACGCCACGACCAAGAGAGAGTTTTGATAGGGTATCAGATACGGATTTATTTGAAAATGAGTGGACACCATCAACTTTAGCAGTTGCGATGGCAATGATTTTTTCAAGTACACGTGGAGCGATAACGATTTCGCCAAATTGTTCTTCAATTCCCATAGAATGACCTCTTTCTAGAGATTAGGCACGAGAAACGTAAGTTCCTTCTGCAGTGTTGATGATCAATTTTTGTCCAGCTTCGATGAAGTCAGGAACGTTGACAACAAGTCCAGTTTCCATAGTTGCTGGTTTACCAGAACCTGTGACAGTAGCACCTTTGATAGATGGTTGTGTTTCAGCAACTGTCAATTCAACAGTAGTTGGTACAGTTACACCGATTACTTCAGTTCCGTAGAATTGGATTTTCACATCAGAGTTTTCAAGGATGTAAAGCAATTCATTTTCAACGTTTACGACTGGAATTTCGTATTGGTCGTAAGTTTCAGTGTTCATGAAGTAGGCAGTTTCATCCATTTTGTACAAGTATTGAGCTGGCACAGTTTCGATAATAGCTTGTTCGAATTTTTCTTCTGGACGGTAGCTTGTATCAAATGTAGAACCAGTACGGACATCACGCAATTTCATACGCATGATTGTGTTTCCTTTACCTGGTTTGTGGTGGCTAGCTTCCAAAACGCGGATCAATTTTCCGTCTGCAGTTTCAAATGTCATACCAGCTTTCAATTTGCTTGCTTCAATCATGTTTTTACCTCTTTAATAAATATTATTACTCTTCATTTTACCATAAAATCTTCTGGAAATAAAGCCAAAATAGTTATTGGGAGATGGTAGGGGAGAAAAAACCAACCTCAGGGCTGGTTTTTTATATATTAATCTTCTTTCAACTTGGCCAATTCTTGGGCAAGGAGTTTAAGGGCAACTTGTGGGTTGGCTTGGCCTTTGGTTGCTTTCATAAGGAATCCTGTAAAGGCCTTATCTGCGTTTCGTTTGCCTGACTTGAAGTCGGCAACTGCGACTTCGTTATCGGCAAAGACTTGGTGGATAATTGGAATCAAGACAGCTGGATCTGAGATTTGAACCATACCTGCTTTTTCCACGTATTCACGCGCGCCACCGCCATTTTTAGCAAGGTGGACAAAGACTTTCTTGGCAATCTTAGATGAAATAGTGCCGTCTTCGATGATGGCAATCATTTCAACCAAGTTTTCTGGTGTCAACTCGATTTGTTCCAGTGTCTTACCTTCGGCATTTAAGAACTGAGCAACCTCACCTTGGAGCCAGTTAGAAACTTGTTTGGCATCACCACCAAGAGCAACAGCTTTTTCAAAGAAGTCAGAAGTGACTTTATTTGCAGTCAACTGGCTAGCATCGTAGTCTGACAAGCCGAGGTCAGAGACGTAGCGAGCACGGCGTTCTTTTGGAAACTCTGGCAACTCTGTACGCATTTCCTCAATCCACTCGTCTGAGATTTCAAAGAGAGGTAGGTCTGGTTCTGGGAAGTAGCGGTAGTCTGCAGCACCTTCCTTGACACGCATGAGAATGGTTGCTTTGTTGGCTTCATCGTAACGGCGTGTCTCTTGGCGGATTTGACCACCTGAGCGAAGGATTTCAGCTTGACGTTGGACTTCATATTCAAGCCCCTTGCGGACATTTGAGAAGGAATTCAAGTTCTTCAACTCAGTCTTGGTACCGAATTTCTCTTGACCATAAGGACGAAGAGAGATGTTGGCATCCACACGCATAGAACCTTCTTCCATCTTAACGTCAGAAATACCAGCGTACTGGATGACTTCCTTGAGGGCTGTTAGATAAGCATAGGCTTCTTCAGGTGAACGCATATCTGCTTCAGATACAATCTCAATCAAGGGCACCCCTTGGCGGTTAAGGTCAACATAAGAGTAGCCATCTGTACCGTGGGTGTTTTTACCAGCGTCTTCTTCTAGGTGGGCACGTTCGATACCGATTTTCTTAGTCGTACCATCTTCTAGTTCCACTTCAATCCAGCCGTTGTAACCGATTGGCTCATCAAACTGAGAAATCTGGTAGGCTTTTGGATTATCAGGGTAGAAGTAGTTCTTGCGGTCAAAGTGCATTTTTTTGTGGATGTCCATATTGAGGGCAAGAGCAGCCTTGATGCCGGCATCGACAACACCTTTGTTGAGAACTGGCAGAACTCCTGGGAAAGACCAGTCAATCACGTTAGTGTTAGCGTTTTGGTCATTTCCAAAGTGGGCAGAAGTAGGTGAGAAGATTTTTGAATTGGTGTTGAGCTCTACGTGGACTTCAAGTCCAATGACTGTTTCAAAGTTCATTAGTTATCACCTCCAAAAATCACGGGTTGTTGTTTGTGGTAGTCTGTTGTTGCTTCAAAAGCAGCAGCAACTTGGTAAATGGTTTCCTCAGAGTACTTAGGACCAATCAATTGCAGTCCAACAGGTAGACCTTGAGAGAAGCCAGCAGGAATCGAAATTCCTGGCAGACCAGCTAAGTTGACTGGGATGGTCAAGAGGTCAGCCAAGTACATAGCAACTGGGTCGTGGTTGAGTGAGTCCAAGTCATAGGCAACACTAGGAGCAGTTGGGCCCAAAATCAAGTCGTAATCTGCAAAGACTTTTTCGAAATCTTGGATGATGAGGGTACGAACTTGACCAGCCTTCTTGTAGTAGGCATCATAGTAACCTGATGAAAGGCTGAAAGTACCTAGCATGATACGACGTTTCACCTCTTCACCGAAACCTTGGCTACGGCTGTTTACATAGATTTCATCAAGATTGGTTGCATCCTCTGCGCGGTAACCATAACGGATACCGTCAAAGCGTTGTAAGTTTGATGAAGCCTCAGATGAAGCGATGATGTAGTAGACCGCAACACCGTATTTAGAGTGAGGAAGGCTGACTTCTTCAACGATAGCACCAAGTTTTTCAAAATGTTTGGCCGCATTCAGGATGGTTTCTTTAACCTCTGGGTCAATTCCTTCGCCAAGATATTCTTTAGGCAAAGCGATTTTCATGCCCTTGATGTCTTGACCGATTTTTGAAGTAAAGTCGGCAATGCGAACAGGAGCAGAAGTAGAGTCTTTGGCATCTTCGCTAGCAATAGCGTTGAGCAAGAGGGCGTTTTCCTTAACAGTTGGTGCAAAAGGTCCAATCTGGTCTAATGAGCTACCAAAGGCAATGAGACCAAAACGTGAAACTGTTCCGTAGGTTGGTTTAAGACCAACAATCCCGTTGAAGGCAGCAGGTTGGCGGATAGAACCACCAGTATCAGAACCAAGTGACAAGCGGACTTGTCCTGAGGCTACAGCTGCAGCGGAACCACTTGATGAACCACCAGGAACCTTGGTCTGGTCCCAAGCATTTTTAGTGGCACCGTAGTAAGAAGTCTCACCTGATCCACCCATGGCAAACTCGTCCATGTTGGTCTTTCCGACGACAATCATACCCTTGGCTTTTGCATTGGCAACGGCTGTCGCATCAAAGATTGGCTCGTAGTTGTAGAGCATTTTTGAGGCAGCAGTTGTGAGGATACCATCTGTAGAGATATTATCCTTAACTGCAAGTGGAATTCCTGAAAGGACATTATCAGCGTCAATTCCAGCTTCATCAATAGCCTTAGCTTGCGCAAGGGCTTGCTCCTCAGCGATTGTGACGAAAGCGTTGATAGCTGTTTCGCGAGAGTTGATATCTTCAAGCGTAGCTTGTGTTAATTCAGTTGCTGAAATTTCCTTAGAGACAAGGAGATTATGTAAGTCTTCAATGGTTTTATTGTTAAAAGTCATTAGGCATCTCCTCCATCGTCTAGGATAGCTGGTACCTTGATATAGTAGTTATCTTTTTCAGGTACGTTTTTAAACAAGCGATCACGGTCTGTTCCTTCTTCGGCCACATCAGGGCGGAGTACGGTCTTGCGGTCAGCCATAGTTGTAGTAGGTGCGACACCAGTTGTGTCGACTTCGCCCAGCAATTCAACCATGTCAACAATCTTAGACAAGGTCGTAGCAAAGGCAGCAGTTTCTTCTTCAGAGAATCTTAATTTTGAAAGATTGGCAACGTGTGTTACCTCTTCTTGCGTAATTTTCATCTTGCATCCTTTCGTGAAATGATGATTTTTAGTCTGTTCTATTTTACCATATTTTCCTATAAATAAGGGAGGGAAAGGTGAAAAAAGACAGGTGGAGGCTAGAGAATGTGTCTTAATGGTGATTAATTTGAAAAGAGGATTTCAAAGGGGGAATTATATGGTACAATGGTGTAACAGAGAAGTGAAGACGGTGGTTACGAAATCGAAAGGATGGTGATGCTTATGTGCAGAACCCGTAAAATCTTAGTAGAAAGGAGTAACCAGATTTGTCACCCTTTGAGGTTTTGACACTCATGTTTGTAGCTGGTAACTTTGTTATCACGCTCCTGAAGTTCATCCTTGAATTGGTAAAAGAGACAAAAAAATAGCCGTCCTAACTTTGGCGAGTTAACGAGCTATTTTTTAGTTATGTAATTACAGCCACCGTCTTAAACGGCTCTGTGGGGTGTTGTTGACGCAACACCTTTTTCTATATTCATTGTAACATTTATTTTAAAAATTGCAAGTGGAATTGTTATGCTTTAGCAGTTTCTGATATAAAATAGAAATTGAAAAAAATGCTAAAATCCGATATAATGGAGTGTTGAAAGGAATGGTAAAATCCAATGTAAAAATCATTCTTAGCTATTGAAACAAGAAAAATAGATAATCAAAGAAAGAGAACTTATGAATATTCAAGAAGAAATTAAGAAACGTCGTACCTTTGCTATCATCTCTCACCCGGACGCGGGGAAAACAACCATTACTGAGCAGTTGCTCTACTTTGGGGGAGAGATTCGTGAGGCTGGTACGGTAAAAGGGAAGAAAACAGGGACTTTTGCCAAGTCTGACTGGATGGATATCGAGAAGCAACGTGGGATTTCGGTTACTTCATCTGTGATGCAGTTTGACTACGATGGTAAGCGCGTCAATATCCTCGACACACCAGGGCACGAGGACTTTTCAGAAGATACCTATCGTACCTTGATGGCGGTGGATGCTGCGGTCATGGTTGTGGACTCTGCCAAGGGTATCGAGGCCCAAACCAAGAAATTGTTTGAGGTTGTCAAACACCGCGGCATTCCTGTCTTTACCTTTATGAACAAGCTGGACCGTGACGGTCGTGAGCCGCTAGACCTTTTGCAAGAGTTGGAAGAAGTTCTAGGAATTGCTAGCTACCCAATGAACTGGCCTATCGGGATGGGGAAAGCCTTTGAAGGGCTCTATGACCTTTATAACCAACGCTTGGAGCTCTATAAAGGGGATGAGCGTTTTGCCAGTCTTGAAGCTGGGGACAAGCTTTTTGGCAGCAATCCTTTCTACGAACAAGTTAAGGATGATATTGAACTATTAAATGAAGCTGGGAATGAGTTTTCAGAGGAAGCTATTCTGGCTGGAGAATTGACACCAGTCTTCTTTGGTTCGGCCCTCACAAACTTTGGTGTGCAGACCTTCCTTGAAACCTTCCTTAAGTTTGCTCCAGAACCACATGGACACAAGAAAACAGATGGAGAAATTGTGGATCCTTACGACAAGGATTTCTCAGGATTTGTCTTTAAAATCCAAGCCAACATGGACCCTCGTCACCGTGACCGTATTGCCTTTGTTCGTATTGTATCGGGCGAATTTGAGCGTGGCATGAGTGTTAACCTACCTCGTACTGGTAAGGGTGCCAAACTATCTAATGTTACTCAGTTTATGGCAGAAAGTCGTGAGAATGTGACCAATGCCGTGGCAGGTGATATTATCGGGGTTTACGATACAGGTACTTATCAGGTTGGGGATACCTTGACGGTTGGAAAAAACAAGTTTGAATTTGAACCACTGCCAACCTTTACACCTGAGATTTTCATGAAAGTTTCTGCTAAGAATGTCATGAAGCAAAAATCTTTTCACAAGGGGATTGAGCAACTGGTGCAAGAAGGTGCCATTCAGCTTTATAAGAATTATCAAACAGGCGAGTACATGCTGGGGGCAGTCGGTCAGCTCCAGTTTGAAGTCTTCAAACATCGTATGGAAGGCGAGTACAATGCAGAAGTGGTCATGAGCCCAATGGGTAAAAAGACAGTTCGTTGGATTAAGCCAGAGGACTTGGATGAACGGATGTCATCAAGTCGCAATATCTTGGCAAAAGACCGTTTTGACCAACCAGTCTTCCTCTTTGAAAATGACTTTGCCCTCCGCTGGTTTGCGGATAAGTATCCAGACGTAGAGTTGGAAGAAAAAATGTAAATCGTTACAAATGACTAGCAACATAAAGTTGCTGTCATTTGACGGTAACCGCTATGGCGGTCTACCTAAACGCTTCACTAACTACGTTTGGCAAATGGAATCGATTTGCAAAACTCAGTGTCGTGAATAATAAGATAGCAAAGTATGTAGGGTTTTACCTTAGCCTTCTATAAAGAGATGTTGAATATTAGACCTTATTCGTTTTACTATTAACCTTTATGGTAATAACTTATAAATAAAAGAAAACTTCAGATATTCACCTTTTGTGATTGTTCTGAAGTTTTCTTTTTTACTGTCCATATTTTTGGTAAAAATTAACTTTTACTTGGATGAAGGTTTTTGCTTCACGTAGGAGTTGTAGGAGCGTGGCGCGGGTTTCAAATTCTTCTCTGGTCTTAGGCAGACTGCGGTTACGGAAGACTTCCAGATAGCGTTCGATTTCATCTAGTAAATCAGAAGCAGGATTGGTCTGGCTCAGTTGACCTGCAATTTTTGAAAAGAGTTGGGCTAAAATCAGGCTTTCACTGGCAGCTAGGCGACAGGTGTTGATTTGCTGGGCCATGTTTCGCAGGATGCGACTTTGTCGCTGTCTCATCTCAAAGTAGTGAATATGGTAATCAGTCTGGTGAAAGAGGTGGTCTGAGTGATCCAAATAGACCAGTCTGAGGGCTTCTTCCAAAAGGGTGTCCAATTCTTCAACCAACTGTGCTCGGTTGCGTCCATCCCCTCTGGATAAATAATATTTGAAGCGCTGGAGAATATCTTTTAACTTTTCTTCTACCAATGTGTGGTAATGATGAATTTCCTCTTCTCGTGAAGGCATGTAGAGATTGACAAGTAAGGCAAATCCTGTACCGATTGCAAAGAGAAGGAATTCATTGACTAAAAGGTCTGGAGAGGTTGATTTTTGTACCAAGAGATGGCTAACCAACACGCTACTTGGTGTGATGCCAATTTCCCAGCCCATCCTATAGGCTAGGGGAACATAAAGAGCCAGATAGAGGCCAAGGCTCCAGATATGAAATCCGCTCAAGTGAAAAGCCAGAACTCCGATAACCAAAGCTAGAAGCATGGAAAAGAGGCGATTGCGGGCTAGTTTTAAGGTACTTCTACGGGTATCGGATAGGCTCAAGAGGGCGATGATTCCAGCCGAGACAGCTGAGGAGAGATTGAGAAAATAAGCAAGAAGGCAGGCAAGACAGGTAGCTAAGATGAGCTTGGTCGTACGTTGGCTAATAGACATATGGATTTCCTAGTAAGTTCGAATAAAAGCGGAAAAGACAAGACCTGAGCAGGCTTGTCTTTATGAGTTATTTCTTACGGGCTGCTGCGTATTCGGCAACGGCAGTAAAGAGGACGTCTGTAGAAGAGTTGAGGGCTGTTTCACATGAGTCTTGGATGACACCAATCACAAATCCAACCCCAACAACTTGCATGGCAATATCGTTTGAAATACCAAAAAGGCTACAAGCAACTGGGATAAGAAGGAGGGATCCTCCGGCAATACCAGAAGCTCCACAGGCTGAGATGGCTGCTACTACACTAAGGACAAAGGCTGTTGCAAAGTCAACAGGAATTCCCAAAGTATTTACTGCAGCAAGGGTTAGAACGTTAATGGTAATCGCTGCCCCGGCCATGTTGATAGTAGAACCAAGTGGGATAGAAACTGAATAGGTATCTGGATCTAGTCCGAGATCCTGGCAAAGTTTCATATTGACAGGGATGTTAGCCGCAGAACTACGAGTGAAGAAGGCTGTCACACCGCTGACACGCAAACATTTCCAAACGAGGGGATAAGGGTTTCTCTTCATAAAGAGGAAGGCTATTAGTGGATTGACTACCAGAGCCACAAAGAGCATAGTTGTCACCAAGAGGGCAAGCAAGATTCCATAGTTAGCTAAACTGCCGATTCCCTTATCGGAGATGGTTTTGAAGACAAGGCCAAGGATTCCAAATGGAGCTAGGTTGATGATCCATTCGACAATCTTAGAAGTTACATCAGCCATAGTTTTCAGCAATTCTTTACTATTTTTGCTGGCCTCTCTCATAGCAATCCCGAAAACAACTGCCCAAGATAGGATACCGATGTAGTTGGCTGTGACAAGGGCATTGACTGGATTGTCAACCAGTTTGAGCAAGAGGTTGCTGAGAACCTGGCCAATCCCATCTGGTGGTGTAATTTCTGTATTGGCACTATTCAAGGCAATTTCAATAGGGACGATGAAACTTGCTAAGACAGCAACAAGTGCCGCTGCAAAGGTTCCTACCAAGTAAAGGAAGATAACCGTTTTCATGTTGCTATCTTGTCCCTTTTGATGTTGGGAAAGGGCGTTAGCAACGAGGGCAAAGACTAGAATAGGTGCGATGGCTTTTAGACCGCCAACAAAGAGATCTCCGAGTAGACCAATTCCTGAAATGTTAGGAAGTGTCAGACCTAGGGTTCCTCCAATAAGCATACCAATCAAAATCCGTTTGATTAGGCTTGCCTTATTCCAAGCATGAATGATTTTTTTCATAACAATCTCCTTTGTTGTGTAATGTTTATGATTATAGTATAAATATGAGCTAAAATCAAGAATTTTCTGTCTATTTCGGCTATTATTTTTGAATATTTATGGAGATTCATCACTTGTGAAAGTATGGTATAATAAATGAAAGGAGTTTTCTATGCAAGAATTTTTTCAAACCTACCTCAATAAGCTTGATATAACAACGATTATTGAGAATATCTTAACCAAGTTACTTTCTCTGTTATTCCTATTTTTACTCTTCTATATAGCTAAAAAACTGCTTCATACAATGGTGCAGAGAATTGTCAAACCTTCTCTAAAAATGTCTCGTCATGATGTCGGGCGTCAGAAAACCATTTCACGTTTATTAGAGAATGTGTTTAATTATACCCTTTATTTCTTTTTGCTTTATTGTATCTTGTCTATTTTGGGTTTGCCAGTTTCTAGTTTGCTTGCTGGAGCTGGGATTGCTGGGGTGGCTATTGGGATGGGAGCCCAAGGTTTTCTGTCTGATGTCATCAATGGCTTTTTCATCCTCTTTGAACGTCAACTGGATGTAGGAGATGAAGTTGTTTTGACAAATGGTCCTATTACTGTATCGGGCAAGGTTGTCAGTGTCGGCATTCGAACAACGCAACTCAGAGGAGAAGACCAGGTTCTGCACTTCGTTCCCAATCGGAATATCACCGTCGTCAGCAATTTCTCTCGGACAGACCAGGCCTGAAATTTTAGCAGATTTATGGTACAATAGAAAGAGTTTGGTAAAGGAGAGAAGATGTTTTTAGAAAAACAGTTGGGCAATGGTTGCGCCTGGATTAACCTAGATTTGGACAAGTTGAAAAAACTAGAGGACCTTTCTGAAATCTACGGTTTGGATAAGGAAACCATTGAATACGCACTGGATAGAAATGAGCGTGCCCATATGGATTATCACCGTGAAAATGGGACTGTGACCTTTATCTACAATGTCTTGAACTTGAAAAAGGATAAGGCATATTACGAAGCCTTTCCCATGACCTTTATAGTGGAACATCGACGCCTGATTACCATTAGTAATACCAAGAACGCCTATGTCATTGAACAGATGACCCGTTATCTGGAGAGTCATGACACGCTTTCGATTTACAAGTTTCTCTTTGCTAGTCTGGAAATCATCAGCAATGCCTACTATCCTGTCATCGAGCAGATGGACAAGAGTAAGGATGAAGTCAATGGCCTCTTGCGCCAGAGGACGACCAAGAAAAACCTCTTTGCCCTTTCCGACTTGGAGACTGGTATGGTTTACCTCACTGCGGCTGCAAAGCAAAATCGCATGTTGCTGGAGCATATTCAAGGGCATGCCCTCTATCGCAGTTTTAACGAGATTGAGAGAGAACAGTTTGATGATGCTATGATTGAGGCTCATCAATTGGTATCCATGACAGACTTGATTTCTCAAGTTCTCCAACAACTATCAGCATCTTACAACAACATCCTAAACAACAACCTGAATGATAATTTGACAACCTTGACTATCATCTCAGTCTTGCTAGCGGTTTTGGCAGTCGTGACAGGCTTTTTCGGAATGAATGTTCCCCTACCTTTAACAGATGAGCCCCATGCTTGGCTCTACATCAGTTTAGCCAGTGCAGGATTGTGGATTGTCTTGTCATTGTTATTAAGGAAAATTGCGAAAAAAAGTTAAGAAAAGGAGCCAGAATGGCGATTGAAAATTACATGCCAGATTTTGCTGTGGAAGCAGTTTATGATCTGACAGTTCCAAGCCTGCAGGCGCAGGGAATCAAGGCTGTTTTGGTCGATTTGGACAATACTCTCATCGCTTGGAATAACCCTGATGGGACGCCAGAGATGAAGCAATGGCTACATGATCTTCGGGACGCGGGTATTCGCATCATCGTGGTCTCAAATAACACCAAAAAACGAGTTCAACGTGCAGTTGAGAAGTTTGGAATTGATTATGTTTATTGGGCTCTGAAGCCCTTCACATTTGGGATTGACCGTGCCATGAAGGAATTTCACTATGAGAAAAGCGAAGTGGTCATGGTCGGTGACCAGCTCATGACAGATATTCGAGCAGCCCACCGTGCTGGCATTCGCTCGATTTTAGTCAAACCCTTGGTACAACATGACTCGATCAAAACTCAAATTAACCGAGCTCGTGAGCGTCGTGTCATGCGAAAAATCACTGAAAAGTACGGACCGATTACATATAAAAAAGGAATTTAATTATGGAAGAAATTCTCTGTATTGGTTGTGGAGCAACCATTCAGACGACAGACAAGGCTGGTCTTGGATTTACTCCCCAGTCAGCACTCGAAAAAGGTTTGGAGACTGGCGAAGTCTATTGCCAACGCTGTTTCCGTCTCCGCCACTACAATGAAATCACGGATGTCAAGTTGACGGACGATGATTTCCTCAAGCTCTTGCACGAGGTGGGAGACAGTGATGCCTTGGTGGTCAATGTCATTGATATCTTTGACTTTAATGGCTCTGTCATCCCAGGCTTACCACGTTTTGTATCGGGTAATGATGTCCTCTTAGTGGGAAATAAAAAAGATATTCTACCCAAGTCTGTTAAACCGGGCAAGATTAGCCAGTGGCTCATGGAACGTGCCCACGAAGAAGGTCTTCGTCCAGTCGATGTCGTCCTAACTTCGGCACAAAATAAGCAAGCCATTAAGGAAGTCATTGACAAGATTGAACACTATCGTAAGGGCCGTGATGTCTATGTGGTCGGCGTAACCAACGTTGGAAAATCAACCCTTATCAATGCTATTATCCAAGAAATCACGGGTGATCAGAATGTCATTACGACTTCGCGTTTCCCAGGGACAACCTTGGACAAGATTGAGATTCCGCTTGATGACGGCTCTTATATCTACGATACGCCGGGAATCATCCACCGCCACCAGATGGCCCACTACTTGACGGCTAAAAACCTCAAGTATGTCAGCCCTAAAAAGGAAATCAAGCCAAAAACCTATCAACTTAACCCTGAGCAAACCCTGTTTTTAGGCGGTTTGGGACGCTTTGACTTCATTGCAGGTGAGAAGCAAGGTTTCACAGCCTTCTTTGATAATGAACTCAAACTCCATCGTACCAAGTTAGAAGGCGCTAGTGCCTTTTACGATAAGCACGTCGGAACACTTCTGACACCACCAAATAGCAAGGAAAAAGAAGATTTTCCAAAACTAGTCCAACATGTCTTTACCATCAAGGACAAGACAGACCTAGTCATCTCTGGACTCGGCTGGATCCGCGTAACAGGCACCGCCAAAGTCGCCGTCTGGGCACCAGAAGGCGTCGCAGTAGTCACACGAAAAGCAATTATTTAAACAAAGAAAGGAAAGGGTTGTCTGAATTCGGGCGAGCAAGGCGAGCCCCATAGAGAATACTTTTCGCTGTGGTGTTAGTTGGTACAAGTGATTGTACCAACTGCGGAAAATTTGAGACCTTAGGCTCAAATTTTAGTCATGAAAGTCCGAAGGACTTTGCTGACGTCCGTCACCACTTCAGAAAAGTATAAAAAGAAACTCTTTTAAAGAAATTATGTCATTAACATCAAAACAACGTGCCTTCCTCAACAGCCAGGCACACACCCTCAAACCCATCATCCAAATCGGGAAAAATGGACTTAACGACCAAATCAAAACCAGCGTTCGTCAAGCTCTTGACGCTCGTGAATTAATCAAAGTAACGCTCTTGCAGAATACAGATGAAAACATCCACGAAGTAGCTGAAATCTTGGAAGAAGAAATCGGTGTGGATACAGTCCAAAAAATCGGACGCATCTTGATTTTGTTTAAACAATCTAGCAAGAAAGAGAATCGCAAGATTTCTAAAAAAGTCAAAGAAATCTAAAACCTACTCCAGACAACTGTTTTTACAGAGAAATAAAGGAGACTAGCCTATGGCAATCGAATTATTGACTCCCTTTACCAAGGTAGAGTTGGAGCCAGAAATCAAGGAGAAAAAACGCAAGCAAGTCGGGATTTTAGGGGGGAATTTTAACCCTATTCACAATGCCCATCTCATTGTTGCGGACCAAGTACGGCAACAGTTGGGATTGGATCAGGTGTTGCTCATGCCTGAGTACCAACCTCCTCATGTAGATAAAAAGGAAACCATCCCTGAGCACCATCGTCTCAAGATGCTTGAGTTGGCGATTGAGGGGATTGAAGGCCTAGCCATTGAAACCATCGAGTTAGAGCGCAAGGGTATTTCTTACACCTACGACACCATGAAAATCTTAACAGAGCAACATCCAGATACAGACTATTACTTTATCATCGGTGCTGACATGGTGGACTATCTGCCTAAGTGGTATCGAATTGATGAGCTGGTCGACATGGTTCAGTTTGTAGGGGTTCAGCGTCCACGCTACAAGGCAGGGACTTCCTATCCTGTTATCTGGGTGGATGTGCCTCTCATGGATATTTCGTCCAGCATGGTGCGTGATTTCCTTGCCCAAGGTCGAAAACCCAACTTTCTCCTACCTCAGCCGGTGCTAGATTACATCGAGAAGGAGGATCTCTACTGATGGCCTATCAAGACTATATCAACTGCTCTCGTGAGGCTTTGTTGGAAAAAATGGCAGAGCTTCTACCCGAAAAACGTTTAACCCATTGTTTGGGGGTGGAGAGTGCAGCCATAGAGCTAGCCGAGAGATTTGGGGTTGATGCCGAGAAAGCTGGTCTTGCAGGACTTCTCCACGACTATGCTAAAAAGCTGTCAGATCAGGAATTTCTAGACTTGATTGACCGTTATCAACTAGACCCTGACCTCAAAAACTGGGGTAATAATGTTTGGCATGGTATGGTTGGTATCTACAAGATTCAGGAAGATTTGGATTTGCATGATTCAGAAATCCTGCGAGCCATTGAAATCCATACAGTCGGGGCTGACCAGATGACAGACTTAGACAAGGTCGTCTATGTAGCAGACTATATCGAGCACAATCGTGCCTTTCCGGGAGTGGACCAGGCGCGTGAGATTGCAAGTCTATCGCTTAATAAGGCGGTGGCCTATGAAACAGCTCGTACTGTGGAGCATCTAGCTCATCAGGGATTCCCCATCTATCCCCAAACCCTTGAAACCTATAACGCCTTTGTGCACTATTTGAAAGAGGACTAAATGAAGACGGCTTTTATAATCATTGATGTTCAGAATATTTTAGTGGAAACTGGTTTTCAGACAAATAGTCTATTGGAAAAAATTTCTTATTTACAAAACCAGGCTAGAAGCAAGAATATTGAAATTGTCTATGTTCAACATATTGAGAACGCTGAAGCTCAAACATCAGAAGATTGGCAGTTATCTGAGCTTTTAAGTCGAAAACCTAATGAAAAGGTCTTTCAGAAGAAGTATAACAGTATTTTCAAAGAAACTGGTTTAAAAGAATACTTGGATAAACAGGGGATTGAAAAATTAGTTTTATGTGGTATGCAGACAGAATATTGTGTGGATACCTCTGTCAAGGTTGCCTTTGAATATGGCTATCAGATTATTATTCCAGAAGGAACTTGCACAACGTTTGATGGGAAAGACATTCCAGCAGAAACGATAAATGAATTTTATGAGGGCATTTGGGAGGGGCGCTTTGCAGATGTCCTAGATTACAAACATATTTTCTAGAAAGAGGACTAAATGAACGAAAAAGAATTACTAGAACTAGTCGTGAAAGCGGCTGATGAGAAACGTGCGGAGGATATCCTCGCACTTGACGTACAAGATTTGACCAGCGTGACGGACTACTTTGTTATCACTAGCTCGATGAATAGCCGTCAGTTGGACGCTATCGCTGACAATATCCGTGAAAAAGTAGCTCAAGCAGGCTTTAAAGGAAGTCATATCGAAGGAGATGCAACTGGAGGCTGGGTTTTGCTGGACCTCGGTGCTGTCGTTGTGCATATCTTCTCAGAAGAAATGCGTGCCCACTATAACCTAGAGAAGCTATGGCATGAGGCAGAGTCAGTAGATATTTCAGAAGCTCTTGCTTAGAAGGTGAACTCAGTTGTAGTCAACTGGGTTTCTTTGCTTATTTTAGAAAATTGATTGAAAGGTAAAGGGCGAGTGGTGTTTGCCATGGAGGCTCTTGGTATCATGATTATGGCAACTTATGAAACCTTTGCAGCGGTCTATGATGCGGTCATGGACGATAGTTTATATGATAAATGGACAGATTTTTCTATGCGTCATTTGCCTAAGACAAAGGAGAGAAAGAAACTCTTGGAATTGGCTTGTGGAACAGGTATCCAGTCTGTCCGTTTTTCTCAAGCTGGTTTTGATGTGACAGGACTCGACTTGAGCGCGGATATGTTGAAGATTGCGGAGAAGAGAGCTGCTTCCGCAAAGCAAAAGATTGATTTTATGGAAGGCAATATGCTGGATTTGTCCAAGGCAGGTCAATATGATTTTGTCACTTGTTATTCGGACTCAATCTGCTACATGCAGGATGAAGTGGAAGTAGGAGACGTCTTTAAGGAAGTCTATAATGCCCTCAACGAAGATGGTGTCTTTATCTTTGATGTGCATTCAACCTACCAGACTGATGAGGTTTTTCCAGGCTATTCTTACCATGAAAATGCGGAAGAGTTCGCCATGCTCTGGGATACCTACGAGGATGCGGCGCCTCACTCCATCGTGCATGAGTTGACCTTCTTTATCAAGGAAGCGGATGGTTCCTTTAGTCGCCACGATGAAGTGCATGAGGAGCGGACTTATGAGGTTCTGACCTATGATATTTTGCTGGAACAGGCTGGTTTCAAGTCCTTCAAACTCTATGCCGACTTTGAGGACAAAGAACCAACAGAAACCAGTGCCCGTTGGTTTTTTGTGGCGCAGAAGTAGGAGATTAGCATGACCATAACAGGTATTATCGCGGAGTTTAATCCTTTTCATAATGGGCATAAATACATGCTGGATCAGGCTGAGGGGCTGAAAATTGTTGCCATGTCTGGTAATTTTATGCAGCGAGGAGAGCCTGCTATCGTTGACAAGTGGACACGGGCCCAGATGGCTCTGGAAAATGGCGCAGATTTGGTAGTAGAATTGCCCTTTTTAGTCAGTGTTCAGGCAGCAGATTTCTTTGGTCAAGGTGCTGTGGATATCTTAGCTCAGTTAGGGATTGATAACTTAGCCTTTGGGACGGAGGAAGTTCTGGATTACCAGAAAATCGCTGACTTATACACAGAGAAAGGTGCTGAGATGGAGAAATTTGTGGAAAATCTGCCTGATTCTCTTTCCTATCCCCAGAAAACTCAGGCCATGTGGAAGGAATTTGCAGGTCTTGATTTTTCAGGCAATACACCCAATCATGTCCTTGCTCTGGCCTATGCCAAGGCAGTTGCAGGACGAAACATCAGGCTGCATCCGATTCAGCGTCAGGGGGCGGGTTATCATTCTGTGGATAAGGATGTGGACTTTGCCTCTGCGACAGCTCTGCGTCAGCACCAGAGGGACAAAGATTTCTTAGAACGCTTTATGCCTTCTGTTGCCCTCTTTGAGCAGGCCAGTAAGGTGAGCTGGGAAGACTACTTTCCTATGCTCCGCTATCAAATCTTGTCAAATCCAGACTTAACAACGATCTATCAGGTCAATCAAGAAATGGCTGTGCGCATTAAGGAAGCTATCAAGACAGCCCAGTCTGTGGAAGAATTGGTCGAGGTGGTTGCGACCAAACGCTACACTAAGGCGCGTATTAGACGTCTCTTAACCTATATCTTGGTGCAAGCTAGAGAAGGTAACTTGCCAGAAGCCATTCATATCCTTGGTTTTACCGAAAAAGGCAGACAGCATCTCAAGTCTTTGAAAGGTCAGGTCAGTCTAGTCAGCCGAATTGGCAAAGAACCTTGGGATGTCATGACTCAAAAGGCAGACCAGATTTACCAACTAGGAAATCCAAGTATAGCAGAACAGAATTTTGGAAGAGTACCGATTAGAATAGAAAAGAACTAAGTCTACTGCGAAGTAGGCTTTTTCTCAAATCTCTACTAAGCAACTATTTCTAAGAAATAAGGATTGCACAGATATATTTTAGTAAAATAAACTCCAAATTCCCCAAAACATATTCTATTTTAGGTTTGTGAAAATCACTTTTTTATGGTAGAATGTAAAAGAATGTATGTCATTCGGAATAACAATAAAATGAGGTAAAAACATGGAGATCATGTCGCTTGCGATTGCTGTTTTTGCCGTCATCATTGGTTTAGTCATTGGATATGTCAGCATCTCAGCTAAGATGAAATCATCTCAGGAAGCTGCAGAGTTGATGCTTTTAAATGCTGAACAAGAAGCAACTAATTTACGTGGACAAGCTGAACGTGAAGCGGATTTACTTGTTAATGAAGCCAAACGTGAAAGTAAGTCTCTTAAAAAAGAAGCACTATTGGAGGCCAAAGAAGAAGCCAGAAAATACCGTGAAGAAGTGGACGCTGAATTTAAGTCAGAACGTCAAGAACTCAAACAAATCGAAAGTCGCTTGACAGAGAGAGCTACTAGCCTCGACCGTAAGGACGACAATTTGACGAGTAAGGAACAAACACTTGAACAAAAAGAACAAAGTATTTCTGATAGAGCGAAAAACCTTGATGCGCGTGAAGAGCAATTAGAGGAAGTCGAAAGACAAAAAGAAGCAGAACTAGAGCGTATTGGTGCCCTGTCTCAGGCAGAAGCACGAGATATTATCTTGGCACAGACAGAGGAGAACTTGACCAAGGAGATTGCCAGCCGTATTCGCGAAGCTGAGCAAGAGGTCAAGGAACGTTCTGACAAAATGGCCAAGGACATCCTGGTTCAAGCTATGCAACGTATTGCTGGTGAGTATGTGGCGGAGTCAACAAACTCAACGGTTCATCTGCCAGACGATACTATGAAGGGACGCATTATTGGTCGTGAAGGTCGTAACATTCGTACCTTTGAAAGTTTGACAGGGGTCGATGTGATTATCGACGATACACCAGAAGTGGTGACCTTGTCAGGTTTTGATCCGATTCGTCGCGAGATTGCCCGTATGACTATGGAAATGTTGCTCAAGGATGGTCGTATTCATCCAGCTCGTATCGAAGAGTTAGTTGAGAAAAACCGTCAAGAGATTGACAATAAAATCCGTGAATATGGTGAGGCTGCTGCCTATGAGATTGGTGCGCCAAACCTTCATCCAGACTTGATGAAGATTATGGGACGTTTGCAGTTCCGTACTTCTTATGGACAAAATGTCTTGCGTCATTCGATTGAGGTTGCTAAGTTGGCTGGTATCATGGCGAGTGAACTTGGTGAAAATGCGGCTCTTGCCCGTCGTGCTGGATTCCTTCACGATATCGGGAAAGCTATTGACCGCGAGGTTGAAGGTAGTCACGTTGAAATTGGTATGGAATTGGCTCGTAAGTACAAGGAACATCCAGTTGTGGTCAATACGATTGCTAGTCACCACGGTGATGTCGAACCAGAAAGCGTGATTGCAGTAATCGTTGCTGCAGCAGATGCCTTGAGTGCGGCACGTCCAGGTGCTCGTAGTGAGTCTCTTGAAAGCTACATCAAGCGTCTTCATGATTTGGAAGAAATTGCGAACGGCTTTGAAGGGGTACAAAATAGCTTTGCCCTTCAAGCAGGACGTGAAATCCGTATCATGGTCAATCCAGGACAAATCAAGGACGACAAAGTCACAATCTTGGCTCACAAAGTTCGTGAGAAAATTGAAAACAATCTCGATTACCCAGGAAATATCAAGGTAACCGTGATTCGCGAGCTTCGTGCAGTAGATTATGCCAAATAAATAAGAAAGAGCAGTTGAAAAATTACTGCTTTTTTGTTACACTAGATAGAAAGACTGTAAAGGATAATCTGGCTTTTTGCCGTTATTCTAGAGAAATGTAATTTCACAGACTGACTAAAAGGAGACACAATGGCAGACCGAGGCTTACTAATCGTATTTTCTGGTCCTTCAGGGGTTGGAAAAGGAACGGTTAGAAGAGAGATTTTTGAGAGTTCTGAAAACCAATTTCAATACTCTGTATCGATGACGACACGCGCACAACGTCCTGGAGAAGTGGACGGTGTTGACTATTTCTTCCGTACTCGAGAAGAGTTTGAAGAGCTGATTCGTCAAGGACAGATGTTGGAATACGCAGAATATGTCGGCAACTACTATGGAACTCCTCTGACCTATGTTAATGAAACCTTGGACAAGGGAATCGATGTCTTCCTTGAAATTGAGGTTCAGGGTGCTCTTCAGGTCAAGAAAAAGGTTCCAGATGCTGTCTTTATCTTCCTGACACCACCAGATTTGGATGAATTGCAAGATCGTTTGGTAGGTCGTGGAACAGACAGTGCAGAAGTGATTGCCCAACGAATCGAAAAGGCCAAGGAAGAAATTGCCCTCATGCGTGAGTATGATTATGCGATTGTCAACGATCAGGTGCCCCTAGCTGCTGAGCGTGTCAAACGTGTGATCGAAGCAGAGCACTTTCGTGTGGATCGTGTCATTGGTCATTATCAGGAGATGTTACCAAAATCTCCAACTACCCGATAAAATTTAGAAAATAGGTACAAGCAAATGATGTTAAAACCCTCTATTGATACCTTGCTCGACAAGGTTCCATCAAAATATTCACTCGTAATCTTGGAAGCAAAACGTGCCCACGAATTGGAAGCAGGTGCGCCTGCAACTCAAGGTTTCAAATCTGAAAAATCAACTCTTCGCGCTTTAGAAGAAATCGAATCAGGAAACGTTACAATTCACCCAGATCCAGAAGGAAAACGTGAAGCAGTGCGTCGCCGTATCGAAGAAGAAAAACGCCGCAAAGAAGAAGAAGAAAAGAAAATCAAAGAGCAAATCGCTAAAGAAAAAGAAGATGGTGAAAAAATTTAAGGTTGGGGGGACTCAATCTTATTTTTTCTATTGCAAGAATATACTGACAAGGAGGAGGTGAGAAGATGGCGATTGCCAAGATTATTGTAGATGTGCCCTTGATGCAGACGGACCAGCCCTATAGTTACAGGATTCCAGAGGAATTTCTGGGAATGCTGGAAGTTGGGATGCGGGTTCATGTGCCCTTTGGTAAGGGGAATCGCCTGATTCAAGGGATTGTTCTTGGTTTGGACTCCCAATCAGATGAAGCGGAGATGGAGCAAGATTTAAAAGATATTGCCGAGGTGTTGGATTTTTCCCCTGTTCTGACGCAAGAACAACTCTGGCTGGCTGAGGAGCTCCGTAAGTCTGTCTTTTCTTACAAAATCTCTATACTTAAGGCTATGTTGCCAGGATTTCTAAATTCTAGCTATGACAAGATTCTCTATCCTCTGGAAGGTCTGAGTCAGGAAGACAGAGAGCGTCTGTTTGGTTCAGAAGATTCACTTGCCTTTTCCTCTCTAGACATCTCCAAACAGGCCGAAATGATGCGTTTGACTAGAAAAGGCCTGCTTGCTTTGGAGTATCAGGCAGTCGATCAAAAGAAGGTCAAGACCCAGTCTTGGTATGAGGTAGACCTTGCTCAATTAGAAAGTGTAGAGATTTCTACACGCGCCAAGAAAAAGTTAGAACTGAGAGACTATTTGCTTTCTCATCCTGAGAGTGCTTCCTTGGCTAGTTTGTTAGAGTCCTATTCGCGGGAGCAAGTCAATTTCTTTGTGGAACAAGGTGCTGTGACCATAGTCCAAAAGGAAGTGCAACGCTCGGCTGCTTATTTTGAAGGGATTGAAGCAAGTCAGCCTTTGGAATTGAATCCAGAGCAAAGACAGGCGCGTGATGCGGTTGTGAGTGCGATTGACAGTCATCAACCTCCCTTCCTCCTTCAAGGGATTACAGGAAGTGGGAAGACCGAGGTTTATTTACAGATTATCCAAGGGGCCTTGGATAAGGGAAAAACAGCTATTTTGCTGGTGCCTGAGATTTCCTTGACTCCACAGATGACGGAGCGTTTTATATCACGTTTTGGGGACAAGGTGGCCATTCTTCACTCAGGCCTGTCCAATGGTGAAAAGTATGATGAATGGCGCAAGGTGGAGCGCGGAGACGCTCAAGTTGTTGTTGGTGCCAGATCGGCCATTTTTGCTCCGCTGAAAAATCTAGGTGTCATGATTATCGATGAAGAGCATGAAGCAACTTATAAGCAGGATAGTAATCCTCGTTACCATGCCAGAGAAGTGGCTATTTTACGGGCCCAGTATAATCAAGCGGCTCTGGTGCTTGGGTCTGCAACGCCGAGCTTAGAGAGCCGGGCGCGTGCTGGCAAAGGTGTCTATCAACACTTACGTCTAACCCAACGTGCCAATCCTTTGGCTACAATCCCTGAGGTTCAAGTGATTGACTTTCGAGACTATATCGGACAAAATGAGACGTCAAACTTTACGCCACCTTTGCTAGAAGCGATTCAGGACCGTCTGGCTAAAAAAGAGCAGGTGGTTCTCATGCTCAATCGCCGTGGTTATTCTAGCTTTGTCATGTGTCGGGAGTGTGGGACGGTAGATACTTGTCCCAACTGTGACATTTCCTTGACCTTGCACATGGATACCAAGACCATGAACTGCCATTATTGTGGTTTTTCAAAGGACATTCCTCAGGTCTGTCCTAACTGTAAGAGTCGAAGTATTCGTTACTACGGGACGGGGACACAGAAGGCTTATGATGAGCTGGCAGAACTCTTCCCGCAGGCCCGCGTTTTGCGGATGGATGTGGACACGACTCGTAAGAAAGGTAGTCACCAAGCTCTTCTTGACCAGTTTGGGCGAGGAGAAGCAGATATTTTACTGGGTACTCAGATGATTGCCAAGGGATTGGATTTTCCCAATGTGACCTTAGTCGGAGTTCTCAATGCGGATACGGCATTGAATCTACCAGATTTCCGTTCTTCTGAGAGAACCTTCCAGCTCTTGACTCAGGTGGCAGGCCGTGCAGGTCGTGCGGAAAAAGCTGGGCAGGTCTTGATCCAGTCTTACAATCCTGAGCACTATGCCATTCGTTTTGCCAAAGATCAGGATTACGAAGGCTTTTATACCTATGAAATGGGTATCAGACGACAACTAGGCTATCCACCTTACTATTTCACCATTGGCATTACCCTTTCTCACAAGAAAGAAGAAGAGGTGGTCAAACGTGCCTATGAAGTCATGAACATTTTGCGGTCAGGTTTGTCTGAAACCAGTAACATCCTTGGACCGACGCCAAAACCGATTGCTCGTACCCACAACCTCTATCATTACCAGATTTTAATTAAATACCGTTTAGAAAATGAGCTGGGGCCGACCCTCAATCAGGTCTTGGCCCTGACTCAAGAACGGGAAAATAGTGAGCTCCGTCTCAGCATTGACCATGAGCCACAGCAATTTTTATAAGAAGGAGAAGATATGACAAAATTAATCTTTATGGGGACACCCGACTTTTCAGCAACAGTTTTAAAAGGGCTTTTGACAGATGACCGTTATGAGGTTCTAGCTGTTGTAACCCAGCCAGACCGTGCTGTAGGCCGTAAAAAAGTGATCCAAGAAACATCAGTCAAGCAGGCTGCCAAGGAAGAAGGTCTTCCTATCTACCAACCTGAAAAATTATCTGGAAGTCCAGAGATGGAAGAGATTATGAAACTAGGAGCAGATGGAATTGTGACTGCTGCTTTTGGGCAGTTTCTCCCAAGTAGACTCCTTGATAGCATGGACTTTGCTGTTAACGTTCACGCTTCTCTTCTTCCAAAACACCGTGGTGGTGCGCCTATCCATTATGCCTTGATTCAAGGGGATGAGGAAGCTGGTGTGACCATTATGGAGATGGTTAAGGAAATGGATGCAGGGGATATGATTTCTCGTCGTAGTATTCCGATTACGGATGAGGACAATGTTGGAACCTTGTTTGAGAAATTAGCTCTTGTTGGTCGCGATTTGCTTTTGGACACTTTGCCTGCCTACATTGCTGGTGACATCAAACCTGAACCGCAGGAATCAAGCCAAGTTACCTTTTCTCCAAATATCAAGCCAGAAGAAGAAAAACTGGACTGGAATAAAACCAATCGTCAACTTTTCAACCAAATCCGTGGGATGAATCCGTGGCCTGTTGCCCATACTTTCCTTAAGGGCGACCGCTTTAAGATTTATGAAGCACTACTAGTGGAAGGTAAGGGAAATCCAGGTGAGATCCTTTCTATTGGTAAGAAAGAATTGATTGTCGCAACGGCAGAAGGGGCTCTATCCCTCAAACAAGTGCAGCCAGCTGGTAAACCTAAGATGGACATTGCTTCCTTCCTCAACGGAGTTGGACGGACATTGACTGTAGGAGAACGATTTGGTGACTAAAGTAGAAACGGCTAGAAGTTTAGCTCTAGCAGTATTAGAGGATGTTTTTATCAATCAAGCATACTCAAACATCGCCTTAAATAAGCATCTCAAGGGAAGCCAACTTTCTGTAGCAGACAAGGGCTTGGTGACAGAGATTGTCTATGGAACGGTTGCCCGTAAACTGACTCTGGAATGGTACCTGTCCCACTTTATAGAAGACAGAGACCAGTTAGACAGCTGGCTCTATGTCCTACTTCTCATGAGCGCCTACCAGCTCCGCTATTTGAACAAGATTCCAGATCATGCTGTGGTCAATGAAGCAGTGGAATTGGCCAAAGTCCGTAAAAAGGGCAGTGAAAAATTGGTCAATGCTATCTTACGTCGTATCTTGCGTGAAGGTTGGCCAGATATTGCTAGCATCAAGCGAAAAAACAAGCGTGATTCCATTGCCTATTCTCTCCCAGTTTGGCTAGTTGCCAAGCTCAAGGAAGAATACGGCGAAGAGCGGGCACAAGCTATTTTTGAAAGTCTTTTGGTGCGCAACAAGGCCAGCATCCGAGTGACTGATTTAAGCCGAAAAGAGGAAATCAAAGCCTTGTTGGAAGCTAGTGCTTCACCTTTGTCTGTTTCTGGTCTGGTTAAGGAGCAAGGCCACTTTGCGGGACATGACCTATTTTCAGAGGGGGCTATTACTATCCAAGACGAGTCTAGTCAGCTGGTTGCTCCCACTCTTGATTTACAAGGTGATGAGCAGGTTCTAGATGCCTGTGCGGCTCCGGGTGGAAAAACAGCCCATATAGCCTCTTATCTCACGACAGGTCAGGTTACTGCTCTGGACTTGTACGACCATAAGTTGGACTTAATACAAGAAAATGCCCAACGTTTGGGGGTTGTAGATCGGGTTCAAAGGCAAAAATTGGATGCCAGAAAGGTACATGAGTTTTTTGGTCAGGATTCATTTGATAAGATTTTGGTAGATGCTCCCTGTTCAGGAATTGGTCTTCTACGCCGAAAACCAGACATCAAATACAATAAAGAAACGGCAGATTTCGCGTCCTTGCAGGAAATTCAGCTAGAAATATTAGGTAGTGTTTGTCAAACACTACGCAAAGGTGGTATAATAACTTATAGTACCTGTACTATTGTCTCAGAGGAGAACTTTCAAGTCGTACAGGCATTTTTAGAAAGTCATCCTGAATTTGAGCAGGTAACACTAGAACATGAATGTAAGGATATCATGAAAGATGGCTGTATCCTCATCACACCTGAATTGTATGGAAGTGATGGATTCTTCATCAGTCAATTTCGCAAGATATCGGATTAGGAAGGAACTAACACATGGAAATTTCATTATTAACAGATGTTGGTCAGAAACGAACAAATAACCAAGACTATGCCAACCACTATGTCAATAGAGCTGGACGTACCATGATTATCCTAGCTGATGGTATGGGAGGTCATCGCGCAGGGAATATCGCTAGTGAGATGGCGGTAACAGACCTGGGTGTAGCTTGGGTTGATACACAAATCGATACGGTTAATGAAGTGCGTGAATGGTTTGCTAACAACCTTGAGATTGAAAATCAAAGGATTAACCAATTGGGACAAAATGAAGCCTATAAAGGAATGGGAACAACCCTTGAGGCTGTAGCCATTATTGATAATCAGGCTATCTATGCCCACATTGGGGATTCTCGTATCGGTTTGATTCGTGGAGAAGAATACCACCAGTTAACGAGCGACCATTCTTTGGTCAATGAATTGCTTAAGGCAGGTCAATTGACGCCAGAAGAAGCTGCTAGCCATCCACAGAAAAATATTATTACTCAATCTATTGGTCAAAAAGATGAAATTCAGCCTGATTTTGGAATAATCACCCTTGAGCCTGGGGACTATCTCTTACTCAATAGTGATGGCTTGACAAATATGATTTCAGGAAGTGAGATTTCTGATATTGTAACCAGCGATATTTCTTTGGCAGATAAGGCAGCAACCTTGATTCGTTTTGCCAACAATGCAGGTGGTTTAGACAATATCACAGTTGCCCTTATCGCTGTTAATGAGGAGGCAACAGAATGATCCAAATCGGCAAGATTTTTGCCGGGCGGTATCGGATTCTCAAACAGATTGGTCGAGGAGGCATGGCAGATGTTTACTTGGCTAAAGATTTGATTCTAGACGGGGAAGAAGTGGCAGTTAAGGTCCTGAGGACCAACTACCAAACAGATCCTATTGCAGTGGCTCGTTTTCAGCGGGAAGCGAGAGCCATGGCAGATCTGGACCATCCTCATATCGTTCGGATTACAGATATCGGTGAAGAAGAGGGACAACAGTATCTCGCAATGGAATATGTTGCTGGATTAGACCTCAAACGCTATATCAAGGAACATCACCCTCTTTCAAATGAAGAAGCGGTTCGAATCATGGGACAAATCCTCTTGGCTATGCGTTTAGCCCATACTCGAGGAATTGTTCACAGGGATTTGAAACCGCAAAATATCCTTTTGACCCCAGATGGGACTGCCAAAGTTACAGACTTTGGGATTGCGGTAGCCTTTGCTGAGACAAGTCTGACCCAGACCAACTCAATGCTAGGTTCCGTTCATTATTTATCGCCAGAGCAGGCGCGTGGCTCTAAAGCGACTGTACAGAGTGATATCTATGCCATGGGGATTATTTTCTATGAGATGTTGACTGGCCATATCCCTTACGATGGGGATAGTGCAGTGACCATCGCCCTCCAGCATTTCCAGAAACCACTGCCATCGGTTATAGCTGAAAATCCATCTGTACCTCAGGCTTTAGAAAATGTTGTTATCAAGGCAACTGCTAAGAAATTGACAGATCGCTACAAATCAGTCGCTGAGATGTATGTGGACTTGTCGAGTAGTTTGTCTTATAATCGTCGTAATGAACCAAAGCTGGTCTTTGACGATGCGACTAAGGCGGATACCAAGACTCTTCCTAAAGTTCCACAAAGTACCTTGACTTCTATTCCTAAAGCTCCGGTACAAGAGGGAAGACCTCAGCCTAAGCCCCAAACTCATCAGACAGAAAAAACAGTACCTAGTCCAAAGCCAACTAAACGGCGTCGCATGAAAGCACGTTATCCAATTTTATTGGCGACCTTCTTGTTGGTTGTGGCATCCTTAGTATGGATTTTATATAGAACGCCTGCTACCATTGCCGTTCCAAAGGTGGCAGGTCAGACGGTTGCTGAGGCTAAAGAAGCGCTTAAGAAAGCCAATTTTGAGGTTGGTGAAGAAAAAACAGAGGCTAGTGATAAGGTTGAAGAAGGTCGTGTTATTCGTACCGATCCTGACGCTGGAACTGGTCGAAAAGAAGGAACAAAAATTAATTTGATTGTGTCTTCTGGTCAGCAATCCTTCCAACTTGGAAATTATCTTGGACGAAAATCTAGTGATGTAGTGGCAGAATTGAAAGGCAAGAAGGTTCCAGAAAATCTAATTAAGATTGAGGAAGAAGAATCCAACGAAATCGAAGCCGGCACAATCATGAAACAAAGTTTACCGGAGGGAACAACCTACGATCTTAGCAAGGCAACTCAAATAGTTTTGACAGTTGCTAAAAAAGTAAATTCGATTTCAATGCCAAGATATATTGGTTCAACTCGAGAATTTGCAGTTAATAATCTTACAGAGATATATGGAGTTAAAAAAGCTAATATCGAAGTTGTAGAAGTGTCTACTGCTCCTGAAGGAACAGCTGAGGAGACTGTTGTAGAGCAAAGTCCAAAACCGGGTGGAAAAATTGATTTAGCCAGCACACGTATTAAAATTTCGATTTATAAACCCAAAACACCACCATCAAGTTCCTCTTCAACGTCAGTTCAACGTGGTAACCAAGGTTCACCTACTACTCCAAATCAAGGGAATCAACAAGGTGGTCAGCAAGGAAATCAACAAGGAACGGTTCCTACTCCGACTCAACCAAATAGTGAAGGAAACCACGAAAATTCTCGTGATTAAACGAATCTTTGTCATGATTTCATGGCAAAGATTTTTTTTGAGTCCGGATTTGTGATAGAATAGAAGGAGTTGATAAAAGGAGGAACGCATGGAAGAATCAAGAGAATTAAATGCCGTCATCGATGTGATTATGTTAGCTGGAACCATTCTTCTCAAAAGTGGCTCAGAGATTCATCGTGTAGAAGATACCATGATCCGCATTGCGCATTCACAGGGGATTGTGGATTGCAATGTTCTTGCCATGCCTGCCGCTATCTTTTTCTCCATTGAAAATACCAATATTTCGCGTATGAAGCGTGTGACTTCCTCGTCTTATAATATTGAAAAAGTCTGCGATGTCAACCAGATTTCTCGTCGGCTGGTTGGGGGGCAGATTGATTTAGAGACGGCCTTCAAGCAATTGACGGCCTTGCAAGCTCGACCTCTTCCCTATACTAAGTTGCAGGTAACTCTAGCTGCGACCTTTAGCGCCCCTTTCTTTTCAATTATGTTTAGTGGAAATATCTACGACGCACTTGGGGCAGGAGTGGCTACCTTATTTGGTTTTGCCTTTTCCCTTTATGTGGAGAAGTTTATCCGAATTCCCTTTGTGACAGCCTTTGCTGGAGCCTTTGTCTTTGGGATGATTGCCCAGTTTTGGGCTCGCTACACAGGTTTTCCTTCAACGGCAGATTTGATTATAGCTGGTGCGGTCATGCCGTTTGTACCAGGGATTGCCTTGACCAATGCGGTTCGTGATATTATGACCAACCACATAAACTCTGGTATGAGTAAGATGTTTGAATCCCTGCTCATTACCCTTGCTTTAGGGGCGGGAACTTCTGTCGCCTTGGTATTGATGAATTAATATGACACTAACAACCTTTTTATTACAAGCAGTAGCAAGTCTTCTTGCCATCATCACTTTTTTAATCGTACTCAATGTGCAACGCTCTATGCTTTTACCTGGAGGGATTTTGGGTATGGCTGTCTGGTTAATCTATCTCTTGCTCAAGGAACCAACCAATGTCATTGTAGCCACCTTCATTGCAGCCATTATCGGTTCTTGTGTCAGCCAGATTTTAAGTATTCTTTATAAAACACCTGCTGTGGTCTTTATCTTGGCCATCTTGGCACCTCTGGTTCCGGGTTATCTCTCCTATCGGACAACTGCCTTTTTTGTGACAGGGGATTACAATCATGCCATTGCTAGTGCTACCTTGGTTGTCATGTTGGCTCTGGTAATCTCTATAGGAATGGCTAGTGGAACAGTAATTCTCAGATTTTATTCCTACTTAAGAAAACAGCATAATAGTTAGATTGATAAGGGACTTGATTTGGTGAATCAAGTCTTTTTTCTCTCTTTTACTGCTATTTGTGATAAAATAGTATAGAACGATTTTTTACAATGAATGATAAAACAGAGGTAAATATGACAATCGGTATTGATAAGATTGGTTTTGCGACCAGTCAATATGTCTTGAAATTACAAGACTTAGCAGAAGCGAGGGGAATTGACCCTGAAAAATTAAGCAAAGGACTCTTGCTCAAGGAATTGAGTATTGCGCCTCTAACTGAGGATATCGTGACCTTGGCAGCCAGTGCAAGTGATTCTATTTTAACTGAGCAAGAAAGATCAGAAATTGATATGGTCATTGTGGCTACTGAGTCAGGAATTGACCAGAGTAAAGCTGCGGCCGTCTTTGTGCATGGTTTGCTGGGCATCCAGCCCTTTACTCGTAGTTTCGAGATTAAAGAAGCCTGCTATGGAGCGACAGCGGCCCTTCATTATGCCAAATTGCATGTGGAAAATTCTCCAGAGTCCAAGGTTTTGGTCATTGCCAGTGATATTGCCAAGTACGGTATTGAAACTCCAGGAGAACCCACTCAGGGTGCTGGCAGTGTGGCCATGTTAATTACACAAAATCCACGCATTATGGCCTTTAATAATGACAATGTGGCTCAGACTCGTGACATCATGGATTTCTGGCGTCCAAATTACTCAACAACGCCTTATGTAAATGGTGTTTATTCTACCCAGCAATACTTGGATAGTTTGAAAACGACTTGGCTTGAATACCAAAAACGTTACCAGCTTACCTTAGATGATTTTGCAGCTGTTTGCTTCCATTTGCCTTACCCTAAATTAGCCTTAAAAGGCTTGAAAAAAATCATGGATAAGAACTTGCCACAAGAGAAAAAAGACCTCTTGCAAAAGCATTTTGACCAGTCTATTCTCTACAGTCAGAAGGTGGGGAATATCTACACAGGATCCCTCTTCCTTGGACTCTTGTCTCTCTTGGAAAATACAGATAGCTTGAAGGCTGGCGATAAAATCGCCCTTTATAGTTACGGAAGTGGGGCTGTAGCTGAGTTCTTCAGTGGTGAATTGGTTAAAGGTTATGAAGCTTATCTGGATAAAGACCGCTTGAACAAACTCAACAAACGTACTGCCCTATCCGTTGCAGACTATGAAAAGGTCTTCTTTGAAGAAGTAGACTTGGATGAAACAAACTCTGCCCAGTTTGCTGGCTATGAAAATCAAGATTTTGCCTTGGTTGAAATTATCGACCACCAACGCCGTTATAGCAAGGTTGAAAAATAATGAAGATAAGTTGGAATGGATTTTCTAAAAAATCATACCAAGAGCGCCTTGAGTTGTTAAAAGCTCAGGCGCTCCTTAGTCCTGAGAGACAAGAGAGTTTGGAGCAGGATGAACAGATGAGTGTGACTGTGGCAGACCAGCTGAGTGAGAATGTAGTGGGAACTTTTTCTCTGCCTTATTCGCTGGTTCCAGAGGTTCTTGTCAACGGTCAGGAATACACCGTTCCCTATGTAACAGAAGAACCGTCCGTGGTTGCAGCGGCCAGCTATGCCAGTAAAATCATCAAGCGTGCAGGAGGTTTTACTGCACAAGTTCATAAGCGTCAGATGATTGGACAGGTAGCTCTTTATCAAGTTGCTGATCCTGAACAAGCGCAAGTTAATATTACCAGCAAGAAGGCTGAGCTCTTGGAACTTGCCAATCAAGCCTATCCTTCTATCGTCAAACGAGGGGGCGGGGCGCGTGATCTACATGTAGAACAGATCAAAGGCGAAACAGACTTCCTAGTCGTCTATCTCCATGTTGATACCCAAGAAGCCATGGGAGCCAATATGCTCAATACCATGCTAGAAGCCTTGAAACCAGTCTTAGAAGAACTCAGTCAGGGACAGAGTCTCATGGGAATCCTGTCCAACTACGCGACCGATTCTCTGGTGACAGCAAGCTGTCGCATCGCCTTTCGCTACTTGAGCCGCCAAAAGGATCAAGGACGAGAAATTGCAGAGAAAATTGCCTTGGCTAGCCAGTTTGCGCAGGCTGATCCTTATCGAGCTGCTACTCATAATAAAGGAATTTTTAATGGTATTGATGCCATTTTGATTGCCACTGGTAATGACTGGCGTGCCATTGAAGCAGGGGTCCATGCCTTTGCCAGTCAAGATGGAAGCTACCAAGGTCTTAGTCAATGGACGCTGAACCTTGAAAGAGAAGAATTGGTCGGTGAGATGACCTTACCCATGCCTGTAGGGACCAAGGGTGGTTCTATCGGCCTCAACCCTCGTGTGGCCCTTAGTCACGAACTACTGGGAAATCCTTCTGCCAAAGAATTAGCTCAGATTATTGTTTCTATCGGGCTAGCCCAAAACTTTGCAGCCCTCAAAGCCTTGGTAAGTACAGGAATCCAGCAAGGACACATGAAATTGCAGGCCAAATCCTTGGCACTTCTCGCAGGTGCTAGTGAATCCGAGGTAGCTCCCCTAGTTGAGCGCCTCATCGCAGATAAAACCTTTAACTTAGAAACTGCCCAGCGCTATCTAGAAAATTTAAGATCATAAAAAACTCAGACGAATCGGTCTGAGTTTTCTTGTGCTTACACTCAATGAAAATCAAAGAGCAAACTAGGAAGCTAGCCGCAGGTTGCTCAAAGCACTGCTTTGAGGTTGTAGATAAGACTGACGAAGTCAGTTACATATATTTACGGTAAGGCGACGCTGACGTGGTTTGAATTTGATTTTCATTGAGTATTAAATACTTTTTCCAGGTAATAGGGTAACTGGTAAGAAGTAGCCTGTTGTCGCAACTTCCTTACCTTCGATCTTCTGCAAGAGAAGATCAACAGTGAGGCAGGCAATCTCTTGCAAAGGTTGCTTAATTGTTGTCAAATGAGGGTAGTAGTTCTCGATAAAATAGGTCCCATCGTAGCCGATGACTTTGAGCTCTTCAGGAACAGAAATGCCTAGTTCTTGAGCAATTTTAATGACCAGAATAGCTGTCAAATCATCTGAAGCAAAAATGGCATCTGGCTTTTGTCGAGTCAAGATATTCTTGATTTCCATTTCTTTTCTGACAGGAGAAAAGTCACTGGAAACATTGATAATAGGTGCTTTGGGGAGAACAGATGCAAAGCCAGCGTGGCGTAGTCCAGTTGGCGAGTTAGAATTGTCATTTCCTGTAATCATGATGATAGACTGGGCGCCTGTCTTGACTAAGGTCTGGGCAGCAAGAACCCCACCAGCGTAGTTGTCAGAGGAAACGACTGGAATGTCTGGCGATAGGTTTCGGTCAAAGGAAATAATCGGTGCTGTCACACGATTGTAGTCTTCAATTCCTAAGTTGTGACTACCAGAAATGATACCGTCCACCTGATTGGCTTCCAGCATTTCGATGTACTCGCGTTCTTTTTCAGAATCATGCTCACTGTTGCAGATGATGGTCTTATAACCATTTTTGAAGAGTTGGTGTTCCAGCTTATCAATCAATTCTGCGTAGAAAACGTTGGAAATATTTGGGAAAATCAAGCCGATTAATTTAGCCGATTTTCCTTGCAGACTACGAGCTAGGTTGTTGGGTTTATAGCCCAATTCCCGCATGGCTTCATTGACCTTTTGAATAGTTTTCTCTGATAAATAGCCTTTTTTATTGATAACCCGAGAAACGGTAGTAGGGCTGACGCCTGCAAGTTTGGCGACATCAGTTAGTTTTGCGACCATAATCTAATTCATAGTAAGTTCCAGTTGGGTTTCCAGATTTGATCAGGATACCATTTTGGTCCGCATGTGGGAAGACACGACCAGAAAATACTTTTTCTCCTTTATTGATGAAAATTTCAAAGACAGAGTTATCGATGAAGATTGTAGCAGTAGTAGCCTGGTTATCGATTGGGCAAGAACGAGTTGTCCCAAATTCTTGAGCGTACTGTTCACCAGCTTGGCTACGATCCACTGTCACTTGACCATTTACAAGGTCAAAGTTGATTGAAAGTCCCTTGCCTTCTTTATCAGCAAGTAAGACAATCTCGCTCTGGCTATTGGCTTCCAAGTTGAGTTCAAGTTCGTAAGTGTTATTGGTTTGGGCACGATTTGAGAAGGCTTCTTCAGAAGCACGAAGGTCCTTGACAGCTGCGACTGGGTATTGGTAGAGTTTACCGTCTTTGATAGTGAGTTCTTTGACCAAAGAGAAGGTTCCTTGGTGGTCAAAACGATCAGAAGGGTAAGAAACATCTGGCAAACCAAGCCAGCTAACAGCTAGAGCACGTCCATCAGGAGAGTTGAAGGCTTGAGTTGCATAGGCTTCGAAACCATAGTCCATGTTTTGAAGTTGAGACACATCTACCATTTTGGCATTTTCAGGGTCAAAGGAAGCCCCAATCTTATACATATTTGGATAGATATTATCGTAATCTAGAACTTTCTTATCCAATCCTTGTGGGCAGTAAAGAAGGACAGGTTGCTCCCCTACAAAGATCAGATTTGGGCATTCCATCATATAGGCAGTGCGGTCGTTAGCAAAGTCAAGGTCGCCAACAGCTTGCCAGTTTGTGTAGTCGTTGTCAATAGCTTTGTAGAGACGAACGAAGCCTTTTTTCTCCAAATCTTGTCCACCGACGATGGCATAGTATTGACCTTTAAAATTAAAAATTTGCGGATCGCGGAAGTGGTCTGTAGAGTCTGCCGGCTGGTCAATTAAGATCTTGTCAATCTTCGTAATATTGCCTTCCTTATCCATCAAAGCCCCAATCTGGTATGGGTGACGGATCCAATTTTCATCGCGGACATTTCCTGTATAAAATAGGAATAAGTTATCGCCAAACTGCATGGCAGAACCAGAGTAGGCACCGTGGCTATCTAATGGAGTGTCAGGCAAAACTTTGACTCCAGTTTCTGTGAAATGAACCAAGTCCTCACTTTCCAATTGAACCCAAGATTTCAAACCATGGGCTGCACCAAAAGGAAAGTTCTGATAAAAAACAATCCACTTTCCATCAAAGTAAGAAAAGCCATTTGGGTCGTTTAGGAGTCCTGTTTTTGGCTCAACATGGTAATGAGTATGCCATGGAGATTGTGCCATATTTTCTTTTATATGTTGAATTTCTTCTTGCGTCCAATCTTGATAAAGTCTGTAACGACGCTCAGTTGTCCATTTCATTCATTCATTCCTCCAAAAATCTTATCACTTTTAATAGTAACCGTTTTCGGAAAAAAAAGCAAGCCTTTTATGTTAAAAAAAAGAAAAAACTGTCAAACGTTTGTCACAAAATAAATGCAGGAAATCAATCAACTTTTCAAGAAAATATGAAAGAGAATGAAACAAAACCCTTTTAAATAAGATTTTAAACTTATTTTTTCAAGGAATACCTGATAAAACAGTCAAAATCAATCAATCTAAAGCATGCTTACTAAGTGGATAGAATATTTTTTCTGCAAAACGCTTGACATATTTCTAAAACATGATAAAATAATAGTCGTAGGGCGGATAAAATCGCTTTCAAACAAGAACAAAATTTTATATAAGGAGATTTTTGCAAATGAACAATCAGGAAATTGCAAAAAAAGTCATCGATGCCTTGGGCGGACGTGAAAATGTCAACAGTGTTGCCCACTGTGCGACTCGTCTTCGTGTCATGGTCAAAGATGAAGGAAAAATCAATAAAGAAGTGATTGAGAACTTGGAAAAAGTTCAAGGTGCTTTCTTTAACTCAGGTCAATACCAAATCATCTTTGGTACAGGTACAGTTAACAAAATGTACGATGAAGTTGTTGCACTTGGTTTGCCAACATCATCTAAAGATGATATGAAAGCAGAAGCTGCCAAACAAGGGAACTGGTTCCAACGTGCTATCCGTACTTTCGGTGACGTTTTCGTTCCAATCATCCCAGTTATCGTAGCAACAGGTCTTTTCATGGGTGTACGTGGTCTATTGACTGCTCTTGGAATGACACTTCCAGCTGACGTGACAACTTACACGCAAATCTTGACAGATACAGCCTTTATCATCTTGCCAGGTTTGGTTGTGTGGTCAACCTTCCGTGTATTCGGTGGAAATCCAGCCGTTGGTATCGTTCTTGGTATGATGCTTGTTTCTGACTCGCTTCCAAACGCTTGGGCAGTCGCTTCAGGTGGTGAAGTAACAGCTATGAACTTCTTTGGTTTCATCCCTGTTGTTGGTTTGCAAGGTTCTGTTCTTCCAGCCTTCATCATCGGGGTTGTCGGAGCTAAATTTGAAAAAGCTGTCCGCAAGGTTGTTCCAGATGTCATTGACCTCTTGGTAACGCCATTTGTTACACTTTTGGTCATGTCTATCCTTGGACTCTTTGTCATTGGACCGGTCTTCCACGTCGTTGAAAACTACATCCTTATCGCTACAAAAGCGATCCTCAGCTTGCCATTTGGTCTTGGTGGTTTCTTGATCGGTGGGGTTCACCAATTGATTGTCGTGTCAGGTGTGCACCACATTTTCAACTTGCTTGAAGTTCAATTGCTTGCTGCTGACCATGCTAACCCATTCAACGCGATCATCACAGCTGCTATGACAGCTCAAGGTGCTGCGACTGTTGCGGTTGGTGTTAAAACTAAAAATCCAAAACTAAAAACACTTGCTTTCCCAGCTGCTCTTTCTGCCTTCCTAGGTATTACAGAGCCTGCTATTTTCGGGGTTAACTTGCGTTTCCGTAAACCATTCTTCCTTTCATTGATTGCTGGTGCAATCGGTGGTGGATTGGCTTCTATCCTTGGACTTGCAGGTACTGGTAATGGTATCACCGTCATCCCTGGTACAATGCTTTACATCGGTAACGGACAACTTGCACAATACCTTCTTATGGTAGCTGTATCATTCGTTCTTGGTTTCGCTCTTACTTATATGTTTGGTTATGAGGATGAAAAAGAAGTTGCTACTGAAGTAGAGACAGAACGTTTGGTCCAAGAAGAAACAACTGGTAACATTCCAGCAACTCTTCAAAATGAAACACTTGTAACTCCTATCGTTGGTGACGTTGTTGCTCTTGCTGATGTTAATGACCCAGTATTCTCAAGTGGAGCTATGGGACAAGGTATCGCTGTGAAACCTAGCCAAGGTGTGGTATATGCACCAGCTGATGCTGAAGTTTCAATTGCCTTTCCAACAGGACACGCTTTTGGTTTGAAAACAACTGATGGTGCTGAAGTTTTGATCCACGTTGGTATTGACACTGTATCTATGAATGGTGAAGGTTTTGAAGCAAAAGTTGCTCAAGGTGACAAGGTTAAAGCTGGCGATGTTCTTGGAACATTTGACTCAAACAAAATCGCTGCAGCTGGACTTGATGATACAACAATGGTTATCGTTACAAATACAGCTGACTACGCTTCAGTAGATTCAGTCGCAACTGGTTCAGTTGCGAAGGGGGATGCTGTGATCGAAGTGAAAGCTTAATCTTTCCTAGCTAAATGAAAACGAACAAATGACATGTTTGTTCGTTTTTGCTTGAATGGTAAGATTTACAGAGGAAAATCTAAAAAATTGAGAAACTTAGATTTTCGAAATATGCTATAATAAAGAAAATAAAAACAAGAGGTTTATCATGACAAAATTATATGGAAGCTTGGAAGCGGGCGGTACAAAATTTGTCTGTGCTGTCGGTGATGAAAACTTTAACGTTGTAGAAAAAACACAATTTCCAACAACAACTCCAATCGAAACAATCGATAAAACCATCGAGTTCTTTTCAAAATTCGATAACCTTGCTGGTCTTGCAGTTGGTTCATTTGGTCCGATTGATATTGACAAAAACTCAAAAACTTATGGCTTTATCACGACGACTCCAAAACCTCACTGGGCAAATGTGGACTTGCTTGGTGCCCTTCGTCGCGCCCTCAACGTGCCAATGTACTTCACTACAGACGTAAACAGCTCTGCCTATGGTGAAGTGGTTGCCCGTAACAATGCCGGCGGTCGTATCGAAAACTTGGTTTACTACACAATCGGTACTGGTATCGGTGCCGGTGTCATCCAACGTGGTGAGTTTATTGGTGGTGTGGGTCACCCTGAAATGGGTCACTACTATGTGGCTAAACACCCAATGGATATTGAAAAAGAATTCAACGGTGTTTGTCCATTCCACAAAGGATGTTTGGAAGGTTTTGCGGCTGGTCCAAGTCTAGAAGCTCGTACAGGTATTCGTGGTGAAAACATTGAACTCAACAGCTCTGTCTGGGATGTTCAAGCCTATTATATCGCTCAGGCTGCGGTTAATGCTACAGTGACTTTCCGCCCAGACGTAATCGTCTTTGGTGGTGGAGTCATGGCTCAACAACACATGCTGGACCGTGTCCGTGAGAAATTCACAGCTCTTCTCAATGGTTACCTACCAGTACCAGACGTGCGTGATTACATCGTGACGCCAGCAGTCGCAGGAAATGGTTCTGCCACACTTGGGAACTTTGTTCTTGCAAAAGAAGTTTCAAAATAAAGCACAAAATCCGCTTGGGAAACCAAACGGATTTTTTACGTGTCAAAGCATTTGCCAGAAAAAGTCGATAATATAGGTCAGACCGTAGGTATAAACCACGAGGGTAAAGGGCTTGGTCAGAATGATGATGGTCATATAGCGCTTGAAGCTCATCTTGGTCAGGGCAGCCAGCATACAGAGAAAGTCAGCTGGACTAATGGGCCAAATCATCATAAAAATAAAGAAACGGTCAAAACGATTGCCCTTATCCAACCAGCCGATATACTTGTCATAGGTACGCTTGCTGACGACAGACTGGACAAAGGCAGCCCCATAGAGGCGCACCAGATAAAAGATAATGGCACAGCCAATCACGATGCCGATATAGTTGTAGATTGTACCGATGATGTGGCCGTAGATAAAGACGCCAGCGACAGAGGTCAAGGCTCCTGGAATGATAGGGACGACCGTCTGTAAAATCTGTAAAAAGATAAAGAGAGGTGGCCCCCAGATACCTGCCTGCTGGATAAAGGCAGAGAGGGTTTCCTTAGACTGTAAAATCCCAGCCTGATAAGCCCAAATACAGAAAATCAAACTCCCAACCCCACCGACAATCGATGAGATGTTGATAACTTGCTGTAGAAGGGGAGAAACAGCTTTCATTTGTTTATCCTGTGACATGTAAACTCCTCATAGATAGTATAATTCTATTATACCATATTTTGGAGGAGAAAGGGGGAATGAGTCTTTTTGATGAGGAATGGATAGTGAATAGGCCTTCGAGACTTAGAATAGATCTCTTTCCTAAAGTTTACATGTATTCTAGGTTTAGAATAAGTGTAATTACATAAATTTATAAGTAAATTACGTTTCGAATAGCTTATATGAGAAAGTTTTGAGGTCTTCGAGCTTTCGAATAGTCGTATTTACTAAAGTTTATATGTATTCTAAGGCTAGAAAAGTTAAAATCTAAAAATAGTAAGGGTCTCTATCTGATGGACGAAGTTTATGTCCAGTATGAATCCTTCGAATCGTTAGTTAATTTTAATATTAATCAGTTCTGAAATAATCGCTAAATATAGTTAGATATGGAATTAATTATTACTTGACTTCGTTTTTTTAAATGGTAAAATAAAGTTGTCCATAGGTTTAGCCGTATGGGAAGTCGAATTTATCTGTCACAATGATAGACGCTTGCTCACAAGCTACAAATTGTGCTATAATTAATATAGGTGAGAAGATGTTAATTTTGATTATCGTTGCAATCTGCCTCGGTCGGCAGTTTGGATTCGAACTTAGACAACGTCCTCGTCTACGTTCGACTCTTAGTCAAATCAACCAGTTTACAGAATCGGAGGGACTACTGATGGATTTCTTTGAAGAAATCGTTCTAACATTCGTGACTAATTTGGTATTCGGTATTATAAAATAAATTAATAAGTGTGCAATATTAGCTTTTATTATAGGAATACCGACCTATTGCTAATATTGCTCCTTTTGTTTTATGGAAAAAATAAATTTCAAATCGTATAAGTGTAAGAAATATCGTCATATTGATAAAAGGATAATGATTGATAGGGTAATAGATTATATTACAGACCCAGAGAAAGTTGCTCGTCATAGCTTTCTTCCTTTTTTGCGTTATGAGCGGAAAAATTCTAAGTACGTTGGTTATGAGTTTAGTGATATTGATGGTAGACCTGTAAAGTTTAAAATTCGTCCTCTAATGTATGCAGGCCATTTAGATGGTTTGATATATAAATATTACTCTGAATTACTAAATATTTGCTACAATGAGTGGATGGAGGATAATGAATTAAATTTCTTCTCGGTGGCATATCGTACGAATAAACAACATCAAAGTAGTATAAATTTTGCTGCGGAGGCGATTTCTTTTATAGAGAAGCAAGACAATGCTTTGGTAATTATTGGTGATTTTGAAAAGTTTTTTGATACATTGGATCACAAATTATTAAAGGATAGATTGCAGAGAGTATTAAAAGTTCAACAATTACCCAGTGATTGGTATAACATATATAAATCACTAACTAAATTTGCCTTTATTGAAAAAAGTACTTTAGATTTTTCTGATGATTCTTTGGTACTGAAAAATGATGTTAGTTATTTTCGAAGTATAGGTGATTTTAGAAAATTTCAAAAATATAATAAATGCAAATTAAACAAAAATATTTTTGGAATCCCTCAAGGAAATTCATTAAGTGGAGTTCTTGCTAATATCTATGCTATTGATTTTGATAGGAGCTTAGCTGAACTTTCAAAAGAATTTGATGGTTTTTATCAAAGATATTCTGATGATTTTATAATTGTATTAGATGTTGAAAAACTGTATTCTAGGTATGGAAATAATTTTGTAGAGGAGATTACAAATTTATTAAAAGAACTATCAGATGAAAATAAAATTCATTTACAGACTGATAAAAATAAAAAATTTTTTATTAATGATAATGTGGTATTGGATGAACACAACAAAGTAAATGGTATAGATTATTTAGGTTTTCGATTTGATGGTAATAATGTCAAAATTCGTGAAAAGAGTATCTATAAATTTTACCGTGAAGGTAGAAAATTGATATACAAATCTAAATGTATTCAAAGAAAGAAAGGATTAAAGAAGCTACCAAATCGTCACAAAATTTACTCGTTGTATACTGATTTTGGAAAATCAAAAAAATATCCTAGTAATTTTATAAAATATGCTCAGAGATCCCAGGAAATATTTGATAAAATTAGTCCAAATACTTCTAATCTAATGTTATCACAATTAAAAAATAGAAAGAAAAAAATTGAAAAAGCATTAGGATATAGGATTCACTCTAAAATGAACATCACTCGCTCTTCTGTACTGCATCCCAAAAGTTAGATTTTTTCTGTCTAACTTTTAGGACGCACTTTTATTCTTGGTTTAAGTGCTTTTTCTTAAAATATGATAAAATATAAAGGATAATGCATTGAATTAGGGAAGTGAAAATGGCAAGTAAAGAAAATGCAGAACGCAAGGAACTGCATCGTAAGATTTGGTCGATTGCGGACGATGTTCGAGGAGCTGTAGATGGTTGGGATTTTAAACAATACATTTTAGGAATCCTTTTCTATCGCTTTATTTCAGAGCATATGGCTGATTATTTTGACCGCGCTGAGCATGAGGCTGGGGATCTAGAATTCCGTTATGCTGAATTGAGTGACCAAGAAGCTGAGCAAGATTTTAAACCAGGGACAGTTGAGGATAAGGGATTCTTTATCCTTCCGAGTCAACTATTTGAAAATGTAGTCAAGGATGCTTCACAAAATGAAAATTTAAACGAAGAATTGGCCAATATTTTTCAAGCTATTGAGAAGTCAGCGATTGGCTTCAAATCAGAAGATGATATCAAAGGTCTGTTTGATAACTTGGATACAAGAAGCAACATCCTTGGTGGGACTGTTCCAGAAAAAAATAAGCGCCTATCTGATATCCTAAATGGTATCAATAGCATTAACTTTGGTAACTTTGAGGAAAATGACATTGATGCTTTTGGGGATGCTTATGAGTTCTTGATTTCCAACTATGCAAGTAATGCAGGAAAAAGTGGGGGTGAATTTTTCACACCTCAGACAGTCTCTAAACTACTAGCTCGTCTAGTGATGGTCGGCAAGGACAAGATTAACAAGGTCTATGACCCAACATGTGGTTCAGGCTCTCTCCTTCTTCAAATGAAAAAACAATATGAAGACCATATTCTAGAAGATGGATTCTTTGGTCAAGAAATTAACATGACCAACTATAACTTGGCTCGTATGAATATGTTCTTGCACAATATCAACTACAATAACTTTGATATTAAGCGAGGAGATACCCTTTTAAATCCTCAGCATTTAGAAGAAAAGCCATTTGATGCTATCGTTTCTAACCCTCCGTATTCTGTCAAATGGGTGGGAGATGGAGATCCAACTCTAATAAATGATGACCGCTTTGCTCCAGCTGGTAAGCTAGCTCCTAAATCAAAAGCTGACTTTGCCTTTATCATGCATAGTCTAAATCACTTATCCAATAAAGGTCGAGCAGCTATTGTATGTTTTCCAGGAATTTTCTATCGTGGAGGAGCTGAAAAGACCATTCGTCAGTATCTAGTAGATAACAACTTTGTTGAAGCAGTGATTTCCCTTCCAGACAATCTCTTCTTTGGAACTTCTATCGCAACGACTATCTTGGTTTTGGCAAAAAATAAACTAGAGAACAAAACGCTCTTTATCGATGCGAGTAAGGAATTCAAAAAAGAGACTAACAACAATGTTTTGACGGGTAGCAATATCGAACATATAGTTGAATTATTCTCTAATTATCAAAATGTTGACTATAAATCTGCTCTTGTTGATAATGATGTGATTGGTTCAGAGCAGAATTATAACCTATCTGTTTCAACCTATGTCGAACAAGAAGATACACGTGAGAAGATTGATATTGATGTGCTTAATAAAGAAATAGCTGAGACCGTTACTAAGATTGACCACTTGCGTGCAGAGATAGATAAGATTGTCGAGGAGCTGAGCTATGGCAAATGATGTGATTCTCTATCGAACAGATGATGGTGAGTCAGCTATTGAACTCCACTTGGATAATGGAACGGTTTGGCTGACTCAACAAGAACTAGCTGAGCTCTTTCAAACTTCCAAGCAAAATATTAGTAAACATATTAAGGCTATTTTTGAAGATGGTGAGTTGGATGAAGCAGTGGTTGTCAACTATCAGTTGACAACCACTGCTTCATGGTGCAATGGCTGGTAAAACTCAGTCAAAAAAAGTCGCCTACTATAATCTCGATATGATTTTAGCGATTGGCTACCGTGTATACTATATTGAAAATATTGAAAATAATTCCAAAAATAGTAAAAAATCCTTGAATTATCTGTTAAAAACGGTATAATAGAATTAATAGGACCGCCCACCTCTCTTTGATGTGACAAGGCGGACATTTTTTTATACGGAAGTTACTATGAAAATTAAAGAATTTAAAACTTGGGATGAGCAGGTGGCCAAATTAATTGAGCACGGATGTAAAGATATCAAATCAAATGAGTATGCGATTGATATTTTACAAAAGGTTAATTATTATCGGCTAACTGCTTATTTTTTACCTTTTCGTGACAAAGAGACGCAGAAGTATGATTCCAGCAAGGTTTCTTTGGAGAAAATTTATGGAATTGCTTGTTTTGATTCAGAGTTACGTTTGCTTATTTTCAAGTATTTAGAGGACATTGAGTTGTATTTTAGGACTCAAGTCGCCTATCATCATGGAAATAAATACGGAGCTTTAGCTTATAAAGAAGCGACTGCTTTTAATAAATTTCATAAACATAATGAATTTTTAGGAAATGTTGAAAAGGAGTTGGAACATAGGAAGAAAAGCCCTATTTATAAGCATCACCACCGAAAATATGATGGAGAATTTCCTATCTGGGTTTTAGTAGAATTTTTTACTTTTGGAATGACTTCGAAATTTTTTGCAGATTCTCCGATAGATATCCAGAAAGATATTGCTAAAAATGTTGGTATAAAGTCTACTCAAGTTAGAACCTATCTAGAAGTTGCAGTGGTTCTAAGAAATTACTGTGCCCACTATAATCGTTTATATTATACAAGCTTCACAAAGGTCCCTGGTCAACTCCCTACTTTCATGAACGAAAATAGTAAATTGAAAAATAGACTAATGGCACAACTTTATGCGGTTAAAAGCCTCCATCCTGATAAGAAAAAATGGAATGAAGGATTTCTAGGTGAATTGTCAGCACTCATTAAACGTTATCAAGCAGTAATTCATCTGCATCATATTGGATTTGTAGAGGAGTGGGAAAAAGTACTAAAGAAATGAGGAAGTATAATATGAACATCCTAGAGGAAATCCAAAACTGTCCTGTTGAGTGGAAAGATTTAGGGGAAGTGGTATTTCTAAAACGTGGAAAAACAATTACCTCTAAAACAGCTACTGATGGACCTTATCCAGTTATTTCTGGAGGTCAGAAGCCTGCATACTTCCATGGAGACTTTAACAGAGAAGGTGAAACAATAACTGTTGCAGGTAGTGGTGCATATGCAGGTTTTGTGATGTATTGGAATGAACCGATATTTGTATCAGATGCTTTTTCTATTAAACCATTTGATAAAATGTTAAGTACAAAGTATTTATACCATTATCTCCTTGAAAAACAAGGAATACTTTTTAGTCTAAAAAAAGGATCAGGAGTACCACACGTGTATCCTAAGGATGTTTCAAGAATTTCCATCCCTATTCCTCCGTTAGAAATTCAAGAAAAAATCGTGCAAAAACTTGACAAAATGACTGAGTATGTTACAGAATTGACCTCAGAATTGACCTCAGAATTGACCTCACGTAAAAAGCAATATTCTTATTATCGAGATAAACTCTTATCCTTTGAGGATGAAGTTTATCAGGTTGAGTGGAAGATGTTAAGTGAGTGTCTAAAAAAAGGAAAAGGGACTAAAATTACAGCTGGTCAGATGAAACTACTTCACAAAGATGGTGCACCAATCCGTATCTTCGCAGGAGGAAAGACTTACGCTGATGTGAACTATGGAGATATTCCTGATAAAGATATTCATACTGAAGAAGCAATTATTGTAAAATCTCGCGGGATTATTGATTTTGAATATTGTACAAAACCATTTAGTTTTAAAAATGAATTTTGGTCATACAGTTCAGACAATGAAAATATCAATTTAAGATATATTTATCATTACTTAGTTCATAATAAAGAACATTTTCAAAACATCGCTAATAATATGCAGATGCCACAAATTTCTAGTAATGATACTGAAAAATTCAAAATCCCAGTCCCTTCTCTCGAAATCCAGTCTCGTATTGTTCAAGTTCTGGACAATTTTGACAAGGTTTGTAATGCCCTCAACATCGGACTGCCCAAAGAGATTGAACTTCGACAAAAACAGTATGAATATTTTAGAGAAAAACTCTTGACATTCGTCGCCGAAGGCGAGTACACTGAGAGTAGAGTAGAGGAGTGGGACAACTCCGCTATTATCAAGCTTTTACAGTGGGTATTTGGGCCAATTCGAGTGAAGGTGGGACAAGTTGTCAATTTGCAACGTGGGAAACGACTTGTTAGAAAGCAACTAACTACTTCAGGAAGTGTTCCAGTTTATCAAAATAGTTTGGCCCCCTTAGGATATTATACCGAATCAAACAGAGTGAAAAATACTAGCTTTGTAATTTGTGCAGGGGCGGCTGGTGAAATTGGGTATAGCACTGTGGACTTTTGGGCAGCAGATGATGTCTACACGTTAGAGACGTCAGATAATATTTCTGATAAATTTATGTACTATGTCTTGTTAAGTAAGCAAGATAGACTCAAATCACAGGTTCGAAAGGCTAGTATTCCTAGATTGTCTAAGGATATTATTGATAAAGTAACGTTCTACTTACCATCTCTTACTGAACAAGTAAGAATCGTCTCTACCCTTGACAATTTCAATACTTTAACCAACTCTCTTTCTGAGGGCCTTCCAAAAGAAATCGAACTAAGACAGAAACAGTATGAATACTGGAGAGAACAATTATTAAACTTTACTAGATAAATTCTTTAATCATTTTGAGATAGAATCTCAATTAAAATAAAAAAAGGAAGCATGCAATGGTTGATTATTCAAAAGTACATGAAGTAATTGCGGAAACAAATGAAGGGATTCTCTTGGCTGAGTATCAACCAGAGTATCGCACAGATAGAGAATTTCAGTCTGAGGCAGATTTGGAAAGACAATTGCTTATGGATTTAGTCAATGGTCTCAATTATGAACGATTGGATATCCATACACCTGCGGAGCTTTTAGCAAATGCAAAGGTCCAAATTGAAAAGCTTAATAAGGTGATCTTTACGAATGCTGAATGGCAACGTTTTGTAGTCGAGTATTTAGACTGTCCCAATGAAGGTTTGGTTGAAAAAACACGAAAAATCCAAGAAAATCATATCTATGACTTTGTTTTTGATGATGGACGGATTAAAAACATTTTTATCCTTGACAAGAAAAACATTCACAACAACAGTATGCAGGTCATCAACCAAGTGACGCAAGTGGGGAGTCATACCAACCGTTATGATGTGACCATTTTAGTCAATGGTCTTCCGCTAGTTCAGATTGAATTGAAGAAGCGTGGGGTTAGTCTACAAGAAGCCTTTAATCAGGTTCACCGTTATAGTAAGGAAAGCTTTAACAGCGAAAATTCTTTGTATAAGTATGTTCAGATTTTTGTGATTTCGAATGGCACTTATACACGCTACTTTGCAAATACGACAGCTCAAAATAAAAATCACTATGAGTTTACCTGTGAGTGGGCAGACCGTAAGAATAAGACTATTCACGAATTGGAAGATTTTACTGTTACTTTCTTAAGCAAGCGTGTCCTCTTGGAAGTTTTGACCAAGTATTGTGTTTTTGATGTGGACAATACCTTGCTCATCATGCGCCCTTATCAGATAGCAGCTACCGAGAGTATTTTGAGAAAAATTCATTCCTCTAATGAGATGAAGAATTTTGGAACAATCAATGCTTGTGGCTATATCTGGCATACAACAGGGTCAGGGAAAACCTTGACCAGCTTTAAGACTGCACGCTTAGCGACAGAGTTGGACTATATTGACAAAGTGATATTCGTTGTAGATAGAAAAGACATAGACTATCAAACTATGAAGGAATATCAAAAATTCCAACCAAATTCAGTCAATGGTAGTAACAATACAAAAGAACTACAACGCAGTATCGAAGAAAATGATGATCGAATCGTTGTCACAACTATTCAAAAATTAAATAAGTTTATCACTGCGAATCCTAATCATGAAGTCTATGCTAAGAAATGTGTCTTGATTTTTGACGAGTGTCATCGTTCTCAGTTTGGGAAGGCTCAAAAGCGCATTAAGAAGGCTTTTAAACAGTACGCTCTATTTGGTTTTACAGGGACACCGATTTTCCCAGAAAATAGTTTAACGGGAGAAACAACTCAAGAAGTTTTTGGGGAGCAACTTCATAACTATGTTATCACGGATGCTATTCGAGATAAAAAAGTCTTGAAGTTCAAGGTTGATTACAACTATATCAAGCCTGAAATCAATAAGTATAGAGAAGCTGAAAAAGCAGTTGGCCGAGAGATTGATGAGAAGAAACTCAAAAAGATGGAGAAGGAGCTACTTCTACATCCAGAACGGATAGCAACCATCACAGAGTACCTGTTGAGAGTGTATAATACAAAAACACACCGAAATCAACACTATACTCATAAACAAAAACAATTGTCTGGATTTAATGCTATGCTGGCTGTACAAAGTATTGAAGCAGCAAAATTATACTATGAAGAACTCCAACGACAGCAAGCAGCTTTACCAGAGGCTAAGCGTTTGAAAGTTGCGACTATTTTTAGCTTTGCGCCTAACGAAGAACAGTCAGCTTATGGAGAAATTCAAGATGAAGAGCTAGAACCTCAAGATACAGCCATGCCTCTAACTTCTAAAGAGTTTCTTTCTAGAGCAATTGATGATTATAATCACATGTTTAAGACCAACTTCTCAGCTGATGGGAAGGAGTTTCAAAATTACTATCGTGACCTTTCCAAACGCGTTAAATCCAAGGAAGTGGATTTGCTGATTGTGGTCGGTATGTTCTTAACGGGATTTGATGCCCCGACTATGAATACACTCTTTGTCGATAAAAATCTACGTTATCATGGTTTGATTCAGGCCTTCTCGAGAACCAATCGGATTTTTAACAAGGTTAAACCTTTTGGAAATATTGTTTGTTTCCGTGATTTAGAAAAGGCTACGCAGGAAGCTATTAAGACTTTTGGAGACACCAACAAGCTTGAAATCATCTTAGAAAAAAGCTTTAGTGAATATATGGATGGTTTCGTTGACCAAGTAACGGGTATCGAGGTCAAAGGCTATACTGCAGTTTGTCAGGAAATTCTGGAAAGATTCCCGAATCCGCAAGAAATTGAAACAGAGCATGATAAGAAGGAGTTTGTTAAGTTATTTGGTGAGTTGTTGAAGCTTGATAATGTCCTTCGAAATTATGATGAGTTTCAAGAAATCGACAAACCTATTTCAGAAGGTTATCTTCAGGATTTAAGAAGCACTTATGTGGAAATTCGAGATGAATTTTTGAACCTTAAAAATTATGAAAAGGCCAAGGACTTGGATATTGATCTTTCAGATGTCGAATTTGAGATTGAACTCCTAAAAACAGATGAGATTAACCTGGACTACATTCTTGCATTGATTGTTGAAAAATCGAAGAATTCTGAGTCTAAAGAAGTAATGAAAGCAGAAGTTAGTCGTGTGATTCGCTCTAGCATTGATATCCGTGCTAAAGAAGAGTTGGTTATTGGATTTATCAATGACACTGATTTGCAAAAATTGAAAGACCATGATGGGATTATTAATGCTTTCTATGAATATGGCAAAGAGCGCAAGAAAATTGCGATTCACGACCTAGCTGAGGCTGAGAAACTTGTAGCTGATTATCAATTATTCATAGACAAATCAATTCAACGAGGTTATGCTGAAAATAGTGGGACTGATTTGGATTCGATTATTCCACCAACTTCTCGTAGACAAGGAGCGCGTGAACGGAAAAAGCAAGAAGTTTTACGTAAGATTCAGTTGTTAGTAGAGACTTATTCAGGTATTTAAGGATTGTTGACTAATATTTATTAGAAAAATCAGGCTCTACAAAAAATACTATTTATTCGCTCATAATTCGCTCATTTTTAAGATATAACTTTGTTTCCTTATTTCCGGGGAACTAGTAGAAAGTAAGGAGAAATATGGAAAATCGCAACCAACGTGCCCTTTGCCAGCAACTCTGGGCGAGAAACAAATATCTCGTTTTGAGTCATTCTAGCAATATATACAATGAGATTCGTCAGTATCTCAAGAATGAAGAGGTGGAGGTGAGTATGGTTCAAGAGATGATTGACCGTGCCTGCCAGATTCCAGAACACAGGGGTCAGGTTTGTAATGCTTTTCAGCATATTTGGGGATATTTCAAGAAGAAAGCGACTGATGCTGAGCGCAAGGACTATATGTTTTTACTGGAGCGTTATCACTCTGGCCATGCCACCAAAGAAGACTTAATTGTTAAGACGAGAGATTTACTTGAACGTTACCCAAATACATACTTGCAACATTCGACTTTACTGAAAGGAGACGCCCATGAGACTTTGGCATGAGGCTTTGATTTCACAACTTCCCCGTCCTCAACTCTTGGGGCAGCATCGAGAGTGTTGCGCTCTACGTGGCAATGGCTGGGGTAGAAAGCATGCGACGGTGGACTATGTCTTTACTCACTCGCCCTATTGTCTCTATGCCTATCATCGCTTGATCATGGAGGAGATGGCTAACCATGGCTATAAGGTAAGTCAAGAGTGGCTGGACAAGAACTACCGAGGTAAGACCTGCCCTCCTTATCAAGACTTAGTAGAGGAAAAGATGAAAAGTCCTATCTATAGTGAGCATGATGCTACCTACTATGAGGAGTGCCTGGAAAATCTCCGAGAGAAGGGAATCAACATATAGTCTTTTCTAATAACAAGCCATAGTCACTTATAAGAGTTACTAATAACGCGTTTGAACCGTCTAACTGAAATAAAGCTATAAAACAAGCTACACAAAGGATTTGAGGCATTTGTCTCAAGTCTTTTTCTTTTGTTTAAAACAGAGATATAGTTTCAAACTATATCAAAGCCTAATTTTTTACAATTATACAGATGATTTCTTTTCTGTTAAGATAGTTTCAACAACAAATTTTGGAGGACACATCATGTCAACTACAATCATCGGTTTCCCTCGTTTGGGCGAATTCCGCGAATTAAAATTTACAACTGAAAAATATTTTAGAAAAGAAATCTCAGAAGAAGAACTCCTTGCAGCCGCAAAAGACTTGCGTGCTAAACACTGGAACATTGTCAAAGAAAAAGGCATCACTGAAATTCCATCAAATGATTTTTCTCACTATGACAACTTCCTAGATGCTGCTTTCCTTTTCAACGTGGTACCTGCTTCAGTTCAAAACTTGGACTTGTCTGACCTTGAGCGCTACTTCGCTTTGGGTCGTGGTTACCAAGGAGAAAAAGGGGACGTTCGCGCGCTCCCAATGAAGAAATGGTTCAACACCAACTACCACTACATCGTTCCTAAATTTGAAAAAGACACTCAAGTTAAACTTGCAGGTCACAAGATCTTCGATGAGTTCCAAGAAGCAAAAGAACTTGGTCTCAACACTCGTCCTGTTCTTGTAGGTCCATTCACTTTCCTTCAATTGTCAGACTTTGAAGAAGGCGTGAAAGCAGAAGACTTCGTAGACAGCTTAGTTGCTGCTTACCAAGAAGTTTTTGCTAAATTGGCAGAACTTGGTGCGACTCGTATCCAACTCGACGAAGCTGCTCTTGTAAAAGATTTGACAGCTGAAGAAAAAGCCCTCTTCTTGAACCTTTACAACAAACTCTTGGCTGACAAAAAAGGTCTTGAAGTCTTGCTTCAAACTTACTTCGGAGACGTTCGTGACGTTTACGCTGACCTTGTGACCTTGCCAGTAGATGCTATCGGTCTTGACTTCGTTGAAGGTAAGAAAACTCTTGAACTCGTTAAAGGTGGTTTCCCAGCTGACAAGACTCTTTATGCAGGTATTGTCAATGGTAAAAACATCTGGCGCAACAACTACGAAAAGAGCTTAGCTGTTCTTGAACAAATTCCAGCTGAAAACATTGTCTTGACAAGCTCATGCTCACTTCTTCATGTGCCATTTACAACAGCTAATGAGGAATTTGAACCAGCTATCTTGAACCACTTTGCCTTTGCAGTTGAAAAATTGGATGAGATTCGTGACTTGGATGCTATCCGCAATGGTCAAGGTGAAGAAGCACTTGCTGCTAATAAAGAACTCTTTGCGACTGAACGTGTTGGTGAAAATGCTGAACTTCGTGCGCGTATCGCTGGCTTGACAGACGCTGACTACACTCGTTTGCCAGCCTTTGCAGAACGTGAAGCTATCCAAGAAGAAGCTTTCAAACTTCCAGCTCTTCCAACAACAACTATCGGTTCATTCCCTCAAACTAAGGAAGTTCGTGCGAAGCGTTTGGCTTACCGTAAAGGTGAATTGTCTCAAGAAGAGTACGATGCTTTCCTTGCTGAAACGATCGATGAATGGATCAAATGGCAAGAAGATATCGACTTTGATGTCCTTGTTCACGGTGAATTTGAGCGTAATGACATGGTTGAGTACTTCGGTCAAAACTTGTCAGGCTACCTCTTCTCTAAAAATGGTTGGGTTCAATCATACGGTATGCGTGGGGTTAAACCACCAATCATCTGGGGTGATGTCACTCGTCTTAACCCTATCACTGTTAAATGGTCTAGCTATGCACAAAGCCGTACAAACAAACCTGTTAAAGGTATGTTGACTGGACCTGTTACAATTCTTAACTGGTCATTCCCACGTGAAGACATCTCTATCAAGGATTCTACTCTTCAAATCGCCCTTGCTATCAAGGATGAAGTACTTGACCTTGAAGCTGCTGGTGTGAAAATCATCCAAATCGATGAGGCTGCTCTTCGTGAGAAATTGCCACTCCGTCGTAGCGACTGGTACGAAGACTACCTTGACTGGGCAATTCCTGCCTTCCGCTTGGTACACTCAACAGTAGCGCCAGACACACAAATCCACACTCACATGTGTTACTCAGAATTTACAGATATCATCCCAGCTATCGACAACATGGATGCAGATGTTATTTCCTTTGAAGCTAGCCGTTCAAACCTTGAAATCTTGGACGAACTCAAAGCGAAAAACTTCCAAACAGAAGTGGGACCTGGGGTTTACGATATCCACTCACCTCGTGTGCCAAATGAAGGCGAAATCGACCACACAATCGAAGCTATCCTTGCTAAAGTGCCAAGCAAGAAAGTTTGGATCAACCCTGACTGTGGTTTGAAAACACGTGGTATTCCAGAAACAAAAGAAAGCTTGATCCGCCTTGTGGAAGCAGCGAAAGCTGCGCGTGAGAAATTGTAAGATAGGATTTCTCAAGAAGCGCTGTTTGGTCAATCTGCCTGTTTCACTTAGATTCTAGGAATCCAGCTAACGAAAAAAATCAACTAGAAAAGGATAATGACTATGTCACGCCAAACACCGTCACTCTCATTTGAAGTGTTCCCTCCCAACCCAGCCGTGGGTAATGATAACATTATTTCTGCTCTTCAAGATATGCAGGAGTTGGCTCCTCACTTTATCAGTGTAACTGCCAGCAATAATAAATTTAATATCAAGGAAACGACGGTTCGTTTGGCCGACTTTATCCAAAATGACTTGGCGATTCCGACTATTGCTCACTTGCCAGCCATCTATTTGACTAAGGACAAGGTTGCTGAAACCATTGCCGACTTAGACAAGGTTGGGGTGCAGAAAATCTTGGCTCTTCGTGGGGATATTATTCCAGATGTGGAGCCGCAAAAAGATTTTCGCTACGCAACGGACTTGATTGAGTTCATCAAGGAGCAAGCCCCTCACTTTGATATTGTCGGAGCTTGTTATCCAGAAGGTCATCCAGATTCACCAAATCAGATTTCAGATATTCAAAATCTTAAGAAGAAAGTGGATGCAGGCTGCTCGAGCCTTGTAACTCAACTTTTCTTTGACAATGAGCGCTTCTATGATTTCCAAGACAAGTGCATCTTGGCTGGGATTGATGTTCCCATTCATGCAGGGATTATGCCAATTCTGAATCGAAATCAGGCTCTCCGCCTCTTGAAGACTTGTGAGAATATCCATCTTCCACGCAAATTTAAAGCCATCTTAGACAAGTATGAGCATGACCCTGAGTCGCTCAGAGCAGCAGGACTTGCCTATGCAGTGGACCAAATCGTGGACTTGGTAACTCAGGATGTTGCAGGTGTGCATCTCTACACCATGAACAATGCAGAAACAGCAAAATACATCCACCAAGCAACCCATGCCTTGTTTAATCATCAGTCTCTAGGATAATAAAAAGCAAACCATTCTTCTCAGGTGAGGGGAGTGGTTCCTTTTTAATGGTAAAGGCCGCACTTTTTAAGAAAAATATGATAAAATAGACTCTGTACGTACTTGATACAAAGATGAGGGTATTAAAATTTTAAAGGCTTTTCAAATGTGGTTGGAGCGACACGAGCGAGTCAAATCGATGTTATATGAGGAAAGAGTTAGTAAAGCGTTTAGCTAATCGCCTGATAGCGATTAGCGTGAAAGGTTCAGATGCTTTAGTATCAAACCTTTCTAATGATTTGTATCTTGAGTAATTGAACACGGGCTAAATCCCTAGTGAAAAAGATAGATTTCCTGGTGTGCATGGTACACTGCGTCAATCGAATGCTATCTTGAGTAATCGAACCCGGCCGAAAAGCTGTGTAAAAAAGATAAACTGTCTTGTCTTCATCGAAGACTTCGTCAGTTTCCTATTTTACTTTGCTTTTGACGCCCTTTGTATCCTGATCTTTGTAGGCAAGGCGTATAATTTCATCAATCCAAAGGGGATTAAAATGACAAAACAAGTGTTTCAAACGACTTTTGCGGGTCGTGAGTTAATTGTAGAGACTGGTCAGGTTGCTAAGCAAGCAAATGGCGCAGTTGTCGTGCGTTACGGTGAGTCAACTGTCTTGACTGCGGCCGTGATGTCTAAGAAGATGGCAACTGGGGATTTCTTCCCACTTCAAGTCAACTACGAAGAAAAAATGTATGCAGCTGGGAAGTTTCCTGGTGGCTTTATGAAACGTGAAGGACGTCCTTCAACGGATGCGACTTTGACAGCGCGTTTGATTGATCGTCCAATCCGTCCTATGTTTGCGGAAGGTTTCCGTAACGAAGTCCAAGTCATCAACACAGTACTTTCTTATGATGAAAATGCTTCTGCACCAATGGCTGCTATGTTTGGTTCATCCTTAGCACTTTCCATTTCAGATATTCCATTTGACGGTCCAATCGCTGGTGTACAGGTGGGCTATGTAGATGGTCAAATCATCATCAATCCAAGTCAAGAACAAGCAGAGCAATCTCTCCTTGAATTGACAGTAGCTGGTACCAAGCACGCCATCAACATGGTAGAATCTGGTGCTAAAGAATTGTCAGAAGAAATCATGTTGGAAGCCCTTCTTAAAGGGCACGAAGCAGTCAAAGAATTGATTGCCTTCCAAGAAGAAATCGTTGCTGCTGTCGGTAAGGAAAAGGCTGAAGTAGAATTACTTCATGTAGACGCTGACTTGCAGGCTGAAATCATCGCAGCCTACAACAGCGACCTCCAAAAAGCGGTCCAAGTAGAAGAAAAATTGGCTCGTGAAGCTGCAACTCAAGCAGTTAAGGACCAAGTAACTGCTGTTTATGAAGAAAAATATGCGGACCACGAAGAATTTGACCGTATCATGCGTGATGTGGCTGAAATCTTGGAACAAATGGAGCACGCTGAAGTGCGCCGTTTGATTACAGAAGATAAGGTTCGTCCTGACGGCCGTAAGGTCGATGAAATCCGTCCTTTGGATGCGGTTGTTGACTTCCTTCCTCGTGTGCACGGTTCTGGTCTCTTCACTCGTGGGCAAACTCAAGCCCTTTCAGTCTTGACCTTGGCTCCGATGGGTGAAACTCAAATCATTGATGGTTTGGATCCAGAGTACAAGAAACGCTTTATGCACCACTATAACTTCCCACAATACTCTGTAGGGGAAACGGGTCGTTACGGTGCGCCAGGTCGTCGTGAAATTGGTCACGGTGCTCTCGGTGAGCGTGCCCTTGCTCAAGTCTTGCCAAGTTTGGAAGAATTCCCATATGCTATTCGTCTAGTAGCAGAAGTTTTAGAATCAAATGGTTCTTCATCTCAAGCTTCTATCTGTGCGGGAACGCTTGCCCTTATGGCTGGTGGTGTGCCAATCAAGGCGCCAGTAGCTGGTATTGCTATGGGTCTGATTTCAGATGGAAACAACTATACAGTCTTGACAGATATCCAAGGTTTGGAAGACCACTTTGGAGATATGGACTTCAAGGTTGCAGGAACTCGTGACGGGATTACAGCCCTTCAAATGGATATCAAGATCCAAGGGATTACTGCAGAAATCTTGACTGAGGCTCTTGCCCAAGCCAAGAAAGCCCGTTTTGAAATCCTTGATGTGATTGAAGCAACCATTCCAGAAGTTCGTCCAGAATTGGCTCCAACTGCTCCGAAAATTGATACGATCAAGATTGATGTGGACAAGATCAAGATTGTCATCGGTAAGGGTGGAGAAACCATCGACAAGATTATCGCTGAAACAGGCGTTAAGATTGATATCGACGAAGAAGGAAATGTGTCTATCTACTCTAGCGACCAAGATGCTATTAACCGTGCTAAAGAAATTATTGCTGGTTTGGTCCGTGAAGCTAAGGTGGACGAAGTTTACCGTGCTAAAGTCGTTCGTATCGAGAAATTTGGTGCCTTTGTTAACCTCTTTGATAAGACAGATGCCCTTGTTCATATCTCTGAGATGGCTTGGACGCGTACCAATAATGTCGAAGACTTGGTAGCAATCGGGGATGAAGTTGATGTTAAGGTTATCAAGATTGATGAAAAAGGACGTGTGGATGCTTCTATGAAAGCTCTTCTTCCTCGACCTCCAAAACCTGAACGTGATGAAAAAGGTGAAAAATCAGAGCGTCCTCACCGCCCACGTCATCATAAGGATCACAAACCTAAGAAAGAATTTACAGAAACACCAAAAGATTCAGAATAAGAAAAGGAGAAATGTATGGGATGGTGGCGCGAAACCATTGATATCGTAAAAGAAAATGATCCAGCGGCCCGCACCACTTTGGAGGTTTTGCTGACTTATCCAGGTGTCAAGGCCTTGGCGGCCCACCGTCTCTCCCATTTTCTCTGGAAGCATGGCTTCAAACTCATGTCTCGTATGCACAGTCAATTTTGGCGTTTTTGGACGCAGATTGAGATTCATCCAGGTGCCCAGATTGATTCAGGTGTCTTTATCGACCACGGTTCAGGCTTGGTGATTGGAGAGACAGCGATTGTTGAAAAGGGTGTTCTCCTTTATCATGGGGTGACTCTCGGTGGGACTGGTAAGGATGTTGGCAAACGCCATCCGACTGTTCGTAAAGGAGCTCTCATATCAGCCCATGCCCAAGTTATCGGGCCGGTGGAAATCGGTGAAAATGCCAAGGTCGGTGCTGCAGCAGTTGTCGTGGCAGATGTACCTAGTGATGTGACAGTTGTCGGTATTCCGGCTAAGATTGTCCGTGTACATGGTAAAAAAGACGAGCCGGTCATTCACGAAGTTGAAGAAAAACGAGAGTACTATGTCAATAAACTCGAGCAGGCTAAAGAAGCCAGTCACAGATCGTCTGGTTTGTAAAGGTTACCTATATGATTCAAGCAAGAAACAAGTTAAGCCAAAAGGAGTTATCTGAGGCAAAAAAATTAATTAACTGTTGCCAAGCCTATGATGGAACTTATCGTGATCCCTATCTCTCTAACATGCTTAATTTTGACCCAAACATGCCCGCCTTTTTCCTTTATTATGAAAAAGGCGAACTTGTTGGTTTATTAACTGTCTATGCAGATGACCAAGATGTGGAAGTGACGATGCTGGTTCATCCAGATTATCGCCGTCAGGGGATTGCGCGTGCATTGTTTACTAGTTTTGAGAAAGAAACGGCTTCTTTCCCTATTCGTTCAGTTACTTTTCAGACAGAACGTATTTTTCTAGACCGCCATCCTAATTTTGTTAGCAACTGGGGATTGGTCGAGGACGAGGATACAGAAACTTGGTTGGGTAAGGATAGAAGACCTTATCCGTTAGCAAAGCTTTCTAATCTTGAAGTTTTGTTAGCAGATAGTTCATATCAGGAGCAAATTAGTCAGTTAAAATTTCAGGCATTCTCAGAGGAACATGAGTCTAGAGAGATTGTGGATAGATATGTCGCTGAAGCTCTGAAGGATCCAGAAAGTCGCTTATATATTTTGTTAAAAGACGGTCAGGTTATTGGAACTTGCACGGTTGATTTATCGAGCAATACGAATTATTTCTACGGTTTAGCAATATCTGAACCTGAACGTGGGAAAGGATATGGAAGCTACTTAGCAAAATCCCTTGTCAACCAACTGATTGAGCAAAATGATAAGGAGTTCTAAATTGCAGTGGAAGATAGCAATGTAGTTGCCAAACGTTTGTATGAAAAAATTGGCTTTGTCAAACAGACTCAGGTGGTTTATCTGAATGAGAAAGGAGCAAGGGATTCCGAAGTGTAGAGAGATTCGGACTGAAATTCAATTGAACTCTTAGTGATTTACTAATTGTTCTTGGATTTTAGTTTTCTTGACTATTACTTTATGATTAAAATCTAAGACACCTTGAGCCGTAAGTAGACAGGAGAGGCGCTTGAATGTTTAAGAATGAACCGTTCTGTTGCAGATTGGAATTGCTGTTGTCTGGCTTATTTTTCTTGTCCAGCAAGGATTTTGCTGAATACTTTGATTAGCTTAGGTCTAATCATCTGGAGCTATCCCGCTAAGTGAAGGCGAAGTAGAACTAGAAAGGAAACTACAAGAATGGCAGTATATTTTTACGGCTGTATCACCATGGATGGCTACTTGGCAGACAGCCAGCACAGGATAGACTGGCTGCATCAGCTTGGTTCTGTAGAGGATACAGGCTATGATGACTTTTACAGGCAAATGGATATCACCATCATGGGCAAGCGGACCTTTGAGGAAATCCAAGATTTGCAAGATGTAGAAAGTTTTTATCAAGCTACGGAAAACTATGTCTTTACGCATGATAGAAACCTGCCTGTCAGCAATTACCAGCCAGTAGCTGGGGATGTGGTGGACTTTGTTCACCAAATTGACAAAGGCAAAAATGTCTTTGTGATTGGTGGTAATTCCTTAGTAGGACCGCTCTTGGATGCGGATCTTTTCGACCACCTCATTGTTCAGATAGCGCCCCTTATCCTAGGAAAGGGGGTTCCCTTCTTTACCCAAGAGGAAGGGCAGCGCTTTTACCAACTGGATAGCCTCAGACAATTTGGTCCTTTTGCAGAGCTGGTTTTCAGCCGAAAAAGTCAGAAATAGAGAAGGGAGTGGACCGCATGATTAAAATTTACGATACCATGTCTCGTGATTTGCGAGAGTTTGTCCCGATTGAGGACGGCAAAGTCAAGATGTATGTTTGTGGGCCAACCGTGTATAACTATATCCACGTGGGGAATGCCCGTTCGACGGTAGCTTTTGATACCATTCGTCGATATTTTGAGTACCGTGGGTATGAGGTTGCCTATATTTCCAATTTTACGGATGTGGATGATAAGATTATCAACCGTGCCAAGGAAGAAGGCATTACGCCACAGGAGGTTGCGGACAAGTACATCGTTGCCTTTCGTGAGGATGTGACGGCCTTGGGCGTCAAACCTGCGACTCGCCATCCGCGTGTAGTGGAGTTTATGATTGACATCATCCGTTTTGTGGAAGACTTGATTGAAAAAGGTTTTGCCTATGAGAGCCAAGGAGATGTTTACTTCCGTGTGGAAAAATCCCACAACTATGCTAAATTAGCAAATAAAACCTTGGAAGATTTGGAACTAGGTGCTTCAGGTCGTACCGATGAAGAAACGGCACGTAAGGAAAATCCTGTAGACTTTGCCCTCTGGAAAGCTGCCAAATCAGGCGAGATTTCTTGGGACAGTCCTTGGGGACCTGGTCGTCCGGGCTGGCACATCGAGTGTTCAGTCATGTCGACAGAGATTTTGGGCGACACCATTGATATTCACGGTGGTGGAGCCGACCTAGAGTTTCCTCATCATACCAATGAAATTGCCCAGTCAGAAGCCAAAACTGGCAAGACCTTTGCCAACTATTGGATGCATAATGGCTTTGTCAATATTGATAATGTCAAGATGTCCAAATCCTTGGGTAACTTTATCACAGTGCACGATGCCCTTAAAACTCTTGATGGGCAAGTGCTTCGTTTCTTCTTTGCGACTCAGCATTACCGCAAGCCTATCAACTTTACGGAAAAGGCAGTGCGAGACGCTGAGACCAATCTCAAGTATTTGAAGAACACTTATGAGCAACCATTTACAGGAAATGTGGACGCCCAAGAGTTACAAGCCTTTAAAGATAAGTTTGTAGCAGCTATGGATGAAGATTTTAACGCTGCCAACGGTATCACAGTTGTTTTTGAAATGGCCAAATGGATCAATTCTGGCAACTATGATGCAAGTGTCAAGCAAGCTTTTGCGGATATGTTGGAAGTCTTTGGAATTGTCTTTATTGAGGAAGTTTTGGACGTTGAGATTGAAGACTTGATCCAAAAACGCCAAGAAGCGCGTGCCAGTCGTGATTTTGCGACAGCGGACCAGATCCGTGACCAATTGGCTGCTCAAGGGATTAAGCTCCTTGACACCAAAGATGGAGTGAGGTGGACACGTGATTGATGTCAATCTCATTAACGGAATTGCGTTAGCTTTTGAGGGGGACGCGGTGTATTCCATGTATATTCGCCGTCACCTCATCCTCAAAGGCATGACAAAGCCCAATAAACTCCACCAAGAGGCCACCAAGTATGTCTCAGCCAAGGCTCAGGCTCGCCTGATTTCCCTCATGTTAGAAGAGCAAGTCCTGACGGAAAAAGAAGAAGAAATCTACAAACGTGGCCGCAATACCAATAGCCACACCAAGGCCAAAAATGCTGATGTGGTGACTTACCGTATGTCCACAGGTTTTGAAGCCGTCATGGGTTATCTCCATATGACTGAAAATCTGGAACGTCTTGAGAGCTTGATTTCATGGTGTATCCAAAAAGTGGAGGGCTAGGGTATGATGGCAAAAGAACTACAAGACTGGTTTCCTGAAGCTCAGATTTCAGACCAACCAGTAGAGAAAGAGGGCTATCTCACGCTCCCTTTAGCTTCTCAGCGGTGGATTTTGCTGGAGGAAGCTGGGCTCAGTGAGCGTGAAAAGCAGTTGATTTCTCTTTTGACCCAGCAGGAGCAGGCTCGTTCGCTCAATCCTTGGTATTCCTATCTGATTGAGGGTAAGGGACAGGCACCACAAGCTTTTAAAAAGATTCAGCTGGTTTACTGTCATCTTTCCTATTTTCAGCAGGAAAATCTATCCTCTTGGCTAGATATGATGAGGACCCTTTTTCCTAACTGTCAGACGGTGCTTCAGGTTGGGGCTCAGGATTATGTTTTCGTACTTCAACAAGATAAATACACCTCTGTACGAGCTATTTTAAGTGATACGATTGAAGCGGTTGAGTATGACTTTGGACTGCGTCTCTCTATCATGTTAGGTCAGGTTTGGTCTCAGACAGGACATCAAGCCCTATCAGACTTAATCAAAGCAGAGCGAGATTTGTTTAAGACTTGGTGGCGTCAGGGTCACCAAGGTGTTCATACCTTTTCACAACTCTATCTTTGGAGTATGGGGGAAAGAATTGTTGACCTGAGAGCAATCAAGGAATGCCTGCACCAGATGATTTTGGACCAGGATCAGATTCAGGAAATCATTCTCTCCCTTTGGGAAAATAGTGCTGTCCTAACAAAAACAGCCCAGCAACTCTATCTGCACCGCAATTCTCTTCAATATAAGATTGATAAATGGGAAGAGTTGACAGGGCTTCAGTTGAAGGAATTGACGGATCTCACCTTGTGCTATCAGTTGATTTTACCAGATATTCTCTAAAGTTTTGTGCAAGTTGCACAGAACTTTTTTATTTTTTTAGTCATCTTGCCATAGAAATGTAAAGCGTTTTCATCTATAATAAAACTATCAAAAGACAAAAGGAGTTCACCTCATGGTAGAATTGAATCTTAAAAACATTTACAAAAAATATCCAAACAGCGAACACTATTCAGTTGAAGACTTCAACTTGGACATCAAAGACAAAGAATTTATCGTTTTCGTAGGTCCTTCAGGATGTGGTAAATCAACAACTCTTCGTATGATTGCTGGTCTTGAAGATATCACAGAAGGAACTGCATCTATCGATGGCGTGGTTGTCAACGACGTCGCTCCAAAAGACCGTGACATCGCCATGGTATTCCAAAACTACGCTCTTTACCCACACATGACTGTTTATGACAACATGGCTTTCGGTTTGAAATTGCGTAAATACAGCAAAGAAGACATCGACAAACGTGTGCAAGAAGCAGCTGAAATCCTTGGATTGAAAGAATTCTTGGAACGTAAACCAGCTGACCTTTCAGGTGGTCAACGTCAACGTGTTGCCATGGGTCGTGCAATCGTCCGTGATGCAAAAGTGTTCTTGATGGACGAACCTTTGTCAAACTTGGATGCCAAACTTCGTGTATCAATGCGTGCTGAAATTGCGAAAATCCACCGTCGTATCGGAGCTACAACTATCTACGTAACTCACGACCAAACAGAAGCGATGACACTGGCAGACCGTATCGTTATCATGTCAGCAACTAAGAACCCTGCTGGTACAGGTACTATCGGACGTGTAGAACAAATCGGTACTCCTCAAGAAGTTTACAAAAACCCAGTTAATAAATTCGTAGCAGGCTTCATTGGAAGCCCAGCTATGAACTTCATCAATGTGAAATTGGTTGGTAGCGAAATTGTTTCTGACGGTTTCCGTTTGAAAGTTCCAGAAGGCGCATTGAAAGTTCTTCGTGAAAAAGGCTACGAAGGTAAAGAATTGATCTTCGGTATCCGTCCAGAAGATGTGAATGCAGAACCTGCTTTCCTTGAAACATTCCCAGAATCAGTTGTCAAAGCTACTATCTCAGTATCAGAATTGCTTGGTTCAGAATCTCACCTTTACTGCCAAGTTGGTAAAGATGAATTTGTTGCCAAAGTTGATGCTCGTGACTACTTGCAAACAGGTGCAACAGTTGAACTTGGATTTGACTTGAACAAAGCACACTTCTTCGATGTAGAAACTGAAAGAACGGTTTACTAAGATAAAAGAAATTTAAAACACTGCTAGAGAAATCTGGCAGTGTTTTTTGAGATGTGGATTGATTGAGAGGGAATTTTCTAGTTTTCATATTCTTAAAAAAGTGATAAAATGGTAGGAAGAATTGGAGAGTAGAGATGCCGAAAGAAGTGAATTTAACAGGCGAAGAAGTTGTCGCTTTAACTAAAGAATATTTAACGGAAGAGGATGTCCATTTTGTCCATAAGGCCTTGGTCTACGCGGTGGAATGCCATAGTGGTCAATATCGCAAATCAGGTGAGCCTTATATTATTCACCCTATCCAAGTGGCAGGTATTTTAGCCAAGCTCAAGCTGGATGCCGTAACGGTAGCTTGTGGTTTCTTGCATGATGTGGTGGAAGATACAGATGCGACCTTGGACGATTTGGAAAGAGAGTTTGGTCCTGATGTGCGGGTAATCGTAGATGGGGTTACTAAGCTTGGTAAGGTCGAGTACAAATCAATTGAGGAGCAATTAGCGGAAAACCATCGCAAGATGCTCATGGCCATGTCTGAGGACATCCGTGTTATTTTGGTTAAACTGTCTGACCGCTTGCACAATATGCGGACCCTGAAACATCTTCGAAAAGACAAACAGGAGCGTATTTCTAAAGAAACCATGGAAATCTATGCGCCGCTTGCCCACCGTCTGGGGATTTCTAGCGTTAAATGGGAATTGGAAGACCTATCTTTCCGTTATCTTAATCCAACGGAGTTTTACAAGATTACCCATATGATGAAGGAAAAACGCAGAGAGCGTGAAGCCTTGGTGGATGAGGTAGTTACAAAATTAGAGGAATATACGACGGATCGTCACTTGAAAGGGAAGATTTACGGTCGTCCTAAGCATATTTACTCGATTTTCCGCAAAATGCAGGATAAGAGAAAACGTTTTGAGGAAATCTATGACCTGATTGCCATTCGTTGTATTTTGGATACCCAAAGTGATGTTTATGCCATGCTTGGTTATGTGCATGAGCTTTGGAAACCGATGCCTGGCCGTTTTAAAGACTATATTGCTAACCGCAAGGCCAATGGTTATCAGTCTATCCATACGACCGTCTATGGACCAAAAGGGCCGATTGAATTCCAGATTCGTACCAAGGAAATGCACGAGGTCGCTGAGTACGGGGTTGCAGCTCACTGGGCTTATAAGAAAGGCATCAAGGGGCAGGTTAACAGCAAGGAATCAGCCATTGGGATGAACTGGATCAAGGAGATGATGGAGCTCCAAGACCAGGCCGATGATGCCAAGGAATTTGTCGATTCAGTTAAGGAAAACTATCTGGCTGAGGAGATTTACGTCTTTACCCCAGATGGAGCTGTCCGCTCTCTTCCAAAAGATTCAGGACCGATTGACTTTGCCTACGAAATCCATACCAAAGTCGGTGAAAAAGCAACTGGTGCCAAGGTCAATGGTCGTATGGTTCCACTTACAACTAAGCTCAAGACAGGGGATCAGGTTGAAATTGTCACCAACCCGAACTCCTTTGGACCGAGCCGTGACTGGCTCAATATGGTCAAGACCAGCAAGGCTCGTAACAAGATTCGCCAGTTCTTTAAAAACCAAGATAAGGAATTGTCTGTCAACAAGGGTCGTGAGATGCTGATGGCTCAGTTCCAAGAAAATGGCTATGTGGCCAATAAATTCATGGACAAGCGTCATATGGACCAAGTTCTGCAAAAGACCAGCTACAAGACAGAAGAATCCCTCTTTGCGGCTATTGGTTTTGGAGAAATCGGTGCTATTACCGTCTTTAACCGTCTGACTGAAAAGGAACGCCGTGAGGAAGAGCGTGCCAAGGCCAAGGCGGAAGCAGAGGAACTTGTCAAAGGTGGCGAGATCAAGGTTGAAAATAAAGAAACCCTCAAGGTTAAGCATGAGGGTGGTGTGGTCATTGAAGGTGCCTCAGGACTCCTAGTGCGGATTGCTAAGTGTTGTAATCCTGTTCCTGGTGATGACATCGTCGGCTATATCACTAAAGGGCGTGGTGTGGCTATTCACCGTGTGGACTGTATGAACCTGCGCGCTCAAGAAAACTACGAGCAACGTCTCCTTGATGTGGAATGGGAAGACCAGTACTCTAGCTCAAATAAGGAGTATATGGCCCATATCGATATCTACGGCCTCAACCGTACAGGACTGTTGAACGATGTACTGCAAGTTCTTTCCAACACTACTAAGAATATCTCAACGGTCAACGCCCAACCAACCAAGGATATGAAATTTGCTAATATCCATGTGTCCTTCGGCATTGCTAACCTCTCGACGCTGACCACGGTCGTAGATAAGATTAAGAGTGTGCCAGAAGTTTATTCTGTCAAACGGACCAACGGCTAATGGTCTGAGTTCTTACTAGAAAGGCTATTATGAAAATCATTATTCAACGAGTCAAAAAAGCTCAAGTGAGTATCGAAGGTCAGGTTCAGGGAAAAATCAATCAGGGACTCTTATTGCTGGTTGGTGTTGGACCAGAGGACCAAGAGGAAGATTTGGACTATGCTGTGAGAAAGCTTGTCAACATGCGGATTTTTTCAGACGCAGAAGGCAAGATGAACCTGTCTGTCAAAGATATTGAAGGAGAAATCCTCTCTATTTCTCAGTTTACCCTCTTTGCGGATACTAAGAAAGGCAATCGTCCAGCCTTTACAGGTGCAGCCAAGCCTGATATGGCATCAGACTTCTATGATGCATTCAATAAAAAATTAGCGCAAGAAGTACCCGTTCAGACAGGCATCTTTGGAGCGGATATGCAGGTTGAACTGGTCAATGACGGTCCAGTTACCATTATCCTTGATACTAAAAATAGATAAGAAAGACCAAGCCCAGTCGGCTTGGTTTTTCTTATCTATCACAAAATACTCCAAAATGAAATCGGTTCCTGATATGCCTTGGGGAAATCTCTTTTCAGGCTTTGGCTTATGCGGTAGGAAGGGATGAGGTGTCCTAAGATTAGGAGAGTTCCCTGAAGGAAAAGTGGCATACCACTTAAACATATCAAGGAGAGAATGATCAGGCTATCCCATAGGAGGATTTGTAAGGCAAAACGCCAGAATCTGAGTCTAATCTGGGAATAGAGTTGACTAAAGTGGTCACAAAGTTGGTTGGAAAGATAGGTCAATAGCACAGGATGAAAGAAAATGAGCCAACCGCTATAAATCAAAATCCAGTCCCAAGTAAGTCCCTCTTTAAATGTCAAAAATGCCAGCATGATTCCATCAATGACAAGGAGTTGAATGCTTTTGATGAAGATGATTTTTTTCATGCTAAAACCTCCTTTTCCTTATAGGCACTCCCATAAAGAGATATGTTTGCCGTAAAAGTCTGGATAGTTGTTTCTTAGGTAGTCCGCTGTCCTATAATAAAAAGTAGAATGGCAAGCAGTGATGATTGGCATAAGAGAGTAAAAATGCTGAGAACTAACGAAGGCTAAAAGGACAAAAAATAGAAAGTCGCTGATGAGCACCCCTAAATAGTAGAAGCGAATCTTTTTATTGATTTGAGGATAAATCTCAGCGAATTGATGTTTGAGTTGGACAACCAAGCGAAATAGCAGTAGTCCTTGAGCAAGGAGGAAAATAAAACCAGTGAGCAAGAGCCGGTCGAAATCTGTCTCGGGTCTAGTGCTAAAAAATGCGAATAGTAGCAAATCGATAACTGCAATTGCTGTAAAATGGAGTCTAAAGAGTTTTTTCATAAGATGACCTCCCTCTTTTATCTATTTTCATTCTACTCCAAAAGAATGGGAGTTACAACTAAAATGATAAAAATAGCAGAAGGGAGATTCTCTTAAGTCGACTTGTTTTTTATTTAAGTTTTCTTCTATTATCTTACTTCTTCATCATTCCAGACAAATAAAGCTCCGATTGCATTGAGGATATAAAAGATGTATTTTCCAATATTGGCAAAATTCCCTTGAATACCAGCTTTTGTCAGCTGAACAAAATTGTAAATCAACCAAAAGCCCCACTGAGTTGTTAGTTTCAATGCGTTAAAAGCATTGGCAATGAGAGACAGTGCAAAGGCAATAGTTGTCACGTAGGCAAGGAGATTCATCTTGCCTCCATAACCGATATAGTTGGTCACAAAGGCAAAGAGGAAGGCGATGATGGAAATGATGATGGCCGCTAATTTTAGCTGTTTTTGGCTCATTTGGTTGGGTCTGCCTTCTTGCGAAGCTTCCCATTTCTTAATAGCAAAGGTATAAATGAGGAAGGTGACGGGATAGGTAATGATGGCTGCCTTATTTCCAAGGATATAATCAATGGTACCAGATAAAATCGTATTAACAATACCAAAGTAATTTCCCCATTTGCTTAATTTTCCCGTGAAACGAGTGGACAACATGGAAATCCCAACGTTGGTTACGGAAATTAATCCAAAGGGTACAAGAGCTGTCCATGGTCCCCAGTCTACAAATTTATCGAGGCGTGAGTTGAGGTAACCAGATGCAATCGCAATCCCAACGACCAAAGCAACCCCGAAGAGATCAAACCATTTGGATGTCGCAAAAATTTTTAGTGATTTTTTCATATATTAAGATATCTTTCTTTTTTGACAAATATTATACAACTAAATGAAAGTAAAATCAAATGATAGAAATAAAACCCTGAAAATAAAATTTTCAGGGGTGGTTGGGGTACTTGAGAAATCAGTCGATTTTTTCGACATAGAGTTGTTTGGCAATGTCCATACTTACTTGTAAGTCCTCGTCTTTACTAAGGATAGTGAAGGTATTGCTGAAGCCATCAAACTGCTGGACTTGGATATGGTCACCGATGTGAAGTGAGTGCTTATCCAAATAATTGAGAATGTCAAAACTATCATGCACCCGAGTCAGGCGGTAGGCGCCAGCTTCCTTGATATCAGCTAGTGGGAGGTTATTGATTTCAACTAAGAGTTCTCCCTTGGCAGGAATAGTACCTCCGTGGGGGCAGGTCTTGGGGAATCCTAGTAGTTTATCCAGTCTTTCCACGAACAGGTCAGAGACAGTGTGTTCCAATACCTCAGCTTCCTCGTGAATCTGGTCACTCGTATAGTCTAAATGATGGACTAGAAAAACTTCAATCAAACGGTGCTTACGATAGAGCTCAGAGACCAGCTTGAGGCCGATGTCAGTCAGTAGATAACCGCATTCCTTGTCCTTGAGGATGAGATTTTCGCTCTTCATCCGTTTAATCATTTCAGTTACGGCAGGGGGAGAGACTTGCATACGAGCTGCAATTTCCTTGTTGGTAATCTTATGCAAATCTATGCCAATTTCATAAATACACTTTAGATAATCTTCTTTATTCGGGGTCATTCGTTTCCTCTTGTCTAATATCTTTATCTAGTATATCAAAAAAAGCTAGATTTCTCTAGCTATCTGCCACAATGGCTTCTAATTTAGTTCTTTAGCAGCTGCAATTGCGGCTTCGAAGTTTGGTTCAGAATTGATATTGTCCACGTATTCAACGTAGCGAATAGTATTGTCAGTGTCGAGGACAAAGACCGCGCGTGCCAATAGGTGCCACTCATTGATTAAGAGGGCATAATCACGTCCAAAGGACTGGTCGAAATAGTCTGAGAGCATGATGGCATTTTCAATACCTTCAGCACCGCACCAACGTTTTTGGGCAAAAGGGAGGTCCATGGAAACAGTCAAGACAACCGTATTATCCAGTCCAGCCAGTTCTTCATTAAAACGACGCGTTTGAGTTGAGCAGATACCTGTATCGATAGAAGGCACGACACTCAAGACTTTTTTCTTGCCATCAAAATCAGCCAGAGATTTTTTAGAAAGGTCTGTTGTAGTGAGTGAAAAATCAAGTGCCTTGTCGCCGACTTGTAGTTGTTTACCTGTAAAGCTCACAGGATTTCCGAGAAAAGTTACCATAGGATACTCCAATCTTTTTTCTTCCATTTTAGCTGAAACAGTCGGAATTTTCCAATGATTTGACCGGAAATATGGATATAGAAAAAACGCCAGCTCATGAGAGAATGACGTTTTTCAGAGGCTTATACTAAATGAAAATCAAAGAGCAAACTAGGAAGCTAGCCGCAGGTTGCTCAAAGCACCGCTTTGAGGTTGCAGATAAAGCTGACGTGGTTTGAAGAGATTTTCGAAGAGTATTATTTTGCCAATCCTTCAGCAATCTTATCAAGGTTGTATTTCATCATGTTGTAGTAGCTGTCGCCTTCTTTACCTTGTTCTGCGATAGAGTCAGTAAAGATTTGTGCGTAGATTGGGATGTTTGTGTCTTGTGAAACAGTCTTCATTGGACGGTCATCCACACTTGATTCTACAAAGAGGGAAGGAGTTTTGGTTTGGCGAAGTTTTTCAACCAAGGTCTTGATTTGTTCAGGTGTTCCTTCTTCTTCAGTATTGATTTCCCAGATGTAGGCACTTGGGACACCATAGGCTTTAGAGAAGTATTTGAATGCTCCTTCGCTGGTTACAATGAGTTTCTTTTCAGCAGGGATGTTATTAAATTTATCCTTGCTTTCTTTATCAAGTTTGTCTAATTTATCAGTATATTCTTTGAGATTTTTTTCGTAGAATTCCTTGTTGTTAGGATCTTTGGCGCTCAATTGTTTGGCAATGTTTTTAGCAAAGATAATCCCATTTTCAAGGTTAAGCCAAGCGTGTGGGTCTTCTTTTCCTTTTTCATTTTTTCCTTCAAGGTAGATAACTTCAACGCCTTCGCTAACTGCAAAGTAGTCTTTGTTTTCAGTTTTCTTAGCATTTTCTACTAATTTTGTAAACCAAGCATTGCCACCTGTTTCAAGGTTGATACCGTTATAGAAAATGAGGTCAGCCTCAGAAGTTTTCTTAACGTCTTCAGGAAGTGGTTCGTATTCGTGTGGGTCTTGACCAATAGGAACGATACTGTGAAGATCAATCTTGTCACCAGCAATATTTTTAGTAATATCAGCGATGATTGAGTTTGTGGCAACAACTTTTAGTTTTTGACCAGAAGCTGCATCTTTTTTTCCGCTAGCACATGCTACAAGAGCAATGACGGAAAGAAAGAGAACGAACAATGTACCTAATTTTTTCATTAGATCCTCCAATTTATTGGGGCTTTACCCCTTATTTTAACAAATGTTTATTTTTCAGTTTCAAATATCGTTGTTTTGGAGCGATAAAGAAGCTAATGAGAAAGAAACTAGCAGCTGTGAGCACGATACTAGAACCTGCCGCAACGTTAAAGCTATAACCGATAAAGAGTCCCAAAACTGAAGCAGTAGCTCCAAAGGTTGAGGAAAGGAAAATCATGCTTTTCAGGCTATTAGCATACAGATAAGCAGTTGCAGCTGGGGTAATCAGCATGGCTACAATCAGGATAGTTCCGACACTTTGCATGGCTGTCACAGACACGAGAGTCAGGAGTACCATGAGAAGGTAGTGATAGAAATTGACAGGCATTCCCATGGCTTTAGCCAAGAGTTCATCAAAGGAAGTTATCAAGAGTTGCTTGAAGAAAATCCAGATTAACAAGAGAATGACTGCCCCAACACCCATAGTAATAAACATATCCGTATCTTGGACGGCCAGGATATTACCAAAAAGGATATGGAAAAGGTCAGTTGAACTTTTAGCGACACTAATCAAGATGATACCGAGGGCTAAGAAAGAAGAAAAGGTAATGCCGATGGCGGTATCGCTTTTGATAATCGAATTTCCCTTGATGTAGGTAATGATGATAGCAGCTAGCAATCCAAAGACAATGGCTCCTATAAAGAAGTCAAGGCCCAAGATAAAGGAGAGGGCAACACCTGGTAAGACAGCATGTGAAATGGCATCTCCCATGAGTGACATCCCGCGTAGGATGATGAAACATCCCACAGCTCCAGCTACGACCCCGACGACAATGGCTGTTATCAAGGCATTTTGTAGGAAATGGAATTTTTGCAATCCATCGATAAATTCTGCAATCATAGGTCACCTCCATTGAAAAAGAGTCGATTACCGTAAGCTTCTTTGAGATTGGCTTCGGTAAAGGTTTCTTTGGTTGGACCAAAGGCGATCACTTCTCGATTGACAAGCAAGACTTGATCGAAGTAGTGGGGAACCTTGCTGAGGTCGTGGTGGACGATGAGAACCGTCTTCCCAGCTTTTTTCAAATCTCTCAGCGTATTCATGATGATTTCCTCACTGACAGAGTCAATCCCAACAAAGGGTTCATCCAAGAGGATATAGTCGGCTTCCTGAACCAAACATCTGGCAATCAAGACCCGCTGGAATTGACCTCCAGACAGTTGACTGATTTGCCGTTCAGCATAGTCAGCTAGGCCGACGATTTCAAGGGCTTCCTCTACTTTTCTCCAATGTTTAGCGTTTAAACTGCGAAAGAGAGGGATAGAGGGAAAGAGTCCTAACGAGACGCACTCCTTGACCTTGATGGGAAAGTTGTAGTCGATATTGATTTTTTGTTCGACATAGGCAATTCGGTGTAAGGATTTTTTAACTTCCTTGTCATCGAGAAATGCCTGACCTTGATGTGGGATAATTCCCAGCATACCTTTTAATAATGTTGATTTTCCAGCACCGTTTGGACCAATGATACCGGTAATTGTTGGTCCTTGGAGCACTAGTGAAATATCCTTAAGTGCCAATGTTTCTTTGTAGGAGACACTGAGGTTTTCGATACGTATCATACAGTTGTATTCCTCCTGCCTCTTAATATACCTTAAAAAAAAAATTAAGTCAAGTTAATTTTTGAAAAATTTAAAATAATAACTGAAAAATGATGGAAAAGGAAAGTCCATTTTTAATTGCATTCCCAAGCAATTTTTGTTAAGCTAGCAATAACTTAAAAAATGAAAGCGAGAACAAGATGACACGTTATCAAGATGATTTTTATGATGCTATCAATGGAGAATGGCAGAAGACAGCTGAAATCCCAGCAGATAAGTCTCAAACGGGAGGTTTTGTTGATTTAGACCAGGAAATTGAAGACTTGATGTTGGCGACAACAGACAAGTGGTTGGTAGGAAAAGAGGTACCTGAGGATGCTATCTTGGCAAACTTTGTCAAATACCACCGCCTAGTTCGTGATTTTGATAAGAGAGAAGCTGACGGTATCACACCTGTCTTACCACTCCTTAAAGAATTCCAAGAGTTGGAGACTTTTGCGGATTTCACTGCTAGACTAGCAGAGTTTGAACTTGCAGGAAAACCTAACTTCCTTCCTTTTGGTGTATCGCCAGACTTTATGGATGCAAGAATCAATGTTCTATGGGCCAGTGCTCCAAGCACGATCCTGCCAGATACGACCTACTATGCAGAAGACCATCCTCAGCGCGAAGAGCTCTTGACTCTTTGGAAAGAAAGCAGCGCAAATCTTCTCAAGGCTTATGATTTCTCTGATGAAGAAATTGAAGACTTGCTAGAGAAAAGACTTGAATTGGATCGCCGAATTGCAGCAGTGGTGCTTTCTAATGAAGAAAGTTCAGAGTATGCTAAACTTTACCATCCATATGATTACGAAGATTTCAAGAAATTTGCGCCTGCCCTACCTTTGGATGACTTCTTCCAAGCCGTTCTTGGACAAGTGCCAGACAAGGTTATCGTAGACGAGGAACGTTTCTGGCAAGCAGCAGACCAATTCTATAGTGAAGAGGCATGGCCTCTCCTCAAGGCAACCTTGATTTTGAGTGTGGTTAATCTCTCAACCAGCTATTTAACAGAAGAAATTCGTATCTTGTCAGGTGCCTATAGCCGTGCGCTTTCAGGAGTTCCAGAAGCTAAAGACAAGATCAAGGCAGCCTACCAGCTAGCACAAGGTCCATTCAAACAAGCCTTGGGTCTCTGGTATGCCCATGAAAAATTCTCCCCAGAAGCTAAGGCAGACGTAGAAAAAAAAGTGGCAACCATGATTGATGTCTATAAGGAACGCTTGGCTAAAAATGACTGGCTGACTCCTGAAACTCGTGAAAAGGCCATCGTCAAACTCAATGTCATCAAGCCTTATATCGGTTACCCAGAAGAATTGCCAGCACGCTACAAAGACAAGGTAGTGGATGAAAATGCTAGTCTTTTTGACAATGCTCTAGCCTTTGCGCGTGTGGAAATCAAACACAGTTGGAGTAAGTGGAACCAGCCTGTAGATTACAAGGAGTGGGGCATGCCTGCTCATATGGTCAATGCCTACTACAATCCACAGAAGAACCTGATTGTTTTCCCAGCGGCTATTTTACAGGCACCTTTCTATGACTTGCATCAGTCATCTTCTGCTAACTACGGTGGTATTGGGGCAGTTATTGCCCATGAAATTTCCCACGCCTTTGATACCAATGGAGCTTCCTTTGATGAAAATGGTAGCCTAAAGGATTGGTGGACAGAGAGTGACTATGCTGCCTTCAAGGAGAAAACACAAAAAGTCATTGACCAATTTGATGGACAGGATTCTTATGGTGCAACCATCAACGGTAAATTGACTGTGTCAGAAAACGTGGCTGACTTGGGAGGAATCGCTGCAGCGCTTGAAGCAGCCAAGAGAGAACCAGACTTCTCAGCAGAAGAATTTTTCTACAACTTCGGTCGCATTTGGCGCATGAAAGGTCGTCCAGAATTTATGAAACTTTTGGCTAGTGTCGATGTGCACGCACCAGCCAAACTCCGTGTCAATGTGCAAGTACCAAACTTCGATGATTTCTTTACAACCTATGATGTCAAAGAAGGAGATGGTATGTGGCGTTCACCAGAAGACCGCGTGATTATTTGGTAATGAATCGAATCTAATACTAAAATCCGTAAATCTGTATAGGATGGGTTAAAGAGGTTAATATGAAGAAATTTTTAATGATATTTTCAGCTATTCTTACTGTTTTTGTTTTAGCATCTTGTGGTGCAAACAAAAAAGATGAAAAAATAGAACCTTCGGCAATACAATCATCTTCTACCAAAGAGGAACAGAAGGAAAACTCTACGAAGTCAGAGAGCCAAACTAGTACAAGTTCTTCAATGGCAACGCCGTCAACAACAATGGAAACGAAAAGCGAAACAGGAAAAGATTTGTACAAGGAAGTAATAGAGCGGTACAATCACTATCAGGCACTTTTAAGTAGTGGTGACCGAGAATCCTTGTATGAAAAGTTGAAACAGAACAAGATTTTTTCTGAAGAGTATGGCTATATCTTTACACTAAGCACCTACGATAAACCAGCTAGTCTTCATTATGTGTTTGCTGATTTAAATAATGATGGTCAGGATGAATTGATTATTGGAGATAAAAAATATATAGGGGCCATTTACTATTTAGAGAATAAACAACCCAAGTTGCTTCATACAGCTTATGTAGCTTCTGCAGGTGGTTTTCGTTCAAGTTTAGTTATCTATGAAAATGGTCAAGTCAGATATGCAGACTGGCAGTCAACACGACCAGAAATGAACTTAAGTCTGTATGCTTTTGATAAAGACGGAGTACAGAAGATTAAAGAAGGAATCTTTCAAATTGGTAGTGATCAAAAGCCAGAGCAAATCTTGGGGATTTCTTCTAATGAACTTGATTTAGCTAAATTTGAATGGAAAGAATTTCAGCCAGTCAACTAGTATTCGATGAAATTCAATACTAGACTAGATCCTAAAATCAAAAAATGGAGAATTGAATAGAAGTACACAAAAACCAAGGATAAAAAATTCCTTGGTTTTTTGCTAGCTAGAAAAAAGGATTGAAGGTTTTTTCGTGAGCAATAGTAGTAGCTGGACCATGCCCTGGATAGACATCATAGTTTGGCAGGGTGAAGAGTTGGGTCTGGATACTATGAAGGAGTTGCTCCATGCTACCAGTTGGAAGGTCGGTCCGTCCAATAGTTTCTCGGAAAAGAGCATCCCCTGTTAAGACTAGGTGAGCATCAGGAAAGACGATAGAAACACCACCGATAGAGTGACCTGGTGTTGGCAAGACAGTGAAACGAAATTCCTCTAATTGATATTCCTCATGAAAGCTAAAAGTGTGCTCAGCCGGTTTTGCGACCACATCTGCCATATCATCGTGGCGGGGAAGTCCAGAGAGATTATCGACAGGAGTATAGAGCCAGCTAGCCTCACTCTCTGCAATATAGACAGGAGGATTGCCAAAAGTCTCGCGAACCAGGTCCAGACTCATGATATGGTCATAATGGGCGTGGGTCAAGAGAATAGCACAGATCGGTTTGTTGATGTTCTCTATTGTCTGACGAATGGCTTCCCAATGGCTACCAGGATCAACAACGATGAGGTTCTTTTCACCTTCCAGGTAATAGGTGTTTTCATAGGCAACAGGATTCACAGTTTTATGGATTTTCATATTAGCTCCAATCTCAAAGAATGTACTAAGATAAGTATAGCACAGTTGGGGAGAATAGAGTGGACAGAAAATCCTTCTCTTTTAAAGAAGGTTACTGGTTATCTATTTCATTCTGTCTAAAATAAAGATAGCTATTTTTAGAGTTATGAACTAGCTAGAGCTTTTAATTGACTGGGATTTAAAATAAAGTTAATGATTTGGAGAGTGAATTAATGAAACAAGTAAATTGTACTCTGTATTAGAAGAAAGTTTGTAATAAAAGAAAACAAAATATACATGTATAGTTAATATAAATTAATATACTGATTATTAAAAAATATAGTGTGTGGCCTATGACAGTTTGATGCATCTTATTTTACAACTTAAAGAGTCTGAAAATTGTTGTATTTTTGGAAAATATTTATTTTAAATTTAGAATAAAAAAATAAGTCATTTTATTTGCTACAGACTAGAAAATATGATATCATAAAGTTGTATGTTGTAAACAATTTTATGATATCAAACTTCACTTCTAACATCTTTTGTTTCATCTGAGGTTACCTGTGAGTTTTCGATATCAATAACTTGTAAATCGACATCAAAATAAAAAAGGAGGTTGTGGGTCTAAATGAAAGGCAAGCAACAACAAGATTTTAGAGTAGAAAAGTACATCCGTTATGGTATCCGGAAATATAGCTTTGGAGCAGCATCAGTAGCAATTGCAGCTGGTTTGATGTTCCTTGGAAATGGTGCGGTATCAGCAACGGAAGTTCAAGGTGCTGAAACATCAGTAGCGGCAGCTACTGCCCCAGCAAATCAAGCGGATTCTAATAAAGATAAGGAAGCCGTTAAGCCAGAAACTAAAGTAGCGGAAGCAAAACCTGAAGTTAAAGTACAGGAAGCTAAAAAAGTTAATAAAGCTGTCCTAGAAGCAAGCATTGCAACTTTGGAGTCTAAACTTTCAACTGCTAAATATGCAGATGCTACAGTAGTAAGCTCAGCTAAGGAAGTATTGGCAGCAGCTAAAGCAACTCTTGCAAAAGCAGATGCTAGTCAAGCTGATGTAGATGTTCAAGCAGAAACTGTATCAGCATTGAGTACTGTAGTTACTGAATCAAATACTGCTGGTTTCGATAAAAAGAAAGCAGCAGAAAAAGAAGTGGCTAAAGCAGAAGCTGAAAAGAAAGCTACTCCAGCAGAAAAATCTCTTTCAGAAGCTAAATCAGCGCTTGACAAAGCTTCATCAGAAGCAGATGTAACAAACAGACTTGCAAAATCTGAACTTTCTAAGAAGGAAGTGAAGGAAGAAAACAAAGCAGCTGTTGAAGCAGCAGTAGCTAAAAACCAAGCAGTTCTTACTGAAACTAAGGCTCTTCTTGCTGATAAGAGTGTAACAAAAGAACAAGTAGATGCTCAATTGGCTCGTCTTAACGAATCAATCCTTGCAGTTTACAATGAATTGAAAAACGCAGGAATCGGCCGTGATGGTAAGTTCGCAGTCAACTTGGAAGATGCTCAAACAACAGCACTTAAAGACTCATCTACAGAAGCAGGACAAAAATGGTTGGCAGATCATGGTTACTCATCTCTAGCTGATATTCCTATCTTAAACAAAGGAAAAGATGATAAAGAGATAAAAGAAGCTTCTAAGCAAATCCAATGGCTAGATTTTACAGACACAGCAGCTTGGACTAACTTAGATGCAGATGGACAACTTCAAATCGGTTCAACTTTCAAAAAGGAGTTGATGCCAGGTTATGTTGTAACATTAACTGTTAAAGAGATGAAACCGTTCCATGCTACAGAGACTTATAAAAATCGTGTGGCGGGAACTGCTAGTGAAGATACTTATAATCCAGATGCAGTAAATAGCTTTAAACAAGCGACTGGTATCGGTGGTTCTGCTCAAACAAAATGGGCACACGTGAAAAACGCAGGTTTTGATACTGATCCACATAAAACTACCATTGCGGGTACTGATGATAAATCGGTTCAAAAGAATGGTACTATCGCTGGTGTAGTATTTAGTGTTGATGCTGAATATAACGGTAAGAAAACAAAACCAACTATTTTAATGACATCTGGTGAAGATATCAAGGTAAACGAAAGTGAAATCTACACTACAAACGGAACGCCTTGGGATTTATATGCATTGGTAGGTAACGCAGCAGAAACAACTCCTTATCAACCTAATGTGAAGATGAAAAATGTCACAAGCCCTCAAGAATTTAGCCCTGCAGACGCTAAACTTCAAAAAGCGTTAGCAAATTCTGCTTTTTCAACACCTGATACAGCAACATCAGGATTAGGTTCTCAAGTCTTTGGTAGTTACATCAATGGTGAAGGTGGTAACAAAGCTACACCAATCGTATCTACTGCAGGAGCAACTGAAGTTGGATTCTACATCATTTCGGGTGGAGCTCAGTCATCTATGATTGGTATCTCTTTATCAGACTTTGGAGATCTTCCAGAATCTTATGGTAAAGCAGAGCATTCTCTCAGAACATCTACTACTGACTATGCAACCAATCAAGTAGAAGAAATTCAACAACCATATCTAGGTACAGTAAAAGCTGACCCTGAAGCGCAAAATGGTGAGCGCGTACGCGGTATCGGATCAGATGATGCTACTGACAATGGCGATGAAGGTGTAGCACAACTTATTGCTCTAGAAAATGTTCATATCAATAAAGATAATGGTGAACCAGAAGTTAAACTTGTCCAAGGTGCAGATAATACATACCGTGTCAAAGTAGTTGCTTCAGCAAATGGTAATGACAAATACACAGGTACAGTAGAACCTGCTTACGTGCGTGGATTTATCGATTTCAACAATAACGGTAAATTCGATGAAGGTGAAGCATCTGATATCGTTAAAGTAACTGGAAACAATGAAACAGTGGAATTAGTGTTCCGAAACACTCAGGTTGTTGATACAACTAAAGATAAAGTTAACTTCCGTACACGTATCGCTAAATCTGAAAAACAAGTAACCAAACCTACTGGTATTGCTTTCTCAGGTGAAGTAGAAGATAACCAAATTCAAGTTGCTTTACCTCCACGTGGAGATAAGGAAGAAACAACTGGTAAACAAGGTGAAACTCAGTCTGTAGGTATTGAATTTGTATCACGTGCTCTAGGGGACGATGCTTCTAACCTTGGTTCAAACAACGGAAATACTACTTTCAATTCATACGGTAAACTAGATTACTCTGAACAACCAAACTCTATTAGCTTAGAAACAACTAAGAAAAAACAATCTCAAGGTGTTATGATTGTAGATCCAAGTGGAAACTTGGTGAAATCATACACTAAAGCAGGTCAAGGTACTTATACAGTAACTGATGACAAAGTTACCTTCACTCCAGAGCCTAACTTTGTTGGTAAAGCAGATGGTATCGTACTTCGTGCTGTAGATGCTAATGGTCATTCAACTGGATGGACAGCCCTAACAGCACAACACGGTCTTGAAAATATCAATGATGGAACACACACAACATCTGAAAAAACAATGGATGCTGTATACATTCCAACAGTAACTCCAAAAGAAATCGTTGGAACTCCGGAAACATCGACAGATATTCAAGGTAAACCACAAACGAAAACACCTAAATTCTCAATCGACGTAGATAAAGATGGTGATGGCACTGCTCCAGACGCAGTAACTCCAAGTGCACAATATCCAGCTAAACTAGTTGATCCAGCAACTGGACAGCCAACAGATGAAAAAACTGTAACAGTACCAGGTGAAGGAACTTACACAATCGATCCAACAACTGGAGCGGTAACCTTCACACCAGAACCACAATTTACAGGAACTGCTAAAGGTATTAATGTATCATTAACAGCGCCAGTAGGTCAAGATAAAGATGGAAATCCGGTAACAGCTACAGCTACAGCTAAATACACACCAACTGTGACACCAGTAACACCAACAGCGGATCCAGCTACTTCAACAGGAGTACAAGGTGAAACTCAAAAAGGAACTCCTACATTTACAGAAGGAAACTCTGAAGTTCCAATTAAAGAAGGTTCTGTCAAACTATTGAATCCAGATGGAACAGAAGCAACTGGACCAGTTGATGCATTGGATCCAAATGGAAACAAGGTAGGTACATACACTGTTGATCCAACAACAGGAGAAGTAACATTCACTCCAACAGATAAAACTTATGTAGGACCAGTGCAACCAGCAAACGTACAAGCTGAAGATAAAAATGGAACTAAAGTTAAGACAACTTACACGCCAACAATTGTCGGAGTAACCCCAACAGCAGAACCAGCTAAATCTGTCGATATTCAAGGTGCAACTCAAGAAAGTACAGTTTCATTTGAACCTGGTAAGACTACAATTGCTGGAAAAGAAAAAACTGTAGATATCGATCCATCCACTTACACACTTCTAGGTGAAGATGGTCAACCAGCTACAGAAGTTCCAGCTAAAGATCCAGAAGGAAATGTAATTGGTAAATACACACTGAAAACTGTAGATGGTAAAGCGGTGGCAGTGTTTGAACCAACAGATAAGACATACTCTGGAGAAGTTCAACCAGTAAGAATCCAAGCTAAGGATAAAAACGGAACAGCTGTTGAAACAACTTATACACCATTAATTACTCCAGTAGTTCCAACAGCAGAACCAGCTAAATCAGAAGCTATCCAAGGTGACGTTCAAAAAGGAACTCCAACATTCGCTCCTGGAGACACTATTGCTCCAATTAAAGAGAATTCATACAAACTTCTTGATAAAGAAGGAAATGAAGTTCCAGCAGGACAAACAACTCCAGCATACGCTGAAGATGGAGTAACCCCAGTAGGTACTTACTCAATCGATCCAGCAACAGGTGAAGTAACCTTCACACCAACAGATAAATCTTACACTGGTAAAGTAACACCAGCTAACGTTCAAGCAGAGGACACAAATGGAACTAAAGTTTCTACAACTTACACTCCATCAATCATTCCTGCACAACCAGAAGCAGAACCAGCAAAATCTGTCGATGTTCAAGGTGCAACTCAAACAGGTAAACCAGTATTCCAAGGTGGAACAGCTATGGTTAATGGTGAAGAGAAAACTGTTGAAATCGACGATACAGTACCAGCTAAATTGGTAGATCCAAAAACTGGAGAACAAGTTGATTCAGTCACTGTAGAAGGTGAAGGAACATACACAGTAGCTCCAGATGGAACAGTAACCTTTAAGCCAGAACCACAATTTACAGGAGTAGCCAAAGGTGTTGAAGTAGTTCGTCAAGATAAGAACGGCACACCAGCTAAAGCTACATACACACCGGAAGTCAAACCAGTAACACCAACAGGAACAGATGCTGTAACTGAAGATATTCAAGGTTCAACTCAAACAGGTAAACCAGAATTCAAGGGTGGAACAGTAACAATCGATGGTAAAGAGAAAACGGTTGAAATCAACGAAGATAAACCAGCTAAATTGGTAGATCCAAAAACAGGAGATCCGGTTGATTCAGTAACTATCGATGGTGAAGGAACATACACAGTAGCTCCAGATGGAACAGTTACATTCACACCAGAAAAGAACTTCACAGGTAAAGGAACAGGTGTCACAGTTCAACGCGAAGATAAGAACGGCACACCAGTTAAAGCTACTTACACACCAGTTGTTAAGAAAGCAATACCAACAGGAACAGATGCAGTAACTGAAGATATCCAAGGTTCAACTCAAACAGGTAAACCAACATTTGAAGGTGGAAAAGTTACTGTAAATGGTGAAGAAAAAACGGTTGAAATCAACGAAGATAAACCAGCTAAATTGGTAGATCCGAAAACAGGAGATCCAGTTGATTCAGTAACTATCGAAGGTGAAGGAACATACACAGTATCTCCAGATGGAACAGTTACATTCACACCAGAAAAGAACTTCACAGGTAAAGGAACAGGTGTCACAGTTCAACGCGAAGATAAGAACGGCACACCAGTTAAAGCTACTTACACACCAGTTGTGAAACCAGCAACACCAACAAGTTCAGATGTTATCACTACAAATGTTCAAGGTGCTACTCAAGAAGGAACACCAACATTTGAAGGTGGAAAAGTTACTGTAAATGGTGAAGAAAAAACTGTAGAAATCGACGAAACTGTTAAGCCAACATTCGAAGATGGAACAACTGAGAAGAATGTACCAGGCGAAGGAACTTACACAATCGACGAGAACGGTAAAGTAACCTTCACACCAGAGAAGACATTCACTGGTCAAGCAACAGGTGTAACTGTTAAACGTGTAGATAAGAACGGCACACCAATCACAGCTAAGTACACTCCAGTAGTCGTTCCAGTAACACCAACTTCAAAAGATTCTGAATCAGAAGGTCCTAAAGGACAGCCTCAATCAGGAACACCAACATTTGAAGGTGGAAAAGTTACAATCAACGGTAAGGAAGTTCCAGTTGAAATCGATGAAACTGTTAAACCAACATTTGACGATGGTACAACTGAGAAGAAAGTACCAGGCGAAGGGACTTACACTATTGATAAAGATGGTAAAGTAACATTCACACCAGAACCAAACTTCGTAGGAAAAGCTAAAGGTGTAACAGTTAAACGTGTAGATAAGAACGGTACACCAGTAACAGCTAAGTACACTCCAACAGTACGTCCTGATACATCATTCGTTGATAAAGATGGTAACCCACTTTCACCAACAGAAGACGGAACTAAACCATCTAAAGATATCCCAGGATATAAGATTGTTAAAACTGAAGTAGACGAAAAAGGAAATACAAAACACATCTATGAGAAAGTTACAACAACTCATAAAGATAAAGATGGAAATGTAATTCCAGGAACAACTACTGAGGAAGGTACAACTCCTAAGAAAGATATTCCAGGCTACCGCTTCGTAGAGACTAAGAAACTTCCAAATGGCGATACAGAGCACGTTTATGAGAAAGTTAAGACAAGTCACAAGGATAAAGACGGAAATGAAATTCCAAACTATCCAACAGAAGACGGCGAACAACCTAAGAAAGATATCCCAGGTTACCGCTTCGTAGAGACTAAGAAACTTCCAAATGGCGATGTAGAACACGTTTATGAGAAAGTTAAGACAAGTCACAAGGATAAAGACGGAAATGAAATTCCAAACTATCCAACAGAAGATGGCGAACAACCTAAGAAAGATATCCCAGGTTACCGCTTCGTAGAAACTAAGAAACTTCCAAATGGAGATACAGAGCACGTCTACGAAAAAGTTAAGACATCATTCAAGGATAAAGAAGGAAACGAAATTCCAGGAAATCCAAGTGAAGATGGCGAACAACCTAAGAAAGATATTCCAGGTTACCGCTTCGTAGAAACTAAGAAACTTCCAAATGGAGATACAGAGCACGTCTACGAAAAAGTTAAGACATCATTCAAGGATAAAGAAGGAAACGAGATTCCAGGAAATCCAAGTGAAGATGGCGAACAACCTAAGAAAGATATTCCAGGTTACCGCTTCGTAGAAACTAAGAAACTTCCAAATGGAGATACAGAGCACGTCTACGAAAAAGTTAAGACATCATTCAAGGATAAAGAAGGAAACGAGATTCCAGGAAATCCAAGTGAAGATGGCGAACAACCTAAGAAAGATATTCCAGGCTACCGCTTCGTAGAAACTAAGAAACTTCCAAATGGAGATACAGAGCACGTCTACGAAAAAGTTAAGACATCATTCAAGGATAAAGAAGGAAATGAGATTCCAGGAAATCCAAGTGAAGATGGCGAACAACCTAAGAAAGATATTCCAGGTTACCGCTTCGTAGAAACTAAGAAACTTCCAAATGGAGATACAGAGCACGTCTACGAAAAAGTTAAGACATCATTCAAGGATAAAGAAGGAAACGAAATTCCAGGTAATCCAAGTGAAGATGGCGAACAACCTAAGAAAGATATTCCAGGCTACCGCTTCGTAGAAACTAAGAAACTTCCAAATGGAGATACAGAGCACGTCTACGAAAAAGTTAAGACATCATTCAAGGATAAAGAAGGAAATGAGATTCCAGGAAATCCAAGTGAAGATGGCGAACAACCTAAGAAAGATATTCCAGGTTACCGCTTCGTAGAAACTAAGAAACTTCCAAATGGAGATACAGAGCACGTCTACGAAAAAGTTAAGACATCATTCAAGGATAAAGAAGGAAACGAAATTCCAGGAAATCCAAGTGAAGATGGCGAACAACCTAAGAAAGATATTCCAGGTTACCGCTTCGTAGAAACTAAGAAACTTCCAAATGGAGATACAGAGCACGTCTACGAAAAAGTTAAGACATCATTCAAGGATAAAGAAGGAAACGAGATTCCAGGAAATCCAAGTGAAGATGGCGAACAACCTAAGAAAGATATTCCAGGCTACCGCTTCGTAGAAACTAAGAAACTTCCAAATGGCGACATCGAGCACGTCTACGAAAAAGTTAAGACATCATTCAAGGATAAAGAAGGAAACGAGATTCCAGGTAATCCAAGTGAAGATGGCAAGCAACCTAAGAAAGATATTCCAGGCTACCGCTTCGTAGAGACTAAGAAACTTCCAAATGGTGACACAGTTCATGTTTATGAAAAAATCATTCCTTCTGTGAAACCAGAACCTGCGAAACCATCAAAACCAGCTCCAGCTAAACCAGCTAAGGAATTGCCTAATACTGGTACAGAAGATCACTCAAGCCTAGCAGCTCTTGGACTTCTTGGAGTATTGAGCGGATTTGGTCTTGTGGCACGCAAGAAAAAAGAAGACTAATGTTTTAATCATTAAAGATTAAACAAAGGAATTCAATTTCATAAATGAAAACCCAACTAATCAAGTGATTAGTTGGGTTTTTTATGTGGATTATCTATTTTTCCATGCTTGGTAACGGGTATCAATCAATAACTGGGTGAGGCGTCCCATGGTTTCCCTTTCTTCTGGAGTGAGAGATTGAGCTTGGACGAAGAGATGACGAATGTGTTCGATAGCCTTTAAGGAAGACAAGTCATTGATAGATGTAATACCAGAATCAAGAATGGTGCCAAAGAAGAGATCGAAGTAGAGCTGGAGTTCTTCGTCAGAGACTGTGGCCACCCACTCCTTGATGGTTGTGTCAACTTGTTGGCTATCACTGTTGGTTTTATCTAGTTGGACGAAGTGCTTGTCTTCAATCTGCCAACTAAAGGTATCGTGCTGGGCGATACCACCTAAGGCAGTACTGTGCACGATGATTTGCTGGTTAGGGATTTCTAGCATCATACCGATGATGGAACCTTGTGGAATGAAGACCTTGGTTTTATCCATTATCCTTTGATAGCCCTCGGTTTGTGTCAATTCTGTGTGGAGACCAGGCGCATCAAAGGTATAAACTGCTGTGATCTGATCTTGCAAGTTTTGCTCAATTTGACTAGCAGCATAGATGGCTAAATTTCCTCCCTTGGAATGTCCAGCCAGAATGACCTTTTGCTTAGGATGGTGGGCAAAAAAGTTCTTTAAATAGCGGAGGGCATGCTTTTGAGCAGGAATTTCCTTCATATAAGTCAGGTGGAAATCTTCCTTCCAGCCAATGATACTGTCATCAGTCCCACGAAAGACAATCAGATAGGTATCGAGATTGAGGTGGTAGGTCATAGCTGCAAATTGTTTTTGCAATTCAGGATTGATGTCATTGATAAAATGGGAGAGTTTGCAATTTTTGAAGCGTTTGTGTCGAGCTAATTCATCCAATAGCTGGAGGCGATTTTTGCTGGTCAACATGTTAGGCTCTCTTGGAACCTGAGGTGCCAGGTCTAAAAGTCGCATAGGAGTTGTGGAGACCAAATTATCAAAGGAGAGGTAGGTGATTTCTGTTAAGGCTAGAATGTCTAACTCATTTAAAGGAAGATCGTAAAAGGAATCGTGTGCGACATCTTTCAGGTAGTCAAAAATATTGGTCATAAGAACTCCTTTCTTTTTATTTATCTTATCACAATCACATATAATTTACTAGTTGGTTTGTACGAGCTCTCTACATACTGACCTATAATGGTATGATTCAGACACATAGAAGACAGTTTGCTTTTATTTCAAACCTCTAAACATACTTGTTTGTATCTGTTTGGCGTCAATCCCATTCTCTTTTAAGAAATTCTTCATCTCATTTATATCATCAGGTTGGCCGGTTAAGAGATAAATAGCTTGGTTACCGTATTTCACAACCGCATTTTTTAAAAATGCTTGGCTTTGAGAAAAGGTTTCGCTAGTTTTATAAGTTAGATTCGGATTATTCTTACTAAGCTCTCTTAACTCATTATCAAAAATGTTTACTCCTTTGTCTAAATGATTAAGAATGATGGAGCGCTTACCAGCCCACTCTTTCACAACTGGACGTAGAGTAGAAATACCGACATCAGAGGCAAAACAAACCAGTGCTTGGTCATTGTCTTTAACAGATAAAGATGACTCCAGCCAACTCATCTCAATTTTACTACCAGCTGGTAAATGTGTTAAGGTTTCCTTAAACACGCTACCACTATTATGGGTTACAATAAGAATTTCATCCTCATCAGGAGTGGAAGCAAGGGTTAGCCATCGACTGGTCTGCTCTCCCTTAGCTTCGTTTTTCATAGCAGCGGACGACGTATCAGGGAGTGTAAACTTAGCAAAAGCTCCAGCTTTCCAGGTTTGATGACTCGGCTTTGTGATATGAATTAAATACAGATCTCCTCTGGGGTTTTCGATGGATTTTATTGATAATGTCTGACTTCGTCCAAGATAGGCGATGGCACCCCAAGTTATAAGAGCTAGTAATCCAAGTGTTGATAGAATGATAATAAACATTTTTTTACCTCTTTTCATTTTTTATGACTCCTGTTCTTATTTTTTGAATGAACCAAAAATAAAATTCATTCACATATTATCAAAAAATAAAGAAAACCATTTTCTTTATTTTAGAACTCCTTTTATGAAGTTGGTTGCAAGTATTTCGACAGTTTTGCCAATATCTGGAAAATCTTTTTCCGTGATATGCATATCCATGTAGTAAAATAGGTTGTAAACTTGTAAAATCTCTTGAATTTTTTCTGGAGAATACCCCTCAGCCTGCATACGATTTGTAAAAGTTTTAACAAGAAACTGATGAAATGGATTTGCGACTTTGCCCTTTTCTGAGGAATAGTAGCTATGCAACTCATCGGCTATGGCAGGATTGTACCATTCTGCAAGGATTTTATTAGAAGAAACGAGTGCTCTGGACTGAGCAAAGAGTTGACTAATAAGATCAATCATATCAATTTCCCAATCCAGTTCTTCAATCATAGCTTGGCGAACACGGTTGTTTTCATCTATGTAGATGTCTAGAAAAATGGCTTCTTTACTCTCGTAATAGTTATAAAAAGATCCGACTGCCATATGAGCTTGTCTAGCAATTTCTGAAATTCCTGTCGCCTTGTATCCTTTTTTTGAAAAAACTTCATAAGCTGCGGATTTCAAAGCCTGTTTTTTGTCCAATTTGATTCACCTCTTTTCTGAATGAATATTAAATCCTATTCATTCATATCTTAACAAATCTTTTTCAGATTGTCAATCTGAAAGCTAGAATTTTTTACGGATACCACTCGATAAGGAGCTTTTCAATGTTAGAAGAGTATAGAGTGTCGTTTTAACTACACTCAAGGTTTGGAAGAATAGATATAAATTTTGGTTAAGGGGATGGATAAAAGAACTGTAATGAAGGTTGAAAAAATTAAAGATAAAAAATAAAAGGGTAGGGCTGGCACTATGTATGAAAATAAGGTATGATATCAATGGGGTTATTCGCTATTTGTTTTTGAGCTGTTGTGACAAGGAAATGTCAAAAAAGTATTAGATACCAGCCCCTTTATTTATAATAAAGGATTTAAGACTCCTAGAATTAGCAAAGGAGAATCAGATGCACAAGATTTTATTAGTAGAAGATGATCAGGTCATTCGTCAACAGGTCGGGAAAATGCTCTCTGAATGGGGATTTGAAGTGGTTCTGGTAGAAGACTTTATGGAAGTTTTGAGTCTTTTTGTCCAGTCGGAGCCTCATCTGGTCCTCATGGATATTGGTTTGCCCTTGTTTAATGGTTATCACTGGTGTCAGGAAATTCGCAAGATTTCCAAGGTCCCCATCATGTTTCTGTCTTCGAGAGACCAGGCTATGGATATTGTCATGGCAATCAATATGGGGGCGGATGACTTTGTGACCAAGCCTTTTGACCAGCAGGTTCTTCTAGCCAAGGTTCAGGGCTTGTTGCGTCGTTCCTATGAGTTTGGGCGTGACGAGAGTTTACTGGAATATGCCGGTGTTATCCTCAATACCAAATCCATGGATTTACATTATCAAGGTCGAACCTTGAATTTGACTAAGAACGAATTCCAGATTTTACGTGTTTTATTTGAACACGCGGGCAATATCGTAGCGCGTGACGATCTGATGCGAGAACTTTGGAACAGTGACTTTTTCATTGATGATAATACCCTCTCAGTTAATGTGGCTCGTTTACGTAAAAAATTGGAAGAGCAGGGCTTGGTAGGATTTATCGTGACCAAGAAAGGGATAGGGTACGGACTGAAGCATGCTTGATTGGAAACAATTTTTTCTAGCCTATCTGCGCTCCCGTAGTCGTCTGTTTGTCTATCTGCTTTCTTTGGCATTTCTGGTTTTGCTCTTTCAGTTTTTATTTGCCAGTTTGGGAACTTACTTTCTCTACTTTTTCCTCTTGTGCTGCTTTGTAACCATCTTATTTTTCACTTGGGACATATTGGTGGAGATGCAGGTCTATCGCAAGGAACTTCTCTACGGAGAGAGGGAAGCCAAATCTCCTTTAGAAATAGCTTTAGCAGAAAAATTAGAAGCGCGTGAGATGGAACTCTATCAGCAAAGGTCAGATGCCGAAAGAAAACTGACGGATTTGCTGGATTACTATACCTTGTGGGTCCATCAGATTAAGACCCCCATTGCAGCCAGTCAGCTCTTAGTTGCAGAAGTAGCCGACCGACAACTGAAGCAGCAATTAGAACAGGAAATTTTCAAGATTGACTCCTATACTAATCTAGTTTTACAGTACCTGCGTTTAGAAAGTTTCCATGATGATTTGGTCTTAAAGCAGGTTCAAATTGAGGATTTGGTCAAGGAAATAATTCGTAAATACGCTCTTTTCTTTATTCAAAAAGGACTAAATGTCAATCTACATGACCTTGATAAAGAAATCGTGACGGATAAGAAGTGGCTGCTAGTTGTCATTGAGCAAATTATTTCAAACAGTCTCAAGTACACCAAGGAAGGTGGTCTGGAGATTTATATGGAAGGGCAAGAACTCTGTATCAAGGATACAGGAATAGGGATAAAAAACAGTGATGTCCTCCGAGTCTTTGAACGTGGATTTTCAGGATATAATGGCCGCCTAACCCAGCAGTCATCTGGACTTGGACTTTACCTATCTAAGAAAATTTCTGAAGAACTGGGGCACCAGATTCGTATCGAGTCTGAGGTCGGAAAAGGAACGATAGTACGGATTCAGTTTGCTGACATGAATCTAATAATTGAGTGAGCATAGACGAAAAGAGACTGGGGGAAAACCATTTTTTACAGGGATTGAGTTTTTACACAATCTCTTTTTCCTATATTTCAGGATATTTGAAAATTGTATTTTAGAAAAATAATAATAGAGTTCTTGATACGGGATATAGTATAAATACTGGTTCAAAGTGAAGTTTTGTATGCTTTATACTTTTGTTGAGTATAAAATCTATAAACTAAGGGTGAATTACAAAAATTAATTTGAGATGAAGTGAATTGTAGACTTGGGAAATGTCTCCTATTCGATTTCAGAATGAATCGTTGATACAGGATTAAAAGAACTACAGCTTTCTTTTTATTTTGAATGAGATAGGTGTATATAGATTTGTGTAACTGGTGTAGAACTGTTTCCAAGAATTTATTGAATGTATCGAATACACACATTCTATTGATTTTGAACCAGTTTTTAATTTCTAAATGTTATAATAGTTTTATCAAGTAAAAGGAGACTGCCATGATTGGAGACAATATAAAATTCTTACGAAAATCACATAATCTGATATAACCAGAATTTTCACGGATTGTGGGTGTGTCACGAAATAGCCTAAATCGTTAGAAAAACTGAAAAAGCTTACTTTCAATAGAAGTATTGGAAATATTCATTTTACATCTATCAAAGAAACATGGGATAGACCTATATTTTACAAAATAGCAAATTATATTTTGAATGATAGTAAAAACTGCAGTACTTGTGTGATTTACAATTATTGCACTCAATGTCCGAGTATCGCACTATCTGAAATAGGGAATAGTAGAGATTGTTCTGCGATATGTAAAAAAACGCATTAGCAAGGAGTATCGTATATGCTTCCATATCTTAAAACTATTAGATGGTATTTATTCTTTAATTTTCTTTTTGGTGTAGTATCGAATATCTGCACAGCTTTGTTACCGTATTTCACGCAGGCATTAATCAAAGGAGATTATCAAGTAGCTCTATATGGTTACTCTATGTCAGTGGCAGGCTATTTGAGTTGTAACTATATCCAAATGATACTTGATTGGAAGCAGGGGATTATCTTTTCGACTACTTTGAAAAATGAGTGGTTTCGTTCACTTCTGGGACTCAGTCACCACGATTTCAAGCAGAAAACAGTAGCAGAGTATATTTCCTATCAATCTAATGACCTAGATTCGTTGGAAAAGGATTACCTTCCTCCATTGATGAGTTTTATCAAACAAATTTTACGTATCATCATTTACGCTTTCATTATTAGCAGAACAATTAATCCTATTGTATCACTGATTTTAATCTTTTCCACTGGAATTAGTATTCAAATTCCTAAAATCGTTGGGAAGTTGATCGCTAATCGTAGACAGGTTTACTTGAAAAAACAAGGAGATTACTATCGAACCTTGGAGGATTTGCTCATGGGACATCATTTGGTAAATAAACTAACTATGTCGCATTTTTTGAATCAACAAAAGAGCTCTCTAAAGAATTTGCAGGATAAGTATTTTAAGTATGGTTTGACAAAAATTACAGGCATCTTATTGACAGGTGTTTCTTTTGAATTCATTAGTCTTGTTCTGTTTATTTATTTAGCCTACTCTCTATCTCACCAGCAACTCGGTATTCCTGAGGTGGTGGCGAGTTTCGGATATATTAATGCTTTTTCTGAACCAATACAGGAAATCCTTTATGATTTACAAATGTTAGAGTCCGTAAAGCCTGTAATCAAGAGTTTTCAAAACATTGTTGGGAGACCCGTTTCAGTTCAAGCACCTCAACATTCTTTTGATACGATTACTTTGAAAAACATTTCCAAACAACTGGGAGAATCAAAATTGATAATTACTTCCGCTACGATTCAAAAAGGGGATAAAATTGCGCTTATTGGTAAGAATGGGTCTGGAAAAAGTAGTCTTCTCAACATTTTAAATGGAACAGATGAAGATTTTGAAGGACAAATTGTGCTAGATGGGCTTGTTTTGGACCATCTTTGGGGAAGATTCGGTATGATTCTGCAACAAGAACATACATTTATTTCGAGTTATGAAAATAATGTAACGCTATTCAATAGTTTCAATGAAAAATTCAGAGAAGAAGATTTTGAAAAAATTCCACCACAATCCCTGTCAGGTGGTCAGCAACAACGAATGTATTTAAATCGTGAGAAAAATCGTAAAAATCCATTGCTTATCCTAGACGAACCTTTCTCTGCCCTGGATACTAATCAGTTTAAAATGGAATTGGAAAGAGTTCTGGAACTACCAAGTGCCGTCATTGTTACTTTACATCGCCAAAACGAATTATTAAGTAAGTTTGACCAAGTTTGGGAAATTAAGAATGGAGAACTTGTAATTTTGAAATAGCTAAATTATAAAGAATAAAACGCATAGTATCAAGGTTCAGGAGATACCGTTTTTCCTTCTTCGGATAAGGAAACAAAAATTTCTTGCTGCATCTATCTATTCAATTGAGAGATTTCTTCAGAGAAAAACTGTAAAATTTTTGATATAATATGGAGGATGGACTGACGGATACTTAAAAGATAATTCTCAAAAGAATAACAGATGAGAAGAAAAATATGTAAGACGGGACAGAAGTCTCTCTACCATCATCCATGCAGAAACAAGATTATATGAAATAAAAGGAGTAACCAATGAACGGAAATTATTCAACACGTGAATACCGTGAAAAATTATACGATGATCTTCATGTTAGATCGAGAGATACAGCGATTTTGATGTGTGCGATTTTTATTGCCTCTATCGGTCTAAATATGAATTCAACAGCTGTTATTATTGGAGCCATGTTAATTTCACCTCTCATGACACCGATTGTTGGACTGGGATTCGGTTTAGCTATTTTTGATACGCGTTTAATCAAGCAATCTCTAGAGGTTTTATTGACTCAAGTGTTGGTCAGTTTGCTTGTCTCGACTCTGTATTTCTGGATTTCTCCCTTGTCTTATGCAAGTAGCGAGTTGATCGCACGAACCTCTCCAACCATTTGGGATGTTCTCATTGCTATTGCTGGTGGGATTGCTGGTGTGATCGGTTCAAGGAAAAGAGTTAGAAAAACCAACAACACCAAGTCTTGAAGCTTTTTGGGATTTACGGCAAAATTTCTTTGCTTGTTTTCTTTCCTTTTTCTGGTTGGGATCGTTATGGATGGCACTAAACACATTATGGGAAAAGGTTGAGAAAATTTCCTCAGAAATTATTTGGTGGAATTTGTTTCTACTCTTGGAGCGGCAGGAGTTCTCTTTGGAGAATTTCATGCCATCCAAGATACCAGTCTGAATGATGTGGTGGACCGGATCTATATAAATGTCAAGGATTTACCGTTTCAGTCCTTGGGAGCTTTAGCTAATATCCTGTCTGATGTTAAGAAGGGACTGATTCAAGACAGTCATATCTGGTCTTTCTTCCAGTCATTTTTCAAACAATATCAGTTGATAATCAGCTTAAATCAGATCTATCAGTTTGTCTATCTTTCTCTGATGGAGATCATGTCCTATCTTCACTTTGATTATTGGAAAAAACGGCTCGGTCAGGAGCTAGTATGAATAAGGAGAACAAATGAGACGTTTAAAAATGTTATGGCATATTATACAGGTTACGGGTTTTACTCGGTTTGCTCTGAGTTTTGTGACCTTTGTTTTTGGGTCAGGAGGCGTGCTTTTCCTAGTTGAACCTGCTATCACAAATTACGGAGACGGTCTTTGGTATGCTTTTGTGACTTCGACGACTGTCGGCTACGGGGATCTCCTAGCTGTGACCTTGATTGGAAGGATTACCAGTGTCTTCTTGACGATTTATGGGCTCATATTTTTTGGCTGTTTATCAGCTGTTATTATTAATTATTATACCGATTTAAATAAGGAAAGAGGAGAGGACAAATGACTGCCAATTATTCAACACGGGAATACCGTGAGAAATTATACGATGACCTTCATGTTCGATTGAGAGATACAGCGATTTTGATGTGTGCAATTTTTATTGCCTCTATCGGTCTAAATATGAATTCAACAGCTGTTATTATTGGAGCCATGTTAATTTCACCTCTCATGACACCGATTGTTGGACTGGGATTCGGTTTAGCTATTTTTGATACGCGTTTAATCAAGCAATCTCTAGAGGTTTTATTGACTCAAGTGTTGGTCAGTTTGCTTGTCTCGACTCTGTATTTCTGGATTTCTCCCTTGTCTTATGCAAGTAGCGAGTTGATCGCACGAACCTCTCCAACCATTTGGGATGTTCTCATTGCTATTGCTGGTGGGATTGCTGGTGTGATCGGTTCAAGGAAAAAAGAAGCAAACAATATCGTGCCAGGAGTAGCCATTGCTACAGCTTTGATGCCGCCTATCTGTACTGCTGGCTATGGTTTAGCTAATGGGAATGTACGATTTTTATTGGGGGCTCTCTATCTTTTCTTGATCAACTGTGTCTTTATCATGCTAACCAACATTGTTGGAACAAGAATTATGATGAGAAAATCTCCCTTAAGTTCATTTAAAGAGCTAAATATTAAAATGAGAATAGGGTTGACATCCTTGATTGTATTATTGATTCTTCCAGCCAGCTATTCAGCAGTCACGCTGACGATAGATCAAGCACGAAAAGAAGGAATCAAACAGTTTGTAGGAAAAGAGTTCACCAATCACACGGTCATTAATCAAGTCTACAAGTCAAGGGACAATGAATTGGTCTTGACGGTTGTTGGAGATCCGATTTCAGAAGAAGAATTGGAAACGCTCCACCAAAAACAAGCCTCTTACGGTATTCAATCTGTTCAATTGAAAGTCAACCAAGTTCATAATTCGACAAAATTAGACAGTGAAGCGACCAAGGAATTTTATGAAACCATTAACAAGTATATCGATCAAAAACTCTCTGAAAAAGATTCACAAAACGATCTCGTAAAAGAAAATGAAGCAGACAAGGAATGAGGATATTGACCTTGTCTAACTCATGAAAGCAAATCTTGTGTGGTGGTTTGACCAATCACTACTAGCTCAGGTTAAATAATACTCTTCGAAAATCTCTTCAAACCACGTCAGTGTCGCCTTACCGTACTCAAGTACAGCTTGCGGCTAGCTTCCTAGTTTGCTTTTTGATTTTCATTGAGTATAAAATATAAAAAGCAACAGCTGTTTCAGTTGTTGCTTTTTAGCTAGCTAGGATTTTATCTCTTATTTCTCAACTCGTGATTTGTTGGCGATATCAGCTAGGATAGCTTGAACAAAGTCATCAACTGAGACAGTTTGTGTTTCTTTTTGGCCGTAGCGGCGAACATTGACTGTTCCGTCTTCCATTTCCTTGTCCCCAACAATCAATTGGTAAGGAATCTTGCTGGTTTGTGAAGCACGGATCTTGAACTGCATTTTTTCATTGCGCTCATCCACATCAGCACGGACCCCACGGTCACGGAGTTTCTTAGCTACTTCCCAAGCGTAGTCTACGTGTTTTTCGTTAGATACTGGGATGAGGGTTACTTGGTGTGGTGCAAGCCATGTTGGGAAGGCACCCTTGTAGTTCTCAATCAAGATCGCTGTGAAGCGTTCCATAGTTGAGATAACCCCACGGTGGATCATAACTGGACGGTGCTCTTCACCATCAGCTCCGATGTATTTGAGGTCGAAGCGTTCTGGAAGCAAGAAGTCAAGCTGGATAGTAGAAAGTGTTTCTTCTTTACCAAGGGCAGTTTTAACCTGGATATCCAATTTTGGTCCGTAGAAGGCTGCTTCGCCTTCGGCTTCAAAGTAGTCCACACCCATTTCATCAAGAGCTGCACGAAGCATAGTTTGGGCATTTTCCCACATCTCATCGTTGTCAAAGTACTTGTGAGTATCTTGAGGGTCGCGAAGAGAGAGGCGGAAGCGGTATTCAGTCAAGTTGAAGTCTTCATAAACATCGATAATCAACTGAAGAGCACGTTGGAATTCTTCTTGAATTTGTTCTGGAGTCACAAAGAGGTGACCGTCGTTGAGGGACATTTCACGTACACGTTGAAGACCAGTCAGGGCACCAGATTTTTCATAACGGTGCATCATACCGATTTCGGCGATACGGATTGGCAATTCACGGTAAGAGTGAACATGGTGTTTGAAGACTTGGATGTGGTGTGGGCAGTTCATTGGACGAAGGACAAATTCTTCCCCGTCACCCATATCCATAGTTGGGAACATGTCTTCTTGATAATGATCCCAGTGACCAGAAGTCTTGTAAAGTTCAACAGAAGCAAGTGGTGGAGTGTAAACGTGTTGGTAGCCAGAAGTCAACTCCTTGTCGACAATGTAGCGTTCCAATTCACGACGGATAGTCGCACCATTTGGCAACCAGAATGGAAGTCCTTGACCAACCTCTTGTGAAATCATGAAGAGGTCAAGCTCTTTACCAAGTTTACGGTGGTCACGTTCTTTGGCTTCTTCACGCATTTGGAGGTAGTTTTTCAAGTCTTTCTTGTCAAACCAAGCTGTACCGTAGATACGTTGCATCATAGCGTTGTCGCTATTTCCACGCCAGTAAGCACCGGCTACATGGAGAAGGTGGAAGATTTGGATGCGGCCTGTTGATGGGACGTGAGGGCCACGGCAAAGGTCTACATATTCACCCTGACGATAGATAGTCAAACCACCTTCGTCTTCAGAGTGTTCTTCAATCAATTCCAACTTGTAAGGGTCATTTTTGAAGATTTCACGGGCTTCATCTTTGGTCACTTCTTCACGAATAGATGGGAAGTTTTCTTTGACGATTTTTTGCATTTCTTCTTCGATACGAGGAAGGTCTTCGTTAGAGATTTGACCAGCTGTGTTGTCAGTATCGTAGTAGAAACCATCTTCGATGGCTGGACCAACTCCCAAGTGAATGTCTGGGAACAGACGACGAGCTGCTTGGGCGAACAAGTGAGCGGCTGAGTGACGCAAGATTGGAAGGGCATCTTCGTGATCAGGTGTCACAATTTCGATGCTTCCATCTTCAGTGATAGCACGAGTAGTGTCGATAAGTTTGCCGTTGAATTTACCAGCCAAGGCCTTTTTAGCTAGGGAATTGCTGATAGATTGGGCAATTTCAAAAGTAGTAACGCCAGATTCGAATTCACGAACAGCGCCATCTGGGAAAGTAATGTTAATCATGATGTTCTCCTTACTTATATTATTTACGAATATGTTAACCCTATTCTGAAAACAGGGACAGAGGATTGTAAAAGCTAGAAAAACAAAAAGCGACCTCCTCGAAAGGACGTCGCAACGTGGTTCCACCTTCATTTATGTACCTCAAAAGAGAGGGACACCTCTGATTGGCTCTAACGTAGCCACCGTTTTATGTTTTCATAAAAAACTCAAGAGTAGTATCAGTTTAGGCCTCCTATGCGTTTCCAGCAACCACGCACTCTCTAGTAGAAAGGGACTAAGTGACTTGTCTCTATGGATTATTATAGCATGATTGTGAGATTTTTCAAGATATTTGTAGATTTTTTTGAATTTTCTTCATTGAAAGAGTGCCTGCTATGCTCTGTTAGGAGTAATGTGAAATCATCTTTTTGATAAGTCTTTACCTTGATAAAAGTAGTGTTCTGGATTGAGTAAGAGTGGGTTAGATGTCACTCTTATACAGTATTTTTTGTTATAATATTAAAAAGATATATAAGAGGAAATGAGGAGAAAGAATGACAAAAATAGCTCTTCTTTCAGATATTCATGGAAATACCACCGCCTTGGAGGCTGTTTTGGCAGATGCTCGGCGGCTAGGAGTGGATGAATACTGGCTTTTGGGAGACGTTCTCATGCCAGGGACAGGGCGTAGAAGGATTTTGGACTTGTTGGCTCAACTACCGATTACAGCTAGAGTTTTGGGAAACTGGGAAGATAGTCTTTGGCATGGTGTCCGCAAGGAATTGGATAGTACTCGTCCCAGTCAACGCTATCTCTTGCGCCAGTGTCAGTATGTTTTAGAGGAAATATCCCTAGAAGAAATCGAAACGCTCCATAATCAACCTCTCCAGCTTCATCGTCAGTTTGGGGATTTGACGGTGGGAATTAGCCACCATCTTCCTGATAAGAACTGGGGGCGAGAGTTGATTCATACTGGAGCGCAAGAGGATTTTGACCGCTTGGTGACCAATCCCCCTTGTGATATTGCTGTTTATGGTCATATTCACCAGCAGTTGCTTCGTTACGGGACTGGTGGGCAATTGATTGTCAATCCGGGTTCAGTTGGCCAGCCTTTCTTTCTAGATGCCCAGTTGCGGAAGGACTTGCGTGCCCAGTATATGATTTTGGAGTTTGATGACAAGGGCTTGGTAGATATGGACTTTCGACGGGTAGACTACGATGTGGCAGCTGAATTGCAGTTGGCTAAAGACCTCAAACTTCCCTATTTTGAGGTTTACTATGAAAGTCTGGTCAATGGTATCCATCATACTCACAATCAGGAATTTTTGAGAAAATTAGCTCAGAAAGAGGGCTACGATAGGGAGTTAGATGCCTGGTTGAAAAGTGGTAATGATTGACATTACAACTAAAAAGGGTATAATAATAGAAAAAGAAGAGTAGAGGCAGGGTAGCCTCGTAAAAAGGAGAAGAGGATGCAAATTCCAAGTAGATTTACCATTGCGACTCATATGCTGATAATCATTGCCCTCAAGGGGAAGGAAAGCAAGGTGACCAGTGATTTTCTGGCTGCTAGTGTCGGGGTCAATCCAGTCATTATCAGAAAGACCTTGTCCCAGTTGAAGAAGGCAGAGCTGATTTCAGTAGCGCGTGGAACAGGGGGAACAGAGATTGTTAAGGATCTCAAGGACATTAGTCTTTTAGATGTTTATCAAGCGGTCGAGTGTCTTGGTAAGACAGGTCAACTCTTTAGTTTTCATGACAATCCCAATCCAAATTGCCCTGTAGGAGCTCATATTCATGATGTTTTGGATCAAAAATTGGAGAGAATTCAGTTGGCTATGGAGGCTGAACTTGGTCAGACCAGTTTAGAGCAAGTTGTGGCCGATGCAGAGAGTCAAATGAAGGATTAAGAGGGATAGATGCCTGCAAATGAAATGTCAAAACACTGCTAGAGAAATCTGGCAGTGTTTTTTGAGATTGCGTAGAAAAAACTCCTGGGAAATTCCAGGAGAGTATGAGTGGTTATTTAAACTTGAATCCTTCGTATATAAGCTCTGCTTTTGGATTTTGTTTCTTAATCTGTTTGGCAAGTGACTTCATCATAGAAAGAGGACCACACATATAGACGCTTGCATGTTCGGGCACTTCTTCTTGATCAAAATTAAGATAGCCGTCTTTCCTACTGTCTACTAGATAGAGTTCAAAATTAGGATTTTTCTGAGCATAGTCACGGAGTAAATCTAGATAGACTGCATTTTCCTCTCCACGGAAGCTATAGAAGAAGTGAACCTGTTTATCTAAAATAGGATGTTCACGGATGTAAGAGATGAAGGGAGTAATCCCAATGCCTCCAGCAATCCAAACTTGATTTTCTCGTCCTTCTTCTATGATCATGTGTCCGTAAGCTCTGTCTACGCTTACTTTGCTGCCGACTTGAAGATTGTCATAGATATTCTTGGTATGGTCGCCTGAATTTTTGACAGTAAAGTAAATAGTTTGACCGTGACCTCCTGAGATAGAAAAGGGATGCGGAGCACTTTCAAAACCTTCTTGGAAAATCTTTAGGAAGGCAAATTGTCCTGCTTGATAGTTGAAAGGTCTGCTAAGATGGATTTGAATTTCTATAGTATCGTGATTTAAGCGTTTGAGATTGGTAATTTTCCCTAGATAGGGGAAGCCAATCTTTTGATATAGAAAAATGATATAAAAACCAGCTAGTAAGCCTAAAAGGGCATAGCTACCAACAAGAAAACTTAGAAGATTAAATGTGAGAAGACGATTGCCCATCATCATGTAGACGTGAAAGAGTCCAAAAATATAGGCTAGGTAAACCAGGCGGTGAATCCATCGCCAAGCTTCGTATTGGATGTATTTGCCTAAATAGGCGACAAGGATGATACTGATAAAGATATAGATGGCAAGATTGCCAAACTGAGCAGCTAAACGAGAGCCCCACAAACCGCCCATACTAAAGTTATGAAAGATGAGTAGGATGACGGATAGAAAGGCTGTGAATTTGTGGACGGTGTAGACCTTCTCCAAACCGTGAAACCAGCTTTCTAGTAGGGGGAGACGAGTGGCTAGGATAAAAGTCAGAGATAGGCTTGTTAAAGCTAGTCCTGGAATCATGAATTGGGGAGAAGTGTTCATCCAAGCAAAAAGAGTCAAGATAAAACTAGCTATGATAAAGAGTAGTCCTTTGATTGATTTCATAGAAAATTCCATTTCATTTAGATTTTGATTTGTTGTAAACAAATTTGTTACATTTTATCATAGAAAAAGTATGGTGTCAAATTGAGATCTATAAATGTTTACTATCATAAAAAAACTCTCCAATTGAACTGGAGAGTGGCTGTTTATACTCAATGAAAATCAAAGAGCAAACTAGGAAGCTAGACGCAGGCTGTACTTGAGTACGGCAAGGTGAAGCTGACGTGGTTTGAATTTGATTTTCGAAGAGTATTATTCTGCAGCTTGTTGCCAACGTTTGGCTAACATATGAGACAGGCTAGAAATGGCTAGGTTAAAGCTGAAGTAGATGAGGGCAATCAGGATATAAAGACTAAACACTTGCTCTGGTTCGAAATAACGGCCCATGAGAATTTGGCTAGCTCCAAAGAGTTCTTGTAGGGCGATAACAGAGTAGAGGAGGCTGGTATCCTTAATTACGGTTACAAACTGAGAAATGATGGCTGGCAACATTTTACGGATTGCTTGTGGGAGAATAATGTAGTAGAGGATTTGCGCAGAAGTAAATCCCTGAGACATTCCTGCTTCGTATTGTCCCTTGTCCACAGCATTGAGACCGCCTCGGATAATCTCAGCTAGGGCTGCTGATGTAAAGAGGGTGAAGGCAGTGATTCCTGCTGGTGTTGACTTCATCTTGAAAACCAAAAAGATGGTGAAAATCCAGAGGAGGTTGGGAACGTTACGCACAAACTCGATGTAAATGCTGGAGATGATTCGTAAGACAGGATTTTTGCCATTTCTCATGACGGCTAGCACCGTACCAATGAGGGTAGAGAGGATGATGGCAATCAGAGAAATGTAGAGGGTCAAGCCAAATCCTTTAAAGATAAAGACTAGGTTATCTGGGGTCAAAACTTCTAAAATAGATTCCATAGTAACCTCCTAAAGTGAATAGGCTTTTTTGTTGGCTTGCTCCATCTTGCGACCAAACTGGGCAACAGGGAAGCAAAGAGAAAAGTAGAGAAGGGCAGCGCCTAAAAATGCTGGAATGTAGTTTCCGTTAAGTGCCGACCAAGACTTGGTCACAAACATCAAGTCTACACCAGAAATGATAGCGACTGTGGAGGTATTCTTGATGAGGTTAACAATTTGGTTGGTCAAAGGAGGGAGAATGATACGGAAGGCTTGAGGCAAGATAATCAAGCGCATGGCACTGATATAGGTAAACCCTTGCGACAAGGCGGCTTCCATCTGACCGATAGGAATAGACTGAATGCCTGAGCGAATAACCTCAGCAATATAGGCACCGTGATAGAGTCCCACGCAGAGAACGGCTGTCCAATAAATCGGAATCATGATGGTGTGGTCACTGATAAGAGGTAGACCATAAAAGACGATAACAAACTGCACCAAGAGGGGAGTGTTTTGGTAAAACTCCACAAATATGCGAGCCAAAATTCTCAATATCGGACGTTTACTGGTTGACATGGCTCCGAAGAAGATGCCCAAAACCATGGCGAGGATAAAGGATCCAATTGCTAGGGCAAGGGTGAAGAGGAAACCATTGAAAAATTGTCCAAAATCCTGAAAATAGGCTGTCCAAGATGATAAATCTGTCATGTGGTATCCTCCTTAATCTGCAGTATGGCTAGATGGTTTGAGCTTGTAACGGTCATAAAGTTTTTGCAAACTGCCATCTTTGCTCCATTTGGTGACCAAGTTATCGAGATAGTCGTTGAGCTCTGTATTTGATTTCTTGGTAACGATACCGTAGTCAGATGGCTTGAAACTATCATCTAGTAGTTCTGTCCGTTTACTGATGTAGCCAGATAGGATAGAACGGTCAACGGAAAAGGCATCAATACGGTGAGCGTGTAGGGAAGTGATCAATTCTGGGTAGGAACCAAGTTCGACGAATTTAAAGGTCAAGCCTTTCTTTTTACCTAGTTCGGTAATCAAGCGTTGAGTAATGGAACCTTGGGCAACACCGATGGTTTTTCCGTTTAGGTCCTCAATCTTTTTGATTTTGGCAGACTTATTGACCAAAAAGCCAGAAGCGTCCGTGTAGTAGGGGCTTGTGAAGTTGTAGAGTTTTTTGCGTTCGTCTGTGATGGTGAAGGTTGCGATATCCATATCGACCTGTTCATTGTCTAGAAGGGGTCCACGGGTTTGAGCGGTAACAGGCACATAACGAACCTTAACCTTGAGCTCATCAGCTACCATCTTGGCCAAGTCAGTTTCGATACCAGAATAGGTTCCTGTCTTGGGATCCTTGTAACCAAAATTGGGAACGTCTTGTTTCACACCGACAACTAGCTCGCCTCTCTTTTGAATGTCTGCGACACTGGTATCAGCCAGGACTGGTTTTGCAGCAGCAAGGCCGAAAAGGCTAATCAATATTGCTGATAAAAAGAATTTCTTTTTCATAGGCGCCTCCTTATTTGACTTTGTCACTTTCGTGGTTGATAATTTTGCTGAGGAATTGTTGAGCACGAGGTTCGCTTGGATTGTCGAAAAAGTCATCGACATCGGTCGTATCTACTAAAACCTCTCCGTCAGCCATAAAGATGATTCGGTCAGCAACTTCACGGGCGAAGCCCATTTCATGGGTAACGACAATCATATTCATACCCTCGTGGGCCAATTTTTGCATAACTGCCAGAACGTCACCGATGGTTTCAGGGTCAAGGGCAGATGTTGGTTCATCGAAGAGGAGGAGCTCCGGATGCATAGCGAGTCCACGTGCGATGGCGATTCGTTGTTTTTGTCCACCAGAAAGCATGGCTGGATAAGAATCTTTCTTGTCCCACATATTTACAAATTCCAGATATTTTTGGGCTGTCTTTTCAGCTTCTTTTTTATCAATTCCTAGAACTTTTATGGGCGCAAGTGTTACGTTTTCTAACACTGTTTTGTGTGGATAGAGGTTGAAATGTTGGAAAACCATGCCGACTTCCTTGCGAAGCGGTACTAAATCTTTCTGGCTGGCACCAGCAACTTGGTGACCATTTACTAGAAGACTTCCCTTGTCTACAGCCTCCAAACCATTGATGGTGCGGATAAGAGTGGACTTCCCAGAACCAGAAGGGCCTAGGAGTACAACAACTTGCCCTTTTTCAAAACGGAGATTGATGTCGCGGAGTGCATGGTAATTTCCGTAATATTTTTCGACGTGTTCAAATTCTACTAAAGCCATAAGGAATCTCCTTTGTGTTAGGTTTTATAACATGATTCTACACCAAAAGATTTGTCTTGTCAAATCATATCAGAAAAAAGTTAGTAAAATTTTTGTAGAAAGCAATCAGGATAGAGAAAAAGCCTAAATCATGTTATAATGAAGCAATAGAATTCTTAGAAAGAGTGGATGTCTTTTTGATAACACCTACTTATGAATGGCAGTTTGCCCCGCAGGTAGAAGATGCGGATTTTACAAAGATAGCCAAGAAGGCTGGACTGGGTCCTGAGGTGGCTCGGTTATTATTTGAGAGAGGGATTCAGGACCAAGAAAGTCTGAAGAAGTTTTTAGAACCTTCCTTGGAGGACTTGCACGACCCTTATCTGCTCCATGATATGGACAAGGCAGTGGAACGGATTCGTCAGGCCATTGAAGAAGGGGAAAATATCCTCATATACGGAGACTACGATGCGGATGGCATGACCTCGGCTTCTATTGTTAAGGAAAGTTTGGAACAGCTTGGTGCTGAGTGCCGTGTTTACTTGCCCAATCGTTTTACAGACGGTTATGGACCTAATGCCAGTGTCTACAAATACTTTATTGAGCAAGAAGGAATTTCCTTGATTGTGACGGTGGATAATGGAGTTGCTGGTCACGAGGCTATTGAACTGGCTCAGTCTATGGGAGTGGATGTCATTGTGACCGACCACCATTCTATGCCTGAAACTTTGCCAGATGCCTATGCTATTGTCCATCCTGAGCATCCAGATGCGGACTATCCTTTTAAATATTTGGCTGGATGCGGAGTGGCCTTCAAGTTAGCTTGTGCCCTTTTAGAAGAAGTACAAGTGGAATTGCTTGATTTGGTCACTATCGGAACTATTGCAGATATGGTGAGTTTGACGGATGAAAACCGTATCTTGGTTCAATATGGTCTGGAAATGTTGGGTCATACTCAGCGCATTGGTTTACAAGAAATGTTGGACATGGCTGGAATTGCCGCAAATGAAGTAACAGAAGAAACGGTTGGTTTTCAGATTGCCCCTCGTTTGAATGCCTTGGGTCGCTTGGATGATCCCAATCCTGCCATTGATTTGCTGACTGGGTTTGACGATGAGGAAGCCCATGAGATTGCCCTCATGATTCATCAGAAAAACGAAGAGCGCAAGGAAATCGTCCAGTCAATCTATGAAGAAGCCAAGACTATGGTGGATCCTGCGAAGAAGGTCCAGGTTTTGGCTAAGGAAGGCTGGAATCCTGGGGTTTTGGGAATCGTGGCTGGGCGTTTGTTGGAAGAACTAGGGCAGACAGTCATCGTTCTTAATATAGAAGACGGTCGTGCCAAGGGTAGTGCTCGTAGTGTGGGAGCGGTCGATATTTTTGAGGCTCTGGATTCCCATCGAGATCTCTTCATAGCCTTTGGAGGCCATGCTGGTGCAGCAGGGATGACGCTAGAAGTTGAGAAACTCTCAGATTTATCTCAGGTCTTGGAAGACTATGTCCGTGAAAAAGGAGCGGATGCTGCTGGCAAGAACAAGTTAAATCTAGATGAAGAACTGGATTTGGAGGGACTTAGCTTGGAAACGGTCAAAAGTTTTGAACGTTTAGCTCCCTTTGGAATGGACAATCAGAAACCTGTCTTTTATATCAAAGATTTTCAGGTCGAAAGTGCCCGTACCATGGGGGCAGGCAATGCTCATCTCAAGTTGAAAATCTCTAAGGGTGAAGCGAGTTTTGAAGTGGTAGCCTTTGGTCAAGGAAAATGGGCAACAGAGTTTTCTCAAACCAAGAATCTAGAACTGGCAGTCAAATTGTCTGTCAACCAATGGAATGGCCAAACTGCCCTCCAGTTGATGATGGTGGATGCGCGTGTGGAGGGTGTTCAACTTTTTAACATCCGTGGGAAGAATGCAGTCTTGCCAGAGGGAGTTCCAGTCTTGGATTTTGCTGGAGAATTACCAGATTTAGTAGCTAGTGACGCAGTTGTTGTAAAAACCATTCCTGAGGATATTACTCTGTTGAAGACCATTTTTCAGGAACAGAATTTCTCTGCTGTCTATTTCAAAAATGACATTGACAAGGCCTACTATCTGACAGGCTATGGGACTAGAGAGCAGTTTGCCAAATTGTACAAGACCATCTACCAGTTTCCAGAGTTTGATATTCGCTACAAGCTGAAAGATTTGGCAGCTTATCTTAATATTCAGCAAATCTTGCTGGTCAAAATGATTCAAATATTTGAAGAATTAGGTTTTGTGGTAATCAAAGATGGGGTTATGACAGTCAATAAAGAAGCGCCAAAGAGAGAAATCGGAGAAAGTCAGATTTACCAAAATCTCAAACAAACCGTTAAAGACCAAGAAATGATGGCGTTGGGTACCGTGCAAGAAATTTATGACTTTTTAATGAAAAAAGAATAGCAGATAGGAAAGAGTTGGGCAACCAGCTCTTTTTTGAAAACAAATCTTCATTTTGAAAATCATCAAAAAAATGGTATAATGGTAGGAAAAGATTCGGCTAAAAGTAGTGCTTTTAGAATAAGAGGGCAAGCAACCCTATAATCAAGATAAATTAAGCTTTCGGAGGAAAAATGAGTAATATCAGTTTAACAACACTTGGTGGTGTACGTGAAAACGGGAAAAATATGTATATCGCTGAAATCGATGGATCTATTTTCGTTTTGGATGCAGGTCTGAAATACCCTGAAAATGAACAACTAGGGGTGGATGTCGTCATTCCAAATATGGACTACCTTTTTGAAAATAGTGACCGTATCGCAGGGGTCTTCTTGACCCATGGACATGCGGATGCTATTGGTGCTCTACCTTATCTTTTGGCTGAAGCCAAGGTGCCTGTATTTGGGTCTGAGCTGACCATTGAGTTGGCCAAACTCTTTGTCAAAGGAAATGACACAGTTAAGAAATTTAATGATTTCCATGTTATCGATGAGGATACGGAGATTGATTTTGGAGGAACTGTGGTGTCCTTCTTCCGTACAACTCACTCTATTCCAGAAAGTCTGGGTGTTGTCTTGAAGACAGCTGAAGGTAGCATCGTTTATACAGGTGACTTCAAATTTGACCAGACAGCTAGTGAATCCTATGCGACAGACTTCGCTCGTTTGGCAGAAATCGGTCGTGATGGAGTTCTAGCTCTGCTTAGCGATTCAGCCAATGCAGATAGCAATATCCAAGTGGCTAGCGAAAGTGAAGTTGGGGACGAAATCACTCAAACCATTTCGGACTGGGATGGACGTATTATCGTTGCAGCAGTAGCTAGCAACCTCTCTCGTATCCAGCAGGTGTTTGACGCTGCGGATGCAACAGGTCGTCGTGTGGTTTTGACAGGATTTGATATTGAAAATATCGTCCGTACTGCTATTCGCCTCAAGAAATTATCCCTAGCTAACGAAAGTCTTTTGATTAAGCCAAAAGATATGTCTCGCTTTGAAGACCATGAGTTGATTATCCTTGAGACAGGTCGTATGGGTGAGCCAATCAATGGTCTTCGTAAAATGTCGATTGGTCGCCACCGTTATGTGGAAATCAAGGACGGTGATTTGGTCTATATCGTAACCACTCCGTCTATTGCTAAAGAAGCAGTTATGGCGCGTGTGGAAAATATGATTTACCAAGCTGGAGGTGTTGTCAAATTGATCACCCAAAGCTTGCGTGTGTCAGGGCACGGAAATGCGCGTGATTTGCAGTTGATGATTAATCTCTTGCAACCTAAGTATCTCTTCCCAATTCAAGGGGAATACCGTGAGTTAGATGCCCATGCTAAGGCTGCTATGGCGGTCGGGATGTTGCCAGAACGCATTTTCATTCCTAAAAAGGGAACCAGCATGGCTTATGAGAATGGGGACTTTGTCCCAGCTGGCGCGGTTTCGGCAGGCGATGTCTTGATTGATGGAAATGCCATCGGTGATGTTGGTAATGTAGTCCTTCGTGACCGTAAGGTCTTGTCAGAGGATGGTATTTTCATCGTAGCAATCACCGTTAACCGTCGTGAGAAGAAAATTGTGGCCAAGGCTCGTGTTCACACGCGTGGATTTGTTTATCTCAAGAAGAGTCGCGATATTCTCCGTGAAAGTTCAGAATTGATTAACCAAACGGTAGAAGACTATCTTCAAGGGGATGACTTTGACTGGGCAGACCTTAAAGGGAAGGTTCGGGATAATCTGACCAAGTATCTCTTTGATCAAACCAAGCGTCGTCCAGCTATTCTACCAGTAGTCATGGAAGCAAAATAATCGTTGAAATAAACGGAGAGAAAGTCGAATTTCGGCTTTTTCTTATAGAAAAATAGAGGAAAAATTATGGCAGTAATGAAAATTGAGTATTACTCACAAGTCTTGGATATGGAGTGGGGAGTGAATGTTCTTTACCCCGATGTCAATCGAGTGGAAGAACCAGAGTGTACAGATATCCCTGTCTTGTACCTCTTGCACGGGATGTCTGGCAATCATAATAGTTGGCTCAAGCGGACCAATGTAGAACGCTTGCTTCGAGGAACCAATCTCATCGTCGTCATGCCCAATACCAGCAACGGTTGGTACACCGATACCCAGTATGGTTTTGACTATTACACAGCTCTAGCAGAGGAATTACCACAGGTTTTGAAACGTTTCTTCCCTAATATGACTAGTAAACGTGAAAAGACCTTTATCGCTGGTCTCTCTATGGGTGGCTACGGCTGTTTCAAACTGGCTCTTGCTACAAATCGTTTTTCTCATGCAGCTAGCTTCTCAGGCGCCCTTAGCTTTCAAGATTTTTCTCCTGAAAGCCAAGATCTGGGAACGCCAGCATACTGGAGAGGTGTTTTTGGGGAGATTAAAGACTGGACAACTAGTCCCTATTCGCTTGAAAGTCTGGCTAAAAAATCGGATAAAAAGACCAAGCTGTGGGCTTGGTGTGGCGAGCAGGATTTCTTGTATGAAGCCAATAATCTAGCAGTGAAAAATCTCAAAAAACTAGGTTTTGATGTGACCTATAGCCATAGCGCTGGAACGCATGAGTGGTATTATTGGGAAAAACAATTGGAAGTCTTTTTAGCAACCCTACCAATTGACTTCAAATTAGAAGAGAGATTATCATAATTTAGTTTTCTTTCAGCTTGTTTTAGTAAAATAGTCTTTATTTTCTAGAAAGGTGGAGGGACATGCGCTGGCTTTTTCGTTTGATAGGAGCTTTCTTTTCTTTTGTGTGGCGTTTGTTTTGGCGTCTAGTTTGGATAGCTTTTCTTTTGTGTGCTTTTGCTTTTGGACTTCTCTGGTATCTGAACGGTGATTTTCAAGGAGCGCTAAAGCAAGCAGAGCGGTCAGTAAAAATTGGTCAACAAAGTATCGACCAATGGGAAAAAACAGGGCAACTGCCTAAGTTGAACAAGACAGATAGCCACCAACACTCTGAAGGAAGGTGGCCGCAGGCTTCTGCTCGTATTTATCTGGATCCCCAGATGGATTCACGCTTTCAAGAGGCGTATTTAGAAGCAATTCAGAACTGGAATCAAACGGGTGCTTTTAACTTTGAAATTGTGACTGAGGCCAGCAAGGCAGATATTATGGCTACTGAGATGAATGACGGAGGTACTCCTGTGGCAGGAGAAGCGGAAAGTCAGACCAATCTCTTAACGAGGCAATTCTTGTCTGTAACAGTGCGGTTGAATCACTATTATCTGTCCAATCCTAACTATGGCTATTCTTATGAGCGCATTGTCCACACGGCAGAACATGAGTTGGGTCATGCGATTGGCTTGGACCATACAGATGAGCAGTCTGTCATGCAACCAGCAGGTTCTTTTTATGGTATCCAGGAAGAGGATGTTGCAAACCTCCGAAAAATATATGAGACTAGTGAGTAGGGAACAATCTTTCCCTACTTTTTGCTATAATGGAACTATGAATAACTTGATTAAATCAAAACTAGAGCTCTTGCCGACCAGCCCTGGTTGTTACATTCACAAGGATAAAAACGGCACCATTATCTATGTAGGAAAGGCTAAAAATCTGCGTAACCGCGTGCGGTCTTATTTCCGTGGAAGTCATGATACCAAAACAGAGGCTCTGGTGTCTGAAATTGTGGATTTTGAATTTATCGTTACGGAGTCTAATATTGAGGCACTTCTCCTAGAAATTAATCTGATCAAGGAAAATAAGCCTAAATACAATATCATGCTCAAGGATGACAAGTCTTATCCTTTCATCAAAATCACTAATGAGCGCTATCCTCGTTTGATTATCACCCGTCAGGTTAAAAAGGACGGAGGTCTCTACTTTGGACCGTATCCAGACGTGGGGGCGGCCAATGAAATCAAGCGATTGCTGGATCGGATTTTCCCTTTTCGCAAGTGTACCAATCCACCGTCTAAGGTTTGCTTTTATTACCATATCGGCCAGTGTATGGCCCACACCATATGTAATAAAGATGAGGCCTATTTCAAGTCCATGGCTCAGGAGGTTTCTGATTTCCTAAAAGGGCAGGATGATAAAATCATCGATGAACTCAAGAAAAAGATGGAAACTGCAGCCCAGACTATGGAATTTGAACGTGCGGCGGAATACCGTGACCTAATTCAGGCTATTGGAACGCTTCGAACCAAGCAACGGGTCATGGCTAAGGATCTCCAAAATCGGGATGTCTTTGGCTACTATGTGGACAAGGGCTGGATGTGTGTTCAGGTTTTCTTTGTCCGTCAAGGCAAGCTCATTGAACGCGATGTCAATCTTTTCCCCTATTATAATGATCCGGATGAGGATTTCTTGACCTATGTAGGACAATTTTATCAAGAAAAATCTCACCTGGTTCCCAATGAGGTACTGATTCCGCAGGATATCGATGAAGAAGCCGTTAAGGCCTTGGTAGATACCAAGATTCTCAAACCCCAGCGTGGTGAGAAAAAACAACTGGTCAATTTAGCCATAAAAAATGCTCGAGTCAGTCTAGAGCAGAAGTTCAATCTGTTAGAAAAATCTGTCGAAAAGACACAAGGGGCTATTGAAAATCTTGGTCGCTTACTCCAAATTCGGACTCCAGTCCGTATCGAATCCTTTGATAACTCTAATATCATGGGGACCAGTCCTGTTTCAGCCATGGTTGTCTTTGTCAACGGAAAACCTAGTAAGAAGGATTACCGTAAGTACAAGATAAAAACCGTAGTCGGGCCAGACGACTATGCCAGTATGAGAGAAGTCATTCGCAGGCGCTATGGTCGAGTACAGCGTGATGGCTTGACTCCGCCAGATTTGATTGTCATTGATGGGGGACAAGGTCAAGTCAATATTGCCAAGCAAGTCATTCAAGAGGAGCTGGGCTTGGATATCCCCATTGCAGGTCTGCAAAAGAATGATAAGCACCAAACCCATGAATTGCTCTTTGGAGATCCGCTTGAGGTGGTGGAGTTGTCTCGCAATTCTCAGGAATTTTTCCTCCTCCAACGTATTCAGGATGAGGTGCACCGCTTTGCCATTACTTTCCACCGCCAACTGCGCTCCAAAAATTCCTTTTCATCACAATTGGATGGAATTGAAGGGCTGGGACCTAAACGCAAGCAGAATCTCATGAAGCATTTCAAGTCTCTCACCAAAATCAAGGAAGTCAGTGTGGATGAGATTGTCGAAGTTGGAGTACCTAGAGCTGTTGCAGAGGCTGTGCAGAGGAAGTTGAACCCGCAGGAAGAAGTTGAGTTGGCTCAAGTGGCGGAAGAAAGAGTAGATTACTAAACGGAAGGAAAAACATCATGAACCATAAAATCGCAATTTTATCAGATATTCATGGCAATGCAACAGCCTTAGAAGCAGTGATTGCAGATGCTAAAAATCAAGGAGTCAGTGAATACTGGCTTCTGGGAGATATTTTTCTTCCCGGTCCAGGAGCTCATGACTTGGTCGCTCTGTTAAAGGACCTTCCTATCACAGCCAGTGTTCGAGGCAATTGGGATGATTGTGTCCTTGAGGCCTTGGATGGTGAATATGGTTTGAAAAATCCACAAGAAATCCAGTCAATGCGCATGACCCAGTTTTTGATGGAGCGAATGGATCCTGCAACGATTGTCTGGCTACGAAGCTTGCCTTTGCTGGAAAAGAAAGAAATTGAAGGATTGCGCTTTTCTATCTCTCATAATTTGCCAAATAAGAACTATGGTGGTGACTTGCTAGTTGAGAATGATACAGAGAAATTTGACAAACTCCTAGATGATGAAGTTGACGTGGCAGTCTATGGTCATGTTCACAAGCAGTTGCTTCGTTATGGCAGTCAAGGGCAACAAATCATCAATCCAGGGTCGATTGGTATGCCCTATTTTAATTGGGAGGCGTTAAAAAATCACCGTGCCCAGTATTCCGTGATAGAAGTTGAAGATGGGGAATTACTCAATATCCAATTTCGTAAAGTTGCTTATGATTACGAAGCTGAGTTAGAATTGGCCAAGTCCAAGGGACTTCCCTTTATCGAAATGTATGAAGAACTACGAAGAGAAGACAACTATCAGGGGCACAATCTGGAACTATTAGCAAGCTTAATAGAAAAGCATGGGTATGTAGAAGATGTGAAGAATTTTTTTGATTTTTTGTAAGAGTTTCCTAAAATAACCAATGCAAACTAAACAAGCGATTGGCTGGTCCAATCGCTTTTAGTATATCTTATACTCAATGAAAATCAAAGAGCAAACTAGGAAGTTAGCCGTAGGTTGCTCAAAGCACAGCTTTGAGGTTGCAGATAAATCTGACGTGGTTTGAAGAGATTTTCGAAGAGTATTATTGTAATTGAGATTGATCTGGAAGGTAAGAACCACCTAGATAGGTATTGCTGAGCTTTTCAAGGGTTCCATCTTGATAGAGTTCTTTGAGCGCTTTATCAAATTGCTTTTTAAACTCTTTTTGGTCGCTTGAGAAAACGATATAGTTGTTGGGGCTATCGGCAGAAGGTAAATCAACAACTGAAAGGTCTAATCCACGGTCCTTGATAATCTTTTGAACGGATACTTTGTCAAAGACTAGGAAATCAAACTCTCCGTTAGCAAGGTCTAAAATTCGTTTACCGATATCTTCACCAGAAAAATCGATAGTAGCGGGATTGTCAGTGTGTTTTTGATTCCAGTTATTGATGAATTGAGCGTTTGAAGTTCCAGTATCCTCTTGCGTTGTTTTGCCAGCGATTTGGTCAAGTGAAGTCAGAGGATTTTTCTTGTTGCTGACAAGGACGAGGGGATTGTTCGAAATTGGAAGTGAGTAGAGGTATTTTTCAGCACGCTCTTTTGTGTAACTCAAGTTATTGGCTGCAGCTTGATAGTGACCAGAATCCAGTCCTGGGAAGATGCTCTCCCAAGCAGTTCTTTGGAATTGAATCTCGTAGTCGCTGAGTTTTTCATCTACTGCTTTTAGAACTTCGATATCGAAGCCTGTCAGATTGCCCTTGTCTTCGTAGTCAAATGGTGGCACATCACCAGCTGTAGCAACGACGATTGTCTTTTGAAAACTAGTCTCTTTGGGTGTAGTTTGATTTCCACAGGCAACCAAAAATGGGAGGATGGCTAATAATAGGCTAAATTTTTTCATAATATCTCCATTCAAATGTAAAGTACTTGCTAGTTTATCAGAAATGTTCCTGATGAACCAATATATATTTTTTATGACTGTAATAAAAAATCTTAAACATAAAAAACATCTGTAAGCTCTTTCAAAATATGGTAGAATGGAAGCAGTAGAATTAGAAAAGGAAATCGCGAGTGAACTATGCTAATCTTGAATTCAATGCACAAGACCAGAGCGACTATTGGTCCTATACTATAAGGTAATTCAGACCAAGTTGCTTTATAGAATGATATAAGGAGGTGTGTCAATGAATAAGCACAAAAAATGGGGTATTATTGCTTTAGTAATCTGTATTATAGGAGGAATTGTAATGTTTAGTTTGAATCACCAAAAAGAAAAAACGCTGGAAGAGAAAATGAGAATCGAACAGGATAGGATGGCGTTATACTTAGTTAGTCATTATGAAAAGGTTGAGAAGATTGAGTTTACAAGTTTTCAACAGAATAAATTAACAGGAACTTGGAATTCTAATGCCATTGTCAATGACGAAATATTTGTCACTTTTTCTGTTCAAAACTTGATGACAGAGGATGAAATAGGTTTTGGACAGCATATTAGTCAAAGTAATGGGAATAAATTAATAGAAAGAGATAATCCGGAAGTAATAAATAGCGATTCACTTATGTCAAATATAACAGTTATTTATTGGGTGAGATAATATGATTACGGATAAAAGTTTTAATTACTTAGTTGACCAAGTATATGAAGTTGATAAAAATAAAAATCCAACTCCATGGAAAGCAGGAGATGAGTTAAGAAAGGATTCTCAAACTTTTCGAGTTCTGAGTACAAAAGACAACACCTCTAACGGTATGCAAGCTATGGCAGTTGCTCCTGTGGATAAAAATGGGAATGTGGATTATAGCCATGTAGTGATTGCCTATGCAGGGACGAATAAAGATGACATAAAGGATCTTGATACGGATGTACAGTCTTTAGGGCTTGGGAGGGATAAACTACAGTCTCGTTCAGGACTAAATTCTGCGAAAGTAGTAGATTCTCAGTTTGTGATGGCGCTGGATTATACCAAGGTTAAATAAAATAGCTGTTTATGTTATACTATAAGGTAATTGAGGTTAGTTGTTTTATAGAATAATATAAGGAGGTGTGTCAATGAATAGGCACAAAAAATGGGGTATTATTGCTTTAGTAATCTGTATTATAGGAGGAATCGTGATGTTTAGTTTAAATCATCCAAATGGTAAAATTTTTGAGAATAAATTAACTTTGACAAAAACGCAACAGGATAATGTGGTAAAGTGGATAGCAAGAAATTATGATTTTAATAAAATTAAATTTAATAAATTTAACAAAGATAAAAAAACAGGTTCATATCATTTATTGTTTGAATTAGATGACGAGTATCATACAGGACTGACTACTCGAGAAATAGATGAATTTAACGACGAAGAAAAATCTGTAGTCCTTGGTCCGATTGAAAAATTTAGAGCGATTGAAAAAAATCATGTGATAGCAGAGAAGGAAAATGTTTCTATAGATAATATACAAGTACAATACTTGGGAGAATAATAAAAGGTGAAAGTAAAAGAAGAACAATATAATTGGTTAGCTGAGCAAGTGTATTGGGTTGATAAATTGAAGACTGATAAGGATTATACACCTGAGGCAAATAAAATATATCCATTTAATCCAAAAAAGAGAGATTTAGGGAATTTTAAAGTTGTAGAAGTAAAAGACAACACCTCCAATGGTATGCAGGCAATGGCGGTTGCTCCTGTGGATAAAAATGGGAATGTGGATTATAGCCATGTAGTGATTTCCTATGCAGGGACGAATAAAGATGACATAAAGGATCTTGGTACGGATGTTCAGTCTTTATGGCTTGGGAGGGATAAACTACAGTCTCGTTCAGGACTAAATTCTGCGAAAGTAGTAGATTCTCAGTTTGTGACGGCGCTGGATTATGCCAATGTTAATTAAAATAGCTGTTTATGTTATACTATAAGGTAATTAAGACTAAGTTGTTTTATAGAATAATATAAGGAGGTTTGTCCATGAATAAGGGTAAAAAATGGGGTATTGTTGCTTTAGTAATTTGTATTATAGGAGGAATTGTAATGTTTAGTTTGAATCACCAAAAAGAAAAAACGTTGGAAGAGAAAATGAGAATTGAACAGGAGAGGGTAGCAAAGTTTTTAGTTAGTAACTATGATTTGGCTGATGGACAAAAGATTGAGAGAGTGGAGTTTGTTGAATTTCAAAGAAATGAAAGTACAGGGAGTTGGAGGATTACTGCTAAAGTAAATAATCAATATGATATATCTTTCAAAACAGATTCTTTAAATGAGAATGGGAAAATAAGAAGTTCTAATTACTCACCGATAGAATTTATAAAGAGAGAACACAAAGAAGAAGCTGGGTATGATATAGCAGTAAAAATTATCTACTTAGAGGAGAGATAATTATATGATTACAGAAGAAGATTATAGATATATAGTAGACGATGTTTACGATGTTGACTCTGGTAAGGTGAGTAGTCCTATTCAGGAGGGACGATTAGTTGCAAACGACCGGTTTAAAGTAATCACCAATCCCATAGACAACACTTCCAACGGTATGCAGGCGATGGCGGTTGCTCCTGTGGATAAAAATGGGAATGTGGATTATAGCCACATAGTGATCGCCTATGCAGGGACGAATAAAGATGATCGGCTTGACATTCAAACAGATATCCAATCAATAGGATTTGGTGATAGACAGGTGCTGTCGGATTTGAAAACGAAGACATTGAGAAAATCTCAATTTCAAACGGCTCTGAGTTTTGCGGAAGAAATCGAAAAAACTTACCCCTCTGCAAAAATCACAACTGCGGGGCATTCGCTTGGAGAGTCTCTGGCTATGTATGTCGCTTTAAAGAGAGGTTATGCTAATGTTGGGTATAATGGGCCAGATATTCATAACTTGATTTCGAAAGAAGAAATCAAGTACATGCAAGAACATCCAGAACAATTTCGCAATTACCGTCATAAGTATGATGTTATTGGCAATATTACGGGAAATACGACTCAAACAGCTATATTTCCCTACATCTACCCTGCAAAAGATAACTGGGGTAACAAGTTAGAATATCATAACTTGTCCCAGTGGCGATTTGATGAGAATGGCCAGTTAGTTGATTTGGATGGAAAACGTGTCACAAATCTCAAAGTAACAGCGCTAGCAGCAGCAACAGCAGGTATGTACCGCTACCAAAAAATCAAAAGCTACCTCTCGGTAGATGGTTTGTCAAGTAGGGAAGAGATATACTTGGATAGCTTGCAGGGAATGGCTCTAGGGGAAGGAATGGCTAATGCAGCTCGAGCTGGTGCAGACGACGTCAAGCACCTTCAAGAGGAGGTGGTGTCAAAAGCACAAGAACTATGGAATCAGCTTGACTTTAGTAGTTTCCGATACCTGAGTTATGATGAAGTCCTATCGACTTTTGCGTCTGCGGGTGTGACTCAGGCTACGATTGTCGGTTCAGTTGAGCAAGATTTTGAGCAAATGAATCAAAAAGCTGAAAAACTAGCCACAGAGTTTGATACCCTTAACCAACAGATTATCCAAGTCATTGAGAATAAACTAGCCACAGATAAGGAATTGGCAGGAGAATTTAGAAAATGGAACAGTCGGATTTAGTCTTCCAAAAGTTAAAAGCAAAAGAAAAAGAGTATTATGATTTGGAAGATGAGTATTTAAGGCAGAAAGCAACTTTTACAAATCAACGCAACGAACTCTATGAACGTCGAGACCGCCTTGCCCGAATCGTCGATGACGAAGCTAGCAAGATGACTGCTTTTCTTCAAAAAGGACAATATAGTTACCAAGATGGAGAACAGTTTTATAGGAGTTTACAACAATTGATGGAGGATTCTCAGTTTGCGTGTAGGCGTAGAGAAGATGAATTGCAGTATCAAGAGGATTTGTTAAACAGAGATTATCGTAAAAAGCAAGATGAGTTAGAACAGACAATCGGAGATTTAAGGAGGTCATATGCTCGCACCATTAAATGAATATTATACAGATGAAGAATATGAATTTGCTTTACGTCAGATGTATCGTATGATGGAGAAGAATAGAATCTATACAATGGCGACAGTAATCTTAAAAGAAAAAAATTCTTTGCAAACAGATTATAAAGAAAAAGTGAGAGAAAGTGCGGAGGAGACAAAAGTCGCTATTGGGAAAATAAAATCACAGATGGATACGGCTATAAAAGGCCAGGTAAAGAAAAAGTTGGAAGAAGTGACAACGGAGAAGCTATCTCAGTATGATTCCATTTGCTAATTTTATAGTGAGTAACTAGAATAATTGCTACAAACTGCATAGAGCAGTTTTTTTGCTATTACTTTTCCTATGAAAAATCCCTGCAAGCTCTTTCAAATTATGGTAGAATGGAAGCAGTAGAATTAGAAAAGGAAATCGATTATGAAATTTCTTGAATTAAATAAAAAACGTCATGCGACTAAGCATTTCACTGATAAGCCGGTTGATCCAAAAGATGTGCGTACGGCTATCGAAATTGCAACCTTGGCTCCAAGTGCCCACAACAGCCAGCCTTGGAAATTTGTGGTTGTTCGTGAGAAAAATGCTGAATTGGCAAAGTTGGCTTATGGCTCGAACTTTGAGCAGGTATCATCAGCGCCTGTAACCATTGCCCTCTTTACAGATACGGACTTAGCCAAACGTGCTCGCAAGATTGCTCGTGTCGGTGGTGCAAAGAATTTTTCAGAAGAACAACTTCAATACTTCATGAAAAATTTGCCTGCTGAATTTGCACGTTACAATGAACAACAGGTCAGCGACTACCTAGCCCTCAATGCAGGTTTGGTTGCTATGAACTTGGTTCTCGCTCTTACAGACCAAGGAATCGGATCAAATCTGATTCTTGGTTTTGACAAATCAAAAATCAATGAAGTTTTGGACATCGAAGACCGTTTCCGCCCAGAACTCTTGATTACAGTGGGTTACACAGACGAAAAATTGGAACCAAGCTACCGCTTGCCAGTAGATGAAATCATCGATAAAAGATAGAAAGAAGAAAAAAATGACAGTAATTGATTTTACAGCAGAAGTAGAAAAACGCAAAGAAGACCTCTTGGCTGACTTGTTTAGCCTTTTGGAAATCAACTCAGAACGTGATGACAGCAAGGCTGATGCCCAGCATCCATTTGGACCTGGTCCAGTAAAAGCCTTGGAGAAATTCCTTGAAATCGCAGACCGTGATGGCTATCCAACTAAGAATGTTGATAACTATGCAGGACATTTTGAGTTTGGTGATGGAGAAGAAGTTCTCGGAATCTTTGCCCATATGGATGTGGTGCCTGCTGGTAGCGGTTGGGACACAGATCCATATACACCAACTATCAAAGATGGTCGCCTTTATGCGCGTGGTGCTTCTGATGATAAGGGACCTACAACAGCTTGTTACTATGGCTTGAAAATCATCAAAGAATTGGGCCTTCCAACTTCTAAGAAAGTCCGCTTCATCGTGGGAACAGACGAAGAATCAGGCTGGGCAGACATGGACTACTACTTCGAGCACGTAGGACTTGCAAAACCAGACTTCGGTTTCTCTCCAGACGCTGAATTCCCTATCATCAACGGTGAAAAAGGAAACATTACTGAATACCTCCACTTTGCAGGCGAAAATACAGGTGCTGCCCGTCTTCATAGCTTTACAGGTGGTTTGCGTGAAAACATGGTGCCTGAATCAGCAACAGCAGTTGTTTCAGGCGACTTGGCTGACTTGCACGCTAAATTAGATGCCTTTGTTGCAGAACACAAACTCAGAGGAGAAATTTACGAAGAGACTGGTCAATACAAGGTGACCATCATTGGTAAATCAGCCCATGGTGCTATGCCTGCTTCAGGTGTTAATGGTGCGACTTACCTTGCCCTCTTCCTCAGCCAGTTTGACTTTGCTGGACCTGCAAAAGACTACCTTGACATCGCTGGAAAAATTCTTTTGAACGACCATGAGGGTGAAAGTCTCAAGATTGCTCATGTGGACGAAAAGATGGGTGCCCTTTCTATGAATGCAGGCGTCTTCCGCTTTGATGAAACAAGTGCTGACAATACGATTGCCCTTAACATCCGCTATCCAAAAGGAACCAACCCAGAGCAAATCAAGTCAATTCTTGAAAACTTGCCAGTTGCTTCTGTTAGCCTCTCTGAACACGGTCACACGCCTCACTATGTACCAATGGAAGATCCGCTTGTGCAAACCTTGTTGAATGTCTATGAAAAACAAACTGGTCTTAAAGGTCACGAGCAAGTCATCGGTGGTGGTACTTTTGGTCGCTTGCTCGAACGCGGAGTTGCCTACGGTGCCATGTTCCCAGACTCAATTGACACCATGCACCAAGCCAATGAATTTATCGCCTTGGACGATCTTTTCCGAGCAGCAGCAATCTATGCCGAAGCTATTTACGAATTGATCAAATAAAACGATAGAAGTCTGAGATTGTATGCTTAGACTTCTTTTTGGAGGGAAAGTAGATGTCTCAAATTGAAAGAATCAAGCAGGCTATTATGTCAGATCCACAAAATGCCAGCTATACAAAGCGTGGCATTGAGCCTCTCTTTGCAGTGCCAAAGACAGCTCGCATCAATATCATCGGTCAGGCACCGGGACTTAAAACCCAAGAAGCAGGCCTTTACTGGAAGGACAAAAGTGGTGACCGCTTGCGGGACTGGCTAGGTGTGGATGAAGATACCTTTTACAATTCAGGTTATTTTGCTGTTTTGCCTATGGATTTCTACTTTCCAGGCCATGGCAATTCAGGTGACCTGCCACCGCGAGCGGGTTTTGCTGAAAAATGGCATCCTCAGCTCTTGAAAGAATTGCCTGATATTCAGCTAACCCTCTTGATTGGACAATATGCTCAAGCCTACTATTTACAGGAAAAAATTAGTGGCAAGGTGACAGAACGGGTAAAACATTACCAGAACTACTTGCCAACCTATTTTCCACTAGTTCACCCCTCGCCGCGAAATCAAATCTGGATGGCCAAAAATCCTTGGTTTGAGTCAGAAGTGGTGCCAGATTTGAAAAAAAGAATTAAAACTATTTTAGGAGAAAAAGAATGAAAGAAATTTCCTTTGACGCATTTTACCAGCTTTACCAAAACGACCAACTTTCTCTAGTAGACGTGAGAGAAGTGGATGAGTTTGAATCTCTTCATTTAGAAGGTGCCCACAACCTACCGCTGAGTCAATTAGCTGATACTTATGATCAATTGGACAAGGATCAGTTACATTATGTTATTTGTAAATCTGGAATGAGATCGGCGCGTGCTTGTCAATTCCTAGCTGAACAAGGTTATGAGGTTATCAATGTTCAAGGTGGCATGATGGCCTTTGAAGAACTTTAAAAATTTTCAATTCTCCTACTTGGTGTGGACTAGGTAGGAGAATTTTATTTTTAGATAATTCTCATTTTTAAGAATCTTGAAAACATTCAATATTTACTTCGTGAAGCTTTTTTCATACTCCTATTCATGATATACTAGGTCAGTATTTTATAAATATGAAGGAGATTTACATGGCTAAAAAAGGTGCCCTAACAGGTTTACTCCTGTTTGGAATATTTTTTGGTGCGGGAAACTTGATTTTTCCGCCTTCTCTGGGTGCTCTATCTGGAGAACATTTTCTTCCTGCCATCGCAGGTTTTGTCTTTTCAGGCGTCGGTATCGCCGTCTTGACCCTTATTATTGGAACGCTAAATCCTAAAGGATATATCTACGAGATTTCAACAAAGATAGCGCCTTGGTTTGCGACTCTTTACCTCTCAGTTCTTTACTTGTCAATCGGTCCATTCTTTGCTATCCCACGTACAGCTACAACAGCTTACGAAGTAGGGATTAGCCCCCTTTTGTCGGATGCAAATAAAGGGCTTGGCTTGATTGTCTTTACCGTGCTTTACTTTGCAGCGGCGTATTTAATCTCGCTTAATCCATCAAAAATCTTGGACCGTATCGGCCGTATCTTAACGCCAGTCTTTGCGATTTTGATCGTTATCTTGGTTGTTTTAGGAGCTTTCAAATATGGTGGAACAAGTCCTCAAGCTGCTTCAGCTGCTTATCAAGCTTCTGCCTTTGGGACAGGTTTCCTAGAAGGTTACAATACCTTGGATGCCCTTGCTTCAGTTGCCTTTAGCGTAATCGCAGTTCAAACCTTGAAACAACTTGGATTTTCAAGTAAGAAAGAATACATTTCAACTATTTGGGTGGTTGGGATCGTTGTTGCCCTTGCTTTCAGTGCTCTTTACATCGGTTTAGGTTTCCTTGGAAATCATTTCCCAGTACCAGCTGAGGCGATGAAGGGTGGAACACCAGGTGTTTACATCTTGTCACAAGCGACTCAAGAAATCTTTGGTTCAACAGCTCAACTCTTCCTTGCAGCTATGGTTACCGTAACCTGCTTCACAACAACAGTTGGTTTGATTGTGTCAACAGCTGAGTTCTTTAATGAACGCTTCCCACAAATCAGCTACAAGGTTTATGCGACAGCCTTTACCTTGATTGGATTTGCCATTGCTAATTTGGGTCTTGATGCGATTATCAAGTACTCCATTCCAGTACTGGTTATCTTGTACCCAATCACGATTGCTATCGTTATGATTGTCATTGTCAACAAATTTGTAGCTCTTTCAAAACCAGGTATGCAGTTGACAATTGCTGTGGTTACAGCTATTGCTATTGCAAGCGTATTAGGAAGCTCGTTTAAGGTTGAGTTTCTTGCGAATCTTGTCAACGCTCTTCCTTTTGCCAAGGCATCACTCCCATGGTTAGTACCAGCCGTTGTCGGAATCTTGCTCTCATTGGTTCTACCAAATAAGCAAGAAAGCGATGTTTTTGAAATGGAATAATCACTAAAATCACTTTTGTAGTCAAGTCTACAGGAGTGATTTTCTTTTTTAGTCCGATGATAAATGTGTTATAATAGGTAGCAAAAGAGGTGAAGAAATGAATCAAACAGTAGAATATATTAAAGAACTGACAGCCATTGCGTCGCCAACAGGCTTCACTCGGGAGGTTTCGGACTATTTAGTCAAGACTCTAGAAGGTTTTGGTTACCAGCCGGTTCGCACAGCTAAGGGTGGTGTCAATGTGACCATCAAAGGTCAAAATGATAAGGAGCATCGCTATGTGACTGCCCATGTGGATACGCTGGGTGCTATTGTCCGTGCTGTCAAATCAGATGGCCGTCTCAAAATGGACCGTATCGGTGGTTTCCCTTGGAACATGATTGAAGGAGAAAACTGTACCGTTCATGTGGCTAGCACAGGTGAAAAAGTATCAGGAACCATCCTCATCCACCAGACTTCTTGCCATGTCTATAAGGATGCAGGAACTGCAGAACGCACGCAGGACAATATGGAAGTGCGTTTGGATGTAAAAGTGACCAATGAAAAAGAAACTCGTGCCTTGGGGATTGAGGTCGGTGATTTTATCAGCTTTGATCCACGAACTGTCGTGACAGAGACAGGTTTTATCAAGTCTCGTCATTTGGATGATAAGGTCAGCGCAGCGATCTTGCTTAACCTGCTTCGTATTTATAAGGAAGAGAAGATTGAATTGCCCGTAACAACTCATTTTGATTTTTCAGTCTTTGAAGAAGTGGGGCATGGTGCTAATTCTAACATTCCTGCTCAGGTAGTAGAATATCTGGCTGTGGATATGGGAGCTATGGGAGATGACCAGCAAACAGACGAATATACAGTGTCTATCTGTGTCAAGGATGCTTCTGGACCTTATCACTACGACTTCCGTCAACACTTGGTTGCTTTGGCTAAAGAGCAAGATATTCCATTTAAGCTGGATATCTATCCATTTTATGGTTCGGACGCTTCAGCAGCTATGTCTGCAGGGGCAGAAGTCAAACACGCCCTTCTCGGTGCTGGTATCGAGTCTAGCCACTCATATGAGCGCACTCATATTGACTCGGTGGTCGCAACGGAACGTATGGTTGATGCTTATCTTAAGAGCATATTGGTAGACTAATATGTGTTTGATTTGCCAGAGAATTGAGCTCATTAAAGCTGGGGAAAATCCCTACTTTGTGAGAGAACTAGAAACAGGCTATCTTGTGATTGGAGATCACCAGTATTTTGCAGGCTATAGTCTCTTTCTAGCCAAGGAACACGTCACCGAATTGCATCATTTAGAGAAGGAAACTAGAATCCGTTTTCTAGAGGAAATGAGTTTAGTCCAAGAGGCAGTTGCCAAGGCCTTTACTGCCGAGAAAATGAATATCGAACTGCTAGGAAATGGTGATGCCCATCTTCATTGGCATCTGTTTCCTAGACGAAGAGGTGATATGAATGGTCACGGTCTCAAGGGACGTGGTCCAGTCTGGTGGGTTCCCTTTGAAGAAATGACAGCAGAAACCTGCCAAGTAAAACCTGATGAGATTAAACAATTAGTCAAACGTTTATCGCCAGAAGTAGACAACCTATTAGAAATAAAGGAGTAGAAATGAAAAAAAGATACCTTGTCTTGACAGCCTTGCTAGCCTTGAGTCTAGCAGCTTGTTCACAAGAAAAAGCAAAAAATGAAGATGGAGCAGCTAAGACAGAACAAACAGCTAAAGCTGATGGAACAGTCGGAAATAAGACTCAAGAAGCCACCCAGAAAAAAGCAGAAGTGGTTAATAAAGGTGACTACTACAGTATTCAAGGGAAATACGATGAAATTATCGTAGCAAATAAACACTATCCATTATCTAAAGACTACAATCCAGGGGAAAATCCAACAGCCAAGGCTGAGTTGGTCAAACTCATCAAAGCGATGCAAGAGGCAGGCTTCCCAATTAGTGATCAATACAGTGGTTTTAGAAGTTACGAGACTCAGACTAAGCTCTATCAAGATTATGTCAATAAAGATGGAAAGGCTGCAGCAGACCGTTACTCTGCCCGCCCTGGCTATAGCGAGCACCAGACAGGCTTGGCCTTTGATGTGATTGGGACAAATGGTGATTTGGTGACAGAAGAAAAAGCGGCCCAATGGCTCTTGGACCATGCGGCTGATTATGGTTTTGTTGTCCGTTATCTTAAAGGTAAGGAAAAGGAAACAGGCTATATGGCTGAGGAATGGCACCTTCGTTATGTCGGAAAAGAGGCTAAAGAGATTGCAGCTAGTGGCCTCAGTTTGGAAGAGTATTTCGGCTTTGAAGGTGGAGATTACGTCGATTAAAAAATAAACTTTTCTCTTGCAATTCCAGATAAATAGTGTATAATAGATGAGTATGTGTAAAGCATACTTGTGGGAGGTAAAAATCTTTAATTACCGCCAAAACCACAAAGGAGGATTTAAAAATGGCTAAAAAAGTCGAAAAACTTGTAAAATTGCAAATCCCTGCTGGTAAAGCTACACCAGCTCCACCGGTTGGACCTGCTCTTGGTCAAGCTGGTATCAACATCATGGGATTCACAAAAGAGTTCAACGCTCGTACAGCTGACCAAGCTGGTATGATCATTCCAGTTGTTATCTCAGTTTACGAAGATAAATCATTTACTTTCATCACTAAAACACCACCAGCTGCTGTTCTTTTGAAAAAAGCTGCAGGTGTTGAAAAAGGATCAGGTACACCTAACAAAACTAAAGTTGCTACAGTTACTCGTGCACAAGTACAAGAAATTGCAGAAACTAAGATGCCAGATTTGAACGCAGCAAACGTAGAGTCTGCAATGCGTATGATCGAAGGTACTGCTCGTTCTATGGGATTCACTGTTGTTGACTAATCAATAACACGGTAGAAAATCTCACAGCAGTCTATTAGTTGCTTTTCATACTAGGCAAGTGACTGATGCTTGTACTTGAGTACAGCAAGGGAGCTTAACGAAGTAGGAAAAGAAAAATAATAGACTGAAAACCCGCAAGACTTCATCATTTCGAGAAGTGACGTGGGAGATGAAAATCGATTGAACCACTTACAAGGAGAATAGAAAATGGCTAAAAAAAGCAAACAACTTCGTGCTGCTCTTGAGAAAATCGACAGCACAAAAGCATACAGCGTAGAAGAAGCTGTAGCACTTGCAAAAGAAACTAACTTTGCAAAATTTGACGCAACTGTAGAAGTTGCTTACAACTTGAACATCGACGTTAAAAAAGCTGACCAACAAATCCGTGGAGCAATGGTATTGCCAAACGGTACTGGTAAAACTTCACGCGTTCTTGTTTTCGCACGTGGTGCAAAAGCTGAAGAAGCAAAAGCTGCTGGTGCAGACTTTGTTGGTGAAGATGACCTTGTTGCTAAAATCAACGACGGTTGGTTGGACTTCGACGTAGTTATCGCTACACCTGATATGATGGCTCTTGTTGGACGTCTTGGACGTGTCCTTGGGCCACGTAACTTGATGCCAAACCCTAAAACTGGTACTGTAACTATGGATGTTGCTAAAGCAGTTGAAGAGTCTAAAGGTGGTAAAATTACTTACCGTGCTGACCGTGCAGGTAACGTTCAAGCAATCATCGGTAAAGTATCATTTGAAGCTGAAAAATTGGTTGAAAACTTCAAAGCTTTCAACGAAACAATCCAAAAAGCAAAACCAGCTACAGCTAAAGGAACTTACGTAACAAACTTGACTATCACAACTACTCAAGGTGTTGGTATCAAAGTTGACGTAAACTCACTTTAATCAGTAGTTTATATCAGAGAACGAGTACGAAAGTGCTCGTTTTTTTAGGTACGACGGACATTTCGTTCATCTGAGGTGTAAGTCCTCTGTGGGTACCATATACTAGTAAACCCAAAAGTGATTCCCAAGCCTGACTATTGTGAGTAGCTGATCGAACGGCATTAGGATAGACTATTTAAGTTTGACGTTGGAAATAATAATCGGCAGAGAAAGAGATAGAGAAATCTTGGCTATACGAATAGGCACGTAATAGTAAAGCGTAGATAGCGGATAAGGAGGCCAGCAACTCTAAAGTACAAATATGTTGTCGTAACCTATATGCGTAAACTACGTGAGCAATTGAATTCGAACTAGAGAGTTAATTAATAGATTTATGCTATAATCATGGCAGACTGTATGCGTTTGATTATAGTTCATCAAAAACTAGATTAGAATTGTTAGATAATATCATTTTATGTTATAATGAAGAAAAAACAGAGGTGTTCAAATGTCAGAAGCAGGTCATAAGTTTTTAGCAAAATTGGGGAAAAAACGCTTACGTCCAGGTGGAAAACGTGCCACAGATTGGTTAATTGCAGAAGGAGGATTTTCAAAAGAAAAGAGAATACTAGAAGTTGCGTGCAATAGGGGAACTACAGCAATTGAGTTGGCACAGCGTTTTGGTTGTAAGATAACTGCTGTTGATATGGATGGACAAGCTTTAGAAGTGGCTAAAAAATCTGCTGAAACGGCAGGTGTTGGTCATTTGATTAGGTTTGAAAGAGCAAATGCAATGAAACTTCCTTATGAAGATGCTAGTTTTGATATTGTTATAAATGAAGCTATGCTGACTATGCAAGCCGATCAAGCTAAGAAAAAATGTGTAATGGAATATCTAAGGGTTTTAAAACCAGGAGGTCTTCTTTTGACACATGATGTGCTTCTTAAGGAAGCTAAAGAGTCTGTCAGACAGGAATTGTCGCAAGCAATTCATGTAAATGTAGGTCCTTTAACTCAAGATGGTTGGGAAGAGGTGATGATAGAATCAGGTTATCGTGATGTGAAAGTATTGACTGGTGAAATGACATTAATGAAATTATCAGGTATGATTTATGACGAAGGTTGGCTAGGAACTTTGAAAATTTGCGTAAATGCTTGTAAAAAGGAGAATAGAAAGCAGTTTTTAACTATGTATAAAATGTTTGATAAGAATAAAAAGAACTTGGGATTTATTGCTATGGCTGGTCATAAATCGTCAAATCGTTAGATAATTATTGAAGTTAACTTTTCCTTTTTTCTTTCTTAAAAAATATGCTATAATAGAGAGTAAAAACTTTGAAAGAAAGAAAAAGATGAATTTAAAAGATTATATTGCAACAATTGAAAATTATCCAAAGGAAGGGATTACCTTCCGTGATATCAGTCCTTTGATGGCTGATGGGAATGCTTACAGCTATGCTGTTCGTGAAATCGTTCAGTATGCGACTGACAAGAAAATTGACATGATTGTAGGTCCTGAAGCTCGTGGTTTTATCGTGGGCTGTCCAGTTGCCTTTGAGTTGGGAATTGGTTTTGCACCTGTTCGTAAACCAGGTAAATTGCCACGCGAAGTTATTTCTGCTGACTACGAAAAAGAATACGGTGTTGATACCTTGACTATGCATGCTGATGCCATCAAGCCAGGTCAACGTGTTCTTATTGTGGATGACCTCTTGGCAACAGGTGGAACTGTTAAGGCAACCATCGAGATGATTGAAAAACTTGGTGGTGTTGTAGCAGGTTGTGCCTTCCTTGTTGAATTGGATGAATTGAACGGCCGTGAAAAAATCGGTGACTACGATTACAAAGTTCTTATGCATTATTAATGAAAAACAGTCCCTAGGGCTGTTTTCTCTACATTAGGATATAAAAATAGACTATAGCTAGTTAGAGAAAAAGTATAATTGAAAACTATATCTTCTTGCAGTATAATAAAAGGACTAAGTGTTTGAGATTTAGTTTCATACTCAATGAAAATCAAAGAGCAAACTAGGAAACTAGCCGTAGGCTGTACTTGAGTACGGAAAGGCAACGTTGACGCGGTTTGAAGAGATTTTCGAAGAGTTTCAAACATATGCAATGATTCCTGAAAGAGTACAGTTAGGAGAGGGTTATGCCGATTCGAATTGATAAAAAATTGCCAGCTGTTGAGATTTTACGGACAGAGAATATCTTTGTCATGGATGATCAACGTGCGGCCCACCAAGATATCCGTCCCTTGAAGATTTTAATTTTAAATCTCATGCCACAGAAAATGGTCACAGAAACCCAGTTGTTGCGCCATTTGGCCAATACACCCCTGCAACTGGATATTGATTTTCTCTATATGGAAAGCCATCGTTCTAAGACAACTCGTTCAGAGCACATGGAGACCTTTTATAAAACTTTTCCTGAAGTTAAGGACGAGTATTTTGATGGGATGATTATCACGGGTGCTCCAGTTGAGCATTTACCATTTGAGGAAGTGGACTATTGGGAGGAATTCAGTCAGGTAATCGAGTGGTCCAAGACCCATGTCTATTCGACCCTTCATATCTGTTGGGGTGCTCAGGCGGGACTCTATCTGCGTTATGGAGTGGAAAAATACCAGATGGACAGTAAGTTATCGGGTATCTATCCTCAGGACACCTTAAAAGAGGGCCATCTTCTTTTTAGAGGCTTTGACGATAGCTATGTATCCCCTCATTCACGGCACACGGAGATTTCCAAGGAAGAGATCTTAAATAAAACCAATCTTGAGATTTTATCAGAAGGACCTCAGGTTGGGGTTTCGATTTTGGCCAGTCGTGATTTGCGAGAAATTTATAGTTTTGGGCATTTGGAATATGACCGTGATACCTTGGCAAATGAATATTTCCGAGATCGTGATGCTGGTTTGGATCCTCATATTCCAGAAAATTACTTTAAGGATGATGATGTCAACCAGACACCTTGTCTTTGTTGGTCTTCATCAGCAGCCCTCTTTTTCAGTAACTGGGTGAACTATGCGGTCTATCAGGAAACCCCTTTTGACTGGAGAAAAATAGAAGATGATGCATCCGCATTTGGGTATTTATAAGAGGAATTATGACATATTTAGACGCTTTTAAATCAGGGAACTTGGTTTTACCGAGTGCCCTTCTCTTGCATTTTAAGGAACTCTTTCCGTCTAGCGATGATTTTCTGGTCTGGCAATTTTTCTATTTGCAAAATACGACAGGTTTGGATGAAATGTCGCCAAGCCAGATTGCTGAAAGGATTGGCAAGGAAATTTCGGATGTCAATCAGGCCATTTCCAATCTGACGGAAAGGGGTCTGCTTCAGTATCGAACCATCGAATTGAATGGTGAAATTGAATTGCTTTTTGATGCAAGTTTGGCTCTGGAACGTTTGGATGACTTGCTTGGAGCTACTCATTCAAGTTCAGACCAGTTGACACCTCAAAATCAGCTCAAGGATTTGGTAGAAACCTTCCAGCAGGAATTGGGACGCTTGTTGACGCCTTTTGAGATTGAGGATTTGACCAAGACACTAAAGGAAGATGGAACCAGTGCTGACTTGATTAAGGAAGCCCTTCGTGAAGCTGTTTTGAATGGAAAACCAAACTGGAAGTACATTCAGGCGATTTTGAGAAATTGGCGCCATGAAGGTATCAAAAGCGTGGCTCAAATTGAGGCTAAGCGAGCAGAGAGAGAAGCAAGCAATCCTCAGTTGACACAGGTATCTGCAGATTTCCGAAATGCCATGGATCTCTGGAAGGATTAATCCATGTAAGCAATCTTGAAATCCGAGTAAGATTTGCAAGCTGTGTCTAATTGTGATAAAATAAATAGAAAATAAATTGAAAAAAGAGGTATGTGAAATGTCACGTAAACCATTTATCGCTGGTAACTGGAAAATGAACAAAAATCCAGAAGAAGCTAAAGCATTCGTTGAAGCAGTTGCATCAAAACTTCCTTCATCAGATCTTGTTGAAGCAGGTATCGCGGCTCCAGCTCTTGATTTGACAACTGTTCTTGCTGCTGCAAAAGGCTCAAACCTTAAAGTTGCTGCTCAAAACTGCTACTTTGAAAATGCAGGTGCTTTCACTGGTGAAACAAGCCCACAAGTTTTGAAAGAAATCGGTACAGACTACGTTGTTATCGGTCACTCAGAACGCCGTGACTACTTCCATGAAACTGACGAAGACATCAACAAAAAAGCAAAAGCAATCTTTGCAAACGGTATGCTTCCAATCATCTGTTGTGGTGAGTCACTTGAAACTTACGAAGCTGGTAAAGCTGCTGAGTTTGTAGGTGCTCAAGTATCGGCTGCATTGGCTGGATTGACTGCTGAACAAGTTGCTGCATCAGTTATCGCTTATGAGCCAATCTGGGCTATCGGTACTGGTAAATCAGCTTCACAAGACGACGCACAAAAAATGTGTAAAGTTGTTCGTGACGTTGTAGCTGCTGACTTCGGTCAAGAAGTTGCAGACAAAGTTCGTGTTCAATACGGTGGTTCTGTTAAACCTGAAAACGTTGCTTCATACATGGCTTGCCCAGACGTTGACGGTGCCCTTGTTGGTGGTGCGTCACTTGAAGCTGAAAGCTTCTTGGCATTGCTTGACTTTGTAAAATAATCGACTCTTTATTAACATTATTTGGTTGAAGAAAAGCTAAAATCGAGAAAGGACAAATATCGTCCTTTCTTTTTTGCTATTAAAGAGGCTAATGTAGACAATTTTATTCGAACTCTTCCTGGTGCTTATAACATGGAGATGAACCAAGACTCCAGCAATATTTCCCTCGGGCAAAAACAACTGTTGATCATCGCGCTTGCTATTTTAGCTAATCCTAAAATTCTCATTTTGGATGAAGCGACTTCCTCTGTTGATACCCGTTTGGAACTCTTGATTCAAAAAGCTATGAAATGCTTGATGAAAGGAAGGAACAGTTTTGTCATCGCCCGCTGTCTCTCGACCATTCAAGAAGTAAATGTGATTCTCGTTCTTAAGGATGGATAGATTATTGAGCAGGGAAATCACGAAAGTGTACTCCAAGCGAAAGTTTTTTATTATGATCTTTACCATAGCCAATTTTCAAGTAAATCTTATAAAGTAAGCTAATCAGAACTAACTAAACTTTTCTTAAATTATCAGTCTATTGCAACTTTTCTCATGTGAGTCATTTGGCTTGCTATTGGTTTTCCTTAGTAGTATACTAAGGTAGTAATCATTAAGAAGTGGTTACAAATAATAATGAATGAGGTAAAATAAAATGGTAGAATTGAAAAAAGAAGCAGTAAAAGACGTAACATCATTAACAAAAGCAGCGCCAGTAGCATTGGCAAAAACAAAGGAAGTCTTGAACCAAGCTGTTGCTGATTTGTATGTAGCTCACGTTGCTTTGCACCAAGTGCACTGGTACATGCGTGGTCGTGGTTTCCTTGTATGGCATCCAAAAATGGATGAGTATATGGAAGCTCTTGATGGCCAATTGGATGAAATCAGTGAGCGTTTGATCACGCTTGGTGGAAGCCCATTCTCTACTTTGACAGAATTCCTTCAAAACAGTGAAATCGAAGAAGAAGCTGGTGAATACCGTAATGTTGAAGAAAGCTTGGAACGTGTTCTTGCTATCTACCGTTACTTGTCAGAACTCTTCCAAAAAGGTTTGGATGTCACTGATGAAGAGGGTGATGATGTGACAAACGGTATCTTCTCAGATGCTAAAACTGAAACTGATAAAACAATCTGGATGCTTGCCGCAGAACTTGGACAAGCACCTGGTTTGTAAGATAAATGCATCCCTTTCTATCATGAGTTTCTGTATCACTACTCATGATAAACTATCTTTTAAAAATCATGTAGCAGACAAAGTTACATGATTTTTTCTTTGCTTCTCCGGCGACTCATTTGTCAAAATGCTGATTTTAAGGTATAATAGTTGCTGTTCGAGAAATTTTGATTTTCAAAGAATAGTGAATGATGATAAGGAGAAACCATGAACAAGCTACCAAATTGCCCAAAATGTAACTCAGAGTATGTCTACGAAGACGGTGCCCTACTGGTTTGCCCAGAGTGTGCTTATGAGTGGAATCCTGCTGAAGTTGCAGATGTAGAAGAGGGCCTTGTTGCTATCGATGCCAACGGAAATAAATTGGCTGACGGTGATACAGTCACTCTCATCAAGGACTTAAAAGTAAAAGGTGCGCCAAAAGATTTGAAACAAGGGACGCGCGTGAAAAATATTCGCATCGTAGAAGGCGACCACAATATCGATTGTAAAATTGATGGTTTTGGTGCCATGAAACTCAAATCTGAGTTTGTGAAGAAAATTTAAGCATGTCAAAGCACTACAAACTTGTATTTTATAGCCGTATCTTCTTGTTTCTAGCGGCTTTTACGGGAGTTTATCTTGAAATCGCCAAGCATGGTGGCTTTGGGATGCTTCTCTACTATACGGTTCTGTCCAACCTTTTAGTCGCGATTTTTACGCTCTATCTCCTAAAGGTTATGAGCCGTTTAGGTGAAGACTGGCAAAGACCAAGTCTTTTGCGCTTAAAAGGTGGAGTCACCATGAGTATCATGATTACCTGTGTGATTTACCATTTCCTATTAGCGCCTATTGCAACTAATTTCTATACCCTAGAAAATTTCCTTTGCCACTATATCGTTCCCCTCTGGTTTTTAGCAGATACCCTCTTTTTTGACAAACAGGGTCAATACAAGATTTGGGATCCAGTTGTGTGGACGATTTTACCCTTGCTTTATATGATTTTTGCTCTTTTTAATGGCTTGGTACTGAAACTTGATGTTCCTAATTCTAAGGTCAGTCCCTTCCCTTACTTCTTTTTGAATGTGAACAAGGGGTGGGATGTCGTGTTCAAGTGGTGTCTGATTATCTTTGTTGCCTATATGGTGGCAGGATTTATCTTCTACTTTATCAAGCAAATCAAGAGAAAGTCATCCTAAGATACAAGGGATTCATTTTCGAGTTTAAGAAGGAGTCTGTACACCAAAGAGGCTTCTTCTTTTCTTGCTTGTTTGATAACTATCAAAAAAGTAGAAGATTGAGAGAAATATAGAAAGAAATTTCATGAAACAATTTTTAGAACGGGCCAGTATTTTGGCTCTCTCCCTCGTTTTGATTACATCCTTTTCCATCTCGAGTGCCCTGCCAGCTATGTTTGACTATTATCAAGGCTACCCTAAGGAACAAATTGAGCTCTTGGCGAGCTTGCCTTCCTTCGGGATCATGATTATGTTACTACTAAATGGCATCTTAGAAAAAATATTTCCTGAGCGCTTACAGATTAGTTTGGGCTTGCTGATTTTATCACTGAGTGGAACAGCACCCTTTTGGTATCAAGCCTATCCCTTTGTCTTTGGAACACGGATTCTTTTTGGTTTGGGTGTTGGGATGATCAATGCTAAGGCCATTTCTATTATCAGTGAACGCTATCAAGGAAAAACGCGGATTCAGATGTTGGGGCTACGCGGTTCTGCAGAGGTTGTCGGAGCTTCTCTCATTACCTTGGCAGTCGGTCAGTTGTTGGCCTTTGGTTGGACAGCTACCTTCCTAGCCTATAGTGCTGGATTTTTGGTGCTGACCCTTTATCTGCTCTTTGTCCCTTATGGAAAGGAAAAGAAAGAAGTCAAGAAAAAGGAGAAGGAAGCAAGTCGCTTAACTCGGGAAATGAAAGGCTTGATTTTTATCCTAGCTATCGAAGCGGCAGTTGTAGTTTGTACCAATACGGCTATTACTATTCGTATTCCAAGTTTGATGGTGGAAAGAGGACTGGGAGATGTCCAGTTATCTAGTTTTGTTCTTAGTGTCATGCAGTTGATTGGGATTGTGGCTGGTGTGAGTTTTTCTTTCTTGATTTCTATCTTTAAAGAGAAACTGCTCCTCTGGTCTGGTATTACCTTCGGCTTAGGGCAAATCGTGATTGCCCTGTCTCCATCCTTGTGGGTGGTAGTGGCAGGAAGCATTCTTGCTGGTTTTGCCTACAGTGTAGCCTTGACGACGGTTTTTCAACTTGTCTCTGAACGAATTCCAGCTAAACTCCTCAATCAAGCAACTTCATTTGCAGTTTTAGGCTGTAGTTTCGGAGCCTTTACGACTCCATTCGTTCTAGGTGCAATTGGCTTACTAACACAAAATGGGGTGTTGGTCTTTGCTATCTTAGGATCTTGGTTGATTATCACCTCTATCTTTGTCATGTACTTACTTCAAAAGAGAGCTTAGGATTGGTTTCCTAAGTTTTTCTTTTTGTGAATTTTGTACCCAGACAGTATTTGTTTTAGAACCTTGTTTACAGATTATTTTCTTGATAAAATAGAAGTTATGACGAGATATAAAGCAACTATTTCCTATGATGGTTATGCCTTTACTGGTTTTCAGCGCCAGCCTCATTCACGTAGCGTTCAGGAAGAAATTGAAAAAACCTTGACTAAGTTAAATAAAGGGCAAGCCATTACTGTTCACGGTGCTGGTAGGACTGATAGTGGGGTTCATGCTTTGGGACAGGTTATTCATTTTGACCTACCTTATCAGATGGATGAGGAAAAGCTCCGTTTTGCTCTAGACACTCAGTCCCCTGAAGATATTGATGTGATTTCAATTGAGCTCGTGACGGATGATTTTCATTGTCGTTATGCCAAGCATAGCAAGACCTATGAGTTTATCGTAGACAGGGGCCGTCCCAAAAATCCTATGCGCCGTTACTATGCCACTCACTTTCCCTATCCACTCGATGTGGAACGGATGCAGATGGCAATCAAAAAGCTAGAGGGAACCCATGATTTTACCGGTTTTACAGCCTCTGGGACTAGTGTAGAGGATAAGGTTCGCACCATTACAGAAGCTAGTCTCAGGGTTGATGAGACAGGCCAGTTTTTGACCTTTACCTTTTCAGGAAATGGTTTCTTGTATAAGCAGATTCGCAATATGGTGGGGACACTGCTCAAAATCGGAAATAATCGTATGCCAGTGGAGCAGATTGACCTCATCTTGGAGAAAAAGGACAGGCAACTTGCAGGTCCCACTGCAGCACCAAATGGTTTGTATTTAAAGGAGATTCGTTATGAAGAATAATCGTATTTTAGCACTTTCTGGAAATGACATTTTTAGTGGTGGTGGCCTGTCAGCTGATCTGGCTACCTATACCTTGAACGGCTTGCATGGTTTTGTAGCAGTGACTTGCTTGACAGCCTTGACAGAAAAAGGATTTGAAGTCTTTCCAACTGACGATATCATTTTTCAACATGAATTAGATAGCTTGCGTGATGTGGAGTTTGGGGGGATTAAGATTGGTCTTCTACCAACTGTCAGTGTGGCTGAGAAGGCTTTGGACTTTATCAAGCAACGCCCAGGAGTTCCTGTGGTATTGGACCCTGTCTTGGTCTGCAAGGAAACGCACGATATAGCTGTCAGTGAACTCTGCCAAGAGCTGATTCGCTTTTTCCCTCATGTCAGTGTGATTACGCCTAATCTTCCTGAAGCAGAATTACTAGCAGATCAAGAGATTAAAACCCTTGAAGATATGAAAACTGCAGCTCAGAAATTACATGACTTAGGAGCGCCAGCAGTCATTATCAAGGGAGGCAATCGCCTTAGTCAGGACAAGGCTGTAGATGTCTTTTATGATGGACAAAACTTTACAGTCCTAGAAAATCCTGTCATCCAAGGGCAAAATGCTGGTGCAGGTTGTACCTTTGCCTCCAGCATTGCAAGTCACCTAGTCAAAGGTGATGAACTTTTACCAGCAGTAGAAAGCTCTAAGGCTTTCGTTTATCGTGCCATTGCACAAGCAGATCAGTATGGAGTAAGACAATATGAAGCAAACCAAAACAACTAAAATTGCCCTTGTATCCCTATTAACCGCCCTCTCTGTGGTTCTAGGTTATTTCTTAAAAATTCCAACACCGACAGGCATTCTAACTCTTTTAGATGCGGGTGTCTTCTTTACGGCCTTCTACTTTGGTAGCCGTGAAGGGACTGTAGTAGGAGGACTAGCAGGTTTCTTGATTGATCTCTTATCAGGCTACCCTCAGTGGATGTTCTTTAGCTTGGTCAACCATGGCTTGCAGGGATTTTTCGCAGGATTTAAAGGAAAAACTCAGTGGTTAGGCCTTATCTTAGCAACGATTGCCATGGTAGGGGGTTACGCCTTGGGTTCTACATTGATGAATGGCTGGGCTGCAGCCCTACCAGAAATTCTACCAAATTTCATGCAAAATATGGTAGGGATGATTGTAGGATTTATTCTTAGTCAAAGTATCAAGAAGATTAAGTAAAGAGGCTGAGTCAAAAGTATTTCAAATAAGAAAAACGCATAGTATCAGGTGTTGAAAGATTGATACTATGCGTTTTATTGTGGGAAGATTTTTGAAGAATTTTAATCAAAATAAAGCAAGTCTTTGCTGGTGCTTGTAAAGAGGTTGAAGCCATCCTTGGTAACAACACCGCAGTCTTCAATACGGACACCGACTTTACCAGGGATATAGATACCTGGTTCAACAGAGAAGCACATGCCTTCTTCGATGACCATGTCGTTTCCTTCCATGATAGATGGGAATTCGTGGACATCCATACCGATACCGTGACCAAGACGGTGGTTGAAGTACTCGCCGTAACCAGCTTTTTCAATGACTTCACGAGCAGCGCGGTCCACTTCATGAGCAGTCACACCCGGCTTGATAAAGTCAAGAGCAGCTTGTTGGGCTTCAAGGGTCAAGTTGTAAATGTCTTTCTTGAATTGGTCAGGTTTGCCGACTGCTACTGTACGAGTCATGTCTGATGCGTAACCGTTGACCAGAACACCAAGGTCAAAGAGGAGAAGAGCATCATTTTCAACCTTGTTAGCTGCTGGAATACCGTGTGGATTTGCAGCATTATCACCAGTCAAGACCATGGTATCAAAACTCATTTCATAGCCTTCACGTTTCATGGCAAAGTCGATTTGAGCGATGATATCTGTCTCAGTCTTATCAAGAGAAATATTTTCAAAACCAACATTAACAGCCCTGTCCGCATAGAGACCTGCAACCATCATTTTTTGCACTTCGTCAGCTGATTTGATGAGGCGCATACGTTGGATACGAGGAGTGAGGTTTTCAAACTCAGCAGTTTCAAAAACGGTTTTTAAACCATGATATTTGGTCAAGATGAGATTGTCAAACTCGACTGCAACACGTTTGAAGTCAAGTTGTGGAAGAGCATGTTTCATTTTTTGCCATGGATTTTCAGAATCCACATAGCCCACAACTGGGAAGGAAACAGTGCTACTTGCACGCTCAACCTCAAGGGCTGGGACAAAGAGGAGGGGTTCCTGATCTGCTAGGACAAAAAGGAACATTTGGCGTTCATGGGGATCACTGTAAAAGCCAGTGAGGTAATTGATTGTGACGGGGTCAGATACGACAGCGACGTCTAGTTTTTCTGATTCAAGATATGCTACGATTTGTTGTAATTTAGACATATGCTACCTTCTTTCTACCCCTCTATTTTGGCAAAAAATGAGAGAAAATGCAAGGGAGAAGGGTAAAAGAAAAGACAAAAAGAACTCCGACAAGATAACGGGGTTCTTTGATATAGTTTCACTTTGTTTAAGAAAAGTCAGCCTTGCTTTTGACGTCGCTGTATTCCTCAGCGATTTCTTGGCTGAGAATGTCCTCATAGGCAGGGAGTTGGATGTCCTGACCATATTTCTTCTTGAGGGCAGTAGTGACTAGGCGATAAGCTAGATTGGCATTACGAGATAGGATAGGCCCGTGGAAGTAGGAACCAAAGACATTCTTATAATGAACCCCTTCACCGACTTTTTCCTCGTTGTTTCCATTTCCATAGACAACCTGTCCCAGTGGTTTTTGATCATCTGAGAGGAAGGTGCGGCCCTGATGATTCTCAAATCCGTAGTAGGTTTCATCGAAATCTTCATTATGAATCTTGATGTCCCCGATAAAACGGTTATTGGTCTGGTTGAGGGTATAGTGGCCCATGACCCCTAGCCCTTCGATGCGTTTGCCTGAAGCTTCAACATAATATTGCCCCAATAGTTGGAAACCACCGCAGATAGCCAGAACCACACCGTCATTTTGGATGTAGTTGTCAATGCTCTCTTTTTTAGCAGGTAGGTCGTCCGCAATAATACTTTGTTCAAAGTCTTGACCGCCACCGAAAAAGGCAATGTCGTAGTGATTTTCATCAAAGTTATCATGGAGAGAAACGATGTCAACCGTCACATGGGCTCCCAGTTTTTCAGCCACATACTTAAGCATGAGGATGTTTCCATTGTCCCCATAGGTATTCATGAGATTTCCATAGAGGTGGGCAATGTTGAGCTGATAGGGGTAATTGCCAGCTTTTGAGGAAAGTGAAGTATAAACCATTAGTTCATCTCCTTTCTAACAATCTGACGACTAGCCAGCAGTTCGCGGAATTCCAGCATAGCAGTATAGGTAGCCAGAATATAAGCATGCTTACAATCTTGGTTTTCAATGGTTTTAAGAACTTGTTCCAGACTACTTGTTTCAGTGATTTTCTCAGCTGGATAGCCTGTTACTCGTAGACGACGTGCAATTTCAGAATGACGCACACCGCCAGCGTTGATTTCAGGGATGTCCATGTCAGTGATTTGTTCAAAATCAGCATCCCAGATCCAACTGGTATCAATTCCATCTGCATAGTTAGCGTTAAGAAGGACTGATAGGCTAAATGGATAAGGAGCTAGTTTAATCATTTCGATAGCTTGGGTTGCACCGACTGGATTTTTAATCAAGACGAGGGTACATTCCTTGTCACCGATATGGAAGGTTTCTTGACGTCCAAAGACAGCACGGCTCTTATCAAATCCCTGCTTGATGAGTTGCGAATCTGCGCCGAGGAAACGGGCGATAGCAACCGCAGCTAGGGCGTTGTAGATATTGTAGAGACCACCGATTTGGATACCATATTCTTGTCCGTCAATAACAAAGCGAGAGCGATTGTTGGTCAACTCAACTAGTTCTGTCAAGCGATAGTCGAGATCAGGACGTTTACATCCGCAGCCTTCACAGATATAGGCACCCAAGTTTGCATAGGTATTGTGCTCATATTTGAGGATGCCTTGGCAGTCAGGACAGAGAATCCCTTCTGTATTATAGTGAGCCAGCTGGGCTGGGCCTTTCTCCAAGTCAAAACCAAAATACTGTACAGGATTTGGAATAGCTGGCTTGTAGAAAAGTGGACTGTCTCCATTAAGGAGAACAGTAGCCGTAGGCACCTTACGAATAGCATCCAAAATCATCTTGTAAGTTGTGTAAATCTCACCATAGCGGTCCATCTGGTCACGGAAGATATTGGTGATAACAAATAAGCTTGGCTGGATATAGTCACAGATACGAGATAGACTGGCTTCATCGATTTCTAGAACGGCAATATTTTTCCCAGTTTTAGAAGATTTGGCTGTTAAGAAGGTCGTTGCAATCCCTGTGATCATGTTGGCACCGCTTGGGTTGGTCAGAACTTGACCATAAACCTCTTTTAAAATGCCGACAGTGAGGGCAGTTGTCAGGGTTTTTCCGTTGGTTCCAGTGACCACGACAATCTCGTAGTTCTTAGCTAGGTTTTGTAAAATATCTTTATCAAATTGAAGGGCAAGTTTTCCTGGGAGCGTACTTCCACGGCCAAGATGGCTCAAAACGAAGTGGGAAGAACGCCCAGCAAGAAGGCCCAAAGTAGTTTTTAATTTCATGTTTCTATTATATCATAAAAGAGGGAAAAGACAGATTTGATACTCAATGAAAATCAAAGAGCAAACTAGGAAGCTAGCCGCAGGTTGCTCAAAGTACCGCTTTGAGGTTGCAGATAAAGCTGACGTGGTTTGAAGAGATTTTCGAAGAGTATGAGATTTCGCAGAAATGAAAACAGCCCTCAGAGGGCTGTTCGATACGATTAAATCTCAACTTAAATCGCAAACAAGTCATTCAAGTTCTCAGCCAAGGTTGGGTGAGTGAAGATTTGTTTTGTGAAGTAAGTGTAAGGAATCTTGTTGTCCATAGCAACAGTGATGATGTTGATGATTTCTTGAGAACCTTCTGAGAAGATGCTTGCTCCAAGAATTTCTTTTGTTTCAGTATTAACAACAGCTTTGAAAGCTCCGCGAAGGTCTCCGTTTACGTGACCACGAGGCATTGCTGCAACAGGAATTTCCTTAACGGCGTATGGAAGTTTCAAATCAGCTGCTTGGCTTTCAGTCAAACCAACTTGTGAAAGGGCAGGTGTGATAAACATGGTGTTTGGAACATTGAGACGGTCTTCAAGAGTGTAGCTGCCATCTCCAGCAAGGTAGCTGTAGACAACACGGAAGTCATCAAGTGAAATGTAAGTAAATTGAAGGCCACCATTGACATCTCCAACTGCAAAGACACCAGGAACGTTTGTTTGACAGTGTTTGTCTACTTTAATAGCACCACGTTCAGTTAGTTCAATATCTGTATTTTCAAGTTGAAGTGGTTCTACATTTGGTTTGCGTCCAGTTGCGTAGAGAAGGGCGTCGAAACGGTAAGTTTCATTTTCAGTTACGACAAGCACTTGGTCACCGTCGTTTTTGATTTCAGTAGTACGGATGTTTTGAAGCAATTCAATACCGTCTTCTTCCATGTATTGCTTAGCAAGAGCTGCAATGGAAGGTTCTGCACGAGGTAGGAAAGTATCCAAGGCATCTAGAACTGTAACCTTGCTTCCAAGTTTATTGTAAAGGCCGGCAAATTCAAGACCGATATTTCCACCACCAAGGACTCCAAGGTTTTCAGGCAATTTGTCCAAGTTTTGGATACCTGTTGAGTCAAAAACGTTCTTACTTGTAGCAAGTCCTGGGATTGGCAAGACGTTTGAAACAGCACCAGTATTGATGACGATTGTTTCAGCAGTCAGTTCTTTCTTTTCATCACCAGCTTGGATTTCGATGACTTTATTTGAAAGGAAGTGAGCTTCCGCATCAAAGATATCGACGCCAGTACCAGCAACAGTCGCATAGTTTTTACCGTTGAGGCGACCAGTGATAGTGTTTTTGGTAGCAATGACTTCTTCAAAAGACAAGTCTTTTTCAGCAGCAACTAGCAAAGTCTTAGTTGGGATACAACCAATGTTGATACAAGTTCCACCGTACATGGCTTTGCTACGTTCAATGAGGGCAACTTTTTTGCCAGCTGAAGCCAATTTACCAGCTAGTGTTTTACCAGCTTTACCAAATCCGATAACGATTAAATCATAAGTTAACATTTAGAGTTCCTCCTATTCGAATTTCATTCTAGCACAAGAAAAAAACTTTTGCACAATTCTGCTACGCTTTAAAAAAGTTTATGAAATAGTGGAAATTACAGCCTTACTTTCTCAGAAAAATCGTTTACATGACTTTATCGACGGATTTAACTATCTTTTGCTTCTCTCTTGTGTTATACTAGATAGGTTGCAAAGAAAACAGTACTTTTCTTTTGTGGAAAAGAAGCAACACGATTTTATATCCAGTATATGAAAATACGTCATAAAAAGAAAAGTATAAACTAAGCCCTATAGGGTGGCTTCGCACCACCTTTAGAAAGAAGAATAACGTGAAATTTAATGAATTAAACTTGTCTGCTGATTTGCTAGCAGAGATTGAAAAAGCTGGTTTTGTAGAAGCCAGTCCGATCCAAGAGCAAACTATTCCCTTGGCCCTTGAAGGCAAGGACGTTATCGGTCAAGCTCAGACTGGTACAGGAAAAACTGCAGCCTTTGGCTTGCCAACCCTTGAAAAAATCCGTACAGAAGAAGCGACCATTCAAGCTTTGGTTATCGCTCCAACACGTGAACTTGCTGTCCAAAGTCAAGAAGAACTCTTCCGTTTTGGTCGTAGCAAGGGAGTCAAAGTCCGTTCAGTATATGGCGGATCAAGCATTGAAAAACAAATTAAGGCTCTAAAATCTGGTGCCCATATCGTGGTGGGAACACCTGGTCGTCTCTTGGACTTGATTAAACGCAAGGCCTTGAAATTACAAGACATTGAAACCCTTATCCTTGACGAAGCGGATGAAATGCTCAACATGGGCTTCCTTGAAGACATTGAAGCGATCATCTCCCGTGTCCCTGAAAGCCGTCAAACCTTACTTTTCTCAGCAACAATGCCGGATGCTATCAAACGTATTGGTGTTCAGTTTATGAAAGAGCCTGAGCATGTCAAGATTGCGGCTAAGGAATTGACAACAGAATTGGTTGACCAGTACTATATCCGTGTTAAGGAACAAGAAAAATTTGATACTATGACCCGTCTTATGGATGTGGAACAGCCAGAACTTGCTATCGTATTTGGTCGTACAAAACGTCGTGTGGATGAATTGACTCGTGGACTGAAAATCCGTGGCTTCCGTGCAGAAGGAATTCATGGAGACCTAGACCAAAACAAACGTCTTCGTGTCCTTCGTGACTTTAAAAATGGCAATCTTGATGTTTTGGTTGCGACAGACGTTGCGGCGCGTGGCTTGGATATTTCAGGTGTGACCCATGTCTATAACTACGATATTCCACAAGATCCTGAAAGTTATGTTCACCGTATCGGTCGTACAGGTCGTGCTGGCAAGTCAGGTCAGTCTATTACTTTCGTATCACCAAATGAAATGGGCTACCTCCAAATCATTGAAAACTTAACCAAAAAACGCATGAAAGGTCTTAAACCTGCAAGTGCAGAAGAAGCCTTCCAAGCAAAAAAACACGTAGCTCTTAAGAAAATCGAGCGTGATTTTGCAGATGAGACTATCCGTGCCAACTTTGAGAAATTTGGTAAGGATGCTCGTAAGCTGGCTGCCGAATTTACTCCAGAAGAATTGGCAATGTATATCTTGAGTCTGACTGTTCAAGACCCAGATAGTCTTCCTGAAGTGGAGATTGCACGTGAAAAACCACTGCCATTTAAACCATCAGGTAATGGCTTCGGTGGTAAAGGTAAGGGAGGTCGTCGTGGAGATGACCGTCGTGATAATCGCCGTGGAGACAACCGTCGTGGTGGTCGTCGTGATGATTTCAAAAAAGGAAGTCGTGGCAATGATCGTTTTGATAAGGAAAAACGTTACCGTAAGGATAATAAAAAACCACGCAATACTTCAAGTGAAAAGCAAACAGGCTTTGTGATTCGTAACAAGGGCGATAAATAAGAAAAAGCGGTTCAAAATGAATCGCTTTTTTATATAAGGAGACCGAATGGAAAAGAAAGATAAATAAAATAGATATATTATCTTCTTATAATATTATGATACACAAAAATAGGGGGCTTGTCAATAGAAAAGAAGCAATTTAATTAAAAATATTCTTGTTTTTTTAAATTGCAATTAAATAAGCAATTTTCAGATAATAATTGAAAATTCAAGCTGTTTATGTTATAATGATAGCGATTAAATTCGAGGTGAAAAATGGCACATTTATTAGAAAAAACTAGAAAAATTACTTCTATCCTGAAGCGCTCAGACGAGCAGTTGCAGGAAGAGCTTCCCTACAATGCGATTACCCGTCAATTGGCAGATATTATTGACTGTAACGCCTGTATCGTTAATAGCAAGGGACGTCTCCTTGGTTATTTCATGCGTTACAAAACCAATACAGATCGTGTAGAGCAGTTCTTCCAAACTAAGATTTTCCCTGATGACTATATTCAAGGTGCGAACATGATTTACGATACAGAAGCCAATCTGACAGTTGATCATGATTTGAGTATTTTCCCTGTGGAAAGTCGTGCCGACTTTCCAGATGGTTTGACGACCATTGCACCGATTCATGTATCAGGGATTCGCCTTGGTTCTTTGATTATTTGGCGCAATGATAAAAAATTCGAAGACGAGGATTTGATTCTTGTTGAGATTGCGAGTACCGTTGTTGGAATTCAACTCCTCAACTTCCAGCGTGAAGAAGATGAGAAAAATATCCGCCGCCGTACTGCTGTTACCATGGCGGTTAATACCCTTTCTTACTCTGAACTCCGTGCTGTTTCGGCTATTTTAGGGGAATTAAATGGAAATGAAGGGCAGTTGACTGCGTCAGTGATTGCAGACCGTATCGGTATTACCCGTTCTGTGATTGTCAATGCTCTTCGTAAACTTGAGTCGGCAGGGATTATTGAAAGTCGCTCACTTGGAATGAAGGGAACCTATCTTAAGGTCTTGATTTCAGATATTTTTGAAGAAGTGAAGAAAAGAGATTACTAATGGCAAAGGCTTTAATTTCGATTGATTATACAGAAGATTTTGTTGCAGATAGTGGAAAATTGACAGCAGGCGCTCCAGCTCAGGCGATTTCGGATGCCATTAGCAAGGTGACTCGATTAGCTTTTGAACGAGGAGACTACATCTTCTTTACTATTGATGCTCATGAAGAAAACGATTGTTTCCATCCAGAAAGCAAGCTATTTCCTCCTCACAATTTGATTGGGACTAGTGGACGCAATTTATACGGAGATTTGGGGACCTTTTATCAAGAGCATGGTTCAGACAGTCGTGTCTTTTGGATGGATAAACGCCATTACTCAGCTTTTTCAGGGACTGATCTGGATATCCGTTTGAGAGAGCGTCGAATTTCTACAGTTATTTTAACCGGAGTCTTGACGGATATCTGTGTCCTGCATACAGCTATAGATGCCTATAATCTAGGATATGACATCGAGATTGTTAAACCAGCTGTTGCTTCCATCTGGCCTGAAAATCATCAATTTGCCCTAGGTCATTTCAAAAACACGCTTGGAGCTAAGTTAGTAGATGAAAATCTAAATGAACTTTCTGAGTAATTTGGTTGATGAAATGAAAAAAATTGAAAAAAAGTGTTGACAAGCATCCTAAAAGTTGATATACTAGTAAAGTAATCGACGCGGGGATGGCGGAATTGGCAGACGCGCAGGACTAAGGATCCTGTGACCGCTTTAGGTCGTGAGGGTTCAAGTCCCTCTCTCCGCATAGGATAAGAGTTAGCTGAGGCTAGCTCTTTTGTTTTCATCTAATTCAAGTAGAGCAAAAAATTGTTGCTCTTTTTTTGTATTTCATAAACATTTCATATTTGGATTTTATAATAGTCTTACAAATATGGAGGTGACAAATGAATCCAATCCAAAGAGCTTGGGCTTATGTCAGCAGAAAACGACTGAGAAGTTTTATTTTATTTCTGATTTTGTTGGTCCTATTGGCCGGAATTTCAGCCTGTTTGACTCTGATGAAGTCCAACAAAACAGTGGAAACCAATCTTTACAAATCACTCAATACCTCTTTTTCTATTAAGAAGATAGAAAATGGTCAGACTTTCAAGTTATCAGAGTTAGCATCTGTAAGCAAGATTAAGGGACTGGAAAATGTTTCTCCTGAACTCGAGACGGTCGCAAAACTAAAAGACAAGGAAGCGGTGAGTGGCGAGCAGAGCGTGGAGCGTGATGATTTGTCAGCTGCGGACAAGAACTTGGTTAGCTTAACTGCTCTTGAGGATTCATCCAAGGATGTTACCTTTACCAGTTCGGCTTTCAATCTAAAAGAAGGTCGACACCTTCAAAAAGGGGATTCAAAGAAAATCATCATCCACGAAGATTTGGCTAAGAAGAATAGTCTTTCGCTTCATGACAAGATTTCCTTAGAAGCCGGTCAGTCAGAATCTGGCAAAGGGCAAACAGTGGAGTTTGAGATTGTTGGAGTCTTTTCTGGTAAAAAACAAGAGAAATTTACAGGTTTGTCTTCCGACTTCAGTGAAAACCAGGTCTTTACAGACTATGAAAGTAGCCAAACTCTTTTGGGAAATAGTGAAGCTCAAGTCAGTGCAGCACGCTTCTATGTAGAAAATCCTAAGGAAATGGACGGACTCATGAAGCAGGTGGAAAAATTGGCCTTGGAAAATCAAGGCTATCAAGTTGAGAAGGAAAACAAGGCCTTTGAACAAATCAAAGATTCAGTTGCAACTTTCCAAACCTTCCTAACCATCTTCCTTTATGGGATGTTGATAGCAGGAGCAGGGGCCTTAATTCTTGTTTTGTCTCTCTGGTTGAGAGAAAGGGTCTACGAAGTGGGAATTTTACTGGCACTTGGAAAAGGAAAGAGCTCGATCTTCCTACAATTCTGTTTAGAGGTAGTTTTGGTATCTCTCGGAGCTTTGCTTCCATCCTTTATCGCTGGAAATGCCATTACATCCTATCTGCTCCAAACTGTCCTAGCCCGTGGAGATCAGGCAAGCTTACAAGATACACTAGCCAAAGCAAGCAGTCTATCAACCAGCATCCTATCGTTTGCAGAATCCTATGTTTTTCTGTTGTTGATTAGTTGCTTATCTGTAGCCCTTTGTTTCCTATTCTTATTTAGAAAATCGCCGAAAGAAATTTTATCATCTATTAGTTAAGAAGGAGAAATCATGACTTTATTACAATTACAAGATGTTACCTACCGTTATAAGAACACTGCTGAAGCAGTCCTATATCAGATCAATTATAATTTTGAACCTGGGAAATTTTACAGTATTATTGGGGAATCAGGAGCAGGAAAATCCACTCTCTTGTCCCTGCTTGCTGGTCTAGATAGTCCTGTTGAAGGTTCTATCCTTTTCCAAGGAGAGGACATTCGTAAGAAGGGCTATTCTTACCATCGCATGCACCATATTTCCTTAGTCTTTCAAAATTATAATTTGATAGATTATCTTTCTCCACTGGAAAATATCCGCTTGGTCAATAAAAAGGCAAGCAAGGATACACTGCTTGAGCTTGGTTTAGATGAAAGTCAGATCAAGCGGACTGTTCTCCAGTTATCAGGTGGTCAACAACAACGTGTTGCCATTGCTCGCAGTTTGGTATCAGAAGCTCCAGTTATTCTAGCTGATGAGCCAACAGGAAATCTGGACCCTAAAACTGCTGGAGATATTGTCGAACTGCTCAAATCACTTGCCCAGAAAACAGGTAAATGTGTCATTGTCGTAACCCACAGTAAAGAAGTGGCACAAGCGTCAGATATTACACTTGAGTTGAAGGACAAGAAACTGACTGAAACTCGCAATACTACGAAATAATACGAGCTTTTTCTCTTAGAACTATAAAATAGAACAAAATCTAGAAAGGGAACCTATGTTACACAACGCATTTGCCTATGTTACAAGGAAGTTTTTCAAATCGATCGTCATCTTCCTGATTATTCTCCTCATGGCGAGCTTGAGTTTGGTCGGCTTGTCGATCAAGGGAGCTACTGCCAAGGCTTCTCAGGAGACCTTTAAAAATATCACTAACAGCTTCTCCATGCAAATCAATCGTCGCGTCAATCAAGGAACGCCACGTGGTGCTGGGAATATTAAAGGTGAAGATATCAAAAAAATCACCGAAAACAAGGCTATTGAGTCTTATGTGAAACGCATCAACGCTATCGGAGATTTGACTGGCTATGAACTCATCGAAACACCAGATACCAAGAAAAATCTGACACCTGACCGTGCTAAACATTTTGGAAGTAGCTTGATGATTACAGGTGTCAATGACTCCTCTAAAGAAGACAAGTTTGTCTCTGGTTCTTATAAGCTGGTCGAAGGAGAGCATCTAACAAACGACGACAAGGACAAGATCCTCCTGCACAAGGACTTGGCAGCCAAACACGGCTGGAAAGTAGGGGACAAGGTCAAACTAGACTCTAATATCTACGATGCAGACAATGAAAAAGGTGCCAAGGAAACAGTCGAAGTGACAATCAAGGGACTCTTTGATGGTCATAATAAGTCAGCAGTAACCTACTCACAAGAACTCTATGAAAATACAGCTATCACAGACATTCACACTGCTGCAAAACTTTATGGATACACAGAAGACACAGCTATTTATGGGGATGCAACCTTCTTTGTAACAGCGGACAAGAACTTGGATGATGTTATGAAAGAGTTGAATGGCATCAGTGGTATCAACTGGAAGAGCTATACACTCGTTAAGAGCTCATCTAACTACCCAGCTCTTGAGCAATCCATCTCTGGTATGTACAAGATGGCCAATCTCCTCTTCTGGGGTAGCTTGAGTTTCTCAGTCCTTCTCCTTGCCCTCTTACTCAGCCTTTGGATCAATGCCCGTCGCAAGGAAGTGGGAATTCTCCTCTCTATCGGTCTTAAGCAGGCAAGTATCTTGGGTCAATTTATCACAGAATCCATCTTGATTGCCATCCCTGCTCTTGTTTCTGCTTATTTCTTAGCTAACTACACAGCTCGTGCGATTGGAAATACTGTTCTTGCCAATGTCACTTCAGGTGTTGCCAAGCAAGCAAGCAAGGCTGCTCAAGCCTCTAACCTTGGTGGTGGTGCAGAAGTAGATGGCTTTAGCAAGACCTTGTCGAGCCTAGATATTTCTATTCAGACATCGGACTTTATCATCGTCTTTGTCCTTGCCTTGGTTCTAGTGGTTCTCGTTATGGCGCTTGCTTCAAGCAATCTCCTTAGAAAACAACCAAAAGAACTCTTGCTGGATAGCGAATAACAAACTTGCTACCTATTCTCTCCTAAATGGGGTATAATATAGGTAGCATTTTTATCTATTTCATCTTGATAAGTCCTCTGTTTATCTGGATGAAACTGGGATAATTTACAAGAAATTTAAAGGAATGTGAAACGTTTTTCTATGAAAATTTTAATTGTAGAAGATGAAGAGATGATCCGTGAGGGGGTCAGTGATTATTTGACGGATTGTGGTTATGAAACCATTGAGGCGGCAGATGGGCAAGAAGCCTTAGAAAAATTTTCCAGCTATGAAGTAGCCTTGGTTTTACTGGATATCCAGATGCCCAAGCTCAATGGCCTGGAAGTTCTAGCTGAGATTCGTAAAACAAGTCAGGTTCCTGTCCTGATGCTGACCGCCTTTCAGGATGAGGAATACAAGATGAGTGCCTTTGCTTCGCTAGCAGATGGCTATCTGGAAAAACCTTTTTCTCTGTCCCTCTTAAAAGTAAGGGTGGACGCGATTTTCAAGCGCTATTATGATACGGGACGAGTCTTCTCCTATAAGGATGCCAAGGTGGACTTTGAAAGCTACAGTGCCAGCCTAGCAGGTCAAGAAGTGGCTATCAATGCCAAAGAGTTGGAAATTCTGGACTATCTGGTGAAAAATGAAGGCCGGGCCTTGACTCGTTCTCAGATAATCGATGCCGTCTGGAAAGCGACAGATGAGGTTCCCTTTGACCGTGTCATTGATGTCTATATCAAGGAACTGCGGAAAAAGTTAGACTTGGATTGCATCCTCACTGTGCGCAATGTTGGTTATAAATTGGAGCGAAAATGAAACGAACAGGTTTATTTACAAAGATATTCATCTACACCTTCTCGATTTTTAGTGTTCTAGTCATTTGTCTTCATTTAGCTATTTATTTTCTTTTTCCTTCGACTTATCTGAGTCATCGTCAGGAAACCATTGGTCAGAAAGCGACAGCCATTGCCCAGTCACTAGAAGGAAAGGATAGGCAGAGTATCGAGCAAGTGTTAGACTTGTATTCCCAAACTAGTGATATCAAGGGGGCCGTTAAGGGCGAGATGACCGAGGACAAGTTAGAAGTCAAGGACAGCCTTCCTCTGGATACAGACCGCCAGACCACCTCTCTTTTTATCGAGGAGCGCGAGGTGAAAACGCAAGACGGTGGTACTATGACTCTCCAGTTTCTAGCGTCCATGGATTTGCAAAAGGAAGCAGAGCAAATCAGTCTCCAGTTTCTTCCCTATACCTTGCTGGCATCCTTTCTGATTTCCCTCTTGGTGGCCTATATCTATGCTCGGACTATCGTTGCCCCGATTTTGGAAATCAAGCGGGTGACCCGACGGATGATGGATTTGGATGCCCAAGTACGATTGCGCGTGGATTCTAAGGATGAGATTGGTGATCTCAAAGAACAAATCAATAGCCTCTACCAGCATCTTTTGACTGTCATTGCGGACTTGCATGACAAGAATGAAGCTATTCTCCAGCTAGAAAAGATGAAGGTTGAGTTCCTACGTGGTGCTTCCCATGAATTGAAAACTCCTCTGGCTAGTTTGAAAATCCTGATCGAAAACATGAAAGAAAATGTCGGACGTTATAAGGATAGAGACCACTATCTGGGAGTAGCCTTAGGAATTGTGGATGAGCTCAATCACCACGTTCTCCAGATACTTTCTCTCTCGTCTGTGCAGGAATTGCGAGATGATAGGGAAGAAATTGATTTGCTCCAGATGACGCAAAGTCTAGTCAAGGATTATGCCTTGCTAGCCAAGGAAAGAGAGCTCCAGATAGACAATAGTTTGACCCATCAGCAGGCCTATCTAAACCCATCTGTCATGAAATTGATTCTGTCTAACCTCATCAGTAATGCTATCAAGCACTCTGTTCCGGGTGGCTTAGTTCGCATTGGAGAAAGAGAAGGAGAACTCTTTATAGAAAATAGCTGCAGTCCCGAGGAACAAGAAAAACTAGCCCAATCTTTCTCTGATAATGCTAGTCGCCAGGCTAAGGGATCTGGGATGGGGCTCTTTGTGGTTAAGAGTCTATTAGAACATGAAAAATTACCTTATCGTTTCGAGATGGAGGAGAATCGATTAATCTTCTTAATAGCTTTTCCAAAAGTCGCGAAAGACTAGGGAGAGAAAGGGTTTACATAGATGAAGCTAGAAGAAATTCAATCGAAACTGCGGGAAAAACTAGATTTTTTTGTCAAAAAGTGATAAAATGAACAATGTAAATGGGAAGTCCCATAAAAATATACAGGAGGCCTGATAAAATGGCAATCGTTTCAGCAGAAAAATTTGTCCAAGCAGCTCGTGACAACGGTTATGCAGTTGGTGGATTTAACACAAACAACCTTGAGTGGACTCAAGCTATCTTGCGCGCAGCAGAAGCTAAAAAAGCTCCAGTTTTGATCCAAACTTCAATGGGTGCTGCTAAATACATGGGTGGTTACAAAGTTGCTCGCAACTTGATCGCTAACCTTGTTGAATCAATGGGTATCACTGTACCAGTAGCTATCCACCTTGACCACGGTCACTATGAAGATGCACTTGAGTGTATCGAAGTTGGTTACACTTCAATCATGTTTGACGGTTCACACCTTCCAGTTGAAGAAAACCTTAAATTGGCTAAAGAAGTTGTTGAAAAAGCACACGCTAAAGGTATCTCAGTAGAAGCTGAAGTTGGTACTATCGGTGGTGAAGAAGATGGAATCATCGGTAAAGGTGAATTGGCTCCAATCGAAGACGCTAAAGCAATGGTTGAAACTGGTATCGACTTCTTGGCAGCTGGTATCGGTAACATCCACGGTCCTTACCCAGCAAACTGGGAAGGTCTTGACCTTGATCACTTGCAAAAATTGACAGAAGCTCTTCCAGGCTTCCCAATCGTATTGCACGGTGGATCAGGTATTCCTGATGAGCAAATCCAAGCAGCTATCAAACTTGGTGTTGCCAAAGTTAACGTTAACACTGAATGCCAAATCGCATTCGCTAACGCAACTCGTAAATTTGCTCGTGACTACGAAGCAAACGAAGCAGAATACGACAAGAAAAAACTCTTCGACCCACGTAAATTCTTGGCTGATGGTGTAAAAGCTATCCAAGCATCAGTTGAAGAACGTATCGACGTATTCGGTTCAGAAGGTAAAGCTTAATCTAGCTTAACAATACAGATGAAACCTGCCCATTGGGTGGGTTTTTTGGTGTGAATATATTGTAGAAGAACCAATATTAAGTTGCTAAACGAATGTAATTTTTTACAATGATTCTAAGATTACCCTTAGCGAACGAATATAACAGCTTTACACCTGTTTTCAAAGGAAATCACTGCCTTTCCCAAAGTAAATTGGAACACCTAATTTTTAGGAATACAGAGTAGCTAAATTAATGATAGAACTTTCATTCAAAATAACAATATGATTTTTCTAGTTTCGTGATCTAAGTATTAAAAGTATCCAAATAGATAAGGGAGATAAAAAATAACAATAAAAACCAATAATAGTTGACTTTTTTAAAACAAAATCTTAAAATAAGACTATAAAATTAAACGAGGTACTCTATGGAAAATTTACCAACCCAAATCTTTAAGTTTGCTCAAGTATTTTCAACAAGTCACAAGAGAGATATTGAGAAAATATTTTATGATAATGAGTTTGAAACTAAGAATAGTCTACCAATTTTAACTTGGGATTTTATTTATCGTGATATTGTAAACACCGCCAAAGTAAATGGTTTAATATCACCCACTATGTATATGGGCGCTCTGTGGACGGCAAGAGGAGTAATTATTGAGGGTTTCCTATATGTTTTTATGATGAAGAAAAGATTTGAAGATGTAACTAATAAATACGAAAAGCATCACTATCTTACTTGTATAGCACGTGCGAAAAATTCTCATTTAAATGGAAAAGAAGACGGTAAACTATCCATTGAATTATTTAATGACCTGGATGATGATGGGTTGAGTGATTCACAAATTGAACAAGCGAAGAAATTATTGGGAGATCATTATAATTCGATTGATGAGATTAGGGTTGTTACCTTTGATAAAAAAACTAAAGAAGTGATTGTTAATCAGGTAAATGCCTTTTGTGAATTTATTGATGCTGTAAATATCACAGAATTTGATTTTACAAAACTTGAAGAAGATGGACGTGGAAATAATCCTGAAAAACCTCTTGTTGCATTGAAATCTGACGTACAGAAACAATTGGAGTCACAAAAGTATGTTAGTCTTCCTGTTGAAAAGAAGGAAGAGAATACTAAATTATAATATTTTATATAAAATAGGAGTAAATAATGCTTCAGATTAGTTTTAATGGTGCTCGCTTAAAAGAGGCAAGACTTTTTAACAAAAAAAGTATTACTCAGATTGCAGAGTTTTTAAACGTTTCAAAACAAATGGTTTCTAAATATGAAAAAGGACGAGCAACGCCAAGTGAAGAATCGTTAGAAATATTGGAAAAGAAATTAAAGTTTCCGAGAGATTTCTTTTTTGGAAATGATAATTTTAGCTTAAGTTCTACAGGCACATTTTTTAGAAGTCGTTACACAGCGACTCAAACAGAAAAAATGCCTGCAGAAATAAATAAAAACTATGTTGCTTTAATAAGAGATTATTTGGGAGAATTTATTGATTTTCCAAATCTTGACTGGAGTCTTTCTGGTTTAGACTATACTCCACAAGAATACGCAAGCTACATAAGAGAGAAATGGGAACTTGGAGATAGACCAATTGATAACTTGTCGTTGTTGATGGAAGAAAAAGGTTTTGTTATTTCTAGAATAGACACTCAGAGTGATAAAGTTGATGCTTTTGGTTCAGCTGTCAAAGTAAATAATAATGAGTATTATGTTGTTATGTTAGAGGGGACAGAGTATTCATTCTATCGTCAGCAGTTTAGTTTAGCCCATGAATTAGGACATTGGTTAATGCATGAAAGTTGTAAGTCACCTCAAGACATGGGAGCAATTGAATATAAGCAAATGGAAGACGAAGCGAATGAGTTTGCGGCTGAATTTCTATTGCCAATGGATTCGTTTAAAGCTTCTATCATTGGGCATGAAAATGATCTAGAGTACTACAGGTATCTAAAAAGAATTTGGCAAGTTTCAATTAGTATGATGATAATGCGTGCTAAGTCATTGAATATCATAGATTCTAATGAGTATACAAACTTGTATAAGAAACTTAGTTACAGAGGTTGGAGAAAAAATGAGCCCTTAGATTCAACAAAATTGATTAGCAATCCTCTATCCTTAAAACAGTCAGTAGAGCTATTAGTGGAAAATCGAATTGTGATGGACATATCTGCTGATATTTATAGAGTATACAATAAATTGTTGCCTAATTTTTTAATTGAGGATTTATGCGGCTTAGAGGCAGGATATCTTGATGAACTGAATGATAGGTATCCAAATATTATTAGTCTTACTAAAGAAAGAATAAGAAGAACATAGAATAGTCTGAAGCATAATATGTGATTAAACATTTGTAGGGATTTTAGAGTTAGGAGAACTATGGATATTGGTATTCGTGCTGATGGAATGACTACATCAGACTTTGAAAATTTTGCCATTGAGATTGTAAAGAAAAAATTTGAAAATAAGAGTTTACATGGATTTAAGGAAGGGAGAGATGGCGGTATTGATGGAATCGATAATATCAAATCTCCTACTCTTATTATTCAAGCTAAGCGTTGGCAGGTAAATAAAAATAATACTACAGCTGTAAAACTATTGAAAGAAGAAATTGATAAGATTGCTCAAACTAAGGAAAAATATGGTTGGGAAGCTGATTTCAATTACGTTATTGTTACAAGTATGGGGTTATCTCCTGCGGGTTTAAAGGAGATTCGTGATTACGCAGATAAAATAATTCCCAATGCAATTCCGACTGACGATTATATTATTTTCTCTTCTACGTTAACAACTTTTTCTCAGCAGGAAGAATATAGAGATATTTTTATAAATTATGGATTACTGGAAAAAGATATCTCCAATATCTTGAGGAGTGAAAGATTGAAATGGGTAGAAGCAGAATCTCAGGATTATTTTTTAGATTTGGATTCTAAATACCTTGTTGAAACGCATTTTCTAGGGGAAGCCTATCATACTTTACAAAGGGAACATATTGTATTAATTCAAGGACCAGCGGGAATTGGAAAAACAACAACTTGTTCAATGCTTGGAAATTTATTTCTAAATAATAATGAAAATACTTTTGATGTCATTGTTCGTAGAGTAGAAGATATTAACGAGGTTCTCAAATTATATAATGGAAACTATAGATGTAACGAAAATAGAAATCTTTTTGTGGTTTTTGATGATTTCTTGGGTCGTAATAAATTTGATGTTGGAGAGAGGGTATTGCAAGATATAAGAAAATTATATTCAGCCTCCACTAACACTAATAACCTTTTTATTTGTTTAAACTCTCGAACTCAAATTCTTCAAGATGCAACATTAATGAATTTTGAATTTCAAAAACTAATTGATGAAAAATTTACAGAGAAAAGAAGATTTATCATTGATTTGGATAAGTACTCTGATATAGAAAAAGCTTATATTTTTAGGAAAGTATTTGAACGAAAGGTACACTACCTTGAAGATGGTGATAAAATAGAGTTTGTAGAAAAATATAATAGTCTTATTGGAAGAGATTGGAAAAGAATTATACGTCATCGAAATTATTTTCCTAGGTTAGTAGAATTGATAGCAAAGAATTTTAAAGAATCTAAAGAAAATTTTTATGACTATGTAGTATATTATCTTAATCATCCTATTCAACTTTATAATAGTTTATTTTGCAATCTGGAAGATGAAGAAAAATTTTTATTATTTTCTTTATTACAATTCGATGTTTATCCTGTTGAGGAAGAGTGGTTAATAAATTCACTTTATACTTTGGAACTTAATCCGACATTTGACTTTAAGAAATCGTTAAGGAAGCTAGATGGTTCATGGCTTACCTTTACGAAAGAAAGTTTTGATGATAAAAGTAAGGTGGATTTTTTAAACCCAAGTATTATTGACTTTTTAAATGATAAATTGAAAGAGAGTCCAAAGATAACTGAAAAAATAACTCAGAATTCTATTTACCTCCACCAATTATGTAAAGATTGTAACAGCTACGGATTGAGTAACTTAAATAATTCACAGGCTTTATTTTTCACTAGACTACTAGATGATTGGGAAAACTTTAAAGATAAAGATGATTTTATTGGAGAAAAAATCCTTGCTATTATTTGTTTAAATAAATTTTCAAAATTTAAAGATAACTTTTTAGAATTATTGAGAATATATGATGGAAGAAATAATTTAAAAAGTTATAGGGATGGATGGAATAATATCATCACTCAGATTTATTATTCTAATAATAAAGCAATCAAAAAGATGTTCCTCACTATTCTTAATGATAAAAGAGTCGTGAATAAACTAATAAATAGTCCTTATCTTGATTCAGAAGAACTAGATGATATGTTAGATACAATAAACAGTATAATTGATGAAGTGAGTATAGAAGATGAAGACTATCAAGATGCTTCGTTAAGAGATATGTATTGTTATACCATTTTTAGACAGAAAAAATTGAATTGCTTCAAGATTATTTAGATAGTAGAGATACTTTGGAAGAAGAAGATGTTGACTTTATTAATGATCCTAATGGTTTTGATATAGATTTGGAAGTTAAAGGGCAAGTTTCAGAGTTTAAAGAAAAGTTAACTGAAAAGTTAACAGGTGATTTTCAATGGGATGATATTGTGATAGAAAAATTTGATTATTCAAATTTGAAATACCATCTTAAAGAGTACTTGCAATGGAAATATGATGATTTTTTATATGAAGCTGAAGCCTATGATAGATGGAGAGATTCTCAACTGGAAGAAAGGGTGACATTAGAAAGTATTTTAAACAAACCACTGTTATAGTATAGAAAGTAAGGTGCTAGGCTAATCTCAGAAGTCACTAGAATCTTACCTACACAACCTATTTTTTGTACAATAATATTCTAAAAAAACTAAAATAATGTAGTATTGGCTTTTTAGTTTCATTCTTGTGTTTTAGTCTCCACATTTGTATTTCACAAAATCAGTTTACAAAAGGAAAATGAATTACTAACATCTATCAGTCAACAATTCGTAGTCAATGAACATCTAATGAATGTCTATGTTGTTAGAAAAACGATTTTACTTAGTTCACACGGGAATTTGATAGGAATACTACTTTATCACTTTGATTCCAGTTTTGATTATGAAAAATGGGAGCAGATGACCTTTCAAGATTGTTTTCTAATTGATAGAAATGGGATTGTGAAAAGATTTATGAAAGATTAGTGCTTTAATTAAATAGTGAATCATATTGATCAAAATAGTTTGCTTTTTATAATTCGTAACCTGCCCATTGGGTGGGTTTTTTTGCGTGTTTTCAGAAAACTATTAAGCTATAAATTTTTGATTAAAAGTATTATTTTAAGAGAAAAATTTTCAATTTCATAAACTTTAGGCAAACGCTTGCATTCTAGTTTTTATTGGACTATAATAGGTTGGTATAAAGCCTTCTGTAATCATATTGAGAAGGTGTAGAAAGTAAGGATTTAGAATACTTGTGTTTGAAAATACGATTTTCTATTCCTTGCGCTAGGGAGATAGATATGGCAATGATAGAAGTGGAACATCTTCAGAAAAATTTTGTGAAGACAGTGAAGGAACCAGGTTTGAAGGGGGCTTTGCGCTCCTTTATTCATCCTGAAAAGCAGACCTTTGAAGCGGTCAAGGATTTGACTTTTGAGGTCCCAAAAGGACAAATTTTAGGATTTATAGGGGCAAATGGTGCTGGGAAGTCGACAACCATTAAAATGCTGACAGGGATTTTAAAACCGACATCTGGTTTTTGTCGGATTAACGGCAAGATTCCCCAGGATAATCGCCAAGATTATGTCAAGGATATTGGGGTTGTTTTTGGACAACGCACCCAGCTATGGTGGGATTTGGCACTGCAAGAGACCTACACGGTCTTAAAAGAGATTTACGATGTGCCAGAATCGCTTTTTCATAAGCGTATGGACTTTTTGAATGAAGTCTTGGATTTGAAAGACTTTATCAAGGATCCCGTGCGGACTCTTTCACTAGGGCAGCGCATGCGGGCGGATATTGCAGCTTCCTTGCTTCACAATCCCAAGGTTCTCTTTTTAGATGAGCCTACCATTGGTTTGGACGTTTCGGTTAAGGATAATATTCGTCGGGCTATTACTCAGATTAACCAGGAGGAAGAAACCACCATTCTCTTGACCACTCACGATCTGAGCGATATTGAGCAACTCTGTGATCGGATTTTTATGATTGATAAGGGGCAAGAGATTTTTGATGGAACGGTGAGCCAACTCAAGGAGACCTTTGGAAAGATGAAGACACTCTCCTTTGAACTGCTACCAGGTCAAAGTCATCTCGTCTCTCACTATGAAGGCCTGCCTGATATGATTATTGATAGACAAGGGAATAGTCTCAACATTGAATTCGATAGTTCTCGCTACCAGTCAGCTGATATTATCAAGCAAACCCTGTCTGATTTTGAAATCCGCGATTTGAAGATGGTGGATACGGATATTGAGGATATTATCCGTCGCTTCTACCGAAAGGAGCTCTAGGATGATCAAATTGTGGAGACGTTATAAACCCTTTATCAATGCAGGTGTTCAGGAGTTGATTACCTATCGAGTCAACTTTATTCTCTATCGGATTGGCGATGTCATGGGGGCTTTTGTGGCCTTTTATCTCTGGAAGGCTGTCTTTGATTCCTCACAAGAGTCTTTGATTCAGGGATTTAGTATGGCAGATATCACCCTCTACATCATTATGAGTTTTGTGACTAATCTTCTTACTAGGTCAGATTCTTCCTTTATGATTGGGGAGGAGGTCAAGGATGGTTCCATTATCATGCGTTTGTTGAGACCGGTGCATTTTGCGGCCTCATATCTTTTCACCGAGCTTGGCTCCAAGTGGTTGATTTTTATCAGCGTTGGCCTTCCATTTTTAAGTGTCATTGTTTTGATGAAAATCTTAACTGGGCAAGGCATTGTAGAAGTGCTGGGATTAACTGTCCTTTATCTTTTTAGCTTAACGCTGGCCTATCTGATTAACTTTTTCTTTAATATCTGCTTTGGATTTTCTGCCTTTGTGTTTAAAAATCTATGGGGTTCCAATCTACTTAAGACTTCCATAGTGGCCTTTATGTCAGGAAGTTTGATTCCCTTGGCTTTCTTTCCAGAGGTTGTTGCAGATATTCTGTCCTTCTTGCCTTTTTCATCCTTGATTTATACTCCGGTCATGATTATCGTTGGGAAATACGATGCTAGTCAGATTCTTCAGGCGCTTTTGCTACAGTTTTTCTGGCTCTTAGTGATGGTGGGTTTGTCTCAGTTGATTTGGAAACGGGTCCAGTCTTTCATTACCATTCAAGGAGGTTAGTATGAAAAAATATCAACGCATGCATCTGATTTTTATCGGACAATACATCAAGCAAATTATGGAGTACAAGGTGGATTTTGTGGTTGGTGTCTTGGGAGTTTTTCTGACCCAAGGCTTGAACCTCTTGTTTCTCAATGTCATCTTTCAACACATCCCATCCTTAGAAGGTTGGACTTTTCAAGAAATTGCTTTTATCTATGGATTTTCCTTGATTCCTAAGGGGTTGGATCATCTCTTTTTTGACAATCTCTGGGCTCTAGGACAGCGCTTGGTGAGAAAGGGAGAATTTGATAAGTACCTGACACGTCCTATCAATCCTCTCTTCCATATTTTGGTAGAGACCTTTCAGATTGATGCTTTTGGGGAACTCTTAGTCGGTGGCATTCTACTGGGAACAACAGTGACCAGCATTGCTTGGACCCTTCCAAAATTCCTACTTTTCCTAGTCTGTATTCCCTTTGCGACCTTGATTTATACTTCTTTAAAAATTGCGACAGCCAGTATTGCTTTTTGGACCAAGCAGTCAGGCGCCATGATCTACATTTTTTATATGTTTAATGACTTTGCCAAGTATCCGATTTCCATTTACAATTCAGCTCTTCGTTGGTTGATTAGCTTTATCGTGCCTTTCGCCTTTACAGCCTACTATCCTGCCAGCTATTTTTTGCAGGACAAGGATGTAATCTTTAACATCGGAGGTTTGATTTTGATTTCCCTTGTTTTCTTTGTCATTTCCCTTAAACTCTGGGACAGGGGCTTGGATGCCTACGAAAGTGCAGGTTCTTAGCATAGATGTTATCAAAGCCTTGTCTCAGGACAGGCTTTTTCTAATAGAGATGAAAATTTCTTGACACCTATTCTCAGAGCGCTATACTGTAAGTGTAATCACCGATTTAGCTTATACTTTTCGAAAATCTCTTCAAACCACGTCAGCTTCGCCTTGCCGTATATATGTTACTGACTTCGTCAGTTCTATCTACAACCTAAAAGCAGTGCTTTTAGCAACCTGTGGCTAGCTTCCTAGTTTGTTCTTTGATTTTCATTGAGTATTAGTTGCTAGAGCAAGGCACTCGTAAAGCCTAGGTCACAGGTGAATATATGACTGAAGATTTGCAAAATTAGATATGTAGAAAATAACCGTTAAGCCTAGTTCTTATCGGTTATTTATGTTGTTAAATAGCATTGTTATTGCATCAATTATGTCTATTTTTGTAATTATGATAGTGGTTCAACTTACTTGCTATTATTTTTGATGGTGTGAATGTGCTGATAATGTATCTCAGTTAAGTACGAAATTTTTATATCTATTTTAACACACATTAAAAATAAAATTAACAGATGTTAATTTTTCTTGACTTAAATTTTTTTAATTGATATACTATTTTTCAGAGAGCTAACAATTATATATAAATGTACTACTCTATTTCCTAGATAACACTTAGTAAAACTTTTTATAACAAAGGCTAGCAAAGTTAAAGTTTTCTATCTATTGGAAAGTTAAATAAATATGTAAGGAATTAAAATGAAAAAAAGTACAGTATTGTCACTAACCACAGCTGCAGTTATTTTAGCAGCATATGTCCCTAATGAGGTAGTCTTAGCAGATACATCTAGTTCTGAAGATGCTTTAAGTATCTCTGATAAAGAAAAAGTAGTAGATAAACAAAAAGAAAACAAAGAAAAACATGAAGATATTCATAATGCTATAGAAACTTCAAAGGATACTGAAGAGAAGAAAACAACAGTTATTGAGAAAAAAGAAGTTGTTAGTAAAGAATCTGTGGTAAACAATAAAACTAACAATGAAAAAGCAACAATCAAAAAAGAAGATTCCAATCAATACAAAGGAGATAATGCAGACTCGTCTGCAAGTAAAGACACGGAAAGTCCCAAAAAAGAAGATAGACTTGTCTATATTGCTGAATTTAAAGATAAAGAATCTGGAGAAAAAGCAATCAAGGAACTATCAAATCTTAAGAATACAAAAGTTTTATATACTTATGATAGAATTTTTAACGGTAGCGCTATTGAAACAACCAAAGATACTCTGGACAAAATTAAACTAATAGAAGGTATTTCATCGGTTGAAAGGTCACAAAAAGTCCAACCTATGATGAATCATGCTAGAAAAGAAATTGGAGTTGAAGAGGCAATCGATTACCTAAAATCTATCAATGCACCATTTGGGAAAAACTTTGATGGTAGAGGTATGGTCATTTCAAATATCGATACAGGGACAGATTATAGGCATAAGGCTATGAGAATCGATGATGATGCCAAAGCCTCAATGAAATTTAAAAAAGAAGACTTAAAAGGTACTGATAAAAATTTCTGGTTGAGCGATAAAATTCCTCATGCTTTCAATTATTATAATGGTGGTAAAATTACTGTAGAAAAATCTGATGATGGAAGCGATTATTTTGATCCACATGGGATGCATATTGCAGGAATTCTTGCGGGAAATGATACTGAAAAAGATATCAAAAACTTTAACGGAATAGATGGAATTGCTCCTAATGCACAGATCTTCTCTTATAAAATGTACTCTGACGCAGGATCTGGCTTCGCAGGGGATGAAACAATGTTTCATGCTATTGAAGATTCAATCAAACACAATGTTGATGTTGTTTCGGTATCATCTGGCTTTACAGGAACAGGTCTTGTAGGTGAGAAATATTGGCAAGCTATTAGAGCATTAAGAAAAGCAGGCATTCCAATGGTTGTAGCTACGGGTAACTATGCAACTTCTGCTTCAAGTTCTTCATGGGATTTAGTGGCAAATAATAATCTGAAAATGACCGACACTGGAAATGTAACACGAACTGCAGCACATGAAGATGCGATAGCAGTTGCTTCTGCTAAAAATCAAACAGTTGAGTTTGATAAAGTTAAGATTGGAGGAGAAAGTTTTAAATACAGAAATATAGGGGCCTTTTTCGATAAGAATAAAATCATAACAAACGAAGATGGTTCAAAAGCTCCTAGTAAATTGAAATTTGTATATATAGGCAAAGGTCAAGACCAAGATTTGATCGGTTTGGATCTTAAGGGCAAAATTGCAGTAATGGATAGAATTTATACAAAGGATTTAAAAAATGCTTTTAAACGAGCAACGGATAAGGGCGCACGCGCCATTATGGTTGTAAATACTGTAAATTACTACAATAGAGATAATTGGACAGAGCTTCCAGCTATGGGATATGAGGAGGATGAAGGAACTACTAGTCAAGTTTTCTCAATTTCAGGTGATGATGGTGTAAAGTTATGGAACATGATTAACCCTGATAAGAAAACTAAAGTCAAAAGAAATAATAAAGAAGATTTTAAAGATAAATTGGAGCAATACTATCCAATTGATATGGCAAGCTATAATTCTAATAAACCAAATGTAGGTGACGAAAAAGAGATTGACTTTAAGTTTGCATCTGACACAGACAAAGAACTGTATAAAGAAGATATCATAGTTCCAGCAGGATCCACATCTTGGGGACCGAGAACAGATTTACTTTTAAAACCCGATGTTTCAGCACCTGGTAAAAACATTAAATCCACTCTCAATGTCATTAATGGGAAATCAACTTATGGTTATATGTCAGGGACTAGTATGGCAACTCCAATCGTAGCAGCTTCTACTGTTTTGATTAGACCAAAGTTAAAGGAAATGCTTGAAAGACCCGTATTGAAAAATCTTAAGGGAGATGACAAAATAGATCTTACAAGTCTTACAAAAATAGCCCTACAAAATACTGCACGCCCTATGATGGATGCGACTTCTTGGAAAGAAAAAAGTCAATACTTTGCATCACCTAGACAACAGGGGGCAGGCTTAATTAATGTTGCCAATGCTTTGAGAAATGAAGTTGTAGCGACTTTCAAAAACACAGATTCTAAAGGTTTAGTAAACTCTTATGGTTCTATTTCTCTTAAAGAAATAAAAGGAGATAAAAAATATTTTACAATTAAGCTTCACAATACATCAAACAGACCTTTGACCTTTAAAGTTTCAGCATCAACCGTAACTACAGATACTCTAACTGACAGACTCAAACTGGATGAAACATATAAAGATGAAAAATCTCCAGATGGGAAGCAAATTGTTCCAGAAATTCACCCAGAAAAAGTCAAAGGAGCAAATATCACATTTGAGCATGATACTTTCACCATAAGCCCAAATTCTAGCTTTGATTTAAATGCGGTTATAAACGTTGGAGAAGCTAAAAATAAAAATAAATTTGTAGAATCATTTATTCATTTTGAGTCAGTGGAAGAAATGGAAGCTCTAAACTCCAATGGGAAGAAAACAAATTTCCAACCTTCTTTATCGATGCCTCTAATGGGATTTGCTGGGAATTGGAACAAAGAGCCAATCCTTGATAAATGGGCCTGGGAAGAAGGGTCAAAATCAAAAACAATGGAAGGTTATGATGATGATGGCAAACCGAAAATTCCAGGAACCTTAAATAAGGGGATTGGTGGAGAACATGGTATAGATAAATTTAATCCAGCAGGAGTTATACAAAATAGAAAAGATAAAAATACAACATCCCTAGATCAAAATCCAGAATTATTTGCTTTCAATAACGAAGGAATCAACGCACCATCATCAAGTGGTTCTAAGATTGCTAAAATTTATCCTTTAGATTCAAATGGAAATCCTCAAGATGCTCAACTTGAGAGAGGATTAACGCCTTCTCCCCTTGTATTAAGAAGTGCAGAAGAAGGATTGATTTCAATAGTAAATACAAATAAAGAGGGAGAAAATCAAATCGACTTAAAAGTCATTTCGAGAGAACACTTTATTAAAGGAATTTTAAACTCTAAAAGAAATGATGCAAAGGGAATCAAATCTTCTAAACTAAAAGTTTGGGGTGACTTGAAATGGGATGGACTCATTTATAACCCTAGAGGTAGAGAAGAAAATGCACCAGAAAGCAAGGATACCAAAGATCCTGCTACTAAGATAAGAGGTCAATTTGAACCAATTGCAGAAGGTCAATATTTCTATAAATTTAAATATAGATTAACTAAAGATTACCCATGGCAGGTTTCCTATATTCCTGTAAAAATTGATAACACAGCTCCTAAGATTGTTTCGATTGATTTTTCAAATCCTGAAAAAATTAAGCTGATCACAAAGGATACTTATCACAAGGTAAAAGAGCAATACAAGAATGAAACTTTATTTGCAAGAGATCAGAAAGAACATCCTGAAAAATTTGACGAGATTGCCAACGAAGTTTGGTATGCAGGAGCTGCTCTGGTTAATGAAGATGGAGATGTTGAGAAAAATCTTGAAGTAACTTATGCAGGTGAGGGTCAAGGAAGAAATAGAAAACTTGACAAAGACGGAAATACCATTTATGAAATTAAAGGTGCAGGAGATTTAAGAGGAAAAATCATTGAAGTCATTGCATTAGATGGCTCTAGCAATTTCACAAAGATTCATAGAATTAAATTTGCTGATCATGCTGATGAAAAGGGGATGATTTCTTATTATCTAGTAGATCCTGATCAAGATTCATCTAAATACCAAAAACTTGGGGAGATTTCTGAATCTAAATTTAAAAATTTAGAAAATAGAAAAGAGGATAGTCTTAAAAAAGATACAACTGAGGTAAAAAATCATCAAGGAAATGAAGAGTCTATCGAAGAAAAATCTAGCTTTACTATCAATAAAGCCATTTCAACAATTAGAGATTTTGAAAGCAAAGACTTAAAAAAACTCATTAAAAAGAAATTTAGAGAAGTTGATGACTTTACAAGTGAAACTGGTAAGAGGACAGAAGAATACGATTATAAATACGATGATAAGGGAAATATCATTGCTTATGACGATGGTAGTGCCTTAGAATACGAAACTGAAAAACTTGACGAAATTAAATCAAAAATTTATGGTGTTCTAAGCCCGTCTAAAGATGGACACTTTGAAATTCTTGGAAAGATAAGTAATGTTTCTAAAAATGCCAAGGTATATTATGGAAATAACTATAAATCGATAGAAATCAAAACGACCAAGTATGATTCGCATTCAAAAACGATGACATTTGATTTATACGCTAATGTTAATGATATTGTGGATGGTTTAGCTTTTGCAGGAGATATGAGATTCTTTGTTAAAGATGATGATCAGATAAAAGCTGAGACTAAAATTAGAATGCCTGAAAAAAATAAGGAAACTAAAACGGAATATCCCTATGCATCAAGTTATGGGAATGTAATAGAATTAGGAGAAGGAGATCTTTCAAAAAATAAACCAACCAATTTAACGGAAATGGAAACAGGGAAGATCTATTCTGATTCAGAAAAACAACAATATCTGTTAAAGGATAACATCATTCTAAGAAAAGGCTATGCACTAAAAGTGACTACCTATAATCCTGGAAAAACGGACATGTTAGAAGGAAATGGAGTCTATAGCCAGGAAGATATAGCAAAAATCCAAAAGGCCAATCCTAATCTAAGAGTTTTATCAGAAAAAATAATTTATACTGATAGTAGAAATGTTGAAGATGGAAGAAGTACTCAATCCGTATTAATGTCGGCTTTGGACGGCTTTAACATTGTAAGGTATCAAGTGTTTAGATTTAAAATGAACGCTAAAGGGGAGGCAATCGATAAAGATGGAAATCTTGTAACAGATTCTTCTAAACTGGTATTATTTGGTAAAGATGATAAAGAGTACACAGGAGAGGATAAATCCAATGTAGAAGCTATAAAAGAAGATGGCTCTACGTTATTTATTGATGCAAAACCAGTAAATCTTTCAATGGACAAGAACTACTTTAATCCATCTAAATCTAATAAAATTTATGTACGAAATCCAGAATTCTATTTAAGAGGTAAGATTTCTGATAAGGGTGGTTTCAACTGGGAGTTGAGAGTTAATGAATCAGTTGTAGATAATTATTTAATCTATGGAGATTTACACATTGATAACACTAGAGATTTTAACATTAAGCTTAATGTTAAAGACGGTGACATCATGGACTGGGGAATGAAAGACTATAAAGCAAATGGATTTCCAGATAAGGTAACAGACATGGATGGAAATGTTTATCTTCGAACTGGATATAGCGATTTGAATGCGAAAGCGGTTGGAGTACACTATCAATTTTTATATGATAATGTTAAACCAGAAGTAAAGATTGATCCTAAGGGAAATACTAGTATCGAATATGCTGATGGAAAATCTGTAGTCTTTAATATCAATGATAAAAGAAATAATGGATTCGATGGTGAGATTCAAGAACAACATATTTATGTAAATGGAAAAGAATATAAATCATTTGCTGATATTAAACAAATAGCAGATAAGACACTAAACATTAAGATAGTTGTAAAAGATTTTGCAAGAAATACAACCGTAAAAGAATTCATTTTAAACAAAGATACGGGAGAGGTAAGCGAACTAAATCCTCATATGGTAACTGTAACCATTCAAAATGGAAAAGAAATGAGTTCAACGATAGTGGCGGAAGAAGATTTCATTTTACCTGTCTATAAGGGTGAATTAGAAGAAGGCTATCAATTTGATGGTTGGGAAATTTCTGGTTTAGAAGGAAAAAAAGACACTGGCTATGTTCTTAATTTATCAAAAGATACCCTTATAAAACCTGTATTTAAGAAAATAGAGGAGAAAAAGGAGGAGGAAAATAAACCTACTTTTGATGTATCCAAAAAGAAAGATAAGCCACAGGTAAATCCTAGTCAATTAAATCAAAGTCATAGAAGAGAGGACTTACAAAGAGCAAATCATTCACAAAAATCTGATTCAACTAAGGATGTTACAACTACAGTTCTTGATAAAAACTTTGAAAATAAGAAGGAAGTCTATCTTAATAAACAAGCGAACATAGCTAATAAACATACTAACATTGATAGTAAGTCGGATACTAACCATTCTGATAGGTTGCCAAAAACCGGAACAGTTAGAGCAGTTCTTACACCATTCATTGCTGGAATATTGTTTATAGTAGGAGCACTTCTTGGATTGAAGAAAAAAGATCAAGATTAAGACAAAATCTATAGAAAAGATGTTTATGTGTTGAGATTAGATACTGTGATGGTTAAACAGTTTGTTGACAATTACTATTTAATACTTAATTCTTAAGATTACGTTGATAATTATACTCTTTTAGAATGTATTAATGAACTTCATTTAGATAACAAAAAATCTTCTTATTACAGATAGGAAGATTTTTTGGATTTTACCAATTTCACAAAATACGGTATCGAACTATATATTAAAAATTGTGCTTTTACAATTGTAGTAAAAACTCAAGATTTATTTGATGAAGTACAGTCTATATGAAGTATGATAAGAAACTACACCTATTAGAATTTTTATAAAGATAAGGGAATAATATGAAAGGATAGCTCCTTTTCATTATCATAGTTAGACTATAAAAATATATAAAATTCTTAAAAATTATGGTATAATTTATGTTAATAAATTCGATATAGAGTTTAATGGATGATTCTATTGATGCCAATATTTAAGGGTTAGTTGATTGGTTTTCTTTTGAAAACCCATCCATTCATGGATACTGACAAATCTTACGAATTTGTTTAAGATATAGGTGAAATATAGTGAAAAATGGGAGGAATACTATGACTAAGAAACATTTTGAAGAGAAAAATGGTCCGAAATCAACTGTATCGAAGGTAGTGAAAGGAACTTCTCCATCTAAGATTAGGGGCAAGTTTTTTAAAATAAAAGTCTATATTGGCATTGCCATTAGTCTCTTGGTCGTTGCAATCCTAGCAAGCCTCTTCTTATTCTCACCTAACGCAAAGAGAGAGTCAACTGAAGCAATTTCTTCAGTTGCCAAAAAAGAGAACACAAGTCAAGAAGCGACAGATGCTTCGAAAGCATCCGAGATTAAGAAGAAGAAAGAAGAGGAAATTCAAAAACTCAAGGAACAGTTAGCTAGTTTAGATAGCAAAGTAGCTGAGTCAGAGAAGTTAGTGGATAAGCTAAAAGAAGAAACTGCTGTTCCGAAACTGGATATTGAAGCACTAAGAAATAACGATTTATCTAGTTTGAAAGGTACATGGCGTACAGCTTCGGGTAAAGAATTTGTTATTAATGACTCTATTAATGAGTCTAGTGAAATATATGCAATTGGCTATAGAGATGGTCAAAAATTTGAATATACTGTTGAATTGGACAACAGTTACTCTCATCTGAAAAATCGAAGTTCAGATTCCAAATTTAAAGAAGTTGAAAGTCTAAGTGCACACACTAAAGGTTCTGTCGCAGGAGGATTTGTGGTAGTTGCTGTACCAAGTGGAGTTGTCATGCAACCTGGTGATGATGGAAAACTGACAGATAAAAGCAATCATGACGAGGAGAGACTGTTTGCAGGACAGCAGTATGAAGCGATGTTGTCGAGACCAGAAGATGTTTATTATCGTGTAAAACCAGATACTAGTAAACTTGAGGAAGAAGAGAAACATTTAGCTCAACTACAGGCTGAACGAGAAGCAATCAAAACTTCTCTAGAATCTAAGGAAAAGAAAAATACGAACTAGAAAAAACTAGTTTAGAATCTAACTTTCTATTGTTTTAGTTTAGAAATACTGTTGCAATCGCTAGAATGAAGAAGCTCATTAGGGCTTCTTTTCTTTTATCTTAACACTTCAACCACTTAGACTGATATATAGACCAGATAGGCAAAGGCACTTGTTCTTGACACTGACCTCTGCTATAATGATTTTTGTAAGGGACGGGAGGCGTCACTATCAGATAACTCAAGTTCCTAAAAAAGAAATTGGAGATAAAAATGAAAAAATTATTAGGTATTGGATTCTTGCTAGTTTCAGCTTTGGTTTTGTATTTTGGTTCTGTTGGATGGCCAAGTTTGGATGTCAACCTCTGGTCACTGATTCCGGTAGGACTGTTCCTCTTTTTCACTCTAGAGAATTTTTTGAAAAAAGACTACAAGGCTAGTCTGATGTGTTTAATTATTGCTTTTATCATTGCAAATGCAATTTTAGACCTTTTGCCAATTTCAAGTGGCTTGGTAATTGGAGCGGGCGTACTAGCTTGCATTGGTATTGGATACCTCTTTCCTGATAAAGATACAAAAGAAGACAAATAGAAAAGGCCTCGAGATTTCTCGAGACCCTTTTTTACTTACCAGCGTAATATTTTTGAATTCCTTTCACGATACCTGCTACAAGCTTATCTTGATAGTGGCTATCTCGAATCTGTTGATTTTCAGCGAAATTATCTATATAACCTAGCTCTAGGAGGACGGCTGGTTTAGCGGTTTCTCGAAGAACGGCAAAGCTTCTTTCCAATAAACCAGCATCTTTAGCACCAGTCTCAGCTAACAATGAAGAATGGATAGCTGCTGCGAGGCGCTTGCTCTCACTCATACGGTCAGGATGGTTATGCCAGTATGGGTTGATTTTACTTGGATAATCAGGATCATCACTATAGGAATAGGTTTGAATACCGCTAGCTCTAGAGTACGGGCTACCAGTCGCATTGAAATGAATACTAATAAAGATATCAGAGTTAGTCTTGTTAACCATACGAGAACGTTCTGTAACAAAATCTACATCAATATCACTATCACGTGAAGTAAGAACTTTGTAGCCAAGTTCTTCTAATTTTTTGCGTAATTTACGATACACCTGCATGTTGAGGTCTTTTTCAGCAACATTGTAATAGTATGCACCTGAGTCTCTTCCACCATGTCCTGGATCTAAAAAGATGGTTTTACTGTATTGGCCTTTTACAAAACCAACTTCTTTTGAGACCTCAGAAATCCATTGACCATTTTTGTGGAATAGATGGTCTTTACCGTCAATTTTGTAAGTTCCGGAAACATAATGTCCATTATCATCTAAGTAGTAGTGAGCCTTATAAGTGTCGTCGTAAATCCACTCTTTTTTAGCCATATAACCACCAGCTTTGAGATAGTAAGCTCCAATCCATTCTTTTGATGCATACATTCCACCACGCTTCAAAAAGAACCAGCTGTTATAGTTTTTATCAAATATCCATTCATTATCAGCCATGGCTCCACTTGATTTTAAATAATAATTACCTTGCCATTGGTTACTAGACATAATACCTATTTTGTCAAAATAGTACCAAACTCCATTAATTTTCTCCCATTTATTCTGAGAAATTTTTCCAGAAGAATTAGCGAAGTACCAATGTTTATCAATGAGAACCCATTTGTTTTCAGCCATGGCTCCACTATTTGTCAGCAAGTAGCTGTTAATGGTTGTATTACTGAGCATGATTCCATCTTTGTCGAAGTAATACCAAGACCCAGCAATTTTTTCCCATTTATTTTGAGAAATTTTTCCAGAAGAATTAGCGAAGTACCAATGTTTATCAATGAGAACCCATTTGTTTTCAGCCATGGCTCCACTATTTGTCAGCAAGTAGCTGTCAATGGTTGTATTACTGAGCATGATTCCATCTTTGTCGAAGTAATACCAAGACCCAGCAATTTTTTCCCATTTATTTTGAGAAATTTTTCCAGAAGAATTAGCGAAGTACCAATGTTTATCAATGAGAACCCATTTGTTTTCAGCCATGGCTCCACTATTTGTCAGCAAGTAGCTGTTAATGGTTGTATTACTAAGCATGATTCCATCTTTGTCAAAGTAATACCAAGCACCACCAATTTTCTCCCATTTATTCTGAGAAATTTTTCCAGAAGAATTAGCGAAGTACCATTTTCCATTGATAAAGTTCCAACCGTTTTCAGCCATCACTCCATCTTTATTGAAAACATAACTATCAAAGGTTGTATTGCTTAGTCGATGGCCATCTTTATTGAAGTAGTACCACTTTCCTTGGATTTTTTTCCAGTTGGTAACAGGTTTGTTGTGTTCGTAAAAGCGCCAGTTATTATTTTCTTCCTGCCAACCTTCTTTGACTTTTTCAACTTTTTCTTCTTTTTTTACTTCAGACTTCTTCTCTTCTGTAGCAGGATTTTTTTTCTCTATTTTTTCTTCTTTATCATCAATTTTAGAAGAATTGTCTGTTTTTTCGACCTTCTCTTTCGATTTTTCTTGGTTTTCGATTTTTGAAGTACTTGAATGAGGAATTGTCACATTTTCTCGTACTACCTCTGCTTTATTTTCTTGAGCTTGGGCAGTTGTTTGAGTGTATCCTAAAATAGATAAGGCAACTGCACTAGCAAGTAAAACCTTTTTCATATTAAACTCCTTTTGTTTTTTTGCTTATTAAAATAAAATCTTGCTGATTTCTCAACTATCAAACTGAACTTCTTCTAGTAGATAGTCGATAAAGCGTTCGCCCATCTTGGATAGGCTGGTTTTTTCATGTTGGATATAGACCAACTCAATTGGGTCATCAATATCCAGTGGGATAGAAACGATATTGTCTCCGTTGAGGTTGCTGTTCAAAATCCCTGTCGCAATGGTATAACCATCCAAACCAATCAAGAGATTAAAGAGGGTAGCACGGTCGCTGACTACGATAGATTTTTTGTGGTATTCCTGCGAGAGAATCTCTTCTGAAAAGTAGAAGGAGTTATGAGTTCCTTGGTCATAGCTGAGGTAAGGGAAGTTTTCTAAATCTTCCAGTTTCACCTTGTCTTTCTTGGCCAGAGGATTGCTCTTGCTGACAAAGATATGAGGCTGAGCTGTAAAGAGATGGTGAGCCAGCAGGTGGTTGTCATCCAGCATTTTGGTTAAAACATCACGGTTGTAGCTGTTAAAAAATAGGACACCGACCTCACTACGGAAGTTCTTGACGTCGTCGATAATTTCCCAAGTACGAGTTTCACGAAGGAAGAGCTCGTATTTCTCCATATCACTTTTCTTGAGTAGAGAAACAAAGGCATTGACCACAAAGGCATAGTGTTGGGAGGAAACGCTAAATAGTTCGCGGTGGGCAACAGGATTTTTATAGCGTTCTTCTAGAAGCTGAGTTTGCTCGACAACTTGACGGGCATAGGAGAGAAACTCCATCCCATCACGGGTCAAGGTGATACCCTTGGGATTGCGGATAAAGATCTCAATGCCCATCTCATTTTCCAAATCTCTCACAGCGTTGGAAAGACTGGGTTGAGTGATAAAGAGTTGCTTGGCTGCCTCATTCATGGAGCCAGTTTCGACGATTTTGATAATATAGTGTAATTGTTGAATTCTCATGTTTTTATTGTACCATACTTGCGTCATAATCGCCAAAGAAGATAGGAAAATCAGGGAGATTGTGTGAGTCTCTGTAAAGTAGTTAAGAAGAAACTTCTAAATAATTTAAGAAATAGTGTAAAAAAGTAGCTGAGCAAGAGATTGTTCAGTTGTCTCTTTACTGAGAACTATAAAAATTTTACTCGAAAATAAGAAACTTGCACGATTTACTCATTACTTATCCAATACTAGAGTTTATACTGGTTATTGTAAAGATGATCATCCAAAAGAAGGAAGGAGGCAACCTTATGGCTAAAAATACAAATCGTTTAGAAATTGATTCTCTAAGTTTTGAGGTTGAAAACCAAGAACTTTTCGGGAAATCAGAAGCTTGTGGGATACAGCTTTTAAAATGACAGTAGCAGGTCTCTGTGGATTGTATTTTACCTATTCCTATGAGTGTACGAGAAATAATGTTCGATGTTAGATAAAACAAAAGGAAGATTCTAGTGTTTTATTTCAAAACATTGACAACATTTTGATTTGGTGTTATATTTACGGGAGAAATACAAATAAAACAAGATAACTTTGAGATTGATTCTTTGGATTATGCAATTAATAGCCAAGAGTTGAATGGTAAATCTGCTGCTGGGTTATGGTAAGACTGTTAGATTAACAGCACAGGGGCGCTGTGGTTTGTGGTTTACATATTCTTATGAATGTACTTCGCCAAACGTGCGCTGTGGATAAAACTCTCTATTTTTTGACAGGAGGATAAAATGGACGGAATTATTGGAACACTAGAATTCTATGCACCTGTACTGGTCTTAGGAGTTGTTGTCATAGGAATTGTTTACTTTATGAAAAAAAGAAACGATCGCAAATAATCAATATCGACCGATACCTAAAAAAGTATCGGCTTTTTTTATAACATGAATATATTGCACAAAATACTCATGGCAAACCTTGAAAGAAACCGTATAATGATAGTGTCATAAAGAAACGGAGGAATGAAATGATGAAACAACTTATCGTGACAGCATTAACGAAAACATTTGGTCAAGGGGATAATATCGTTCATGCTTTATCAGATGTGAACTTGTCCGTTGAAAAAGGTGAATTTCTGGCAATTATGGGGGCCAGTGGTAGTGGAAAAACAACACTCCTCAACTGTATTTCAACGATTGATAAACCAACATCAGGTGAGATTCGATTTGAAGGTTTTGACATCATCCATGCCAAGGAAAACGAACTAGCTGACTATCGTGCTAAAAACATTTCCTATATTTTCCAAGCTTACAACTTAGTGGAAACCTTGACAGTTTATGAAAATATTGTTCTACCTCTCCAGATTCAGGGGAAAAATATCAAAAAACATCAGGATAAGATTGAGGAAATTTTGGATAAGTTGGCCATCCAAAACTTAAAAGATAAGTTTCCTAATCAGTTATCAGGTGGTCAGCGACAACGTGTGGCAACTGCTAGAGCCTTGATTGATGATTCTAAACTGATTATCGCAGATGAGCCGACAGGAGCCTTGGACTCTGCCAATTCTGAAAAACTGATGGCGCTTTTGCAGGAAATCAATAAAAGTTTTGGCATCACCATTTTATTAGTCACTCACGACCCTGCCGCAGCTAAGTACTCTTCACGGATGGTGTTGCTTAGCGATGGAAAGATTATGGATGATTTGGAACGTAACAGCTTATCTAATGAACAGTATTTGCAAGAGATTTACAGTCGTACCAGGTAGGAGGGGGAGAGTATGTATCCAAAATTGATTTTACGGAATGTATTTCGAAATTTACAGACTTATACCATCTATTTTTTCAGTCTGACATTAATTTATAGCTTGCTCTACGCTTTTAATGCTTTACCAAGTCATCCAGTGATGCAAAGTTTATCAGGAGCAAAGGAAACGTTGACGACGGTGATGAGCCAGTACATGGGCTTGCTTTCCTATCTGATTCTATCGGCGATTGCCTTTCTCATCGTTTACTCCACAAATTTTGTGCTGGGACGGCGCAAGAAAGAGCTGGGACTTTATGCAACGCTGGGAATGAAGAAGAAGCAGATTATCCGTACCCTGTTCTTTGAAACCATGCTGGTCAATATCTTTTCCTTGATTCTAGGTTTCTTGCTTGGTTTGATCTTACTGGTCATTCTATCTAAGGTTGCATCTGAGTTTTTTATGGCCAATTACTTTGGTAGTCTGCTTTTCTTTGATAGCAAGTCTGTCATCTTACTAGTTTATTCCTATTTGGTAACCAGTTTTATTGTTGGTGTAATGGACATTCTTACCTTTAGAAAGCAAAATATCATTGCACTTATTCAAGAGAATGGGGTCAAGAAATCTGTCTTGGCAAAAGGCAAGCCAGTTCTTCAAGCACTTCTCTTTATTCTTTCGACAGCTGTTATCGGTTTTGGTGCTCTCTATTTTTCAGACTATCACCATCTATCATTCTTGAAAAGCTGGGGTATCTTGCTGGTATCTATCTTCGTGATTTTTGTGATTTTATTTTACAACACTTTAAGCCATTTTGTCTTGATTTCCCTTAGAAAACTGCCTCAAACCTACTATAACAAACTAAACACTTTTAAAATCCGTCAATTTTCAAAACAAGCTGATAGTAATTCGGTCACGTTGGCTGTCTTATCCTTGACTCTGACCTTGGCACTCAGCTTGCTCGTTTTTAGTGGTAGTGCCTATACGACTATGAATCGAGAGCTGAACAAATACTCACCTTATGACGTAACTGTCAATCTTTATCGTGTTCAAGAGTTCCAATTTGCTCAGGATTCTATAAAAGATAGGCTGAAAGCAGATGGATTTGACTTTAACCTCATCAAAGAGGAGTACAGCTATCCTATCTATTCTAGTGATTTAACCTATAAAGATTTGATTGATACTAGCAATCTTTGGGATCATGATAAGAAACTTCCTGAATCAAAAGTACCGATTTTAGGAATTTCTGCCTACAATCATCTCCGCAAACTGCAAGGGAAAAAAGAGGTTGACTTGTCAGAAGACCAATTTCTAGTCAATGCCAACTATAAAGGAACTGCTAAGCAGATCCAGGACTTTCTATCAACGACCAAAACCCTCATGATTAACGGTCATTCTCTCAAGCTTGCCTCTTCAAAGCCACTTGAAACAGTTTACTTTTTATCTTCAGTGGGTCTAAATGACGCAGGAACCTTGATTGTACCAAATAAGGTAGTAGTTGGATTGACGGAAGACCACACGACCTATGTTGCCAATTTCAAAGAAAACATTGACAAACGGGAAGTAGAAACATTCTTGAGTCAGTGGATTGAAAAATACTACTTCACTCGTGATGGAGCAGAGTTGAATCCGCTCGCCTATCAAACCAAAGGAAGAATTTTTGAGATTTATCTTGGATTTATGGGCGTCATTGTCTTTGTCATGATTTTTGTCAGTGTTATTTTTATCATTATTTCCCTCAGTATCTTGTCTCTTCAAACTTCTACAAGTGCTTTGGATAGTGTTAATGATTATCAAATCTTATACCTTCTTGGGAACAAGAGAAAGCAAAATCGCTCTATTCTTTTGCGACAGATTCTAAGTTATTTCTTGGTTCCGCTGGTCATCGCAGGTCCGCTAGCATTTGCCTTGAGTACCGCTCTTTTGGGCTATTTTGAGAATTTCGCTAATACCAGCATTTCTATTGATATCACCTATCTGGGAGTAGCGGTCTTACTATTTGTCCTTTACCTGCTAGTGACTTACAGAGTAAGTTGGCAAATGATTGAAAATTAAGTCAAATACCAGAGTTGCCTATCCTGCAATTCTGGTATTGTGTTATAATGATATTAAAGTAGTTCAGGAAGTAGATACATATGAAACAGTTTGTCAAATCGCTCTCGAAAAACTCACTTTTATTGTGGTGGTTGACGATTTTTAATCATCTAGCTTTGATGATTTATATTTATTATAGGATTCCTCTGGACTTTTCGACAGATTTTTCTTTGCAGATGGTTTTATTGCTGATTATTGCTTTAATTGTATTTAGCTATATTTGTAATATTGTGACCTTTCGGTATAGTGAGTTGAAACTTTGGTTGCTCCTGATGATGTTTCTCATTAGCTGGCAATCCATATTTAATCAAGGAGTTGCGAGCACCCTGTTGCACTTTTTTGATATTCTTCATCCGCTCAACTCTTTTTTATTGGTGTATAGTTCTCTGTCTATTATCTTTCTGGGAGAGAAAATAGGAGAAGAACTGTTGAGTGTGTCCTTTGTGTTGACACTAATCACCATTAGTTCGTATCTGTTAAGTCCTTCAATTTTTCTCTTTCTGTCCTTGTTTGCGTCTTTCTTTTTAAACCTTGTTCCCTTGATTTTACTGATTTTATATCATAAAGAGTTGAAAAGTAAACTCAAGTATCAGAGACGAAATTTGTGGATATTAGCTTTAATATTGCCTCTTTCTTATTTCTTTTTGTATATCAATACGAGGGGCTCAGGAGTGATGAACCTAGTCTGGTATCTAGAAATTCTTGGTATCTTAGCTTTTTTACACTTCAAAACGATTGTCAGCTCTCTTCAAAAAAGGGTATCAGAGTTGAAATTGTCCTATATAAAAGCTTTTTCACGCTTGTTTTTACTGGTTATGTTTTTGTTAGTAGGTATTTTCATCATCTTTCGTCTAGACTTAAACATGAGCTTTTTGGTCTTGAATATCATGTTACTATTGTTCGGGATTTGTTCGGAAGAATTGATTCGCCTTTTTCGTTCTGCTGAAATGCTAGATGCTAGGGATTATGTAAAAGTTCTCTTTTTAAAGCGTAACCGTATGGTGAAAAGTCTGCTGGCAAATGAAGATACAGAACAACAGTTCTCCGAATTTCTTCACAATGAAATCCTGCAAAATGTGATGGCAATAAAAAATTTCAATAAATATAGTAGTAATCAAGCTTTTGGTGAACAGATCAATCTGGTGACAGAGGAGTTGGTTCAGCGGATTCGCGAGCGGATGGATTATTATCAGCCAATGGTAGAAACAGACGAGCAGTTAGACATCCAGTATCAAGGGCTGATTAATCGGATTGTCAAGCGCTATCACGCAGAAAATGAAGTTGTCACACAGTTTCCTGTCCACTTTAGACTTTTATCTCCTTACGATAAAATTGCCTACCGTCTGGTTGAGGAATTGACGACCAATGCCGTTAAGTACGCTAGTGGTGGAACGATTTCTTTGAAGATTGATGTGCATGATGACACTATTTTTATCATTTCTGAAAATGACTGCCTTCAAACAGAAAAATCCTTAGGTTATGGCTTGAAAAATATGTCTAATAAAATTAGTGTTTTAGGTGGTCAAATGCAGATTTTTGAAAATAATAAGAGATTTCGTGTAGAAATTACTCTCCCGATTGATAAGGAGTTGTGTTATGAAAATTTTGTTAATTGATGATCATAAATTATTTAGCCAAAGTATCAAGATGATTTTAGAGTTATCGGAAAACATTAAAAAGGTCCAGTTAGTGGATAATTTTTCGACTATTTCGGAGATTGCTTTTGATGACTACGACATTATTTTGATTGATATCAACCTGACGAGTCTGTATCAAGATGATGGGCTGACCTTGGCACAAGAGATTATCGACAATGGTTGTTCTAGTAAGGTTGTGATTTTGACAGGTTACAGTAAAAAAATGTATGAACACCGAGCTAAAGTTATGGGGGCTTATGGCTTTTTGGACAAAAGTATGGACCCAGATGAGTTGGTGAAAAAACTGGAAAAGATTTATCTAGGTGGTAAGGTCTTTTCAGTTGAAGTGATGGTAGAGGTGTTAACACCACGAGAAATCGAGATACTAGAACTGGTTAGAAATGGCTTGACCATTGATGATATCTGTGACAAGGTCTATGTGAGTAAACGTACAGTTTCCAATCACTTGGCCAATATCTTTTCAAAATTGGGAGTGACTAACAGGCAGGAGGCGATTCACATCGCTGAGCAGTTGGGATATTTCCCACCAGATTAAAAAGTTGCAGAAGATGCAGCTTTTTTAATTTCTGTGCTACTTCTTGTGTGAGTATCTTCTTGAAAAAAACACAAAATTTTGCTAGAATGAGTCTTATGAAAACATTCTATGATGTGCAGCAATTCCTCAAACGATTTGGTATTATTGTTTATATGGGAAAACGCTTATATGATATTGAACTGATGAAGTTGGAACTCTCTCGGATTTACGATGCAGGGTTGATGGACAAATTAGACTATCTAGAGGCAGAAGCAGTTCTTCGCAGAGAGCACAAGGTAGAATTGGATTATATTGAGAAAAATGGAGAAATGAACTAATGGTTACTTGGATTTTGTGGGCACTTATACTGGCAATGTTGGCGTGGATGGGCTTTAACTATCTTCGTATTCGCCGTGCGGCTAAAATCGTGGACAATGAGGAGTTTGAAGCCTTGATTCGTACAGGTCAATTGATTGATTTGCGCGACCCAGCTGAATTCCACAGAAAACATATCCTTGGTGCCCGCAATATTCCTTCAAGTCAGTTGAAGACCAGTCTTGCAGCCCTTCGTAAGGATAAACCTGTCCTTCTCTACGAAAACCAACGTGCGCAACGAGTGACAAATGCAGCCCTTTACTTGAAAAAACAAGGTTTTTCTGAGATTTATATCCTTTCTTATGGATTGGATTCTTGGAAAGGGAAAGTCAAAGTTGAGAAATAAGAAAACGAGCTTGGATGTTTCCGAGCTCATTTTTTAACCACTTTTTCTGAGAAATTCACGAATGCTTGTCAGCTCTTCTGAGTTGAGGAGGCGATAGTCTCCCTCTTGAAGATTATCATCCAAACTCCAAGGGCCAAAATGGGTGCGTTTGAGTGAGGTCACCTTGACACCAACAGATAGAAACATTTTCTTAACCTGATGAAATTTTCCTTCTGAGATGGTAATAGAGGCTTGACTGTGGGAAAGACTTGCAAATAGAATCTCTAGTCTTGCAGGTTTACAGACAGTGCCATCTAAAAAGACAATTCCCTTTTGAAATGCTTGGATATGGTCAGGTGTTAGAAGTCCATTAACCTCAACTTGGTAAGTCTTATCTACATGATATTGGGGATGGAGGAGCTGAAAGCCCAAGGGGCCATTGTCAGTCAAGAGGAGGAGTCCAGTTGTATCTCGGTCTAGTCGGCCGACGGCATAGAGCTTGTCAGACTGGATGTCAGGCGGAAGGAGGTCCATGACGGTTTGAAGTTCTCTGTCTTTGTTGGCTGTAACGACACCAGCAGGCTTATGAAGCATAAGATAGGTGTGCTCATAGCCTTGAATGATTCGGTCCTGAAAAAGGAGTTCTTGTAGTCCTGTATCGATATTTTGAGCTAGGGAGCGGGCTGGGCAACCATCGACGAGAATGTCCCCTTTGAGTAAAGCTTGTTTCATGGCCTTTCGGCTTATTTTTTCTTGGGCTAATAAATTATCTAAACGCATACTGTGCCTATCTTATCATAAGTCGCTTGCTTTGAAAAGGCTTGACGTGAAAAGAAAAGCAGAGTGAAAACATTTACACTTGCTTGAATTATGTTATTTACTTGAAATTATGGTATAATCGTTCAGTTAGAAAATAAATTTTGAATATTATAGAGGAAATCATGACAAAACTTAGAGAAGATATCCGTAACATTGCGATTATCGCCCACGTTGACCACGGTAAAACAACCCTCGTTGACGAATTATTGAAACAATCAGAAACGCTTGATGCACGTACTGAATTGGCAGAGCGTGCTATGGACTCAAACGATATCGAAAAAGAGCGTGGAATTACCATCCTTGCTAAAAATACAGCCGTTGCCTATAACGGAACTCGTATCAACATCATGGACACACCAGGACACGCGGACTTCGGTGGAGAAGTTGAGCGTATCATGAAAATGGTTGACGGTGTTGTCTTGGTCGTAGATGCCTACGAAGGAACAATGCCACAGACTCGTTTCGTATTGAAAAAAGCTTTGGAACAAGATCTTGTTCCAATCGTTGTTGTTAACAAAATCGATAAACCATCAGCTCGTCCAGCAGAAGTAGTGGACGAAGTCTTGGAACTTTTCATCGAGCTTGGTGCAGATGACGACCAGCTTGACTTCCCAGTGGTGTATGCTTCAGCGATCAACGGAACTTCTTCATTGTCAGATGACCCAGCTGACCAAGAAGCTACTATGGCACCAATCTTTGACACGATTATCGACCACATCCCAGCTCCAGTAGATAACTCAGATGAGCCTTTACAGTTCCAAGTATCACTTTTGGACTACAACGACTTTGTTGGACGTATCGGTATCGGTCGTGTCTTCCGTGGTACTGTTAAGGTTGGGGACCAAGTTACCCTTTCTAAACTTGACGGCACAACTAAAAACTTCCGTGTTACAAAACTCTTCGGTTTCTTTGGTTTGGAACGTCGTGAAATCCAAGAAGCAAAAGCAGGTGACTTGATTGCCGTTTCAGGTATGGAAGATATCTTTGTCGGTGAAACCATCACTCCAACAGATGCAGTTGAAGCTCTTCCAATCCTACACATCGATGAGCCAACTCTTCAAATGACATTCTTGGTCAACAACTCACCATTTGCTGGTAAAGAAGGTAAATGGGTAACTTCTCGTAAGGTAGAAGAACGCTTGCAGGCAGAATTGCAAACAGACGTTTCCCTTCGTGTTGACCCAACTGATTCACCAGATAAATGGACTGTTTCAGGACGTGGAGAATTGCACTTGTCAATCCTTATCGAAACAATGCGTCGTGAGGGATATGAACTTCAAGTATCTCGTCCAGAAGTTATCGTAAAAGAAATCGACGGTGTTAAATGTGAGCCATTTGAGCGTGTACAAATCGACACTCCAGAAGAATACCAAGGGTCTGTTATCCAAAGCCTTTCTGAACGTAAGGGTGAAATGTTGGATATGATTTCAACTGGTAACGGTCAAACTCGTTTGGTCTTCCTTGTTCCTGCGCGTGGTTTGATTGGGTACTCAACTGAGTTCTTGTCAATGACTCGTGGTTACGGTATCATGAACCATACCTTCGACCAATACTTGCCATTGATTCCAGGGGAAATTGGTGGTCGTCACCGTGGTGCCCTTGTTTCTATCGATGCTGGTAAGGCTACAACTTACTCAATCATGTCTATCGAAGAACGTGGTACGATCTTTGTCAACCCAGGTACTGAAGTTTACGAAGGAATGATCATCGGTGAAAACTCTCGTGAAAACGACTTGACAGTTAACATCACGAAGGCGAAACAAATGACCAACGTCCGTTCAGCTACTAAGGACCAAACAGCTGTTATTAAGACGCCTCGTATCTTGACACTTGAAGAGTCTCTTGAGTTCTTGAACGACGATGAGTACATGGAAGTAACGCCTGAGTCTATCCGTTTGCGTAAACAAATCCTTAATAAGGCAGAGCGTGAGAAAGCTAACAAGAAGAAAAAATCAGCTGAATAAGAGCTAGAAAGAGATAAAGATGGTTTATTTAATCATAGGACTCCTCTTATTACTACTCTATGTATTTGCGACACCAGAAAGCATTAAAGGGACAGTCAATATTGTCCTTGTCGTCTTTGCTTTTGTAGCACTCTTGATTTTGCTTATGCTGTCAGTTCTGCAAATCTTTCAGCTACCTACAGAATTCTTTATCGCAATCGCTATGCTCTTCCTAGCATACTTTAGCTTGCGAGATATTACCCTCATGTCGGTCAGTAAAAGTAAAAGAAGATAAAAGAGAGTTTCGGCTCTCTTTTTGCTTGTTAGAATGCTGAATATGAGCATTTTCGTTTAGAATTATTTCCATAAAAATGGTAAAATAGTAAGAGTAGAAATGGAGTTTGCGACATGAAAGTAATAGATCAATTTAAAAATAAGAAAGTACTTGTTTTAGGTTTGGCCAAGTCTGGTGAATCTGCAGCTCGTTTGTTGGATAAGCTGGGTGCCATTGTGACGGTAAATGACGGAAAACCTTTCGAGGACAATCCAGCTGCGCAAAGTTTGCTGGAAGAAGGGATCAAGGTTATCACAGGCGGCCATCCTTTGGAACTCTTGGATGAAGAGTTTGCCCTCATGGTGAAAAATCCAGGTATCCCTTACAGCAATCCCATGATTGAAAAGGCTTTGGCCAAGGGAATTCCAGTCTTGACTGAGGTGGAATTGGCTTACTTGATTTCAGAAGCGCCAATTATCGGTATCACAGGTTCGAACGGTAAAACAACCACAACGACCATGATTGGGGAAGTTTTGACTGTTGCTGGCCAACATGGTCTCTTATCAGGAAATATCGGCTATCCAGCTAGTCAAGTTGCCCAAACTGCGTCAGACAAGGACACTCTTGTCATGGAACTTTCTTCTTTCCAACTCATGGGCGTTCAAGAATTCCATCCTGAGATTGCAGTTATTACCAACCTCATGCCAACTCATATTGATTATCATGGTTCTTTTGAGGAATATGTAGCAGCCAAGTGGAATATCCAGAACAAGATGACAGCGGCTGATTTCCTTGTCTTGAACTTTAACCAAGACTTGGCAAAAGAATTGGCTACTAAAACAGAAGCTACAGTTGTACCATTCTCAACACAGGAAAAGGTTGATGGAGCTTATCTGGAAGATGGTCAGCTCTACTTCCGTGGGGAAGTAGTCATGGCCGCAAGTGAAATCGGTGTTCCAGGTAGCCACAATGTTGAAAATGCCCTTGCGACGATTGCTGTTGCTAAGCTTCGTGGTGTAGACAATCAAACCATCAAGGAAACTCTTTCAGCCTTCGGTGGTGTTAAACACCGTCTCCAATTTGTGGATGAAATCAAGGGTGTCAAGTTCTATAATGATAGCAAGTCAACCAATATCTTGGCTACTCAAAAAGCCTTGTCAGGATTTGACAACAGCAAGGTAGTCTTGATTGCAGGTGGTTTGGACCGTGGCAATGAGTTTGACGAATTGGTTCCAGATATTACTGGACTTAAGAAGATGGTCATCCTCGGTCAGTCAGCAGAACGTGTCAAACGGGCAGCAGATAAGGCTGGTGTGACTTATGTAGATGCGACTGATATTGCAGATGCGACCCGCAAGGCCTATGAACTTGCGACTCAAGGAGATGTAGTCCTTCTCAGTCCTGCCAATGCCAGCTGGGATATGTATGCTAACTTTGAAGTACGTGGCGACCTCTTTATCGACACAGTAGCGGAGTTAAAGGAATAATATGAAAAAAATTGTCTTTACAGGTGGGGGGACGGTTGGACACGTGACCCTCAACCTTTTGTTAATGCCCAAGTTCATCGAAGATGGCTGGGAAGTCCACTATATTGGGGATAAACGTGGTATCGAACACCAAGAAATCCTCAAGTCGGGTCTAGATGTCACCTTCCATTCCATTGCGACTGGAAAATTGCGTCGTTATTTCTCTTGGCAAAATATGCTGGATGTATTTAAAGTTGGCTGGGGAATTGTTCAATCGCTCTTTATCATGTTGCGACTTCGTCCACAGGCCCTTTTTTCAAAGGGAGGTTTTGTCTCAGTGCCGCCAGTTATCGCAGCACGTGTTTCAGGAGTGCCTGTCTTTATTCACGAATCGGACCTATCTATGGGCTTGGCCAATAAAATAGCCTATAAATTTGCGACGAAGATGTATTCAACATTTGAGCAAGCTTCAAGTTTGTCTAAGGTCGAGCATGTAGGGGCAGTGACCAAGGTTTCAGACCAAAAAACTCCAGAACCAGATGAATTGGTGGATATCCAAACCCACTTTAATCCAAAATTGCCAACAGTGCTGTTTGTCGGCGGTTCTGCAGGCGCTCGTGTCTTTAACCAATTGGTGACAGACCATAAGAAAGAACTGACAGAGCGATACAATATTGTCAATTTAACTGGAGATTCTAGCCTGAACGAGTTGAGCCAAAATCTTTTTCGTGTTGACTATGTGACCAATCTCTATCAACCCTTGATGGAATTGGCTGACATTGTTGTGACACGAGGTGGTGCTAATACGATTTTTGAGCTCTTGGCGATGGCAAAATTACATGTCATAGTGCCACTTGGTCGTGAGGCAAGTCGTGGTGACCAAATTGAAAATGCAGCCTACTTTGTTAAGAAAGGATATGCAGAAGAGCTTCAAGAAAGTGATTTGACCTTGGATAGTTTGGAAGAGAAGCTTTCTCACTTACTAAGTCACAAGGAAGATTACCAGGCTAAGATGAAGGCTTCTAAGGAATTGAAATCTCTAGCAGATTTTTACCAATTGTTGAAAAAAGATTTATCATAAGGAAAGTAAATGTCAAAAGATAAGAAAAATGAGGGCAAAGAAATCCTCGAAGAATTTAAAGAGTTATCAGAATGGCAGAAACGAAACCAAGAATATCTAAAAAAGAAGGCTGAAGAAGAGGCGGCCCTAGCTGAGAAGAAGGAAAAGGAAAGACAAGCTCGAATGGCTTCAAAATCTGAAAAGTCAGATGCAACTGAGGACCAAGAGAGTGAATCTGATCCAAAAGACCCAAAATCAGCTAAGGAAGATGCTAAGGAAAAAGTAGAAGAGTCAGAAGACGTCAAAAAAGAAGCATCCAAAGAAGAACCAAAGTCTAAAAAGACAGAGAAAGAGGATAAACGGGATAAAAAAATAGAGAAAAAGCCTGTGAAGGAAAAACCGGTCAAACCGAAAATTCCAGGAGTTCATATCTGGCGGGCTATCTCGATTTTGTTTCTCAGTCTGCTTTTATTGGTTATCTCTGCCTACTTGCTCAGCCCTTATGCGACCATGAAGGATATTCGTGTTGAGGGAACAGTGCAAACTACAGCTGATGATATTCGACAGGCTTCAGGCATTCAGGATTCGGATTATACAATTAACCTTCTGCTAGATAAGGCAAAATATGAAGAGCAGATCAAGTCTAACTATTGGGTTGAATCAGCTCAGCTTGTCTATCAATTTCCAACCAAGTTTACTATCAAGGTCAAGGAATATGATATTGTGGCCTACTATGTTTCTGGAGAAAGTCATTATCCAATCCTTTCAAGTGGTCAGCTTGAGAGCAGTGCGGTGAGTTTGGTGAGTCTGCCAGAAACTTATTTATCAGTTCTCTTTAATGACAGCGAACAAATCAAGACCTTTACGTCAGAGCTTGCTCAAATTAGCCCAGAACTCAAGGCGGCTATCCAAAAGGTGGAATTAGCCCCAAGCAAGGTGACTTCCGATTTAATTCGATTGACCATGAATGATTCGGACGAAGTCTTGGTTCCCCTTTCTGAAATGAGTAAGAAACTGCCATATTACAGTAAGATTAAGCCACAATTGTCAGAACCGAGTGTGATTGACATGGAAGCTGGAATTTACAGCTACACTGTGGCGGATAAATTAATTATGGAGGCAGAAGAAAAAGCCAAACAAGAGGCTAAGGAAGCTGAGAAGAAACAAAAAGAGGAAGAGAAGAAAAGACTGGAAGAACAGCAGAATAAATTGGAAGAAGAGAAGAAAAAATTGGAGGAAGAGAGCAATCGAAATCAAACAAGTCAGCGTTCATCGCGTCGCTAGGTTTAGCTTTTTTTCTATAGCTCTTTAGTGACCATGTTTTTACTTGACAAGTGCTAGTAGAAATAATAGAATAGTAAAAAACCTTTAAAGCAGTCCAGAGAGGCAGCTAAGGTTAGACGGTGAAAGGGTGGAGACTACCCATTTTTCGTGGAACCTTGCTGTTGGCAGGTTCCTTTTTTCGTGGCTTCTTGTGGCCAGACTCTCTCACTAGCAAAGGTAAAAGGAGAAACCTATGCGAGAACATCGTCCAGTTATTGCTCTTGATTTTCCTAGTTTTGAGGCGGTCAAGGAATTTTTAGCTCTTTTCCCAGTAGAAGAAAGCCTTTATCTAAAGGTAGGGATGGAGCTTTATTACGCAACGGGGCCTGAGATTATTTCCTATTTAAAAAACTTGGGACATAGCGTCTTTCTTGATCTTAAACTTCATGACATTCCCAATACAGTCAAGTCAGCCATGAAGATCTTGTCTCAGCTTGGTGTAGACATGACCAATGTTCATGCGGCTGGTGGTGTAGAGATGATGAAGGCTGCGCGTGAAGGTCTTGGAAGTCAAGCCAAATTGATCGCTGTCACTCAGCTCACATCAACATCAGAAGCTCAGATGCAGGAGTTTCAAAATATCCAAACCAGCCTGCAAGAGTCTGTGATTCATTATGCTAAGAAGACAGCTGAAGCGGGATTAGATGGTGTTGTTTGCTCGGCTCAGGAAGTGCAAGTCATCAAACAGGCTACCAAACTAGATTTTATCTGTCTGACACCGGGTATTCGTCCAGCAGGAGCTGCAGTTGGAGATCAAAAACGTGTGATGACCCCTGCTGATGCCTATCAAATCGGTAGTGACTATATCGTAGTGGGACGTCCCATTACCCAAGCTAAAGATCCTGTTGCAGCTTATCATGCCATCAAGGATGAATGGACACAGGACTGGAATTAAAGAAATAGATTAGAAAAATAAAAGGAGAATACCATGACACTTGCTAAAGATATCGCTAGCCACCTCTTGAAAATCCAAGCCGTTTACCTCAAACCAGAGGAGCCTTTCACTTGGGCATCTGGTATCAAGTCACCGATTTACACTGATAATCGTGTGACTCTTGCCTATCCAGAAACTCGTAGCCTAATTGAAAATGGCTTTGTAGATGCTATCAAAGAGACCTTTCCAGAGGTTGAGGTGATTGCAGGAACTGCAACAGCAGGGATTCCACACGGAGCTATTATTGCTGATAAGATGGATCTACCTTTTGCCTACATCCGTAGCAAACCAAAAGACCACGGTGCTGGTAATCAAATCGAAGGCCGCGTAGCTGAGGGACAAAAGATGGTAGTGGTTGAAGACCTTATTTCAACAGGTGGTTCTGTTCTCGATGCCGTGGCAGCAGCCAAGCGAGAAGGAGCTGACGTTCTTGGAGTGGTCGCGATTTTCAGCTACCAATTACCAAAAGCAGATAAGAATTTCTCAGACGCAGGTGTTAAGCTGTTAACACTTTCTAACTACAGTGAACTCATTCACCTAGCTCAAGAAGAAGGTTACATCACACCAGAAGGGCTCGACCTTCTAAAAAGCTTTAAAGAAGACCAAGAAAATTGGCAAAATGCTTAAGACATAGAAAATCAGGTAGTCACTAGGATTACCTGATTTCTTTTTGTGATGTTATTGGATCTTATACTCAATGAAAATCAAAAAGCAAACTAGGAAGCTAGCCGCAGATTGTTCAAAGCACTGCTTTGAGGTTGTAGATAAGACTGACGAAGTCAGTCACATATATAATCCAAGGCGAAGCTGACGTGGTTTGAAGAGTATTACTTGTTTTATATTGTGAACAATGGTAGGGAGGGTAGATAACGTAGATATTATGACATAAGAATAAATATTAGAACTAGGTAAATGTGTTACGAATATTAGAATCGGGAGTTTCTTCGATAAATTCAACGATATCATTTGGAAGACAATCTAAAATGTGACATAGCTTTTCTAGAGTTAGTAAAGTTATGTTTTTATTTTTCTTTAAGCTGTCAAGAGTTTTGTTATCAACTCCAGATTTTAATAACTTGTATTGAGAAACTTCTTTTTTCTTCATTGTAGCCCAGAGTGGGTTAAAACTGATTATCGTCATCAACTCCTTTTATTTAATTATAAGAAAAAAGTATCTGACTTCATATTGTGTATATATCCACAATATGATAAAATAACTAGGAAAGGAGAGTTATAAATGAATAAGAGTGAAATTATTTCTCAAGAGGAGAATGAGTTAGATTATTTTTTAGGAATTATTCCGGATGAATCTAAGTCAGATTTGTTTGATGAATGGACTATTTGGGAAGCCTATGTAAAAGGGAGGTTACCAAATAAACATTGGTCTGAAGTTTTTGATAATGGTGCATACCATTCTCTTGATGTCATTACTGCAGAAGGCAAAAAATATGAATATTATCCTATCGTTAATCCGCAATCATACCAGACTGTTTTACAAGAATATCTTTCGACAATAGAAGAGCCTAAACGTAGTAGAAACTTAATAGTTGAAGCTGCTATTTGGTCTAAAAGAGTAGAAGATCTGACTAAGTATTTTTATATAGTAGATGGAAAACATGTTTCTCTTATCAACCCGAAATTAAGTGTTTTGGGATGGATTTTCAGAATTTTAGGTTCATTGTTCTTAGTTGCCTATATAGATAGACTTGGTGAATTTTCTAGTTCTGGTTTAGGAATCTTAAGTAAACCTTTTGAATACTCCCTTTGGGTGGGAGCATGGGTTCTGCTATGGTCTCCAATTTATTTTGCTTATCAACGAGTGAAGCATGAAAAACCAATAGCAGATCAAGTAAAAAAACATAAGGATGAAGTTGCTCAAGCTAGAAACTATTGTATGGAGAAATTGAATAGTATTCCATTTGTTTATGCAAGGCAACAAGCAGGGTTAGATATTCATTTTGATGCTTTTGCTTATATGGTTAATGTAATTGATCAAGGTAGAGCCTATGACGTAGGACAAGCGCAAAATATGTATGAAGACATGATGAGGACAGAGCAATTAAATTATCAGTTTCAAGAATTACAAAGAAAAGTTGATTACAATAACAAAATGACAACAATTAATACATTTACAAATTTAATGAAATAATAGATTAGGAGAAATAAGATGTTTGGAAAACCGAAATATGAGAGTGATATTGATCAAACAGTTAGAGATATGTGGTGGGGTTTTGCCATTTTTATAACTGTAATGTACTTTTTAGTCAAAGCAACTTACTATGTCGCATTGCCGTTTTATACTTTATTTACTCATTTGTTTGAAGAAAAAGTCCAACAGAAAGAATATCTAAACTGGATGCGATTTTTACCTTTGACTTGGTTTATGAGTGGAGAGACCAAAGAAATGAGACGAGCTGCTGTGAGCTGTACTATACTGCCGATTTCGCTACCTTTATTTTTAATTTTTAATTATCTATATAGTATTAAAGTAATTGGCGATAGCTTTTCCATTTTTATTTTGATTTTATTTACATGTAGCCTAGGAGGCATTATAGGTACTGTTAGAAATTATCTTTTTTCAAAAAAATATATTAGATAGTGTAAGTATGTAAAAGTATAATCATTGAGAAGTCAGGAAAATAAAGATGGATAGACAAAATACTAATGAAAAAAAGACTTTGAAAAAAGGTAGAAGAGGTTGGGTAATCTCAGCAGCAATTGTAGCGCTTTTAGGAATTTCAGTTGGAACAGTTGTGTTGCAAAATCAATCGAGTCAAAATCAAGGACAATGTGAAAGTGTTACCGTTTCAGACTCTTCTTCAAAAGAAAAAGAATACACAACAACTGATACTATTAAAGAAACAGAGAAGAGTTTTCTACCTAAAGTAGATGCCAAAGAGGAATTGGCTAAAGCATTTGTAGCTACTAAAAAAGTTGGTTCTGAAGATTCGATTAAATCTCTCGATAAATCATATGAAAAATCATCAGAAATAAAGAAGGTAGAGGAAAAGCTTAAGTCACAGGTAAGAACTGAGGGTGAAGACGCAGTTGAGCAAGTTTCTAGATTAGAAGTAGCTAATAAAGATAATAAAATATTGAAAAAATCTGATAACCTAACTAAAAAGGTTGAAGTTAAAGATGATAAAGGCATCCCAGCAGTTCAGCCTAAACTGCCAGAATTGGTAATTATCGAAAAAGGCACTCCAGAAGTTCAGCCTGCATTGCCTGAAGCTAAACCAGAAAAAGATAAGGTCTTAGATAAAAAGGAAGAGAAAAAAGAAGTTGAAACTAAAGTTACAACTCCAACTGTTCCAGAAAACAAAGACCAAACAACTGGTACTCCAACTAAAGAAGAAAAAACTTTAGAAGAGAAAAAAGATAAGGTTGAAGGTAATAACCAAGCAACTTTACCAGGAAACAAAGAACAAGTTGAAACTGGTAAAACTAATACTGTAGTTGGTGAAAAAACAACTGAAGAAGTTATTAAACCTGCTACTCCAGCAAAACCAGAAGTGCCTGCTAAACCAGCAGAAGATGGAAAACCAGCTGTAGAAACTCAGCCAGCCATTCCAGCTCAGCCTGAAGTTAAAAAAGTTGTAACTACTCGAACTGAAGTAGAAACTTCTGTAATTGAACCTGGAGTCCAACATGTCCCAGATGCAAATCTTAATGTTGGTGAAACTCAAGTTGTTCAAGAAGGTGTTGCAGGAAAAACAGAAACAACTTACACAATTACCATTGAAAATGGTGTAGAAGTTAGTCGTGTAGCAACAGGAACTCAAACAACTCCTGCAGTTGATAAAGTTATCCATGTTGGGACTAAAACTTCTAAAGAAGTGGTTCGTACTACAAAAGAAGAGGTGGTTCGCACTCCTATTCTTCCTGGTACAGAATACGTTCCAGATGAAAACTTAGATGCTGGAGTAGAAAAAGAGGTAGAAACCGGACAAAATGGTGAAAAACTTGAAGTTTTCACTGTAACACTTGAAGATGGTGTTGAAACTGGTCGTACTCTTGTTTCATCTACTCAAAAAGAGGCAAAAAATAGAGTTGTTCATGTCGGAATAAAAGTTGCTAAGAAAAATATTGAAACTGTAACTCGTGAAAACCACAAGGTTGAACATAAAGTTACTAGCAACACAAATCCAGACCTTCCGAAAGGTGAGAAAAAAGTAATTCAAGCTGGTAAAGATGGTTCTTATGAACTTGTTACTACAGTTGTAACCACTCCAGACGGTACGGAAGTTTCTCGTGATGAAAAACGAGAAAATGAAGTTCCAGCAGTTGATGAAATTGTAGAAATTGGAACTGGTGAAAACTTGGAAACAAGTCGCACTTCTCGAACAGTTGAAGTAAATTACGAAACTGAAGAAGTTAAAGATGAGACATTAAATGAAGGAAAACGTGTAGTAGAAACTAAGGGTCAAAAAGGTTCTTATACTGAAACTACAATTGTTTACGGAAATGGTCGTTCATCTGTGGTTAAAAGTGATGAAGTAAAACCGGTTAAAGAGGTTGTTCGAGTTGGAACTCATAAAGTTTTAACAGAAAATAAAACTCGAGTTGAGCGCAAAGCTGGAGAAAACTTCAATACTCTTGAAGTTAAAAGCGATAAACTTTTCAACGATCAACGAGTTGTTAAAACTAAAGGTAAAAACGGTGAAATCATCGAAAACTACAAAGACTACTATGAAGATGGCAAACTTGTTAAGAGTGAGCTAATCAATACTGAAACTGTTCCAGCAGTGGATGAAGTAGTCGAAGTTGGAACTAAAGAACGTTACACTTATGCTAATGAAGACAAAGTTATTACTGCTGAAGGTGAAAAACGAGTTGCTGATCCTGAACTTTTTGAAGGTGATGAGCGAGTTGAAGATGCGGTAAATGGTAAGGAAACTTATAAAGTTAAGTACATCAATGATGAAAATCAAAACCGTACGGAAGTAAGTCGTGAACTGATTAACACTGTTCCAGCAAAACAAAAAGTTGTTCATTATGGAACTAAGAAATTGATGTCTGAAGTTACTGAAGAAGAAACTGAAACAATTTCTCATGGTTCTCGTACTGAAAATGATTCTAACCTTTTCGAAGGTGAAACTCGTACTGAAAATGGTCGTGACGGATTCAAGCGTTACCGCAAAATTATTTCAGTAAACAATAAAACTGGTGAACGAACTGTTAAAAGTCGTGAGCTAGTTGAAACTAAGGATGCAGTTGACACAATTACCTATAATGGTACTAAGAAAAAACGTATCGCTGATCCAACAGATGTTGTAGTTCCAACAACTGATGATAACTATGACATTGATGGTACATGGAAAGACATTAAGAGTCTAGGTGAAAACGGTTTGGATCCAAACAATGAAGATCACCGTAGCGCTAAGTATCTACATGACAATCTTTCTCAAGCTGATAAAGACCGTGTAGCTGTTGATGAAACAGATGACGGAGATGAACTTCCTCGAGACATGGGACTTATCTCAGTTTGGAAAGTATCACGCCTTTCTCAAGCAGAACTTGATAAGCTTGAACAAATTGTAGATAATCGTAAACTTAATGAACACTTCATGGAGCTTCTTAATGAAGAACGCACTCGTAAAGGTTTGACTCCTGCAACCATCGCAGCAGATGATAGCGAACTAACTCGAGTTGCCAATATTCGTGCTAATGAAATGGCAGATCACGGTTCATTGCGTTACCAAGGTAAGGAGGAAGGTAAGCATAAACGGCCTGATGGTTCTCGTTGGTCAACTGCTTATGATTCAGAATTCTACAAACAAACAAATGCAATGACTGAAAATACAGCAGAAACAACAACTGTTTGGGATATTGTAAGTCTTACAAATGAAAAAGCGTTAGCTCACTACTTCTATACTGTATGGAAACACTCTAAAGGTCACTATGCAGCTATGATGATGGGAGATGGTTATAGCCCAGCAAACAAGAATGTACAATTCCGTGTTGCTCTTGGGTTCGCAAATCATTCATTGACTTCTGATAATCCAACAAACGTTGTTGCAATAATGGAGATTGCATCTATGATGGACTAGATAAAAAACGAACAAGATAAGATTCTGATTATCAGAATTCTAGTCTTGTCCGTTTTTCTTTTTAAAACTTAGTCGACTTTTCCACCTTCAACAACTAGGTCATCTGCTTTAGCAGCGTCACCGTAGGTTGGGTGAAGTGTTTTTTCATAGGCCTTATGGAAGAAGTTTTCTTTGCCTAATTTTTCAATATCTTTATTGATGAAGTCTAGCAATTCTTGGTTTCCTTTTTGAACTGCTGCTGCGATGGTATCTGGATCACCGAGGGAAGTAATACCGACTTCAAATCCTTTATTTTCAAGCGCCCAAGCTAGGACTTCAGTATTGTCAGTAGAGAAGGCATCTCCACGTCCGTCAAGAAGGGCTTGGTAAGAGTCACTGTATTGATCGTATTTTTGGAGCTTGATTTCTGGATGATTCTTTTCAAAATAAGTCTCAGCAGTCGTTCCTTTTGTAACAATCAAGGTTTTACCTTCTAATTGTTTGACATCTGTAATGAGACCAGTCTTAGGCGATACGACACCAAGTGAAACTTTCATGTAAGGAAGGGCAAAATCAACTTGTTTCTTGCGTTCGTCAGTTACCGTAAAGTTGGCAAGAGTAATATCTACCTTGTTTGAAATCAAGTATTCAGCACGGTTAGCAGCATCGACGGAAACGTATTTAACCTTGACACCAAGGTCTTGTGCCAGTTGGTTCCCAAGCTCAATATCGTAACCTTGGTAAGAACCATCATTGTCAACGTAACCAAACGGTTTCTTGTCTCCAAATACGGCGATTCGTAGCTCACCGCTTTTTTTGATTTCATCGATTGTGCGAGCCTTGGCAGTGGTTTTACCAGACGATGAACCTGCGTTTCCACCTGAGCTACAAGCTGTGACAAAGATAAGGGCAAAGGCAAGTGCTAAAACAGTTAAGAGTGGTTTGAGTAGTTTCATAAAAATCTCCTTTATAGATATGAGCCAAATTGGCTAAAGTCAAAGACATTTAAAAATTCCTGGGCTCGTTTGGTTTGAGGATTGGTAAAGAAGGCTTGAGCCGTTCCTTCTTCAGCGATTTTCCCTTGGTCGAGGAAGATAATCCGATCGGCAATGGCTTGGGCAAACTGCATTTCGTGAGTTACTAAAATCATGGTGCGCCCTTCTTGGGCCAAATCATTGATCAGTTCCAGAACTTCACGCACCATTTCTGGGTCCAGTGAAGCCGTCACTTCGTCAAAGAGGATAATTTCTGGATGCATGAGTAGGGCACGGACAATTGCAACCCGTTGCTTCTGTCCACCAGACAATTGACGAGCAAAGCTATGTTGTTTATCTAGCAAACCGACACGTTCAAGTAGTTGCAAAGCTTCTTCCGTTACTTCCTTCTTGTCTCTTCCCTGAGCCTTGATAGGACCTAGGATGAGGTTCTGTAGGACATCCAGATGGGGAAAGAGTTCATAGCTTTGAAAGACCATGCCAATCTTTTGGCGAACTAGGTGAAAGTCTTTTTTATTTTCAACGATAGACTGACCATCCAGCAGGATATCTCCTCCTTGAATACTTTCTAAGCCATTGAGGCAACGAAGCAGGGTACTTTTCCCACAACCAGAAGGTCCTAGAATGACGACAACTTCCCCTTTTTTGATTTCTAGAGAAAGTCCTTGGAGGATGGGATTGTCTCCGAAGGATTTTTTTAGTTCCTTGATTTCTAAGATAGTTTCAGACATTTAGTTCCTCCAATGTTTTTCTAAGTGAGTGGATAGTTTGGAAATAGGAAAGCAAACTGCGAAATATAAGACAAGAATGGTTCCATAAATCCAGAAGGAAGCGGTTGGGATGGTCAGGCGATTGCTATCAATGATTTGTTGTCCAACCTTGGTAACCTCAACAACCCCAATCAAAACAACCAAGGAAGTGGTTTTGATCATCCGAGTGACAAGATTGATGGCTTGTGGAAGTAATCTTCTCAAAACCTGTGGGATGATGATGTGGTAGTAAAGTTGAACATTGGTCAAACCTAGCGCCTGTCCACTTTCAAACTGATGCTTAGGGAGGGAAGTGATGGCTCCACGGACCAAGTCCCCCATTTCAGCTGTTCCCCAGAGGGTAAAAACGATAATAGCTGAAGTCTCACCTGAGATATTGATATTAAAGTTTCGAGCCAAGCCGAAATAAACGATGAAGAGCAGCACTAGTTGGGGCATAATACGGATAAATTCCAGATACAATCGTGTTAAAAATCGTATGATTCTAGAATGGGAGGTCATGATGATTCCCATGACTGTTCCGAACATCATGGATAAGAGGACAGACAGGAAAGAAATGCCAATTGTGACACCTAATCCCTGTAAGATTCTCAGGAGATTATTTCCCTGGAAGAGTACTTGGATTCCCGAATCCTGCATGGCGGAGCCTCCTTTCTATCCAACTAAAGAGCAGAGAGATGGGTAGCAACATGATAAGGTAAGCAACTACTAACATAGCCAGCGCAATGTCTGTCTCATAATAGAGCCCAATCAAGTCCTTGGCGACGTACATGAGGTCGGCCAAAGTCACTGCTGAGAAAACAGAGGTTTCCTTGATGAGGAAAATGACATTGGCACTAAAGGAGGGGAGTGCCACCGCTGTTGCTTGTGGCAGAACCACATAGCGAAAGACCTGTACAGGTCTCAGACCAATTGCTAATCCAATCTCCTGCTGGGTTTGACTGACGGCTTCCAGCCCACTTCGGAAAGATTCTGCCATATAGGAGCCTCCTAAAAAGACCAGTCCTAAAGTGGCACAGACTTCTGAAGATAGGACAATCCCTACTCTAGGAAGACCGAAGTAGAGAAAGAAGAGTTGAATCAAAAGGGGCGTATTACGTGACAATTCAATGTAGGCTGTCGCTACTTGCGCCAAAACAGGGATTCGATAATGTCGGATGATACTAACGATTAAACCGAGCAGAAAGGATCCCAGAATTCCCCAAACTGCAATATGCAAGGTCAGAAAGAATGCCTTTTGATATAGTGGTAGATATTGTTCAACAATGGACCAATCCAAAAATAGAACCTCCCATCTAGAAATAATACAGTTATTGTAGCACTTAAAATCTTCTTTGGATAATATCTATTTTTTATTGCCGTTATAAGGATTTTTTATCATAGACATAAAATTTCTGAAATTTCCAAACAAAATATTTGAAAAGTTTTGAAAAAAGAGTTAAGATATTTTTGTAATATACAAAGTAAACGCTTACTTATTAAGGAGGACATTTTATGTCATACAAAACAAGCAATGCAGAAGGTCATGTAGATTTCATCAATACCTATGATTTGGAGCCAATGGCGCAACAAGTTATTCCTAAAGCAGCCTTTGGCTATATCGCTAGTGGGGCGGAAGATACTTTCACTTTACGTGAGAATATTCGTGCCTTTAACCACAAGCTCATTGTTCCGCATACGCTTTGCAATGTAGAAAATCCAAGTACAGAGATTGAATTTGCTGGTGAAAAATTGTCTTCACCAATCATTATGGCGCCTGTTGCGGCTCATAAATTGGCAAATGAACAGGGTGAAGTGGCGACTGCGCGTGGCGTGCATGAGTTTGGGTCCCTCTATACAACTAGTTCTTACTCTACTGTAGATCTTCCAGAAATTACAGAAGCCCTTCAAGGGACACCTCACTGGTTCCAATTTTACTTTAGTAAGGACGATGGCATTAACCGCCACATTATGGACCGTGTGAAGGCTGAAGGCTACAAAGCGATTGTCTTGACAGCAGATGCGACTGTAGGAGGCAATCGTGAGGTGGACAAGCGTAATGGTTTTGTCTTCCCAGTTGGCATGCCGATTGTTGAAGAATACCTGCCAGAAGGTGCTGGTAAATCAATGGACTTTGTTTACAAATCAGCTAAACAACGCTTGTCTCCACGTGATGTAGAATTTATTGCTGAATACTCAGGACTTCCTGTGTATGTCAAGGGACCACAATGCCGTGAGGACGTTGAACGTTCGCTTGCTGCGGGAGCTTCTGGTATCTGGGTAACCAACCATGGTGGTCGCCAAATCGACGGTGGACCAGCTGCCTTTGACTCACTTCAAGAAGTAGCAGAAGCAGTTGACAAACGCGTACCAATTGTCTTTGACTCAGGTATTCGTCGTGGTCAACACGTCTTTAAAGCCTTGGCTTCAGGAGCAGACTTGGTAGCTATTGGTCGCCCTGTTATCTATGGCTTGGCCCTTGGTGGTAGTGTCGGTGTACGCCAAGTCTTTGAACACTTGAATGCAGAATTGAAGACAGTTATGCAGTTATCTGGAACTCAGACTATTGAAGATGTCAAACACTTCAAACTCCGTCACAACCCATACAACCCAACCTTCCCAGTTGACCCACGCGACTTAAAATTGTATTGATAAAAATATTGCCTCCACTGAATGTGGAGGTTTTTGTTTGTGTTTTAAACGTTTGAATAAAGGAAAATCATATAAAAGTCTATATAAATATATTTTTCAATCAAATATCTTGCTAGGGCTTTCATTTTTTGCTATACTGGTGCAGTAATTAAATAATAAAGACATTTGGGGTGCTTTAAGCTGAGATGATACCCATTGAACCTGATACAGTTAAGACTGGCGAAGGGAAATGTGAACAGTTTTTTTCGTATAGCGAAATGAACGATCTGATCTTGTAAGTCAACTCTAATTCTCGATTGTAATTGGAGTTTTTTTTGTTTATACAAACTGGATAGGCTTGTTTAGGTAGCTCTCTGCAAATGCCCTCGATGTTCTTTAAAAGTATCAGGTGGAATTACGATTTTGCTTGGTATCTATTGATATTTTATTGATTACTAAGGAGTAAAGAAAGGAAAAATAAATATGGAAACACAAGACTATGCATTTGAGCCAGGTTTGACCGTTGGAGAATTATTAAAAAGCAGTCAGAAGGATTGGCAGGATGCAATCAATCATCGTTTTGTTCAGGAACTTTTTGCGGGGACAATTGAGAATAAGGTCTTAAAAGAATACCTGATTCAAGATTATCACTTCTTTGATGCCTTCTTATCCATGCTGGGTGCTTGCGTAGCCCACGCAGACCAGCTTGAATCCAAGCTTCGTTTTGCCAAGCAACTAGGCTTTCTTGAAGCAGATGAAGATGGTTATTTCCAAAAGGCTTTCAAAGAGTTAAAAGTATCTGAGAATGACTATCTGGAAGTGACCTTGCATCCTGTAACAAAAGCCTTTCAGGAGCTTATGTATTCTGCTGTGTCATCATCAGATTATGCCCATCTTTTGGTCATGCTGGTTATTGCAGAAGGTCTCTATTTAGACTGGGGTTCTAAAGATTTGGCTCTACCTGAAGCCTATATTCATTCGGAATGGATCAATCTCCACAGAGGTCCTTTCTTTGCAGAGTGGGTTCAATTTCTTGTTGACGAACTCAATCGTGTTGGGAAAGGTCGAGAAGATTTGACAGAACTTCAGGAACGCTGGAATCAAGCGGTCGCTTTAGAATTAGCCTTTTTTGATATTGGTTATGACGCATAGAGAAGGTTTAGGATATTTACAAATTTGATGAGATAATCCTCTTCGAAAATCTCTTCAAACCACGTCAGCTTCACCTTAGATTATATATGTGACTGACTTCGTCAGTCTTATCTACAACCTCAAAGCAGTGCTTTGAGCAACCTGAGGCTAGATTCCTAGTTTGCTCTTTGATTTTCAGTGAGCATAAATCATTCAATGTAAATAAAAAAATTTTTTAACGAAAGATAGAAATAAATCGGAATCAGTATATCGTATAAAGGGAAAAGGAAGAATTTCAATATGACAAGTTTAAAATTATTAAAAGAAAAAGCACCTTTGGTCATTTGCATAACCAATGATGTAGTAAAAAATTTCACAGCAAATGGATTAGTAGCACTGGGTGCATCACCAGCCATGAGTGAATTTCCTGCAGATTTAGAGGATTTGTTAAAGTATGCTGGAGGTTTATTAATAAACATAGGAACATTGACAGATGAAAATTGGAAATTATACCAAGCTGCTCTGAAAATTGCAGAGAAATATAATGTCCCAGCAGTTTTAGATCCTGTAGCCTGTGGAGCAGGAGAATATAGAAAAAAAGTAGCAGATGATCTAATTAACAATTACAAACTAGCAGCGATTAGAGGAAATGCTGGAGAGATTGCCTCTTTAGTAGGGATAAATGTGGCATCTAAAGGAGTAGATAGTGCGGGCGTAGATAATATTGACGAAATTGCTCTAGCAGCAAACGCTAAGTTTCATATTCCAATAGTAGTAACAGGTGAAGTGGATGCTATTGCGGTAAATGGAGAAGTGGTAACGATTCATAATGGTAGTGCCATGATGCCAAAAGTTATTGGGACAGGATGCTTGTTAGGTGCTGTAGTAGCAAGCTTTATCGGACTAGAAAAAGGTCAAGAATTGAAATCATTAGAAACAGCAATGTTGGTTTATAATATCGCTGGAGAAATGGCAGAAAAATGTCCAAATGGACATCTTCCTGGAACATTCAAAGTGGAATTTATAAATGCCTTATATGAGATTACAGATGAAGATGTAAAGGAATTCAAAAGAGTGAAGTAAAATGTTTCATAAGGAATTATTAAAACTATATTTTATTTGTGGAACGACTACTTGCCAAGGAAAAGATCTATATACAGTCGTTGAGGAAGCCTTAAAAGGTGGGATAACCTTATTTCAATTCCGTGAAAAAGGTGAGGGATCCTTAGAAGGTAAAGAAAAAGTCGAATTAGCAATTAAACTACAGAATCTTTGTAAAAAATACAATGTTCCATTTATCGTTAATGATGATATAGATTTGGCGATGGAAATTGACGCTGATGGCGTACATGTAGGACAAGATGACCTTGGAGTTGATGAAATTAGAAAATTGATGCCAGAAAAAATAATTGGTCTTTCTATAAAAAACGAGGAAGAATTTCAACAATCAAAAGTTGAATATGTAGATTATGTTGGTGTTGGTCCTGTATTTGATACCCAGTCAAAGGATGATGCTGGTGGTGCTATAGGTTATGAAGGTCTTAAATTGATGAGAAAACTATTGCCACAACTGCCCTTAGTTGCAATTGGTGGGATACAGACGAAACATATTAAAGACATTATGAAGACCAATGTTGACGGCGTTTCAATAATTTCAGCAATATCATATGCAAAAAATATAGAAAAAACTGTTCGAGAAATGAGTGAACAATAGGTATGGATCTAACCAAAGAAAGATCTGCTGTCTTTGTGAGTGCAAGTCTGTATTTCCCAGTTCAATTTCTTGAACTAGAATAAATCGTTTGTTATAATATTTATATAATTAAATAATAAAGACATTTGGGGTGCTTTAGGCTGAGATGATACCCATTGAACCTGATACAGTTAAGACTGGCGAAGGGAAATGTGAAATGGTTTTGTATTTATAGAAACTAACCATCTAATCTTGTAAGCTGAACTCTAATTCCTATCTGTAATTAGAGTTTTTTCTTTTACGAAACTGGATGAAGATGATACAAAGCATTTAGGTAGCTCACCTTGAATACCCCACTTTTCTTTAAAAAAAGGAGTTTTTTATGTTGAAAAAATGGCAATTAAAAGATGTTATCTTACTTGCTTTCTTGTCTATCTTTTTTGGTGGCGTTTTTGTAGGATCTGGCTATCTGTTTGATATCCTCACTCTGATTTTAGCACCTCTTGGTTTACAGGCCTTTGCCAATGAAATCCTCTTTGGTCTCTGGTGTATGGCTGCCCCTATTGCTGCAATCTTTGTTCCAAGAGTGGGAAGCGCAACGATTGGTGAAGTGCTAGCTGCGCTTGCTGAAGTCCTTTATGGTAGCCAATTCGGTCTAGGTGCCCTTTTGTCTGGCTTGGTTCAAGGTTTGGGAAGTGAACTTGGTTTTATCGTAACCAAGAATCGCTATGAAAGTTGGCTCTCTCTAACTGCTAATAGTATTGGGATTACGCTTGTTAGCTTTGTCTATGAATACATTAAGTTAGGTTACTACGCCTTTTCACTTCCTTTTGTTCTTTCCTTGCTTGTAGTACGTTTTATTTCCGTCTTTTTCTTCTGTACTATCTTGGTTCGTGCCATTGTCAAACTTTATCATCAGTTTGTAGCTGGGGGCAAGGCATAGATGGGGCTGGAACTACGAGCGATTCAGTCCCCAATCTTCTCTGAGCCGCTTGATTTTACTTTTCATGCGCAAGCCTTTACCTTGTTAGTTGGGAGCAGTGGTTCAGGAAAATCCAGTCTCTTTCAAATGATTGCCCAAGTCAGTTCTCTTCCCTATAGGGGTCAAGTCCTGATAAATGGGAGCGAGGTCAGTCAGCTTTCTATCATCGAACGTGTCCAGACGGTTGGTATTCTCTTTCAAAATCCCAATCATCAATTTACTATGGAGAACTTGTTTGAGGAGCTCATTTTTACCTTGGAAAATATTGGGCATCCCGTTCAGGAAATTGATTCTAAAATAACAGAGGTTGTCCAGCAATGTCGCTGCAAGGCGATTTTGCACCGTCCCATTCATCACTTATCAGGTGGGGAAAAGCAAAAGGCTGCTTTGGCTGTTCTCTTTGCTATGAATCCTAGGGTCTATCTCTTGGATGAGCCCTTCGCTTCCATTGACCGCAAGAGCAGGATAGAGATCTTGGAGATTCTAAAAGAATTGGTCTTTAGTGGGAAGACAGTCATCCTGTGCGACCATGATTTAACGGACTATGAAGCCTATATCGACCATATGGTGGAGCTAAGAGATGGCCAACTAAGGGAAGTGTTTCAAATCCCTTCCTCTGAGATGACACAGGTTGCTTCAAAGGAAGTTGCTTCTAGCCCAGAACTATTCCATATGGATCGAATGACTTGTGAGCTGGATAAGCGCTCCCTCTTTTCGATTGCTGATTTTACATTTTACCAAGGGATTTCCTGTATCTTGGGTGATAATGGTGTCGGGAAATCCACCCTCTTTCGCTCCATTCTTCAATTTCAAAAGTATAAGGGACGCATTAGCTGGAAGAGTTCGGTCCTGAAAAAGAAAAAGAGTTTGTATCGTGACCTGACGGGTGTTGTTCAGGAAGCTGAGAAGCAGTTTATCAGAGTCGGTCTGCGAGAAGAGCTTCAATTAGATGGACCTGATTCTGAAAGAAATCAGCGAATTCTTCAAGCTTTACGGTATTTTAATCTGGAGCAGGCACTCGATAAGAGTCCCTATCAATTAAGTGGTGGTCAGCAAAAGATTCTTCAGCTCTTGACCATCTTGACTATCAAGGCTTCTGTGATCTTGCTAGATGAACCTTTTGCAGGTTTGGATGATAGAGCTTGCCATTATTTTTGTCAGTGGATTGTGGAGGAGAGAAATCAAGGAAGAAGTTTTCTGATCATTAGCCATCGTTTAGATCCCTTGATCTCTGTGGTTGATTATTGGATTGAGATGTCTAGTCAGGGGCTCAGTCATGTGAAAGAAGTGACAATTACCAAACCACTCACATCTCAGAGTAGCAATACTCAAGGGGAGGTGAGATAGTATGGTCAAAGTAGCAACCCAGACACCGATTATCAGTCTCTTTTTGCTGGTTTTATCACTGGAAACATCTTTCATTCCTTCGATTGCTCTGAATCTTTCAGTAGTCGCATTTTGCATTCTCTTTATGCTCTATTACCGGCGATTTAAAGTATTGGCTTGGATGATTCTGCTCGCCATTTTGCCATCTTTGGCCAACTACTGGGCAGTTCAGTTACACGGAGATGCTTCGCAGGCAGTGATGCTTGGAACGAGGGCCTTTGTGACCGTTTGTATTGGTCTTGTCTTTGTTTCCTCTATTTCCCTAAAAGAGCTTCTTTTGTACTTGGCTCAAAAGGGGTTATCACGGTCTTGGGCTTATGCCTTGATTGTGGTATTCAATTCCTCCCCCCTTATTCAGCAAGAAATCAAGTCCCTCAAGGAAGCTTGCTTATTACGCGGTCAAGAACTACATTTTTGGTCGCCCTTGATTTATAGCAAGGTTCTGATGACAGTCTTTAGGTGGCGCCATCTTTACCTGAGAGCCCTGTCGGCGCATGGATATGACGAACATGCACAGGTGGAGAATCGCTATCGGACTTTTTATATTCCTCAAAGGACAATATTCATCTACCTGCTGTTCTTTTTATTACTTCAAACCAGTCTATTTTTATAAAGGAGTTATTATGGAATTTACAGATATTGCGATGGAATTATCCAAGGAAGCTTGGCAGGCATCCTTTCATCATCCCTTTGTTTTACAGTTGCAAGAGGGGAATTTAGAACCTGCCATTTTCCGCTATTACCTGATTCAGGATGCCTACTATCTGAAGGCCTTCTCAGAAGCCTATCACCTCTTGGCTGAAAAAACTTCCAACCAAGAGATGAAGAGACTATTGGAACAAAATGCTCAGAGTCTAGTGGAGGGTGAGTTATTTATCCGCCAACAATTTTTCAAGGAATTGGAAATCAGCGACCAGGAAATGGAGCAACATCCAATCGCTCCAACCTGCTATCATTATATATCTCATATTTATCGGCAATTTGAAGAAGCAAATCTAGCCATCGCTTTTGCAAGTTTACTTCCTTGTCCTTGGTTATACCATGATATAGGCAAATCCCTTAATCTTAAACCATCACCAAATCATCTCTACCAACAATGGATTGAAACTTATATTACGGATGAACTCGAACAGCAAATAAAAGAAGAGTCTGAGCTAGTCAATCGACTTTATCGAGAAAGTGACGAGACAGACAAGAAAAAAATGCTAGATGCCTTTCATATTAGTGTTCATATGGAAGCTAAGTTTTGGGAAATGGCCTACCAACACCAGACATGGAAGAGTGATTTACAGTCTTTAGAAAAAGGGGAAGAATAGAAACATGAGAAAGCACCAATTACAAGTTCACAAATTAACCATTTTATCCATGATGATTGCCCTTGATGTAGTCCTTACACCTATCTTTCGGATTGAGGGAATGGCACCGATGTCCAGTGTAGTCAATATTCTAGCGGGAATCATGATGGGGCCTGTTTATGCCTTGGCTATGGCTACAGTGACAGCCTTTATCCGTATGACGACTCAAGGGATTCCGCCTTTAGCCCTCACAGGAGCGACTTTTGGAGCCCTTCTAGCAGGTCTCTTTTATAAGTATGGTCGAAAATTTTACTTTTCTGCCTTGGGAGAAATTTTGGGAACAGGTATTATTGGTTCTATTGTGTCCTATCCTGTTATGGTACTCTTTACAGGATCAGCAGCTAAGCTTAGCTGGTTTATCTATACTCCTCGATTTTTCGGAGCAACCTTGATTGGTACAGCAATTTCCTTTATTGCCTTTCGATTTTTAATCAAGCAGGAATTCTTTAAAAAAGTGCAGGGATATTTCTTTGCTGAAAGGATAGACTGATGCTGGAATTATCAAATCCTTTTCTTTGGAAACGACTTCCCTCATTCACTGCATTACCAATGAAATTTCTTGTGAGATGCTGGCAAATGGGATTTTGGCTCTGGGATGCAAACCTGTCATGGCAGATGATCCCCGTGAGGTTCTTGATTTTACTAAGCAAAGCCAGGCACTCTTCATCAATTTGGGGCATTTGTCAGCTGAGAAGGAAAAAGCAATCCGTATGGCAGCTTCTTATGCAGATCAAGTTTCTCTCCCAATGGTAGTAGATGCGGTTGGCGTAACGGCTTCATCCATTCGTAAGACCTTAGTCAGAGACCTTTTAGACTATAGCCCTACGGTCCTTAAGGGAAATATGTCAGAAATTCGAAGTCTTGTTGGCTTAAAACACCATGGCGTTGGGGTCGATGCCAGTGCTAAAGATCAAGAAACTGAGGATTTACTTCAAGTCTTGAAAGACTGGTGTCAGACCTATCCTGGTATGTCATTCTTAGTCACAGGCCACAAGGACCTCATCGTTTCAGAGAATCAAGTCGCTTTACTGGAGAATGGCTGTGCAGAATTAGACTGGATAACAGGGACAGGAGACTTGGTTGGATCCTTAACAGCTGTTTTTCTCAGCAAAGGAATGACTGGTTTTGAAGCTTCTTGCTTGGCAGTCTCTTATCTCAATATCTCTGCTGAGAAAATCGTTGTTCAAGGAATGGGATTGGAAGATTTTCGTTACCAAGTACTCAATCAGCTTTCGCTCCTCAAAAGAGATGAAAACTGGCTAGATGATATCAAAGGAGATGTTTATGAATAGAGAAGCACTTAGATTGTATCTGGTAACCAATCGCTACCAAGATTCAGTGGAAAGTTTTCTTGAAAAGGTTGAGACGGCCTGCCGTGCAGGGGTTACCATAGTCCAATTACGAGAAAAAAATCTTACAACCAATCAATATTATCAACTGGCAAAGCAAGTCAAGGAAATAACAGATGCCTATCAGGTACCCCTGATAATCGATGATCGCTTGGATGTCTGTCTCGCGGTTGATGCTGCTGGTCTGCATATCGGAGACGATGAGCTACCAGTTTCGGTTGCCCGACAAGTCTTGGGTCCTGACAAAATACTTGGTGTCACAGCTAAAACTGTAAAAAGAGCCATCGAGGCAGAAGAAGGAGGGGCGAATTACTTGGGGACAGGAGCCATTTTCCCGACAACCACCAAGGAAAATGCGCCTATCACCCTGATTTCAACCTTAAAAACAATTTGTCAAAGGGTCGTCATTCCAGTAGTTGCTATCGGAGGCTTGACGTCAGAGAACATTGACCAGCTTGTTGGCACTGGTATAGCTGGTGTAGCTGTAGTGCGTGATCTAATGCAGGCAGAAGATATAGAGGCAAAAACGCAAGCCTTTTTAACAAAGCTAGATGACATTATTTCCTAATTAATATTCAATGAAAATTAAAGAGCAAACTAGGAAGCTCGCCGCAGCTTGCTCAAAGCACAGCTTTGAGGTTGTAGATAAAGCTGACGTAGTTTGAAGAGTATAAAAACTCTCTAATTCCCTTAAAGTAGGAACTAGAGAGTTTTTTTAATCTTTAAAACTTGTATGGTTGACTGGGCCAGAACCATGACCGAGTTGAGGGGCGTCTTGAATAGCTTTTGTGATAAAGGCCTTGGCCTTATCAACTGCTTGATAAAGACTTTTGCCCTTGGCTAGTTCAGCAGTAATCACTGCAGCAAAGGTACACCCAGTACCATGGGTGTGACAGGTTTGAATTCGTGGGCTTTCCCAGACAAATTGTTCATCCTTGGTAAAGAGGAAATCCTTGGCACCGCCTTCGAGATGCCCACCTTTAATAACAACAGACTGAGGACCAAATTCTTTTAAAATCAGGCGACCGGCACGTTGCATGTCTTCGGGATTATGGATTGAGAAACCAACAATCTCTTCTGCCTCAGGAAGATTGGGTGTGATAATGGTTGCAAGGGGAAGCAGGTTTGTTTTTAGGTAGGTTCTGGCACTGGTATCAATCAGGGTGTCTCCACTCGTAGCGACCATAACAGGGTCAAGGACGTAGGGACAATCCAGCTTTTTAAGATAGGGCTGGATGATTTCCATGATTTCAGTAGTTGCCAACATCCCAGTTTTTACAGCCTGAGGCTTGATATCAGAAAAGACACTCTCCAATTGGGCTTTCAACATTTGAGGAGAAACGTGCTCGATTAGCTGAACACCTCTGGTATTTTGAGCGACAAGGCTGGTCACAACGGCCATTCCATAGACATCTCTAGCTTGGAATGATTTCAAATCAGCCATAATGCCAGCACCACCACTTGGGTCAGTCCCTGCAATGGTCAAAGCAACGGGTAAATAAGTCATCTAAAACCTCCCAACCAACTGAAGTTTGTATTCTTAAGAACAAGCTAGTCTGTTTCAGGAAAGCAATAGAAGGCAAGTAGTCCCCATTATCATTTCCACTTCCATCAGCTAGCATTACCTAGATTGAGTCAAAGGGTCTAACAGTCGTTAATCTCAGCTTTACGCACCCCTAGTGGTTGTTTTCTTTTTTCTTTAGTATAGCATATTTTTATAGTTTATATAGTAAAATTTGACTGCAAATCATTTATCATATTGTTAAAATTCAATTTTTTAAAGAAAAGATAAATTTCATAGTTGACAAATGTAGATTTTTGAAGTATACTAATAATTGTAATCGACAAATGTAGATTTAGGAGGTGTGATGATGCAGATTTCAGATGCAGAATGGCAGGTCATGAAAATTATTTGGATGCAAGGAGAGCAGACCAGTATGGATTTGATCAGGGTTCTGGCGGAGCGGTTCGACTGGTCCAAGTCAACCATTCAAACTCTTTTGGCTCGTTTGGTTGAGAAAGAGTGTTTGACTCGGAAAAAAGAAGGCAAGTCTTTTGTCTATTCAGCACTTTTAACTTTGGACCAAAGTCGAGATTTGCTTGTCCAAGATATCAAGGACAAGGTTTGTTCTCGTAGGATTAAGAACTTGTTGGCTGATTTGATTGCTGAATGTGATTTTACTCAGGCTGACTTGGAAGACTTGGAAGCTGTGATTTCTGAGAAGAAATCAAGCGCTGTAACAGAAGTAAAATGTAATTGTATGTAAAGGAGACGTCATGTTGAATATTATTGTAACCATTATTTGTATTGCCCTTATCGCGTTTATCTTGTTCTGGTTTTTCAAAAAGCCTGAAAAATCTGGACAAAAGGCCCAGCAAAAAAACGGCTACCAAGAGATTCGAGTGGAGGTCATGGGGGGCTATACGCCTGAGTTGATTATCCTCAAGAAATCAGTGCCAGCCCGCATTGTCTTTGACCGTAAGGACTCTTCACCCTGTCTGGACCAAATTGTTTTTCCAGATTTTGGTGTACATGCGGACCTGCCAATGGGTGAAGAGTATGTAGTGGAAATCACGCCTGAGCAGGCTGGAGAGTATGGTTTCTCTTGTGGCATGAATATGATGCACGGCAAGATGATTGTAGAATAGGAGAATGATATGACTGAAATTGTAAAAGCAAGTCTTGAAAATGGTGTTCAAAAAATCCGTATCACGGCAGACAAAGGCTACCATCCAGCCCACATTCAACTGCAAAAAGGAGTTCCTGCTGAGATCACCTTTCACCGTGTAACACCTTCAAACTGTTATAAGGAAATTCTGTTTGAAGAAGAAGGCATCTTGGAACCAATCGGCGTAGACGAAGAGAAAACAATTCGATTTACACCTCAAGAATTAGGTCAACATGAATTTTCTTGTGGTATGAAGATGCAAAAGGGAAGTTATACAGTTATTGAGAAGACTCGAAAATCTTTATCACTTTTACAGCGTTTTTGGGTTACTAGTATCTTTACTGTGCCTCTTGTGATTCTCATGATTGGGATGTCGACAGGAGGAATTAGTCACCAAGTCATGCGTTGGGGCACCTTTTTAGCCACAACACCGATTATGCTAGTAGCAGGTGGTCCTTATATCCAAAGTGCTTGGGCTAGTTTTAAAAAGCACAATGCCAACATGGATACCTTGGTTGCTCTGGGAACCCTAGTGGCCTATTTCTATAGCTTAGTTGCCCTCTTCGCTGGCCTCCCCGTTTACTTTGAAAGTGCTGCCTTTATCTTCTTCTTCGTTCTTATGGGAGCCGTTTTTGAGGAGAAAATGCGGAAAAATACTTCCCAAGCTGTGGAGAAATTACTTGACTTGCAGGCTAAAACTGCAGAAGTCTTGCGTGAGGATAACTATGTTCAAGTCCCTTTGGAGCAAGTCAAGGTAGGTGACTTGATTCGAGTGCGTCCCGGTGAAAAGATTGCGGTTGATGGTATTGTAGTGGAAGGTGTGTCTAGCATTGATGAATCCATGGTGACTGGTGAGAGTCTGCCTGTGGACAAGACAGTTGGAGATACCGTCATTGGTTCAACCATCAATAATAGTGGAACACTTGTTTTTAGAGCAGAAAAAGTTGGTTCAGAGACTGTTTTGGCTCAGATTGTGGATTTTGTGAAGAAAGCTCAGACAAGTCGTGCGCCGATTCAGGACTTGACGGATAAAATTTCAGGCATTTTTGTCCCAGCCGTTGTCATTTTAGGGATTGTGACCTTTTGGGTTTGGTTCGTCTTGCTCAGGGATAGTGTAGTTGTGCTTGGAGCGAGCTTTGTGTCTTCGCTTCTCTATGGAGTAGCAGTTCTGATTATTGCCTGCCCTTGTGCCTTGGGACTTGCAACACCGACAGCCCTTATGGTGGGGACAGGTCGCAGTGCCAAGATGGGAGTTCTCCTCAAAAATGGAACGGTTCTACAGGAAATCCAGAAAGTCCAAACTATTGTCTTTGATAAAACAGGAACTTTGACTGAAGGGAAACCTGTGGTCACAGATATCATCGGCGACGAAGTAGAAGTGCTTGGATTGGCAGCTTCCTTGGAAGAAGCTTCTCAACACCCACTGGCTGAAGCCGTTGTGAAACGAGCGAGTGAAGCTGGACTTGAGTTTCACACTGTGGAAAATTTCCAAGCCTTGCACGGAAAAGGTGTTTCAGGGCAAATCAATGGAAAACAAGTTTTGCTTGGAAATGCTAAAATGCTGGATGGCATGGATATTTCTAGCATTTATCAAGAAAAACTAGAAGAATTGGAAAAAGAAGCTAAGACAGTTGTGTTCTTAGCTGTTGAGAATGAAATCAAAGGCTTGCTTGCTTTGCAAGATATTCCTAAGGAAAACGCTAAGCTTGCCATCAGTCAGTTGAAAAAACGAGGTCTTAAAACAGTCATGCTGACAGGAGACAATGCTGGTGTGGCGCGTGCAATTGCCGATCAGATCGGAATCGAAGAGGTTATTGCAGGTGTCTTACCAGAAGAAAAAGCCCATGAAATCCATAAACTGCAATCAGTTGGAAAAGTAGCCTTTGTTGGGGACGGTATCAATGACGCTCCTGCCCTCAGTGTAGCAGATGTGGGGATTGCTATGGGAGCTGGAACAGATATTGCCATCGAGTCAGCAGATTTGGTGTTGACAACTAATAACCTCCTAGGAGTGGTTCGTGCCTTTGACATGAGTAAGAAAACCTTTAATCGAATTCTGCTCAATCTTTTCTGGGCCTTTATCTACAATGTCGCCGGAATTCCGATTGCAGCAGGAGTCTTTTCAGGTGTTGGACTGGCTCTCAACCCAGAACTGGCAGGTCTAGCCATGGCCTTTAGTTCTGTATCTGTTCTGACTAGTTCCCTTCTCTTAAACTTTAGTAAAATAGATTAAAAGCGGGCTTGCTCGCTTTTTATACTCTTCAAAAATCTCTTCAAACCACGTCAGTTTTGTCTGCAACCTCAAAGCTGTGTTTTGAGCAACCTGCGGCTAGCTTTCTAGTTTGCTCTGTGATTTTCATTGAGTATTATAAAACAGAATTTAAAAACGTTTTCAAACTGTACTGTAATAGAGAATAAAAACTTCTGAGCAGATTCTTAGTAAAGTCAAAATAAATGTGATAAATTAGTATTGTAAAAATTTACTGAAACGTTTTCAAAAACTATATGAAACCTTTTTTAGTAGATTTAAAAATATTTGAAGGAGAGTTATCATTATGACTCAAGGGAAAATTACTGCATCTGCAGCAATGCTTAATGTATTGAAAACATGGGGCGTAGACACTATCTACGGTATCCCATCAGGAACACTCAGCTCATTGATGGATGCTTTGGCTGAAGACAAAGACATCCGCTTCTTGCAAGTTCGCCACGAAGAAACAGGTGCTCTTGCAGCGGTTATGCAAGCTAAATTCGGCGGCTCAATCGGGGTTGCAGTTGGTTCAGGTGGTCCAGGTGCGACTCACTTGATTAACGGTGTTTACGATGCAGCTATGGATAACACTCCATTCCTAGCAATCCTTGGATCACGTCCAGTTAACGAACTCAACATGGATGCTTTCCAAGAATTGAACCAAAACCCAATGTACAACGGTATCGCTGTATATAACAAACGTGTAGCTTACGCTGAGCAATTGCCAAAAGTTATTGACGAAGCTTGCCGTGCTGCAGTTTCTAAAAAAGGTCCAGCTGTTGTTGAAATCCCAGTAAACTTCGGTTTCCAAGAAATCGACGAAAACTCATACTATGGATCAGGTTCATACGAGCGTTCATTCATCGCTCCTGCTTTGAACGAAGTTGAAATCGACAAAGCTGTTGAAATCTTGAACAATGCTGAACGTCCAGTTATCTATGCTGGTTACGGTGGTGTGAAAGCTGGTGAAGTGATCACTGAATTGTCACGTAAAATCAAAGCACCAATCATCACAACTGGTAAAAACTTTGAAGCTTTCGAATGGAACTATGAAGGTTTGACAGGTTCTGCTTACCGTGTTGGTTGGAAACCAGCCAACGAAGTGGTCTTTGAAGCAGACACAGTTCTTTTCCTTGGTTCAAACTTCCCATTTGCTGAAGTTTACGAAGCATTCAAGAACACTGAAAAATTCATCCAAGTCGATATCGACCCTTACAAACTTGGTAAACGTCACGCCCTTGACGCTTCAATCCTTGGTGACGCAGGTCAAGCAGCTAAAGCTATCCTTGACAAAGTGAACCCAGTTGAATCTACTCCATGGTGGCGTGCAAACGTTAAGAACAACCAAAACTGGCGTGATTACATGAACAAACTCGAAGGTAAAACTGAGGGTGAATTGCAATTGTATCAAGTTTACAATGCAATCAACAAACATGCTGATCAAGACGCTATCTACTCAATCGACGTAGGTGACACTACTCAAACATCTACTCGTCACCTTCACATGACACCTAAGAACATGTGGCGTACATCTCCACTCTTTGCGACAATGGGTATTGCCCTTCCTGGTGGTATCGCTGCTAAGAAAGACAATCCAGATCGCCAAGTATGGAACATCATGGGTGACGGTGCATTCAACATGTGCTACCCAGACGTTATCACAAACGTTCAATACGACCTTCCAGTTATCAACGTTGTCTTCTCAAATGGTAAATATGCCTTCATCAAGGACAAATACGAAGACACAAACAAACACTTGTTTGGTTGTGACTTCCCTAATGCTGACTATGCGAAAATCGCTGAAGCTCAAGGAGCTGTTGGATTTACAGTTGACCGTATCGAAGACATCGATGCAGTTGTTGCAGAAGCTGTTAAATTGAGCAAAGAAGGTAAAACTGTTGTTATCGATGCTCGCATCACTCCACACCGTCCACTTCCAGTAGAAGTACTTGAATTGGATCCAAAACTTCACTCAGAAGAAGCAATCAAAGCCTTCAAGGAAAAATACGAAGCAGAAGAACTCGTACCATTCCGCCTCTTCTTGGAAGAAGAAGGTTTGCAATCACGCGCAATTAAATAATTCCTCTCGTCGAAAATCAAATTTAAACTGTGTTATCTTCACCTTGCCGTACTTCAGTACTGCCTGCGGTTCGATGCCTTGTTTATTCTTTGATTTTCTTAGAGCGAAACTTAAAAAGATCGGAGCAATCCGGTCTTTTTCTGGAGGATAGTAAATGAATTTAAATCAATTAGATATTATCGTTTCAGATGTTCCCCAAGTCTGTGCTGACTTGGAGCGTATTTTGGATAAAAAGTCCGATTATGTTGATGACAGTTTTGCTCAGTTTACGATTGGCAATCACTGTCTGATGTTGTCCCAAAATCATTTGATTCCTTTGGAAGTTTTTCAGTCAGGAATCATTCTTCATATCGAGGTTGAGGATGTAGACCAGAACTACAAACGGTTGAACGAGCTTGGTATACAGGTTTTAAACGGTCCAACTGTAACCGATTGGGGAACAGAGTCCTTATTAGTTAAAGGTCCTGCTGGTCTAGTGCTTGATTTTTATCGTATGAAATAAGGCGCTTAGTCATTTGAAGATAACCTTAACTATTCTTAAAACAGAATGTGAGAATATGAACTATTGAAAAGATCGGACGAATCCGGTCTTTTTCTTATCACAAGATTGTGATAGTTTACATTTTTATAACAAAATTCTCAGAGTCTTGCTTGTTTTTGCATCAAACATATAAGCAAGTTCAGCCCCATCATTACCTAGATAGTTTCAAACTTTTTGTCTCCTTTTTAGTATAATAGAACTATCAAATCAAGTGAGGTAAAATGATGACAGAAAGAGGTCAATTTCCAGAGGGTTTCCTCTGGGGTGGTGCTACTGCAGCTAATCAATGTGAGGGAGCTTATAATCTAGATGGTCGTGGTCTTGCTAACGTTGATGTGGTACCCATTGGACCTGACCGTGAAGCCATAATCACAGGTCAGAAAAAGATGTTTTCATTTGAGGAGGGCTATTTTTACCCAGCAAAAGAAGCTATTGATATGTACCATCATTACAAGGAAGATATCGCCCTTTTTGCAGAAATGGGCTTTAAGACCTATCGTCTGTCCATTGCTTGGACTCGGATTTTTCCTAAGGGAGATGAGGCAGAGCCAAATGAAGCTGGTTTAGCCTTTTATGAGGATTTGTTTAAGGAATGCCACAAGTATGGGATTGAGCCTCTGGTGACTATCACGCATTTTGATTGCCCCATGCACTTAATTAGGGAGTATGGTGGTTGGCGCAATCGTCACATGTTGGACTTTTATGTAAATCTCTGTCGCACCCTCTTTACCCGTTACAAGGGCTTGGTCAAGTACTGGCTAACCTTCAACGAAATCAACATGATTCTGCATGCACCCTTTTTAGGAGCTGGGATTTGTTTTGAAGAGGGAGAAAATCAAGAACAGGTCAAATACCAAGCTGCCCACCATGAGTTGGTAGCCTCGGCTATGGCGACTAAAATTGCCCACGAAATTGATCCAGAAAACAAGGTGGGATGTATGTTGGCAGCAGGGCAGTACTATCCCAATACTGCCCATCCGAGAGACTACTGGGTAGCCATGGAGGAAGACCGCAAGAGTTACTTCTTCATTGATGTCCAAGCGCGTGGGAAATACCCAAATTACGCTAAGAAGCAGTGGGAGCGTAAGGGAATTGAGATTGAAATGACGGCAGAAGATTTAGATTTGTTAAAGAATTACACTGTTGACTTTGTTTCCTTCTCTTACTATGCGAGCCGAGTGGCCACAGGAGATCCAGAAGTGAGGGATCTGACCGCTGGAAATGTCTTTACCTCTATCAAAAATCCCTATCTGAAATCTTCTGAATGGGGTTGGCAGATTGACCCACTGGGACTTCGAATCACCCTCAATGCCATCTGGGATCGTTATCAAAAGCCTATGTTCATCGTAGAAAATGGACTTGGCGCTATGGACACGCCAGATGAAAATGGCTATGTAGCAGATGACTATCGGATTGCTTATCTAGAGGCCCACATCCAGGCTATGCGAGATGCCATTTACCAAGATGGAGTTGACTTGCTTGGTTATACGACTTGGGGTTGTATCGATCTGGTTTCAGCTGGAACAGGCGAAATGAACAAGCGCTATGGCTTTATCTATGTGGATCGTGATAATGATGGTCATGGAAGTCTCAAACGGAGCAAGAAGAAATCCTTCTACTGGTACAAGGATGTCATTGCCAGCAATAGTGCAAGTATTAAGTAGAGCACATTTGTTCACTATTTTTATAAAATCTTCTCTCTACTTTATATAATAGGAAAAAGAGTTTAATAAGACCTAGCTTTTTGCTATAATGAGGGGAGAAAAATCAGACAGGAGAATAAGATGTCAGAACCATTATTTTTACAATCAGTTATGCAAGAAAAAATCTGGGGTGGAACCAAGCTACGTGATGAGTTTGGCTACGACATCCCAAGTGAAAAAATCGGAGAATATTGGGCCATCTCAGCCCACCCAAATGGTGTCTCTAAAGTTGCCAATGGTCGCTACGAGGGAACAGACCTAGCTACTTTGTATGCGGAACGCCGTGAGTTGTTTGGCAATCGTCCAGAACCTGTATTTCCACTGTTGACCAAGATTCTGGATGCCAACGACTGGCTCAGTGTCCAAGTTCACCCAGACGATGCCTATGGACTAGAGCATGAAGGCGAGCTTGGAAAAACAGAATGCTGGTATATTATCGCTGCAGACGAAGGTTCAGAGATTATCTACGGTCACAATGCCAAGTCAAAAGAAGAACTCCGCCAGCAAATCGAGGACAAGAACTGGGATGCCTTGCTGACAAAAGTGCCTGTTAAGGCTGGAGATTTCTTCTATGTACCAAGTGGAACCATGCACGCCATCGGTGCTGGTATCTTGATTCTTGAAACCCAGCAGTCTAGCGATACAACTTACCGTGTCTATGACTTTGACCGTAAGGACGACAAGGGCAACTTGCGTGAACTTCATCTTGAAAAATCAATCGATGTTTTGAACATTGGCGAGCCTGCCAATAGCCGTCCTGTGACTATCCAAGCAGATGATTTGCGTTCAACTTTGCTTGTCTCTAATGATTTCTTTGCAGTTTACAAGTGGGAAATTAATGGGAAAGTTGACTTTGAAAAGACAGCTGACTACAGCTTGTTCAGTGTCTTGGCTGGTCAAGGTCAACTAACTGTTGACGGGAAAAATTATCCAATTCAAAAAGGTAGCCACTTTATCCTACCAAGTGATGTTGAAGCTTGGACCTTGGAAGGGCAAGATTTAGAATTGATTGTTAGTCATCCATAAAAAAGAAAGGGCCTGAGTTTACTACTCAAGTCCTTTTTGATTACATAAATTGGGCGATGAAGACCACGATGATGATGATTGGAATGATGAAACGAAGAAGGAAGAGCCAGACTTGGAACAGTCCCTGTTTCCATGCTGTTTCATCGAGATGGAGTTCCTCCATTGCAAGAGCCTTTTTAAAGATATAGCCTGTAAAAAGTGAAAGGCAGAGAGCTCCAAATGGCATGAGGAGATTGGAGACCAAGAAGTCCATAGCGTCAAAGAAGGTCTTCCCAAAAATGTGAACATCCGCCATAACACCGTAAGATAGGGCTGAAGGAATTCCAAAGACAAAGGTCAAGATTCCTAAAATAGCACTCCATTTGGCACGTTTGCTGTTGTCCTGATTGGTGATATTACCCACATTGATTTCCAGCATAACGACAGAAGAAGTGACTGTCGCAAAGAGGAAGAGCAAGAGGAAGAGGATGTAGAAAATGGTTCCAAAAGGCATCTTGTCAAAGAGTTGAGGCAAGACGATAAAGAGCAAGCTCGGTCCCCCTTCAGACTGGATATTGAAGGCTGACATGGCTGGGAAAATGGCTAGTCCTGCCATGATGGATACTGAGATATTCATGGCAACGATGGAAATCCCTGACTGGACCAGATTGGTTTTCTTGTCCAAGTAAGAAGCATAGGTCAGCATGGCTGTAACCCCTAGTGAGAGGGCAAAGAAAGATTGTCCCAGAGCATAGAGGAGACCAGCGCTGGTCAGTTTTGAAAAGTCTGGTTTGAGGAAGTAAAGAACGCCTTCCATGGAATTTGGCAAACTGAGAGAGCGCCCGATGATGACGACAAAGATGATAAAGAGCAGAGGCATCATGACTTTCGAAGCTCTTTCAATCCCTTTTTGAACCCCACGTGATACAATGAAGATATTCAATAGGATAAAGGCTGCTTGAGCTCCTAGGGCAATGGCTGGATTTGAAATGATTGAAGTAAATAACTGAGCATAATCACCCGTTCCGCCAAGTTGGAACAATTTTCCAAACTCGATGCCTAGATAAACCAGAATCCATCCCCCGATAACACTGTAGAAAGATAAGAGGATAAAGAGGGCAAAGGCACCAATCCAACCGATAAAATTGTACTTGCTATTCTTGCCTAATTTTCCAAAGGTTTTAATCCCAGAGACACCAGCACTTCTGCCGAGGGCAAATTCAGCTAGCAAAAGAGGGAAACCAATTAGAATAGTGGAAATGAGAAAGACCAGTAAAAAGCCTCCTCCACCGTTAGCAGCAGTCATATAGGGAAACTTCCAAACAGCACCAAGTCCGATGGCTGAACCAGCAGATGCTAGGATAAAGCCCAGTTTAGAACCCCATTGCGATTTTTCAGACATAGTTAAACTCCTAAAATTAGTATTACAAAAGAAAAAGCTACTGCCCTTGGCAAATAGCCTCATAAGTACTCAAAATGAGCCTTTCTTTTGATTGATAGACTTGACTATCCTATCATGTTTTCTAAGGTCTGTCAAGAAAACCATTTTCAAGCTTTTACACCTTTCTCAAAAAGTTTAAAAAAATTCATAAAAACGCTTGACTCTGACCTAAGGGGAGGGGTTATACTATCAATGTAAGGAGGAAATCATGTACCATATAAAAGAAGCTGCGCAGCTTTCGGGCGTCTCTGTCAAGACCCTCCACCACTACGATAAGATAGGACTTTTGGTTCCTTTAAAGTCAGAAAATGGCTATCGAACCTACAGTCAGGAGGATTTGGAACGCCTTCAGGTCATTCTTTACTATAAATATCTAGGCTTTTCTTTAGAAAAAATAGCAGAGCTATTAAAGGAAGAAAGGACAGATTTATTGCCTCATTTGACTAGGCAGTTGGACTATTTGACTCGAGAAAGGGAACATCTGGATACCTTGATTTCAACCTTGCAAAAAACCATTCAAGAACAAAAAGGAGAAAGAGAAATGAGCATTCAAGAGAAATTTGCTGGATTTAACTACCAAGACCATCAAAAATACCACCAAGAGGCGGTAGAGAAATATGGACAAGAAGTCATGGACCAAGCGCTCGAGCGCCAAAAAGGTCACGAAGACGAAGCTACGGCTGCCTTTAACCAGGTTTTTCGAGCCTTGTCACAAAATTTTCAAGCTGGACTGCCTGTAACAGCAACAGAAAACCAAGAAGAAGCAGGCAAACTCTTGAAAGCCATCCGAACTTATGGATTTGACTGCTCTATTGAGGTATTCGGTCATATCGGTAAAGGCTACGTCTACAACCCAGAATTTAAGGAAAACATTGACAAATTTGGAATTGGAACAGCCCAGTACACATCAGATGTCATTGCCTATTATGTCCAAACTCAGACAAAATAAAATCGGAGGAGCATTCTTCCGATTTTTACTAAATTCAAGCACTATTTGCTTAATAATTTTTCTACCACATTTAGTTTTCGCATGGTCAAATCTATATTAAAAAGCTTTTCAAGATAGTTGGTATGGAGTTTCTTTTGTTTAGCAGTTCTAGGGAGATAGAGGTAAAGGCAGTGGTTACCGATACAAATTTCTTCTTCACCGTAATCAATTTTCAATTTGTCTAAAGGGAGGCTTTGAATAGATTCTTGATAAAAAATCACGTGTATACGGTCATAAAGATAGTGTTCTCCAAAAGGGTTTTCTTGGACAATTTTTTTAAAATCACTTTTGTTCTTGATTACCATTTTTAAGTCAGCACCAATATTTTCATTTATTAGAGTATGAACACGTTCTCGTATTTTTTCTAAATCTAAGTCACTTTCAAGAATGATATTCCCACTTTGAATATAGGTTCGAACTTGTTGAAAACCGGCTTCTGTTAAGATATCTACTAGATAAGACATTTTAGGGATAGCATTTTTTCCATTAGGAGTAACTCCCCTTAACAAGATAATATGTTCCAAAGGACTTCCTTTCTTTTGGGGCTGATTTAGCCATTAAATAATTCAGATTTAGATTGGGTTTGATCCCGCCACCCAACCAGTACAGAGGGCAGAAGTGATGTTAAACCCACCCGTGTGGGCATTGATATCCAGTACCTCGCCAGCAAAGTGGAGTCCAGGTACCAGCTTACTTTCTAGAGTTTTGGGATTGATTTCCTTGAGACTGACGCCCCCTTTGGTAACAAAGGACTTGGCAAGGGACATTTTTCCGGTCACAGGGATTTTGAGTGCTTTGATAGACTGGAGAAGTTGTTCGCGTTCCTTTTCAGTCAGTTGTTTGACTTTTTCTGGATAGCCTTGCACAAAAAATTCTGCCAAGCGTTCTGGAAGCAAAGTTTTTAAAGCGTTTTTCAAGGATTTTTCACGATTTTTTTCTAGGAATGCAGCCAAGTCCTTCTCAGAAAGTTGAGGGAAAACATCCAGTGAGAGAACCTCCCCACCCTTGACAAAGCTAGACATACGCAGAGCAGCAGGGCCAGACAAACCAAAGTGGGTAAAAAGCAGATCGTGCGTGATGATATGTTTGCCATAACTTAGGATCACATCATCCAATGAAATTCCTTGCAAAGCCTTGTGTGGAAAATCTGTCAACAAGGGACTTTCAGCTGCCTCAAGCTCGGTAATGGTATGCTTAAAATGACGGGCAATCTCGTGACCAAAACCAGTTGAACCAGTTGAAGGATAGGATTTCCCACCAGTTGTGACAATGAGTTTATCACAAGTGAAGGTTTGGTCAGCTGATTTAAGGATAAACTGGTCGTCTATCTTTTTAACCGAAACAATTTCTGTTTGAGTAGCAACTTGACCACCGAGCTCAGTGATTTTCTTTTCCAAGGCTTCGATAATGGTACGAGACTTGTCACTAGTAGGAAAGACGCGGCCGTGGTCTTCGACCTTAAGTTTAACACCATTTTCTGTAAAAAAGTTGATGATATCATGGTTATCAAACTGGGAGAAGACACTGTAGAGAAAGCGCCCATTTCCAGGGATTTCAGCTAGTAGGTCATCTAGAGTTCCATTGTTGGTGACATTGCAACGTCCCCCACCAGTACCAGCTAATTTTTTTCCAAGTTTCCGATTTTTTTCGATGAGGAGGGTTTTCTGACCATAAAAGCTACTGGAAATCGTAGCCATCATGCCAGCAGGACCTCCACCGATGACGATAGTATCAAAATGTTTCATAGCTCTATTGTACCACAAAAAAACAAGAGATGATGGTCACCTCTTGTCAAGAATGCAATTAATCAATTTCATATCCCATCAGCAAACCGCCATCTTCTGCATAGAAACTGCAGAGACCAGAGGTTGGGAGAATTTTAATATCCGCCTGTGGGAAATTTTCACGAATTCGCTCTGAAAGCTGTTGGCAACATTTCTCGTTATTGCGTTGGGCCATGACAATACGGCCACCAGCATATCCAGCTTTAATGATTTCATCATAGGCAGCTTGAACTGATTTCTTTGAACCTCGTGCTTTTTGTAGCAATTCAAGGGTTCCAGTTTCACTAGCTTCTCCGACCATACGGATATTTAGAAGGCCAACGACCGTACCGATAAGCTTGCTCAAACGGCCGTTTTTCACCAAGTTATCGACCTTGGCCAGAACAAAGAGCAACTTGGTTTTTTCTTGATAGGCAGTGATAGCTTCAACCACTTCTTCAAAAGACAAGCCCTGGTCAATAAAGTCATTTAATTTTTCTATGAGCAAGTCAACTTCCCCACCAGCAGACAAACTATCAATCACATGAATCTTAGTATCAGGATGGTCTTCTAGATAAATATTCTTGGCCAGTTGAGCACTATTGTGACTGCCAGAGAGAGTACCTGTGATGGTTATTAGGAAAATGTTTTTGGCTCCTTCAAACGCTCGCAAATAATCATCTGGGCTTGGACAAGCTGATTTTGAAGCTTCTGCAGTTGCATATATGGTTTCCATCATTTGATCAATGTCAAGACTGGCATCATCAACAAAGACCTGATCAGCTACTTGAATGGTTAAGGGAACACTCACAAAGGTCGTGTCAATAGCTGGTGTTGCCAGCTGACGATAATCACAACCAGAGTCAGCAATAATCTTCCAAGTCATAGAAATTCTCCATCTTTGTCAGTTATACATTGACAAAGGTTCTGTCTTTTTTTACAATTATATCATGAAAGCCCTTGAAACAAAAGCCTCATCCGTCTGTTGTGACAAGTAGAAAGAAAATGTTATGTCTGAACGTAGAATCTCTGAAAAGTCTCTTGAAAATCTCAGAAAATCAAACCAAGAATCCAATTTATTAACTAGAGAAGCCCTTGAAACAGCCCTCTTGCAGCTCTTGGAAAAAAAGGACTTGACCAAGATTAGTATTTCTGAATTAGTCAAGCGTGCAGGCGTTTCGCGTGCAGCCTTTTACCGCAATTATGATTCTAAAGAGGAAATTTTAGAGAGCGTTTTTAAACGGAGTGTCCACAACATCATGGAACAGTTGCATCATTATGATTTAAAGACAGACCTTTATCTGGTCTGGGTTCACCTTTTCCGAGAGGCCAGAAAGGAAGCCAGAGTGATTCAACTGGCCTTGGATTACCATCTGGAAAAAATCTTTGTCCAAGCCATGCAGGAATTTCTAGAAAAATACCATGGAAAATCAAAAGGTGTCAGCTCTTATCTTCATTCCTTCTGGAGCTCAGCCATCGTCTCTGTCCTTCTAAAATGGATCAAGGATGGCATGAAGGTACCTGCTGAAAAGATAGCGGATTTACGGTTACCATTTTTTAAAAAATAGAGCAAAAGGAGAAGAGATATGACTGAAAAAAGACTAGCATGGGATGAGTATTTTGCAGCCCAAGCCTTACTAATTGCCAATCGTTCCACTTGTAAACGTGCCAAAGTGGGCGCGATTCTGGTAAAAGATAATAAGGTTATTTCCACTGGTTACAATGGTTCGGTGTCAGGAACCGAGCATTGTATTGATCACGAATGTCTGGTCATCGAAGGCCACTGTGTTCGCACCCTTCACGCAGAGGTTAATGCCATTCTCCAAGGGGCTGAGCGTGGTGTCCCCAAAGGCTTTACAGCTTATGTGACCCACTTTCCATGTCTAAACTGTACAAAACAATTGCTTCAGGTCGGCTGCAAGCGCGTGGTTTATATCAACCAGTACCGAATGGACGACTACGCCCAATACCTCTATCAAGAAAAGGGAACAGAATTGACTCATTTACCACTTGAGACAGTACAGGCCGCTCTTAAAGAGGCTGATCTAATGTAAAAATTATCAAAAATAAATGGTTTAGAAAGATTTTTAAACCATTTTTTGGTATAATTTGGTATAATAAGAAGAATAAATTGAAAGAAGGAATTCCAAAAATGGGAAAAATTGAAGTTATTAATCATCCACTGATTCAACACAAATTGTCAATCTTGCGTCGTACAGATACTTCTACAAAAGCTTTCCGTGAGCTAGTAGATGAGATTGCAATGTTGATGGGGTATGAAGTACTTCGTGATCTTCCACTAGAAGATGTGGAAATTGAAACACCAATCACAAAAACAGTTCAAAAACAATTGGCAGGTAAGAAATTGGCTATCGTTCCAATCTTGCGTGCAGGTATCGGGATGGTTGATGGGCTCTTGAGCTTGGTTCCAGCAGCTAAAGTTGGCCACATCGGTATGTACCGTGATGAAGAAACGCTTCAACCAGTTGAGTACTTGGTGAAATTGCCTGAGGACATTGACCAACGTCAAATTTTTGTCGTAGACCCAATGTTAGCAACAGGTGGCTCAGCAATCTTGGCTGTTGATTCTCTTAAAAAACGTGGCGCATCAAATATCAAATTTGTCTGCCTCGTATCTGCACCAGAAGGTGTTAAAGCCCTTCAAGAAGCTCATCCAGATGTAGAAATCTTTACAGCAGCCTTGGATGAACGTTTGAACGAACACGGTTATATCGTTCCAGGTCTTGGAGATGCTGGAGACCGCTTGTTCGGTACGAAATAAAATTAAAAAGAGATTGACTTGGAAAAGAATTTCCAGTCGTGAAAGGAGGTTGAATTTTTGTTTCTGTTTAATGAAAGCAGAGCAAAAATTTGACCTTTTTTGACCAAGATATTATAATAGTCTTATCTTCAGTCATTTGACCAACAAAAATAAAACTCAAAAGGAGAAATGAATGATTCCAGTAGTTATTGAACAAACAAGCCGTGGAGAACGTTCCTACGATATTTACTCACGTCTTCTCAAAGACCGCATCATTATGCTGACAGGCCCAGTTGAAGACAATATGGCTAACTCAGTTATTGCCCAGTTGCTTTTCTTGGATGCCCAAGATAGTACAAAAGATATTTACATTTATGTCAATACACCTGGTGGTTCTGTTTCAGCTGGTTTGGCAATCGTTGATACCATGAACTTTATCAAGGCAGATGTCCAAACCATCGTTATGGGAATGGCTGCATCTATGGGGACGGTCATTGCATCAAGTGGAGCAAAAGGCAAACGTTTCATGCTTCCAAATGCTGAATACATGATCCACCAACCAATGGGTGGTACAGGCGGTGGTACTCAACAAACCGATATGGCGATTGCTGCAGAACATTTGCTTAAAACTCGTAAAACCTTGGAAAAAATCTTGGCTGAAAATTCAGGTCAGTCAATCGAAAAAGTTCACGCAGATGCAGAGCGTGATAACTGGATGAGTGCTCAAGAAACACTTGAATATGGCTTTATTGATGAAATCATGGCCAACAATTCATTGAATTAATGATCAAAGAAGGCAAACTCGACTGGGTTTGCTTTTTTTGGTATAATAGGGGGGAGATTTCTTAGAAAGAGGATTTATCATGTTTGAAAAAGTCAATCGATCTGGCTTGATTATCTATCTTTACTATAATCGTGATGCAAAAAAACTGCAGGATTATGGAGATATTACCTATCATTCCAAGAAACATCGTTACTTACAGCTTTATGTTCCAACTCAAGAAGTGGAGCAATTGGTCGGGCGCTTGGGCAAGGAAAAGTTTATAAAAAAAGTCAGAGTTTGTCATATCCAAGAGTTGGAAACACCCTTTGTGGGCAATCTTTATCGAAGGGAAAACGTTATCATCGAAAAAGTTCAAGAAAAGTGTTGACAATTTTCTGATAATTCGGTATATTCTTAACATGCTATTTAAGAATAAGGAGACAAAAAAGATGAAGAAAAAATTTGCCCTATCGTTTGTGGCGCTTGCAAGTGTAGCACTTCTTGCAGCCTGTGGAGAAGTGAAGTCTGGAGCGTCAAACGCTGCTGGTAACTCAGTAGATGAAAAGACAATCAAAATCGGATTTAACTTCGAGGAAACTGGTGCCGTAGCAGCTTACGGTACATCTGAACAAAAAGGTGCCCAATTGGCCGTTGATGAAATCAATGCAGCAGGTGGTATCGATGGAAAACAAATCGAAGTAGTCGATAAAGATAATAAGTCTGAAACAGCTGAGGCGGCTTCAGTAACAACTAACCTTGTAACTCAATCTAAAGTATCAGCAATCGTAGGACCTGCGACATCTGGTGCGACTGCAGCTGCGGTAGCGAACGCTACAAAAGCAGGTGTTCCATTGATTTCGCCAAGTGCGACTCAAGATGGATTGACTAAAGGTCAAGATTACCTCTTTATCGGAACATTCCAAGATAGCTTCCAAGGAAAAATTATCTCAAACTATGTTACTGAAAAATTAAACGCTAAGAAAGTTGTTCTATACACTGACAACGCCAGCGACTATGCTAAAGGGATTGCCAAAGCCTTCCGTGAAGCATACAAAGGTGAAATCGTTGCAGATGAAACTTTCGTAGCAGGTGACACAGACTTCCAAGCAGCCCTTACAAAAATGAAAGGGAAAGACTTTGATGCTATCATCGTCCCTGGTTACTACACTGAAGCTGGTAAAATTGTAAACCAAGCGCGTGGTATGGGAATTGACAAACCAATCGTTGGTGGTGATGGATTCAACGGTGAAGAGTTTGTGCAACAAGCAACCCCTGAAAAAGCATCAAACATCTACTTTATCTCAGGCTTCTCAACTACTGTAGAAGTTTCAGCTAAAGCAAAAGCCTTCCTGGAAGCTTACCGTGCTAAGTACAATGAAGAGCCTTCAACATTTGCAGCCTTGGCTTATGATTCAGTTCACCTTGTAGCAAACGCAGCAAAAGGTGCTAAAAACTCAGGTGAGATTAAGGACAACCTTGCTAAAACAAAAGACTTTGAAGGTGTAACTGGTCAAACAAGCTTCGATGCGGACCACAACACAGTCAAAACAGCTTACATGATGACCATGAATAATGGTAAAGTTGAAGCAGCAGAAGTTGTAAAACCATAATAGAAAAATGTTGAAATAGGGAATGAGCCTCTGACTCACTCCCTGTTTCGATGTTTAAGAACCTATCAAAAAGTGAGGGGAAACCCTCGAAATTATATATAGAAAGAGTGAATTTTATGCTCCAACAACTAGTAAATGGTTTGATTCTAGGTAGTGTTTATGCGCTGTTAGCCCTAGGATATACCATGGTTTACGGAATTATCAAGCTCATCAACTTCGCACACGGTGATATTTATATGATGGGAGCCTTTATCGGTTATTTCTTGATTAATTCTTTCCAAATGAATTTCTTTGTAGCGCTTATTGTAGCTATGATAGCGACAGCCATCCTTGGTGTCGTGATTGAGTTTCTTGCTTACCGACCTTTGCGCCACTCTACTCGTATTGCTGTTTTGATTACGGCTATTGGGGTGTCTTTCCTATTGGAGTATGGCATGGTCTATCTGGTTGGTGCCAATACCCGTGCCTTCCCTCAAGCGATTAAAACAGTTCGCTATGATTTGGGACCAGTTAGCCTAACAAACGTGCAGTTAATGATTTTGGCCATTTCCTTGATTTTGATGATTTTGTTACAAGTCATTGTCCAAAAGACTAAGATGGGGAAAGCCATGCGTGCAGTATCCGTAGATAGCGATGCAGCGCAATTGATGGGGATCAATGTAAACCGTACTATCAGCTTTACCTTTGCTTTGGGTTCTGCTCTTGCGGGGGCGGCTGGTGTTTTGATTGCCCTCTATTATAACTCTCTTGAGCCTTTGATGGGGGTTACTCCAGGTCTTAAATCTTTCGTTGCCGCGGTACTTGGTGGTATCGGAATCATTCCTGGTGCGGCTCTTGGTGGATTTGTGATTGGTCTATTGGAAACCTTTGCGACAGCCTTTGGGATGTCAGACTTCCGTGATGCCATTGTTTATGGAATCTTGTTGTTGATCTTGATTGTCCGCCCAGCTGGTATCCTTGGTAAGAATGTGAAAGAGAAGGTGTAAACGATGAAGGAAAATTTAAAAGTTAATATTCTATGGTTACTCCTTTTGTTAGCTGGCTATGGCTTGATTAGTATACTGGTCTCAGTCGGTGTACTCAATCTATTCTATGTACAGATTTTACAACAAATTGGAATTAATATTATTCTGGCTGTTGGTCTCAACCTAATCGTTGGTTTTTCAGGACAATTTTCACTTGGGCATGCAGGTTTCATGGCGATTGGTGCCTATGCCGCTGCTATTATTGGTTCTAAATCACCAACCTACGGTGCCTTCTTTGGAGCTATGCTTATAGGTGCTTTGCTTTCAGGAGCAGTTGCTTTACTTGTCGGAATTCCAACCTTGCGTTTGAAGGGAGACTATCTTGCGGTAGCAACTCTCGGGGTATCTGAAATTATCCGTATCTTTATCATCAATGGTGGAAGTCTTACAAATGGTGCGGCAGGTATCTTGGGAATTCCTAACTTTACAACTTGGCAAATGGTATACTTCTTTGTCGTGATTACAACCATTGCAACCTTGAACTTCTTGCGTAGTCCAATTGGTCGTTCAACGCTCTCTGTTCGTGAGGATGAAATCGCTGCTGAGTCAGTTGGGGTTAATACGACTAAAATTAAAATCATCGCCTTCGTCTTTGGTGCTATTACTGCAAGTATTGCAGGGTCACTTCAGGCAGGATTTATCGGTTCAGTTGTACCGAAAGATTACACTTTCATTAACTCAATCAACGTTTTGATCATTGTTGTATTTGGTGGCCTTGGTTCCATTACAGGTGCGATTGTTTCAGCTATTGTTCTGGGAATTTTGAATATGCTTCTCCAAGATGTTGCTAGTGTACGTATGATTATTTACGCTTTGGCCTTGGTATTGGTAATGATTTTCAGACCAGGTGGACTCCTTGGAACATGGGAATTAAGCCTATCACGTTTCTTTAAAAAATCTAAAAAGGAGGAACAAAACTAATGGCATTACTTGAAGTAAAACAGTTAACCAAACATTTTGGCGGTCTAACAGCTGTTGGAGATGTGACTCTTGAATTGAACGAAGGGGAACTGGTTGGACTAATCGGTCCAAATGGAGCTGGTAAAACCACCCTTTTCAACCTCTTGACTGGTGTTTATGAACCAAGCGAGGGAACAGTTACCCTTGATGGTCACCTTTTGAATGGAAAGGCACCTTATAAGATTGCTTCTTTAGGACTTGGACGTACTTTCCAAAATATTCGTCTCTTTAAAGATTTAACAGTTTTGGACAATGTTTTGATTGCCTTTGGCAACCATCACAAACAACATGTTTTTGCTAGTTTCTTACGCCTACCAGCTTTTTACAAGAGTGAAAAAGAATTAAAGGCTAAAGCTTTGGAATTGCTGAAAATCTTTGATTTAGATGGTGATGCAGAGACTCTTGCTAAAAACCTCGCCTACGGACAACAACGTCGTTTGGAAATTGTTCGTGCCCTTGCTACGGAACCTAAAATTCTATTTTTAGATGAACCAGCTGCAGGTATGAACCCACAGGAAACAGTCGAATTGACTGAGTTAATTCGTCGCATCAAAGATGAATTTAAGATTACGATCATGCTGATTGAACACGATATGAATCTGGTCATGGAAGTGACAGAACGTATCTACGTACTTGAATATGGTCGTTTGATTGCTCAGGGAACTCCAGACGAAATTAAGACCAATAAACGTGTTATCGAAGCTTATCTAGGAGGTGAAGCCTAATGTCTATGTTAAAAGTTGATAATCTTTCTGTGCATTACGGTATGATCCAAGCAGTCCGTGATGTAAGCTTTGAAGTAAATGAAGGAGAAGTAGTTTCCCTTATCGGTGCTAATGGTGCAGGTAAGACAACCATTCTTCGTACCTTGTCTGGTCTAGTTAGACCAAGCTCAGGAAAAATTGAATTTTTAGGTCAAGAAATCCAAAAAATGCCAGCTCAGAAAATCGTGGCAGGTGGTCTTTCACAAGTACCAGAAGGACGCCACGTCTTCCCTGGCTTGACTGTTATAGAAAATCTTGAAATGGGAGCTTTCTTAAAGAAAAATCGTGAAGAAAATCAAGCTAACTTGAAGAAGGTCTTTTCACGCTTCCCACGTCTTGAAGAACGCAAGAACCAGGACGCAGCCACTCTTTCAGGAGGAGAACAACAAATGCTTGCCATGGGACGCGCTCTTATGTCAACACCAAAACTTCTTCTTTTAGATGAACCATCAATGGGACTTGCCCCAATCTTTATCCAAGAGATTTTTGATATCATTCAAGATATCCAGAAGCAAGGAACAACCGTCCTCTTGATTGAACAAAATGCTAATAAAGCACTCGCTATCTCTGACCGAGGCTATGTACTGGAAACAGGAAAAATCGTCCTATCAGGAACAGGAAAAGAACTTGCTTCATCAGAAGAAGTCAGAAAAGCATATCTGGGTGGCTAAACTAGTCTGGGAGACTAGTTTAGGTTGCAAATGAAGATTGCGAAGCAATCATCATTATAGTCCGGGGGACCTTTTTAGTCGGTGAATAGAGATTGCGAAGCAGTCATCAAATCCAGGGGATTATTTTAGTCTGCATATTGAGATTGCAAAGCAATTCTCATCTGCACTGGAAGGTTAGCTTCTAATCATTGAAATGGAACAGAATGAAGTGTGTCTACCCTTCATTCACAGAGCTCGATTTCAGAGCTCATTGTCAACTGTAGTGGTTTGAAGAAAAGCTAAGATCTAGAAAGGACACGTTTCGTCCTTTCTTTTTTGATGTTCAGAGCGATAAAAATCCTTTTTTTGAAGTTTTCAAAGTTCCGAAAACCAAAGGCATTGCGCTTGATAAGTTTGATGAGATTATTCGTTGCTTCCAGTTTGGCGTTGGAATAGGGTAGTTGAAGGGCGTTGGCAATTTTCTCTTTATCCTTGAGGAAGGTTTTAAAGACAGTCTGAAAAAGAGGATGAACCTGCTTTAGATTGTCCTCAATGAGTCCGAAAAATTTGTCTGCCTCCTTGTTCTGAAAGTGAAAAAGCAGGAGTTGGTAGAGATGATAGTGGTGTTTCAAGTCTTCCGAATAGCTCAAAAGCTTATCTAGAATCTCTTTATTGGTCAAGTACATACGAAAAGTAGGGCGATAAAAACGTTTATCGCTGAGTTTTCGACTATCTTGTTGAATGAGTTTCCAGTAACGCTTGATAACCTTGTATTCATGAGATTTTTGATGAAACTGATTCATGATTTGAACACGGACACGACTCATAGCACGGCTAAGATGTTGTACAATTTGAAAGCGATCCAACACGATTTTAGCGTTTGGGAGTGAAACAGTCTGGGAGACTGTTTCAGCCTGAGCCTAGAAATTAGAAATCGAATCTGTTTAGCTAAGGCATAGTAGGGACTAAACATATCCATAGTAATGATTTTTACCTGACATAGGACTGCTCTATCGTAGCGCAGAAAATGATTTCGGATGATAGGCTGTGTTCTTCCCTCAAGAACAGTTATGATATTGAGATTGTCAAAATCTTGCGTAATGAAACTCATCTTTCCCTTGGTAAAGGAGTACTCATCCCAAGACATAGTCTTTGGAAGCCGAGAAAAATCATGCTTAAAGTGAAAGTCATTGAGCTTGCGAATGACAGTTGAAGTTGAAATGGCCTGCTGGTGGGCAATATCGGTCATAGAAGTCTTTTCAATCAACTTTTGCTCAATTTTTATTGATGAGAGAAGTTTTGGAGAGAGTCATTTTCGAGAAATGATAGCACTTGAAACAGCTTTTCTAAGAAGGGGTTCTATTGGGGATACCAATTGTTTCAAGGTAAGGAATTTTAGACAATTTTTGAAAATCATATTTCTTCATTTGGCTAGCGTAATCAGGACGAGATAGAGCATCATAATCCAGTTTAGCGATGATTTCCTGTGGATATTCCTGTTAATTTAATTGTTCCATACGATTCTTTCTAATGATGGTTTGGTCATTTTTCATTCTAGATATTACGGAACTTTTTCTACAACAAAATAGGCTTCATAATATCTATAGGGAATTTACCCACTACAAATATTATAGTTCCCTGTTTTCTTACTATAGAATCTAACTTGACAAAAGCAAATGTTCATTGTATAATCGAATAGATAAAAACATTGAACAAAAGAGGTTGAGGATATGCTATCAAAAAAACAATTTAAACTTTTACATTTTTTGTTGACTCACAAAGACGAAAACTTTACGCAGAGACAATTGGCTGAACAGCTAGATATCGCTTTGGGGACGGTAAATAATCTTCTCAAGGAATGTAAAGAAGAGAAGTGGATCAGTGAGGAAAATCACTTAACTGACTTAGGTGAGGATGCTTTGGCTCCGTATCAGGTGAAGAATGCCATTATCATGGCTGCAGGTATGAGTAGCCGCTTTGCCCCTTTGTCTTATGAGCTACCTAAAGGATTGCTTCAAGTCAAAGGTGAGCGTTTGATTGAGAGAGAAATCAAGCAATTGCAAGAAGCTGGGATAGAGGATATTACAGTCATTGTAGGTTATCTGCAAGAAAAAATGTTCTATCTGGCAGAAAAGTTTGGCGTTAAAATCGTTGTGAATAATGATTACTACAAATACAATAACTGTTCTTCTCTCATGCTAGTCAGAGATCAACTTTCCAACACTTATATCTGTTCATCGGATAATTATTTTGTAGAAAATCCGTTTGAACGATACATTTACAGGGGTTATTATTCGACTATATTTGCAGAAGGAGACACAGACGAATACTGCTCTAAGGAAGACTCCAATCACACGATTATCGATATTCAAATCGGTGGGACGAATACTTGGGCTATGGTGGGGCACGTTTATTTTGATCGTGCATTTAGTGAAAAGTTTGTAGATATTTTAGAAACTGAATTTAAGCACGAACCATATCGCGAACAACTCTGGGAAGATTATTATAGTCGTCACGTCAAGGAGCTTCCTTTAGAAGCTCGGCATTATTCAGCAGAAATTGTTAAGGAGTTTGATTCACTAGATGAGTTGCGTCAGTTTGATGAACACTATTTGGTGAATACGAATTCGGAAATCATTGATAACATCTGTAAGACATTAGGATGTATAGCTTCAGATATTGTCAATATCAAACCTCTAAAAGATGGTCTAACCAACACTTCGTTTTCATTTGACTGCCTAGAGAAGAAATATGTTTACCGTCATCCGGGTAGAGGAACGGAGAATTATATCGATCGTGCTAGTGAAGCGGCTTCCATGGAAATTGCTGCAAAATTAAAGATTGACCGTACTTTTGTTGCCATGAACAAGAATGAGGGCTGGAAAATTTCAGAATTTATCCCTAATGCCAAGCAACTAGATTATGATAATTGGGATGATGTAGCAAAAGCAATGGAGCTCTTGAGACGCTTGCACCAATCTGGAGAAAAAACAGATCATTCTTTTGATCAATTTGAGGGAATTGATGATTTTAGACAAAAATTAAAAGCTAGCAATCGTTTTGAATTTGATGGACTTGAAGAGTTGGATAAGAATGTCTCAGTTCTCGAGAAGCTTTTACAAGAAGATCAAGCGAAAAAGGTTCTCTGCCACGGAGATTCTTATAGCCCGAATTTCTTGTTGAATGAAGCTGGCGAAATGAGCTTGATTGATTGGGAATATTCTGGTATGGGAGATCCAGCAGGAGATTTAGGAACCTTTATCGGGTGTTCAAATTATACAGTAGAAGAAGCTGAAAAGGTACTTGAAATCTATTTAAAAGAAGTTCCAGACAAGAGAACCAAACGACACTATTTTGCCTATGTATCAGTGACTTCATATTATTGGTTTTTGTGGGCCCTGTTCCAAGAAAGCGTTGGAAAACCAGTAGGTGAATTTCTTTATATCTGGTATCGTTATACCAAGCAGTATGGAAAACTTGCATTAGATTTATACTTAGAGGAGAATTGAGATGAAACCGACATCTGAAATTGAAGAATTAGTAGCAAATGAAACGAAAAGAAGGCTAGAAGAAATGGAATCACCAAACTATGTGTTTGCTCAGCCATTTTTAAAAAGTGATTTTACTATAGTCATCGCCCTAGTCATAGTCAACCTCATTTTGATTATCCTAGCCATGACAGGAGGTATTCAATAAAATGTCTAGGATGAATGACTTTATTCAACAGGAGACGATAACGGGAATTGTTCCCATGACCAACAAGGATCGTCAGTATTCTTTCTGGGATCTCTTCTTATCGACAAGTGGTTTTGCTATTGCAACTTGGTGTTATACCCAAGGAGCTTATGTGGCTCAATATTTGACCTTTAATCAAATGTTGATTAATATTTTTAGCTTTAACATTATTTGGGTTTTTATCGAATGTCTCCCAATCTTGTTTGCGGTTAAATATGGAATTGATTTGTGGATTTGGTTGAGGGCTGTCTTAGGAAAAAAAGGGGTAGCCTTGCTATCAACCATTATTAGCTTAGCTAACTTTGGCTGGTACGCCGTTGCGGCTAATCTTTTTGCCAATTCTATGATCCACTTGGGAAATAATTTTGGCCTTGGTTTAGACAAGGGAGTATGGGCACCGATTTTAGGTACTCTCTGTGTTCTCCTTGGAACGCTGATTGCCCTTGGAGGTCCAGAAGTGATCAAATGGACCAATAGATTCTTGGTCATTGCCTTGTTGATTGTCGGTCTCATTATCGTTGGAATCTGTTTTGTAGCTGTGCCTATCACTGACATTATGAATATTCAACCAGCTACCCAAGGAGATTTAACGCCATTAGAACGCTTCATGCTTTCTGGGGAAGGAAATGTTGCTTTTGCCTTCTCTTGGTCTACACAAGCATTGGTCTTGCCACGTTTGGCAAAATCAGAACGTAGTGGCTATTGGGCTACAGCTTTATCATACGGGGTTGTCGCTCCATTCTTCGTTGCGACAGGTGGAGTCATGGCTCTAGCCATGTTTGTCAAAACAGGTGTTTATGAAAGTGATCCAACGACGATGCTTTCCACTCTAAGCACACCTGCTTTTGCCCTTTTAAGTTTACTATTAGTAGCCTTTGCCAATATTGGAACCCAAGGTACAGGATCTTATGTGAACTGTATGATTGTAAAAAGTGGGATGCCCAAAGTAAGCTATAAACTAATGGTTTGGATTGCCATGGTTTACGTGAGCCTACTCACCATCTGGGGAGGAGTAGAAGAGTACTTCGGTTCCTTCATCTCCCTAGCCGCCTATATTCAGGGGCCAATTATTGGTATGATTGTTGTCGACTACTTTATCTTAAGAAAACGAAAACTTGACTTGCGTTCAGCTTATTTCCTTGAGGGACACGATGCTTACGAGTTTACCAAAGGATTTAACTTAGTTGGCTTATCTTGCGTATTTATCTCCTTGTTGGTTGCAGTACTATTTGTTTATAACCCTGTAACAGCACAGATTCAAAGCCCAATCTTTTTAATCACAACGGGTAGTGGCTTTACTGCGATTTTTGGAGGTCTATTGTACTGGTTAGCTAGCTTAACTCCTTTAAAACGCTATATGATCAAGGATCGAGATTCCGTTACGATTTAAGAATAGAGGATTGATTAGAAACGTCCCTCTTACTAGAGAATTTAGAAAATCTTTATTGATACGGTAGAATAGGCTGAACAGGTATTTGAAATTTCTGTAGAAGAAATTCCAAACGTGAAAACGAAATACAGCTATCTAGCTCAGGTGTTTGGAACATCATACTATCACTCTTTTGTGAGGATTATTTTAAGTGAATCCATTAGGAAAGTTTCTCTGTATTTGGTACCATTATAGTGGGCAGTATGGTCAACTAAAATTAATTTTTAGTCGGAGGAATGACAAAATAAGAATTGGTATTGAACTTGAACAATTAGTTGTAGGAGAAACTAAAAAATGACTATAAAAATGAAAGCCTTAATCTATGTGTATTTATCTCCCCTTTCTTAAAAGTTTATTTTACATAAGTAATTGATATGATAGTCAATCATATTCTGATTATCTTAGCCATGACAGGAGGTATTCAATAAAATGTCCAAGATGAATGACTTCATTCAACAGGAGACCATAACGGGAATCGTTCCCATGACCAACAAGGATCGTCAGTATTCTTTCTGGGATCTCTTCCTATCGACAAGTGGTTTTGCCATCGCAACCTGGTGTTATACCCAAGGAGCCTATGTGGCTCAATATTTAACCTTTAATCAAATGTTGATTAATATTTTTAGTTTTAACATTATCTGGGTCTTTATTGAATGTCTCCCTATTTTGTTTGCTGTTAAATATGGAATTGATTTATGGATTTGGTTGAGAGCCGTTCTAGGTAAAAAAGGGGTGGCCATTCTATCAACCGTGATTAGTCTGGCGAATTTTGGTTGGTACGCCGTTACCGCTGATCTTTTTGCCAGCTCCATGATTCATTTGGCAAATAATTTTGGGCTTGGTTTAGACAAGGGAGTATGGGCACCGATTCTAGGCACCCTCTGTGTTCTCCTTGGAACGCTGATTGCTCTTGGGGGCCCAGATGTGATTAAAGGTACTAATCGCTTTCTGGTGGTTGCCTTGTTATTTGTTGGGCTAATCATCGTTGGAATCTGTTTTGTTGCGGTTCCGATTAGCGATATTATGAATGTCCAACCTGCCATCCAAGAAAATTTGACACCGATTGAACGTTTTATGATGTCAGGGGAAGGAAATGTGGCCGTAGCCTTTTCTTGGTCTACACAAGCCTTTGTCTTACCACGTTTGGCAAAATCAGAACGCAGTGGCTATTGGGCTACAGCCTTGTCATATGGGGTTGTTGCTCCATTCTTTGCTGCGACAGGTGGAGTCATGGCTCTAGCCATGTTTGTCAAAACAGGTGTTTATGAAAGTGATCCAACAACCATGCTATCAACTCTAAGCACACCTACCTTTGCCCTTTTAAGTTTACTACTAGTAGCCTTTGCAAATATTGGAACCCAAGGGACAGGATCATACGTGAACTGTATGATTGTAAAAAGTGGGATGCCCAAAGTAAGCTATAAACTAATGGTTTGGATTGCCATGGTATACGTGAGCCTACTTACAATTTGGGGAGGAGTGGAAGAGTACTTCGGTTCCTTCATCTCACTAGCCGCTTATATTCAAGGACCCATTATCGGAATGATCGTTGTCGACTACTTTATCTTGAGAAAACGAAAACTCGATTTGCGTTCAGCCTATTTCCTTGAGAGACATAAAGCTTATGAGTTTACAAATGGCTTTAATCTGGTAGGATTATCTTGTGTAATCATTTCCTTGTTAGTTGCGGTACTATTTGTTTATAACCCTGTAACAAAGCACATCCAGAGTCCTATGTTCCTGCTCACAACTGGTAGTGGCTTCACTGCAATTTTTGGAGGTCTATTGTACTGGTTAGCTAGCTTAACTCGTTTAAAACGCTATATGCTCAAGGATAAAGATTCCGTTAAGATTTAAGGTTAAGAGAGAACGTTGTGTACTACCCCAAAAAGTTGGAAAAATAATTATTGAAAGGATTTAGTTCTGTATTGCACAGGACTAAGTCCTTTTAGTTTTACATTAATTCGTTTATTATTGTAGGAATCAATGTAGTCTACAATAGCTTGTTCTAATTGCTTAAGAGACGTAAACGTCTTCTTATAGCCATAAAATATTTCCGATTTCAAAATGCCGAAGAAGGAAGCCACGTCTTTCCTGGCTTGACTGTTATGGAAAACCTTGAAATGGGAGCTTTCTTAAAGAAAAACCATGAAGAAAATCAAGCTAACTTGAAGAAGGTTTTCTCACGTTTCCCACGTCTTGAAGAACGGAAGAACCAGGATGCAGCCACTCTTTCAGGGGGGGGAACAACAAATGCTTGCCATGGGATGCGCTCTTATGTCAACACCAAAACTTCTTCTTTTAGATGAACCATCAATGGGACTTGCACCAATCTTTATCCAAGAGATTTTTGATATCATTCAAGATATCCAGAAACAAGGAACAACCGTCCTCTTGATTGAACAAAATGCCAATAAAGCACTCGTAATCTCTGACCGAGGATATGTATTGGAAACAGGGAAAATCGTCCTATCAGGAACAGGAAAAGAACTCGCCTCATCAGAAGAAGTCAGAAAAGCATATCTAGGTGACTAAAAAGGTCCGGGGGACCTTTTTAGTCGGTGAATAGAGATTGAGAAGCAATTTTCATCTGCACTGGAAGGTTAGCTTCTGATAATTAAAATAAAATCGAATGAAGCGTACACCTACTCTTCATTCACAGAGTTCGATTTCAGAGCTCTTTTTGCTAGCTTATTCATACTTTTCTGAATTTTGAAAAAGAAATGTAAGCGTTTGATAGATTTACAAAAAGATTGTATAATAGGGATAAGAACAGAAAAGGAGAAGTCTCATGGCAGTTAAAGATTTTATGACCCGTAAGGTAGTGTATATTAGTCCAGATACAACAGTATCTCATGCAGCAGATTTGATGAGAGAGCAAGGGTTGCATCGCTTGCCTGTTATCGAAAATGATCAATTAGTTGGTTTGGTAACTGAAGGAACCATTGCGCAAGCTAGTCCATCCAAAGCAACCAGTCTTTCTATCTATGAGATGAACTATCTTCTAAATAAGACAAAAGTAAAAGATGTGATGATTCGCGAAGTTGTCACTGTTTCAGGCTATGCGAGTCTAGAGGATGCAACTTATCTGATGTTGAAAAATAAGATTGGTATTCTTCCTGTAGTAGATAACCATCAAGTCTATGGGGTTATTACGGACCGTGATGTTTTCCAAGCCTTTCTTGAAATTGCTGGTTATGGTGAGGAAGGAATTCGTGTGCGCTTTGTTACGGAAAACGAAATTGGCGTTCTTGGAAAAATTATTTCTTTGATTGTAGAAGAAAAGTTGAATATCTCGCATACAGTCAATATTCCGCGTAAAGATGGTAAGGTGATTATAGAAGTTCAAATCGATGGATCAATTGATTTACCAGCCTTGAAAGAAAAATTTGAATCAGAGAATATTCAAGTAGAAGAAATTACTCGTACTTCAGCAAAAGTCTTGTAAGAAAGGAAGCCGAAAGGCTTCTTTTTACGTGTAATAAGGGATTAGAGCAAAAGATGGAAAGAAATGAATGAAAATCTGAAATATTACCTTTTGATTTAGAGTAAAGGTAATTTAAAATTTAAAGATTTTTAAATTTTCTAAATATTGACAGAAGTAATAAATCGAAAAAATTATGCTGTATTTTATAAGTAACTATTTATTGTATTCTATATGACTTTAATTATGGATTAATACTATAAATTTTTTTCCAAAAATCCTTGATTCATATATGAAATAATGTTATAATAAAACAAAAAACATAGGAGTAAAAATATGTCAGGACAAATTCGTGTATCTCCAGAAACCCTCCAATCACGTGCACGTGAATATGGAAAAGCTGCAAACGATATCAGAGTTATTTTGAGCAATCTTCAACGCTTGCAAGATACCTTGCGTTCGGAATGGGAAGGTGCTGCGTTCCAAGGCTTTGATCAACAATTCTCTGAATTGAAACCAAAGGTTGAAAACTTTGCTGATTTAATGCAACAAATCAATACACAACTTGATAAGACTGCTCAAGCGATGCAACAAAATGACCAAGACTTATCTAGAAACTTTGGTCTTCAATAATCTAAAGTTGAGGTTGAGGAGAAATCCTCAACTTTTTTACTATATTTAATTAAGGAGAAAATGTGAGAAAGAAAGTTTTATTTAGCTTAGGGATGCTACTGTTATTTGTGACAATGATAGTATCCTTCTTTGCAATTGTAAAACCAACACCTATCAGCCGAACGAACTCAGATTCCTCGGTGCAACAAGCCCCTATTAAAGTAGCTATTGTTAATGAAGATACGGGTAAGGTATATAATGGACAACCGATTAACATTGCGAATACTTTAGTAAATTCGTTCATAGCTAAAAATAATTACAAAGTGGAAGTTGTTTCTAGGTCAATCGCTGAAAGCGGTCTAAAAAATGAGACTTATCAGTTGATGATAGTCTTGCCAAGTAAATTTTCAGAAGAAGCTTTAGCAATCGAATCAACTTCCCCTGTTCAGGCGAAGTTTCAATATCAAATTCAATCAAGTGACCAACTGACTGTCAAACAGGCTGAACAAGCTGTAGTAGCTTTCAAAGAGCTCTTTAATAAGGATTTGATTAATATTTATTTCACTAGTATTATCGGGAATTTGAAAACAGCACAAGGCCAGGTTGCAGATGTAGTTACAAATGAACATGAGTCACTGACTTCTTTTAATAATAAGTTAGTGGATCCTCTTGCTCAATATGGTCAACAGTTTAATGGGTTGGGTTCATCACCGAATAATCTCTTATCATCGTATTCGTCATTTAACAAGACCCTGTTAAATACAAATGATGCCTTTAAATCAATTGATTCTGTTAATAAGACATATGAGGAAACAATAAATGGAATAGATAAGCAACAAAAAAAATGGGATAATTCCTTGAATACTAGAGAACAGGCTTTGTCCAACTATGATAAAGACTTTTCCAAATTATCAGTTGAGAAACAATTATCTCAATTGGCTGCTATAAACACTCAATTTAATAATAATTTTTCAGAGCCAGCTATTTGGAAAGAAACCACTGATAAGGCTTCTTCCTATAACAAAGATATCGCAAAACTTCTAGAAAGTTTGAAGAAGAATAATAAGGAAATTGATGATACCTTATCAAATTATGATACAAAGATTAGAGAAGCAGTAGAGTCTTCCTTGGCTAAAAACCCATCAGCGGTAGATGGAGCTAATAAAACTCTTGGAAGTTATATCAAGTCGTTAAATACTAGTATGCAAAATCAAATTACTAGTAAATGGCCAAGTGTATACTACGATGATACAACTATAAATAATCTCTCTTTGTCAGATACTGATAAACAACATTTGAAAAATATTAGTGCTTTTATACGGTGGTATAGTAAGAAGATAGGGAAAGATTTGCCAACTTTGCAATCTACAACACTTGAAAATGAAGAATTCTCTCAGTTAAAGAATGACATTAAGTCTAAGAGCACAACAAAACGTGAGCTAACTTTACCTTCGTTTGAAGGAAAAATTTCAAAATTAAAGATAACAGTACCAAGCGGATACTATCTTAAAGAATCAAATTTTGGATTTTCTGATCTTGGAGGAGGTAGTTATCAGGTATCTTTCCCTGGTGAAGTATCTCCAGGTATGACTATTTCATACACACTAGGAATCAAGAATGAAAATGATCTCAATGTCTTGTCACCTGTGCTTGTTAAGTATCAATTAGATACGACAGAAGATGTAAAAGTTATAAAGGAAGATGCCCCTTATGTAGAAAAAGATAAAATAGAGAATGAGACAGTTCATGCTGCGCCTGTTAGTCCAGCTACTTCTGTAGCTTCAGGTTCCTCTACGCCTGATGTGCAGAAACCAACAGAAATTATTACAATTACGAAGACCATCACGACTACTAAGATAAATCAAACAGAAAAAAAAGTTTTGAATCGTCATTATGAGATGCAAGACATTATTTCTAACTGGGAGTACAATCCTACCAAGCTAACTCAAGCGGTTTATAAAGATGTTGAGGCGTATCTACAGTTATCAGGACTTGTTACTGCGTATTACGGCTTAGATTTATCTAAAAATACGTACACAGACACTACGTTTGTTCCAGCAGAAGGTTCTCTTGCTGCCTTAGCAAATAATGATGACCTCAAGACCATTGTGACCAATCTAATCAAAGCAACTACAGTAGAAGCTCTAAAATCAGATTTGAAGATTTCTGATAAAAAATTGACGGATATTCAGTCACGATTAGCCAATGCTGAGAAATTAACATCTAACATCGAACAGCTGAGAACAACAACCAATGATCTAATAACTCAGTTAAGACAGTTAATTGAACAGACCAAATTAGTGGATACAACGATTAAAGGTAAACCTAGTTTTGTTGCAACAGAAAAAGTAGATAATACTAGTATGGTTAATGTTAGTATGGATATGAACAGGGACCTAGGTACACTGATTTCAGCTAGTAAAACCTTGATGGACAATACAAAAGCAAACCAAGCTGTTTCTGAGACGATACAAGCTACTATGACTCAGTTGACGAATGATGTTAATACATTGGAAAAAGACGGAAAATCATTAAGTGCACGCGTTTCTGAATTGAAAAATATCATGTCTAGTGAATATGGTTCAAACGAAGAATTCCTTAAAAACTTTTCTACTGTTTTGAGCAATACTAGAACGGGTAATACGAAAAATGATGCAGTCTATGAATATTTGTCAAATCCTGTTGATGCTTCTAAAATTGGGAATGTTGTATCAGCTGCGACCAATAGACCGTCACAGACGAATCGTCAAGATGAGAGATCAGGACTCCTTGTTATCTTAATCAGCTATCTTGTTAGCTTGGTTGTTGCCTATCTTTTCCAACATGCAGATAAAGAAGAATTGCAAAGATTAATCAGTTTGAAGGACCGTTTGTCATGGAGAAATTCTTCTGGACCAATGTTCTTCCTAAGTGTGATTTCAGTAGCTGTTGGTTCTATAATTGCGATTGTTTCTGGAGTTAAACTTGCTTTCTCTGTAGGTCAATTGAGCTGGTTTGTAATGCTTCTTGTCTTGGTGAGTCTAATGATGACATATAGTCTGAATATCCTTCTTGATAAACTAAAAAGTCTTGGATTTTTGATAAGCATAAGTCTATTACTGCTTTATATCATTTCAGCAACTCAATTATTTGATGAATATTATGTGAATCCAGCTCCTATTTTAACAACTCTTTCTCCGTTAACATATCTTGAAGGTGTAGTGAGATTATTCATTAATCAGCAAAACGGAGTTGTTCAGTCAGTAATGGTAATTGTTGTTCTAACAATTGCTTTGGGACTTGTAAATATTTTCTTGTATCGCCAAGTTAAGGATAGCAAGTAATATGAAAAAAAATATTGTCTTTATCTTTCTATTGTTTTCAATTTTTACAAAAGGTAGTGTTGCTTTTGCAAACGATGGATCTTTGCAAATAGATACGTCTTTAGATAAGAATACCAAGAAAACAGAGATTCAGTACTTTGAACAGGAGAGTAATTTGACAAAGTTATTTCATCCTGAGACATATAAATTGATTGATACAACTAAAAAATTGGATAAAGAAAAGTATCAATTAGTTAAAACAAACTTATTTAGCACTAAAGTGGAATCGGAGAATATCGTTAATGAGTATCAGTCTGCTTTATTTACCAATCAGATTCAAATCAACCACAGTGATAAAAAGACTGTTTCACTTAAAAATGTAAAGTCTCCTGTTTCTTGGACTGCAATTTTATTGTTTATACTAGGGATGATTGTCACAATTTACTCGCTCTTTTATAAAAAGTTACATATAGCTAAACAATAAAGTCGATAGAAAAATACATAAAGGGAGATACAAAATGTATCTCTTTTTATAAATAGAAAGTTCTTTAATATTCATGTTTTGCGTGATATAATAGGCATAGCATAATAGATTTAGGAGTTTTATATGGAAGAGTACATTAATATTAGTCTGGATTGTTCGCCTTTTTTATCTAAAATATTAGATTTAAGGGTCCCTACTGAGTTAACGATTAAAGAATTGATACAAATCGTCTCAGATGCTTATGGTATTGGAATTAAGGTAATGAATCCAAGTGTAAGAAATCAACAGTCAGGAGAAATTCTTGCTAGTACGAGCAGTCTAGTATTAGTGAAAGACGGAGTTTTATTAAACCTGGAAAGAATATAGTAAGGGAGTCAGGTATGGAAGTTCAAAAAATTGAATTAGTAGTTGGAGATATCAAGGGAAATCGTGAAATAGCTTATGCTTTATTAACAGCAATACAACCTTATTTTGTGAATCAAAATGTTATTGAGGAAGAAGGTAAACTAACGATTGAAAGTCTATTGACTGATGAATATTATTCTTGGGATAAGCTGACTACGATGATTGAGGAAGAAAAATTACGTCATCTGATCAATGTTGGTCAATTATTTAACTCGCTGAAGGATTCAATTTATACTTATGAATTATCACCTAGTAATTTAGTGTTTTCACGAAATGGGAACCCTCTATTCATTTTTCGTGGTGTTAAAGGGCAAGTGCCTCCCTATGATGCATTGAAGCTAGAGGCGTTTACAGTTAACTTTAAAGCTATGATAGTATCTCTATTAGATAAAAAGGTAAGTTATGAAAAATTAGTGGAGGGACAGTCGCCATTTTATAAAGGAAAACTGTTTTGTGAGACCATCATGAAGTCTGAAAATTTGGATGAAATCTTAGCCTTACTACTAGAAAAATACTTAGAAGAAAAGGAACAAAATAAAGAAAAATTTTCACGTGTTCCTAATAAACTTGTTTCGCGGTTGAAGTGGACTACCATTATTGCATCATTTATTGGAGTGCTATCAATTGTTGGAGTGTTTTACTTTGCATTGTTCGCTATGCCTAATCAACAAATGATTTCAGGTTTACGTTTGGCTTTTGTAAACCAAGATTATTCTTCGGTTGTATCTACTGTTAAAAATACAGATTCTAAATCACTTAGTCAAGATGATGCTTATATGGTGGCTTATTCCGTCATTAAAACAGAGCCTTTAACAGAAACGCAAAAGACAGAGCTATCCAAAATATCAACTCAATCAAGTACAGACTATCTTCGTTACTGGGTTTTAATTGGACAGTCGAAAGTTGATGAAGCAATAGATATTGCAAGTTACTTAGATGACCCACAATTATTGATGTATGGTCTTACCAAAAAGGTTGATGAAGTTCAGAGAAACCCTAACCTCACATCTGAACAACGTACTGAGCAACTAAACAATTATAAGAGTAAATTGGAAGAATTGAAGAAAAACTACCTAACACCAGAGACGAATAAGTCGAATACGACTTCAACTTCAACAGAGTCAAGATAGGAGTGGTCTATGAATTATTTATTTTTTGAAGACAATGTTTATCCACTCTATACAGGGAATACCTATCAACTGGGGCCTTCTATAGCTTCTAATATCTATCTTCCTATTCTTGAAAATGTGGTGTTGGAAGTCAAGGAAACGGGAGTTGAACTGCTCGGAGAGACTTATTCTTATGGGTATCATTTGGTTTCTATAGCTGAAGATATAAGTGTATCCTTATTGATTATTAAAAACACCGAGTATTACCTTCTTCCCGAAAAAATACTATATTTATCAGATAAGAAAGAAGCGACTATTCGCTTAGTTGATTTTCCTATAGAAATCATTTTGAGCTTTGATGGGACAAATAAGACGATTTATAGTGCTAGTCCATATTATCTTAATGGTGAAAGAAGAACAGGGACGCAAAATATTCAAGATATGGACCAACTTGTTTTTGAACAAGGTCTAGCTTTATCCGTTCAAAAACAAATCTTATCGATTCATTCACTATTTTCTATTGAGACGAGCTTACTGCCTTTTTCTGAAGTAATGGTCGAAGATCGTTCAAAAGAATTTCATCGCTCTCCACGGATTATTCTGAGAGAACCCGAGGATAAAGTAACGATTGCTTCGGCACCAACAGATGATGAAGGCAACAAACAATCGTTACTAAGATTGATTATTACCCCTTTGGCGATGATTGTCTTTACGATGCTAACGGTTTACTTCACACGTAGTGGTGGCATGATGTTCATGATGATGGGGATGTCTGTCATTACTATTGGGACTTCCATTCATACTTATTTTTCTGATAAAAAATCACATAAGGAACTTCAAGAACAGAAAATTGTTGAGTATATGAAATACTTGGAAACCAAGTATTCACAATTAGCTAACCTACGTAAAGAACAAGTTAAGGCTTTGGTGTATCATTTCCCTGGCATGGATCAGATTTTAGAAATGGTAGAAAAAACGGATAGACGTATTTACGAAAAGACACTTTATCATTTTGATTTTCTGTCTTATCGTTTGGGTTTGGGTGAAGTTAATTCTAGTTTTTCTATTGAGTATTCAGATTCTGAATTAACAAAATATAATGTAGCTGCTAACCAAAAAATTCAAGAACTACTTTCCTACTATCGTGTGACTAAGCAGGTACCTATTACACATACATTAACAAATCCTACGGGCTATATCGGAACACGGCAAATAGTGATTGAACAAGTTCAACAGATGATGATGCAATTAGCGACTTTTCAAAGTTACCATGATTTACAGTTTATTCCAATTTTCCGAGAGGAAGAGTTTGAGTTATGGAATTGGAGCCGATGGCTACCTCATACGAAAATAAAAGCACTAAATAGCCGTGGTTTTGTTTACAATCAACGTACTCGAGATCAACTATTAACGTCGCTCTATCAAGTTATTAAAGATAGAAAGTTAGATAGTGAGCAGGATAAAGGGAAAGAAAAGCAATACAGCCCTCATTATATTCTCTTTCTTACAGATTTAAGCCTGATGTTGGATCACAACATTATGGAGTACATCAATGAAGATTTATCCCATTTAGGGATTCATTATGTTTTCGTAGAAGAAGTACTTGAGAGTCTACCAGAACACGTTAAGACAGTTGTTGACTATCGAGGAGATAAAAAAGGTACAGTATTACTTCAGGATGGCAATTATACAAATAAAGAAATTACGCCTCTTCCTCCTGTAAGTTTATCGGAAAAGGAAAATTTTGCGAGAAATCTTGCGGGTATTCATCATGTTCAGACTTTGCGTAATTCGATTCCGAATAGTATTACCTTCCTAGAGATGTATGGAGTCAATAAGGTAGAGGAACTAGAACTTTTAAAACGATGGCAAGACAATGAAACTTTCCAAACAATGGCTGTTCCTCTAGGAGTTCGAGGTAGAGATGATATTCTTTATCTAAACATCCATGAGAAGGCGCATGGGCCTCATGGATTGATTGCTGGTACTACGGGGTCAGGGAAGTCTGAGCTTATTCAGTCCTACATTCTATCTTTAGCTGTGAACTACCATCCGTATGAGGTTGCTTTCCTCTTGATTGACTATAAAGGTGGAGGGATGGCTAATCTCTTTGCAGACCTACCTCATGTTGTTGGTACGATTACAAACTTGGATGGCAACCAGGCCAATCGAGCTCTGGTATCTATCAAAGCTGAACTTAAGAAGCGTCAGCGTATTTTTGCAGAAAATGATGTTAATCATATCAACCAGTATATGAAACTCTTCAAGGAAGGGAAGGTCAAAGAACCATTACCACATCTATTAATCATTAGTGATGAGTTTGCAGAGTTGAAGGCGAATCAACCTGATTTCATGGATGAATTAGTCTCTACAGCTCGTATTGGTCGATCATTGGGGGTTAAATTAATTTTAGCAACCCAAAAACCTAGTGGGGTTGTCAACGATCAAATTTGGTCGAACTCTAAGTTTAAAATAGCTCTTAAAGTACAGGATGCTGCAGATTCTAGAGAAGTAATCAAAACACCTGATGCCGCAGAAATTACCCAGACAGGTAGAGCCTATCTTCAAGTCGGAAACAATGAAATCTATGAGTTATTCCAAAGCGCTTGGTCAGGTGCGGATTATAATCCAGAAGGACGAAATCATGTTCAAAAAAACACAACTGTGTATGAGATTACAAGTAATGGTCAATACAATGCCATTAATAAAGATTTGAGTGGTTTAGTCAATAAAAAAGAAGCAAAGGCTGTTCCAACAGAATTAGACGCCATTGTAGAAAAAGCCCGTGAAGTCTTTGATGGTCTTCGTATTCATCAGGTAGCCAGTCCTTGGTTGCCACCACTTGAAGAGAAGATATATGCTAAAGATACACAATCGACTAACTACAAGGATTATTGGGGACGTTCAGAGGCGTTGCAACCTATTTTAATTGGGTATCAAGATATTCCAGAAAGACAGGAACAATCTCCTCTTTACTTCAATATGGAACAAAGAGGTCATATTTTATTGGTTTCGAGTCCGGGATTCGGTAAGTCCACTTTTCTACAGAACTTTGCGATGGATGTGATTCGTAAGCACACACCAGACCAGGTCCATTTCTACCTCTATGATTTTGGTACCAGTGGCTTAATCTCTATTTCAGATTTTCCTCATGTTGCAGATTATTTCACCTTGGATGAAACTGAGAAAATCATGAAATCTCTTCGATTCTTGAATAGAGAGATAAAAACTCGGAAACATGCTCTTTCGCAAGCAAGAGCCACAAATCTAAGGCAATACAATCAGTTGTCAGATGAGAGTTTTCCAACTATTTTCATAGAGATAGATGGTTTTGATAGTGTAATGGATGCCCCATTTGTCGATGCTTTTTATGATACTTTAAATGTCATTTCTCGAGATGGTGCCTCTCTAGGAATCTATCTGGTTGTGACACTTTCTCGTCTCAATGCGATGCGTCTACAGCTACAATCGAACTTTAAGACCAAGATTTCTCTCTTCTTGTTTGATACCAGTGACTTATCAGGTGTAGTAGGACGTTCAAATATTCCACTCGATGAAATCAAAGGCCGTGCCATAGCTAAATTGGATGATATCGTCCAATTCCAAGTGATGTTGCCATATAGCAGTGAACATTATACGGACTACATAAAGGAAGTTCGTGCAGAACAAGAAGCAATGGCTATGGCATACGATGGCCCACTTCCTGCAGGTATCCCAATGTTACCAGAAAAGGTAACCAAAGAGGTGATGTCAGAAATCTTAGAAAGCAGTCAAGACTTTATCTTGGGACTCGAAAGAGAAGCCGTTGTTCCAGCATCCTTTAGTTTCGAGCGACCTATGCTTATAGCCTCAGACAGTCCTGCTTTTGTAACGAATTACTATAAATTACTAGAATATCACCTAAACCGTTTATCAGGAGTGTATAATACTGTTATTTTAGATCCTAGTCAGCGTATTAACAGTCAGTTCTTTGATGGTATTCAACGATTTGATACTTCTTTAGAGGTTGATAATGTCATGAAGACGATATTAGAAGACTTTAAGAAACGGGTTGCGTCTCCAAATCAGGACTATCCAAAATGGTTAATTTTGATACCTGACATTGCTGCGACGGCTATGGCGGCTGGAGTGAGTGAACTGGACTTCAAGCAACTCCTTAGTGAAGGAGCTCAGTATGGAGTAACCTTGCTCTTTATAGGCGCCTACCAAGATCTAGTAGCGAACAATTACGACACTTTTGTAAAATTGGCGAATCAGTTAGTGGATCAAGTCTTTCTTGGTGTACGTATCAGTGATCAAGATCATACTCGCTATCCTTACATCACAAATGAGCCGGCACTGAAACCGAACCAAGGTTACATTCTTTATCCAGATCATTATGAATCCGTTCAATTATTAGAAATTTAGAGAGGTTATTTATGTCAGATACTAAATTATTACCACTAGGCAGTGTTATTGTTTTAAAGGGAAGTACTAAAAAGATGCTCATCATTGCTCGTGTGATTGCAGCACCCGTCAAAGGAGATCTCTACCGTTTTGATTACGGAGCCTGTCTCTATCCAGAAGGAATGGTAGGAGATAGCCTTATCTACTTTAATCATGAAGATGTTTTTAAGGTTGTTCAAGAGGGCTATAGCGATGATGATAATGAGCTTATGTTAGAACATATTGCTTCGGTTGTCTCTACAACAGATATTCCTAAAGGGAATGTTGCTGAGTTGAATGAAGTAAATGAACTAGGAGGCTAATACATGGGGCAAATAGACTATGATCAAATCTATTATCTTCAAGGTAGAGTGAATGCCTACTCCGCCAGCATCTCCTCCGCCCAATCACGGATTACTTCCATTGATGAAAAATTGGAACGTCTTCGTACGGCCAAGAAGTCTGTAGGGGAAATCCAACAAAATGTTCACAATATCAAGTATCCCATCATGCACCGAAATATTCAGCCTGAATGGCAAGGCAAACAAAAGGATGATTTCACCAAGCAGTGGGAAACCTTCTCCAGTGACTACACGAGTTTTCAAACGGAGATGAATACCTTCTATGATGCCATCTGTGATGAAATCACTAGGTTGGAAAATCAAAAGAACGAAGAACATGGCATTATTGGTTGGTGCCAAAGTCAGATTAACAATCTGGGGAATTTCATCGAGAAGCTACTACATACGAAGGAGGGGTAAGGTCATGTATGGAACGATTCAATTATCTGAGGTTCTGTTTAACGCGCACATCAGTAGTTTGACCAAGGCTCAGGCTAGTTTGGCTGGAGTGAGTAAGCCAAACTTTAACACGACATCGGAATCCAAGGTGCTCGATTTGTATCAGGAACAATTCAATGAGCTCTATCAGTTGATGACGAGCTATACGTCCTTATTGGGAACAGACGTCGCCTTGATGTCCGCTACAGGAAAAGAGTTGGCCCGTACAGATACTGTATTGGGACAAACAATGTTTTCTGGCTTGCAGTAGGGAGGTTCTATGAGTTACAAGATAAAATTTGATGATATTACCTCTGTTCAAGTGGAAAGTCAAAAGACGATGAATGCTTGGGAAGAGGCCATCGCTAATCTAAATAAGGCTATGAGCGACTTCATCAACAATCAAAATCTCCAAGGTCAGGCCATCTCGAGTATGCGCAATTACCTAGTAGAGGTGCATGGGACTCTTCTTCAAACTCTGGTCAACCTGATGAATGACTACTCAACTAACCTCCTACTGTACAAGGATGGTTACTACCAGATTGATTCAAGCAATCATGCAAAGTTACCGGGTCAGGTGTTTACAACCCTTCATAGTGATTTAAAGAGTTCACGTGACAATCTAAAGAGTGAGATTGAGCTCTTGAACACGACCAAGGACAAGATTTCAGACTTGGTGAGCTATTCAGGAAGCAGTCATACCAGTACGGTCATGAACTATAACTTTCTCATGAATCAGGTCAAGAACTTGGACAACTCGATCATCCAGTATGAAAGTAATCATGCGAGTCAGGATTTGGTTGCCTTTAAGGAACTCTTGTCTGCGACCAAGGCCTTGATCGCAGAACATGCAGGGAAGACACGGACTGTAGGGACTTATCAGTCGGGTGATTTCGCTAAACTCCAGTCTGTCCAACGCTTTGCGATGGCCTACCAACAGGCGACCAAGCAGATGGAGAGTCGTGTTGAGCGTGTACAAGCTGCCCAGGAGAGAGACAAGGTCCGTTTTGAAGCCTTGGCTGCAGAGGATCGAGCCAAGAACGGTTGGAAAGACCTAGCTATTGGTGTGGTGACCGTTGCGATTGGTGCTTTAGCGATTTGGGCAACTATGGGGGCAGCGACACCCTTGGTTGTTGGGGCTGGCTTAACCGCAGGAATTGGAACAGCGGCTTATGGGGCGTCTAATGCAGCGGAAGGGATTCATAACATCCAACTTGGGAATGCAGGGGATGCCCATACGAAATCCTATAATCTCATCCGAGATACGCTTTTCATGGGGAATGACAAGCTGTATCATGATGTTGGGAATGTCTTTGTGACAGCGAGTGCCATCATGATTCCCATAGGGCAGACTCAGAGCGCTGTCAAGGGCTTGACCCAGTTTGCGATAGGGGAAGCCGGTGCCTATACAGCAGGTCAGGTTGCCTATCATGGGACCAAGCTCCTAGGTGGTAGTGAGGAAGACGCCCAAACCGCAAACTTTATCGGGAATATCGTAGGAGGTTATGTGGTCTCCTCAGCAGCCAGCAAGTTTAGTCTCAATAAGGTGAAAGTAGATGTCGAAGCACCGAAGTATAACCGCGAGCAGATTCTGAAGAATCTGAAAGAAAGTAAACTTGCGAGGGAATCCAGTAACTTTGACCAGTATCTGGCGAAGGAGAAACTCCAACGAAACTTAAACAAATCCCCATTAGTTAGTCGGGAACTTCCGAAGGTGAAGGGTGTCCACAATGTCGAAGCACCGAAGTATAACCGAGAGCAGATTCTGAAGAATATAGAGGAAAGCAAACTTGCGAGGGAATCCAGTAACTTTGACCAGTATCTGGCGAAGGAGAAACTCCAACGAGGCTTAAACAAATCCCCATTAGTTAGTCGGGAACTTCCGAAGGTGAAGGGTGTCCACAATGTCGAAACACCGAAGTATAACCGCGAACAGATTCTAAGGAATCTGGAAGAAAGCAGGCTTGCGAGGGAGAGTTCGAAGTTTGATAACTACCTTCGCAAAGAGTACGCACAACAAGGAAAATACTTTGCAGAAAGGATTTCATGGGGAGATGGCAAATATGCGTACCTCTCTAAGGATATTGATAAGGCAACAGGAAAACCAACACCAGTCAGATATCGTTCTTATCTAAAAGCTGACGGTTCTATCGATTGGCCTCTTAAAGATGGCTTTGTTTTAGATAGTGCTGGTAACGCTATTACAAAACCAGCTAATTTAAAAGTTGGAGATATCATAGATAGATTTGGTGAATCTGGAGGTACATTCACAAGTCCAGTGAAAGAAGGGAAGATAATACCTTTTAATAAACGGGGTCTACCATATCCAGAGGGATATCAAACATATCATCAGTATGAAATTGTGAAGGAAATTAATTTAAAAAATGTAACAATGGGTTACGAAGGATTATCTAAATCTGATAAAATGATACTTGATAAATTGATGGGAGAGTATAAATTCTCACTAAAAGATATAGCAGAACCTAAAGAAGGAATGATAGATATTGTTTTCGGTCAAGGTGGTGGAACTCAATTGAAATTTGGTACATCCATCAGTTGGTATGAGAAACTTGGTCTTATAAGAGAGGTGAAATAATGAGTAAATTAGAATTACATAAAAAGGATCTTCTAAAGGAAATTGAGAAATTAGGTTACTCAAGTTTAAGATATTCAATATTTTCAGAGGAAAAACCTGGAGAATGGGAAGTCGTCATTGAATATAATCAAGTAGAAAATTTATATTTTGTATACGGAACAATGGATAGAGGAAGTTTTAATGGAAAACATGTTTATAATACATTCCAAGAAGCAAAAACAAAATTTTTAGATTTTTTAGCAGACATAGTTATTATTAATCGATACTATGTCAAGGAAGGAATGCCCGTTAACTATCTATCCCCCCTCTGGGATGATATCACAGAATAATAAATAACTCCCCCTTTTATGATAGAATAAATGAAGCAAGAGTTTATCGATAAACCATTGGTAAGCTCTTGCTTTAAATAGAATTATCTTCAAGGTAGAGTGAATGCCTACTCCGCCAGCATCTCCTCTGCCCAATCACGGATTACTTCCATCGATGAAAAATTGGAACGTCTTCGTACGGCCAAGAAGTCTGTAGGGAAAATCCAACAAAATGTTCACAATATCAAGTATCCCATCATGCACCGAAATATTCAGCCAGAATGGCAAGGCAAACAAAAGGATGATTTCACCAAGCAGTGGGAAACCTTCTCCAGTGACTACACGAGTTTTCAAACGGAGATGAATACCTTCTATGATGCCATCTGTGATGAAATCACTAGGTTGGAAAATCAAAAGAACGAAGAACATGGCATTATTGGTTGGTGCCAAAGTCAGATTAACAATCTGGGGAATTTCATCGAGAAGCTACTACATACGAAGGAGGGGTAAGGTCATGTATGGAACGATTCAATTATCTGAGGTTCTGTTTAACGCGCACATCAGTAGTTTGACCAAGGCTCAGGCTAGTTTGGCTGGAGTGAGTAAGCCAAACTTTAACACGACATCGGAATCCAAGGTGCTCGATTTGTATCAGGAACAATTCAATGAGCTCTATCAGTTGATGACGAGCTATACGTCCTTATTGGGAACAGACATCGCCTTGATGTCCGCTACAGGAAAAGAATTGGCCCGTACAGATACTGTGTTGGGACAAACAATGTTTTCTGGCTTGCAGTAGGGAGGTTCTATGAGTTACAAGATAAAATTTGATGATATTACCTCTGTTCAAGTGGAAAGTCAAAAGACGATGAATGCTTGGGAAGAGGCCATCGCTAATCTAAATAAGGCTATGAGCGACTTCATCAACAATCAAAATCTCCAAGGTCAGGCCATCTCGAGTATGCGCAATTACCTAGTAGAGGTGCATGGGACTCTTCTTCAAACTCTGGTCAACCTGATGAATGACTACTCAACTAACCTCCTACTGTACAAGGATGGTTACTACCAGATTGATTCAAGCAATCATGCAAAGTTACCGGGTCAGGTGTTTACAACCCTTCATAGTGATTTAAAGAGTTCACGTGACAATCTAAAGAGTGAGATTGAGCTCTTGAACACGACCAAGGACAAGATTTCAGACTTGGTGAGCTATTCAGGAAGCAGTCATACCAGTACGGTCATGAACTATAACTTTCTCATGAATCAGGTCAAGAACTTGGACAACTCGATCATCCAGTATGAAAGTAATCATGCGAGTCAGGATTTGGTTGCCTTTAAGGAACTCTTGTCGGCGACCAAGGCCTTGATCGCAGAGCATGCAGGGAAGACACGGACTGTAGGGACTTATCAGTCGGGTGATTTCGCTAAACTCCAGTCTGTCCAACGCTTTGCGATAGCCTACCAACAGGCAACCAAGCAGATGGAGAGTCGTGTTGAACGCGTACAAGCTGCCCAGGAGAGAGACAAGGCTCGTTTTGAAGCCTTGGCTGCAGAGGATCGAGCCAAGAACGGTTGGAAAGACCTGGCAATTGGTGTGGTGACTGTTGCGTTTAGTATTCTTGCGATTGTAGGAAGCATGGGTTTTGCGACACCCTTGGTTGTTGGGGCTGGCTTAACCGCAGGACTGGGGTCGTTTGCTTATGGGGCGTCTAATGCAGTGGAAGGGATTCATAACATCCAACTTGGAAATGCAGGGGATGCCCATACGAAATCCTATAATCTCATCCGAGATACGCTTTTCATGGGGAATGACAAGCTGTATCATGATGTTGGGAATGTCTTTGTGACAGCGAGTGCCATCATGATTCCCATAGGGCAGACTCAGAGCGTTGTCAAGGGCTTGACCCAGTTTGCGATAGGGGAAGCAGGAGCCTATACAGCGGGTCAGGTAGCCTATCATGGGACCAAGCTCCTAGGTGGAAGTGAGGAAGATGCCCAAACCGCAAACTTTATCGGGAATATCGTAGGAGGTTATGTGGTCTCCTCAGCAGCCAGCAAGTTTAGTCTCAATAAGGTGAAAGTAGATGTCGAAGCACCGAAGTATAACCGCGAGCAGATTCTGAAGAATCTGAAAGAAAGTAAACTTGCGAGGGAATCCAGTAACTTTGACCAATATCTGGCGAAGGAGAAACTCCAACGAAACTTAAACAAATCCCCATTAGTTAGTCGGGAACTTCCGAAGTTGAAAGGTGTCCACGATGTCGAAGCACCGAAGTATAACCGCGAGCAGATTCTGAAGAATCTGGAAGAAAGTAAACTTGCGAGGGAATCCAGTAACTTTGACCAATATCTGGCGAAGGAGAAACTCCAACAAGGCTTAAACAAATCCCCATTAGTTAGTCGGGAACTTCCGAGGGTGAAAGGTGTCCACAATGTCGAAACACCGAAGTATAACCGCGAACAAATTCTAAAAAATATAGAAGAAAGTAGGCTTGCGAGGGAATCCAGTAACTTTGACCAATATCTGGCGAAGGAGAAATTCCAGAAAACCTTGATGAGTATGGAACCGATGGACCGTCAGAGATATCTTCAATGGCACAAATATGCGGAGGCAGGTATCAGTCCTTCAGACCGCGTAAGAGTGTTGGAAATTTCTGAAACAGCGCCCAAAATAAAAATGATAGATGGCATGAATCAGCAGTCTGTTTTTAAAAATATTGAAGCAATTGACAAGGAAATTAATCCTCGACCTAAACCAGAAAGATACTTACACCCTGACTACCTAGAAGCACATAAACATCAATTTGACAATGGAGCTATTAAAATTCAAAGATTCATGCCTCAAGAGGGTGGTTTTAATAATGGTGCAATAGGTAGTCCTAAGGATCATGTCGCTTTTGTTATGCCTAAAGATGTAGGCGAAACATTAATTGACATAAGTAAAGGCAATCCTAGACTTCTTGAGGATTTGCTAGGATTACATCCTGGCGATTTCGGTGATGCACCTGTGGCAATAGATATCCCTTATGATTCAATTAAAAATTTGAAAGTTCCGAGTGGTAATGAAGCTTCAGCTTTTAAAGGATATTGGAAACCAGGTGGCCGTACTTATCCAGGAAATATGCCAGAAGCAGTCATTGACGAAGTTCCGTGGGGAGAATTTACAATTAGAAAATTAGGAGGCGATTAAAATGAGTTTGACTAAAATAACATGGGAAGAATATGAGAAGTTTAAGGCGGTTCATACGCCAGACAATCTGTATATTCGGGAGCACAATGGAAGATACTATACGTTTTTTGAACTTGGTATTGCATCTGTGAGACGAGTATTTGAGATAAACGCTACAGATTTTGAAGTATATCTATCTGGGAAGCGCTCAGGAAATGATTTATTATTTAAAGCTCAGAATGATTGTTGGCCACCGAACGTGACACAAGAAGAAGCTGATAGAAATTTCTTGAGGCAATATCCTGAAGCTTTAAGAGGAAATCCTGAAGCGCAAGGTTTATTCACAAAGGCTGAACTGGAAGAAATATTACCTGAAGGGGCTGAAATTCTAGCGAGCAAAGATTAAAATAGCTCTTTCCATCGATGTTAAAATTGAATGAAGCAAGAGTTTACTAATATTTTATTGGTAAACTCTTACTTTAAATAGAATTCTCTTCAAATCCAACAAAATGTTCACAATATCAAGTATCCCATCATGCACCGAAATATTCAGCCAGAATGGCAAGGCAAACAAAAGGATGATTTCACCAAGCAGTGGGAGACCTTCTCCAGTGACTACACGAGTTTTCAAACGGAGATGAATACCTTCTATGATGCCATCTGTGATGAAATCACTAGGTTGGAAAATCAAAAGAACGAAGAACATGGCATTATTGGTTGGTGCCAAAGTCAGATGAACAATCTGGGAAATTTCATCGAGAAGCTACTACATACAAGGGAGGGGTAAGGTCATGTATGGAACGATTCAATTATCTGAGGTTCTGTTTAACGCGCACATCAGTAGTTTGACCAAGGCTCAGGCTAGTTTGGTTGGAGTGAGTAAGCCAAACTTTAACACGACATCGGAATCCAAGGTGCTCGATTTGTATCAGGAACAATTCAATGAGCTCTATCAGTTGATGACGAGCTATACGTCCTTATTGGGAACAGACATCGCCTTGATGTCCGCTACAGGAAAAGAGTTGGCCCGTACAGATACTGTATTGGGACAAACAATGTTGTCTGGCTTGCAGTAGGGAGGTTCTATGAGTTACAAGATAAAATTTGATGATATTACCTCTGTTCAAGTGGAAAGTCAAAAGACGATGAATGCTTGGGAAGAGGCCATCGCTAATCTAAATAAGGCTATGAGCGACTTCATCAACAATCAAAATCTCCAAGGTCAGGCCATCTCGAGTATGCGCAATTACCTAGTAGAGGTGCATGGGACTCTTCTTCAAACTCTGGTCAACCTGATGAATGACTACTCAACTAATCTCCTACTGTACAAGGATGGCTACTATCAAATTGATTCAAGCAATCATGCAAAGTTACCAGGTCAGGTGTTTACACGATTACATAGTGATTTGAAGAGTTCACGTGACAATCTAAAGAGTGAGATTGAGGTCTTGAACACGACCAAGGACAAGGTTTCAGACTTGGTGAGCTATTCAGGAAGCAGTCATACCAGTACGGTCATGAACTATAACTTTCTCATGAATCAGGTCAAGAACTTGGACAACTCGATCATCCAGTATGAAAGTAATCATGCGAGTCAGGATTTGGTCGCCTTTAAGGAACTCTTGTCGGCGACCAAGGCCTTGATCGCAGAGCATGCAGGGAAGACACGGACTGTAGGGACTTATCAGTCGGGTGATTTCGCCAAACTCCAGTCTGTCCAACGCTTTGCGATGGCCTACCAACAGGCGACCAAGCAGATGGAGAGTCGTGTTGAACGCGTACAAGCTGCTCAGGAGAGAGACAAGGCTCGTTTTGAGGCCTTGGCTGCGGAGGATCGAGCCAAGAACGGTTGGAAAGACCTGGCAATTGGTGTGGTGACCGTTGCGTTTAGTATTCTTGCGATTGTAGGAAGCATGGGTTTTGCGACACCCTTGGTTGTTGGGGCTGGCTTAACCGCAGGACTGGGGTCGTTTGCTTATGGGGCCTCTAATGCAGCGGAAGGGATTCATAACATCCAACTTGGAAATGCAGGGGATGCCCATACGAAATCCTATAATCTCATCCGAGATACGCTTTTCATGGGGAATGACAAGCTGTATCATGATGTTGGGAATGTCTTTGTGACGGCGAGTGCCATCATGATTCCCATAGGGCAGACTCAGAGCGTTGTCAAGGGCTTGACTCAGTTTGCGATAGGGGAAGCAGGAGCCTATACAGCGGGTCAGGTTGCCTATCATGGAACTAAGCTCCTAGGTGGAAGTGAGGAAGACGCTCAAACCGCAAACTTTATCGGAAACCTGGTAGGAGGCTATGTGACCTCCTCAGCAGCCAGCAAGTTTAGTCTCAATAAGGTGAAAGTAGATGTCGAAGCACCGAAGTATAACCGCGAGCAGATTCTGAAGAATCTGAAAGAAAGTAAACTTGCGAGGGAATCCAGTAACTTTGACCAGTATCTGGCGAAGGAGAAACTCCAACGAGGCTTAAACAAATCCCCATTAGTTAGTCGGGAACTTCCGAAGGTGAAGGGGGTGCACGATGTCGAAGCACCGAAGTATAACCGCGAACAGATTCTGAAGAATCTGGAAGAAAGTAAACTTGCGAGGGAATCCAGTAACTTTGACCAGTATCTGGCGAAGGAGAAACTCCAACGAAACTTAAACAAATCCCCATTAGTTAGTCGGGAACTTCCGAAGGTGAAGGGGGTGCACGATGTTGAAACACCGAAGTATAACAAAGAACAAATCCTGAAGAATATAGAGGAAAGCAAACTTGCGAGGGAGAGTTCAGGGTTTAAAGACTTTTCAACTCGCGAAAGATATCTAGAGAAGGTCTTTAACAAATTAACTCCTGAAGAAAGGGAATTAATTTTTAATATTTCTAAGGACTCACCTAAAGTGAAGTATATTAGAGGTGCATATACTAAGAAGGATATACTTGATATCAAGCCCGATTCTCAGAAAGGAATCTTTCGCCCTGATGTTGAGGAATATCTCACCCCTAAGTATATAGAAGCACACAGACAACTATTTAAAAATGGAGCATCCCGATTCCAAAAATTTCAGCCTAGCGAGAATTGGAATGAGGGTATTGTTGGGAGTGGTGATGGAACAAGTTTCTGGCTGAGCAAAGAACATGCAGATATCATTGAAAAGGTTGCCAATGGAGATAATCGTCTTTATGAAATCATATTAGGACTTGATGAAGGTTATTTAGGAGATGGTCCACTTTATCGTTTGGATGTTACTCCAGAAGTAGTAGCGGAAAAAGGGATTTCCATACCAAGTGGAAATGAAGTTGGAGCCAATGACTGGTGGAGACCAGCTGGACGAACTTTCCCAGGAGATATTCCAGAAGGTGTCATGGAAGATATTAGTACCAAGAGAGGAGAACATACATGGAACATAGTAAATTAGGCTGGGAAGATGTTATCCAGTTTGAAGAGGTAATAGGCTACGGTCAGCATATATGGAGAGATGGTAATACTCTTTATTACGTTACTGAGGAGGGAGGAATTGCCCCTCAGCGTGTGGTTTATGAATTACCAAATGAGTTATTTGCCTTACTAGAGAGTGGGGAGAGAACGATACGAGAAGTATCTTATAGAGTAAAGAACAATTGTTGGCCACCGACGGAAGAAGAAAAGAACGAAATAAGAAAAAAAAGAGCTAGAGAAAAGCCAATTGTGCTGATATCAAACCGTAAAAATCAGTTGCTTTTTAGTAATAAAGAACTTGAAATACTTATTCCTCAAGCCGAACAACAATGGATAGAATCAATGGGTGAACTTCCAGACGATTATGTATCACCACTTAAGTAAAAGAGGTTTGAAATGAAACCAACAAAACTAGGCTGGGAAGACGTTATTCAGTTCGAAGAAGTCAAAGGATACGGAAAAGAAGTTTGGAAACATAATAATCAGTATTATATCGTCAATATTGAAGGTGGCATGATGGATGAACGAGTTGTTTATGAATTATCGGACGAGTTATTTTCCTTGCTGGAGAGTAGGAAGAAAACGTTACGAGAAGTATCTTATAGAGTAAAGAACGATTGCTGGCCCCCAACGGAAAAAGAAATCAATAAAATAAAAAGGGGAAGAGCCAAAGAACGACCAAAGATACTGATAGCTAATCCGAAAAATCAATTACTTTTTACACAAGAAGAATTAAAAGAGTTAATGACCATTGCAGAGAAGATTTGGATCGAATCTGAAGGCAAACTTCCAGATAATTATGTATCGCCATTAAAATAGCTTGTAAGGAACTTGTTTATACACTGTTAGTTGTAGGCAAGTTCCTGTTTTTACATTAAGTGCAAATCTCCAAGGTCAGGCCATCTCGAGTATGCGCAATTACCTAGTAGAGGTGCATGGGACTCTTCTTCAAACTCTGGTCAACCTGATGAATGACTACTCAACTAACCTCCTACTGTACAAGGATGGTTACTACCAGATTGATTCAAGCAATCATGCAAAGTTACCGGGTCAGGTGTTTACAACCCTTCATAGTGATTTAAAGAGTTCACGGGACAATCTAAAGAGTGAGATTGAGCTCTTGAACACGACCAAGGACAAGATTTCAGACTTGGTGAGCTATTCAGGAAGTAGTCATACCAGTACGGTCATGAACTATAACTTTCTCATGAATCAGGTCAAAAACTTGGACAACTCGATCATCCAGTATGAAAGTAATCATGCGAGTCAGGATTTGGTTGCCTTTAAGGAACTCTTGTCGGCGACCAAGGCCTTGATCGCAGAACATGCAGGGAAGACACGGACTGTAGGGACTTATCAGTCGGGTGATTTCGCCAAACTCCAGTCTGTCCAACGCTTTGCGATGGCCTACCAACAGGCGACCAAGCAGATGGAGAGTCGTGTTGAACGCGTACAAGCTGCTCAGGAGAGAGACAAGGCTCGTTTTGAGGCCTTGGCTGCGGAGGATCGAGCCAAGAACGGTTGGAAAGACCTGGCAATTGGTGTGGTGACCGTTGCGTTTAGTATTCTTGCGATTGTAGGAAGCATGGGTTTTGCGACACCCTTGGTTGTTGGGGCTGGCTTAACCGCAGGACTGGGGTCGTTTGCTTATGGGGCGTCTAATGCAGCGGAAGGGATTCATAATATCCAACTTGGGAATGCAGGGGATATCCATACGAAATCCTATAATCTCATCCGAGATACGCTTTTCATGGGGAATGACAAGCTGTATCATGATGTTGGGAATGTCTTTGTGACGGCGAGTGCCATCATGATTCCCATAGGGCAGACCCAGAGCGTTGTCAAGGGCTTGACTCAGTTTGCGATAGGGGAAGCCGGCGCCTATACAGCGGGTCAGGTAGCCTATCATGGGACTAAGCTCCTAGGTGGTAGTGAGGAAGATGCCCAAACCGCAAACTTTATTGGGAATATCGTAGGAGGTTATGCGGCCTCCTCAGCAGCCAGCAAGTTTAGTCTCAATGAGGTGAAAGTAGAGGTCGAAGCACCGAAGTTTAACCGCGAGCAGATTCTGAAGAATCTGAAAGAAAGTAAACTTGCGAGGGAATCCAGTAACTTTGACCAGTATCTGGCGAAGGAGAAACTCCAACTAGGCTTAAACAAATCCCCATTAGTTAGTCGGGAACTTCCGAAGTTGAAAGGTGTCCACGATGTCGAAGCACCGAAGTATAACCGAGAGCAGATTCTGAAGAATCTGAAAGAAAGTAAACTTGCGAGGGAATCCAGTAACTTTGACCAGTATCTGGCGAAGGAGAAACTCCAACGAAACTTAAACAAATCCCCATTAGTTAGTCAGGAACTTCCGAGGGTGAAGGGAACAGCGAATCCATCACCAAGTCAATCAACAACTCGAGCAATCATTGACCAAAAATTAAAAGAGTATGGTGTTTCTTGGGATGAATTTAATCGACTAAGGAATACGCATGTGACCAAAATGACACAGTCTGAATATGATATGATGATTGATATTCGTAATACAATTCCGTATCCAAACGATTCAACCGTCATGCAAAAGATTATGCCTATTGAAGATGAGGTTTGGCTATTTGATAGGAAAAAAGCAACAGCGGGTGGCTATGTAGCCAAACGTTCGGATGTGAAAAATATTACTAATATCAGGGAAGCTGTAGAAGGATTACGATTGGACTATGAGGGATCACCATTTGTTGAAACTATGATTGATGCAAATGGCAATAGGGTTGCAGTACGTGATCAGAATGGTAATTTGAAGCTAAAAACAGATGCATATCTTCGTTTAGAGTATACTACTGATGAGACGGGTTATATTAAAATCCCATATGGAGATATGGATGGGAATTTAATAGATGCAAAAGGTAATGTTTTGATGAATAGCGATACAGGTAAGCCTTATAAAGCAATAGACCCTGCTAGTGGAAATGGCTTTATAAAATCAGATTCAGATGAGTTTTTGGTTCCAGAATATCGTCATTCAAATAGAAGTAGACTCAAGGAAGGCTCTAAATTGTATCTAAATGTCGGAGGAGAAGAAGTATTAGTTGGTAGGGTCAATAAATATGGTATAATGGAATACGTGGAGGGATAAAATGGATAAAGAATATCTAGTTTATGAAGATGAAGTATATTCTAATTTTGTGAATTATATAAATGGATATATTCTTCTATCAAAAGCTCCAGCGATGTTGGAAGAGGGCTACGTTCCCTATAGTTTCTATGAATCTGGTGATTATGAAGGGTTATACGGGAAGTTCCTGTCTTATAGTGAAGTTACGCAAAGATATAGCGTTTATGATCGTGTCCTATATAAAGGTCAGGAATTTGCAATTGCTGGTCACAAGCATGGAGATGATGATTTTACAGCACCTGATTCTTATGTGCGAATATTGGTTTCTGATAAAGAATTTTTAAATGAAAACAATATAGCAGATGGCGCGTCATTGATGGATGATAAGTACGGTCATATTACGTATGCATCAGGAAAAATCCCTGTCAGCGAAGTAACGATTCTACGTCGTAGAAAGGATTTGCCAGTAGACCGAAGGAGAAAAATATGAAATCAGTTAATTTTACAATAAAAAGCAACCAATCACTAAGAATTGGTGAGGTGCTTCAAGCAGAACTTTTTGAATGTTACAGCGTTTCCGCTAAGGATGCAGGATTAAAGCCATCTGCAGACTCTCTTATTTCGGATTTCCATTCTGTTCAGTTTGGGGTCAAAGAGAAGTCTAGTCTAGGGTTCCGTCTATCTTTTGATGGTCAAGCCTATCAGGTATCTGTTCCAGATTTGGCGACAGCTTCTGACTGGACTGGGGCCTTGATGTTCTTGAAAACATTGCTGGTTCTTTTAGATGTAAGAGTGTGTGAACATGATGGCGTGGACTATGATAAAGATTCCATTCTTGATTTTCATTTCACAGATATTTTCTTATCAGCTCTCTCAGAATTGACTAAGGAAGTAAAAGTTCATCCTATAGTAGAAGTTATGGGAGTGAAACGTCCTATTTACATCAATGAACTTTACCTAGGGCAGATTATCCATGTGCCGGATGATCAACTCTTAAATAGTTATGACCAGCGTTTGCGCTTTACCCAACAGCTAAATGCTTATTACTCTGAGCAACAAGTTTTTAAAGTAGAGCAAAATGGAGAGGACATCATTATCCCTATCAATTATCTAAATAGTGAAGGGCGAACAATCTTACCGGCTCAACCAGAGCTAGAACCTCAATATTTACAAGAGTATCGAGGAAGTAAGGTTGCAGTTGCACGACTATTTATAATGACAGCCGATGGGGAAAAACTAGCCGAAGTTCCTTATCGTCAGTTCTTAGAGTCGTTGACTGAGGGAATCTATATGCTGGATGCCAAGTATGTTCTTGTGGACCCAATTTCTCCTGAAATGTTGCAGAAGTTATCGCAGAACTAACATTCTAAGAAACTTATTAGTCCGTTCATGGCTGAAAAGTTTACCATCTGATAGTTTTTCAGGTGGTTTTCTTTTTCCTTAAGTTCCCCATTTTATTTTTTTGTATTTATTTTATGCTATAATAAGACAAAGTTTTAATACCATCATTCAACAATAGACGGAGTAAATAGCTAAAAATAGGCAGAATTAACCAATGGAGTAACTAAATGAAGACATATAAATTGAAAAATAAAGAAAATTATCAAAATTTTGTAAAAGACTATCGTGAAATAATGAAAGAAGGGAAAGAAGCTGAAGTTTTTCTAGGGACGGAAGCTAGGTATCGTTTTCGACAACGAGATTCTTATGAACTTGATAGTACAGATATTGGAGTATTGATAGAATATTGCTTATATCCTTTGTATGTGGAAGGTGATAGGGATATAGCGCGCAGAACTTTTGAAATCTTGAAAGATTTTAGCTTATCTAATGATCTAATGAAATTAAAGAAGGTCACTCAATATATTTCTAATCAAAAATGGTTTGTAACGAATTATTATGATATTCCCTTTGTTATTGAAACAGATGAATTGGTAAGAAATATTATAGAAAGCACTTCCCACCTATCAGATGATCAAAAACAAACGTATACCTATGAAGGGTTGTGTAATGTATTAGAACGTAATCCAGAATACAGACAGTGTGACGAAGAAAAGGTAGAGAAGATTCTCAAGGAATTCAAGGAAAAATACTACAATCCACCTAAGGTAGTAGAAACCATTAAAACAGTTGAGAAAATTGAACTAGACGTTACAAGCATCGATGCGATGGGTGTTTCAGATGACCATCTAGAGTTGTTGTTGATTGATGAAAACAAATGGATAGAGTCTCTGGAAGAGGAACATCTCTTGAAACTTCAAGAAAAACTCAACAACTATATCTACTTCCTCGAAAGCAAGCAGTATGTAGAACGATACGGCGATAGCTTTGATAAAAAAGTCATCCATATCACCTTCCAATATTCTCCATCTGATAATGGACTAGCCTTTCTTGCAGCAGTTCAAAAGGTATTACAACCGACGGATATGAGTTTGAAGGTAGAATTGCCAGAGTAATAAAGAGAGCGGAAACGCTCTCTTTTTGTGGTATAATGAAGAAGGAGTGAACCTATATCAAAAACAATTTAATGAACTCCACCAGCTGGTGACGAGCTATACGTCCTTATTGGGAACAGACATCGCCTTGATGTCCGCTACAGGAAAAGAGTTGGCCCGTACAGATACTGTATTGGGACAAACAATGTTTTCTGGCTTGCAGTAGGGAGGTTCTATGAGTTACAAGATAAAATTTGATGATATCACCTCTGTTCAGGTGGAAAGTCAAAAAACGATAAATGCTTGGGGAGAGTCCGTTGCGAGCCTAAACAAGGCCATGACAGACTTCATCAACAATCAAAATCTCCAAGGTCAGGCCATCTCGAGTATGCGCACCTACCTAGTAGAGGTGCATGGGACTCTCCTTCAGACTCTGGTCAACCTGATGAATGACTACTCAACCAATCTCCTACTGTACAAGGACGGCTACTACCAGATTGATGGTGACCTTCATACAAAGCTACCTGGTCAGGTGTTTACAAACCTTCATAGTAATTTAAAGAGTTCACGGGACGATTTGAAGGGTGAGATTGAGGTCTTGAACACGACCAAGGACAAGATTTCAGACTTGGTGAGCTACGAAGGAAGCAGTCATACCAGTACAGTCATGAACTATAACTTCCTCATGAACCAGCTCAAGAACTTGGATACCTCCATCACTCAGTATGAAAGTAATCATGCGAGTCAGGATTTGGTTGCCTTTAAGGAACTCTTGTCTGCGACCAAGGCCTTGGTCGCAGAGCACGCAGGGAAGACACGTACGGTAGGGACTTATCAGTCAGGAGATTTTGCCAAACTCCAGTCTGTTCAACGCTTTGCGATAGCTTACAAACAGGCGACCCAGCAGATGGAGAGTCGTGTTGAACGCGTACAAGCAGCTCAGGAGCGGGACAAGGTCCGTTTTGAAGCCTTGGCTCGATCAGATAAGGGTTGGAAAGACATGGCTGTTAGCGCATTGACTATCATTGTCGGAGTGACAGCCATCGTAGTTACATTGGGCTCTGCGACTCCTTTAGTTGTTGCAGGCGGTATAGTGGGTCTTGGGACAACAGCCTATGGGGCTTCTAATATGTATGAGGCTGATCAGGATATCAAACTTGGGAATGCAGGGGATATTCAGACTAAAGCAGGAAATCCCATCAGAGATACGCTTTTCATGGGCAATGACAAGCTGTATCATGATGTTGGGAATATCTTTGTGACGGCGAGTGCTATCATGATTCCCATAGGGCAGACTCAGAGCGTTGTCAAGGGCTTGACCCAGTTTGCGATAGGGGAAGCAGGTGCCTATACAGCGGGTCAGGTTGCCTATCATGGGACTAAGCTCCTAGGTGGTAGTGAGGAAGACGCTCAAACCGCAAACTTTATCGGGAATATCGTAGGTGGCTATGCGGTAGCTTCAGCAGCCAGCAAGTTTAGTCTCAATAAGGTGTCCACCAATCCAAGAGAATATAGTTACAATATGATTGAAAATCCTGGGCCACTACTAGAAATTAATGAAACTGCAGCTAAAAGTTTCGCTAGCGGTAAATATAATGTGAAAATATTAGAAGAGGATACGGTCTTTTTTAGAGCAGGAAATTCTGACAGTCCTTTAGGACAATATTATACAAGGGATATCCCTGAGTCAGTAATAAAAGTTAGGATAGAGTCCGCAGTTAAACCTCAGTGGATTGATAGGGATACAGGAGTCTTAACAGGTACATCAGAATTGACTGATATCTATGCTACTAAGTTCCCAAAAGGTACCGTCTATTATGAAGGTCCTACAGGATCTCAAGGAGGAGTATATATTGGTGGCAAAGAACAGATATTTATCAATAAACCCTGGACTATTGATGGAATTCTTAATAATACAACACATCTAGGAGGAATAAGGTGATGGTAAATTTCAAAGAAGAACTAATAGAATTGTTAATTGACTTATTAGGGATTCTATCAGAACATAAGCAGCGTCATAATGTTAATTATTTTATAGGGACGCTTAAAAATATGATAGCAATCATACAAAATATAGAAAATCCTGAACTCCCAAATGAATGTATAGAGAAACTTCGAAAAATGTACAAAAGTATGTTTTTCCCAAGAGACGGTTTATCGGATTTTTATATTCTTGATTCTGATGCTACATATATGACAAAATGTAATACTCAATTTTCGTCATTATTAAATAGAATTGATGCTTTATTAGAAGAATGAGGAAGTTAATGTTAGATTTGAATCTTTTATATAATATATATAAAGAAAATAACAGGGAGTCAGACTGGAAGAAATTTGCTATTGCTCTTTCAAAATCATATTTGTTGGTACCTTTTACTACAATTGATAGCTCTGATATTCTAATCACATTAAATGGTAGCGATGGTAGACAGTATTTGCCTATATTTACTGATTTTGAATCTATCAATTTATCTAGTTCATTATTTAATAAAAGTGTTAAGTTCGCCAAAGTAGATATAGTATATATTTATAAATTTCTAGAACGTAATTCACCTGTAAAATATGTTGTATTGAATCCTTGTGAAATCAGTGTTTTTATGGACAAAGATTATATAGAATCGATATTATCTTTAATCAATTCACGTAAAATACTTTTTGGAAAGCCAATTGAGGATACAACGTTGATTGAAAAAAAGCTTTCAAATATTTTTAAGGAAATTCCTTCAGTTAATAATGTCTTTTTCGTAAAGATACTAGTGAAAGAAGAAAGTAGTTACTTACTAGTCATAGATTCTGATGACTCTCAAAATGAGCTACTTCTTTTTGAGAAGATTTCTAAAAAAATTGCGAGTCATAAAATAGACTCTGATTGTCCTTTTGATCTGATATCAAGCAATACAGAGTTAGGAGAAGAAATAATGAAGGATAATCCTCCCATTTACACTCGCTAATATTTTTAAAAGGAAGTACCAAAAAGATGCTCATCATTGCTCGTGTGATTGTAGCACCAGTCAAAGGAGATATCTATCGTTTTGACTACGGGGCTTGCCTCTATCCCGAAGGGATGGTAGGCGATAGCCTTATCTACTTCAATGACGAAGATATTTTTAAGGTAGTTCAAGAGGGTTATAGTGATGAGGATAATGACCTCATGTTGGAAAATATTGCTGCGGTTATAGATCAGACAGAGATTCCTAAAGGAAATGTTGCTGAGTTGAATGAAGTAAATGAACTAGGAGGCTAATACATGGGGCAAATAGACTATGATCAAATCTATTATCTTCAAGGTAGAGTGAATGCCTACTCCACCAGCATCTCCTCTGCCCAATCACGGATTACGACTATCGATGAACAGTTGGAACGTCTTCGCACGGCCAAGAAGTCTGTAGGGGAAATTCAAAAAAAGGTTTATTATACTAAAAAAAAGATTATTAGGAAAAATTATCAGCCTACTTGGCAAGGCAAACAAAAGGATGATTTCACCAAGCAGTGGGAAACCTTCTCTAGTGACTACACGAGTTTTCAAACGGAGATGAATACCTTCTATGATGCCATCTGTGATGAAATCACTAGGTTGGAAAATCAAAAGATTGAAGAAAATGGCCTTATTGGCTGTCTTCAGAGTTTGAAGAATAGTTTGGAAAATTCCATCGAGAAGCTACTACATACGAAGGAGGGGTAAGGTCATGTATGGAACGATTCAATTATCCGAGGTTCTGTTTAACTCGCACATCGGTAGCCTGTCTAAAGCCAAGGCTAGTTTGGCAGGAGTTGGGAAACCAAGTTTTAATACGACAGCTACATCGAAAGGATTGGACTTGTATCAGGAACAATTCAATGAACTCCACCAGTTGGTGAAGACCTATGCGATCTTGCTGGAGACAGATATCGCTTTGATGGCAGGCACAGGGAAAGAGATGCATCGGACAGATAGTGTCCTGGGTCAAAACATGTTTCCTGGTTTGCAGTAGGGAGGTGCTATGAGTTACAATATAAAATTTGATGATATTACCTCTGTTCAGGTGGAAAGTCAAAAAACGATAAATGCTTGGGGAGAGTCCGTTGCGAGCCTAAACAAGGCCATGACAGACTTCATCAACAATCAAAATCTCCAAGGTCAGGCCATCTCGAGTATGCGCCGTTACCTAGTAGAGGTGCATGGGACTCTTCTTCAGACTCTGGTCAACCTGATGAATGACTACTCAACTAACCTCCTACTGTACAAGGATGGTTACTACCAGATTGATGGTGATCTTCATACAAAGCTTCCAAGTAAGGTATTTACAAACCTTCATAGTGCTTTAAAGAGCTCACGGGACGATTTGAAGAGTGAGATTGAGGTCTTGAACACGACTAGGGACAAGATTTCAGACTTGGTGAGCTATTCAGGAAGCAGTCATACCAGTACGGTCATGAACTATAACTTTCTCATGAATCAGGTCAAGAACTTGGACAACTCGATCATCCAGTATGAAAGTAATCATGCGAGTCAGGATTTGGTTGCCTTTAAGGAACTCTTGTCGGCGACCAAGGCCTTGATCGCAGAGCATGCAGGGAAGACACGGACTGTAGGGACTTATCAGTCGGGTGATTTCGCCAAACTCCAGTCTGTCCAACGCTTTGCGATAGCCTACCAACAGGCAACCAAGCAGATGGAGAGTCGTGTTGAACGCGTACAAGCTGCCCAGGAGAGAGACAAGGCTCGTTTTGAAGCCTTGGCTGCAGAGGATCGAGCCAAGAACGGTTGGAAAGACATGGCTGTTAGCGCATTGACTATCATTGTCGGAGTGACAGCCATCGTAGTTACATTGGGCTCTGCGACTCCTTTAGTTGTTGCAGGCGGTATCGTGGGTCTTGGGACAACAGCCTATGGGGCTTCTAATATGTATGAGGCTGATCAGGATATCAAACTTGGGAATGCAGGGGATATTCAGACTAAAGCAGGAAATCCCATCAGAGATACGCTTTTCATGGGGAATGACAAGCTGTATCATGATGTTGGGAATATCTTTGTGACGGCGAGTGCTATCATGATTCCCATAGGGCAGACTCAGAGCGTTGTCAAGGGGGTGACCCAGTTTGCGATAGGGGAAGCAGGCGCCTATACAGCGGGTCAGGTAGCCTATCATGGGACTAAGCTCCTAGGTGGTAGTGAGGAAGATGCCCAAACCGCAAACTTTATCGGGAATATCGTAGGAGGCTATGCGGTCTCTTCAGCAACCAGCAAGTTTAGTCTCAATAAGGTGAAAGATGCCTTTTCTACGAATACAAAAAAATACACTCTGAATAGTGATCGATTATCAAATCTAGAACTATATACATCTCCAGAAATAAAAGCTAAAATCAATAAGGCGGGTTATAGCCTGGAGGACTTTTCGAACTTAGTAGATGCAGATACGACTTTATCAGCTAAAACAGATGCCTTTGTCAAAGCTGTTCGCAAAGAGATTGGTATACCAGCTCCTAAAACCAAGATGAATAAAACGATACCTACAGAGTTTGTTGAATCATATCTCAGCGGAGAACGTAATTCTTTTGCAGGTTTTGTCTCGGTTGATGAGCATTCAAAATCATTAACTACTCTTCCAGAAATAGTTGAAGGAAATCGATTAGACTACCCCAATACTCCTTTTGACTTAGAAAAAACCAAGACCTATGCGAAGATATCATTTTTCTTGGATGAAGCAGATAAGCTAGATATTCCATTTGGTGAACTTGATAATGCGAGTTATCCTTTTACAGGTCGAGGTTTTACAGGTTCTAAGAATATCATATTACCGGAGTATAAATTGATGGAAGAACATGTATTTAAGAATGGAGATATGATAAGCATTTTTGAAAGTAAAACTGGTAAAGTTATGAAACAATACGGTTTTACTAAAGATAAAGGCTGGATAGTATTGGAATGAGGGATAGTAATGTACGCAATTTATAAACAAAACAAATTTGAAGCGGAATATGAGAACAAGCATGAAGTAATTTTATATAGTCGTGTTAAATTTAAAGATTTTCAAAATTATATAAGTCCTTGGGGGAGGATATCTGATAATGTATTTACAAAAAAAGTCAAGATGGAAGAGCTAGACTATCTATACAGTATTCATTATGAGATTCAATATAAGGGGCATTCTTTTCATGTTAGTAGTGGGATGATTCGAAGGAATGTTGAGAAAGATTGGTTTGAAATAATACCAAGCGCCAACCAAAATCAAATAAAGGATGAGTTGGGATTCAAGCAGATAAATAAGTTAGAATGGGCAAAAGAGATTAGCCGAAAAGACATTGAAGTCTTAAAAATAATCGAAACACCTTTAGGAATCTTTAAAGATCAGGGAGTTAAAGTAAAAAGTTTAGAAGGCCAAGCCATTGATAACTTTTTAAATTCTATTGAAAAGTAATTTTTTGATGCTTTATCGCCATTAAAATAGCTTGTAAGGAACTTGTTTATTCACTTTTAGTTATAGGCAAGTTCCTGTTTTTACATTAAGTGAGAATCTCCAAGGTCAGGCCATCTCGAGTATGCGCACCTACCTAGTAGAGGTGCATGGGACTCTCCTTCAGACTCTGGTCAACCTGATGAATGACTACTCAACCAATCTCCTACTGTACAAGGACGGCTACTACCAGATTGATGGTGACCTTCATACAAAGCTACCTGGTCAGGTGTTTACAAACCTTCATAGTAATTTAAAGAGTTCACGGGACGATTTGAAGGGTGAGATTGAGGTCTTGAACACGACCAAGGACAAGATTTCAGACTTGGTGAGCTACGAAGGAAGCAGTCATACCAGTACAGTCATGAACTATAACTTCCTCATGAACCAGCTCAAGAACTTGGATACCTCCATCACTCAGTATGAAAGTAATCATGCGAGTCAGGATTTGGTTGCCTTTAAGGAACTCTTGTCTGCGACCAAGGCCTTGGTCGCAGAGCACGCAGGGAAGACACGTACGGTAGGGACTTATCAGTCAGGAGATTTTGCCAAACTCCAGTCTGTTCAACGCTTTGCGATAGCTTACAAACAGGCGACCCAGCAGATGGAGAGTCGTGTTGAACGCGTACAAGCAGCTCAGGAGCGGGACAAGGTCCGTTTTGAAGCCTTGGCTCGATCAGATAAGGGTTGGAAAGACATGGCTGTTAGCGCATTGACTATCATTGTCGGAGTGACAGCCATCGTAGTTACATTGGGCTCTGCGACTCCTTTAGTTGTTGCAGGCGGTATAGTGGGTCTTGGGACAACAGCCTATGGGGCTTCTAATATGTATGAGGCTGATCAGGATATCAAACTTGGGAATGCAGGGGATATTCAGACTAAAGCAGGAAATCCCATCAGAGATACGCTTTTCATGGGCAATGACAAGCTGTATCATGATGTTGGGAATATCTTTGTGACGGCGAGTGCTATCATGATTCCCATAGGGCAGACTCAGAGCGTTGTCAAGGGCTTGACCCAGTTTGCGATAGGGGAAGCAGGTGCCTATACAGCGGGTCAGGTTGCCTATCATGGGACTAAGCTCCTAGGTGGTAGTGAGGAAGACGCTCAAACCGCAAACTTTATCGGGAATATCGTAGGTGGCTATGCGGTAGCTTCAGCAGCCAGCAAGTTTAGTCTCAATAAGGTGAAAACTCAGTTCTCTACGGAATGGAATGAATATTTAAATGAATTCCCAAAAATTGAAGTTGATAAAAATCAAGTAGATGAGATTCTTAGAATAAGTCCTAATCCTGATGATGGCGTATTTAGACCTAACCCTCGGAAATATCTTCCTAAAGAATACAGACAGGCTCACAAGGAATTATTTGATAATGGAGTTGCAGCCTTTGTAAAAGATGATTTCTTCATCCAGAAATTTGGTAATTTTGGTCGAGAAGATGGAGCTTTTGTTTTTCCAAAAGATGTAGCAAAGGCCATGATTAAAGAGGCTGATGGAAATCCGAGAAAATTAGAGGCTTTATTGGGATTGGATGAGGGAAGTTTAGGAGACTCTCCTAAACTGGTTCTTCCGCAGGAAGTACATAATTACAGAATTCCTGATGGAAATGAGGGAGGATCACGTGCTAATCCACAGTGGCGACCAGGAGGGAAAACATACCCTGGAGGAGTTCCTGAAGCAGTAATAGACCCGGTTCCAAAAGATAAGGTAACATTAGTAGATATTTGGTAAACAACAAAGGAGATGAGAATGGAAACTATTTATTTAAGCCAAAAAGACATGTTGGAAATCTGTCAAGATGGGGATAAGTATTTTTTACGTTATCCAACTTTTAATATTACCATGCCAGAAGTGGTTCAAGAAATCCCCAAAGAAGCTGCCGATAGCTATATGTCGGGAGAACATACTGGTAAAGAGTTAATGAATTATGCGCAATATGGTTTTTGGAAATCAAAAAAGCAATATACACAAGAAGAGTCAGACAAAATTTTTATACGAAATAATCCTGATCTAATTTTTAATGATTTATCTGATAACCAAAAAATATTTTCTCCTGAAGAATTTAATCAAATCGTCACACAAGTTATCGTTTCAAAACTGAAACCTAGCGAACTAGACTCTATTGGTGTTGTAGATAGTCATTTAGAGTTACTCCTTGTGGATCCAATTGGCTGGGAGGAAGAAATAGAAGCAGTTCATCTAAAAATTCTGCAAGAAAAAATAAACAATTATATTCATTTTCTCGAAAGCAAACAGTATGTGGAACGATATGGAGATAACTTTGACCAAAAAGTCATCCATATCACATTCCAGTATTCTCCATCTGATAACAGTTTAGCACTCCTAGCAACTGTTCAGAAGACATTGCAGAATACGGATATGAGCTTGAAGGTAGAATTACCGGAGTAATAAAGGGAGCGAAAGACGCTCTCTTTTTGTGGTATAATGAAGAAGGAGTGAACCTATATCAAAAACAATTCAATGAGCTCTATCAGTTGATGACGAGCTATACGTCCTTATTGGGAACAGACATCGCCTTGATGGCAGCTACAGGAAAAGAGTTGGCCCGTACAGATACAGTATTGGGACAAACACTGTTTTCTGGCTTGCAGTAGGGAGGTTCTATGAGTTACAAGATAAAATTTGATGATATTACCTCTGTTCAAGTGGAAAGTCAAAAGACGATGAATGCTTGGGAAGAGGCCATCGCTAGTCTAAATAAGGCTATGAGTGACTTCATCAACAATCAAAATCTCCAAGGTCAGGCCATCTCGAGTATGCGCACCTACCTAGTAGAGGTGCATGGGACTCTCCTTCAGACTCTGGTCAACCTGATGAATGACTACTCAACTAACCTCCTGCTGTACAAGGATGGTTACTACCAGATTGATGGTGATCTTCATACAAAGCTTCCAAGTAAGGTATTTACAAACCTTCATAGTGCTTTAAAGAGTTCACGGGACGATTTGAAGGGTGAGATTGAGCTCTTGAACACGACCAAGGACAAGATTTCAGACTTGGTGAGCTACGAAGGAAGCAGTCATACCAGTACGGTCATGAACTATAACTTTCTCATGAATCAGCTCAAGAACTTGGATACCTCCATCACTCAGTATGAAAGTAATCATGCGAGTCAGGATTTGGTTGCCTTTAAGGAACTCTTGTCTGCGACCAAGGCTTTGGTCGCAGAGCACGCAGGGAAGACACGTACGGTAGGGACTTATCAGTCAGGAGATTTTGCCAAACTCCAGTCTGTTCAACGCTTTGCGATAGCTTACAAACAGGCGACCCAGCAGATGGAGAGTCGTGTTGAGCGTGTACAAGCAGCCCAGGAGCGAGACAAGGTCCGTTTTGAAGCCTTGGCTACGGAGGATCGAGCCAAAAACGGTTGGAAAGACCTAGCAATTGGTGTGGTGACTGTTGCGATTGGTGCTTTAGCGATTTGGGCAACTATGGGGGCAGCGACACCCTTGGTTGTTGGGGCTGGCTTAACCGCAGGAATTGGAACAGCGGCTTATGGGGCGTCTAATGCAGGGGAAGGGATTCATAACATCCAACTTGGAAATGCAGGGGATGCCCATACGAAATCCTATAATCTCATCCGAGATACGCTTTTCATGGGGAATGACAAGCTGTATCATGATGTTGGGAATGTCTTTGTGACAGCGAGTGCCATCATGATTCCCATAGGGCAGACTCAGAGCGCTGTCAAGGGCTTGACCCAGTTTGCGATAGGGGAAGCCGGTGCCTATACAGCGGGTCAGGTTGCCTATCATGGGACCAAGCTCCTAGGTGGAAGCGAAGAAGATGCCCAAACCGCAAACTTTATCGGGAATATCGTAGGAGGTTATGCGGTCTCCTCAGCAGCCAGCAAGTTTAGTCTCAATAATGTGAAAAATAACGTATCTGAACAAAATTTTGCTAACTACAGAGAGTTTTCAACTACAAAGATTGATGACTTCAAGACAAATTTCAAAGATGTCGAGACTAGGATAACCGTTGAGACACGTAATGTAGCAGATGAAATTCAACGTATCCAATTAAAAGCTGTCGGTGTAGATGAAACTGGAAAAATTCGCATTCAAGATTACACGACTGCAAAAGATGGTTTATCCATTAAACGCCAAGATATTCTGGATAATCTATCAAAATATGGCGGTACTATCGTAGGTGAAGGAAAAGGTCGCTTTACAGGTGGCACTAAAATTGAACCAGGGACTCGGATTGATGTGATTTCCAAACCAACAGACAGTTTTACAATTGAGAAAGTATCAAGCTTTGACAAGGTGAAGCAGTATACCAGTGAATTATACAAAACTGACTTAAGTTTAGAAGAAAAGGTTCAAAAACTTCAAAAGTATTTTACTGAGCTTGATGATAAAGTAGATATCAATGTTCCTTCTGATGCACAATATGTTAAATCAATTGAAGATGGTTGGATTTCATATGATTGGCCAGAAAGATTAGGATTTAAAAAAGGAACTGTACATCCTATAACGAGAACTTCTGGTTTACCAGAGCGATGGGACCGGTTTGGACATATGGGAGGAGGTAACTTCTCGGATATTCCTAGCGAAGGACCATATACGTACAGTCAACGTTCAATTCCATATGTTGAAAATCTTAAAGCTTACCATAACGGTAACTTTAAAACCGATAGTTATTTTGATAAAATTGATGCTATCAGTGAAGGTGATATCAAGATTTTTAATAGGATTTTGAGAGAAGAAGGAATTGAAGGGGTGTCACAAGACCAATTTTTAGAGCTGTCGGATAAGTATCGAAAATATATATCCGATACATCTACTTCTTTGAGTATGTCTAGTGATGATATTAAGTATGGTGTTCATGGGAAAGCGGCAGAATGGGGTGATATGTCAGGTGGCGCTGAACAGATTGTAACACCTTTTGGAGGAATTGATATGCTGAATATGGGGATGATGGAGGAATTTAAATGACGAGACAAGAACTAGTAAATTTCGTTAATAAACACAGAGATAAGATAGGGATATTTCATATTGCGTTTGATGAACGATTTGAAGGTCAATTTACCTTGGGATACTATTACGATGAGAAATCTAGTCAATATAAAGTATATGAGGTTAATGAGCGCCAAGATATCTGGATAAGAGACGAATTTAAAAATGAAAGTGATGCAATAAATCGACTTTATCGTTTGATAAAAACAAAATTTTGGATAAAAGAAACTCCAATTCAGTTAGATGTTTCAGAAATTGATGCAATCGGAGCGAGTGATACAGACTTGGAACTTTTATTAATAGATGGCAATCTTTGGCTTCCAGATACCGAAGAAGAGCATCTCTTGAAACTTCAAGAAAAACTCAATAACTACATCTACTTCCTCGAAAGTAAGCAATATGTAGAGCGATATGGCGATAGCTTTGATAAAAAAGTCATCCATATCACATTCCAATATTCTCCATCTGATAATGGACTAGCCTTTCTTGCAGCAGTTCAGAAGGTATTACAACCGACGGATATGAGCTTGAAGGTAGAATTACCGGAGTAATAAAGGGAGCGAAAGATGCTCTCTTTTTGTGGTATAATTGGACTAGGTTACGAAGGATTTTGTTAAATAGGTAAAAATAGCGAACTATTTATGCCGACAATTGACATGCAGAACATTCATACGACGATTTTTTATACTCTATTAAGAAACAGGGAGATTGTGAGATAAAAGATCTATGTGTATGAACTGGACTGTACCCCGAAAGTTAGGCATAAAGGATATAACACTTGGGGAATTTCATAATTTAGTTTAATAAAGATGAGGTAACTTAGCAATTTGAGAAAAAATTTAGGCCTTGAGTACAGTAAATGAGAATACTTTCACTCTTGTCTATGGTAGAATGATGGTAGCTCATAAAACTTTTTTTGGTAACTAGTTCGTTCAATTCTATTTTACTAGAAAATTTTATGAGTTTTTATTGTGCAATTAGATTGTATAATCAAGATAGAAAAAGTCATTAGAGCAAAAAATGGAAAGAAATGATAGATTATGGTATAATAAAACGATACAATAAAGGAGTATTTATGGACATTTCAGAAATTCGTCAGAAAATTGACGCCAATCGTGAAAAATTAGCTTCTTTCAGGGGGTCTCTTTGACCTCGAAGGTTTAGAGGAAGAGATTGCCATCTTGGAAAACAAGATGACAGAACCTGATTTTTGGAACGATAATATCGCGGCCCAAAAAACGTCGCAAGAATTAAATGAATTAAAAAACACCTACAACACCTTCCACAAAATGGAAGAGTTGCAGGATGAAGTTGAAATTTTATTAGACTTTTTAGCTGAAGATGAGTCGGTGCATGAAGAATTGGTTGAACAGTTGTCAGAACTGGATAAGATGATGACCAGTTACGAGATGACCTTGCTCTTGTCAGAACCTTATGACCATAATAATGCGATTTTGGAAATCCATCCAGGATCCGGTGGTACTGAGGCTCAGGACTGGGGTGATATGTTGCTTCGTATGTACACTCGCTATGGAAATGCTAAAGGCTTTAAAGTGGAAGTATTGGATTACCAAGCAGGAGATGAAGCTGGTATTAAGTCAGTAACCCTATCATTTGAAGGACCTAATGCCTATGGTCTTCTCAAGTCAGAAATGGGGGTACACCGTTTGGTGCGAATTTCACCATTTGACTCTGCTAAACGTCGCCATACCTCTTTCACATCTGTAGAAGTGATGCCAGAATTAGATGATACCATTGAAGTGGAAATCCGTGAAGATGATATCAAGATGGATACCTTCCGTTCAGGTGGTGCTGGTGGACAAAACGTCAATAAAGTTTCCACAGGTGTACGTTTAACACATATTCCTACTGGAATTGTTGTCCAATCAACGGTTGATCGTACCCAGTATGGAAATAGAGATCGAGCTATGAAGATGTTGCAGGCTAAGCTCTATCAAATGGAGCAAGAAAAGAAAGCTGCGGAAGTCGATTCCCTCAAGGGTGAGAAAAAGGAAATCACATGGGGAAGCCAAATCCGTTCATATGTTTTCACGCCTTATACTATGGTAAAAGATCATCGAACTAGCTTTGAAGTTGCGCAGGTAGATAAGGTTATGGATGGGGACCTAGATGGTTTTATCGATGCCTACCTCAAGTGGCGAATCAGCTAAGATAGAAAGGAACTCACATGTCAATCATTGAAATGAGAGATGTCGTCAAAAAGTATGATAATGGAACGACAGCTTTGCGAGGTGTCTCAGTCACTGTTGAACCCGGGGAATTTGCCTATATCGTAGGTCCGTCAGGAGCTGGGAAATCAACATTTATTAGAGCTTTGTACCGTGAAGTAAAAATCGAAAAAGGAAGCTTAACTGTTGCTGGTTTTAATCTGGTTAAAATTAAAAAGAAAGATGTCCCTCTCCTACGTCGTAGTGTTGGGGTTGTCTTCCAAGATTATAAACTGTTACCAAAGAAAACCGTTTATGAAAATATTGCTTATGCAATGGAAGTTATTGGTGAGAGCCGCCGTAATATCAAAAAACGTGTTATGGAAGTTTTAGACTTGGTTGGATTGAAGCATAAGGTTCGTTCTTTCCCAAATGAACTTTCAGGGGGAGAACAGCAACGGATTGCGATAGCACGTGCCATTGTAAACAATCCAAAAGTATTGATTGCGGACGAACCAACAGGAAACTTGGACCCAGATAATTCATGGGAAATTATGAACTTGCTGGAACGCATCAATCTCCAAGGTACAACTGTCTTGATGGCTACCCACAACAGTCAGATTGTAAATACCTTGCGCCACCGTGTCATTGCCATTGAAAATGGCCGTGTCGTTCGTGACGAAGCTAAAGGAGAATATGGATACGATGATTAGTAGATTTTTTCGTCATTTATTTGAATCGTTAAAAAGTTTGAAACGAAATGGCTGGATGACAGTAGCTGCTGTCAGTTCAGTTATGATTACTTTGACCTTGGTTGCAATATTTGCATCTGTTATCTTTAATACGGCTAAACTAGCTACAGATATTGAAAATAATGTTCGAGTAATGGTATACATTCGTAAGGACGTAGCTGATAATAGTGAGACGATTGAAAAAGAAGGTCAAACTGTTACAAATAACGACTACCATAAGGTATATGATGCTTTGAAAGGTATGTCAACCGTTAAAAGTGTTACGTTTTCAAGTAAAGAAGAACAATATGAAAAGTTGACAGAAACAATGGGGGACAACTGGAAAATCTTTGAAGGCGATGCCAATCCTCTCTATGATGCATATATCGTTGATACCAATACACCAAGTGATGTAAAGACAGTAGCAGAAGAGGCTAAAAAAATCGAAGGTGTATCAGAAGTTCAAGATGGTGGTGCTAATACAGAACGCTTGTTTAAGTTAGCCTCATTTATTCGTGTTTGGGGACTAGTTATCGCTGGATTATTGATTTTCATTGCGGTGTTCTTGATTTCTAATACTATACGTATCACCATCATTTCACGAAGCCGTGAAATTCAAATCATGCGTTTAGTAGGTGCTAAGAATGGCTATATCCGCGGGCCTTTCTTGCTTGAAGGTGCCTTCATTGGTTTGCTTGGAGCAACACTTCCATCAGTTTTGGTATTTATTGTCTATAAAATGGTTTACCAATCGGTTAATAAGTCATTGGTTGGTCAGAACCTTTCGATGATATCACCAGAAATATTCAGTCCACTGATGATTGCTCTATTATTTGTGATTGGAATTTTTATCGGTTCAATCGGATCAGGAATTTCAATGCGCCGATTCCTGAAAATCTAAAATAAAATAGAAGTATATTTGAGGAGATTTTAATATCTCCTTTTTTACTACAAAAATTTTAGAAAAAAGTCTACTTTTTTTTATAAAAGCCTTTACAAAAAAAATTAAAGTGGTATAATTAATACATAGTTAAGTGCAAACGTTTTCGTAAAACGTTTGCCTAAATAAAAATAAAGGAGATTTGAATGATGAAAGATACATTCAAAAATGTCTTGTCTTTCGAGTTTTGGCAGAAATTCGGTAAGGCTTTGATGGTGGTTATCGCGGTTATGCCGGCTGCTGGTTTGATGATTTCAATCGGTAAGTCTATCGTAATGATTAACCCAACTTTTGCACCACTTGTAGTTACAGGTGGAATTCTTGAGCAAATTGGTTGGGGGGTTATCGGTAACCTTCACATTTTGTTTGCCCTAGCAATTGGAGGAAGCTGGGCTAAGGAACGCGCTGGTGGTGCTTTCGCCGCTGGTCTTGCCTTCATCTTGATTAACCGTATCACTGGTACAATCTTTGGTGTATCAGGAGATATGTTGAAAAATCCAGATGCTATGGTCACAACTCTCTTTGGTGGTTCAATCAAAGTTGCTGATTACTTCATCAGTGTTCTTGAAGCTCCAGCATTGAACATGGGTGTGTTTGTAGGGATTATCTCAGGTTTTGTAGGGGCAACTGCTTATAATAAATACTACAACTTCCGTAAACTTCCTGATGCACTTTCATTCTTTAACGGGAAACGTTTTGTACCATTTGTAGTTATTCTTCGTTCAGCAATCGCTGCAATTCTACTTGCTGCCTTCTGGCCAGTAGTTCAAACAGGTATCAATAGCTTTGGTATCTGGATTGCCAACTCACAAGAAACTGCTCCAATCCTTGCACCATTCTTGTATGGTACTTTGGAACGTTTGCTCTTGCCATTTGGTCTTCACCATATGTTGACTATCCCAATGAACTACACAGCTCTTGGTGGTACTTATGACATTTTAACTGGTGCAGCTAAAGGTACTCAAGTATTTGGTCAAGACCCACTATGGCTTGCATGGGTAACAGACCTTGTTAACCTTAAAGGTACTGATGCAAGTCACTACCAACAATTGTTAGATACTGTTCACCCAGCTCGTTTTAAAGTTGGACAAATGATCGGTTCATTCGGTATCTTGATGGGTGTGATCGTGGCTATCTACCGTAATGTCGATGCTGATAAGAAACATCAATATAAAGGTATGATGATTGCGACAGCTCTTGCAACATTCTTGACAGGGGTTACTGAACCAATCGAATACATGTTCATGTTTGTAGCAACACCTATGTACCTTGTTTACTCACTTGTTCAAGGTGCTGCCTTCGCTATGGCTGACGTAGTAAACCTACGTATGCACTCATTCGGTTCAATCGAGTTCTTGACTCGTACACCTATTGCGATTAGCGCTGGTATCGGTATGGATATCGTTAACTTTATCTGGGTAACTGTTCTCTTTGCTGTAATCATGTACTTTATCGCAAACTTCATGATTCAAAAATTCAACTACGCAACTCCAGGACGTAACGGAAATTACGAAACTGCTGAAGGTTCAGAAGAAGCTAACAGCGAAGTGAAAGTTGCAGCAGGTTCTCAAGCTGTAAACATTATTAACCTTCTTGGTGGACGTGCAAACATCGTTGATGTTGATGCATGTATGACTCGTCTTCGTGTAACTGTAAAAGATGCTGACAAAGTCGGTGATGCAGAACAATGGAAAGCAGAAGGAGCTATGGGTCTTGTCATGAAAGGACAAGGAGTTCAAGCTATCTACGGTCCAAAAGCAGACGTATTGAAATCTGATATCCAAGATATCCTTGATTCAGGTGAAATTATTCCTGAAACTCTTCCAAGTCAAATGACAGAAGCACAACAAAACACTGTACACTACAAAGGTGTAACAGAGGAAGTTTACTCAGTAGCTGACGGTCAAGTTGTTGCTTTGGAACAAGTAAAAGATCCAGTATTTGCTCAAAAAATGATGGGCGACGGATTTGCTGTAGAACCTGCAAATGGAAACATTGTATCTCCAGTTTCAGGTACTGTATCAAGCATCTTCCCTACAAAACATGCTCTTGGTCTTGTGACTGAAGCGGGTCTTGAAGTACTTGTTCACATTGGTTTGGACACAGTAAGTCTTGAAGGAAAACCATTTACTGTTCATGTAGCTGAAGGACAAAAAGTTGCAGCAGGTGATCTTCTTGTCACAGCTGACTTGGATGCTATCCGTGCAGCAGGTCGTGAAACTTCAACAGTGGTTGTCTTCACAAATGCTGAAGCTATTAAATCAGTTAAATTAGAAAAAACAGGTTCTCTTGCAGCTAAAACAGCAGTTGCTAAAGTAGAATTGTAATACACTTGAGGTTGGAAGCTGTTTTCCAACCTCTTATTTTGGGAGAAAAGCATGAAATTTTTAACACTCAATACTCATAGCTGGATGGAAAAAGAAGCTGAGAAAAAATTCCAGCTCTTGCTTGAAAATATTCTTGATAAAGATTATGATTTGATTTGTTTCCAAGAAATCAATCAGGAGATTACTTCGCCAGAGGTTGAGGTTAATGACCTTTATCAAGCTGTGCCAGCTGCTGAGCCTATTCACCAAGACCATTATGTTAGACTTTTGGTTGAAAAGTTGTCAGAGCAAGGAAAAGATTACTACTGGACTTGGGCCTATAACCATATCGGTTATGACCGCTACCATGAAGGTGTGGCTATCTTGTCTAAAACACCTATTGAAGCAAGAGAAATTTTGGTTTCAGATGTGGATGATCCAACAGACTATCATACTCGCCGTGTCGCCCTGGCTGAAACTGTAGTTGATGGTAAGGAGCTTGCAGTTGCAAGTGTCCACCTTTCTTGGTGGGATAAAGGTTTCCAAGAAGAATGGGCACGATTTGAGGCTGTCTTGAAAGAATTGAACAAGCCACTTTTACTAGCTGGAGATTTCAACAACCCAGCTGGTCAGGAAGGTTACCAAGCTATTTTATCTAGTCCATTAGGCTTACAAGACGCATTTGAAGTTGCTCAAGAGAAAAGTGGTAGCTATACTGTTCCACCAGAAATTGATGGCTGGAAGGGAAATACAGAGCCCCTTCGAATCGACTATGTTTTTACCACTAAGGAGTTAGCGGTAGAAAATTTACATGTCGTATTTGATGGCAACAAGAGTCCACAAGTTAGTGATCACTATGGCTTGAATGCTATTTTGAACTGGAAATAATGACTGAAAAGAGGTTGGAATTATAACATTCCAGCTTTTTTCTGACTAGAAAAGCTACTGGAAATAGCCTAAATAAGTGAGACTACTGTAATGGAATAAAATATGGTATAATTGATAAGATAGATAGAATCGAGGATATTATGTCATTTACGAAATTTCAATTTAAAAAATATATTAGTGAAGCATTGGAGGAGTTGAAATTTACAACTCCAACAGAGGTGCAAGATAAGTTGATTCCTATTGTTTTGGCAGGTCGTGACCTAGTCGGTGAATCAAAAACAGGTTCGGGTAAGACTCATACTTTCTTGTTGCCGATTTTCCAGCAATTAGATGAAACTAGTGATAGTGTACAGGCAGTCATTACTGCACCGAGCCGTGAGTTGGCTACTCAGATTTACCAAGCAGCTCGTCAGATTGCAGCCCACTCAGAGGTGGAAGTTCGTGTGGTTAATTATGTGGGTGGTACAGATAAGGCTCGCCAGATTGAAAAATTAGCAAGTAACCAGCCTCATATTGTTATCGGAACACCTGGCCGTATTTATGACTTAGTTAAGTCTGGTGACCTAGCTATTCACAAGGCTAAGACCTTTGTGGTTGATGAGGCAGATATGACCTTAGATATGGGATTCTTAGAAACTGTTGATAAGATTGCTGGAAGCCTTCCAAAAGACCTGCAATTCATGGTCTTCTCAGCAACTATCCCACAAAAACTGCAACCATTCTTGAAAAAATACTTATCAAATCCTGTTATGGAGAAAATCAAGACCAAAACGGTCATTTCTGATACCATTGATAATTGGTTGATTTCGACCAAGGGCCGAGATAAGAATGCTCAAATTTACCAATTGACTCAGTTGATGCAACCGTATTTGGCAATGATTTTTGTTAACACTAAAATGCGTGCTGATGAATTGCATTCATATCTGACTGCTCAAGGCTTGAAGGTGGCAAAAATCCATGGGGATATTGCCCCTCGTGAGCGCAAACGTATCATGAACCAGGTGAAAAATCTGGATTTTGAGTATATTGTCGCAACAGATTTGGCAGCACGTGGGATTGATATTGAAGGTGTCAGCCATGTCATCAATGATGCCATTCCGCAAGATTTGTCTTTCTTCGTGCACCGTGTTGGTCGTACTGGACGAAATGGCCTACCAGGTACAGCTATTACTCTTTATCAGCCAAGTGATGACTCGGATATCCGTGAGTTGGAGAAATTGGGAATCAAGTTTACTCCTAAGATGGTCAAAGACGGGGAATTTCAAGATACTTATGACCGTGATCGTCGTGCCAATCGTGAGAAAAAACAAGATAAACTTGATATCGAAATGATTGGTTTGGTTAAAAAGAAAAAGAAAAAAGTCAAACCAGGTTATAAGAAGAAAATTCAATGGGCGGTTGATGAAAAGCGCCGCAAAACCAAACGCGCTGAAAATCGTGCTCGTGGCCGTGCAGAGCGTAAAGCAAAACGCCAAACATTTTAATAGAAAAAGTTGGAGTACTGAGCTCCAACTTTTTTTATTTATGAGAACGAAATATCTACATTGAAACACTACATTATAGACTGCAAATTGCGTTTAAAAATGGTATAATGGTAAAGTTATATAGTCCCGATAAGATGGTAGGTATTTATCACTAAGAGTTTTCCTATCAGTACTTTGCAACTCGCAAAGAATGACGGCTCCAAAGTCGCTCATCATTCTACGGATGCCGCTATAGGGCGGTCATCCTATGCGCCTTACTAGCTTTAGAAATAAAAAAGTATCGTTTTTATTTCTTACGCGTTGTAACTCTTAGAAAATGAAAATACCTATCAGTACTTTGTAACTCTATAACACTATTTTTAAGGGGGGACATTTTTATGTCAGAACGTAAATTATTCACGTCTGAATCTGTATCTGAGGGGCATCCAGATAAGATTGCAGACCAAATTTCAGATGCGATTTTGGATGCTATTTTAGCCAAGGATCCAGAGGCGCACGTTGCTGCTGAGACAGCTGTATATACTGGTTCCGTCCACGTTTTTGGTGAAATTTCTACAAATGCCTATGTAGATATTAACCGTGTGGTTCGTGATACCATTGCAGAGATTGGCTACACCAATACAGAATATGGTTTTTCTGCTGAGACTGTAGGAGTACATCCATCTTTGGTGGAACAATCTCCAGACATTGCCCAAGGTGTCAACGAAGCCTTGGAGGTTCGTGGGAATGCAGACCAAGATCCGCTTGATTTGATTGGTGCTGGAGACCAAGGGCTCATGTTTGGATTTGCAGTGGATGAAACAGAAGAGCTCATGCCATTGCCAATTTCACTCAGTCATAAATTGGTTCGTCGTCTGGCAGAACTTCGTAAGTCTGGGGAAATTAGCTATCTTCGCCCAGATGCTAAATCACAAGTTACAGTTGAGTATGATGAAAATGACCGTCCAGTACGTGTGGACACAGTTGTTATTTCTACTCAGCACGACCCAGAAGTCAGCAACGAACAAATTCACAATGATGTCATTAACAAGGTTATCAAAGAAGTTATTCCAGCCTCTTACTTGGATGAGCAAACCAAATTCTTCATCAATCCTACTGGTCGTTTTGTAATCGGTGGACCGCAAGGGGACTCAGGTTTGACTGGTCGTAAGATCATCGTAGATACTTATGGTGGCTACTCTCGTCATGGTGGTGGTGCCTTCTCTGGTAAGGATGCGACTAAGGTGGACCGTTCAGCCTCTTATGCTGCTCGTTATATTGCCAAGAATATCGTTGCAGCAGGCCTTGCTAAGAAGGCAGAAGTGCAATTAGCCTATGCTATCGGTGTTGCTCAGCCTGTTTCTGTTCGTATCGATACATTCGGTACAGGAACAGTAGCTGAAAGCAAACTTGAAAAAGCTGCTCGTCAAATCTTTGACCTTCGTCCTGCAGGAATTATCCAAATGCTGGACCTCAAGCGCCCAATTTACCGTCAAACAGCGGCTTATGGACACATGGGACGTACAGATATTGACCTTCCATGGGAACGTTTGGATAAGGTAGATACTTTGAAAGAAGCAGTCAAATAGATAAGAAAACCAACGTTTTGAACGTTGGTTTTTATAAATATAAGTTATCCTTATTTAAATAGGATTTGTAAATTGCTGGCCTGTTATAATTTATTCATTGTTTTTAAAAATGCCCAATTACCAATTGATTTTGACCCGTATTTTAAGTCCATATGGTCCAGTAATACATAATCGTTTTTTTTGTAGAATGAGGTATTTCTAGCTGTATTAGTTATGAGTCCCAAGTGTTTACAGCCTTTTGATTTGACATAAGGTTCAACCCCTTGTGTCAGAAAAGTACTGCCTATTCCCCGCCCCTTACTTTCTATATTGACAGCTAAAGCCATCAAATACCAATCAAACTCCCCTGATTGTTCTAAATGCTTTTTGGAACGTTTTACAAAGTCAAAGTATTTAAGGAGATTTTGTGGTCGAATGTAGCGAAAAATGTTTGTCCCACCATTTCGTAGATAGGATAGTATACAGAAATCCTTTTGTTGCAAAAGGGCAACTGCAAGTAATTCTCCATCTTGTTCCGCAACCAAACAGTTTCCCTTCTTAATATAGACTCTAGTAAGCAGAATTTGCAACGTTTCAACAAAAGCAGGATAGGAGTCAGGTTTCTTTAAATCATCCCTTATAATCGTTAAAAAGGGATAGTCAAGAAAGGAATTGGTTAATAGTTTACCAATTTTTTTGTATTCCTCAATTCTTGCCTCTCTATATATGATGTCTCCCATGCTTGTCTCCTTTATTACCTATAAAACCGTGTTTGATAGGATTTCAAGAAAAAATTGGAGACGATTTAAAAAGCTAAATAAACCTAATTTTGTTTCATAAGGTTCAAAACACTTTCTAATCTCTCCAAGATTTTATTTGGTTGGAATCGAAATTCCAATTAATTTTTCTGAATAGAGGGTTTTGATATTGGCCTCATCAATAGAGTCCTTATCAATTTTACGTTTCAAGAAAAATTCTTGAATAGCTTCGATTTCCGGTTCGCGAATAGCGCGGTGTTTGTTTGAGATGAGGATTTCATAGTGAAGCGGAGCTTGGGTAAAAATAACATCAGTATTCCCTGCAGAATAAACCTCAACAAGGGTTGCATCTGTACTTTCTAGCTGGCTTTTTACAAGTTGCGAGTGTGAGTTTGTCGTATTGATAAGCTTCATAATATTTCCTCCGATTTTCTAATTCTATTATAGCACTTTTTGAATAAAGTAGCTTGATTTAGTCAATCTTATGCTGTTTTTTCCAAGATTGGATTGCCCATTTATGGCTACCACGTTTGAGGTTTTCAATAGCCTCGTCAATTGGGAACCAGGCAATATGATTAAAGTCCTCTAGTGGCTTTTGCACTTCTTTGAAAGAGGTCGCTTCATAGAGGTAGGCGGGATTGTAGTAGTAGGTGTCACGGTGACGAGAATAAAAATATTCGTCAGCTTGTCCGTAATAGGTACCAATTTCAGCTGTGAAGCCGAGCTCTTCAATCAATTCACGCTTTAGGGCTTCTTGATGATTTTCACCTGCTTCAATTTCGCCACCTGGTAAGAACCAAGCGCCATTAGGTGCTTGAACTAAAACTATTTGTTTTTGTTCAGTATCAGGGATAACTGCGTATACGCCATAACGGTGCTGGTAGGTTACATTCTCTTTTTTTTCTCCAAAGGTTGGGTTTACCATTGCATTTTCCTCATTATCTAGTATCTTTATTATTATCTTAATGGACAAAGGCCTAGCTGTCAAGAAGAAACCAACGAACTTGTGAAGAAAATCTACTTTAACTTTATCGATATTTATTGGGGTAAATTCTCCAAACGGACTTCTTTAACTGGTATAATAAAAGGGAGGTGATTTTATGGCAAAATCAAGATTATTTCGCATCCTATATCTACTTTTAGAAAAAGGCAGTACAACAGCTCCTGAATTAGCCCGATTATTTGAAGTGTCTGTACGAACAATTTATCGTGATATTGAGCGCTTAAGTATGGCGGGGATTCCCATTTATTCGATTCCTGGAAACTCAGGTGGAATTTTTTTAATGAAGGACTTTGTCCTGGATCGCGCTCTTGTGTCGGAGAATGAAAAAATAGAACTGTTGTCTGCTTTGCAAGGGATTCAAGCTCTGACGGATGACAGACAAGACCTGTTACTTGAAAAATTAGAATCTATTTTTCAAGTTTCTACCAGCCCTTGGATAGAAGTAGATTTGACTGACTGGAGAAAGCGAGAAGGTCAAAAAGAATTATTTGATAATATCAAACATGCTATTCTAGAGAAGAGGCGACTGGTTATCACTTATCTAGGTGGGAGTGGTCAGAAAACGATTCGTACAGTTGAACCTTTTAAACTCGTATTTAAAAAGAGAGATTGGTACCTTCATGCCTACTGTTGTTTGAAGGAAGATTGGCGTTTTTTCAAATTATCCAGAATTAGGAATTATCATCTAACCAATGAAATAGTGAAGCGGAAAAATGTGATGGATTCGGTTGATAGTTCAGATCAAGTGGCAACTCAAATTGAAGTCTCCTTGAAGTTTAGCCACAAGCTTGCTTTCAGGGTTTATGAAGATTTTTCAGAAGATGAGATTAGCTTGGGGGAGGATGGATCTTACTATGTCAAAACGCTCTTTTCAGAGCACGAAAGTCTGTATACTTACCTCCTGTCTTATTTAGATGGGGTGGAAATACTAGAACCTGCTCATGTGAAGAAGGAATTGCTTTCTAGATTAGAAAAAATCCAAAAACTTTACAAACCTTGACAAAAGATGTCAAGGTTTCAGTGCTATACTAGAGCTAGAAAGGAGAAGAACCAAATGAAATATGAATGGAGAAAAGAAGCGAAAGGTCTTTATCAAATTAAGGCTAAGCCCACTATTTTGCAGGTACCTAGTCAATCCTATATCGTGATTGATGGTAAAGGCGATCCAAATCAAGAGGATTTTTCAGAACGAGTAGGGGCTTTATTTGCCTTAGCTTATGCGATAAAGATGAAGTATAAAAAAGCTCCTCTGAATGAGGTTTACACTGATTTTACTGTCTTTCCTTTAGAAGGTTTATGGAAAAAGGAGAGGGAAGGAGAACTGGTAAAAAGTGAGCTTTCTTATAGCATTATGATTGGGCAACCCGATTTTATTACGCGAGAACTATTTGAGGAAGCTATGAAGGAGGTTAAAATAAAGAAGCCAAATCCTTTCTATGAGGCTATTTGTTTTGAAAAAATAGAAGATGGTCAAAGTCTTGCCATGCTTCATGTAGGACCTTTTGATACAGAAAATGAGACTTTTGCAGAGATGGAGAGTTTTTGTCAACACCATAAGCTAAAAAGAATTACTGAGGTTCACCGAGAAATCTATCTCAATAACCTTCATCGAACGGAGCAAAGCAAATTGAAAACGATTCTTCGCTATCAAGTTCAAGGGGAGAACTAAAAAGAACAGGAAATCTTGTTTCCTGTTCTTTTTATGATTTCTATATTTATTTTTCAGAAGTATTTTCTTTGATTTTTTCAGCTTTTTTGGCAGACTTAATTTGAATCTTGCCCTTGCTGGTCATAACTGCCTTGAGGTCTTTTTCACTTGGATTTTCAAGGTAGTAGTCAGTGATGGCATCCTCAATATAGTCTTGAATAGTACGACGAAGTGGGCGTGCTCCCATTTTTGGATCATAGCCTAGGTCAACCAATTTTTCCTTGACCTTGTCAGTTACATCCAAATGAATGTTATTGCTAGAAAGGCGCTTGTTAACGTCTGCTAGCATCAGCTCGACAATCTGAAGGAGGTTATCCTTGCTGAGAGCCTTAAATTCGATAATACCATCAAAACGGTTCATAAACTCTGGGCTAAAGAAGTTACCGAGTTCACCGAGAACAGAGTTGGTACGTCCTTCTCTAGCAGCCCCAAATCCAACGCTGGCTTCGGCCTTACCTGTACCTGCATTTGAAGTCATGATGATGATGGCATCCTTGAAACTAACGGTACGTCCTTGTCCATCTGTCAAACGACCATCGTCCAAGACTTGAAGGAACATGTGCATAACATCTGGATGGGCTTTCTCTACTTCATCCAAGAGAATAAGTGAATATGGATTGCGACGAACTTTTTCCGTTAATTGCCCAGCCTCATCATAGCCAACATAACCTGGAGGGGCACCGACCAATTTAGCCACGCTGTGTTTTTCCATATATTCACTCATATCAAAGCGAATCATACTGTCAGCAGAACCAAAGAGTTCGATAGCTAGTTGTTTGGAAAGTTCCGTCTTACCGACACCAGTTGGCCCAACAAAGAGGAAGCTTCCAATAGGACGGTTAGGCGTACCGAGTCCAACACGATTACGGCGAATAGCTTTGGCAATCTTATCAACCGCATCATCTTGGCCAATAACATGAGACTTGAGATCTTCGGCTAGATGGATGAGTTGAGATTGTTCTTTCTCTTTTAAATCACCAACAGGGATATTGGTTTTCTGCTCGATAATGTGCTCAATGGTTTTCTCACTGATGATAGGAGTATCTTGGTCTGTGACCTTTTTCTTTTGCATTTCCTTATACTTGGCAATCTGGTCGCGGAAATAAGCTGCCTTCTCAAAATCTTCCTCTCGTGTAGCTTGAGATTTGAGATTTTCAGCCTCAATCAAGCGTTGATCAATTACTTTAGGATCAACAAAATTCAAGGTCAAGTTCATCTTAGAACCAGCTTCATCTAGGAGGTCAATGGCCTTGTCAGGCAAGAAGCGATCTTGGATGTAGCGATTGGACAGAGTTGCAGCTGCTTCAATCGCAGCATCAGTATACTGAACATGGTGGTAGTCTTCGTATTTCTTTTGAATGCCTTTGAGGATAGTGATTGTTTCTTCTACCGTTGGTTCATCGACCTTAACAGGCTGCATACGGCGTTCTAGGGCAGCATCTTTTTCAATGATGCGGTATTCATTGAGGGTAGTTGCACCGACCAGTTGCAGTTCACCACGAGCAAGGGCTGGCTTGAGGATATTTCCTGCATCCATATTGCCATCGCCCGCAGATCCCGCACCGACAATTTCATGGATTTCATCGATAAAGAGGATAATATCCTCACGTTTGCGAATTTCTTCCATGAGCTTTTGCATGCGTTCTTCAAATTGTCCACGAATACCCGTTCCTTGAACTAGGCTAACCACATCCAGACGGATGACTTGTTTACCTTGTAGTTTATGTGGAACATCGCCATCAACGATTTTCTGAGCTAGACCTTCGACAACGGCAGTTTTCCCGACACCTGGTTCACCGATAAGAACAGGATTATTCTTGGTTCTGCGATTGAGAATCTCAATGACACGGATAATCTCATCATCGCGTCCAATAACGGGATCTATATCTCCACGACGGGCAATTTCAGTTACGTTGATACCAAATTCTTCCAGCAGGCCTTTTTCTTGGCTTGGTGGAGGAGTTTGAGCAGGTCCACGATTTTGGGAACCATAACCGCCGTTTCCACCGTAACCTCCACCTGATTGGGTTGGGGGAGTCGGAGGAGTGTTGTTAGAAGGTCTAAAATTGTTTAGGTCATTGAAGAAATCACCAAAGGGATCAAAGTCACGATTGTTCAGATCCGTCATACCTTTAAAGAGGCTATTGTTAGGATCCGTCTTGATAATCTTATAGCAGTTTTGACAAAGGTCAATTTGTTTTTGCTTTCCGTTAAGATTGGTATAAAGATGAATTGTTGAGTCATTGATTTTACAGTTTTGACAAAGCATACATCTACCTCATTTCTTTCTTTAGCCTGACCTGTTTAAAGGTCAAAAATAGTCAAATTTCTATACTCTCATTATAACAGGATTGGGGTGTAAAGCAAGTAAAAAGATTGCAGCTTTGAGAAGTTGTTACAAGGAAAATTTTTGAGATTTTAGGGAATAAAAAAATCCTATTTGTGAGACAAAAAGGATTTTGGTTAGACATGCAGGGTGTAACCCAGCTTGTTTTGTATTAGTAAAGGAGTTCGTAAATCTCCATTGCAATCAAGTCAATGCTGTCAAACGTATAAGTTTCGCGAGCTTCGACATCACGAAGGGTAAAGATTGAGCCGTTTTCTTCGTCGTGGCTGTATGCAACTTCTGCAACAACAACTCCTTCGCGTTCAAAATTACGTTTTAAATTTCCGCCGTCTTTAGCCATTGCTTCAAGGCGGTTGATGATTCTAACCAAATGTGATTCCATTTTGATTCTCCTTCATTTCTTATCGTTACTATTTTACCATAAAGGAGGCCAACTTGCCTAGAAAAAACTAAGATTTCTCGCTAATTCTACCAGCTTAAAGATTTTTTGAATAAATTAGACAAAAGATTTGAATTTTAATTCACTCTATGTTATAATCATACAGTATTCTATTTTAGAAAGCAGTGTGACTATGAATTTTTCTTTTTTACCTAAGTATTTACCTTATTTTAACTATGGGGCTGTCGTGACGGTTCTCATTTCTATCTGTGTTGTCTTTTTGGGAACTATTTTGGGTGTTGTCTTGGCTTTTGGGCAACGTTCAAAGTTTAAACCGTTTGTTTGGCTCGCCAACTTGTACGTTTGGATTTTCCGTGGGACACCGATGATGGTTCAGATTATGATTGCCTTTGCCCTTATGCACATCAATGCTCCGACTATTCAGGTTGGAATTTTAGGTGTTGACCTTTCTCGTCTGATTCCAGGGATTTTGATTATCTCTATGAACAGTGGTGCTTATGTTTCTGAGACTGTTCGTGCTGGGATTAATGCAGTTCCTAAGGGTCAGTTAGAGGCGGCCTATTCTTTAGGGATTCGTCCTAAAAATGCGATGCGCTATGTGATTTTGCCACAAGCTATCAAAAATATTTTGCCAGCATTGGGGAACGAATTTATCACCATTATCAAGGATAGTTCTCTTTTATCAGCTATTGGTGTCATGGAGTTGTGGAACGGAGCTACAACAGTTTCTACAACAACCTATCTACCTTTGACACCACTTTTATTTGCAGCCTTTTATTACTTGATTATGACTTCTATTTTGACAGTAGCCTTGAAAGCTTTTGAAAAACGTATGGGACAAGGAGATAAGAAATAATGACAGAAACCTTGATAAAAATTGAAAATTTACATAAATCCTTTGGAAAGAATGAAGTATTGAAGGGAATCAACCTCGAGATTAAAAGAGGGGAAGTTGTCGTTATCATTGGTCCTTCAGGAAGCGGGAAATCTACCTTGCTCCGCTCTATGAATTTGTTGGAAGAAGCAACCAAAGGGAAGGTTATCTTTGAGGGAGTTGATATTACGGACAAGAAGAATGACCTCTTTGCCATGCGTGAGAAGATGGGGATGGTTTTCCAACAATTTAATCTCTTTCCTAATATGACTGTGATGGAAAATATCACCTTGTCTCCTATCAAGACTAAAGGTGAAAGTAAGGAAGTTGCAGAGAAGAGAGCTAAGGAACTTTTGGAAAAAGTTGGTTTACCAGATAAGGCAGATGCTTACCCTCAGAGTTTGTCAGGTGGCCAGCAACAACGGATTGCCATCGCGCGTGGCTTGGCTATGGAACCTGATGTTTTGCTCTTTGACGAGCCAACTTCAGCCCTGGACCCTGAAATGGTAGGTGAAGTGCTGGCTGTTATGCAAGACCTAGCCAAGTCAGGAATGACCATGGTTATTGTAACGCATGAGATGGGATTTGCTCGTGAGGTGGCAGACCGTGTCATCTTTATGGCAGACGGTGTGGTTGTCGAAGACGGAACACCTGAACAGGTTTTTGAACAAACCCAAGAACAACGAACTAAGGACTTCTTGAGTAAGGTTTTATAAGTTAGCTTTGCTGAGCTGTTTGTAGTCAGTTTTAAACTTTCAAGAGAAGATCAGTGAAAAGCTAGGCTCAATACCAGTCAAGTGGAACTTACTTTGAGAAGTTACCCCCCTTATTAATAACATCCATAAATTGGATATTAGGATTTTTAATATAAAGTAGTTTTGTGTTAAAATATAATTGTTCCATATGATTCTCTCTAATGATGGTTTGGTCGCTTTTCATTATGGGTCATATGGAACTTTTTTCTACAAGAAAATAGGTTTCATAGTATTTATAATAGATTTACCCACTACAAATAATATAGAGCATTTTTTATGTGGAAAACTCAAGGAAATCATCGCTTTTTTCATAAAAAAATGCTATAATGAAGGGTATGAAATATCACGATTACATCTGGGATTTAGGTGGAACTTTACTAGATAATTACGAAACTTCAACAGCTGCATTTGTTGAAACATTGGCATTGTATGGCATCACACAAGACCATGACAGTGTCTATCAGGCTTTAAAGGTTTCTACTGATTTTGCGATTGAGACATTCGCTCCCAACTTAGAGAATTTTTTAGAAAAGTACAAGGAAAATGAAGCCAGAGAGCTAGAACATCCGATTTTATTTGATGGAGTTTCTGGTTTATTGGAAGATATCTCAAATCAAGGTGCCCGTCATTTTTTAGTTTCTCATCGAAATGATCAGGTCTTGGAAATTTTAGAAAAAACCTCTATAGCAGCTTATTTTACAGAAGTGGTGACTTCTAACTCAGGCTTTAAGAGAAAACCAGATCCTGAGTCCATGATTTATTTAAGAGAAAAGTATCAAATTAACTCTGGTCTTGTCATCGGTGATCGGCCGATTGATATCGAAGCAGGGCAAGCTGCTGGACTCGATACCCACTTGTTTACCAGTATCGTGAATTTAAGACAAGTATTAGACATGTAAGAAAAAGGAATAAGATGACAGAAGAAATTAAAAATCTGCAGGCACAAGATTATGATGCCAGTCAAATTCAAGTTTTAGAGGGCTTAGAGGCTGTTCGTATGCGTCCAGGGATGTATATCGGATCGACCTCAAAAGAAGGTCTTCACCATCTAGTCTGGGAAATTGTTGATAACTCAATTGATGAAGCCTTGGCAGGATTTGCTAGCCATATTCAAGTCTTTATTGAGCCCGATGATTCGATTACAGTTGTTGATGATGGGCGTGGTATCCCAGTCGATATTCAGGAAAAAACAGGTCGACCTGCCGTTGAGACTGTCTTTACTGTTCTTCACGCTGGAGGAAAGTTTGGCGGTGGCGGATATAAGGTCTCAGGTGGTCTTCACGGAGTGGGGTCCTCAGTTGTTAACGCCCTTTCAACTCAATTAGACGTTCATGTCCACAAAAATGGTAAGATTCATTACCAAGAATATCGTCGTGGTCATGTTGTCGCAGATCTTGAAGTAGTTGGAGATACGGATAAAACGGGAACAACAGTTCACTTTACACCGGATCCAGAAATTTTCACTGAAACAACCACTTTTGACTTTGATAAATTAAATAAACGTATTCAAGAATTGGCCTTTCTAAATCGTGGTCTTCAAATCTCCATTACAGATAAGCGTGAGGGGTTAGAACAAACTAAGCATTACCACTATGAAGGTGGGATTGCTAGCTACGTTGAATATATCAATGAGAACAAGGATGTTATCTTTGATACACCAATCTATACTGACGGTGAGATGGAGGATATCACAGTTGAAGTAGCCATGCAGTACACAACGGGCTACCATGAAAATGTCATGAGTTTTGCCAATAATATCCACACCCATGAAGGTGGAACGCATGAACAAGGTTTCCGTACAGCCTTGACACGTGTTATCAACGATTATGCTCGTAAAAATAAGTTACTGAAAGACAATGAAGACAACCTAACAGGGGAAGATGTTCGTGAAGGATTAACTGCTGTTATCTCAGTTAAACACCCAAATCCACAGTTTGAAGGACAAACCAAGACCAAATTGGGAAATAGCGAAGTGGTCAAGATTACCAATCGCCTCTTCAGCGATGCCTTCTCTGATTTCCTCATGGAAAATCCGCAGATTGCCAAACGTATCGTGGAAAAAGGGATTTTGGCTGCGAAGGCTCGTGTGGCTGCCAAGCGTGCGCGTGAAGTTACCCGTAAAAAATCTGGTTTGGAAATTTCTAACCTTCCAGGAAAACTGGCGGACTGTTCTTCTAACAATCCTGCAGAAACAGAACTCTTCATCGTCGAAGGAGACTCAGCTGGTGGGTCAGCCAAATCTGGTCGTAACCGTGAATTTCAGGCAATCCTTCCGATTCGTGGTAAGATTTTGAACGTTGAAAAGGCAAGTATGGATAAGATTCTAGCTAACGAAGAAATTCGTAGTCTTTTTACAGCGATGGGAACAGGATTCGGGGCAGAATTTGATGTTTCAAAAGCCCGTTACCAAAAACTCGTTTTGATGACCGATGCCGATGTCGATGGTGCTCACATTCGTACCCTTCTTTTAACCTTGATTTATCGTTATATGAAACCAATACTAGAAGCTGGTTATGTTTATATTGCCCAACCTCCAATCTATGGTGTCAAGGTTGGAAGCGAGATTAAAGAATATATCCAGCCAGGAGCGGATCAAGAAATTAAACTCCAAGAAGCCTTGGCCCGCCATAGTGAAGGACGTGCCAAACCAACCATTCAGCGTTATAAAGGTTTGGGTGAAATGGATGATCACCAGTTGTGGGAAACAACCATGGATCCCGAACATCGCTTAATGGCAAGAGTTTCTGTGGACGATGCTGCAGAAGCAGATAAAATCTTTGATATGTTGATGGGGGATCGAGTAGAGCCTCGTCGTGAATTTATCGAAGAAAATGCCGTCTATAGTACACTTGATGTCTAAAAAATCGGGAGAAGTAGTTCCCTTGGTCTAAAAAATATGATATAATCATTACGATTGTTTCAAGTTAAAAAGGAGTTTAATATGTCTGGTAGTCTAGTAGTATATCTTATAATTGCAATTGCAATTATATTGCTGATTTCATATGCTATAGCAATTTATGTACGGAAACGCAATGAAAGTAAATTAGCAATTTTAGAAGAGAAAAAAGAAGAGCTGTACAATCTTCCAGTTAATGATGAAGTTGAAGCTGTAAAAAATATGCACTTGATTGGACAAAGTCAAGTGACTTTCCGTGAATGGAACCAAAAATGGGTTGACCTATCTCTTAACTCTTTTGCAGATATCGAAAATAATCTTTTTGAGGCAGAAGGCTATAACAACTCATTCCGTTTTTTCAAGGCCAGTCATCAAATAGACCAAATCGAGAGTCAAATTACCTTGATTGAAGAAGATATTGCGGCAATTCGCAATGCTTTGGCAGATTTGGAGAAACAAGAGTCTAAAAATAGTGGACGTGTTCTTCATACTTTGGACTTGTTTGAAGAGTTGCAACACCGAGTGGCTGATCATTCTGAAGAATATGGCCAAGGTTTATCTGAAATCGAAAAACAATTGGAAAATATCCAATCAGAGTTTTCTCAGTTTGTTACTTTGAACACTTCAGGTGACCCAGTAGAAGCTGCTGTGATTTTGGATAATGCTGAAAATCATATTTTGGCTTTGAGTCACATAGTAGATCGCCTGCCAGCAATTGTAAAAACATTATCTAAAGAGCTACCTGATCAATTAGAAGACTTGGAAGACGGTTACCGTAAGCTTTTAGATGCTAATTATCATTTTGCTGAAACGGATATTGAATCTCGCTTCCAATTGCTTTATGAAGCTTTGAAGAAAAACCACGAAAATATTGCACAATTAGAGTTGGATAATGCTGAGTATGAAAATACTCAAGTTCAAGAAGAAATCAATACACTCTATGATATCTTTACACGAGAAATCGCTGCTCAAAAAGTAGTAGAAGGCTTAGTTGCAACCCTTCCTACATATTTGAAACACATGAAAGATAGTAATGCTGTTTTAGTGGAAGATATTCAACGATTGAGTAACAATTACCTACTATCTGAAACAGATGTTAGTCATGTTCATAGATTACAAGCTGAGTTAGAGTCTTTGGAAGAATCTGTATTGGAATTAACTTCTGAACAAGAGGAACATTCTGAACCTTATTCATTCCTTGAAGATCGTTTGGAAAACTTACAAGCGACTTTGAAGGAAATTGAAGATGAACAAGTTGCGGTTAGTCAACGCCTTGCTCAGATTGAAAAAGATGATATCAATGCTCGCCAGAAGGCAAATGTTTATGTTAATCGTCTTCACACGATTAAGAGATATATGGAAAAACGCAATCTTCCAGGTATTCCTCAGAATTTCTTACAGTTGTTCTTTACAGCAAGTAACCATACTGAAGAGTTGATGGCTGAACTAGAAGAAGCTCGGGTCAATATCGAAGCTGTGAACCGTATGCTTGAAATTACAACCAATGATATGGAAGCACTTGAAGAAGAAACATATAATATTGTTCAATATGCAACATTGACAGAACAATTGCTACAGTATTCGAACCGTTACCGCTCATTTGATGAACGAATTCAAGAAGCTTTTAATGAATCATTAGAAATTTTTGAAAAAGAATTTGATTATCATGCTTCATTTGATAAGATTTCGCAAGCTTTGGAAGTTGCAGAACCAGGTGTAACCAACCGTTTTGTCACTTCATACGAAAAAACACGTGAGACGATTCGTTTCTAACATAATAAAAGGCTCTATAATATTTGTAGTGGGTAAATCCCCCTATAGATATTATGGAGCCTATTTTTTTGTTCAAAACGAGTAATAGTACTTATTTCTCATTGAAATTATAGCCTGAATTTGATATGATATTTCTATGGATAAAAGTAGAGCAAAACGTGTTACACACGATAAAAAGAGAATCGGTTTAATAGCCCTAGTAGCTATCTTTTCAGTAAGTATTTGTGTCCTTGGTTCAATGATTGGATACAAAATATATACAAAGCAAAGTTTTGAACAAAGGATTGAAACTCTCAAAAAAGAGAAAGATGATCAATTGAGTGAGGGAAATCAGAAAGATCATTTTCGTAAGGGACAAGCCGAAGTAATTGCCTATTATCCTCTCCAAGGGGAGCAAGTGATTTCATCTGTAAAAGAAATCATGACACAGGATATTAAGGAAAATCTGGAAGACAAGGAAAATCTAGTTTTTTATTATACGGAGAAACAGGATTCGACTTTAAAAGGGATTGTTAACCGAAGTGTGATGAAACAAGTCTATGATTTAACTTCGTCAAAAGTTGAAGAGACTGAAAAAACTAGTCTGGCAAAAGTCCATTTGACAGAAGATGGTAAACCTTTTACACTTGATCAATTATTTTCAGATGCTAGTAAGGCCAAAGAGAAACTAATAAAAGAACTGACTTCTTTTTTACAGGATAAAAAATTGGAGCAAGAAAAGATCGATCAGCTTGTTAAAGGTTTCTCTGACCAAGACTTGTCTGCATGGAATTTTGATTACAAGGATAGTCAGATTATCCTTTATCCAAGTCAGTCAGTTGAAAATCTAGACGAGATTGCATTGCCAGTATCTAGTTTCTTTGAAGTTATTCAGTCCTCTTATTTTTTAGATAAGGATGCAGAGCTATATAAGGCTTATTATGAAAAGAAAAATCGTAAAGTAGTAGCCTTGACTTTTGATGATGGACCAAATCCTGCAACGACAAATCAAGCATTAGATACACTTTCTAAGTATGGTATCAAGGCAACTTTCTTTGTTTTAGGTAAGAATGTTTCTGGAAATGAAGAGATTTTGAAACGTATGAAATCGGATGGCCATGTTATTGGAAACCATAGTTGGAGTCATCCAGTGCTTTCTAAACTTTCCCTTGATGAAGCTAAAAAACAGATTACTGATACTGAAGATGCGCTAACTAAAGTGTTGGGGTCTAGCTCCAAACTTATGCGCCCCCCTTATGGGGCTATTACAGATGACATTCGCAATAGTCTCGATTTGAGCTTTATTATGTGGGATGTCGATAGTCTGGACTGGAAGAGTAAAAATGAAGCATCTATTTTGACAGAAATTCAGCGTGAAGTCAAGAATGGTTCTATTATTCTCATGCATGATATCCATGCTGAGACAGTGAATGCTTTACCAAAGGTCATTGACTATTTGAAAGGTCAAGGTTATGACTTTGTAACCATACCAGATTTGTTAGACTCTCGTCTTAAAGCTCACCAACTCTATTATGACCGTGATCAATAATAAACAAAATCTAAAGAGAAAAGTTTTCCTTGAAAATTTGGCTCTTTGGATTTTCTTCTCATAGAAAGGAAAAATAATGAAATCTTATACTTTAAATAATGGTGTTACGATTCCAGTACTGGGATTTGGAACCTGGAAAGCTGAAAATGGAGAGATTGCCTATCAAGCTGTACTAGAGGCTTTAAAGGCTGGTTATCGTCATATCGATACGGCAGCTATTTATAAAAATGAAGAAAGCGTTGGTCGTGCCATTCAAGATAGTGGCGTTCCGCGTGAGAAAATTTTTGTAACCAGCAAACTCTGGAATACAAATCACAACTATGAGCAAGCTCGTCAGGCTTTTGAAGAGTCTTTAGAGAAGCTGGGCTTGGAATATTTGGATTTGTATTTGATTCATTGGCCAAATCCAAAACCTCTCAGAGAAAATAACCACTGGAAAATCCGAAATTCAGAAGTTTGGAGGGCTATGGAAGACCTCTATCAAGAAGGCAAAATCCGTGCTATTGGAGTTAGTAATTTCCTTCCCCATCATTTGGATGCCTTGCTTGAAACAGCAAAAATTCTTCCAGCGGTCAATCAAGTTCGTTTGGCTCCAGGTGTGTATCAAGAGGAAGTTGTAGATTATTGTCGAGAAAAAGGAATTTTATTGGAAGCTTGGGGACCTTTTGGTCAGGGAGAACTGTTTGATAGCAAGCAAGTGCAAGAAATAGCTGAAAATCACGGAAAGTCTGTTGCTCAGATAGCCTTGGCATGGAGCTTAGCAGAAGGATTTTTACCGCTTCCAAAATCTGTCACAGCGTCTCGTATTCAGGCTAATCTTGATTGTTTTGAAATTGAACTGAATCATGAGGAACGTGAAATCTTAAAAGCGATTGCTGTTCAGTCTGGTGCTCCACGAGTTGATGATATGGATTTCTAGAAAATCATAAAAAGAATTGTACATTGTTCTAATTTTTGATATAATAGTCTACAGGAAAGAAAGTCTTATGGCGTTCTTCAAGCGAGCTTGGGATAGTGGGAGCCAAGTAGTGCAAAATAAGGAACTGGCGCTTTCTGTAGTATTTTCAAAAACAATGAAGTAATAAATTAGGGTGGAACCGCGTTTCTGACGCCCCTAGTCGCAAGGCTTGGGTGTTGAAATTCGGTTCTTTTTGAATTCGTCTAATGCCTAAGTAGAAAGGAGCATAATGCTTAAAGGATCTTGTTTATGTAAAGCAGTGACCTACACTCTAGATGAGGAATTATCGGAATTAGTTTTTTGTCATTGCTCATTTTGTAGGAAAGCAACTGCGTCTGCCTATACAGTTAATGCTAAAGTTAGCAGTGAAAAGCTAGTATTGCATGGAAAAGAAAAGCTTGTTTCCTATAGTTCTTCTCCAGGAAAACAGCGTTATTACTGCCAGAACTGTCATAGTCAAATTTTCACTGTTCAAGAAAATATACCAGAAGTCTGTGCTTTGAAATTAGGTACAATAGATGAATGCGATCAGAATTTACAAACTGTTCCTAAACGTCATATTTTTCAGGACCCAGCCTTTTCTTGGTTACTTGATAAATAAATCTAAAAAGATAATATAAATTAAAGGAGTAAACAATGTCTAAGAAATTAACATTTCAAGAAATTATTTTGACTTTGCAACAATTTTGGAATGACCAAGGTTGTATGCTTATGCAGGCTTATGACAACGAAAAAGGTGCGGGAACAATGAGTCCTTACACTTTCCTTCGTGCTATCGGACCTGAGCCATGGAATGCAGCGTATGTAGAGCCATCACGTCGTCCTGCTGACGGTCGTTACGGAGAAAATCCTAACCGTCTTTACCAACATCACCAATTCCAGGTGGTCATGAAGCCATCTCCATCAAATATCCAAGAACTGTACCTTGAGTCTCTGGAAAAATTGGGAATTAATCCTTTGGAACATGATATTCGTTTCGTTGAGGACAACTGGGAAAATCCATCAACTGGTTCAGCTGGTCTTGGTTGGGAAGTTTGGCTTGATGGGATGGAAATTACTCAGTTCACTTATTTCCAACAAGTCGGTGGATTGGCAACTGGCCCTGTGACTGCGGAAGTTACCTATGGTTTGGAGCGTTTGGCTTCTTACATTCAAGAAGTAGACTCTGTCTATGATATCGAATGGGCTGATGGTGTAAAATACGGAGAAATCTTCATCCAGCCTGAGTACGAACACTCAAAATATTCATTTGAAATTTCGGATCAAGAAATGTTGCTGGAAAACTTTGATAAGTTTGAAAAAGAAGCTGGTCGTGCCTTGGAAGAAGGTTTGGTTCACCCTGCCTATGACTATGTTCTCAAATGTTCACATACCTTTAACCTACTTGATGCGCGTGGTGCGGTATCTGTAACAGAGCGTGCAGGCTATATCGCTCGTATCCGTAACTTGGCCCGTGTCGTAGCCAAAACCTTTGTCGCAGAACGCAAACGTCTAGGCTACCCACTTTTAGATGAAGCAACACGAGCTAAACTCTTAGCAGAAGACGCAGAATAAAGAGAGTGACAAATTACGAAAATGGGCGAACAGAGTGAGCCCTGAGCCAGTTGCCGCAGTGATGAAGGTATCCTTAGTGAAGCTAAGGATACTAGGCAAAATTGGAGACTTTTGGCTCCAATTTTAGCAATGAAACAACGAAGTTGGTTGCTTGCGTGCCAATCACATAAGGCAAACTGGAAAATAAAAAGATACTTTTCGGAGAAAAAACATGACAAAAAACTTATTAGTAGAACTCGGTCTTGAAGAATTACCAGCCTATGTTGTCACACCAAGTGAAAAACAACTAGGCGAAAAAATGGCAGCCTTCCTCAAGGAGAACCGCCTGTCTTTTGAAGCCATTCAAACTTTCTCAACACCACGTCGTTTGGCTGTTCGTGTAACTGGTCTTGCAGACAAACAGTCTGATTTGACAGAAGATTTTAAGGGGCCAGCAAAGAAAATTGCATTGGATAGTGATGGAAACTTCACAAAAGCTGCTCAAGGATTTGTTCGTGGAAAAGGATTGACTGTTGAAGATATCGAATTCCGTGAAATCAAGGGTGAAGAATATGTCTATGTTACTAAGGAAGAAATTGGTCAAGCAGTTGAAGCCATTGTTCCTGGTGTTGTAGATGTTTTGAAGTCCTTGACTTTCCCTGTCAGCATGCACTGGGCTAACAACACCTTTGAATACATCCGCCCTGTTCACACTTTAACTGTTCTTTTAGATGAAGAAGAGTTTGATTTGGATTTCCTTGATATCAAGGGTGATCGTGTGAGCCGTGGTCATCGTTTCTTGGGGAAAGAAACCAAAATTCAGTCAGCATTGAGCTACGAAGAAGACCTTCGTAAGCAGTTTGTAATCGCGGATCCTCGTGAACGTGAGCAAATGATTGTTGACCAAATCAAAGCAATCGAAACTGAGCATGGTGTACGTATCGAAATTGATGCTGATTTGCTTAATGAAGTCTTGAACTTGGTTGAATACCCAACTGCCTTTATGGGAAGTTTTGATGCCAAATACCTTGAAGTTCCAGAAGAAGTTTTGGTGACTTCAATGAAAGAACACCAACGTTACTTTGTTGTTCGTGATCAAGACGGTAAACTCTTGCCAAACTTCATTTCTGTTCGTAACGGAAACGCAGAGTATTTGGAAAATGTCATTAAAGGAAATGAAAAAGTCTTGGTAGCTCGTTTGGAAGACGGAGAATTCTTCTGGCGTGAAGACCAAAAATTAGTGATTTCAGATCTTGTTGAAAAATTAAACAATGTCACCTTCCATGAGAAAATTGGTTCCCTTCGTGAACACATGATTCGTACTGGTCAGATTGCTATTCTCTTGGCAGAAAAAGCAGGCTTGTCAGCGGATGAAACGATTGACTTAGCCCGTGCAGCAGCCATTTACAAGTTTGACTTGTTGACAGGTATTGTTGGCGAATTTGACGAGCTCCAAGGAATTATGGGTGAAAAATATGCCCTTCTTGCTGGGGAAACTCCAGCGGTAGCAGCTGCTATTCGTGAACACTACATGCCTACATCAGCCGAAGGAGCACTTCCAGAGAGCAAGGTTGGAGCCATTCTAGCTATTGCAGACAAATTGGATACGATTTTGAGCTTCTTCTCAGTAGGTTTGATTCCATCAGGTTCTAATGACCCTTATGCCCTTCGTCGTGCGACGCAAGGTGTGGTTCGTATCTTGGATGCCTTTGGTTGGCACATTGCTATGGATGAGCTGATTGATAGCCTTTATGCTTTGAAATTTGACAGCTTGACTTATGAAAATAAGACAGAGGTTATGGACTTTATCAAGGCTCGTGTTGATAAGATGATGGGCTCTACTCCAAAAGATATTAAGGAAGCAGTACTTGCAAGTTCGAACTTTGTTGTGGCAGATATGTTGGAAGCAGCAAGTGCTCTCGTAGAAGCAAGCAAGGAAGAAGACTTCAAACCATCTGTGGAATCACTTTCTCGTGCTTTTAACTTGGCTGAAAAGGTAGAAGGAGTTGCAACAGTTGATTCAGCACTTTTTGAAAATGACCAAGAAAAAGCTTTGGCGGAAGCAGTAGAATCACTTATTTTATCAGGATCTGCCAGTCAGCAATTGAAACAACTCTTTGCTCTTAGCCCAGTCATTGATGCATTCTTTGAGAATACCATGGTTATGGCTGAAAATGAAGCAGTCCGTCAAAATCGTTTGGCAATCTTGTCGCAATTAACCAAGAAAGCAGCTAAACTTGCACGTTTTAACCAAATCAATACCAAATAAAATCTGTTGAACGGATTAAATCTTATCTTAAAGGAGAGAAACATGGATCCTAAAAAAATTGATCGTATTAACGAGCTTGCCAAAAAGAAAAAAACAGAAGGCTTGACCCCAGAAGAAAAAGTAGAACAAGCCAAACTACGTGAGGAGTACATCGAAGGTTATCGTCGCACTGTTCGTCACCACATTGAGGGAATCAAAATTGTGGACGAAGAAGGAAACGATGTTACACCAGAGAAACTACGTCAGGTACAACGTGAAAAAGGTTTACATGGCCGTAGTCTTGATGACCCAAATTCATAATAAATATTCTTTCTTTTAATAAGAATAGATAAAATAATAACCAAAAGACTAGCAGTTTTTGTCTGCTAGTCTTTTGTAACTTAAAAAGGAACCAAAATGGTTCCTAAAACTATTATTAGTTACTTGCGCCAGATGTAGCGTCTGCGCCACCACCGTGACCTCCAGCATCACCTGCATCAGAAGCTCCAGATGTAGCATCTGCATCGCCGTGACCATGTCCGCCAGCAGGAGCTGCAGCATTTCCACCAACTAGACGTTGACCAGTTGTATTGAGGTACCAGTCAAGCCATGGTTGGAAATTAAAGATAATCTCATTAATTCCAGCATATGAACCATCTGGATAGTACATTGCTTGGTAATTATGGGTATTAATAACACCTTCAGGTGTTCCCGGCACAATTGTACGGACATATTCTTGATCCCCGTTACGCAATACGCCGACAACCCATTCAACGTTTTTCATTCTAGAATCTGGCAATGTACCGTGTACTGTTCCTAATCTATTTCCTGATTGAGCACGTACACGTTTACCAAACATTGTATCTGGGTCTTGGTGGGCGTTATTAAAGTACAAAAATTGATTGTTATCATCTGCAAATGTCAATTCAAATGGCATTGCTTTCAAGAACATGTCAATTTGGTTAACTGTCAAGATACCGTGGTCTAATTTAACGTAAGTATCTCCAGAAACAGCTCCAACAAGTTCAGCAGCTTTTTCTACCCATTCAGGATCATCTGGATCAACACCTTGGATAGTAGTTGCAATTGAATTTGTACAATATAAATCTTCTGGCTCAATTGGTTTTGGTTTTTTCAATTTTGAAACGACTCCCACATATTTTACAAAGTTGTCCAAGCATGTTTCAAGGAAATTAACAGTTCCTTCATTCGTGATATTTCCATTAACATCAAAAGCTTCTTTAGCTTTACCAAGAAGGAATTCATTTCCTGGAAGAGTGTAGGCATTGACACCTGGAGCGTCAAGAATCTTACGAAGGTGAACCTGGGCACGAGAAGTACCTTGGTCGTAGTAAGAAGCTCCCACAATCATGACTGGTTTGTTTTCAAATGGATGAACCTCGTATGAAAGCCATTCAAGAACTGATTTAAGAGAAGCTGAGATTGTGTGGTTGTGCTCAGGAGTAGCAATAATGACACCATCAGCACGCGTAATTCTGTTATACAAGAGACGCAATTGGAAGCTTTCGTCCCATTTTTCGTCTTGGTTAAACATTGGAACTTCATCAATTTCGAGAACTTCTAATTCAAATTTGAGTTTGAAGTGACGACGGATGAATTCCAAGAGTTTACGGTTATATGATTGATCGTAGTTTGATCCTACAAGTCCAACAAATTTCATTCTTTTTGGTCTCCTATCTTACAAATTTTCCCAGTCAAAGTCTTCAGCATCTTTGCGAAGTAGGGCTTGTGCGTTGCGCAATTTTTCTGTAATTTTTACAAAGATACGGAAGTCGTCAAAAGTGGCATCTAATTTTTTGATAACATCAAGATCCACTAGATCTCCACTTGGATTGAAGGCTTGAAGAGAATGTGAAAGCAAGAATTCATCTGGAAGGACACTTGCTTTGATTTCTGGGGCATTTAAGATTTGGCGAAGTTGTAATTGGGCACGTGATGAACCAAGCGTACCATATGAAGCACCTGTAATCATGATTGGTTTGTTCAAAAGTGGATAGATACCATAAGACAACCAAGCAAGAGCGCTCATCAAAACAGCTGGGATAGAGTGGTCATACTCAGGAGTACCGATAATAACGCCATCTGCCTCTTCAATTTTAGCAGCAATTTCTAAAATTTCAACAGGTACTTGCTTGTCGGCTGGTTTATTGAAGACAGGAATGTCTTTAATTTCAACAAGTTCAATTTCAGCTTTTTCAGCAAAGTGTTTTTGCATGTATTGAAGCAATTGGCGGTTTGTAGAACGTTTTGAATTTGTTCCAACAATAGCAATAAGTTTTAACATGAGATTTCCTTTCTCTTTTTACATAATACGATTTTAAAACTCCATTGAAACATCTATTTCTATAGAGTTGGAATTCCTGAAGAACAGCTTAGGTGACCTTCCTTATCGATGAGGATAGCTTCGATGCCCTCCAAACTTTCGACTTGCCAGAGGATAGAAGCAGGTCTTTCTCCAAATAGACGAGTTGTCCATATTTCACCATCGACTGATTTATCAGAGATGATTGTTAGACTAGCTAGTTCCGTTTCAACAGGATATCCTGTTTGGCTGTCAAAAATATGATGGTAATCTTTTCCATCGACAGTCAGGTGACGTTCGTAAATGCCTGAAGTCACGACAGATTTATTGACAACAGGGATGGTCATTAAGTGATTTCCCCTCGGATTGGCTGGGTCTTGAATCCCGATTTGCCAAGATTGATTTCCTCTTGCCTGATTTTTTCCAATAGTCAGGATATTCCCTCCCAGATTGATCAAGGCAGATGTCACTCCCTCTTTTCTCAGAAATTGAGCAACTTTATCCGCACTATAACCCTTGGCTAAACAACCTAGGTCTATCTTCATTCCTTTCTGTTTTAGAAACACAGTAGAAGTAGAAGAATCTAACTCGATATAATGAGGATTGATTAAAGGGAGAATTGATTCGATTTCTTGAGGCTGGGCAACTTTGGCATCTGAAAAACCGATACGCCAGGTTTGAATCAAGGGACCAATGCTGATATTGAGATGGCTAGATGGCGCTAGGCTATGCTCTAATCCAAGTGAAATCAGTTCGAACAGGTCTGGATGAACCTTGACGGGGGCTATTCCAGCTTGATGATTGATTTCCATCAACTCAGATTCTTGGCTATTGGCATTGAAGCGGTATTCGAGCTCTCTGAGTAAATCAAAGGATTTCTGGATCAAGCTATCGGCTCGCTCATCTACTAATGAAATAGTGATAGTAGTCCCCATTAGCCGTTCGGAATGTGAACTAAGAGGCAAGCTACCAACTCCTTTCTTTTATGAAAAGAAGGCTGAAATATAGTAAATTTATATTAAATTTAACCCCTTACATTTTCTTTTCACGATACTAGCATACCATAAAGTCAGCGTTTTCACAAATAAAATTTGTAAACTTGTCAAGAAATATGCTCAGAAAATAAAGAGTAATTGTAAGAAAGACTGATAAAATACAGATTATTTACATTTTTTTACAAAAAAATCGGGAAAATTAGCTAAACTCTTGTAAACGCTAACAGTAAATGTTATACTAGAAAGGTAAATTTAAAATTGAAGGTAGGAATTTTTCTATGAGTAAAATCGTTGTAGTTGGTGCTAACCACGCTGGTACAGCATGTATTAATACTATGTTGGATAATTTTGGAAATGAGAACGAAATCGTTGTATTTGACCAAAACTCTAACATCTCTTTCCTAGGATGTGGAATGGCCCTCTGGATTGGTGAACAAATTGACGGTGCTGAAGGCTTGTTCTATTCGGATAAAGAAAAATTGGAAGCTAAAGGTGCTAAGGTATACATGAATTCACCAGTTCTTTCAATCGACTATGATAACAAAGTAGTTACAGCAGAAGTTGAAGGGAAAGAGCACAAAGAATCATACGATAAATTGATTTTCGCTACAGGTTCTACACCAATCTTGCCACCAATTGAAGGTGTTGAAATTGTTAAAGGAAACCGCGAATTTAAAGCAACTCTTGAAAATGTACAATTCGTTAAATTGTACCAAAACGCTGAAGAAGTGATTCACAAATTGTCTGATAAGAGTCAACACCTTGACCGTATCGCCGTTGTTGGTGGTGGTTACATCGGTGTTGAACTTGCTGAAGCTTTTGAGCGTCTTGGAAAAGAAGTTGTCCTTGTTGATATCGTTGATACTGTCTTGAACGGTTACTATGACAAAGACTTCACACAAATGATGGCGAAGAACTTGGAAGACCACAACATCCGCTTGGCACTTGGTCAAACTGTTAAAGCAATCGAAGGTGATGGTAAAGTTGAACGCTTGATTACTGACAAAGAAAGCTTTGATGTGGATATGGTTGTTCTTGCAGTTGGTTTCCGTCCAAACACAGCACTTGCTGATGGTAAGATTGAACTCTTCCGCAACGGTGCCTTCCTTGTAGACAAGAAACAAGAAACTTCACTTCCAGGTGTATTTGCCGTTGGTGACTGTGCGACTGTTTATGACAATGCTCGTAAAGATACAAGTTACATCGCCCTTGCTTCAAATGCTGTTCGTACTGGTATCGTTGGTGCTTACAACGCTTGTGGACATGAATTGGAAGGAATTGGTGTGCAAGGATCAAACGGTATCTCTATCTACGGTCTTCATATGGTTTCAACTGGTTTGACTCTTGAAAAAGCTAGAGCTGCTGGTTACAATGCAACTGAAACAGGCTTTAACGATCTTCAAAAACCAGAATTCATGAAACATGATAACCATGAAGTAGCCATCAAGATTGTCTTTGACAAAGATAGCCGTGAAATTCTTGGTGCACAAATGGTTTCACGCGATTCTGCAATCAGCATGGGAATCCACATGTTCTCACTTGCTATCCAAGAGCATGTGACAATTGATAAATTGGCATTGACAGACCTATTCTTCTTGCCACACTTCAACAAACCATATAACTACATCACAATGGCTGCACTTACAGCTGAAAAATAAAAATGAATGAGCTATCTGGCCTTAAGTTAAGGTCAGATAGTTTTTTAGCCAATCTGTACCCACACAATTATTCTTTTTTTATCTTGTGATTCCTTCTGTTCTGAATTAAAATGAAATGGTAGCTACCAATACAAATGATGAGGATAAAATATATGACTGAAAATCGTTATGAACTAAATAAAAACTTGGCGCAGATGCTCAAGGGTGGGGTTATCATGGACGTTCAGAATCCTGAACAGGCCCGTATTGCAGAAGCTGCTGGTGCGGCAGCTGTGATGGCCTTGGAGCGGATTCCAGCTGATATTCGTGCAGCTGGTGGTGTTTCCCGTATGAGTGATCCAAAGATGATTAAGGAAATTCAAGAGGCGGTTAGTATTCCAGTAATGGCCAAGGTCAGAATCGGGCATTTTGTTGAAGCTCAGATTTTAGAAGCTATTGAGATTGACTATATCGATGAGAGTGAGGTTTTATCTCCAGCTGATGACCGTTTCCATGTGGATAAGAAAGAATTCCAAGTTCCTTTTGTCTGTGGGGCTAAGGATTTGGGTGAAGCCTTGCGTCGTATCGCTGAAGGTGCTTCTATGATTCGTACCAAAGGAGAACCAGGGACAGGAGACATTGTTCAAGCTGTTCGTCATATGCGTATGATGAATCAGGAAATTCGCCGTATTCAAAACTTACGAGAGGACGAACTTTATGTTGCTGCTAAGGACTTGCAGGTACCTGTAGAATTGGTTCAATACGTCCATGAACATGGAAAATTGCCAGTTGTAAACTTTGCGGCTGGAGGTGTTGCAACGCCAGCAGATGCTGCGCTGATGATGCAATTAGGGGCAGAGGGTGTCTTTGTCGGTTCAGGTATTTTTAAGTCAGGAGATCCTGTTAAACGAGCGAGTGCTATTGTCAAAGCGGTGACTAACTTCCGTAATCCTCAAATTTTGGCTCAAATCTCTGAAGATTTAGGAGAAGCCATGGTTGGTATCAATGAAAATGAGATCCAAATCCTCATGGCTGAGCGAGGAAAATAGATGAAAATCGGAATATTGGCCTTGCAAGGGGCTTTTGCAGAACATGCAAAAGTGCTAGATCAATTAGGTGTCGAGAGTGTTGAAATCAGAAATCTAGATGATTTTCAGAAACATCAGAGTGATTTGTCGGGATTGATATTACCTGGTGGGGAATCTACAACTATGGGCAAGCTCTTACGTGAGCAAGACATGCTGATTCCCATTCGAGAAGCAATTCTATCTGGCTTACCAGTGTTTGGAACCTGTGCTGGTTTAATTTTGCTGTCTAAGGAAATTATTTCTCAGGACGAGAGTCATCTAGGAACTATGGATATGGTGGTCGAGCGCAATGCTTATGGGCGCCAACTAGGGAGTTTCTATACGGAAGCAGAATGTAAGGGAGTTGGTCAGATTCCAATGACCTTTATCCGTGGTCCGATTATCAGTAGTGTTGGAGTAGATGTAGAAATTCTAGCAACAGTTGACAATCAAATCGTTGCTGCTCAAGAAAAAAATATGTTAGTGACCTCTTTTCATCCAGAATTGACCGATGATGTGCGCTTGCACCAGTACTTTATTAATATGTGTAAAGAAAAAAGTTGAGATTGAATTTCTCAACTTTTTTACATGTAATAAACAATGGCAATATATTGGAGGGCAGATGCTGCTAGGATAAAGAGATGCCAAATCATGTGGAAATAAGGTTTCTTCTTGGCGTAAAATCCAGCCCCAACAGTATAACAGAGTCCGCCAGTTACCATGAGACTCCAGAAAATTGGTGTCGTTTGACTGATAATGGTAGGAATGATAGCTAGAACCAACCAGCCCATAATCAAGTAAAGAGCAAGGCTAAATTTCTCATTGACTTTTTGAGCAAAGATTTTATAGAGAATACCAAAGATAGTCGTTCCCCATTGGATGGCAATAATTAGATAGCCAAACCAGTTATTCATTAAGGTCAAGACGACGGGCGTGTATGAGCCTGCAATGGCAACATAAATCATAGAATGGTCAATGATTCGTAAGACATATTTGTGGGTTGAACCATAGGCCATAGAGTGATAAATGGTGGATGATAGGAACATGAGAAAGAGACTAATAACGAAAATGGAAACGCCGATAGATGATAAAAATCCGTGTGTCTCATAACTATAAGTGGATGAAATAGGCAGTAAGATGAGCATGATGACTGCACCTACGGCATGGGTTACACTATTAGCAATCTCCTCTCCAAAACTGAGTTGTTTGCTGAGCTTTAGGCTTGTATTCATTAGATTTCCTCCTCTTGAGTATGATGGATTAAGGCTAGAGTTTGATGATAGAGTTTAACGGTTTGGCAGCTACTTTGGATAATGGGGTTAGCTGGATCAACTCCTTGGTTCATGTAGTCCACAAAAGCATCGTAGAGTTGCTCTGAACTTGCTTGACTTTGTAGAGTATTAAGTGTCTGGGCTATTTCTTGAATAGAGAATACAGACTTGAGGGTTGTGATAGCAATCAAACGGGCAATCTGTTGGCGTTGGTATTTTTTCTTGTCAGGCTTTGTCAGGTAACCATGTTTGACATAATTGTTGACCATAGATGCTGTCAGGCCCTTGTCTTTATCAGGAGAGATAGGGGCGCAGACCTGATTGACATAGAGTAAAACCTGGTCCAGATAGAGGTCAATGTTTGGGATTTCTGCCCATTTTGGGTAGGAAAAGGTAGTTTTCATTTCTAACTCCTTTTTATCTAGTTTTAATAACTAGATTATAAAATAACAAAAACAGAAAGTCAAGTTTTAACTGCTTGTAGAAAGACTTAAATTATGCTATGATGGGAGAAACTAGTCAGAAAAGAGGAGAACAGATGGAGATTCGTTTAGCTTTTCCAAATGAAGTAGATGCCATCATGCAGGTGATGGAGGATGCTAAAAAATGTTTAGCAGATGCGGGTAGTGACCAGTGGCAAAATGGCTATCCAAATGCTGATATTATTATTGAGGATATTATCTCAGGTCAAGCCTACGTAGCCTTGGAAGAGGGAGAACTACTAGCTTATGCAGCTGTGACCAAGAGTCCAGAGGCGGCCTATGAAGCCATTTATGAAGGCAACTGGCAAGCTGGGGAGTCAGAGTACCTAGTCTTTCACCGTATTGCTGTGGCAGCAGATGTCCAGGGACAGGGAGTTGCTCAAACCTTTTTAGAGGGCTTGATTGAAGGTTTTGACTATCTAGATTTTCGCTCAGATACGCATGTTGCAAACAAGGCTATGCAACATATTTTTGAAAAACTCGGATTTAAACAGGTTGGTAAGGTTCCAGTTGATGGCGAACGCTTGGCATATCAAAAATTGAAGAAATAATGCAAAAGATGTACGTAAAAATGCTCTACTTTTCGCCAATAGGAACCTTGTCTTTGGTTGCCGACGAGCAATATCTGTATGGCATTTGGGTGCAGGACCAGAAGCATTTTGAGAGAGGACTAGGAGATGAGACGATAGAAGCAGTTGTTAGTCATCCCATTTTAGACCCAGTTATTGCTTGTTTAGATGCTTACTTTAAAGGCAAGCCTCAGGATTTATCCGACTTGCCCTTGGCTTCGATCGGAACGGATTTTGAAAAGCGAGTTTGGTCCTATTTACAGGGAATTCCTTATGGCCAGACAGTGACCTATGGACAAATAGCCCAAGAGCTGCAAGTGGATTCTGCTCAAGCAATTGGTGGAGCAGTGGGGCGCAATCCTTGGTCTATCCTAGTACCTTGTCATCGGGTGCTGGGGGCTGGCAAGCGTCTGACAGGGTATGCTGCAGGAGTGGAAAAGAAAGCTTGGCTCTTGGAGCATGAAGAAGCAGATTTTAAAGATATAAAATAGAAAGTGAAAGATATGTTAGAATTTATCGAATATCCAAAATGTTCAACTTGTAAAAAAGCAAAACAAGAATTAAACCAACTCGGTGTGGACTATAAAGCCGTCCATATCGTTGAAGAAACACCTAGCCAAGAAGTCATTTTAAACTGGCTAGAAACCTCAGGTTTCGAGTTGAAGCAATTTTTCAACACCAGTGGGATCAAATACCGTGAATTAGGGCTGAAAGATAAGGTAGGAAGCCTGTCAAACCAAGAAGCGGCTGAGTTGCTAGCAAGTGACGGTATGTTGTTAAAACGCCCCATTTTAGTAGAAAATGGAACTGTTAAGCAAATTGGTTATCGAAAACCTTATGAAGAATTGGGATTGAAATAGTTTTTACTTATCTCTTTGATAGATAAAATATATAACCTCCCTGTTTCAAAGTATGATAAACTAGTAGGTGGACAAAGTCTGTATCTGACCGTAGCAAATAATTTCATTGACGGCAGAAGTATGGTAGAATGAATCATTATCAGGAGAGGATGTTTTTATGAATGTTACAACGATTTTAGCATCAGATTGGTACCAAAACTTGATGCAATTGATTCCGGATGGCAAGCTTTTTAGCTTGCGTTCGGTCTTTGATGGGATTCCAAGAATTGTCCAGCAACTTCCAACAACGATTATGTTGACCATTGGTGGTGCCCTTTTTGGCTTGGTTTTGGCACTTCTTTTTGCTATTGTGAAAATCAATCGTGTCAAGATTTTATATCCCTTACAGGCCTTCTTTGTTAGTTTCTTAAAGGGGACACCGATTTTGGTGCAACTCATGTTGACCTACTACGGAATTCCTTTGGCTTTGAAAGCCCTCAATCAGCAATGGGGTACTGGTCTCAATATTAATGCGATTCCAGCCGCTGTTTTTGCGATTGTTGCCTTTGCTTTCAATGAGGCAGCTTATGCGAGTGAAACCATTCGTGCAGCTATTCTCTCAGTCAATCCTGGTGAGATCGAGGCCGCACGCAGTCTGGGTATGACCCGAGCACAAGTTTATCGTCGCGTGATTATTCCAAATGCAGCCGTTGTGGCGACTCCAACCTTGATTAATTCCCTAATTGGCTTGACCAAGGGAACTTCTCTAGCCTTCAGTGCGGGTGTTGTGGAAGTCTTTGCCCAAGCTCAGATTTTGGGTGGAGCTGATTACCGCTATTTTGAACGCTTCATCTCCGTTGCCCTTGTTTATTGGGTAGTCAATATCGGAATTGAAAGCCTCGGTCGTTTCATCGAGAGAAAAATGGCTATTTCTGCACCAGATACAGTGCAAACAGATGTGAAAGGAGACCTTCGTTAATGATTAAGATTTCGAATTTAAGCAAATCCTTTTCAGGACAGACTGTCTTGGATCATCTGGACTTGGATATTCATAAAGGGGAAGTTGTAGCCTTGATTGGTTCTTCAGGAGCTGGAAAATCAACCTTCCTTCGCAGTCTCAATTATCTTGAAACACCTGACAGTGGCTCTATTCAGATTGATGATTTTTCAGTTGATTTTTCTAAAATCACTCAAGAAGAAATCCTTGCCCTACGCCGTAAGCTGTCTATGGTTTTCCAACAGTTTAATTTGTTTGAACGCCGCACAGCACTTGATAATGTAAAAGAAGGCTTGGTTGTTGTCAAGAAATTGTCTGATCAAGAAGCGACTAAGATTGCCAAGGAAGAGTTGACTAAGGTTGGGCTTTCTGACCGTGAAAAACATTATCCTCGACATTTATCAGGTGGACAAAAGCAACGGGTTGCCCTAGCGCGTGCGCTTGCTATGAAACCAGATGTCTTGCTCTTAGACGAACCAACTTCAGCTCTTGACCCAGAATTGGTTGGTGAAGTAGAAAAATCTATTGCAGATGCTGCTAAGTCAGGACAGACTATGATTTTAGTCAGTCACGATATGTCCTTTGTAGCCCAAGTGGCTGATAAGATTCTCTTCCTAGATAAGGGGAAAATCATTGAGTCTGGAACACCGGATGAGATTATCCACCATCCGAAAGAAGAGCGGACAAAAGAATTCTTCGCTAGTTACAAACGGACTTATATTTGATATAATAGATAAAGGAAAACTCAGTTAGCTGGACTAGCTGAGTTTACTCTTTAAAAAAGATAGAAATGAGAGAAATCATGCTACTGCAACTATTTTCTTTATATTTCGAGAGTTTGATCTTGACCACCATCCTTGTCCTGATTTTTTTAGGGATTTGGATTGGACTAAGAGCCATGTCGGGAGTTGATAAGACAGCCAAGGCTCGCCAAGCCCATCTCTATGATATGATTATGATTGGTGTCTTGGTTGTTCCAGTATTATCCTTTGCGGTTATGAGTTTAATTCTTGTTTTCAAGGCATAATCCTTGCGTGATTGACAAGAAAGAGTTAGAATAAAGATAGTTACAACAAGAAAGAAGGAATCTATATGTACGATACTATTATTATCGGTGCTGGACCTGCAGGGATGACTGCGGCCTTGTATGCTGCTCGAAGCAATCTCAAAGTAGGCTTGATTGAAGGTGGTCTGCCAGGTGGTCAGATGAATAATACATCGGATATCGAAAATTACCCAGGATACGCTAATATTAGTGGACCTGAATTGGCTGAAAAGATGTTTGAACCACTTGAAAATCTTGGTGTAGAGCACATCTATGGTTATGTTGAAAATGTCCAAGACCATGGTGATTTTAAGAAAGTGATTACCGATGACCAAACATATGAAACACGTACAGTTATCGTAGCGACTGGTTCTAAACACCGTCCTTTGGGAGTTCCTGGAGAAGAAGAACTGAACAGTCGTGGTGTGTCTTACTGTGCCGTTTGTGATGGTGCTTTCTTCCGTGACCAAGATTTGTTGGTAGTTGGTGGTGGAGATTCAGCGGTTGAAGAAGCCCTCTTCTTGACTCGCTTTGCTAAGACGGTTACCATTGTTCACCGTCGTGATCAACTCCGTGCACAAAAGGTTTTACAAGACCGTGCTTTCGCTAATGAGAAAGTCAGCTTTATCTGGGATTCTGTGGTTAAGGAAATCAAGGGTGAAAACCGAGTAGAATCTGTCGTTTTTGAAAATGTGAAAACAGGTCAAGTGACAGAGCAAGCCTTCGGTGGCGTCTTTATCTATGTTGGTTTGGACCCTCTTAGTGATTTTGTTAAAGAATTGAATATCCAAGACCAGGCAGGCTGGATTGTGACAGATAACCACATGAAAACTGCGGTTGATGGTATCTTTGCAGTTGGAGATGTTCGCTTGAAAGACCTTCGCCAAGTGACAACAGCAGTTGGAGATGGGGCTATCGCTGGTCAAGAAGCTTACAAGTTTATTACAGAACATAGTTAATCATAAAAAAGTTTCCAATCAGATGACTGGAAACTTTTTTATAGTCTATTTCGGAAAACTTCATACATGAGAATAGCTGCAGCCACACTAGCATTGAGGCTTTGAACATGGCCATTCATGGGAATGGTAATCATTTCATCGACCTGTTTTTTGATGTTACTAGAGATACCTTTTCCTTCATTTCCGATGATGAGGGCGATTTTCCCTTTTGTATTCCACTTGTGGCACGGAGTACCGTTCATATCTGTGCCAAAGGTCCAGAAGCCTTCATCCTTGAGTTTGTCTAGAGTTTGACTCAGGTTGGTTACTCGGGCAATCGGAACGTGTTCAATAGCACCTGTGGCCGTTTTGGCAACGACAGGAGTAACACCGACAGCACGATGTTTGGGAATGATGACACCTGAAACGTTGGTCGCATCGGCTGTTCTTAAGATGGAGCCTAAGTTGTGAGGGTCAGTTAGGCCATCCAGAATCAACAGAAGTGGATTTTCTTCTTGACGTGTTTTTGCAAGGATGTGATCTAACTCGCTATAGGCAAATTCAGACACTCGTAGAACAAAACCTTGGTGGACAGCACCTTCAGTCATCTCAGAGAGGGATTTTTTTGAAGTCCAAGAAATGGACACCTTCTTTTCTGTAGCCAGTTCCTTGACTTTCTCAACGTTCTTACCCCGGAGATCTTCTTGGAGGTAAAGTTTGTTTCCTGTGTTTGCAAGGAGGGCTTCGGTAACGGCGTGAACGCCATAGACAATATCATTTGTTTTCATGCCTCTATTATAACACAAAACCCCGTCTTGCAACGGGATTTTTTTATTCCAGAATCAGCAAACCATCTTTAACTTCAAATGGGTCTTTTTCATTGATACGATCGTAAAACATGATTCCGTTGATGTGGTCAATTTCATGCTGAACAACGATGGAGTTGTAGCCTTTGAGCTTGATACGGTGTTTTTCTCCATCCTTGTCAAAGTAGTCAACAGTAACGCGGGCATGGCGAACAACATAGCCAGGCACGTTGCGGTCAACAGAGAGGCAACCTTCTCCTTCGCCAAGAGCAGCGTCTTGAACAGAGTGAGAGACGATTTTTGGATTATACATAATGGCTTGCAGGTCGTAGGCTTCCTGAGGAGTTTCGCCTTCTTCAACAATATTTGGTACCAAAACAGCGATAATGCGTTTTGAGATATCTAATTGAGGAGCAGCCAGTCCAACACCACCGCGTAACCCCATCTTTTCAGCCATGACAGGATCTTGGGAATGTTTGAGGAATTGCATCATCTTTTCACCAAGGATGATTTCCTGGTCAGACAAGGGAAAAGTAACTTCCTCAGCAATCGCGCGTAGAGTCGGATTCCCTTCGCGGATAATATCGTTCATATCAATTAAGTGAGCAGCTTTTGTAATACGTTCTATAGCAGACATTTTCTCTCCTTTCATTACTTCTACATGATATCACAAAATGACAAGGATTGAAAGCATTACGGCATCGAGCTTTTATAGAAAATGCCTACTAGGTTCGATTCAATTGTGAAAGAATTACTTATCTGTGATATAATAAAAAGAAAAGGCTTGCATTAGAAAGTAGGGAGAATGGAGATGCAAAGAAGACAAGATAGACATAAACGTGGACCAGTTTTTCGCTTTGTGAAAGGTTTGGTCAGCTTTTTTAGACGTTACCGTAAGTGGAGCAATAAGGGATTTGTTACGGTGCTTTTGCTAGCTGTTGCCTTATCAATGGGCTTGGTCTTGTTGTTTGAAAGTTTCCAAGGAATTCCTTTGACCAGTCAAAAAAAGGATACTATTTCTAAAGAAGCAAATAAGACAAATCAAAAATCTAAAGATCAGGAAGAAAAAACTGCTAGAATTATGGCTCATGGAGATTTACTTTACCATGATATTATCTATATGTCAGCTAAAAAGGAAGATGGCGGCTATGATTTTCATGAGAATTTTGAGTATGTTAAACCTTGGCTAAAACAGGCTGATTTGGCAATAGGTGATTTTGAAGGAACTATTAATAAAGATCATTATTTAGCGGGGTATCCTTTATTTAATGCTCCTAGTCAAGTAATGGATGCTATTAAAGATACTGGGTATCATGTTTTAGATTTAGCCCATAATCATGTTTTAGATTCTCAAATTGAAGGAGTTATTTCAACGGCGGATGCAATTGAAAAGGCAGGAATGACACCTATTGGAGTTTATACGCACGAGTCACGTGATCAAGCTCCGCTCGTTATCAAGGAAGTGAACGGTATCAAGGTTGCACTTTTGGCTTATTCTTATGGATTTAATGGAATTGAGCAAAGTATTTCTCAAGAAGATTATAATCGCTATCTTTCAGATCTAAATGAAGATAAGATGAAGGCTGAAATTGAGCGTGCAGAGAAGGAAGCGGACATTACTGTTATCATGCCTCAGATGGGGGTTGAGTATCGCATAGAACCGACTGAAGAGCAAAAGGCTTTGTACCACAAGATGATTGAATGGGGAGCGGATATTATCTTTGGAGGCCATCCACACGTAGTTGAACCATCAGAGACTGTTGAAAAAGATGGAGAGAAAAAACTTATCATCTATTCTATGGGAAACTTTATCTCTAACCAACGTATTGAAACAATGACTGGTGTAGACAATGCGAAGTGGACTGAGCGTGGTGTTCTTATGGATGTAACTGTCAAGAAAAAAGGTGGAAAAACAACTATTGAAACAGCTAAAGCTCATCCTACTTGGGTCAATCGAACACCAAAAGGAACTTTTTCACCAGAAGGATATCCTCTATATCATTACCAAACTTATATATTAGAAGATTTTATCGAGGGTGGTAGTCATCGTGACCAGTTAGATGAAGCGACTAAGGAACGAATTGATACAGCCTATAAAGAAATGAACGAACATGTAGGATTGAAGTGGGACTAGCTTAAATCCAGAGGAAAGTAAATGACGATTAAGGTAATTGCGACAGATATGGATGGGACCTTGCTGGATGCTAGAGGCCAGCTTGATCTCCCACGTTTGGAAAAGATTTTAGATCAGTTGGATCAAAGGGGTATTCGTTTTGTCATTGCGACTGGGAATGAAATTCACCGCATGAGGCAACTACTGGAGCACTTGGTCGATCGAGTGGTTCTAGTTGTTGCCAATGGTGCTCGTATTTTTGAAAATAATGAACTGATTCAGGCTCAGACTTGGGATGATGCCATTGTCGATAAGGCCTTGGCTCATTTCGAGGGTCGAGCGTGTCAGGACCAATTTGTTGTAACGGGGATGAAGGGTGGTTTCGTCAAGGAAGGTACGATTTTTACAGACCTTGAAAGTTTTATGACTCCAGAAATGATTGAAAAATTCTACCAACGGATGCAGTTTGTGGATGAATTAACATCTGACCTCTTTGGTGGGGTGCTCAAAATGAGTATGGTTGTTGGTGAGGAACGTTTGAATTTGGTATTGGAAGAAATCAATGACCTCTTTGATGGCCGTGTTCGGGCTGTATCTAGTGGCTATGGTTGCATTGATATCCTCCAAGCTGGAATTCATAAAGCATGGGGCTTGGAAGAATTACTTAAGCGCTGGGACTTGAACCCCCAACAAATCATGGCTTTTGGTGACAGTGAAAATGATGTTGAAATGCTTGAAATGGCTGGAATTGCCTATGCGATGGAAAATGCTGATGACAAGGCCAAAGCTGTGGCGACTGCTCTAGCACCAGCCAACAGCCAAGGAGGAGTTTATCAAGTCTTGGAAAACTGGTTAGAAAAAGGAGAATGAAGTGGCAGTACAGTTATTAGAAAATTGGTTACTAAAGGAACAAGGCAAAATCCAAACCAAGTACCGTCACTTAAATCAGGTTTCTGTTGTAGAACCAGACATTCTTTTTATTGGGGATTCCATTGTCGAATATTATCCTCTGCAGGAGTTGTTTGGGACTTCAAAGACGATTGTCAATCGAGGCATTCGAGGTTATCAGACAGGGCTGTTATTAGAAAATCTAGATGCCCATCTGTACGGTGGAGCGGTGGATAAAATTGTTCTTCTGATTGGGACAAATGATATTGGAAAAGATGTTCCTGTGAATGAGGCACTCAATAATCTCGAAGTTATCATACAATCCATTGCTCGCGATTATCCTTTGACTGAGATTAAATTACTTTCCATTTTGCCAGTCAATGAGGGAGAGGAGTACAAGCAGACGGTCTATATCCGTACGAATGAAAAAATTCAGAAATGGAATCAAGCCTATCAAGAGCTTGCTTCTGTCTACATGCTGGTAGAATTTGTGCCAGTTTTTGATAGTTTGACAGACCAAGCAGGTCAACTCAAAAAAGAATATACAACTGATGGGCTGCATCTCAGTGTTGCTGGTTATCAGGTTTTGACAAAATCCTTGAAAGACTGTCTTTTCTAGTTCATTGCTTTCCTTTTTGCATTTTTGAGTTAGATGAGGTATAATGGTTTTATTGTCTTTTGGGGTCGTTACGGATTCGACAGGCATTATGAGGCATATTTTGCGACTCGTGTGGCGACGTAAACGCTCAGTTAAATATAACTGCAAAAAATAACACTTCTTACGCTCTAGCTGCCTAAAAACCAGCAGGCGTGACCCGATTTGGATTGCTCGTGTTCAATGACAGGTCTTATTATTAGCGAGATACGATTGAGTCTTGTCTAGCGGCTTGATAAGAGATTAATAGACTCGCAGTTTCTAGGCTTGAGTTATGTGTCGAGGGACTGTTAAAATAATACATAACCTATGGTTGTAGACAAATATGTTGGCAGGTGTTTGGACGTGGGTTCGACTCCCACCGGCTCCATTATTCCTTTGCATTCTTTTGCATTCCTTGGTAAAACGTTGTTAAATCAACGTTTTTTATTTTTGTCTTTGGTATTCCTTGGTATTCTTTTGCGAAAAAGGGAGTCACAAAAGGAGTCACAAACAGCCCCTAAAGCAGACCCTATTATTAAAAAAGGAAACAAAAAAGGATACAACATTTTTGTCATATCCAAAAAATAATTTTTCTTTTCCACGGAAGACATGGGATTCGAACCCACGCACGCTGTTACACGCCTACCGCGTTTCCAACACGGCCTCTTAAGCCTCTTGAGTAATCTTCCAATACTTACTCAAATAGTCTACCATAAAGGCTCTTATCTTGCAATAAAAATTCTGGAAATAAGAAAAATGACAGAATTTGAAAGAAAATGATAAAAAACGATTGACTTTGAAAGAAAGTGTGATAGAATGAATAGTGTAAACGATAACAGGAGGTGGTTCGGTGTTAAAAACAGAGCGGAAACAACTGATTTTAGAGGAGTTAAATCAACATCACGTAGTTTCTCTAGAAAAATTAGTTAGTTTGCTAGAAACGTCAGAATCAACGGTTAGAAGAGACTTGGATGAGTTGGAGGCGGAAAACAAGCTTCGTCGTGTGCATGGTGGAGCAGAATTACCCCACTCCTTGCAGGAAGAAGAAACCATTCAAGAAAAATCTGTCAAAAACCTTCAAGAGAAGAAGTTGCTTGCTCAGAAGGCAGCCTCTCTCATCAAGGAACAAGATGTCATCTTTATAGATGCTGGAACAACGACAGCCTTTTTGATTCATGAATTGGTCAATAAGAATGTTACAGTCGTGACCAACTCCATTCACCATGCAGCTCAGTTGGTTGAAAAGCAGATTCCGACTGTCATGGTTGGAGGAAGTGTCAAGACGGCGACGGATGCTAGTATCGGGGGCGTTGCTCTTAACCAGATTAACCAATTACACTTTGACCGTGCCTTTATCGGGATGAATGGTGTGGACGATGGCTATTATACGACTCCTGATATGGAGGAGGGAGCTGTGAAGCGAGCTATTTTGGAGAATGCTAAACAGACTTATGTCTTGGTGGATTCGTCAAAAATTGGACACACTTGTTTTGCCAAGGTAGCACCACTCAAACGAGCAATTGTTATCACAAGTCAAGGGCATGAGCTCTTGCAGGCTATTAAGGAGAAAACGGAGGTAATAGAAGTATGATTTATACAGTCACACTCAATCCATCCATAGACTATATCGTGCGTTTGGATCAAGTCCAAGTCGGTAGTGTCAATCGAATGGATAGTGATGATAAGTTTGCTGGTGGGAAAGGAATTAATGTCAGTCGTGTCTTGAAACGCTTGAATATTCCAAATACAGCAACTGGATTTATCGGTGGCTTTACTGGTCAATTTATCACAGATACTTTAGCAGAGGAAGAAATCGAGACACGTTTTGTCCAAGTGGCTGAAGATACGCGTATCAATGTTAAGATTAAAGCGGACCAAGAAACAGAAATCAACGGAACGGGTCCAACTGTTGAACCAGCCCAGTTAGAAGAATTGAAAGCTATTTTATCTAGTCTGACAGCAGATGATACGGTTGTATTTGCGGGTTCGAGTACTAAAAACCTAGGCAATGTCATCTACAAGGATTTGATTGCCTTGACACGCCAGACTGGTGCTCAAGTTGTTTGTGACTTTGAAGGACAGACCTTGATTGATAGTTTGGACTACCAGCCACTTTTGGTCAAACCAAACAATCATGAACTTGGAGCGATTTTTGGGGTTAAACTAGACAGTTTGGACCAAATTGAGAAATATGCTCGTGAGTTACTAGCTAAAGGTGCTCAAAATGTCATTATCTCTATGGCTGGTGATGGTGCCCTTCTGGTAACATCTGAGGGAGCTTACTTTGCTAAACCAATCAAGGGAACTGTGAAAAATTCAGTTGGAGCTGGTGATTCTATGGTAGCCGGATTCACAGGTGAATTTGTTAAATCAAAAGACGCGGTAGAAGCTTTCAAATGGGGAGTGGCTTGCGGAACGGCAACTACCTTCTCAGATGACTTGGCAACGGCAGAATTTATTAAAGAAACATATGAAAAAGTTGAGGTAGAAAAAAGATGAAAATTCAAGACCTATTGAGAAAAGATGTCATGTTGCTGGATTTGCAGGCAACTGAAAAAACTGCTGTCATCGAAGAGATGATTAAAAGTTTGACAGACCACGGTTATGTAACAGATTTTGAAACCTTTAAAGAAGGCATTTTGGCGCGTGAAGCTTTGACTTCTACTGGTCTGGGTGACGGAATCGCAATGCCTCACAGCAAAAATGCTGCTGTCAAAGAAGCGACTGTTCTCTTTGCTAAGTCAAACAAGGGTGTTGACTATGAGAGCTTGGATGGACAAGCAACTGACCTCTTCTTTATGATTGCAGCTCCAGAAGGTGCCAATGATACCCACTTGGCAGCCTTGGCAGAATTGTCTCAATACTTGATGAAAGACGGTTTTGCAGACAAACTTCGCCAAGCAACATCAGCTGACCAAGTTATCGAACTTTTTAACCAAGCTTCAGAAAAAGCTGAGGAGCCTGTTCAAGCACCTGCTAATGATTCTGGTGACTTTATCGTGGCTGTTACAGCTTGTACGACAGGTATTGCCCACACTTACATGGCTCAAGAAGCTCTTCAAAAAGTGGCTGCAGAAATGGGGGTTGGTATCAAGGTCGAAACCAACGGTGCTAGCGGTGTTGGAAATCAACTAACTGCAGAAGATATCCGCAAGGCTAAAGCTGTTATCATTGCAGCAGACAAGGCCGTTGAAATGGATCGATTTGATGGAAAACCATTGATCAATCGTCCAGTTGCTGACGGTATCCGTAAGACAGAAGAGTTAATTAACTTGGCTCTTTCAGGAGATGCTGAAGTCTATCGTGCCGCTAATGGTGCAAAAGCTGCAACAGCCTCTAACGAAAAACAAAGCCTTGGTGGTGCCTTCTACAAACACTTGATGAGTGGTGTATCTCAAATGTTGCCATTCGTTATTGGCGGTGGTATCATGATTGCCCTTGCCTTCTTGATTGACGGTGCTTTGGGTGTTCCGAATGAAAACCTTGGCAACCTTGGTTCTTACCACGAACTAGCTTCTATGTTCATGAAAATCGGTGGCGCTGCCTTTGGTTTGATGCTTCCAGTTTTTGCAGGTTATGTTGCCTACTCTATTGCTGAAAAACCAGGTTTGGTAGCAGGTTTCGTGGCTGGTGCTATTGCCAAAGAAGGTTTTGCCTTTGGTAAAATCCCTTATGCTGCAGGTGGTGAAGCAACTTCAACTCTTGCAGGTGTCTCATCTGGTTTCCTAGGTGCCCTTGTTGGTGGATTTATAGCAGGTGCCTTGGTTCTTGCTATCAAGAAATACGTTAAAGTTCCTCGTTCACTTGAAGGTGCTAAATCAATTCTCATCTTGCCACTTCTTGGAACTATTTTGACAGGATTTGTTATGCTGGCAGTTAACATTCCAATGGCGGCAATCAACACTGCTATGAATGACTTCCTTTGTGGTCTTGGAGGAGGATCAGCTGTTCTTCTCGGAATTGTTCTTGGAGGAATGATGGCTGTCGATATGGGTGGACCAGTTAACAAAGCAGCCTATGTCTTTGGTACAGGTACGCTTGCAGCGACTGTTTCTTCAGGTGGTTCCGTAGCCATGGCAGCGGTTATGGCTGGAGGAATGGTGCCACCACTTGCCATCTTTGTCGCAACTCTTCTTTTCAAAGATAAATTTACTAAGGAAGAACGTAACTCAGGTTTGACAAACATCATCATGGGCTTGTCATTTATCACTGAGGGAGCGATTCCATTTGGTGCAGCTGACCCAGCTCGTGCGATTCCAAGCTTCATCCTTGGTTCAGCAGTAGCAGGTGGACTCGTTGGTCTTACTGGTATTAAACTCATGGCGCCACACGGAGGAATCTTCGTTATCGCCCTTACTTCAAATGCCCTTCTTTACCTCGTTTCTGTCTTAGTAGGAGCAATCGTAAGTGGTGTGGTCTATGGTTACCTACGCAAACCTCAAGAATAAAACTTAGATACAAAATGAAGAGATTGGACCGTTTGGTGCAGTCTTTTTCTCTTTCCGAAATACCTGTGAAATATGGTATAATAGAAGAATGGCAAACAAGAATACAAGTAAAACAAGACGGAGACCGTCTAAAGCAGAACTCGAAAGAAAAGAAGCGATTCAACGAATGTTGATTTCGTTGGGAATCGCGCTTTTATTGATTTTCGCAGCCTTCAAATTAGGGGCTGCAGGTATAACCCTCTACAATTTAATTCGCTTGCTGGTGGGGAGCCTAGCTTATCTGGCAATATTTGGTATCCTGCTCTACCTCTTCTTTTTCAAGTGGATACGAAAACAGGAAGGACTCTTATCTGGCTTTTTCACCATATTTGCAGGTTTGCTCTTGATTTTTGAGGCCTACTTAGTTTGGAAATATGGTTTGGATAAGTCGGTACTAAAAGGGACTATGGCTCAGGTTGTGACGGATTTAACAGGCTTTCGAACGACCAGCTTTGCTGGAGGGGGCTTGATTGGGGTCGCTCTTTATATGCCAACCGCCTTTCTCTTCTCCAATATCGGGACTTACTTTATTGGTTCTATCTTGATTTTAGTGGGTTCTCTCCTAGTCAGCCCTTGGTCTGTTTACGATATTGCTGAATTTTTCAGTAGAGGCTTTGCTAAATGGCAGGAAGGACATGAGCGTCGAAAAGAGGAACGCTTTGTCAAACAAGAAGAAAAAGCTCGTCAAAAGGCTGAGGAAGAGGCTAGATTAGAAAAAGAAGAGGCTGAAAAAGCCTTACTCGATATGCCTCCTGTTGATATGGAAACAGGTGAAATTTTGACAGAAGATGTTGTGCTTGACGTTCCACCTGTTCCGGAAGAAGAGTGGGTAGAACCAGAAATCATCCTGCCTCAAGCTGAACATGAATTCCCTGAACATGAGGAGGTTTTTGATGATGAAGATGTACAAGTTGATTTTTCAGCCAAGGAGGCTCTTGAGTACAAACTTCCAAGCTTACAACTCTTTGCCCCAGATAAACCCAAGGACCAGTCTAAAGAAAAGAAAATCGTCCGAGAAAACATCAAAATCCTAGAAGAAACCTTTGCTAGCTTCGGTATCAAGGTAACAGTTGAACGGGCCGAAATTGGGCCATCAGTGACCAAGTATGAAGTCAAGCCAGCAGTGGGTGTAAGGGTCAACCGCATCTCCAATCTCGCAGATGACCTCGCTCTAGCCTTGGCGGCCAAGGATGTCCGGATTGAAGCACCTATCCCAGGGAAATCCCTAGTCGGAATCGAAGTACCCAACTCTGAGATTGCGACTGTATCTTTCCGCGAACTATGGGAACAATCTCAAACAAAAGCAGAAAATCTCTTGGAAATTCCTTTAGGAAAGGCTGTTAATGGCACCGCAAGAGCTTTTGACCTTTCTAAAATGCCCCACTTGCTAGTTGCAGGTTCAACGGGTTCAGGGAAGTCAGTAGCGGTTAACGGCATTATCGCTAGCATTCTGATGAAAGCAAGACCCGACCAGGTCAAGTTTATGATGGTGGACCCTAAGATGGTTGAGTTGTCTGTTTACAATGATATTCCCCACCTCTTGATTCCAGTTGTGACTAATCCACGCAAGGCCAGCAAGGCCCTGCAAAAGGTTGTGGATGAAATGGAAAACCGTTATGAACTCTTTGCCAAGGTGGGAGTTCGTAACATTGCAGGCTTTAATGCCAAGGTAGAAGAGTTTAATGACCAGTCCGAATACAAGCAGATTCCACTGCCACTTATTGTTGTGATTGTGGATGAGTTGGCTGACCTCATGATGGTAGCCAGCAAGGAAGTAGAAGATGCCATTATCCGTCTTGGACAGAAGGCGCGTGCTGCTGGTATCCACATGATTCTTGCAACCCAGCGTCCATCCGTTGATGTCATCTCTGGATTGATTAAGGCTAATGTTCCATCTCGTGTAGCATTTGCAGTTTCGTCAGGGACAGACTCTCGTACGATTTTGGATGAAAATGGAGCAGAAAAATTGCTTGGACGAGGAGATATGCTCTTTAAACCAATTGATGAAAATCATCCAGTTCGTCTCCAAGGCTCCTTTATCTCGGATGATGATGTCGAGCGCATCGTAAACTTCATCAAGGCTCAGGCTGATGCGGACTACGATGAGAGTTTTGATCCAGGTGAGGTTTCTGAAAATGAAGGTGAATTTTCAGATGGTGAAACTGGTGGAGATCCGCTTTTTGAAGAAGCCAAAGCTTTGGTCATTGAGACCCAGAAAGCTAGTGCGTCCATGATTCAGCGTCGTTTATCAGTTGGATTTAACCGTGCGACCCGCCTTATGGAAGAACTCGAAATGGCAGGTGTCATTGGTCCAGCTGAAGGTACCAAACCAAGAAAAGTATTGCAACAGTAAAAAAATAGCTTCTTTCCAAGTTTGGAGGGAAGCTATTTTACTGGCTATTGATTGGTATTATTTTCTGAATTTGGAGTATTGGACTGTTTTTCATTTTCAGTAGTAGATTTACTTGGAGCAGGAGTAGTAGAGTCTTGAGTTGCTGCTTTCTGCTCTTCTTTTTTCTCTTCCTTGACGCTGGATTTTGGTGTTTCTTCTTGTTGTGGTTTTTCTTGAGAAGTGTTATTTTCCTTATTAGGACTAGTGTTTTCCTGAGGGGATTCCTTTTGAATTTCTTTAACAATTGTTGTCGTCTGGCTTGTCGTAGGTTCTTTTTTAGTATTTTTGTTATTATCCAAGGCGTTCATGATAGTGATACTTGCGGTAATTAAGCCGAGAATACTACCGATAGTAGCAACGGTTTTTTGAAAGACCGTAAAGCCTTTTTTGATGTGTTCTGTTTTTGGTTTTGAAGTTCTACGATAATTAGACATACATTCTCTCCTTTAATTAAAATTTATTATACCGCATTTCTTTAAAAAAATCTTAAAAAAAGAGGAATTGCCCTTTCTTGTCGCAAGCTCCGTTTCATGATACAATAGAAGAAGTGATTTTAGAAAGCGTGAGAAAACATGATTTACTTTGATAATTCGGCGACGACCAAGCCTTATACTGAAGCCCTTGAAACTTATATGCAGGTCGCTTCAAAAATTTTAGGAAATCCATCTAGTCTCCATCGTTTGGGAGACCAGGCAACACGAATCTTAGATGCTTCCCGCCAACAGATTGCAGATTTAATCGGTAAGAAAAGTGAGGAAATCTTCTTTACTTCTGGTGGGACAGAAGGAGATAACTGGGTCATCAAGGGTGTGGCCTTTGAAAAGGCTCAGTTTGGAAAGCACATCATCGTATCAGCCATTGAACATCCAGCAGTCAAAGAGTCAGCCCTTTGGTTGAAATCTCAAGGTTTTGAAGTGGATTTTGCTCCAGTTGATAACAAAGGATTTGTGGATGTTGAGGCACTAGCAGATTTGATACGACCTGATACGACCCTCGTTTCCATCATGGCAGTTAACAATGAAATCGGCTCTGTTCAGCCCATTGAGGCTATTTCAGAACTGTTAGCAGACAAACCAACTATTTCCTTCCACGTTGATGCAGTTCAGGCACTTGCCAAGATTCCGACTGAAAAGTATCTGACAGAACGAGTGGATTTCGCGACTTTCTCTGGTCACAAGTTCCACGGAGTTCGTGGTGTTGGTTTTGTCTATATCAAGTCTGGTAAGAAAATTACGCCTCTTTTAACAGGTGGTGGTCAGGAACGTGATTACCGTTCGACAACTGAAAATGTGTCAGGGATTGCTGCGACAGCCAAGGCCCTCCGTTTGTCTATGGAGAAGCTAGATTTCTTTACTAGCAAGACTGGCCAGATGAAGGCAGTTATTCGCCAAGCTCTTCTGAACTATCCAGATATTTTTGTCTTTTCAGATGAGGAAGACTTTGCCCCTCATATTCTGACTTTTGGAATCAAGGGTGTTCGAGGTGAAGTCATCGTTCACGCCTTTGAAGACTATGATATTTTCATCTCAACGACCTCTGCTTGTTCGTCCAAGGCAGGGAAACCAGCCGGAACCCTGATTGCCATGGGAGTGGATAAAGATAAGGCCCAGTCAGCTGTGCGTCTTAGCCTAGACTTTGAAAATGATATGAGTCAGGTCGAGCAGTTTTTGACCAAGTTAAAATTAATTTACAATCAAACTAGAAAAGTAAGATAGGAGCATTCATGCAGTATTCAGAAATTATGATTCGCTACGGTGAGCTGTCAACCAAGGGTAAAAACCGTATGCGTTTCATCAATAAACTTCGCAATAATATTTCAGACGTTTTGTCTATCTATCCCCAAGTTAAGGTAACGGCAGATCGCGACCGTGCCCACGCTTACCTCAATGGAGCTGATTACATAGCAGTAGCAGAATCACTCAAACAAGTTTTTGGAATTCAAAACTTTTCCCCTGTTTATAAGGTTGAAAAATCTGTAGAAGTTCTGAAGTCTGCTGTCCAAGAGATTATGCAGGACATCTACAAGGATGGCATGACCTTTAAAATTTCTAGCAAGCGTAGCGACCACAACTTTGAGTTGGATAGTCGTGAACTCAATCAAACACTTGGAGGAGCTGTTTTCGAAGCCATTCCAAATGTGCAAGCTCAAATGAAAAGTCCTGACATCAATCTTCAGGTGGAGATACGTGAAGAAGCAGCCTACCTTTCTTATGAAACCATTCGTGGGGCTGGTGGTTTGCCAGTTGGAACTTCAGGTAAAGGAATGCTCATGTTGTCAGGAGGGATTGACTCACCTGTAGCAGGTTATCTTGCTTTGAAACGTGGAGTGGATATAGAGGCCGTTCACTTTGCCAGCCCACCTTATACTAGTCCAGGCGCTCTCAAGAAAGCCCAAGATTTGACCCGTAAATTGACCAAGTTTGGTGGCAATATCCAGTTTATCGAAGTTCCTTTTACAGAGATTCAAGAGGAAATCAAGGCCAAAGCGCCCGAAGCTTACTTAATGACTCTAACTCGTCGCTTTATGATGCGGATTACAGATCGTATTCGTGAGGTACGAAATGGTTTAGTTATCATAAATGGGGAAAGCCTAGGTCAAGTAGCCAGCCAAACCTTGGAGAGCATGCAGGCTATCAATGCGGTTACCAACACTCCCATCATCCGTCCAGTTGTGACAATGGATAAGTTGGAAATTATTGACATTGCTCAGGAAATTGACACCTTTGAAATTTCTATCCAGCCTTTTGAAGACTGTTGTACCATTTTTGCGCCAGATCGTCCGAAAACAAATCCTAAGATTAAGAATGCGGAGCAGTACGAAGCGCGTATGGATGTTGAAGGATTAGTAGAGCGAGCTGTGGCTGGAATCATGATTACTGAGATTACACCGCAGGCTGAAAAAGATGAAGTGGATGACTTGATTGATAATTTGCTCTAATCAGAAAATCCAGAAGAATTTAGAAAAATAAATGAAAAAGTTAGTTTTTAATTCCAAAAATGGAAGCAAAACTAACTTTTTTTCTATAATTGTGATATAATAAAATAAAATTTTGAATATAGAGAGTTTTCTGACAATGAATCAATCCTACTTTTATTTAAAAATGAAAGAACACAAACTCAAGGTTCCTTATACAGGTAAGGAACGCCGTGTACGTGTTCTTCTGCCTAAAGATTATGAGAAAGACACGGATCGTTCCTATCCTGTTGTTTACTTTCATGACGGGCAAAATGTTTTTTATAGTAAAGAGTCCTTCATTGGCCATTCATGGAAGATTATCCCAGCTATTAAGCGTAATCCTGACATCAGTCGCATGATTGTCGTTGCCATTGACAATGATGGTATGGGGCGGATGAATGAGTATGCGGCTTGGAAGTTCCAAGAATCTCCTATCCCAGGGCAGCAGTTTGGTGGTAAGGGTGTGGAGTATGCCGAGTTTGTCATGGAGGTGGTCAAACCTTTTATCGATGAGACCTACCGTACCAAAGCTGACCGCCAGCATACGGCTATGATTGGCTCCTCACTAGGCGGTAATATTACCCAGTTTATCGGTTTGGAATACCAAGATCAAATTGGATGTCTCGGGGTCTTTTCATCTGCTAACTGGCTCCATCAAGAAGCCTTTAATCGCTATATCGAGCGCCAGAAACTATCGCCTGACCAGCGTATCTTCATCTATGTTGGAACAGAAGAAGCAGATGATACGGACAAGACCCTGATGGCTGGTAATATCAAACAAGCCTACATCGATTCGTCTCTTCGGTATTACCATGATTTGATAGCAGGTGGGGTACACTTAGATAATCTTGTCTTGAAAGTTCAGTCTGGTGCCATACATAGTGAGATTCCATGGTCGGAGAATTTACCAGACTGTCTGAGATTTTTTGCAGAAAAATGGTAAAGTAAGAAAGGAGAAAGCCCATGCATATTGAACATCTTAGCCACTGGAGTGGCAATCTTAACCGTGAAATGTACCTTAATCGTTATGGACATGCTGGGATTCCAGTTGTGGTTTTTGCTTCATCAGGTGGTAGTCACAACGAATACTATGATTTTGGCATGATTGATGCCTGTGCTTCTTTTATCGAGGAAGGCCGTGTCCAGTTCTTTACCCTATCCAGTGTTGACAGTGAGAGCTGGTTAGCCACTTGGAAAAACGGTCACGACCAAGCAGAGATGCATCGTGCCTATGAGCGCTATGTGATTGAGGAGGCCATTCCTTTTATCAAGCATAAGACAGGTTGGTTTGATGGTATGATGACGACAGGTTGCTCCATGGGCGCCTACCATGCACTCAATTTCTTCCTTCAGCATCCAGATGTCTTTACCAAGGTGATAGCTCTTAGTGGTGTTTACGACGCACGTTTCTTTGTCGGCGATTACTACAATGACGATGCTATTTACCAAAACTCGCCAGTAGATTATATCTGGAACCAGAACGACGGCTGGTTTATTGATCGTTATCGTCAGGCGGAGATTGTGCTGTGTACGGGTCTTGGTGCCTGGGAACAAGATGGCTTGCCATCCTTCTACAAGCTCAAAGAAGCCTTTGACCAGAAACAAATTCCAGCCTGGTTTGCTGAATGGGGACACGATGTTGCCCATGACTGGGAATGGTGGCGCAAACAAATGCCTTATTTCCTTGGCAATCTCTATTTATAAAAGGAGTTATCTATGAATTACCTTGTTATTTCTCCCTACTATCCGCAAAATTTTCAACAGTTTACAATTGAGCTAGCTAATAAAGGCATCACAGTCTTGGGAATCGGTCAAGAACCATACGAGCAATTGGATGAACCTTTACGCAATAGCCTAACCGAGTATTTCCGTGTTGACAATCTTGAGAACATAGACGAAGTCAAACGTGCAGTTGCTTTTCTCTTTTATAAACATGGCCCGATTGACCGTATTGAATCCCACAATGAATACTGGCTTGAGCTGGATGCAACACTCAGAGAACAATTCAATGTCTTTGGTGCCAAACCAGAGGATCTCAAAAAGACGAAATTTAAGTCTGAAATGAAGAAGCTTTTCAAAAAAGCAGGTGTTCCTGTGGTCCCTGGAGCTGTTATCAAGACGGAAGCAGATGTTGATCAAGCTGTGAATGAAATCGGTCTTCCAATGATTGCCAAACCTGATAATGGAGTGGGAGCAGCCGCAACCTTTAAGCTTGAGACAGAAGACGATATCAATCACTTCAAGACTGAGTGGGATCATTCAACTGTTTATTTCTTTGAGAAATTTGTCACCTCTAGCGAAATTTGTACCTTTGATGGTCTTGTGGACAAGGATGGTAAAATTGTCTTCTCAACAACCTTTGATTACGCCTATACACCTCTGGATCTTATGATTTACAAGATGGACAATTCCTACTATGTTCTTAAGGACATGGATCCTAAACTTCGCAAGTATGGTGAAGCGATTGTCAAGGAATTTGGTATGAAAGAACGGTTCTTCCATATTGAGTTCTTCCGTGAAGGGGATGATTACATCGCCATTGAGTACAATAACCGCCCTGCAGGTGGTTTCACTATTGATGTTTATAACTTTGCTCATTCCTTGGACCTCTATCGTGGATATGCTGCTATTGTAGCAGGAGAAGAGTTCCCAGCGTCAGACTTTGAACCTCAGTTTTGTTTAGCTACATCCCGTCGTGCAAATGCTCACTATGTTTATTCTGAGGAGGACTTGCTTGCCAAATACAGCCATCAGTTCAAGGTTAAAAAAATCATGCCAGCAGCCTTTGCGGAACTTCAAGGAGATTACCTTTATATGCTGACAACTCCGAGTCGACAAGAAATGGAGCAGATGATTGCAGATTTCGGACAACGTCAAGAATAAGAACTCTCGGATTAAGGAAATGCACCTCCTTAATCCTTTTATTTTAACAAGAGAAATAAAACCGCTTTCTCATACATTCTTTTAGAAAACCTGTTGCTAAAAGATATAAAAATTGATAGAATAAGGATTGTCTAAAAAATTTTAAGGAGAATCTATCAAATGGATTTCACATGGGCAATTAAATATGCCACTGAATTTTTGGCCACTGCTATTTTGATCATTCTTGGAAATGGTGCAGTTGCCAACGTTGAACTTAAAGGTACGAAAGGTCACCAAAGTGGCTGGATCGTTATCGCTGTTGGTTATGGTATGGGGGTTATGATCCCAGCCTTGATGTTTGGTAACGTATCTGGTAACCACATTAACCCAGCCTTCACTCTTGGACTTGCGATCAGCGGTCTCTTCCCTTGGGCACAAGTTGCACCTTATATCATCGCACAAGTTTTGGGTGCTATCTTTGGTCAAGCCTTGGTTGTGGCAACACACCGCCCATACTACTTGAAAACTGAAAATCCAAACAACATCTTGGGTACTTTCTCAACAATTTCAAGTTTGGATAATGGTACAAAAGAATCACATTTTGCAGCAACTGTTAATGGTTTTGTAAACGAGTTTGTCGGTTCATTTGTTCTTTTCTTTGCAGCCCTTGGTATGACTAAAAACTTCTTTGGTGCCGAACTAGTATCAAAAGCACAAGCTGCTATCAATGCTCAAGTTGCACAAGCAACTACTCAAGGTCAAACAATTCCTCAAGAACAAGTAACAGCAGCACTTGACCAAGCTAAAGAACAAGTAGCGCCATTTATGACTTCTGGTCTTGGAATTGCTCACTTGGCACTTGGATTCCTTGTTATGGCTTTGGTAACATCACTTGGTGGACCTACAGGGCCTGCCTTGAACCCAGCCCGTGACTTGGGACCACGTCTCCTTCATGCTTTCCTTCCAAAATCAGTTCTTGGTGAGCACAAAGGTGATTCAAAATGGTGGTATTCTTGGGTACCAGTAGTAGCACCTATCGCAGCAGCAATTGCGGCAGTAGCTATCTTCAAATTCCTTTACCTATAAGAAATTGAAACCGAGGAAATCCTCGGTTTTTTAGATGAAATTTTACGAAAAAAAGGTAAATCTGAGCATAATTTCTTGTAAAAAATTCTAAAATCCTTTAAAATAAAAGAGTTGGAGGAATTTATGAATGTAAATCAGATTGTACGGATTATTCCTACTTTAAAAGTTAATAATAGAAAATTAAATGAAACATTTTATATTGAAACTCTTGGCATGAAGGCCTTGTTAGAAGAATCAGCCTTTCTGTCACTAGGTGATCAAACAGGTCTAGAAAAGCTGGTTTTAGAAGAAGCTCCAAGTATGCGCACTCGTAAGGTAGAGGGAAGAAAAAAACTGGCTAGATTGATTGTCAAGGTGGAAAATCCATTAGAAATCGAGGCCTTATTAGCTAAAACAGATTCGATTCATCAATTATATAAAGGTCAAAATGGCTACGCTTTTGAGATTTTTTCACCCGAAGATGATTTGATTTTGATTCATGCGGAAGATGACAGAGCAAGTCTAGTAGAAGTAGGAGAAAAGCCAGAATTTCAAACAGATCTGGAGTCAATTTCTTTAAGTAAATTTGAAATTTCTATGGAATTACACCTCCCAACGGATGTAGATAGTTTCTTGGAACTATCTGAAATTGGGGCATCCCTTGATTTTATCCCAGCTCAGGGTCAAGATTTGACTGTGGACAATACGGCTACTTGGGACTTATCTATGCTCAAGTTCTTGGTCAATGAACTAGATATAGCAAGTCTTCGCAAGAAGTTTGAGTCTACCGAATATTTTATTCCTAAGTCTGAAAAATTCTTCCTTGGTAAAGATAGAAATAATGTTGAATTGTGGTTTGAAGAAGTATGAAGTGGACCAAGATTATTAAAAAAATAGAAGAACAAATCGAGGCAGGGATCTATCCCGGGGCCTCTTTTGCGTATTTTAAGGACAATCAATGGATGGAGTTCTATTTAGGTCATAGTGACCCAGAGCATGGCTTGCAGACTGAGGCAGGACTAGTTTATGATCTAGCTAGTGTCAGCAAGGTTGTTGGGGTTGGTACCGTTTTTACCTTCTTGTGGGAAAAAGGTCAATTAGATATTGACAGACCGGTAACAGATTTTTTACCAGAGAGTGATTATCCAGACATCACTATTCGCCAGCTCTTGACTCACGCTACAGACCTTGATCCGTTTATTCCCAATCGTGATCTTTTAACAGCACCTGAATTAAAGGAAGCTATGTTTCATCTCAACAGACGAAGCCAGCCTGCCTTTCTTTATTCGGATGTCCATTTTTTGCTGTTAGGTTTTATCTTGGAAAGAATCTTTAATCAAGACTTGGATGTGATTTTACAGGAGCAAGTCTGGAATCTTTGGGGAATGGCGGATACCCAGTTTGGGCCAGTTGAGCGCGCTGTTCCAACAGTTAGAGATGTAGAGGCAGGTCTGGTACATGATCCCAAGGCTCGCCTCCTGGGAAGACATGCAGGTAGTGCTGGTTTGTTTTCGACTGTAAAGGATTTACAAATCTTTTTAGAACACTATTTAGCAGATGGTTTCGCAAGAGATTTGAGTCAAAATTTTTCTCCTTTGGATGACAAGGAACGTTCTTTGGCATGGAATTTGGAAGGAGATTGGCTAGACCATACGGGCTATACAGGTACCTTTATCATGTGGAATCGTCATAAGCAAGAAGCGGCTATTTTCCTATCGAATCGTACCTATGAAAAGGATGAGAGGGCTCAATGGATTATAGACCGCAATCAAGTGATGGACTTGATTCGCAAAGAAGAGTAAGGAGAGACATGTCAAACAGTTTAAAAGGGACTCTATTAACAGTTGTGGCTGGTATTGCTTGGGGCTTGTCAGGAACGAGTGGCCAATACCTGATGGCGCACGGAATTTCTGCTCTGGTTTTGACCAACTTGCGTCTTTTAATCGCTGGTGGAATTCTCATGCTCTTAGCTTATGCCACGGCAAAGGATAAAATGCTGGCCTTTTTAAAGGATAGAAAGAGTTTGTTGTCTCTTCTTATTTTTGCTCTGATTGGACTTTTTCTCAACCAATTTGCCTATCTAACTGCTATTCAGGAGACCAATGCAGGTACCGCGACAGTGCTTCAGTATGTTTGTCCTGTCGGGATTTTGATTTATAGCTGTATCAAGGATAAGGTGGCGCCGACACTGGGAGAGATTGTTTCTATCATATTAGCCATCGGAGGAACCTTCCTGATCGCCACTCATGGGCAGTTGGACCAGTTATCTATGACACCTGCAGGTCTGTTCTGGGGTCTCTTTTCTGCTCTGACTTACGCACTTTATATCATTTTGCCCATAGCCTTGATTAAGAAGTGGGGGAGCAGTTTGGTCATTGGTGTGGGTATGGTCATAGCTGCTTTGGTCGCCCTTCCTTTTACAGGGGTTCTACAGACTGCTATCCCAACTAGTCTTGATTTTCTTCTTGCTTTTGCAGGCATTATCCTTATCGGGACTGTTTTTGCCTATACAGCCTTCTTAAAGGGAGCCAGTTTGATTGGACCGGTTAAGTCAAGTTTGTTGGCTTCAATTGAGCCAATTTCGGCTGTTTTCTTTGCCTTCTTAATCATGAATGAACAATTTTATCCCATTGATTTTCTTGGCATGGCAATGATTTTAATTGCAGTAACTCTGATTTCTTTGAAAGATTTATTGTTAGAGAAATAAACAAAAAATGAAAGTAGATGATAACCACTCTCAAAGAGGGGTTATTTTTACTAGTAAAAGTCTTTAAATCTAAATGAATTAATGAAATTTTATAAAAGTTTAAGCCTTTTTTCTTAAAATATTTATATGAGTATAGAATACCTGGAGAAAATATGAATATTTTTAAAAAAATACATCCATCTAAACCTCTAAAATACTTGAGATGGTTTGATATTGTGATTATTACGATCATAATGTTTGGTCAATTTATAATTCGTTCAACCGAGCTATTTTTAGCAAATACGTTTCCAACGGGTGCATCAAGTACAGTAGGGACAGTTAGACAGGCTGCAAGCGAAGGTGCGGCTTATTCTAGTAATTTTACCTTGCAAACTATATTACTGACTGTGACCTTACTCTATCTTTTGATTCGAAATTATGATTTTAAACAGCTTCCTATTCGCTGGAATTGGTCCATTATCTTTTGGGTTCCATTTATATTTGCTTTAGTGGGACTGTTTGGAGACTTGGTTACAACTCTCACTGGTAAATATAATTACTTTAACCCAGACCTTTTTGCCTATATAGATTTCACGCAAATAATAGGGAAGTTCTTAGCTCTCAGCCCGATAGTGATTGTCTATGCCTTGCTTAATGGATTTTATGAAGAGTTTTTCTTTCTAGGTTTGTTAACTTCAGTGAAGGAAAAACACAAGTGGTTAGTTTTGCTTTATTCTACTAGTATTCGTATTTCCTTCCACACCTATCAAGGATTAGTATGGGCTTTGGTAATCGGTGTAGTTTATGGCTTATTCTATTATTTCTTATACAAATATAAAATTAAAAATCTCCTTCCATTCTTTCTTATGCATGCTTTATCAGATATGTTTGGTTCTAGCCTGATCTATCTATTGATTGCTTGGGGGACTTAAGAATCAGAAAAGTCCGCTCAGTTGTCTGAGCGGACTTTTTGTGTCAAGATGTTTAGTCTTTATTTTCGTATGGCAAGATCAAGTTCAAGATGATTCCTGTCATGGCTGATAGGGCAGTACCTGAAAGGGTAACTGGACCAAGTTTAAGGATAGCTCCTCCAAGTCCAAGAACCAACATAGCACTTGCGATGATTAGGTTACGCATTTGACTGAAGTCTACACGTTCTTTGATCAAGACTTTCAAACCATTACTTGCGATAACTCCGTAGAGAAGGATTGACATACCACCAAGTACAGCATTTGGAATGGTTGAAATCAAGGCAGTGAATTTACCAAGGAAGCTAAGGGCAATCGCGATGAAGGCAGCGTTACGGATAACTGAGACAGAAGCGATACGAGTCATACCGATAACCCCTGTATTTTCTCCATAAGTTGTATTGGCTGGTCCACCAAGGAAGGCAGAAACTGAAGTTGCGATACCGTCACCAAGAAGAGTACGGTGAAGACCTGGTTCTTTCAAGAATTGACGGCCACAGATTTGACCTAAAACAGTATGGTCTCCGATGTGTTCAGAGATTGTTACGATAGCGATTGGCAAGATAGCGATAGTTTCTGGACCGAAGTAAAGATTGTATTCTTTAAAGGCACCACCTGTGCTAAATGGCAAGTAGAAACCAGGGATTTCAAACCAGTTAGCTTTAAGAACTGGTGTAAAGTCAACCAAGCCAAGTGTTAGTGCGAAGAGGTAACCACCGATAATGGCAAAGAGGAATGGAATGATTCGTAGGAAGCCTTTTCCTTTTGTATTGATAAAGGCAGCAATCAAGAAAGTAACAACTGCTACAAGAGCATTTTTCCAATTCCCGTCAGCTACAAGACCAGCGTTAGTAACTGCTGAGCCTGCAAGTCCAAGACCGATAACGATGATCATAGGTCCGATGATGATTGGTGGCAAGAGTTTATCAATCCATTTTGTACCTGCAAAACGAACACCAGCAGCCACAAGGACATAGACTAAACCAGTCAAGATAACCCCTGTTTGAGCAGCAGATACATCTCCACCCATTTCTTTCATAGCCAGTGACATTGCTGTGATAAAGGCAAATGAAGACCCTAGATAAACGGGAACTTTAAAACCAGTTGAAATCATATAGATGAGTGTTCCTACACCTGAAGCAAAAAGGGCAACAGATACAGGCATTCCCAAAATCAAGGGTACCAAGATGGTCGCACCAAACATGGCGAAAACGTGTTGGAAACTAAGGAGAATTCCTTTTCCAGCCGAAGGACGTTGGTCAACGTCTAGTAACAAATCAACAGTTGATTCTTGTTTCATATAAACCTCACTTTTGGGCATCAAAAAAGAGCCCATTATTTTACAGCAATAGGCCCTCAGAGTAAGACTTCTCTAAAATCTAGACTTTAAAGAGTTTTAAATATTTCTGCGTCTTCGTCACCTCACGGGATGACATTAAAAACCTTTGCTTGTGATAGTATAGCAGAAATTACGAACTTTGTAAATATTTTTTTACTAAAAAATTTAAAGTGGGCGTTTATTGGGCATGCCAGCCTTACGTGGATATTTATTTGGTGTTTCCTTTTTCTTTTCTACCACTGTGATGTAACGTGGATCTCCATTTGGTAGGGCGTAGCTGAGATTGTCTTCTACTTTACTAAAAAGGAGGTTGAGGGCATTCTTAGCTTCTAATAATTCCTCAGGCGCATTGCTAGCCTTGAGTGCCAATAGTTTTCCGCCAACTTTAAGGTAGGGAATAGTTAATTCAGATAGGACTTGCATACGGGCAACCGCACGAGCCGTTACAAAATCATACTGAGCACGGAAGTTTTTGTCTTGGGCAAAATCTTCGGCACGTCCATGGTAGAAATGAACATCGTCTAAATCCAGTTCTTGAGCCAAAAGTTGGAGGAAGTTGATGCGCTTGTTGAGAGAATCAATGATAGTTACATTTAACTGAGGATAGAGGATTTTCATTGGTAGACTAGGAAATCCTGCCCCGGCCCCGATATCAAGCAGTTTGATAGTTTCATTGGGAATCAAGTCTTGCAGAATGGGTGCAATCGAATCGTAAAAATGTTTGAGATAAACTTCATCCTTGTCTGTAATAGCTGTTAGATTGATTTTTTCATTCCACTCGACCAAGAGTTCAAAATAACGTTCAAATTGTTTTTTTTGCTGGTCCGAAAGTGGAAGATTCTGCTCGGCAAGCAGGTTGTAAAATGTTTCTGGTTTCATAGTTATTTCCTTCTTTAGTATCATCTTATTTTACCACAATCATTAAAAATTTGATATACTGGTACTAATCTAAAAGTAGAAAGGACTTATATAATGACTTGGATTATTCTTGGAGTTTTGGCTCTTGTTGTTATTTTTGTGATTGTTAGCTATAACGGTTTGGTTAAGAATCGTATGCAAACAAAGGAGGCTTGGAGTCAGATTGATGTTCAGTTGAAACGTCGAAATGATCTCTTGCCAAACTTGATTGAAACTGTAAAAGGTTATGCTAAGTATGAAGGTTCTACCCTTGAAAAGGTGGCAGAACTTCGCAATCAAGTTGCTGCAGCAACTTCACCAGCAGAAGCTATGAAAGCTAGTGATGCTCTTACTCGTCAGGTTTCAGGTATTTTTGCAGTTGCAGAAAGCTATCCAGATTTGAAAGCTAGTGCCAACTTTGTTAAATTACAAGAGGAGTTGACAAACACAGAAAATAAAATTTCTTACTCTCGTCAACTTTACAACAGTGTTGTCAGCAACTACAATGTAAAATTAGAAACTTTCCCAAGCAATATTATCGCTGGAATGTTTGGATTTAAAGCAGCAGATTTCCTTCAAACACCAGAAGAGGAAAAGGCAGTTCCTAAGGTTGATTTTAGCGGTTTAGGTGGCTAAAATGTTGTTTGATCAAATTGCAAGCAATAAACGAAAAACCTGGATTTTGTTGCTGGTATTTTTCCTACTCTTAGCTCTTGTTGGCTATGCTGTTGGTTACCTCTTTATGCGGTCTGGGATTGGTGGTTTGGTTATCGCACTGATTATCGGCTTTATCTATGCCTTGTCCATGATTTTTCAATCGACAGAGATCGTCATGTCCATGAATGGGGCGCGTGAGGTGGATGAGCAAACGGCACCAGACCTCTACCATGTAGTGGAAGATATGGCTATGGTGGCTCAGATTCCTATGCCTCGTGTTTTCATCATTGATGATCCAGCCTTAAATGCCTTTGCGACAGGTTCTAACCCTCAAAACGCAGCGGTTGCTGCGACGTCAGGTCTCCTAGCTATCATGAATCGCGAAGAACTAGAAGCTGTTATGGGACATGAAGTCAGTCATATTCGTAATTACGATATCCGTATTTCGACTATTGCTGTTGCCCTTGCTAGTGCTATCACCATGCTTTCTAGTATGGCAGGTCGTATGATGTGGTGGGGTGGAGCAGGTCGTAGACGAAGTGATGATGACCGAGATGGAAATGGCTTAGAAATCATTATGCTAGTGGTTTCCCTACTAGCTATTGTGCTGGCTCCTCTCGCTGCAACCTTGGTGCAACTAGCTATTTCTCGTCAGAGGGAATTCCTAGCTGATGCTTCCAGTGTCGAGTTGACTCGTAATCCTCAAGGGATGATAAATGCTCTACATAAGTTGGATAACAGTAAACCGATGAGTCGTCCTGTTGATGATGCCAGCAGTGCACTTTATATCAATGATCCTAAGAAAGGGGGAGGGTTCCAAAAACTCTTTTATACCCACCCACCTATCTCAGAACGTATTGAACGTTTAAAACATATGTAAAATGAAGGCTGGGAAAAAGCCTTTAAAATCTGAAAAACGCATAATATCAGGTGTGCAAAAAACTTGATATTATGCGTTTTATTGTGGGAAGATTTACTTTCTCTTCTCCTAAAATTGTGTTTTTGCCCTACCTATCTGCTATGTTGCAAATTTATAAATCTTCTAAATTAACTACCTCCAGACCGTGTTCTGTTAAGCGATAGATGATTGAACAGACATCTTTTAAGAAACGACGGTCATGTGAAACAGTGATGAGACCGCCTGGATAGGTGGCAAAGAGTTTTCTGATTTGGGGTTGAGAAGTGGGTGAAAAGTTTCGTGTGGGTTCATCCAAAAGGAGAAAGTTTGGTTTGCACAAGACTAAATCCAAAAGAAGGAGTTTTCCTTGTTGTCCGCCGGATAAGGAGCGAATTTGATGCTGCATTTCTGGATAACTGAAATTGAGACTGGCTAAGTGAGATTGGATTTTCTGTAGTTCCTCTTTTTCTCCAGTTTTGCTGAGGTAGCTTATTGGTGATAAATCCAATTGCAGTTTTTTGTGGTAATCTTGTGGCATAAAACCAAGGGAAATCTCTCTTTTATCATTCAGAAGTCTCTGTAACTTGTCTAACAGGGTCGATTTCCCAACACCATTTGGACCGATGATACCGATTTTTTCTTGGCCACGGACAGTTAGTTGCAGTCCCTGAACCAAAATTCGGTCGCCAATGGACAAATTTTCTTTTTCCAATTGGATTAAGACTTTAGAAGCCGGTAATGGCTGTATATCTGAGAAAAAAAGTCTAATTTCTTCCTCTTCAAGTGGTTTTTGGGTTATAGACTGAGCTGTCTTTTCAAAGCGCTTTTCTTGAGAGAGGATATTTTTCATCTTTTTAGCCAATAGGCGACCGGCAGTACTGTCTTTAGTAGCTCGAAGCACAGTTTCTACATTTTGCTTGACTCGCCGGTGTTTTTCCATGGTTTTATCGTAGACTCTCTGGTCGTTAGCAGCTTGCTGGCTTTGTCTGGCAAAATTAGCCTTTCTCTGCTCACTATAGCAATCATAGTCTAAATGCTCTACTAGTGTTTCCGCTTCTTTACGGTGCTTTACCAGTCGCAAGTGGACAATAGTGTCTGCCGTTTCAGAAAGAAAGTCCTCATCATGGGAAATGAAAATAACGGTTTGCCTAATCTTTCGAATCTGACCTTTTAGCCAATCAACCGTCTCAAGGTCCAGGTCATTTGAAGGTTCATCTAAAAATAAAATCTCAAAGGGTTTGGCTAACTCATGGATGAGCTGAATTTTCAAAGCTTCACCCCCTGATAGACTGCCAATCTCTTGGTCACTAGCAAAGCGATCACTATCAAAATGCAACTCTTCAGCTAAGCGATAAAGGATACTGTAGTCTAAATCAATAGAATCTAAAAAGAAGTAGTCGTGTAGAGTTTTCTTTTTCAGCTCCTCGGGAAGTTTTTGAGGAATATAGGCCAGTGACTGATAGTCAGACTGGATGTCTCCCTTGATAGTGAAATCAGGTAAAGTTTTCCCCATTAAAGTTTTAAGCAAGGTTGATTTGCCATTTCCTTCTTCGCCAATAATAGCTATCTTTTCTCCGTTTTGTATGGTCATGTTTAAGTCAGAGACAAGGTCTCGTAAATCTTTGTTTTGTGTGATGGTCAGGTGATTGATTTTTATCATATAATTGCCCTTTCTAGAATGTTCATAGTGCATAACAAAAAGCTCTACTTTACCTAGTAGAGCCAAAGTTAATGTCAAAAAACTCTATTAATTCTCTTCGAAAATCTCTTCAAACCACGTCAGCGTCGCCTTACCGTAGATATATGTAACTGACTTCGTCAGTCTTATCCACAACCTCAAAACAGTGTTTTGAGCAACCTGCGGCTAGCTTCCTAGTTTGCTTTTTGATTTTCATTGAGTATAAAATGCCAGAAGAAAGAGCATAAAAGAGCACACAAAAGAGACAAAAACAAGATCTACTAAATAAAGGTTCTTTATTTGATAGACTTAGTTGTTCATGTCTCCCTTACCTCCGAGTATTAGTACCTCTATCCTATACCTTTAAGGAAATTTTGTCAATAGAAAATTGGAAATTCTATGCTCTAAAATCCGAAAACAGGTCCATATAGAGTCAGTACGTGTTTGACATGCTCGTAATGAAATTTGTCGTAGTTCCGCCAAGCGGTACGTGCTTGATCGTTTAGTTTTAGGCTACCGAGACCTATCAGAAGACTGGTACGTTGGTAAAATTTCTCAAGGTCAATTAAGATACTGTTGTTCAACTTTTCCGCTTTTTTGAGCTCTTGCAGAGTAGTATTTAGCAGATCTTGCAGTCGAATATCATCTGCCCTACCCTGTTTGCAGCTTTGGAAACTTTTATTTAACTCGGATAGGAGTTGGGTTGCATTAGTAATGAGTTCTTTGTCTTCCATGTGAGCATCCTCCTTGCTCTGATGTATTATTGCCTATAGTATAGCACTAAAAAACAAAAATGTCATAGTAAATATGTTAAAAAATCGAATTTTAATTATAAAGTTTGGTGGGCTGATTTGTAGGTTTTTCATGGTATAATCAAGAGAGTAAATCTTTATGGAGGAAGTATGAAATTAAATATTCAAGAAATTCGTAAGCAGTCTGAAGGCTTGCATTTTGAACAAACATTAGACCTAGCCGCAGACCTGCGTGAACGCAATCAAGAAATTTTAGATGTAAAAGATATCCTTGCAGTTGGGAAAGTACAGTACGAAGACCGTATGTATTTCTTAGATTATCAACTATCTTATACCATTGTTCTGGCTTCAAGTCGCAGTATGGAGCCAGTTGAGTTAATTGAATCTTATCCAGTAACGGAAGTTTTCATGGAAGGTGCAACTAACCAACTAGATCAGGAAGTTTTAGATGATGATTTGGTCTTGCCTATCGAAAATGGAGAACTGGACCTTGCTGAGAGCGTATCAGACAATATCCTACTAAACATTCCTATCAAGGTCTTGACTGCTGAAGAAGAGGCTGGTCAAGGATTTGTTTCAGGAAATGACTGGCAAATCATGACAGAAGAAGAATACCAAGCTCAACAAGCCGTTAAGAAAGAAGAAAACAGTCCTTTTGCTGGTTTACAAGGACTATTTGACGGAGACGAATAATGGTCTTGTCAAAAAAACGCGCACGAAAGGTGCTAGAAGAAATCATTGCTCTTTTTCCAGATGCCAAGCCCAGTCTTGATTTCACCAATCATTTTGAACTTTTGGTTGCGGTCATGTTGTCAGCCCAGACAACGGATGCAGCGGTAAATAAGGCCACTCCAGGTCTCTTTGCTGCCTTTCCAACGCCACAAGCCATGTCTGTTGCAACAGAGAGTGAGATTGCTTCACACATTTCTCGCCTGGGACTGTATCGAAATAAGGCTAAATTCCTTAAAAAATGTGCCCAACAGTTACTAGACGATTTCGATGGTCAAGTCCCTCAAACACGAGAGGAATTGGAGAGTTTGTCAGGTGTTGGTCGCAAGACAGCCAATGTTGTCATGAGTGTAGGGTTTGGGATTCCAGCTTTTGCAGTGGATACTCATGTGGAGCGTATTTGCAAACACCACGATATTGTCAAAAAATCAGCGACACCTCTTGAGGTGGAAAAGCGGGTCATGGATATCTTGCCACCTGATCAGTGGTTAGCTGCCCATCAGGCCATGATTTATTTCGGAAGAGCCATTTGCCATCCTAAAAATCCAGAGTGTGACCAGTACCCACAGTTATATGATTTTAGCAATTTATAAGTTAGGGTATAAAAAGTTTTTGCTTGATTTTAGACCCGCTTTGTGCTATAGTAATTGATAATTAAATATTCCTTTAAACCTGTCCCGTGAGGCAGGCAAGGAGCGTGATAAAGTAGAAGGGTGAAGTCTATACTGTTTGCAGTAGGGCTTGCTTAGCTATACATTTCAAGTCTCCTTGTTTAAGGAGACTTTTCTTTTTGGAGGTTTGTCATGAAGACAAAAGAAGTTGTAGACGAATTAACCGTCAAACGAGCGATTACGCGTATTACTTATGAGATTATCGAACGCAACAAAGATTTGAATAAAATCGTCTTGGCTGGTATTAAAACTCGTGGTGTATTTATCGCCCACCGAATCCAAGAACGTTTGGAGCAACTAGAAAATCTTTCAGTTCCTGTTGTGGAATTGGATACTAAACCTTTCCGTGATGATGTTAAAAGTGGAGAAGATACTTCTTTGGTTTCTGTCGATGTGACAGACCGCGAAGTTATCTTGGTGGATGATGTGCTCTATACAGGTCGTACCATCCGTGCTGCTATTGATAATATTGTAGGTCATGGTCGTCCTGCGCGCGTGAGTTTAGCAGTTCTAGTCGATCGTGGACATAGAGAGTTGCCAATCCGTCCAGATTACGTTGGAAAAAATATCCCAACCAGTCGTTCTGAAGAAATCATCGTAGAGATGGCAGAACTTGATGGCCAAGACAGAGTTCTGATTACTGAAGAAGCTTAGAAAGCTAAAGGAGTAGCCATGTCAGAAAATCAACAAGCATTGAACCATGTGGTATCCATGGAAGACCTCACTGTCGATCAAGTCATGAAATTGATTAAGCGAGGAATTGAGTTTAAAAATGGAGCTCAGCTTCCCTACGAGGACCATCCGATTGTCTCCAATCTTTTCTTTGAAGATTCTACACGGACGCATAAGTCCTTTGAAGTGGCAGAGATTAAACTGGGGCTGGAACGACTTGACTTTGATGTGAAGACTAGTTCGGTTAATAAGGGTGAGACACTTTATGATACCATTTTGACTTTGTCTGCTTTAGGAGTGGATGTCTGTGTGATTCGCCACCCTGAGGTTGACTACTACAGAGAGTTAATTGCAAGTCCGACGATTACGACTTCCATCATCAATGGTGGAGATGGTTCGGGTCAACACCCTAGCCAGAGCTTGCTTGATTTGATGACTATTTATGAGGAATTTGGTCACTTTGAGGGTCTTAAGGTTGCGATTGCAGGTGACTTGGACCACTCACGCGTTGCTAAATCCAATATGCAGATTTTGAAACGCTTGGGAGCTGAACTTTACTTTGCTGGACCTGAGGAATGGAGAAGTCAAGAGTTTGCAGACTATGGACAGTTTGTAACTATTGATGAAATCATTGATCAGGTAGATGTCATGATGTTTCTTCGTGTGCAACATGAACGACATGAAAGTGGAGCTGTCTTTTCAAAAGAAGACTACCATGCCCAACATGGCTTGACTCAAGAACGTTATGATCGTTTGAAAGAAACAGCGATCCTCATGCACCCAGCCCCAGTGAACCGTGATGTAGAAATAGCAGATCACTTGGTTGAAGCACCAAAATCACGGATTGTCCAACAAATGACCAATGGTGTCTTTGTTCGAATGGCAATCTTAGAATCCGTACTGGCGAGTAGAAACGCCAACTAAAACACAAGACGTTAAAAGACGCCAGTGAGCGTCCACGAGAGGTGAAAATATGACAAAAAGACTTCTAGTATTAGAAGATGGCACAGTTTTTGAAGGTAAGGCCTTCGGAGCAGATATTGATGTAACAGGCGAAATCGTCTTTAATACAGGGATGACCGGCTACCAAGAATCCATTACAGACCAGTCTTATAATGGACAAATCTTGACCTTTACTTATCCTTTGGTAGGAAATTATGGAATCAACCGTGATGATTACGAATCCATTATTCCAACTTGTAAGGGAGTTGTTGTTTTCGAAGAAGCGCGTCGAGCTAGCAACTGGCGAAATCAAATGACGCTGGATGAATTTTTGAAAGCCAAGAAAATTCCAGGTATTTCTGGAATTGATACGCGTGCTCTTACCAAGATTATCCGTAAGCATGGTACGATGCGTGCAACCTTGACCCATGTTGGGGACAGTATGGACCATGTGACGGATCAGCTCCAAGCAACAGTTTTGCCGACAGATAATATCAAGCAGGTTTCTACTAAAACTTCCTATCCAGCTCCAGGAGTTGGTTTGAGTGTAGTCTTAGTGGACTTTGGTCTCAAGCACTCAATCCTACGTGAACTTTCTAAACGCAACTGTAACGTGACGGTTGTTCCTTATTCGACAACTGCGGAAGAAATTCTCCATCTCAATCCTGACGGAGTTATGTTGTCAAATGGTCCAGGTAACCCAGAAGATGTTCCACAAGCACTGGACATGATTCGTGGTGTGCAAGGAAAAATTCCAATCTTTGGTATTTGTATGGGGCACCAACTCTTCGCAATGGCAAACGGGGCTAAGACTTACAAGATGAAGTTTGGTCACCGTGGTTTTAACCATGCAGTACGTGAAATCGCAACAGGACGAGTAGACTTCACCAGTCAGAACCATGGTTATGCAGTCAGTCGTGAGGATTTGCCAGAGCATTTGATTATCACCCACGAAGAAATCAATGATAAGTCAGTTGAAGGTGTGCGTCACAGATATCAACCTGCTTTCTCTGTCCAATACCACCCAGACGCAGCCCCTGGTCCACATGACGCAAGCTACCTATTTGACGAGTTTATCGAGATGATGGAAGCTTTTAAACAATCAAACTAAGAACGAGTAAAAGCTCGTCGGAGAATTTATTTAATGGCAACCCGAGAGTTGCCGAATAGAAAGGCAGGTCGTTTCTTTTAGTCGCTATTAGGCGAACTAAAAACTCCCTGCACTAGATTTTTTTACCGAAAAGTATCGTTTCGTTAAAAAATCGTCGGAGAATTTATTTAATGTCGCTCTGTGAGGCGACGAATAGAAAGGAGAAGGGTGGTCCGTATTTGTTGAACTGAATACGGGCTACGGACGGTGCTAAAAAGATAGTTGTTCCTAGAACTGACAGTTTTTCGTCATAACTCCTATTTTAGCTTTGTCCGCTTGACGCCCTTAATATCTTATAAATGCCTAAACGTACTGATATTCAAAAAATTATGGTGATTGGTTCTGGTCCGATTATTATTGGTCAGGCTGCTGAGTTTGACTATGCTGGAACCCAGGCTTGCTTGTCGTTGAAAGAGGAAGGTTATGAGGTTGTTTTGGTTAACTCAAACCCTGCAACTATCATGACGGACAAGGAGATTGCTGACAAGGTTTACATCGAACCGATTACACTTGAGTTTGTGACACGTATTCTTCGTAAGGAGCGTCCAGATGCCTTGCTTCCAACCCTTGGTGGTCAGACAGGGCTCAATATGGCCATGGAATTGTCTAAAAATGGTATCCTAGATGAGCTTGGTGTTGAACTTCTGGGTACTAAATTATCTGCCATTGACCAAGCGGAGGATCGAGACCTCTTTAAACAATTGATGGAAGAATTGGAACAACCCATTCCAGAATCTGAAATTGTAAACACTGTTGAAGAAGCTGTTGCCTTTGCAGCAACAATTGGCTACCCAGTCATCGTCCGACCAGCCTTTACACTTGGTGGTACTGGTGGTGGTATGTGTGCTAATGAGGAAGAATTGCGTGAAATCGCTGAAAATGGTTTGAAATTATCGCCTGTGACCCAATGTTTGATTGAGCGTTCAATCGCAGGTTTCAAGGAAATCGAATACGAAGTGATGCGCGATTCAGCTGACAATGCCTTGGTTGTTTGTAACATGGAAAACTTTGACCCAGTTGGGATTCACACAGGGGATTCCATCGTATTTGCCCCTGCGCAAACCATGTCAGATTATGAAAACCAAATGCTTCGTGACGCAAGCTTGAGCATCATTCGTGCCCTTAAGATTGAAGGTGGATGTAACGTTCAGCTGGCCCTTGATCCACATAGCTTTAAGTATTATGTTATCGAAGTAAACCCTCGTGTATCGCGTTCGTCAGCCCTTGCCTCTAAAGCGACAGGTTATCCAATTGCCAAATTGGCTGCCAAGATTGCAGTTGGCTTGACCTTGGACGAGGTTATCAACCCAGTTACAGGTTCAACCTATGCCATGTTTGAGCCTGCCCTTGACTACGTAGTTGCCAAGATTCCACGTTTCCCATTTGACAAGTTTGAAAAGGGAGAACGCCGTCTTGGTACCCAGATGAAGGCGACTGGAGAAGTCATGGCGATTGGTCGTAACATCGAAGAATCTCTTCTTAAGGCTTGCCGCTCCCTTGAAATTGGGGTGCATCACAATGAAATGCCTGAACTTGCAGTAGTTTCTGATGATGCCTTAATTGAAAAGGTTGTCAAAGCCCAAGATGATCGTCTCTTCTATGTGTCTGAAGCCATTCGCCGTGGCTACACACCAGAAGAAATAGCAGAGCTTACAAAAATCGATATCTTCTATCTGGATAAACTCTTGCATATCTTTGAAATTGAGCAAGAATTGGGTGCTCAACCACAAGATCTAGACGTTTTGAAAACTGCAAAACTTAATGGATTTTCAGACCGTAAGATTGCTGAACTCTGGGAAACGACAGCTGACCAAGTTCGTCAACTTCGTTTGGAAAATAAGATTGTCCCAGTCTACAAGATGGTTGATACCTGTGCGGCAGAGTTTGACTCTGAAACACCATATTTCTATTCAACCTATGGTTGGGAAAACGAGTCTATCAAGTCTGATAAGGAATCCGTTCTAGTTCTGGGTTCTGGCCCAATCCGTATCGGTCAAGGGGTTGAGTTTGACTATGCAACGGTCCACTCGGTTAAGGCTATTCAGGCGGCTGGCTATGAGGCCATCATCATGAACTCAAACCCAGAGACCGTTTCTACAGACTTCTCTGTATCAGATAAGCTTTACTTTGAGCCATTGACATTCGAAGATGTTATGAATGTTATCGACTTAGAGCAACCAAAAGGCGTTATCGTTCAGTTTGGTGGTCAAACAGCCATCAATCTTGCGGAGCCATTGGCAAAAGCAGGTGTGACCATCCTTGGTACACAGGTTGCTGACCTAGACCGCGCGGAAGATCGCGATCTCTTTGAGCAAGCTCTTAAAGACTTAGATATTCCACAGCCACCAGGACAAACGGCTACCAATGAAGAAGAAGCAGTGCTTGCGGCTCGCAAGATTGGATTCCCAGTCCTCGTTCGCCCATCTTATGTCTTGGGTGGACGTGCCATGGAAATCGTGGAAAATGAGGAAGACCTCCGTTCTTACATGCGTACAGCGGTTAAGGCTAGTCCAGACCACCCAGTTCTTGTTGACTCTTACATCGTTGGGCAAGAATGTGAAGTTGATGCCATTTCAGACGGAGAAAATGTTCTTATCCCTGGTATCATGGAGCATATCGAACGTGCCGGTGTCCACTCAGGTGACTCAATGGCCGTTTATCCTCCACAAACCTTGTCGCAAAAGGTGCAAGAAACAATCGCAGACTATACTAAACGCTTAGCAATCGGTCTTAACTGTCTTGGAATGATGAACATCCAGTTTGTCATTAAGGATGAAAAAGTCTACGTTATTGAGGTCAATCCACGTGCCAGCCGTACGGTGCCATTTCTTTCTAAAGTAACTAATATCCCTATGGCTCAAGTAGCAACCAAGCTCATTCTTGGGCAAAGTTTATCAGAACTTGGCTACCAAGACGGACTTTACCCTGAAAGCACTCGCGTTCATATCAAGGCACCTGTCTTCTCCTTCACAAAACTAGCTAAGGTAGACAGCTTACTTGGTCCTGAAATGAAGTCAACAGGTGAAGTTATGGGTTCTGATACGACTTTGGAAAAAGCTCTCTATAAGGCCTTTGAAGCTTCTTACTTACACTTGCCAACTTTTGGAAATGTAGTCTTCACCATTGCTGATGATGCAAAAGAAGAAGCCTTGGACTTAGCTCGTCGTTTCCAAAATATTGGCTATGGAATCCTCGCGACAGAAGGGACAGCAGCCTTCTTTGCCAGTCATGGATTGCAAGCCCAACCTGTTGGTAAGATTGGTGATGACGATAAGGATATTCCAAGTTTTGTTCGCAAAGGAAGAATTCAAGCTATCATTAACACAGTTGGAACCAAACGAACTGCTGATGAAGATGGTGAGCAGATTCGCCGTTCGGCCATTGAACATGGAGTGCCCCTTTTCACAGCCCTAGATACAGCTAATGCCATGCTGAAAGTTCTGGAAAGCCGTAGTTTTGTTACAGAAGCAATCTAGTTGAGAAAAATTTTTCACATTTTTAAAACCAGCGTCAGAAAACGCTGGTTTTTTTCAATGCTGTTCTTGCTTGTTTTAACTATCATGCTTTCCTTAAGAATCATTTCAAAATGTGATGCAATAAGAATAAATTGGAAATAGAAAACTATTTTCAACATTTCTTTCAAAAACAATCAATAAAATAGGTAAAGACAAGATTAGGAAGTGAATATTCCGATGTCTTCTTACAAAAAGGTCTCTCTTCCATTCGAGATTTTTCCCTTAATTTATCTGACCTCTAAGAAGTCAGTGATGGGATAATTTACCAATGCTAAGTGGAATACAATCCTAGGCTACGTAGTTTCAATCATCTTGACCATTCTCAATATCAAGCTTCTTTTCGACATTTTTTAACCCCGTTTGAAATCAATTATAGTGTTAGCGTGATGGTTGACAAATAGAAAGTAGTAGTGATTGGTTCATAAAAAGAAGAAAAAAAAGAACAGTCGAAACTGTTCTTTTTTATCATTATTTGAGACCGTATTTTTTGTTGAAACGATCCACGCGTCCATCTGCTTGAGTGAACTTTTGACGTCCAGTGTAGAATGGGTGTGAGTCTGATGAAATTTCCACACGGATCAATGGGTATGTTTCACCTTCGAACTCAACTGTTTCGTTAGAGCGTTTTGTTGAACCGCTAAGGAATTGGTAACCAGTAGTTGTGTCCATGAAGACAACTGGGCGATATTCTGGATGGATATCTTTTTTCATTTTGCAATATTTCCTTTCTGCCATGGTCTCTTTGCGAGCCATAGATTGTTACCATACTAGTCTATCAGATTATGAAATGTTTGGCAAGTATTTTATCAGTTTTTAAGCAAGTTTTTTAACTTTTGGTATATGATTTCGTTTTCCTCTAGGCTATAGGAATTAGCACCGCTTGCTAGAGGGTGGCCTCCTCCATCATGTTCTTTGGCAATTTCATTGATAGGATGGATTTTACTGCGTAAGCGAACACGGTAGTGGCCATCAGCCTGTTCTACAAAAATTCCCCAGAGACTGACGCTGTCAATACGACCAGGTGCTCCAACAATAGCGGCAGTTTCAGCATCGGTAACATTGAATTGTTTCAAGACTTCTTGACTCAGGATAACGCGCGCTGCACCATTTTCATCCACTTCCAGATGGTCGTAGATGTAGCCCTGTAGTTTAGCAATTTTGTAGCTCATAGTGTCCATTTTGCGAGTGAGAGACGCAAAGTCAAAGTTATGTTCTCTCAGAAAGGCAGCCAGGCGAAGAGTCCGTGCAGTGGTAGAAGGGTAGAGGAAACGACCTGTATCACCAACGATTCCTGCAAAGAGCAACTCCGCAGCTCGATTTGACAAGGTCAGTTGGGTTGTTTCAGCAAATAGGGTAATCATCTCACTAGCGCTACTTGAACTAGTATCCACCCAAAATAGGTCACCGTATACATCATCATTTGGATGGTGATCAATCTTAATGAGAAAATCGCCTTGACTATAGCGCTTATCATCAATACGAGCAGTATTCGCTGTATCACAGACGATGACAAGGGCACCTTGGTAGGCACTATCTTCAACAGAATCCATTTCAGCCATCCAAGTAAGAGTTGGTTCATCAAAACCAACGGCTTTGATGGTTTTTTCTGGGAAATGATGTTCCAGTAAGGATTTCAATCCCACCTGACTTCCCAAGGCATCAGGGTCTGGTTTCATATGGCGGTGAATGATAATCGTGTCGTATTCTTTGATTTTTTCTAAAATTTGATGGCAAACGTCCATAAATAACCTCAATTCTTTCTCATTTCATTGTAGCACAAGAATTTTTATTTTTAAAATGAAAAAGATGTGATATAATGGAGAAAGATAAATTGAGGAGGACGATATGGCATTAGCAAAAATTGTATTTGCCAGTATGACCGGTAATACCGAAGAAATTGCAGATATTGTAGCAGACAAATTACGTGACTTGGGCTTGGATGTCGATGTTGATGAATGTACAACTGTTGACGCTTCAGACTTCTTGGAGGCAGATATCGCTATCGTTGCGACCTATACTTATGGTGATGGAGAATTGCCAGATGAGATGATGGACTTCTACGAAGACCTAGCAGATCTCAATTTGAATGGTAAAATCTACGGAGTGGTTGGTTCAGGTGACACCTTCTACGATGAATTCTGTAAGGCTGTTGATGATTTTGACCGTGTCTTTGTGTCAACAGGAGCAGAAAAAGGTTCAGAGTGTGTTAAAGTTGATCTTTCTGCCGAGGAAGAAGATATTGAACGCTTGGAACAATTCGCAGAAGAATTGGCTGCTAAAGTAGGATAAGCATAAACGTGCGCTGATGCAATTAATCAGTGCATTTTTCTTATCGTGAGTTGGGATTTTACTAGCCTATTTGATGGCTTTTTGATACAATAATTCAAATAAAGGAGGAGACTGTATGGATTTAGATATTATTCGTCAAGAAATTGATCAAATCGACGATCAAATTGTTAAACTTCTAGAAGCACGAATGCACTTAGTTGAAGGGGTTGTCGCTTATAAGAAGGCTTCAAGGAAACCGATTTTAGATACCAAGAGAGAAGCAGTTATTTTTGAAAAGGTCAGAAATCGTGTAGATGACAAACGTTATCAGGAGACTATTGTCGCAACGTTTTCGGACATACTCAAACGTTCGCGTGATTATCAGGACCAAAACATCAAATGAAAAAAGAACAATTTTATCCGCTAGGGATTTTTCTAGCTGCTATGTTGGGTGGACTTGTCCGCTACCTAGTTTCCACTTGGTTACCAGCCAGTCCAGACTTTCCTTGGGGCACTCTCTTTGTCAACTATCTGGGAATTTTCTGCTTGGTGTATCTTGTCAAGGGCTATCTGGTCTATAAGGGGACAAGTAAAGGTGTTATTTTAGCACTGGGTACAGGTTTTTGCGGAGGTTTAACAACCTTTTCTAGTCTCATGCTTGATACTGTGAAACTGCTTGATACAGGGCGTTATCTTAGTTTAGTCCTGTATTTGCTTTTGAGCATCGGTGGAGGACTGCTTTTAGCTTACTATTTAGGGAGGAAGAAATGGTAATCGTCTATCTTGCAATTGCTTGTGGTTTCGGAGCTTTAGTGCGCTATTTCTTTTCCCGCTATAATCAAGCATCTAAATTACCCCTCGGAACGCTCATAGCCAATCTTCTAGGTTGTTTTTTGATTGGATTATTCTACAATCATGTGGAGTCTAAGGAAGTCTATGCTATTTTAGCGACGGGTTTTTGTGGAGGTTTAACAACCTTCTCTACCTTGAATGACGAACTCCAAAGACTGTTAAGTGATAAGAAGGTATTTTATAGCTACCTAGCCTTAACCTACCTAGGTGGTTTGGTTGCGATTTTTTTAGGAATTCTGCTATAAATTTCTTTACTTTTTTGTGGAAATTTGGTAAACTGTATCTTGTGTGTAATGGACGCACAAAAATACAGTTTATCCGCTGAGGAAGGTTCCTCAAGATTGACAAAGATAGGAGAATAAAATGAATCCATTAATCCAAAGCTTGACTGAAGGTCAACTTCGTACAGATATCCCATCATTCCGTCCTGGTGACACTGTTCGTGTACATGCGAAAGTTGTCGAAGGTAACCGTGAACGTATCCAGATTTTTGAAGGTGTTGTTATCGCACGTAAAGGTGCTGGCATTTCTGAAAACTACACAGTTCGTAAAATCTCTAACGGTGTAGGTGTTGAGCGTATCTTCCCAATCCACACTCCACGTGTTGAAAAAATCGAAGTTGTTCGTTACGGTAAAGTACGTCGTGCGAAATTGTACTACTTGCGTGCTCTTCAAGGTAAAGCAGCTCGTATCAAAGAAATCCGTCGTTAATTCGACAAAAAAACTCTGCTTTTTCAGCAGAGTTTTTATCTAGCTCCCTTAGTTCAATGGATATAACAACTCCCTCCTAAGGAGTAGTTGCTGGTTCGATTCCGGCAGGGGGCATTTTGAGTAATGTAAAGAATGTCACAGAAAATTTAAAGTGTTTACTTAATGGCTATTTCTACAATTTTATTTTTAAAAATAATTTAGTATTTTTGACCAAATCATGACTAAATTGATACTGTCAATAATTATGTGTAAACACTGTCTTATTTATATACGAATATGTAAGATAATGATATGATATAAAAAGAGATATTAGATTGTCTATAATGGAGGTTATTTATGAATAGCAAGGAATGGATAAAGGAATTTGAATCTTTAAATGATAGAAAACCAACTCCGGCTGAATTTTCTGAGGCAAAAAAGAACGGTTTATTTACAACTGAGAATGAATATCAGAGCAATACAAATCAAGACGGATTAAGTAATATTAAAAATGGTACAGAAAATTTTGATAGTAACTTTCAAAATAAGGTGGAATTTTTTTTATTTAGAATGAATCAAAAGACATTAAAAGATAGTAATGATAGTCATTCTTTAGAAGAATTTCAATTACAAAAGCATGGTATGTGGTTAAATATCTTCCTTATATTAATTAACTCATTTTTATTTTTTATACTATGGATAATAATATTAGATAGCTCGAGAGCAGTTTCTAATGGTGAAATAGGGGCTCCTGCATTATTTGGTTTAGTTTTTATTTCTGTTTTTTTATCTTTAATTAATTTAGTTCCTACATTAATCAGTCATACGAATTGGAAGTATTTGATTTTTATATTTAATATTTTTATAGGTCCTACAATTATAGGATGGTTGGTTTTATTGCTTCTTGCGATTAGTACAAATAAAAGTGATAGACGTGAACAAGAAATGGCATATTTGATAAGAAAAATGAGTAATAAATTAGGAGAAGATTAATGTTAAAAAAAGAATGGATAGCTTATTTTGAGGAGATTAATGATAGGAAACCGAACATAGACGAAATTCATTCAGCAATGGAAAGTGAAGAAATCACTATGAATTTTGTTGATAAAATTTTATATAATTATAGGAACAAAGTTCCGAATAAAAAAGTACGTAAACTAATAAGAATTGGTTTGATTTTATTAACTATTTTTATTCTGTTCTTCCCAATTTTAAAAACTCAATACAACAAAATGATGTATTCAACATATTCAGAAAAATATGAGGCTGTCATTGAGCAGTATCAAAATGCATTGAGTAGCAAAAGTGATGGTGAAGATTATAAATTAATTATAAAACAACCAAGTCGTCAACCTTCCTATGCTAAAATAGATAGTAACGGGGATAGTAAAGAAGAATTGTATATTGTTTTCAAAGATGGTGAAAATAAATATGATATTTTAGCAGTATATGAAGTCAAATTTGGTTCTGTAAAAAAATTAGAAAAATCAAAGTTAAAAATATCTAATGAACTTATGTCAAAAGCTAACTGGAGAGCCTTCGATGTGAATAACCTTATGTCTATGAACCTTAAAGAATTATCAGAAGGAAATTATAAGAGTGTAAAAGGATTATGGATTAATGGAGATAAGAAAGAAAGTATTGCTTTTGATAATGATGGTTTAATTGCAATCAATGGTAATGATGTACACAAGGAAAAAAGTCTAACAGTTAAAGAATTCATGATATATAACTGGGATGTTACTTTAAGTGGTCGTTTTCTTTTTAGAGAAATATCAGATGGATTTTTGCCGGGGACACTTGAATATAGAGATGGAAGAGATTCATTTAATGGATTTAGATTCATACCTAAGGGTATCGAATATGAAGGAACTGACTCTAATTATGATAGAATTTATGATGTGATGCATAAGATTGCCTATTATCATGCGTCACATGATTTAGAGAAACAAACTGCAAAAACTACTAAAGTAGATATGAGTGAAATTTCAAAAGGAAAATATTCTTCTTTGGTAGGAAAATGGTCTCCAAAATCAGATACAAATAAATCTGGTATTGAAATTGACGAAAAAGGGACTGTCTATTTTGATTGGGCACCTTCAAAAGGAATAAAGATTGTTTCTGTTGATGTTTTACCAGATACTATTTTGGTACACTTAGAGGGAGATTCACCTAATCAAACTGGACAAGAACTTTTAATTGTACCTGCAGGTGTTCAAGTTGATGGTGCAAAGAATAATGATAATAGTAAAGATAGAATTTCTATTGGAATTAAACTAGATCGATTAAATGATCCTCAGGTTCTCTATCGTGTTGAACAATAAATTTAATTATTGAAAAAAACTAATAGAGTAGTTCAGTTTCCTGAGTTACTCTATTTTTTAGGAAATAATATCAATCGCATGAGGTTATAGATATGCTTAATGTCTTTTGTTGAAAAGAATTCATATATTGGTGTTGGCAAGATGGCATAATCTGAAATATACAGTAGATTTTTGAAACTTAAGTTCAAGTATTGCAGGAACTTATTGGTTAGGAGTATGAATTTACTAGATTTTTTAAGCAAGATAGAGATTAAAAAAGAAAGTGGATACATTGACTAAAAAATGACCAAAGTATATAGAAATATTGTTATAATTGGCTCGGTGAAACTGTAATTATGTTCAAGAAGAAAGCAATAACTAACTAGGCACTAAAAACCCGCTCAGTTGAGCGGTTTTTATCTATTTCTCTTTTACAGTACCCATGTACGAATAGCATGGGCAACGCCGGATTCATCGTTAGATTTAGTGATGTATTTAGCGATTTTTTTGATTTCTGGATTTCCGTTTTCCATGACAACGGGGTTTCCAACGACTTCCAGCATGGCACGGTCGTTTTCTTCGTCACCGATAGCCATGGTTTCATCTTTGGTCAATCCGAGTTTTTCAGCTAAGTGAGTAATAGCTGAACCCTTATCTACATTCTTTTTAAGGAGCTCGAGGTAGAAAGGAGCAGATTTGTTGATAGAGTAGCGTTCGTAAAATTCGGCTGGAATTTTTTCAATCGCAGCATCAAGAATCTCTGGTTCATCGATGAACATACATTTGACAATTTCCTTGTCAGCCATTTCTTCAGGGGTGCGGTAGAAAATAGGCATGCTGACGAGGGTTGATTCGTGCACTGTGTATTTTCCGATATTGCGATTGGCCGTGTAGATACCGTCTTTGGTAATAGCGTGCATGTGAACACCGAGCTTACGACTGAGAAATTCCATATCCAGATAATCCTCATAGGTCAAGGATTCGCTGATAATCTCATGTCCTGTAGCAGTTTCTTGGACAAGGGCACCATTGAAGGTCACAACATAGTCACCCTCGTCTCTCAACTTCAAGTCGTCTAGAAGTTTGGCAACACCTGCGATGGGGCGGCCAGTTGCAATGACGACTTTGACACCAGCTTGTTTGGCATCTTGGATGGCAGAAAAGACTTTAGGAGTGATTTCCTTTTGGCTATTGACTAGGGTTCCGTCGATATCAACGGCAATTAGTTTAATACTCATAAATTTCCTCTTCTAGTTTTTATTTGGGGTAAAATGATCGTTCTCAATCAAGTGTAAAAATTGCTGGGTGATGCTTGCGAAGATGCTGTTTTGATCCAACATTTCTTTTGGGAAATAGAAACGATTATCTCCGTGGCGACTGCCAGCAAGAGATTGGACGATAGGAGACAGGCTAGAGAGTTCGGCCAGTTCTCCATTTTTTTGTAAAATCTCAATCTGTGTCCGTGGATTTTCAGATTCGGGACGATAGATATCATAAGGGAGGTCAAAGTTCTTATGAATGGCAGTATAGTAGTCGGGATCAAAGCCAATGTCCTCGACCAATTTTCTCATGCTGGCGAGTTGGTCTTGATCCTCTTGTGAAAAGGTAATGGATTTAAAGACCTTGCGGTTGACAAAGCGCTGTGATAAGTCTGCTAAAATCTTGTCAGGACTGGTCATCCAGAGTTGGAAGTAGGTATTCATGACACCATCATCCAGAGCCAGATAGTCAGATAAGGTCACATTTTTTTCAAAGAATGGCAGGAGATGTGGAGAAGTTCGGGCAAAGAAGTCCTTGTCTTCTGGATAAAGTTCCTTAGCCCGTTTGAGAAGGTTTTGAAGGAGGACCTCCATGGCGCGTGTTGCAGGATGAAAATAAACCTGCATGTACATCTGGTAGCGACTGAGGACGTAGTCTTCGATGGCGTGCATGCCATTGCGTTGAAAGGCAATACCGTTTTCAACAGGACGAATGACTCGGAGGATGCGAGTTAGGTCAAATTCTCCATAGGATGCTCCTGTAAAATAGGAGTCGCGCAAGAGATAGTCCATGCGGTCCGCATCAATCTGACTAGAAATGAGTTGCACGACCTGCTTGTTAGGATAGGTATGGTCAATGACACTGGCTACCTTTTCTGGAAAATCTGGCGCCACTTGTAGCAGGACTTGGTGAATCTCTGTCTCAGAGCTTTGGATGATTTCCTGAGTAATGGCTTCGTGATCTGTGTCAAAGAGATGTTCAAAAGTATGGGAGTAGGCACCATGTCCAAGGTCATGTAGGAGAGCAGCGGTCATGGTGAGGAGTGACTCGGCAGAATTCCATTCTTCAGGATATTTTTCTTCAAAAATCTCCGTGATACGTCGTGCAATTTCATAGACTCCTAGACAGTGAGAGAAGCGACTGTGTTCCCCGCCGTGGAAGGTATAACTGGAAGTTCCCAGTTGTTTGATACGACGCAAACGCTGAAATTCTTTTGTATTAATCAAGTCATAGATGATTTGATTATTGACATGGATGTAGTTGTGAACTGGGTCACGGAATACTTTTTCGTTCATATGACCATTATAGCAAAAAGCTAGAGTTTTTGGTAAAATAGTAGGACAAGAGACAAGAAAGAGGACTTGATGTGAAGATTCGGATGCGAAATACGATTCAGTTTGATGAGCAGTTGGAAGTGATTGACCAGCTTTATGACGTGGAAGTGCATGAAAAAGGAGATTATAGCTACCTGCTTTTCTATAATGAGGAAAAGGAAAAAGTGGTTATTAAATTCCATGGTCAAGAACTGGTGATGAGCCGATTTTCCAATCCCAAGACCATTATGCGTTTTCTAAAGGATAGTGATAGTTTAGCCTATATTCCGACACCTATGGGCATGCAGGAGTTTATTATCCAAACCAGTCGTTATGAAGTTGATGGGCAAAAGATTCATTTAGACTATCAACTACAAAATCAAGAGGGACATCCCTTTGCCAGCTATCAATTGGAAATTACTTGGGGCTAGGTATGACTGGGGACGAGGTTATAGCAACGAAGCTGATAAAGTTTATGAAATCAAGCTTTTCTTGCACATTTTTAGTAGCTGAAACATTTATTTTTTCAGATTAAGGTTATAACACTCATTCCATTACCTATTATTTATGAAAGCTAAATATAATATCCGTCTTCCCTTATACTTGTTCCAAATGAGTAAATAGGATTTGAGGTCTAGCGATTGTGATTATTGTATATTCAAAATTTAAAAATTGATAAAAGGGACAGTGAATATCCCTTTTTATTTCTATAGAATTCAGAGTTTTAGATAGGATAGATTGGTAAAAGATGAAGAAAATATTTTGGGAAAAAAGCCCTCAAAAAGGGGATTTGTCTTCCAAATAGTACTAACATTATCCACGTTGGTTTTTCTTCTTGTTTTCGTGAGTCTTTATAAAGTAATCCATCTCCTTTTGAGACCTAAGGATAACAACTTTATCTGGATAGGTTTCTTGAATCCACTTGTAGCGTTCCTTAGCGGATTTGCTCCGCCCATCCCAGAGAATCCATCTGATAAACTCCCAATTAAACTGTTCTTGACAACCATCTGCCATACTTTCCCTGACCTTGCCTCGGTATGTGAGATACCGTTTAAAGGCTCGAAAGAGACAGGTCAATGGGGAAAAATTGAGAAAGATGATTTGATCAGCTTCCTGCATTCTTTCTTCGTAATAGCACCAAGAATAATTACCATCGATGATCCAGGCTTCATGCTTGGTGATAAAGTTTTTCATCTCGGTTAACATCCAATCACGGTCACTGTCCTGCCAACCGGGTTGAAATTGGAGTGTGTCTATGTGAAGTTTTGGGATGGAGTAGTAGTGAGACAACTTTTCGGCTAGAGTTGACTTACCAGCACCAGAATATCCGATAATTGCGATTTTCATTTTCTACCTTTTCCAATTTGGAGACAAAAAAACAGCCTCTATGGACTGTTTCTTATTTAGCAAGTTTAGCTGAAAGACGAGCTTTATCGCGACTTGCTTTGTTTTTGTGAATCAAACCTTTAGTTTCTGCTTTATCGATAGCTGAGCTAGCAGCACGGAAAAGTTCTTCAGATGGGTTTGCTTCGAAAGCTTTGATAGCAGTACGCATAGCTGATTTTTGAGCTGAGTTCTTTTCGTTTTGTTTAACGTTCAATTCAGCGCGTTTGATAGCTGATTTAATGTTTGCCAATGTTCTTACCTCCATATTTACTAACTATACCATTATATCTGAAAACTTACGTTTTGACAAGGGAAAATTATTTTTTTAAGTAAATTTCATCGATTTCATGGTTCTTTGTTTTATGAAGAATCACTTCTGCACGATTTCTAGTTGGTTCAATATAATTTTGTAGATTTGTGAGATTGATACTGGTCCAGACTTGATGGGCAAAGGATTCCACTTCCCCAATCGGCATTTGTGTAAAACGATAATAGTAGCTATTAGGGTCGTTTTGGGCTAGACTCAGCATCTTCAAGAAACGGTCCAGATACCAACTCTCGATGTCATCGACTGCAGCATCAACATAGATGGAAAAGTCAAAGAAGTCAGTAATGTAGAGACGCTCGTTTTGTGGATTTTGAAAGACATTTATTCCCTCAACAATGACAAAATCAGCTGCTTTTACTCGTTGTTTTGCTTCAGGAACGATGTCGTAGACTTCATGAGAATAGACAGGAATATCCACATCTTGTCCATTTTTGATGTGATCCAGGAAGTTGAGAAGAGCTTCCATATCATAGCTTTCAGGAAATCCCTTGCGATTTAAAATCCCTTGTTCAATCAAGGTCTGGTTGGGATAGAGAAAGCCATCAGTTGTTACCAACTCAACCCTAGCATCTGTAAGCGTACGGGACAGTAGGATTTGAAGTAGGCGACTGGTTGTGGATTTTCCAACGGCAACACTCCCAGAAACCCCAATAACAAAAGGTTGGGATTTGCTTTCACGTTGAAGAAAAATCCCTTTTGAAAAGGCCAAATCATCCTTGGTACGCTTGTAAATCTGGATGAGATGGGCTAGGGGAAGATAGACATCGGTAACATCCTGCAAGCTAATCTGGTCATTAAAACTCTTGATAGATTCCAATTCTTCTTCTGTCAAAGGAGGTGTTGTCTTCCGATGTAACGATTGCCAAGTCTGGCGACTGATTTTTTCAAAATGTAAAAATTCGTTGGTCATGTGTTTTCCCCTAGATATTTCGTCTATCATACCATAAAAAGCTAAAAAAATAAAGCGGTTTCTTGAATGCGGTAAGTCAATAGTATATAATATAAGTAGATAGAGGTTGACCAATTTATTGATGAAGTTGGAGATGGTTTACTGGTTTATAAGGTTATAAAGGGGGCATTTTAGTTCACAACTTGTAGGAGGTGTACTATGAAAATCTTAAAACGTTACACATTGGAACTTTGTTTTATTTTAAGTTTTGCACTACCTTTTATAAAAGGGGCGAATGCGGATAATGGTAGACGCTTTGTGGAAACCTATTACGGTTTTACTTTTTTGATGGAACATGCTATTGTAACAGCTATCTTTATCTGTTCGCTCTTGATTGCTTGCCTACTAAAAAAACGGTGGACGAAATGGCTTGCTTCTGGAAGTTATCTATTTTTGATTTTGTGGATTGCTACAGAAGGGTATCTCTTCCGTATGTCGCTAGAAGATTTGATACGACTTTGGACAAGTTTGGAAATCCTGACAAAAACGTATCAGTTGGGCTTTTATCTAAACATCCTGTTGGGAATTTTGTTGATAATTAAGTATCTGAAGGTTAAGCAATAGTAATAATAAATACGCCCGATTATAGATGATAAACTTTTTGTTTTATCCTGACTATGATATTTCTAGTTCTAAATGGTTTATCATTTATCTATAAGTGTTGAAAGAGATTGAAGAAAAGGTTTTACCTACTAGCTTTCTTCAGTCTTTTTCGTTTTATTATCAATTTGTAAACGATTTACAATTTAAGTCAAATTATGGTAAAATAGTTTCATGAGTAAAATGTATTATGCAGAGAATCCTGACGCTGCTCACGACATTCATGAGTTGAGAGTGGACTTGTTGGGAGAAAAAATGACCTTTTTGACGGATGCGGGTGTTTTTAGCAAGAAAATGGTTGACTTTGGCAGTCAACTTTTGCTCAAGTGTCTTGAGGTCAACCAAGGAGAGACTGTCCTTGATGTAGGTTGTGGTTATGGGCCTCTGGGCTTGTCTTTGGCTAAGGCTTATGGAGTTCAGGCGACCATGGTCGATATCAATAATCGTGCCTTGGATTTGGCGCGACAAAATTCTGAACGAAATAAAGTAGAAGCGACGATTTTCCAGTCTAACATCTATGAACAAGTTGAAGGGAAATTTGACCATGTCATTTCTAATCCTCCTATCCGTGCGGGCAAGCAAGTGGTTCATGAAATCATTGAGAAAAGTAAAGATCTCTTGGAAACTGGTGGAGATTTAACAATCGTTATCCAGAAAAAGCAAGGGGCTCCAAGCGCTAAGTCAAAGATGGAGGAAGTGTTTGGTAATTGTGAGATTGTCAAAAAAGATAAGGGATACTATATCCTTAGAAGTGTGAAAGAATGAGAGCAGTTGATTTAATCCAAAAGAAACGAGATGGTCAAGAACTGACTTCGAGTGAAATTGAATGGTTAGTTGAAGGCTATGTGTCAGGAACTGTCCCTGATTATCAGATGTCTGCCTTTGCTATGGCTGTCTATTTCAAAGGAATGACGACACGAGAAATCTCAGATTTGACTATGAATATGGTTAAGACAGGTCAAGAGTTTGATTTATCAGCTATTGATGGGGTTAAGGTTGACAAGCATTCTACGGGTGGTGTTGGTGATAAGGTGACCTTGATTTTAGCTCCTTTAGTAGCGAGTTTTGGAGTTCCAGTCGCGAAAATGAGTGGTCGTGGTCTCGGCCATACGGGTGGAACAATTGATAAATTGGAGTCCATTAAGGGATATCAAGTGGAACGAAGTCAAGAGGATTTTATTCGTCAGGTTCAGGATATTGGTGTATCTGTCATTGGGCAATCAGACCAGCTTGTCAAAGCAGATAAGCTTCTCTATGCCCTTCGTGATGTGACCGCAACTGTTGACACGATTCCTTTGATTGCGAGTTCGGTGATGAGCAAGAAAATTGCTGCAGGGGCGGATGCTATTTTGCTTGACGTAACTGTCGGTGAGGGTGCCTTCATGAAGACGGTTGATGAGGCGCGTGAATTGGCTCAAACCATGGTGGAACTTGGTAAGGCAGTTGGTAGAAAAACGGTAGCAGTCATTACGGATATGAGTCAGCCCTTGGGACGAGCAATTGGAAATCGTCTCGAAATTCTTGAAGCACTGGAGATTTTACAAGGTCAAGGTCGTCAGGATATTACCCACTTCATCTGTGAATTGGCTCAAATTATGCTTGGTTTGGCTAATGCGAACAAGACAGTGGAAGAAGTTCGCCAACATCTTGACAATGGTAAGGCACTGGCTAAGTTTGAGGAAATGGTCCAAGCCCAAGGTGGAGATTTAGAAGAGTTGTATCGTCCTGTAAATGTAGCCCATGTAGTGGAAATCCCTGCTCAGGAAACGGGTGTCATTTCAGCTCTTCCAGCTATGGAATTTGGGCTTTATGCTATGAGACTGGGGGCAGGCCGTGCAGTCAAGTCTGATGTCTTAGACTATGAAACAGGAATTGTTTTTGAAAAGAAAGTTGGAGATTCCGTTCAAAAGGGAGAAATTGTTGCAAAAGTATACACAAATGGAAAAATTTCTCCTCAGCTAGTTACAGATTTTCAAAAATATGTTAAAATAAATGATAGTGTGCAAAGTTTACGAGAAATTATAGAAATAATCTCATAAACTGCAGGAGAATCCGAATATGAAATTAAATAAATATATCGATCATACACTTTTGAAACAAGATTCGACAGTAAATCAAATTGATTGTTTGTTGTCTGAAGCTAGAGAGTATGATTTTGCCAGTGTTTGCGTTAATCCGACCTGGGTTGAACATACTAAAAAAGGGCTTGAAGGCACAGATGTCAAGGTCTGCACAGTAGTCGGTTTCCCACTGGGAGCAACAACTTCAGCCGTGAAAGCATTTGAAACCAAAGAAGCTATCCAAAATGGTGCAGATGAGATTGATATGGTGATCAATGTTGGAGCTCTCAAAACAGGTAATCTTGATTTGGTTGAGTCGGATATTCTCGCAGTAGTAGAAGCAAGTGGTGACAAGTTAGTGAAAGTCATTATTGAAGCTTGCCTACTGACAGACCAAGAAAAAGTTGTGGCTTGCCAATTAGCTCAAAAAGCTGGAGCTGATTTTGTTAAAACATCTACTGGCTTTTCAACTGGTGGTGCTACGGTAGCAGATGTCACGTTAATGCGTGAAACAGTTGGACCTGATATGGGAGTCAAGGCTGCTGGCGGAGCTCGTTCTTATGCAGATGCTCTTGCCTTTGTGGAAGCAGGTGCGACTCGTATCGGAACGTCAGCTGGGGTAGCCATTGTAAAAGGAGAATTGGCTGATGGCGACTACTGAGTTGATTGAACTAGCAATTGAAACCAGCAAGAAAGCCTATGTGCCCTATTCTCATTTTCCAGTCGGAGCTGTTCTAGTGGCGAAAGATGGTAGTGTTTATACAGGTGTCAATATTGAGAATGCCAGCTATCCTTTGACCAACTGTGGAGAACGTACAGCGATTTTTAAAGCAGTTTCCGAAGGTCAAAGAGAGTTTTCAGAATTGATTATCTATGGTCAGACTGAAAAACCAATCTCGCCATGTGGTGCTTGTCGCCAAGTGATGGCTGAATTTTTTGAACAAGATCTAAAAGTGACCTTAGTCGCAAAAGATAAATCGACGGTCGAGATGACGGTCGGGGAGTTACTTCCATACTCTTTTACAGACTTAAACTAGTCTGAGTCGCTCTCTGAGTGGCACGGTCCTTGTGGCCAACCAATCCATACTTGCAACATCGTTGCACATCTTATTTAGGAGGTTCAGTAATGAACAAGAAACAATGGCTAGGCCTTGGTCTAGTTGCAGTGGCAGCAGTTGGACTTGCTGCATGTGGTAACCGCTCTTCTCGTAACGCAGCTTCATCTTCTGATGTGAAGACAAAAGCAGCAATCGTCACTGATACTGGTGGTGTTGATGACAAATCATTTAACCAATCAGCTTGGGAAGGTTTGCAAGACTGGGGTAAAGAACACAATCTTTCAAAAGATAAAGGTTTCACTTACTTCCAATCAACAAGTGAAGCTGACTACGCTAACAACTTGCAACAGGCGGCTGGAAGTTACAACCTAATCTTCGGTGTTGGTTTTGCCCTTCACAATGCGGTTGAAGAAGCAGCAAAAGACCACTCTGATTTGAACTATGTCTTGATTGATGATGTGATTAAAGATCAAAAGAATGTTGCTAGCGTAACGTTTGCTGATAACGAAGCTGCTTACCTTGCGGGTGTTGCAGCAGCTAAAACAACTAAAACAAAACAAGTTGGTTTTGTAGGTGGTATTGAGTCTGAAGTTATCTCACGTTTTGCAGCTGGATTTAAAGCTGGTGTTGAGTCAGTAGACCCATCTATCAAAGTACAAGTTGACTACGCTGGTTCATTTGGTGATGCTGCTAAAGGTAAAACAATTGCAGCAGCACAATATGCAGCTGGTGCAGACGTTGTTTACCAAGCGGCAGGTGGAACAGGTGCGGGTGTCTTTGCAGAAGCAAAATCACTCAACGAAAGCCGTTCTGAAAGTGAAAAAGTTTGGGTTATCGGTGTTGACCGTGACCAAGTAGCAGAAGGTAAGTACACTTCTAAAGATGGTAAAGAATCAAACTTCGTTCTTGTATCTACTTTGAAACAAGTTGGTACAACTGTAAAAGATATTGCTAACAAAGCAGAAAAAGGTGAATTCCCTGGCGGTCAAGTGATCGTTTACTCATTGAAAGATAAAGGGGTTGACTTAGCAGTAACAAACCTTTCAGAAGAAGGTAAAAAAGCTGTCGAAGATGCTAAAGCTAAAATCCTTGATGGAAGCGTAAAAGTTCCTGAAAAATAATGGATGGAAGTCATTTCTTAGGAAGCGGCCCTCGGTCGCTTTTTTAAGAGTTGAGACAAAGTCATTTTGTCTCAGTAAAGCTTGCTACTAGAGAAATTAGCAAGTTTTATTGAAATAAAATAAGACTCTGAAAGGAAGAGCACATGGCACACGAAAATGTCATTGAGATGCGTGATATTACCAAGGTGTTTGGCGAATTTGTTGCTAACGACAAAATCAACCTGCATCTACGAAAAGGTGAAATTCATGCACTTTTAGGAGAAAATGGGGCTGGTAAGTCTACGCTCATGAACATGTTAGCAGGGCTTCTTGAACCAACCAGTGGTGAAATTGTGGTCAACGGTCAAGTTGTCAACCTCGACTCACCATCTAAAGCAGCTAGCTTGGGAATCGGAATGGTTCACCAGCACTTTATGTTGGTAGAAGCCTTCACAGTGGCTGAAAACATCATTTTAGGTAGTGAATTGACTAAAAATGGTGTGCTAGATATCGCTGGAGCTAGCAAAGAAATCAAGGCTCTTTCTGAACGTTATGGCTTAGCTGTTGACCCTTCTGCCAAGGTAGCAGATATCTCAGTTGGAGCCCAACAACGTGTAGAAATTTTAAAAACCCTTTATCGGGGGGCTGATATCCTTATCTTTGACGAACCAACGGCCGTTTTGACTCCATCAGAAATTGATGAGTTGATGGCTATTATGAAAAATCTTGTCAAAGAAGGAAAATCAATTATCTTGATTACCCACAAGTTGGACGAGATTCGAGCAGTTTCTGACCGCGTTACAGTTATCCGTCGTGGGAAATCAATTGAAACTGTCGAAATTGCAGGGGCTACCAATGCTGATTTGGCAGAAATGATGGTGGGACGTTCTGTTTCCTTTAAAACAGAGAAACAAGCCTCTCAACCAAAAGAAGTGGTCTTGTCTATCAAAGATTTGGTGGTCAATGAAAACCGCGGTGTCCCAGCTGTGAAAAATCTGTCCTTGGATGTTCGTGCTGGAGAGATTGTTGGTATTGCAGGGATTGATGGAAATGGTCAGTCTGAACTCATTCAAGCAATTACAGGTCTTCGCAAGGTTGAATCTGGAAGCGTTGAGCTAAAAGGAGATTCAATTGTGGGCTTGCACCCACGTCAGATTACAGAGTTGAGTGTTGGGCACGTTCCAGAAGATCGTCACCGTGATGGCTTGATTTTGGAAATGATGATTTCTGAAAATATTGCCCTTCAAACTTACTATAAAGAACCACATAGTAAAAATGGAATTTTGAACTATTCAAATATTACCTCTTATGCTAAAAAGCTAATGGAAGAATTTGATGTTCGTGCTGCCAGTGAATTTGTTCCTGCAGCTGCACTCTCAGGAGGAAATCAACAAAAAGCAATTATTGCTCGTGAAATTGATCGTGATCCTGATCTCCTTATCGTCAGCCAGCCAACTCGTGGTTTGGATGTCGGTGCCATTGAATATATCCACAAACGCTTGATTGAAGAGCGTGATAATGGTAAGGCTGTCCTTGTTGTCAGCTTTGAATTGGATGAGATTTTAAACGTCTCAGACCGTATTGCCGTTATCCATGATGGTAAGATTCAAGGTATTGTATCACCAGAAACAACCAATAAACAAGAACTAGGTGTCTTGATGGCTGGTGGAAACTTGGGAAAGGAGAAGAGTGATGTCTAAAAAATTACAACAAATTTCGGTTCCCTTGATTTCTGTCTTCCTAGGGATTTTACTTGGAGCCATTGTCATGTGGATCTTCGGTTATGATGCTATTTGGGGCTACGAGGAATTGTTCTACACTGCCTTTGGTAGCCTGCGTGGGATTGGAGAAATCTTCCGTGCCATGGGACCTTTGGTCTTGATTGGTCTTGGTTTTGCCGTTGCCAGTCGGGCTGGTTTCTTTAACGTCGGACTTCCTGGTCAAGCTTTGGCAGGTTGGATTCTTAGTGGTTGGTTTGCCCTGTCGCATCCAGATATGCCACGTCCCTTGATGATTCTAGCAACTATCGTGATTGCCTTGATTGCTGGAGGAATTGTCGGAGCGATTCCGGGTATTCTGAGAGCCTATCTAGGGACGTCAGAGGTTATCGTAACCATCATGATGAACTATATCGTCTTGTATGTAGGAAATGCCTTTATCCATGCTTTCCCTAAAGATTTCATGCAAAGTACAGACTCAACCATTCGTGTTGGGGCTAATGCAACCTATCAGACACCTTGGTTGGCTGAGTTGACTGGTAATTCGCGGATGAATATTGGTATTTTCTTTGCTCTCATTGCCGTTGCAGTCATTTGGTTCATGCTCAAGAAAACTACTCTTGGTTTTGAAATTCGTGCAGTTGGTCTTAATCCACATGCTTCAGAATATGCTGGTATTTCTGCCAAGCGGACTATTATCCTATCTATGATTATTTCAGGTGCCTTGGCGGGTCTTGGTGGAGCTGTTGAAGGACTTGGAACCTTCCAAAATGTCTATGTTCAAGGATCGTCATTAGCTATCGGATTTAACGGGATGGCGGTTAGTCTTCTTGCGGCCAACTCACCAATTGGTATTCTCTTTGCAGCCTTCCTATTTGGTGTTCTCCAAGTTGGAGCCCCAGGTATGAATGCGGCGCAGGTACCATCTGAGCTTGTCAGCATTGTAACAGCTTCTATTATCTTCTTTGTCAGTGTTCATTATCTTATCGAACGCTTTGTCAAACCGAAAAAACAAGTTAAAGGAGGTAAGTAAAGATGTCTATTACAACCTTGCTCACCCTCTTGGTGTCTTCTATGCTGATTTACTCAGCGCCCCTCATCTTTACAAGTATCGGTGGTGTTTTCTCTGAACGTGGTGGTGTGGTAAACGTCGGTCTTGAAGGAATTATGGTTATGGGTGCCTTTTCTGGAGTTGTCTTTAACCTTGAATTTGCTGAACAATTTGGAGCAGCAACTCCTTGGTTATCCTTGCTTGTGGCAGGATTGGTTGGTGGTCTCTTCTCTATCATCCACGCAGCAGCGACGGTTCATTTCCGTGCAGACCATGTTGTTAGCGGTACGGTATTGAACTTGATGGCGCCAGCCTTGGCTGTTTTCTTGGTTAAAGTTCTTTATAACAAAGGACAAACCGATAACCTAAGTCAAACTTTTGGACGCTTTGACTTCCCAGTCTTGGCAAATATCCCAGTGATTGGTGATATCTTCTTCAAGTCAACTAGTCTTCTTGGTTACTTGGCGATTGCCTTCTCTTTCCTTGCTTGGTTTATCCTCTTCAAGACTCGATTTGGTCTTCGTCTCCGCTCTGTCGGTGAACATCCTCAAGCAGCTGATACCTTGGGAATCAATGTCTATAAGATGAGATATTTAGGGGTTATTATTTCAGGTTTCCTAGGTGGAATTGGTGGAGCGATTTATGCTCAATCCATCTCAGTTAACTTCTCAGTGACAACTATTGTTGGACCTGGATTTATCGCCCTTGCTGCGATGATCTTCGGAAAATGGAATCCAATCGGAGCCATGCTATCTAGTCTCTTCTTTGGACTTTCACAAAGTTTGGCTGTTATCGGTTCTCAATTGCCATTCCTACAAGGAGTACCTGCGGTTTACCTTCAAATCGCACCTTATGTTTTGACCATTCTTGTCTTGGCAGCCTTCTTTGGAAAAGCAGTCGCACCAAAAGCAGATGGTATCAACTATATCAAATCAAAATAAGCATACAAAAAAACGTCAGTTCATTCATGAACTGACGTTTTATTTTTTAGGATGTTGGTTGGTTAGGTTCAATCCCCAAGGGACTAAATTTTCAGTCTTGTTTTTGATACGAGCGATATTGTCCTTATGGCGAATGATAATCAAGCTAGCAAGAGCTAGGATAATAGCGATGAAGAGAGGGTCATAGTTGCTCAGGATAAAACCAAAAAGTGGAAAGAGTAGAACTCCGATGACAGCCGCGATAGATGCTGTGACACTAGATAGTGAAATCATACTACCAAGATAGAGGGTTCCAAAGAAAACAACTGCAAGGTAGAGACAGAAGACAGGTGCAAATCCGAAAACCACTCCAGCACTGGTTGCGACAGCCTTACCACCCTTAAATCCTGCAAAGATAGGAAAGGTATGGCCAATAACAGCCAAAAGTCCAAAGATGAGAGGCGAAACACCTTGCAGGTGAAACATAATCGGAAGAAGAGTTGCTAGGGTTCCTTTAAAAAAGTCAATTACAAAGGTTGCCATACCAGCTTTCTTACCTAAAATACGGAAGGTATTGGTTGTTCCAGTGTTACCAGAACCATGTTCACGCAGATTGATTTGAAAGAATACTTGTCCAATCCAGAGACCAGACGGAATCGAACCCAGCAGATAGGCTAGGATTAATAAAACTATTGTAATCATACTACTATTATATCATGAAATGGAGAAGAAAGGCAGAGAATCTCTTCTGAAATTGTCACAGCGGAGAAAGAAAAATTTTGCAAAATCCTTAGAAAACCTGTAGAATAGTAAAGATGAACGAATAGGAGGTTCCTTGTGTCAAAAAAGGAAATCAATATTAATAATTATAATGATGATGCCATTCAGGTGCTAGAAGGGTTGGATGCGGTCCGAAAACGTCCAGGGATGTATATCGGATCGACCGATGGAGCTGGTCTCCACCACCTAGTCTGGGAAATCGTCGATAATGCTGTCGATGAGGCCTTGTCTGGATTTGGTGATCGTATTGATGTGACCATCAATAAAGATGGGAGTTTGACTGTACAAGACCATGGACGTGGGATGCCGACAGGTATGCACGCTATGGGAATTCCAACAGTTGAGGTTATCTTTACCATTCTTCACGCCGGAGGAAAATTTGGTCAAGGAGGCTACAAGACATCAGGTGGTCTCCACGGGGTTGGCTCTTCCGTAGTTAACGCCCTTTCTAGCTGGCTAGAAGTTGAAATCACTCGTGATGGGGCAATCTATAAGCAACGTTTTGAAAATGGTGGCAAACCTGTTACGACTTTGAAGAAAATCGGTACAGCGCCCAAGTCTAAGACAGGTACCAAGGTTACGTTTATGCCTGATTCGACTATCTTTTCTACGACAGACTTCAAGTACAATACCATTTCAGAGCGCCTCAATGAATCAGCTTTTCTCTTAAAAAATGTGACCTTATCTCTGACGGACAAACGAACAGATGAAGCGATTGAATTCCACTATGAGAACGGGGTGCAGGACTTTGTTTCTTACCTCAACGAAGACAAGGAAACCTTGACACCAGTTCTTTACTTTGAAGGTGAAGAAAATGGTTTCCAAGTGGAAGTAGCCCTCCAGTATAATGATGGATTTTCAGATAACATTCTATCCTTTGTCAATAACGTTCGTACCAAGGATGGTGGAACGCATGAAACGGGACTTAAGTCTGCCATTACCAAGGTTATGAACGACTACGCGCGTAAGACAGGTCTTCTCAAGGAAAAAGATAAAAACCTTGAAGGGTCAGACTATCGTGAGGGGCTAGCGGCCGTTCTTTCTATCTTGGTTCCGGAAGAACACCTCCAGTTTGAGGGACAGACCAAGGACAAACTAGGAAGTCCACTAGCTCGCCCGGTTGTGGATGGAATTGTGGCGGATAAGTTGACCTTCTTCCTCATGGAAAATGGGGAGCTTGCTTCTAACCTCATCCGTAAGGCTATCAAGGCTCGTGATGCTCGTGAAGCGGCTCGCAAGGCGCGTGATGAGAGCCGGAATGGTAAGAAAAATAAAAAAGATAAGGGCTTGTTGTCTGGGAAATTGACTCCAGCCCAGTCTAAGAATCCAGCTAAGAATGAACTCTATCTAGTCGAGGGGGATTCTGCCGGAGGTTCTGCCAAACAAGGCCGTGACCGCAAGTTCCAGGCAATCTTGCCTCTTCGTGGTAAGGTTATCAATACAGCTAAAGCCAAGATGGCGGATATCCTCAAAAATGAAGAAATCAATACCATGATTTATACTATTGGTGCGGGTGTTGGAGCAGACTTCTCCCTTGAAGATGCCAACTATGACAAGATCATTATCATGACTGATGCGGACACCGACGGTGCCCACATTCAGACTTTACTCTTGACATTTTTTTACCGCTATATGCGTCCACTAGTTGAGGCAGGCCATGTCTATATCGCTCTTCCTCCTCTTTACAAGATGTCCAAAGGAAAAGGCAAGAAAGAAGAAGTGGCCTATGCTTGGACAGACGGTGAACTAGAAGAACTCCGCAAGCAGTTCGGCAAAGGCGCAACACTCCAACGATATAAAGGTCTTGGTGAGATGAACGCGGACCAACTCTGGGAAACAACCATGAATCCAGAAACCCGCACCCTCATCCGTGTTACGATTGAAGATTTAGCACGCGCTGAACGTCGTGTTAATGTCCTCATGGGAGACAAGGTCGAACCACGACGTAAGTGGATTGAAGACAATGTCAAGTTTACGCTGGAGGAGAGTGGAGAGATGGTGTTTTGAGATGAAAAATAACAAAATACATAAAATAAAAATATCTTTAAAAAATAAAATAAAAAGTTTTTTTAAAAATATTGATTGGGGAAAAGTACGTTTAAATGTGTTACTAACAGCTGTGATTCCAATTATACTTTTTACAATCCCTGTAACTTCTCCAACTTTCGAATGGAGTAACTGGGGTAGCAGTATTGTAGAGAAGCTCCAACAAGGCATACTATTTAGTACAATAATAAGTATAGCATCAAATATTGTGCTATCTTATAGGACCCGATTTAGAGGGTTGCTTTCAAAAAAATCTCAAGACAATATTGAGCATGGTATTCAACTGTTAACATTTTATTCCAATCTCTCGATTATTATCTCTTCTTTCGTTCTAATGCTTTTATCTGCTTTCTACTATGGACAAATTAGAAGTAATTCACTATTAAATTGCTTCGGACTTGTTATTGAAGTAGTATTATTTATTCTGATTCAACTTCTATATGGATATTCTGAAGGATCAATGAGAGAAGATGATGGCAGTAATATTGAAGAATTAGTACAAAAAGCTGAAGAACAGAGAAATGCAAGTGAAAAGAAAGATTTCCGAGATTTGGAAATAGACAATGATTTTGATTTATTACGAGAAAGGAGAGAGGAGAATAGATGAGAGATACGGTTAACTTCCCTAAAGGAATGGAAGTAAATCAAGGTGATGGGGTGTATAATTTCATACTTACTACTGGAAGAGCTTCTGATATCTTAAAAATTTCAGAAGTTAAGAGATTATCTGACTTTGAAAATGGTATTCAAAGATATTTAAATGATGCTAGAGCTAATGCAATTAAAGATTTTTGTTATAGGAAAGATGCAATCTTTCCAACACCGATTATTGTATCCTTGAATTCTGATTTTATTGATGATCAAGAAAACGAGTTGAAAATTAGCTTTGACTCTGATTTTGATTCAGCTAAACCATTTACTGTTATTGATGGACAGCATAGACTTGAAGGAATTAAAAGGTATATGGAAAAGGAAAGAGATAAAGATTTTGAACTTCCTTTAATCATATACCAGGATGCTGATCAAGCTACTGCGGCTGAAATATTTGTAGCAATTAACGCAAATCAAAGACAGGTGGATAGTTCAACCATTAGCCAACTTTTTGGAATTATTTATAGTGAGAGATCTGATATTTATACTGTAGAATCTTTTACAGCTCGGGTAGTAAAACTTCTTAACGAGAATGATGTTTCTCCATTTAAAGGAAAGATTAAGATGTTAGGTAAGAAAGAGAGAAAGGATCAATTTATATCACAGGGGACTGTTGCGAAAAAAATCTCTCAGTTTGTTACTTCAAATAGTACAAAGGACAATTTAACAATTGAAAAATATGATTCAAATGTTTTACTCAGAAATGAGAAAAAGGTGTTTAGAAATTCATTCAAAAAAAATCAACCAGCAGAAGTTGCTAAAGATATAATAAATCTTTTTGGTGCATTTGAAATTGTATACCACGAAATTTGGAATGGAGAAGGATTGTTAATAAAAAAGGCGGTTGGTTACAGTGCAATGATGTATTTTTTAGAAAAACTATTGTTAAAAGATATAAAAGGTGCTAGAAATTATTTTGATATATTTGAAAAGAATAAAGAACAGAACTCCAAAAAACTATTAGAAATTTTTTCTTCTGATAGGGGATCTAGCGAAAGTGTTGCTAGAAAAATATCAAAGGAATTAATGCAGTTATTTGGCATTGGAGAAATGGATTAATATAATCTCCCACAAGAAATCATTTCCTTATTCCTAAAACAAGAAATCACACCTGAGGAGTATCTTGTCTGGGGGAATAAATCAACACACACATGTGTGTGTTGATTTATTGGAGTATAATACGAATATTTAGATATGTTCTGAATTATTTTAGGGCAAAAAATTAAAAATACATCATTGAAAGAGGAGTTTTATGAAAAAAGAATATGGAATCACGAGTTTAACTGTACTCAATTTAGAAAACAACGAATTCTTCTAACTTCTATCTGAGAGCAAGGACGAGTTAGGGGCTTTTACAAAAGCCAATAAGTCTGAGCAGGTTTACGCAACGAAGCTTGGAGATATAGAAAAACTTCTTGAGACCTTGCAAGCTGGTTTGCACCGTTCCAAGGCCAGTCAAATGGTGGTTAGTCTGGAAGCGTCTGATCGTGAGCGTGATGATGCGCTTTCTACCTTGACCAGTTTGGTCAAGGCCTTCTCTCGTGTCAAAGAGGCAGGTAGCAAGGAAGTTTACGACAAACTCAGCAAACTTTTCAAAAATTATGCTGGGCTAACGAGTATAAGCTGCGAAAAGGAGACAGAAGCTATTAACCATTTACTCAAGGAGCTAAAAGATACGGACTACCAAACTGCCCTTTCAACCCTGCATTTGAAAACTCATGTAGAAACCTTAATAAAGGCGTAGGCTCAGTTTGAAAAAGCCTATAAGGAGCGCCTGGCTGAGCAAAAAGGAAAGGCACCTAGTCAAAATAAGGAAGTTCGTGCTAAACTGCAAGAAATCTATGACTTCCTTGTGGACTTTACTGCAATCAACGCATATGCTTATCCAGATAAGAAGCAGTATGCCGATCTCCGTGACCATCTCAACGCTATCCGTAGTCGCTATAAAAAACGCAAACCAAGCAAAAGAATTACCCCAACACAACCAGAAGAAGCAAAGTAGGTTGTTCTGTTTAATTTATGCCAGTCAAAATAAATCTTAGAAAGTGAATATAGGATATAAAGATGAATGAATTAGTGATTGGATTATTTGCGGCTCTGTTAGGTGCAATTGTGTCAATCTTTACCTTATATACCAATTATAGAAGTTCTTTAGATAGCATTTCAGGCTGGCGCTCAAAGCTTTTTGATGCAGCTTCTGCTAAAGAAATTACGCTTAAAGAAGTTCAGGTGTTAAGGACAGCTCTACGCTATGAACCAACTAAGGAAGTCCAAGAATACACTTTTACTTGGATATCTAATATCATGATTTACTATTGTGATTATATTTCGTTAAAGTATTTTGAACATCATGAAACAAGTCTTTTGTATCAAGAACAGGTAATCATTAGAGTATTTATCAGGTGTCTGTTGAAGAACCATTGGGAATACAATGCTTCTATGGTATCTTCGTTGAAATTCTTGAAGATTCATTACAAAGCTTCAAAACAACCAGAATTTATTCGTGAAACGTATGATAAAGCAAAGGCAATAAGTAGGACCTTAGAGAATGACGATGAAGAATACGATCTGATTGAAAAAATCAATAAAAAGATGATGGGAAGTGCATGAAATGAAACTTGAACTAGATGTTAAAATTAATAAAAATGGTGAAGATAAGATAAATAAATTTTCTACTCAAGATTATTTGGATAAATATGTAAAACTTGATACGCCTAATCCCGATTCATTTGGCTCGGCAGATGAATCATGCTGCAAGAAAATTGGAGGATGGCTATTGACTAATATATTTAGCATGTATTTGATTTTCTTATATGTAATTGTAGGGGTTAATTTTGCAAGTGATCAAGGCTGGCTAGGGTTGAAGGAAATTAAACATCAAACAAATGTATTAGCTGTTTTGTTAGTAGTTTTTCTTATTATTAATAATCTGTTTAAAAAGAAGAAATAAAAACAAAGATGGCTGTCAAAGTCATGAAAAAACTAGTCATAGGATTTTTCAAAGAATTTGATAACGAAAAAATTCCAGCTGATAGTCCGCTTTATAGACATACCCTCTACAGAATCGAGAGTTTTCACTAAAAAGGTAGGTATTCCTATGAGAACTGAACCCGAAATGCTAGATTTAATTTTGCAAACTGCAAAAGTGCTACAAGTCGATGCTGTCGCCATGTCCGGTTCGCGGACAAATTCACAAGCTCCAAAAGACGAATTTCAAGACTATGACGTAGTCTATGTTGTAGAGAATCTGGACGAGCTGATTACAGATTTATCTTGGTTGGACAAGTTTGGCAAACGCATTATCGAGCAAGAAGTTGGTCTTGGTCAACGTCGTCTATACCTCATGCTTTTTGAAGATGGCAATCGTATCGATTTGACTCTTTGCCCTAAAGAACACATTAAAGAGTGGGTGGATAGTGAGGCAGGATTCATAGTTTTAGCAGATGAGAAGGGCTTGTTTGAGTCATATTTTCCCAGCCCAGAGCGTTTCTGGATACATCCAGCTACTGAGACAGATTTTAAAAATTCCTGCAATGAATTTTGGTGGGTTTCCGCCTATGTAGTCAAGGGCATTTGTCGTAATCAGCTCATCTATGCGACTGACCATCTCTACGGCATTTGTCAACAAGAGTTATTAAAAGTCTTAGCTTGGCAAGTTGCAGCTGATGAGGAAAAAGTAGACGTCGGCAAGAATAATAAGTATCTTTTTAACTATTTACCTAATACGAAAGAGAAAGAATTCTCAAGTCTAGTTGATTTCTCCAGTTTAGACAAAATCACTCAGTCTTTGTTTGCTACGATGGAACTTTTCCACCGAGAGGCTGAGTTCCTTGCTCAAAAAATGGGATTTGACTATGAGAAGGAAGTGGCTGAGAAGATGATTAAGTATGCTGAGGAGAGACTCGAAACAAATGAAACATTTACAAAATAATAAGATAACAAAATTTTTACTGATGAGTTTTCTCATTTCTTGGGGATTTGGTTGGGGATTGCTCGCTTTTCTGACGCAAATGAGCCTCTTAAGTCTAACAAGTCCACTAGGAGTTTTTCTCCATTTACTAGGAGGTTTCGGTCCAACCATTGCAGCCATTTCTTGTTTGCCTCAAAAATCCATTAAAAGCATAGTCTCTTTTATCTTAGGGGACTCAAAGAAACATATTTTGTTATTTCTTTTACTAATTTTCGTGCAGACAGGTGTCATCGCTTTCTCCTCTAAGGAACTTAATCCAGCTTTTCCACTAGGAAATTTGTTTGTTGTTTTTTTGAGTGCAGTCTGTGTTTATGGTGGCGAAGAAGAATTGGGATGGCGAGGCATCTTGCAACCAACTTTGGAAACTAGATTCTCCTTTTGGATTTCCGGTTTGATAACAGGTTGTATTTGGGCAATATGGCATGTACCGTTATGGTTTGTGATTGGAAGTTCCCAAAGTGGGATACCTTTTATATTATTCAGTCTATTTGCAATTTATCTCAGTATTCTTCTAGCAGCTATTTTCAAAAAGACTAAGTCGGTCCTTTTTTGCGCCATTTTTCACGGCCTAATTAATACCCTATTTAGCTTATTTGTTATTAAAATTAATCTTTTATTCATCCTAGGATTAGTAGGATTGCTCTTCTTTTCTCACTACCTACAAAGAAACAGTTAAATTTATAAATTATAGATTTACTTTACAATAAAACACTAAAAAGAGAATTATTATGTCCAACATTCAAAACATGTCCCTAGAGGACATCATGGGAGAGCGCTTTGGTCGCTACTCCAAGTACATCATTCAAGACCGGGCTTTGCCAGATATTCGTGATGGCTTGAAGCCGGTTCAGCGCCGCATTCTTTATTCTATGAATAAGGATGGCAACACCTTTGACAAGAGCTACCGCAAGTCGGCCAAGTCTGTCGGGAACATCATGGGGAATTTTCACCCACATGGTGATAGTTCTATCTATGATGCTATGGTTCGTATGTCGCAAGACTGGAAAAATCGTGAGATTCTAGTTGAAATGCATGGTAATAACGGTTCTATGGACGGAGATCCGCCTGCGGCTATGCGTTATACCGAGGCTCGTTTGTCTGAGATTGCTGGTTATCTTCTTCAGGATATCGAGAAAAAGACAGTTCCCTTTGCTTGGAACTTTGACGATACCGAGAAAGAACCAACTGTTTTGCCAGCAGCCTTTCCAAATCTTTTAGTCAATGGTTCGACTGGGATTTCGGCTGGATATGCCACAGATATTCCTCCCCATAATTTGGCTGAGGTCATTGATGCCGCGGTTTACATGATTGACCATCCAACGGCCAAAGTTGAAAAACTCATGGAATTCTTGCCTGGACCAGACTTCCCGACTGGAGGGATTATCCAGGGTCGTGATGAAATCAAGAAGGCCTATGAAACTGGGAAAGGGCGCGTGGTTGTTCGTTCCAAGACTGAGATTGAAAAGCTAAAAGGTGGCAAGGAACAAATCGTTATCACTGAGATTCCTTATGAAATCAATAAGGCCAATCTGGTCAAGAAAATCGATGATGTTCGTGTCAATAACAAGGTGGCAGGAATTGCTGAGGTTCGTGATGAGTCTGACCGTGACGGTCTTCGTATCGCGATTGAACTCAAGAAAGACGCCAATTCTGAGCTTGTTCTCAACTATCTCTTCAAATATACTGACTTGCAAATCAATTACAACTTTAATATGGTGGCGATTGACAATTTCACCCCTCGTCAGGTTGGGATTGTCCCAATTTTATCTAGCTACATTGCCCATCGTCGTGAAGTGATTTTGGCTCGTTCCCGCTTTGACAAGGAAAAGGCTGAGAAGCGTCTCCATATCGTCGAAGGTTTGATTCATGTAATTTCGATTTTGGACGAAGTCATTGCTCTTATTCGTGCTTCTGAGAATAAGGCTGACGCCAAGGAAAACCTCAAGGTCAGCTATGATTTTACAGAAGAGCAGGCTGAGGCCATCGTTACCTTGCAACTTTACCGTTTGACCAATACAGACGTGGTTGTCTTGCAGGAAGAAGAAGCTGAACTTCGTGAAAAGATTGCCATGCTTGCGGCGATTATCGGTGATGAACGGACTATGTACAATCTCATGAAGAAAGAGCTTCGTGAGGTCAAGAAGAAATTTGCGACACCACGTTTGAGTACTTTGGAAGATACAGCAAAAGTAATCGAGATTGATACAGCTAGTCTGATCGCCGAGGAAGATACCTACGTCAGCGTGACCAAGGCAGGTTACATCAAGCGTACTAGTCCACGTTCCTTTGCGGCTTCAACGCTGGAAGAAATTGGCAAACGTGACGACGATCGTTTGATTTTTGTGCAAGCTGCCAAGACAACCCAACACCTCTTGATGTTTACCAGTCTTGGAAATGTCATCTACAGACCAATCCATGAATTGGCAGATATTCGTTGGAAGGACATCGGAGAGCATCTGAGCCAGACTATCACAAACTTTGAAACCAACGAAGAAATCCTTTATGTGGAAGTCGTGGATCAGTTTGATGATGCGACAACTTATTTTGCGGCGACTCGTCTCGGTCAAATCAAGCGTGTAGAACGAAAAGAATTCACCCCATGGCGGACCTACAAGTCTAAGTCTGTCAAGTATGCTAAGCTAAAAGACGAGACAGACCAGATTGTAGCAGTGGCTCCGATTAAACTAGATGATGTTCTTTTGATTAGCCAAAACGGTTATGCTCTGCGTTTCAATATCGAAGAGGTTCCAGTTGTTGGTGCCAAGGCTGCAGGTGTCAAGGCTATGAACCTGAAAGAAGATGATGTCCTCCAATCGGCCTTTATCTGTAATACCTCATCCTTCTACCTCTTGACTCAGCGTGGAAGTTTGAAACGTGTTTCTATTGACGAAATTCCGGCAACCAGCCGTGCCAAACGTGGGTTACAAGTCTTGCGTGAGTTGAAAAACAAACCGCATCGTGTCTTCTTGGCAGGAGCGGTTGCAGAACAAGGCTTCGTTGGTGACCTCTTTAGTACAGAAGTGGAAGAGAACGACCAAACTCTGCTTGTCCAATCCAACAAAGGTACAATCTATGAAAGTCGACTACAAGACTTGAACCTGTCAGAACGTACTAGCAATGGAAGCTTTATTTCAGATACCATTTCAGATGAAGAAGTTTTTGACGCTTATCTTAAAGAAGTATTTACAGAAGCCAAATAAGTGAAATGAAGAATCAGTTCTCAGAGCTGGTTCTTTTTATTGAAGAAATTTTCTGAAAATTACAAAATATACTTGCTATTTTAGAAAAATAGTGTAGAATAAAAGAAATAGGTTTTTAGAATAAGGAGTGGAATATGACAGTAACGATTGATTGGGAAAATCTCGGTTTTTCCTATATGAAATTACCTTATCGCTATATTGCTCATTTTAAAAATGGACAATGGAATCAAGGAGAGTTGACAGAAGATGCAACCTTGCATATTTCAGAGTCTTCTCCAAGTCTTCACTATGGACAACAAGCATTCGAAGGTTTAAAAGCTTATCGTACTAAGGATGGCAGTATTCAACTTTTCCGTCCTGATGAAAATGCTAAACGTCTGCAACGTACTTGTGATCGTCTCTTGATGCCACAAGTTCCGACAGAAATGTTTGTAGAAGCTTGTAAGGAAGTTGTTCGTGCCAATGAAGAATATGTACCTCCATACGGAACAGGTGGAACCCTTTATCTTCGTCCTCTTTTGATTGGAGTAGGAGATATTATCGGAGTAAAACCAGCAGAAGAGTACATTTTCACTATCTTTGCCATGCCAGTTGGTAATTACTTTAAAGGTGGTTTGGTTCCAACCAACTTCTTGATTCAGGATGAATACGATCGTGCCGCTCCAAATGGTACAGGTGCAGCTAAGGTTGGTGGGAACTATGCTGCCAGTCTCTTACCAGGGAAATTGGCCAAGTCACGTCATTTCTCAGATGTTATCTATCTAGATCCATCAACTCATACAAAGATTGAAGAAGTCGGATCAGCTAACTTCTTTGGAATTACAGCTGACAATGAGTTTGTAACACCATTGAGTCCATCTATCTTGCCATCTATTACCAAGTATTCTTTGCTTTATTTGGCAGAACATCGCTTGGGCTTAACTCCTATTGAGGGTGATGTCCCGATTGACAACCTTGACCGTTTTGTAGAGGCAGGTGCCTGTGGTACAGCAGCGGTTATTTCTCCAATTGGTGGAATTCAGCACGGTGATGATTTCCATGTTTTCTATAGTGAAACAGAAGTAGGTCCTGTGACTCGTAAACTCTATGATGAATTGACAGGAATTCAGTTTGGCGATATTGAAGCGCCAGAAGGTTGGATTGTAAAAGTAGATTAAAATTAACTAAAGGAGATTTTTTATGAAATCGAAAAAGTGGCTCTTAACAGCAGGAGTGGTCCTGAGTACAACAGCTCTATTAGTGGCTTGTGGAAAAGCTGATAAAGAAGCAGATGCACCGACAACATTTTCATATGTCTATGCAGTAGATCCAGCATCTTTGGACTATAGTATAGCGACTCGTACATCTACAACAGATGTCATCGGGAACGTGGTTGATGGTTTGATGGAAAACGACCAATACGGAAATGTTATTCCTTCCTTGGCTGAAGATTGGTCTGTGTCAAAAGATGGTTTGACTTATACCTATAAACTTCGTAAAGGAGTTAAATGGTACACTTCAGAAGGTGAAGAATACGCAGAAGTAACAGCCCATGACTTTGTGACAGGACTAAAACACGTAGCTGACGGTAAGTCAGACGGTGTCTCTCTCATCCAAAATTCAATCAAGGGCTTGGATGCCTACATGACTGGTGAGACCAATGATTTCTCTACAGTTGGTGTCAAGGCCTTGGACGATTACACAGTTGAATATACCCTAAACAAACCAGAAAGCTTCTGGAACTCTAAAGTCACCACAGCAACGATGTTACCTGTAAATGAAGAATTTTTGAAGGCATCAGGTAAAGATTATGGAGCAGTTACTCCAGCGGGAATTCTCTATAATGGTCCTTATATCTTGAAGACCTTGACTTCCAAATCGTTGATTGAATACGAGAAAAATCCAAATTATTGGGATAAAGAAAAGGTAAAAATCGAGAAGATTAAATTGACTTACTACGATGGTTCTGATCAGGAATCGTTGATTCGTAGTTTCTCTTCAGGTGCCTATACGACAGCCCGTCTCTTCCCAAGTAGCTCAAACTTTGCTTCAACTTTGGAACAATACGGAGATAAAATCACTTATAGTCCACAGGACTCAAGTAGTTATTACTTCACCTTTAACGTAAATCGTCAGTCATATAATAAAACTGCGAAAACAAGTGAAGAACAAAAGACTTCTACAAAAGAAGCTATGCTTAATAAGGACTTCCGTCAGGCTATCAACTTTGCCTTCAACCGTCATTCTTATGCTGCCCAGCTAAATGGCGAAGACGGTGCGGATAAGATTATTCGTAACAGCCTTGTTCCTGACAACTTTGTACAAGCAGGTGGTAAAAACTTTGGTCAAATCGCTCAAGCAGAGTTGGTGAACTATGGTGACCAATGGAAAGGTGTTGAGCTAGTTGACGGTAAGGATTCTATCTACAACCCTGACAAGGCTAAAGCTGCGTTCGAAAAAGCTAAGAAAGACTTGGAATCTAAAGGGGTAACCTTCCCAATTCATTTGGATGTCCCAGTTGAACAAACAGATACCATCGCCGTTCAACAAAGCAACTCTTTCAAACAGTCTATTGAATCAACTCTTGGTGCTGAAAATGTTGTCATCGACGTTCTTCAAATGACAGATAATGAAAAGGAAACAATCACTTCACAAGCACGTGTTCCTTCTCAAAAAGACTATGATTTGAACAGTACAGGATGGGCTCCAAGTTATCAAGACCCAGCATCTTACTTGAATATCATGGATCCTAAATCAGGTTCTGCTATGAAACACCTTGGTATTACTAAAGGGAAAGATAAGGATGTTGTAGCGAAACTTGGTTTGGACCAGTATAAGAAATTATTGGATGATGCCGATTCAGAAACTACTAATCTTGAAGAGCGCTATGAAAAATATGCCAAGGCTCAAGCTTGGTTGACAGATAGTTCATTATTGATGCCAACAGCCTCATCTGGTGGTTCACCAGTTGTAAGTAATGTCGTGCCATTCTCAAAACCATACTCACAAGTTGGTATTAAGGGTGACCCATATATCTTTAAAGGAATGAAATTACAAAAAGATATCGTTACGACAAAAGAATATGAAGAAGCACTGAAAAAATGGCAAAAAGAAAAATTGGAATCAAATGGTAAGTACCAAAAAGAACTAGAAAAACACATTAAATAAAGCAGAAAACTCTATATCAGACATGGAATGATATAGAGTTTTTTCTTGCTAGTTTTAGGATTTTCTTGTAAAATAGAAAAAGTGAAGAGAGGTATGAAATGAGTAAGAAAGATAAAAAAATCGAAATTCAAGTAGCAGATGCCAAAGTTAAGGTAGGAAAAGACAGTTTTGAAGGTTATACATTGACCATTGGTAAAAAAGTTATCGGAGAAATTGCCGAATTAGATGGACAATTTGCCATTATAAAGAATGGGAATGTCGATAGTTTTTATAAAAAATTGGAAAAAGCTGTGGAAATTTTGATTGAAAATTATAATTTAGCAAAATAAGTCTTGTTTTTTTGAAATTTTCATGATATAATAGTCCATGTTGATTGTAGGAGAGATAGCGAAGAGGCTAAACGCGGCGGACTGTAAATCCGCTCCTTCGGGTTCGGGGGTTCGAATCCCTCTCTCTCCATTCCATCAATGGGGTATAGCCAAGCGGTAAGGCAAGGGACTTTGACTCCCTCATGCGTTGGTTCGAATCCAGCTACCCCAGTTCTTAGGTAATAATCAAGATAAAAAGCAAAATATCTTAGGGTATTTTATTTTTATAATTGAAAGACGTGAACGATATGAACATGTCCTTGCGGGTGCTTAGGAAAAAAATTATAAGTATGTCAAGTTTAAGAAAAACTTGATTGTTGGAGGATTTTTTAGATGAACGAATTTGAAGATTTGCTAAATAGCGTTAGCCAAGTTGAGACTGGTGATGTTGTTAGTGCTGAAGTATTGACAGTTGATGCGACTCAAGCTAACGTTGCAATCTCTGGAACTGGTGTTGAAGGTGTCTTGACTCTTCGCGAATTGACAAACGATCGCGATGCAGATATCAATGACTTTGTTAAAGTAGGAGAAGTATTGGATGTTCTTGTACTTCGTCAAGTAGTTGGTAAAGATACTGATACAGTTACATACCTTGTATCTAAAAAACGCCTTGAAGCTCGCAAAGCATGGGACAAACTTGTTGGTCGCGAAGAAGAAGTTGTTACTGTTAAAGGAACTCGTGCCGTTAAAGGTGGACTTTCAGTAGAATTTGAAGGTGTTCGTGGATTTATCCCAGCTTCAATGTTGGATACTCGTTTCGTACGTAACACTGAGCGTTTTGTAGGTCAAGAATTTGACGCTAAAATCAAAGAAGTTGACGCTAAAGAAAACCGCTTCATCCTTTCACGTCGTGAAGTTGTTGAAGCAGCTACAGCAGCAGCTCGTGCTGAAGTATTCGGTAAATTGGCTGTTGGTGATGTTGTAACTGGTAAAGTTGCTCGTATCACAAGCTTTGGTGCTTTCATCGACCTTGGTGGTGTTGACGGATTGGTTCACTTGACTGAATTGTCACACGAACGTAACGTATCACCAAAATCAGTTGTAACTGTTGGTGAAGAAATTGAAGTGAAAATCCTTGATCTTAACGAAGAAGAAGGACGCGTATCACTTTCACTTAAAGCAACAACACCTGGACCATGGGATGGCGTTGAGCAAAAATTGGCTAAAGGTGATGTAGTTGAAGGAACAGTTAAACGTTTGACTGACTTCGGTGCATTTGTTGAAGTATTGCCAGGTATCGATGGACTTGTTCACGTATCACAAATTTCACACAAACGTATTGAAAATCCAAAAGAAGCTCTTAAAGTTGGTCAAGAAGTTCAAGTTAAAGTTCTTGAAGTTAATGCAGATGCAGAGCGCGTATCACTTTCTATCAAAGCTCTTGAAGAACGTCCAGCTCAAGAAGAAGGACAAAAAGAAGAGAAACGTGCTGCTCGTCCACGTCGTCCAAAACGTCAAGAAAAACGTGATTTCGAACTTCCAGAAACACAAACAGGATTCTCAATGGCTGACTTGTTCGGTGATATCGAACTTTAATCAAATTGAAAATTCACAAAATCCTTTGTTTTCTAAACAAGGGATTTTTCTTTTGTCTGTAAGCCTTTTTTGATATAATAGTTCTATGTTAGAATCAGAAAAACAATCACGTTATCAAATGCTAAATGAAGAGCTCTCTTTTTTATTGGAAGGTGAAACAAATGTTTTGGCTAATCTTTCCAACGCCAGTGCTCTTTTAAAATCACGCTTTCCTAATACCGTATTTGCAGGCTTTTATCTGTTCGATGGAGAGGAATTGATTTTAGGTCCCTTCCAAGGAGGTGTTTCCTGCATCCGTATTGCACTGGGAAAAGGTGTTTGTGGGGAGGCAGCTCATTTTCAGGAAACTGTTCTGGTTGGTGATGTAAGGACTTATCCCAACTATATTTCTTGTGATAGTCGAGCTAAAAGTGAAATTGTTGTGCCGATGGTAAAGAATGGTCAATTACTTGGAGTTCTGGATCTGGATTCTTCAGAGATTGATGATTATGATGCTATGGATCGAGATTATTTGGAACAATTTGTCGCTATTTTGCTTGAAAAAACAGAATGGGACTTTACAATGTTTGGGGAGAAAGCCTAATGTATCAAGCACTTTATCGAAAATATAGAAGTCAAAACTTCTCCCAGTTGGTTGGTCAAGAAGTTGTGGCTAAGACTCTTAAACAAGCAGTAGAACAAGAGAAAATAAGTCATGCCTATCTTTTTTCTGGTCCACGTGGAACGGGAAAAACCAGTGTAGCCAAGATTTTTGCCAAAGCTATGAACTGTCCAAATCAAGTGGGTGGTGAACCTTGCAATAACTGCTATATTTGTCAGGCAGTGACAGATGGTAGTTTAGAAGATGTTATCGAAATGGATGCGGCCTCTAATAACGGGGTGGATGAAATCCGTGAAATTCGTGATAAATCTACCTATGCGCCTAGCCTTGCTCGTTATAAGGTTTATATCATAGATGAGGTTCACATGCTGTCTACAGGGGCTTTTAATGCCCTCCTAAAGACGCTGGAAGAACCAACACAGAATGTGGTCTTTATTTTGGCTACTACTGAATTGCACAAGATACCTGCGACGATTCTATCCCGTGTGCAACGTTTCGAGTTTAAATCGATTAAGACACAGGATATTAAGGAACATATCCGCTATATCTTAGAAAAAGAAAATATCAGTTCTGAACCAGAGGCTGTGGAAATCATTGCCAGACGTGCTGAAGGTGGAATGCGAGATGCCTTGTCTATTTTGGATCAAGCCCTGAGTTTGACACAGGGAAATGAGTTGACGACTGCCATCTCTGAAGAGATTACAGGTACCATTAGTCTATCAGCCTTGGATGATTATGTGGCTGCCTTGTCTCAACAGGATGTTCCCAAGGCTTTGTCTTGCTTAAATCTTCTCTTTGACAATGGTAAGAGCATGACTCGTTTTGTGACCGACCTTTTGCACTATTTAAGAGATTTGTTAATTGTTCAAACAGGTGGTGAAAACACGCATCATAGTCCAGTCTTTGTTGAGAATTTGGCACTTCCTCAGCAAAATCTGTTTGAAATGATTCGCTTGGCGACAGTGAGTTTAGCTGATATTAAGTCTAGCTTGCAGCCTAAGATTTATGCTGAGATGATGACCATCCGTTTGGCGGAGATTAAGCCCGAACCAGCTCTTCCAGGGGCGGTTGAAGATGAAATTTCTGCGCTGAGACAAGAAGTGACGCGTCTCAAACAAGAACTCGCAAATGTAGGAACTATACCCAAGCCAACCAGTCCAGTACCTAGCCGACCAGCAGCGGGTAAGACCGTCTATTGTGTGGATCGCAATAAAGTTCAATCGATCTTACAAGAGGCCGTTGAAAATCCTGATTTAGCACGTCAAAATTTGATTCGTTTACAAAATGCCTGGGGAGAGGTAATTGAAAGTCTTGGTGGGCCAGACAAGGCTCTGCTAGTTGGCTCTCAACCGGTTGCGGCCAATGAACATCACGCCATTCTTGCTTTTGAGTCTAACTTCAATGCTGGTCAAACCATGAAACGAGACAATCTCAACACCATGTTTGGCAACATCCTCAGTCAGGCAGCAGGTTTTTCACCTGAGATTTTAGCCATTTCCATGGAGGAATGGAAAGAAGTTCGTGCAGCCTTTTCAGCCAAAGCCAAATCTTCTCAAACTGAAAAAGAAGCAGAAGAAAGCCTGATTCCAGAAGGATTTGAATTTTTGGCTGATAAAGTGAAGGTAGAGGAAGACTAAAGAAAGATTTCATGATACAATAAGTTTATGAATAGACAACAATTTATTATCATCGCGCTGTTTACAGCTGCTGAGACCTATTTTTTCAATGAAGCTTGGATGACTGGTCGTTATATTATGGCAGCCTTTTGGGCCATTTTGCTCTTTAGAAATTTCCGAGTTAGTTACTTGATGGGCAAGATTGTAGATGTTATTGACCAACATTTAAAAGGAAAAGACTAGTCCTCAGCTTCTAGACAAAATCAAAGCCTTTTAGGCTTTTTTTTGTTATACTATAAAAGTATATTTATTGACCTTTTACCGTGTTTTCTAGGAAAATCAAGTATGTCTCTAGTAACGCTGTAAAGGCCTTGAAAAAGAAAGGAACTATCATGTCAGTATTAGAGATCAAAGATCTTCACGTTGAGATTGAAGGAAAAGAAATTTTAAAAGGGGTTAACCTGACCCTGAAAACAGGAGAAATCGCCGCTATCATGGGGCCAAATGGTACTGGTAAATCGACTCTTTCTGCAGCTATTATGGGAAATCCAAACTATGAGGTGACCAAAGGTGAGGTCTTGTTTGATGGCGTAAACATCCTTGAGTTGGAAGTGGACGAGCGTGCGCGTATGGGACTTTTCCTTGCTATGCAATACCCATCAGAAATTCCTGGTATTACTAATGCTGAGTTTCTTCGTGCAGCCATGAATGCCGGCAAAGAAGACGATGAGAAGATTTCAGTTCGCGAGTTCATCACTAAGTTAGATGAAAAAATGGAATTGCTCAACATGAAAGAAGAAATGGCAGAGCGTTACCTCAACGAAGGCTTCTCTGGTGGTGAGAAAAAACGTAATGAAATTCTTCAACTTTTGATGTTGGAGCCAACATTTGCTCTTTTGGATGAGATTGATTCTGGTCTTGATATTGACGCTCTTAAAGTTGTATCGAAAGGGGTCAATGCCATGCGTGGTGAAGGCTTTGGTGCTATGATTATCACTCACTACCAACGTCTTTTGAACTACATCACACCAGACGTGGTACACGTGATGATGGAAGGTCGTGTTGTCCTTTCAGGTGGTCCAGAACTGGCAGCGCGTTTGGAACGCGAAGGATACGCAAAATTAGCTGAAGAACTTGGCTACGACTACAAGGAAGAATTGTAATTCCCTCGTATCTTTTAGGAGAAGTAAATGACTAAAGAAAATATTAAACTTTTTTCAGAAATGCACGCTGAACCAAGCTGGTTGGCTGACCTCCGTCAAAAAGCTTTTGATAAGATTGAGAGTTTAGAATTACCAGTTATTGAGCGTGTCAAATTCCACCGTTGGAATCTGGGGGATGGAACGATTACAGAAAATGAGCCATCAGCAAATGTTCCAGATTTCACTGCACTAGATAACCACTTGAAATTGGTGCAAGTAGGAACTCAAACTGTTTTTGAGCAAACTCCAGTTGAGTTGGCTGAACAGGGTGTCGTCTTTACAGACTTCCACTCAGCTTTAGAAGAAATTCCAGAGCTTATTGAGGAATTCTTCATGTCATCTGTTAAGTATGACGATGATAAGTTGGCAGCCTACCATACAGCTTATTTCAATAGTGGTGCTGTTCTCTACATTCCTGATAATGTTGAGATTAAAGAACCAATCGAAGGTATTTTCTACCAAGATAGTGATAGTGATGTGCCGTTTAACAAGCATATTATGATTATCGCTGGTAAAAACTCTAAGATTAGTTATCTGGAGCGTTTAGAGTCACGCGGTGAAGGAAGTGCCAAAGCAACTGCTAATATTACAGTAGAAGTGATTGCTCGTTCTGGAGCTCAAGTCAAGTTTGCCGCCATTGACCGTCTAGGTGAAAACGTTACTGCCTACATTAGCCGTCGAGGTAAATTAGGTAACGATGCAAATATTGACTGGGCAATTGGTGTCATGAATGAAGGAAACGTCGTTGCGGATTTTGATAGCGATTTGATTGGAAATGGTAGCCATGCTGACCTTAAAGTTGTAGCTCTTTCAAGTGGCCGTCAGGTGCAAGGAATTGATACTCGTGTAACCAACTACGGCTGTAACTCAATCGGAAATATCCTGCAACATGGGGTTATTCTTGAGAAAGCAACTTTGACCTTCAATGGTATTGGCCACATCATCAAGGGTGCCAAGGGAGCAGATGCCCAACAAGAAAGTCGTGTTCTTATGCTTTCAGACCAAGCGCGTTCAGATGCCAACCCAATCCTTTTGATTGATGAAAATGACGTAACTGCAGGACATGCGGCTTCTATCGGTCAGGTAGATCCAGAAGACATGTACTACCTCATGAGCCGTGGTTTAGATAAGGCAACTGCAGAACGTTTGGTTGTTCGTGGTTTCCTTGGCTCCGTTATCGTTGAGATTCCAGTCAAGGAAGTTCGTGATGAAATGATTGCAACTATCGAAGAAAAATTGTCAAAACGCTAAGGGGTAGCCTATGTTAGATGTAGAAGTGATTCGCAAGGATTTTCCAATTTTAGACCAGATTGTTAATGATGAACCATTGGTTTATTTGGACAATGCTGCGACGACACAAAAACCACTAGCAGTTCTGGAGACGATTAACCGCTACTATGAGAACGACAATGCCAATGTTCATCGTGGCGTTCATACCTTGGCAGAAAGAGCGACAGCTTCTTATGAAGCCGCTCGTGAAACTATTGGTGAGTTTATCAATGCAGGGTCTACAAAGGAAGTTCTCTTTACCAGAGGAACGACAACCAGTCTGAACTGGGTGGCACACTTTGCAGAGGAAGTCTTGACTGAGGGAGACCAGGTTTTGATTTCTGTCATGGAACATCATTCCAACATCATTCCTTGGCAGGAGGCCTGTCGCAAGACTGGAGCAGAGCTTGTCTATGTTTATCTCAAGGACGGAGCTCTGGATATGGATGATTTGCGAACTAAATTGACTGACAAGGTCAAGTTTGTTTCGCTAGCTCACGCCTCCAATGTTCTTGGTGTGGTTAATCCAATCAAAGAAATCACTCAAATGGCCCACCAAGTGGGAGCCATCATGGTGGTGGATGGTGCTCAGTCTACTCCTCATATGAAGATTGATGTCCAGGACTTGGATGTGGACTTCTTTGCCTTTTCAGGTCACAAGATGGCTGGTCCGACTGGTATCGGTGTTCTTTATGGTAAAGAAAAGTATCTGGAACAAATGTCACCAGTAGAATTTGGCGGCGAAATGATTGATTTCGTTTATGAACAATCTGCTAGTTGGAAGGAATTGCCTTGGAAATTCGAGGCAGGAACTCCTAATATGGCTGGTGCAATCGGACTTGCTGCGGCAGTAGATTATCTTGAAAAGATTGGTATGGATGCCATTGAAGCCCATGAACAAGAATTGATCGCATACGTCTATCCAAAACTGCAGGCGATTGAAGGATTGACTATTTACGGTTCGCAGGACTTGGATCAACGTTCAGGTGTCATTGCCTTTAACCTAGGTGATCTTCATCCGCACGACCTTGCGACTGCTTTGGATTATGAAGGAGTGGCTGTTCGAGCAGGTCACCATTGCGCTCAACCCTTGCTCCAGTATTTGGATGTTCCAGCGACAGCTCGTGCAAGTTTTTATATCTACAATACCAAGGCAGATTGCGACAAGCTAGTCGATGCCTTACAAAAGACAAAGGAGTTTTTCAATGGCACTTTCTAAACTAGATAGCCTTTATATGGCAGTGGTAGCGGACCATTCGAAAAATCCACATCACCAAGGGAAGTTGGAAGATGCTGAACAAATCAGTCTCAACAATCCAACCTGTGGCGATGTCATCAACCTCTCTGTTAAGTTTGATGCAGAGGATCGTTTGGAAGATATCGCTTTTCTAAACTCAGGTTGCACCATCTCGACTGCCTCTGCAAGCATGATGACAGATGCCGTTTTAGGCAAAACCAAACAAGAAATTTTAGAGCTTGCAAATATTTTTTCTGAAATGGTTCAAGGGCAAAAAGATGAACGCCAAGACCAACTTGGAGATGCAGCTTTCTTATCAGGCGTTGCAAAATTCCCTCAACGGATCAAGTGTGCAACCCTAGCTTGGAACGCCCTGAAGAAAACAATTGAAAATCAAGAAAACAAGTAAGGCAAGTTTCTTTTGTCTTATGAATCAGTAGAAATGAAGAAAGAAAGGATATTATGGCTGAAGAAAGAGTAGAACCAAAACCAATTGATCTTGGTGAATATAAATTTGGTTTCCATGATGATGTAGAGCCTGTCCTATCGACAGGAAAAGGATTGAATGAAGATGTCATTCGTGAACTATCAGCTGCTAAGGGAGAACCTGAGTGGATGCTAGAATTCCGTTTGAAGTCTTATGAAACTTTCAAAAAAATGCCCATGCAAACTTGGGGAGCAGACTTGTCGGAGATTGATTTTGATGACTTGATCTACTACCAAAAACCATCTGACAAACCAGCCCGTTCATGGGACGAAGTTCCTGAAAAAATCAAAGAAACCTTTGAACGTATCGGGATTCCAGAAGCTGAGCGTGCTTATTTAGCTGGTGCCTCTGCCCAGTATGAGTCAGAAGTGGTTTACCACAATATGAAGGAAGAGTTCCAAAAATTGGGGATTATCTTTACAGATACAGATTCTGCCCTCAAGGAATACCCAGACTTGTTTAAACAATACTTTGCGAAGTTGGTACCGCCAACAGATAACAAATTGGCTGCCCTCAACTCGGCAGTATGGTCAGGTGGAACCTTTATCTACGTACCAAAAGGTGTTAAGGTAGATATCCCACTTCAAACTTACTTCCGCATCAACAACGAGAATACAGGTCAGTTTGAACGTACCTTGATTATCGTTGATGAGGGAGCAAGTGTTCACTATGTTGAAGGATGTACAGCACCAACTTATTCAAGTAACAGCTTGCATGCGGCCATTGTAGAAATCTTTGCCTTGGATGGAGCTTATATGCGTTATACGACTATCCAAAACTGGTCTGATAACGTCTATAACTTGGTAACGAAACGTGCTAAAGCTCAAAAGGATGCCACTGTTGAGTGGATTGATGGAAACTTGGGTGCAAAGACTACCATGAAATATCCATCAGTTTACCTTGATGGAGAAGGGGCGCGTGGTACCATGCTTTCTATCGCTTTTGCAAATACAGGGCAACACCAGGATACTGGTGCTAAGATGATTCACAACGCTCCACATACTAGCTCGTCTATCGTATCTAAATCCATCGCTAAAGGCGGAGGGAAGGTTGACTACCGTGGACAAGTAACCTTTAACAAAAACTCTAAGAAATCTGTCTCTCACATTGAGTGTGATACCATTATCATGGATGACTTGTCAGCATCAGATACCATTCCGTTTAATGAAATTCACAACTCCCAAGTCGCTTTGGAACACGAAGCTAAGGTATCTAAGATTTCAGAAGAGCAACTCTATTACCTCATGAGTCGTGGATTGTCAGAATCAGAGGCAACTGAAATGATTGTTATGGGATTTGTAGAACCATTTACAAAAGAGCTTCCAATGGAATATGCTGTTGAACTTAATCGCTTGATTAGCTATGAAATGGAAGGGTCAGTTGGGTAAGAATATGTAGAATCTGAGCAGGATTTATTCTGTTCGGATTTTTTTGAAAAATCATCTTATAAATATTCACAAAATCCCTTTTATATGATAAAATAAAACAATCATATTTAATGGAGATGAAGTATGAATATTTTTAGAACTAAAGATGTTAGTTTGGGACGTACTGAAATGCACCGTCATTTAAAAGTATGGGATTTGATTTTATTAGGAATCGGTGCGATGGTAGGAACTGGGATTTTTACCATTACAGGAACCGCAGCAGCAACGCTTGCTGGTCCGTCACTGGTTGTATCTATAGTGATTTCTGCCCTGTGTGTTTCTTTATCCGCCCTATTTTTCGCAGAGTTTGCCTCTCGTGTTCCTGCAACTGGTGGTGCTTATAGTTATTTGTATGCAATTTTGGGTGAATTACCAGCTTGGATTGCTGGTTGGTTGACCATCATGGAGTTCATGACAGCAGTTTCTGGTGTGGCCTCTGGCTGGGCAGCTTATTTTAAAGGCTTGCTCAGTAACTATAGTATTTCAATGCCTCAAGCCTTGAATGGGACCTTTAACCCTGAGCAGGGTACCTATATAGACCTTTTACCTATTTTGGTACTGACACTGGTAACCGGTTTAGTTTTATTAAATTCCAAGGCAGCATTGCGTTTTAATTCGCTTCTAGTCGTCTTGAAATTCTCTGCTCTCGCTTTGTTTATTCTAGTTGGTATCTGGTATATTAAACCAGAAAATTGGTCCAACTTTGCTCCCTTTGGTTTTGGTCAAATTTATGGTGGAAGTACTGGAATAATGGCAGGAGCATCTTTGATGTTCTTTGGTTTCCTAGGATTTGAATCAATTTCTATGGCTGTTGATGAAATTCAAAATCCACAAAAGAATGTCCCACGAGGTATTGTTTTGTCTTTGACAATCGTAACGATTCTCTATGCTCTGGTTACATTAGTATTGACAGGGATTGTTCACTACAGCCAACTCAATGTGGATGATGCTGTAGCATTTTCATTGCGAAGTATAGGAATTGGTTGGGCAGCTAATTATGTGTCATTAGTGGCCATTTTAACCCTAATAACAGTGTGTATTTCTATGACTTATGCCTTATCGCGTATGATTTACAGTTTAGCACGTGATGGTCTTTTACCTCGAAGTTTTAAGCAATTAAGCAAAACAAGTCGTGTTCCTAAAAATGCAACCATCTTAACAGGAGTTGCTTCTGCAATTGCAGCAGGAGTATTTCCACTGGCTAGTATTGCAGCCTTTCTAAATATTTGTACGCTTGCTTATCTTATCTTATTGGCTTATGGAATTATAAAACTTAGAAAGGATAAGGGAATGCCTAAAGAAGGAGAATTCAAAACTCCCCTAGTTCCCTTGTTGCCGATTCTCTCGATTCTAATCTGTCTTTCCTTTATGCTTCAATATAGTGTAGAAACATGGATTGCGTTTGGAATTGCTCTTGTAGTTGGACTTGTGATTTACTTTACTTATGGCTATCGTCATTCTACACTTTCTGAATAAAGAAAAAGCTGGAACTTCCCAGCTTTTTCTTTATTCTTTTATATAGGTAAATCCTTCTCCAAGGATTTCGTGAGCTTCTGTAATAGTGATAAATGCTTGAGGATCAATTCGATGAATCATTTCCTTCATTTTAACAATTTCATTTCTGCCGACAATACAATAGATGATTTTCAAATCTTCTTTACTATAGTAGCCTTGACCTGAGATGAAAGTAACACCTCTTCCTAGGTCATCATTAATCGCTTTAGCAAGTTGATCAGGACGTTTTGTAATAATCATAAATCCTTTACCTGCATAGCCACCTTCGCCAATCAAATCAATGACACGAGAAACAATAAAATCAAACAAGAGCGTGTAGGTAACCAATCTCAAATCTTTGAAGATTAGGAGAATAAGCATGAGAATACAAAAATCTAAGATAAAGAGCAACTTCCCCATAGATATATGAGTGTATTTGTTGAGAATACGAGCTAGAATATCGGTTCCTCCAGTTGTACCACCAGCATTAAAGATAATTCCAAGGCCAATTCCCAATAGAATCCCAGCTATAAGGGCTGTAATCAGTAAATCACCTTGCAGATCAATATGAAGGGGAATACGCTCAAAAAAAGCCAACCAGGCGGACAGAGCTAAGGTCCCTAGTAAACTGGAATAGAGGGATTTGGCTCCAAATATTTTCCAAGCTAGGATGAAAAGGGGAATGTTAATCAGCAAGTTCATGAGAGAAACAGGGATTTTAAAAAGATAAAAGGTGATGAGGGTGATACCTGTCGCCCCTCCTTCAAAGAGATGATGAGGAACTACAAAATAAGTCAACCCAAAAGCATAGATAGCAGCACCTAGTAAAATGGTTAAAATGGGATAAATTTTTTTAATCATAGGGACCTCTTTTCTTATAAGTAGATTATATCAAATTTTTAAGGAAAATTTGAATGACTCCATTAGGATTTTTAATCTTTTTTTGATATAATTAAAAGTAAGAAAACCAATCTGAATCCTAAAATAGAAAGATTGATACTATGACAAAAATTAAGATTGTAACCGATTCATCTGTTACTATTGAACCTGAACTAGTAAAACAATTAGATATCACTGTTGTTCCGTTATCTGTAATGATTGATAATGTTGTCTATTCTGATGCGGATTTGAAAGAAGAAGGTAAATTTCTTCAGTTGATGCAAGAAAGTAAAAATCTTCCGAAAACAAGTCAGCCACCTGTAGGTGTCTTTGCTGAAGTGTTTGAAGAACTATCTAAGGATGGTAGCCAGATTCTTGCTATTCATATGTCTCATGCCCTTTCAGGTACTGTAGAAGCAGCACGCCAAGGTGCTAGTTTATCTACTGCCGACGTGACGGTGATTGATAGTTCCTTCACTGACCAAGCCTTGAAATTCCAAGTTGTTGAGGCTGCGAAGTTAGCTCAAGAAGGCAAAGATATGGAGGAAATTTTAACTCGTGTAGAAGCAGTTAAAAACAACACAGAACTCTATATTGGCGTTTCAACTTTGGAAAATTTGGTAAAAGGTGGTCGTATTGGTCGTGTAACTGGATTGTTGAGTTCACTTCTCAATATCCGAGTTGTCATGCAAATGAAAGACCATGAATTGCAGCCAATTGTTAAAGGTCGTGGAGCTAAAACCTTTAAAAAATGGTTAGATGAGTTAACAACAACTCTCTCTGAACGTTCTGTAGCAGAGATTGGAATTTCATATTCTGGTAGTGCTGATTGGGCAAAAGAGATGAAAGAAAGTTTACAAGCTTATGTCGAAAAGCCAATTTCTGTTTTGGAAACGGGTTCCATTATTCAAACTCACACGGGTGAGAACGCTTGGGCTATTTTGGTACGTTACCACTCCTAAAAAAATAAATAAAATGGGAAGAAATAGTGTTTTTAACTTGACCTAAAAGGGATTTTAGGATATGATTATATTTGTTAATTAGAAATTAAATTGGAGGAATCGTTAACATGGCAAACAAACAAGATTTGATCGCTAAAGTAGCAGAAGCTACAGAATTGACTAAGAAAGACTCAGCAGCAGCAGTTGAAGCTGTATTCGCAGCAGTAACAGAGTACCTTGCAGCTGGTGAAAAAGTTCAATTGATCGGTTTTGGTAACTTTGAAGTTCGTGAGCGTGCTGCACGTAAAGGTCGCAACCCACAAACTGGTAAAGAAATCAAAATTGCAGCTTCTAAAGTTCCAGCATTCAAAGCTGGTAAAGCTCTTAAAGACGCTGTTAAATAATCAACCTTTAAAAAGCCTATCATATCAAGCATTTGAGCTTGTGTGACAGGCTTTTTTTATGTACAGGGGGCAAAAAAGGGGCAAAACTATAAATTATCTAGCAAATTGAGGATATTGTCATTCATCTTCTTTGTAACGTGTGTAGATTTTGTTTATTGTCCTAGAATCAGAACGACCTACTCTTGTCATAATTGCTTTTAGAGTTACGCTATTCTGCTTACGAGAGTACGCCTAAAGATGTGGTAGGTGAGGTGCCTATCAATGGATTCTTCAAGTTGTGTATTTGTTTTCAGATTTAAATCTTCAATAGCTTTTACGATTTTTGGCAGTTCCGCTCGTCATGCAGAATTATATTCGATATACTCAAGGTTCACTGTGTAAGCAAGAGACAGGTTTAAGATTAATTTAGATTACTCTGATTTTGACTTTGAAAGATCAAGTTTGATTAGAAAGCGTTGAATGTATTTTATATCGATATAAAGCTCAAATGCCTATTTAAAATCATTCATGCTACTAGTAAGAGAGCTGATATAGCTCCCTTAGATTTTTTTTGGTAAAAAGTCCACCACTCTTCTAAAAAAGTGAAATTTACTTTAATATATAGCTTAGATACTGCAATAAATGGCCATTATGCTACTGTTGTATATGGATATAATGCTGAAAAGTTGAAGAAATTCAAATGTCGACTGAATATGACAGATATGGGATAAGAAGAGAGAGCAAGCGATCCTTTTATCTTTATATTATCGTGATTTCTTAATTTTAATGGATACAGTAGAAAACGAGATTATAGAAGTAAAAAAATTGAAAAGCAGTTGGAATTTATTGCTAATCTCTGAAATGATGTAAGTATTAATGATTTACTGAAATAAACAGATTTGGCAAAAATTATGTCTATCTTTACAGAATTTTATGCTCAATTAGTAGGTAATGTAGAGCTAAAAAGGAAGTGATGGCACTTGAGCAAATTTTCAAATGTTTTTATAGTTTTATCAGGCAAGTTAAAGAGGGGCTTCTGGTGTGAGTATTCGTGATTTCATGGAAGGGACTAATGGAGTCCTGGCAACAATTGAAAAAGTGATAAAGAAGAACTAATCGATTTAGCTGGTTTTGAACTTTAACTTGTCAATGTAGCTATAAGAGAGTATAGTAATGTTAAAAATATGGGGGCTATATGGATAAGCAATTTGTTATACCAGTGAGAGTTGATGAGAGAATTTTAAATAAACTCGATTTTGTATCAATAAAGCTACAATAAGGACAATCAGAAACGATTGGTAAAGGACTAGAGAGGCTCTATAGTGATCTGGGGAGAAAGATGACTGGAAAAGGATTGATTTGGGCACATATTTGATTAGGTGTGGCTATTTCTGCCTTAGCACTCTATACCTAAACGATTATTTATATTTTTAATCATGATATGGAAGAAATTTTTGCAACTTTTATTATGTTGGTAATTTATGAACCATTCTTTCCGTTATTTTTGATATCAGTTGGTGGATTATCTTTATTGAATTAGGTAGAATTCGCTTATCGTAATTTGCAACGATATAAAAAATTAAATAGTCCCTTCTTTTTGATAGTACTTTTACAAATAAAAGTCTTAGTAATATAATAGAGCTATAGAAGGGGAGGTGGAAGAAATGTTTCGAAAAGAAAAAGCACGCAAGCGATTTTGGTTTTGGTTTATCATCTTTATCCTTTATCTTGCTTTTGGATTGTATTGTATTTGTACGAATTTTGGAGATACCTTAGGTATGATTTTTCTTTCACCTTTTATCTTTGCTTCCCTGCCACTCTACGCCTATGTAATTCTTGGTTTGTTTATCTGGTTTTTTATGAGACTGGCAATGGATGATTTTATGTCTCTTTAGTTAAAGGAAAGCTAAGATCGAGAAAGGACACATTTCGTCCTTTCTTTTTTTGATAGATATAGTTTTTCTTTTTTAAAGAGAATTTTTTTACAAAAATTCTTGGTTATTTTGTTTATTTATGCTATAATAGGAACAATTATTTTTAGGAGGTGCAGTATGTCTTATTTGTTTGAGATATTACCGAGTTTATTGAGCGGTGCAAGCATGACTTTGCAGGTTTTTGCACTGGTCTTGATTTTTTCTATTCCCTTGGGCGTTTTGATTGCCTTTGCTTTGCAAGTCCATTGGAAGCCCCTCCATCATCTGATTAATATTTATATTTGGATTATGCGGGGAACACCCTTGCTCTTGCAATTAATCTTTATCTATTATGTGCTGCCAAGTATTGGGATTCGTTTGGACCGTCTTCCTGCGGCTATCATTGCCTTTGTTCTCAATTATGCGGCTTACTTTGCTGAAATCTTCCGTGGAGGGATTGATACTATTCCTAAAGGTCAATATGAGGCTGCCAAGGTCTTGAAGTTCAGTCCTTTTGCCACAGTACACTATATTATCTTGCCCCAAGTGACCAAGATTGTTCTTCCTAGTGTCTTTAATGAAGTCATGAGTTTGGTCAAGGATACCTCTCTGGTTTATGCTCTAGGCATTTCAGACCTTATCTTGGCTAGTCGAACGGCTGCAAACCGTGATGCTAGTCTAGTTCCAATGTTCTTGGCAGGAGCCATTTACTTGATTTTGATTGGTATTGTGACCATTCTTGCAAAAAAAGTTGAGAAGAAGTACAGTTACTATAGATAGGAGGCTGCCATGTTAGAATTACGAAACATCAATAAAGGCTTTGGTGAAAAGCAAATTTTATCTAATTTCAGTCTAAAAATTCCTGAAAAGCAAATCTTGGCTATCGTAGGACCTTCTGGTGGAGGTAAGACAACCCTCTTACGTATGCTTGCAGGTCTTGAAACCATTGATTCAGGGCAAATCTTTTATAATGGAGAATCTTTAGAACTGGATGAACTGGAGAAGCGAAATCTATTGGGATTTGTATTTCAAGATTTTCAACTTTTCCCTCATTTATCAGTTCTAGATAATTTGACTTTATCACCTGTGAAAACTATGGGAATGAAGCAGGAAGAGACTGAGAAGAAGGCGCGAGGGCTTTTGGAACAGTTAGGACTAGCAGGGCACGCAGATGCCTATCCTTTCTCATTATCTGGTGGGCAAAAGCAGCGTGTGGCCTTGGCGCGTGCTATGATGATTGACCCAGAAATCATTGGCTACGATGAACCAACTTCTGCCCTAGATCCAGAATTGCGCTTGGAAGTGGAAAAACTAATCTTGCAAAATAGGGAACTTGGGATGACGCAGATTGTGGTAACCCACGACTTACAATTCGCTGAAAATATCGCAGACCAGATTCTTAAGGTTGAGCCCAAGTAGGAGGTGCCGATGACTAATAAGAAAATTGCTTTAGTATTGGTTTCTCTCCTGACTCTCTTTTTAACGGCCTGTACTCAGAAAGCTAGTGATCCAAAGCAGGATAACTGGGATAAGTATCAAGAGCAGGGAACCATTACTATTGGTTTTGACAATACCTTTGTACCCATGGGTTTTGAAGAAAAGAATGGCCAATATACAGGCTTTGATATTGATTTGGCACAAGCTGTCTCTGAAAAATTAGGTGTCAAGGTGCAATTTCAGCCAATCGACTGGGATATGAAGGAGACGGAACTGCAAAATGGAACCATAGACGCCATCTGGAATGGCTATTCTGCCACAGATGAGCGCCGAGAGAACGTTGCTTTTAGCATTCCTTATATGGAAAATCAGCAGGTTCTGGTTGCTAAGAAAAACCAGCAGATTCATTCAGTAGAGGATATGAAGGATAAGACCTTGGGAGCCCAAGCAGGTTCCTCTGGTTATTTAGACTTTGAAGCCAAGCCAGATTTATTGAAAAATCGTGTCAAAGACCAGAAGGCTAATCAGTACCAGAGTTTTAATGAGGCCTTGATTGATTTGAAAAATGACCGGATTGATGCCTTGTTGATTGACCGAGTGTATGCTAATTACTATCTCCAGTCTGAGGGTATATTAAATGACTACAATGTCCTTTCAGCAGGATTTGAAAGTGAATCCTTTGCGGTCGGAGTTAGACCAGCTGATAAAAGATTATTAACAGCATTAAACCAGGCCTTTGTTCAACTATACCAAGAAGGAAAGCTCCAAGAAATCAGCCAAAAATGGTTTGGAGAAGATGTGGCAACAAAAGAAGTGAAAAGTAGAGATTGAGTTTTTCCTCAGTCTCTTTTTGTATCGAAAAATCCCCTGACAAGAGTCAGAGGATAAGAGCTTATTTCATTGTTGGGAAGAGCAATACGTCACGGATAGTGGTTGTGTCAGTGAGGAGCATGCAGAGACGGTCGATACCTATTCCTAAACCACCTGTTGGAGGCATACCGTATTCAAGGGCTTCAATGTAGTCGTAGTCGATGCCTGTCGCTTCATCGTCACCAAGTTCTTTGGCTTTGGCTTGGGCTTCGAAACGGCTAAGCTGGTCGATTGGGTCGTTCAACTCAGTAAAGGCATTACCGTACTCCTTAGTCATGATGAAGAGCTCGAAACGGTCAGTAAAGCGTTCGTCTTCAGGATTTTTCTTAGCCAGTGGAGATACAGCTACTGGATGTCCATAAACAAAGGTTGGTTGGATCAAAGTTTCTTCAACAAACTCTTCAAAGAAGGCATTGATAATGTGACCAACTTCAGTGTAGTGTTTCTCAACTGGAACTTTTTTCTCAGCAGCGATAGCTTTGGCTTCCTCCAAAGTCATGTCTTGCCAGAAATCGACACCAGTAATTTCTTTGATAGCATCAACCATGTGAACACGTTTAAATGGTTGGTTAATCTTGATTTCAGTACCTTGATAGTTGACTGGACCATCTCCCTTAACTGATTTAGCAGCGTGTTGGATAATACCTTCCGTCAAGTCCATGATGTCTTGGAAGTCTGCATAAGCTTGGTAAACTTCGATAGAAGTAAACTCAGGGTTGTGAGTAGCATCCATTCCTTCGTTACGGAAGATACGGCCAATTTCATAGACGCGTTCCATACCACCGACGATAAGGCGTTTCAAGTGAAGCTCAGTCGCGATACGAAGTACCATGTCAATGTTTTGGGCATTGTGGTGAGTGATAAATGGACGGGCAGCAGCACCACCAGCTTCGTTGTGAAGAACAGGTGTTTCCACTTCAAGGAAACCTTTTTGATCAAGGTAACGACGGATTTCAGAGATGATTTTTGAACGAGTGACAAAACGCTCAAAACTTTCACGGTTAGAAATCAAGTCAAGGTAACGTTTACGGTAAATTGTTTCAACGTCTGTCAAACCGTGGAATTTCTCAGGAAGAGGACGAAGAGCCTTAGACAAGTGTGTGATGTGAGTAGCTTTGATAGAGAGTTCTCCCATATCTGTACGCATGACTTCGCCTTCGACACCAAGGAAGTCACCAAGGTCTGCTTTTTTGAAGATTTCATAGTTTTCTTCACCGACAGCATCCTTACGAACGTAGATCTGGATTTGACCTTCGCGGTCTTGAAGGTGAGCAAAACCTACTTTACCTTTACCACGTTTGGTTACCAAGCGTCCAGCGATAGTAGCTGTTTCGTTTTTATCATGTAATTGTTCTTTATCGAGGTCAGCAAATTTATCTTTTAATTCTTGTGAATTTGCAGTGCGTTCAAAGCGTTTTCCGAAAGGATCGATTCCTTGTTCACGAAGCGCAGCCATTTTTTCACGGCGAACGATCTGCTGGTCATTTAGTTCTTCCATATGTTCTGTTGACATGGGATCCTCCTAGTTTTACTCAAAATTGAATACGATGAGTCATTTTTGCGATACTCCCATTTTATCATAAATAGCCAAGAAATTCACGGATAATCTTTCAAAACTAAAAAGAACTTGACGCTAAAATCAAGTTCTGTTATTGATAGGAAGTATCATTCCAAGTATCGAGAGTAAATGTTTCAAAATCATGGGTTTCTAGAATTGTCAGGCTGGCATTTGCTAGACCGCCATCTTTACGAAGAAGTGGTTCTTTATATCCTAGAAGAGTACGAAGACTGGCAGTAAGATTGGCACCGTGACCGACAATTAGAATACGCTCAGCTGGACTATCTTTTAATGATTTGATAAATTGGATGGTCCGTTGTGTGGTGCTATAGAGGGATTCGGCTCCAAACATTTGAGTGTCAAATTGAGCAAGATTAGATCGAAAAGCTTTGATTTGTTGCGGGTAAATAGCTTCCAAGGTTGCGATTTTCAAACCTTCTAACTTCCCCAGCTGCCATTCACGGAGATTAGAAACACTTTCTAAAGGACAGGGTGTCTTGAGTTGACTTTGGATAATCTCAGCAGATTTGACCGCTCGAGGTAAATCACTTGAATAAATCTGATCGAAAGGAACATCCTTGAGATACTGCCCTAGTTGTTTTAGGGTGTCAATAGATTCAGGAAGAAGGGGAGAATCTCCGCTAGCACCTTGAAAGCGTCCTTCTTGGTTCCAGACTGTACGACCGTGGCGGACAAAGTAGAGTTTCATTACTTACTGTCCTCCAAGATATCTGCAAAGTCAGCTTTTACAAAGCTAGCCAAGTCTTGTGGTGCGACGATAATGCTGTGACCAACTTCTCCAGCAGAGACAATCATTTGATCCAAGTCTAGAGCAATCTTATCGATAAAAATGGGGTAATTGTGTTTCTGACGAATTCCGACAGGATTATTGGCTCCATGAATATAACCTGTTGTTTTTTCCAAGTCCTTTTGTGGAATCATGCTCACTTTTTTATTGCCAGAAATTTTGGCTAGTTTCTTTTCCGACAAGTGTTGAGTGATAGGGACAATTCCGATAATTGGTCCGGTTTTATCTCCCAAAAGCGCCAAGGTTTTGAAAATCTGATCTCGTTCATAACCTTGAGGAAAATCTCCTTCCAGGGCATTGATTTGAATCCCCTGATGTGGGATACCTGCTTTAGACAGGATTTGTTCCACCAATGTTTTTTTGATTTTAACTTTTTTTGCCATTATTTATATTTATCCTCCAATTGGCTCATCCAAATACCAAGCCAGATTCCCAGTGCAAAGAAGAAGGCGATGATGACATAGCCGACAAGTGAAAGACCAGTGTATTGGATACTTTCAGCGTTTCCTGCATTTGGAATCAAAATCAAAAGGGTACTTGATAAGACGATACCGATGATGAAATGATAGACGCGTGAGTGGTAGTTGTTTAAGGCATAATCCATCAATTTTGAAAAAATGATGAGAGTTGCACCTGCCCCGATTCCAATCGGGAAGAAGGTTCCCAAGAGGTCAAAGGTTTTAAAACCAGTCAACATAGGAGCATAGAGACCCAAAATCAAAAGTAGATTTGATGGACTGAGGCCAGGAACCAATACGCCAAGAGCCAGCAGTGCACCAGCTAGGACGAAATTAAGAAAGCTGGCACTTAAGGTTCCAACAACAAAATTTAAGGCATAGAGTCCTAATCCAGAAATGATAAAGGTTGTCCAGAACCAAGCTAAATCAATCTTGTCTCGGTCAGATTCTCGAGTTGATTCCTTGAGGAGGCTAGGAACTGTACCAATGATGGCACCCGCAAAGCTCCATAAGACAAAGACCTGATAATTGTCAAGCAGGTATTCAATCGGGTAGGAAAATAAGCCGATTCCCAGAAGCATACCGATGGCAACGGGAATAAAGTACAAAACATTTTCTTTAAAGTCTTTAAAGGGATGGGCCAGAAAGCCAATCATTCGTTCATAGATTCCTAAGATTGCTGCTAGAACCCCTCCGGAAATTCCCGGTAGAATAAATCCAAGAGCAATGACAATCCCTTTAATAACACGTGCTAACCATGAGAGCATATTGTTCCTCCAACTATTTCTATTTCAAAAAATCCTTACTATATTGTATCACAATCAAACACAAAAAGAAAAAGCAAATGATAAACAAATGCTTTTAAGGTTTTAAAAAGAGTTTTCTAAAGGTTTCTTCTTTATTTTTTAAGGAAGAGATGACGTTGATATCCAAATCGTGGTCAAAGCCAGCAATTTTCCCTTTAGAAGTGTATTGGTGAATATCGTAATCTAAGTCAGTCTTAGGAGTTGCCTCGTAAAATCCTGAGTCAGAACCATAGGAAGGAATCCAAACAGACGTAAACTTGTCAGTATCAATACTGTGTTCTTCCATGAAGTAGACTCCGACGTAGATTCCGATATTTTTAGCACCTAGTGATTCTAGTTTTGCACGAAAGGCTTCAACACCTTCGTTCATATTGGACATGGTTTTTTCTTCCACATCTAGCCAATAGTAGCTAGGGCTGTATGGCGATGCGGAATTATAAAAACTTTCAGCAGCTTTTTCCATTTCTTGGATACTTTTACCTGCCACATAAGCGTAGACACCTACTGGGACATTTCGTTTTTGAAACTCGGTAATATGGTTTTTAAAGGCTTTATCTACCCCATTAACAAAAGAAGCATCATTTTCTTTGGATGTTTGAGCACCACTATGAACACGAACGATGGCTCCAGAAATGTTTTGGGAAAGAGTATCGTAATTAATTTCTTCAGGTCGTTGCCAACCAGAAACATCAATTACTGGTTTATCTATATTATGTAGTGCTTGTGTTTCTACTTGCGCGATATTTGACTTTGTTTTTACAGGATGGTCCTCAAAACGAGGGCGATTTAGGATTAAAATGAAAATCATAATTCCAAAAAAACCAAATAAAATAAGCGGATTAATTTTCTTTCTCATACCTTATAATTTTACCTTAAAAATGAAAAAAAATCAAAAAAAATACTCAAAAAATGGGTTAAGAAAAGACTTTAGAGCATTTTTTCATTCAAGAGCGCGGAATGATTTGAAATATGGTATAATAAAAGGGAATTTCTAGAGAAAAGAGAAGATTATGTCAAATTATGCCATTATTTTAGCAGCGGGTAAAGGAACTCGCATGAAATCGGATTTGCCAAAAGTTTTGCACAAGGTTGCGGGTATTTCTATGCTAGAACATGTTTTCCGTAGTGTGGGAGCTATCCAACCTGAAAAGACAGTAACAGTTGTAGGACACAAGGCGGAATTGGTGGAAGAGGTCTTGGCTGGACAGACAGAATTTGTAACTCAATCTGAACAGTTAGGGACTGGCCATGCAGTTATGATGACAGAGCCTATCCTAGAAGGTTTGTCAGGTCATACCTTGGTAATCGCAGGGGATACTCCTTTAATCACAGGTGAAAGCTTGAAAAACTTGATTGATTTCCACATCAATCATAAAAATGTGGCCACTATCTTGACTGCTGAAACAGATAATCCTTTTGGCTATGGACGAATTGTACGTAATGACAATGCTGAGGTTCTTCGCATTGTTGAGCAGAAGGATGCTACAGATTTTGAAAAGCAAATCAAGGAAATCAACACTGGAACTTACGTCTTTGATAACGAGCGTTTGTTTGAGGCTTTGAAAAATATCAATACCAACAATGCTCAAGGAGAATACTATATTACAGACGTCATTGGTATTTTCCGTGAAGCTGGTGAAAAAGTTGGCGCTTATACTTTGAAAGATTTTGATGAAAGTCTTGGGGTAAATGACCGTGTGGCACTTGCGACTGCTGAGTCGGTTATGCGCCGTCGCATCAATCATAAACACATGGTCAATGGGGTTAGCTTTGTCAACCCAGAAGCAACTTATATCGATATTGATGTTGAGATTGCTCCCGAAGTTCAAATCGAAGCCAATGTTACCTTGAAAGGGCACACGAAAATTGGTGCTGAGACTGTTTTGACAAATGGTACTTATATAGTGGATAGCACTATCGGAGCAGGAGCTGTTATTACCAATTCTATGATTGAGGAAAGCAGTGTTGCAGACGGTGTGACAGTCGGCCCTTATGCCCACATTCGTCCAGGTTCATCTCTAGGTGCCCAAGTCCACATTGGGAACTTTGTTGAGGTGAAAGGCTCTTCAATCGGTGAGAATACCAAGGCTGGTCATTTGACTTATATCGGAAACTGTGAAGTGGGTAGCCATGTTAACTTTGGTGCTGGAACCATTACAGTCAACTATGACGGCAAAAACAAATACAAGACAGTCATTGGAAACAATGTCTTTGTTGGTTCAAATTCAACCATTATTGCGCCAGTAGAGTTAGGTGACAATTCCCTTGTTGGAGCTGGTTCAACGATTACCAAAGATGTTCCAGCGGATGCTATTGCTATTGGTCGTGGTCGTCAGGTCAATAAAGACGAATATGCAACACGCCTTCCTCATCATCCTAAGAATCAGTAGGAGTCTATCATGGAATTTGAAGAAAAAACGCTTAGCCGAAAAGAAATCTATCAAGGACCAATATTTAAACTGGTTCAAGATCAGGTTGAATTACCAGAAGGCAAGGGAACTGCCCAACGGGATTTGATTTTCCACAATGGAGCTGTCTGTGTTTTAGCGGTAACGGATGAGCAAAAGCTTATCTTGGTCAAGCAGTACCGCAAGGCCATTGAGGCAGTCTCTTATGAAATTCCAGCCGGAAAATTGGAAGTAGGAGAAAATACAGACCCTGTAGCAGCAGCCCTTCGTGAGTTAGAGGAAGAAACAGCCTATACAGGGAAATTAGAACTCTTATACGATTTTTACTCAGCCATTGGCTTTTGTAATGAAAAATTAAAACTATACCTAGCAAGCGATTTGATAAAGGTAGAAAATCCGCGTCCGCAGGATGAAGATGAGACCTTGGAAGTTCTTGAAGTGAGCTTAGAAAAAGCCAAGGAATTGATCCAATCAGGTCATATCTGTGATGCCAAGACAATTATGGCTGTTCAGTATTGGGAATTGCACAAAAAATAGAGGAGGTCAGTATGGGTAAACCTTTATTAACGGATGAAATGATTGAAAGAGCTAATAGAGGCGAAAAGATTTCAGGTCCTCCTTTGCTAGATGATGAGGAGACAAAAATTTTACCAACCTCTTCTTCCCGTTTTGGTTATGCCAATCCTAAGGATCATGGTTTTAGCCAAGAAACCTTGAAGATTCAGGTCGAACCGTCTATTCATAAAAGCCGTCGCATTGAAAATACCAAGAGAAATGTCTTCAATTCTAAGTTGAATAAAATCTTATTTGCTGTCATCTTTCTCTTGATTTTGCTTGTCTTAGCAATGAAACTTTTGTAATAGAAAAGGAATTGAAATGAAAATAGGAATTATTGCGGCTATGCCAGAAGAACTGGCTTATCTGGTCCAGCATTTAGACAATGCCCAAGAGCAAGTTGTTTTGGGGAATACCTATCACATAGGAACCATTGCCTCTCATGAAGTCGTTCTTGTAGAAAGTGGAATTGGTAAAGTTATGTCTGCTATGAGTGTAGCGATTTTGGCTGATCATTTCCAGGTGGATGCTCTAATTAATACGGGCTCAGCTGGGGCAGTAGCAGAAGGTATCGCTGTTGGGGATGTCGTGATTGCTGACAAGTTAGCCTATCATGATGTGGATGTTACAGCTTTTGGCTATGCTTATGGGCAAATGGCGCAACAACCGCTTTATTTCGAATCAGATAAAACCTTTGTTGCCAAAATCCAAGAGAGTTTATCTCAATTGGATCAAAACTGGCATCTTGGTTTGATTGCTACAGGAGATAGTTTTGTTGCAGGAAATGATAAGATAGAAGCGATTAAGTCTCATTTCCCAGATGTTTTAGCCGTGGAGATGGAGGGGGCAGCTATTGCTCAAGCAGCGCATGCTCTTGATCTTCCAGTACTAGTCATCCGAGCTATGAGTGACAATGCCAACCATGAAGCGAACATCTCTTTTGATGAGTTTATTATCGAAGCTGGACGTCGCTCTGCCCAAGTCTTATTAGCCTTTTTGAAGGCCTTAAATTAAGCGAAAATTTGACAGTTTTTCTAGCTTATGATAAGATTTAAGTAAAGAAAAGCTAGAAAACGTTTCAGAGGATATTATGAGCATTGAAATGACCGTCAGTGAGATTGCAGAGGTCTTAGGATTATCTCGCCAAGCAATCAATAACCGTGTCAAAGAATTACCAGAAGAAGACACAGATAAAAATGATAAAGGGGTAACAGTCGTTACCAGAAGTGGCTTGATTAAGCTAGAAGAAATCTATAAAAAAACGATTTTTGAAGATGAGCCTGTCAGTGAAGATGTCAAGCAACGTGAACTGATGGAGATTCTGGTTGATGAGAAGAATGCAGAAATTCTTCGTCTCTATGAACAATTAAAAGCCAAGGATCGTCAGTTATCAGAAAAAGACGAGCAGATGCGTATCAAAGACCGTCAGATTGCTGAGAAAGACAAACAACTCGATCAGCAGCAACAATTGACCCTTCAAGCCATGAAGGATCAAGAAAATCTTAAGCTAGAGCTGGACCAAGCAAAAGAAGAAGTCCAATCCACTAAGAAAGGCTTTTTTGCTCGTTTATTTGGAGGATAATCAAGGAGCTGTTTAGGTTAAATGCTAACCTGATGGCTTCTTTTATTTCTAATCTAAATAGTATAGTTGATCAAGTAAAATAACAGTAGAGGAGAGGTATAGAATGGAACGATTAGAAGATTACATTGCTTTTGACTTAGAATTTAATCAGCATGAAGGACAAACACACTTGATTCAAGTATCGGCAGTGCGTTTTAGAGATGGTCAGGAAATCGATGCCTATGATTCCTATGTTCATACCAGTGTTCCCTTAAAAAGTTTTATCAATGGTTTGACTGGGATTACAGCTGAGACTCTAAAAGATGCTCCCCCAGTGGAGAAAGTTATAAAAGATTTCCAAGAGTTTGTGGGTTCTTTACCCATGGTTGGCTACAATGCTGCTAAAAGTGATTTGCCTATTCTAGCGGATCATGGTTTAGATTATAGCCAGCAGTATAAGGTGGATTTGTATGATGAAGCTTTTGAACGTCGGAGTTCGGATTTACACGGTATTGCCAATCTCAAATTGCAAACCGTTGCCTCGTTTCTTGGATTTCAAGGTCAGTCTCATAATAGCTTAGAGGATGCTCGTATGACGGCGCGTGTTTACGAGTCTTTTCTAGAGTCGGATCAAGCTAGAGAATTGTTAGGGACAGAAAGTAGCCTATCAAATAATCCTTTTGGGGGCTTGGACTTGTCTCAATTATTTGACTAGGAGTGCCTATGAAACCTGAAAAACCTAAAAATCTAGGTTTTAAGCAGATATACTTTAATCTAGATAAAATACTCTTTCTATTTTTCTTGACTTTCATGATGATTGAGTTTGTCTGGTTACCATCAAATTCTTGGATTGCTGGACTTTTACTCCGTCAGACAGGCTATCTCTTTCTTTCCTACAATAATATTTTTGCCATTATAACGGGTTCACCCTTTATTAGTTTTGCTTTATTTGTTCTGGTAATTGTTAATTTATTGATCGCCTATTACCAGATAGGACTTCTCTTTATCGGTGCTCGTCATTTATTATGTCATGAAAAGAGGACCTTGCTAGAGTACAGTCGCAAGGTCTTTCATCAAAGTTTCTTGTTTATGAAGCAAGTCACGCTTGCAAAGATAGCCTTTATCTTCTTTTATGTCATGATGCTCTTTCCATTGATTAGAAAGATTTTAAAGATTTACTACCTCAATAAAATTGTCATTCCGGACTTTATCGTTGATCATGTAGAAGACAAGTATTGGCTAGTAGGTATAGTGGTTACTATTCTGACTTTACTGCTATTTTACATTTCAGTGCGCTTGATGTTTGCCCTACCTCAGCTTTTATTTGAGAAAAAAACAGTCAAAGAAGCGGTCAGATACAGTCTAGAGAAGACAAGAAAGCACTCCTGGTTTTATATTTGGAACTTGCTTTGGATTATCGTCAAAACATACCTATTTTTCATTCTTTTATTGATTCCAATCTTGGCAAGTCAGGCACTAATGGATGGTTTGACCCATAAGGAATCTCTTGTACTGGGAATTATCAACTTTGTCTTGATTAAGAATTTCCACTATATGGCCTTGACTTACTTTCTTATTAAATTTGTTTCCTTCTTAACAGGAGAAGAATTAGAAATCACACCAAGGCGAAAGAAAGACCACTGGATGAGATGGGGAGTGATGGGCTGTGCTGGTATCTTTTTCGCTCTTGAGGGTTATGTTTATTTGGAAGCTCCAGTTGCCAATAAACCTTTAATTATCTCTCACAGGGGAGTATCCAATAAGAATGGTGTGCAGAATACAGTTCAATCTTTAGAAAAGACAGCCCAACTAAGTCCAGACTTTGTTGAGACAGATGTTCAGGAAACGAAAGATGGCCAGTTTGTCATGATGCATGATGCCAATATCAAGAATCTGACAGGTGTTAATGCCAATCCACAGGATCTAACTTTGAAAGAATTAACCAAACTCGATATTTCAGAAAATGGTTATCATAGCAAGGTGTCCAGTTTTGATGACTACCTCAATAAAGCCAATGAATTGCATCAAAAACTTCTTATTGAGATTAAGACCAGTCGAAAAGATAGCCCAGATATGATGAAACGCTTTATGGAAAAATATGGAACGGTTCTTAAGCAGAATGGTCACCAAATGCAATCCTTGGACTACCATGTGATTGATCAGGTTTTAGCCTACGATTCTCAAATTCCAATCTATTTCATCCTACCTTATAATAGTATTTTTCCAAGAACCAAGGCTACAGGTTATACCATGGAGTATTCAACTTTAGATGAAAATTTTGTCAACAAGCTTTGGAATACCGATCAGAAATTGTACGTGTGGACTATCAATAGTTCAGAGTCCTTTGATAAATCTGTTCATTTGGGTGCAGACGGCATGATAACGGATGACTTGGAAATGATTCAAGATCAGGTTTCCATTGCCCAAGAAGACCCAGAGTATACGGATTTACTGTTCAAACAGGCTATGGAATTCTTTAATTTTTAGTAAGCAAAAAGAGCCTGAGACGAAATAGTTCTCAACCACAAAAAAGCAACGGCAAATCCGTTGCTTTTTTGGAGATAAGGGACTATTGTCCTAGGCTCAGTCTTGAGATAAGGTCCTTAGAAACTCGTATTCTGAGGATCTTATCTTAAATCAGAGGTTGGCAAGAGCCAACCTTATTTGATATAGAGTTCTTGATTTTTTAGGATAATCTCTCGTACACTTGTAAACTTTTTGAGTTTTTTGATTTCTTCTGGATGAGTGACGAGAGTGATAACGTAACCTTCCTTGCCCATACGACCAGTACGGCCAGCACGGTGGGTGTAGGTTTCCATATCTCTAGGAACATCAAAGTTTACGACGCATTCTAGGCTATCAATATCAATTCCACGAGCCAAAAGGTCAGTTGCAAGGAGCAGGGTTAGTTGCTTGTCTTTAAACTTTTCTAAGATGACTTTTCTAAATTTGACATTGACATCACTAGCTAGAGAAACAGCCAAGATATCACGATACTGTAATTTTTCTTCTGCGCTTCCAAGGTCTGATAGGCTGTTAAAGAAGACCAGACCGCGGAAATCCTCAACATGAGCTAGTTTTCGTAGCATATCCACTCGGTGACGTTGATCAACCTGCATATAGAAATGTTGGATGTTGTCCAATTTTTGGTCAGAAAGATCAATGGTACGTGTGCTAGGCGCAATCTTTTCTTGGTCAAACTTGGCCGTCGCACTCATGTAGATGAGTTGGTGGTCACGAGGTGCGTAGTGAGTAATTTTCTCGACAAAGTGAATTTGAGAATCATCTAGTAATTGATCAAATTCATCCAGGATGATGGTTTCTACATTCATCATCTTGATTTTTTTCAATTTAATTAGTTCAAAGATACGGCCAGGAGTTCCAATCAGAATTTCTGGTCCTTTTTTTAGGCGTTCAATCTGGCGTTTCTGGCTCGAACCTGATAAGAAGAGTTGGGCAGTCAAGCCGATAGCTTCAGCCCATGTTTTACACACTTCAAAAATCTGTCCAGCAAGTTCAGTATTTGGTGCTAGAATCAAGAGTTGTTGGGCTTTTTTCTTTTGTAGTCTGAGAAGACTTGGTAGAAGGTAAGCTAGGGTCTTACCAGTTCCTGTTGGGCTCACTCCTAGGAGGTTTTCTCCAGCAAGAAGGGGCTCAAATAGTTGAATTTGAATGGGGGTAAATTCTTGGAAACCGAGTTGGTCACTTAGTTCTTGCCATTCAGTAGGTAGTTTGGTTTTCATTTTTCTGCCTCAAATCTAATGCCAGCAGTCTGGCGCATGGTATATAGTAGCTCATGAACATAACTTGCATCTTCCAGCCAAGTTTGGTAGAGATTCAGATCTGGTTGCTGGATCATGTGTGCAAATGCAGCAACTTCCTCAGTCATCGTATGAGGAGCTTGTTGGATAGGGAGCTGAACTTGATTGCCTTGATGGTCGGTAAAAATAGCCGAGCGAACATGCTCAATCGTGTTGAGAGTCAAGGTTCCATCTGTTGTGTAAATTTCGCAAGGAAGATTGGAAGTGATGTTTTTCCCAGCTTTGATATGAACTTGAAAATCAGGGTAAAAGAGGATTCCGTCTCCATTCAGGTCAATGCTATTGTCAAGCTGTTGCCCCTGATAGGTTGCATCCTGAGCTTTTCCAAAGAGGCGAATAGCAGCATAGAGGGGATAAATCCCCAAATCCATGAGAGCACCGCCAGCAAAACGATCTGAGAAGACATTTGGTATCTCCCCAGCCAACAAGTTAGGCATTTTGGAAGAATACTTGGCATAGTTGAAATCTGCCCCTAAAATTTGCTTGTCTGCTAAAAAGTTTTTGATGATAGTGAAAGCTTTTTCATGGTGATTGCGAGCTGCTTCGAATATAAAACAGTGATTTTTCTCAGCTGTATGTCTCAAATCTAGCCATTCTTGTGGCTGAGTGACAGCTGGCTTTTCAAGAATGACATGTTTACCTGCAGTCAATGAAGCTTTTGCCTGAGCAAAATGCAAGGAGTTTGGGCTAGCAATATAGACCACATCAAATGAGCTCTTCAAGAAATCCTCTACTTGATCAAAGAGTTGGATATTCTGATAGCGAGAAGCAAAGGATGCCGCAGTTTCTAGTTTTCTAGAATAGACTGCGACCAGCTTGTATTCTCCACTGGAATGGGCTGCTTCTATGAAGTGGTGGCTGATAGCCCCTGTTCCGATGACACCTAATTTAAGCATAGTTACTCCTTTTCCGATTTCAAATCCTTCTTTCATTATAACACAGATAGACGGGACTATCCAACAGAGGGTAAAAAATTTCAAATTAGCTACTAGGCCTTTTCCAAAGAAAGTGGTACAATAATGAGATGAGTAAATGAAATGGGAGGGAAAATGAGGTTATTACCTATAAGAAAAATATCACGTCAGTCTAAGAGGCTAGCGCTTTTTTTGACGTTTTGTGCAGGATATGTAGATGCCTATACGTTTATTGTGCGAGGGAATACTCTTGTAGCTGGACAAACTGGGAATGTCGTATTTCTTTCAGTGGGACTTATTCAACATAATGTTTCTGATGCCAGTGCTAAAGTAATGACCTTGCTAGCTTTTATGATGGGGGTCTTTTTACTAACTGTTTATAAGGAAAAATTGAGAATTGTGAAAAAACCAATTTTGTCACTGATTCCTTTGGCAATCTTATCAATAGTTATCGGTTTTGTGCCGCAGACTGTAGATAATATCTATCTAGTGCCACCCTTGGCCTTCTGTATGGGGTTGGTGACAACTGCTTTTGGAGAAGTGTCGGGTATTGCCTACAATAACGCTTTTATGACAGGGAACATCAAACGGACCATGCTGGCTTTTGGAGATTATTTCCGAACTAAACACACTCCTTTTTTGCGTGAAGGGTTTATATTTGTTAGCCTTCTTAGTAGTTTTGTTCTTGGCGTTGTCTTTTCAGCCTATTTGACGATTTTCTATCATGAAAAGACCATTCTTGGTGTTCCTATTATGATGAGTATTTTTTACCTCAGCATGCTTTTTGCCAAGTGGCGGAAAAAAGTAAAAGAAAAAGATTCATTTTAGGTGTTATTACTTGTAAGAAAACAGGAGATATGCTATACTTGAAGAGTTGACTATGCACAATCCTGTGCAACCGCACGAACATCGTTGCTCGTCGTATAACAAATTTAAACTTCGTCATTGTCGCCTTGCCTAACATAAGTTATGTCTTCGGCTCAATTCCTAGTTTATTCTTTGTTATACTTAGAGCTCTTCTTTTAAGTGGTTTGTCCCACGATGCTAGGCGAGTCTTCACAAAAATTCGGGGAAACCCATAAAAATCATAGGAGGTGCATAATGAGCACATACGCAATTATCAAAACTGGCGGAAAACAAGTTAAAGTTGAAGTTGGTCAAGCAGTTTACGTTGAAAAATTGAACGTTGAAGCTGGTCAAGAAGTTACTTTTAACGAAGTTGTTCTTGTTGGTGGTGAAAACACTGTTGTCGGAACTCCACTTGTTGCTGGAGCTACTGTAGTTGGAACTGTTGAAAAACAAGGAAAACAAAAGAAAGTTGTTACTTACAAGTACAAACCTAAAAAAGGTAGCCATCGTAAACAAGGTCACCGTCAACCATATACAAAAGTTGTCATCAACGCAATCAACGCTTAATTTTAAGGAGAACACATGATACAAGCAGTCTTTGAGAGAGCCGAAGATGGCGAGCTGAGGAGTGCGGAAATTACTGGACACGCCGAGAGTGGCGAATACGGCTTAGATGTCGTGTGTGCATCGGTTTCTACGCTTGCCATTAACTTTATCAATTCTATTGAGAAATTTGCAGGCTATGAACCAATCCTAGAATTAAACGAAGATGAAGGTGGCTATCTGATGGTTGAAATTCCAAAAGATCTTCCTTCACACCAGAGAGAAATGACCCAGTTATTCTTTGAATCATTTTTCTTAGGTATGGCAAACTTATCGGAGAACTCTTCTGAGTTCGTCCAAACCAGAGTTATCACAGAAAACTAACACGGAGGAAAACATTATGTTAAAAATGACTCTTAACAACTTGCAACTTTTCGCCCACAAAAAAGGTGGAGGTTCTACATCAAACGGACGTGATTCACAAGCAAAACGTCTTGGAGCTAAAGCAGCTGACGGACAAACTGTAACAGGTGGATCAATCCTTTACCGTCAACGTGGTACACACATCTACCCAGGTGTGAACGTTGGACGTGGTGGAGACGATACTTTGTTCGCTAAAGTTGAAGGCGTAGTACGCTTTGAACGTAAAGGACGCGATAAAAAACAAGTTTCTGTTTACCCAATCGCTAAATAAAAAGGTCCAGTGAACCTTTTTATGCCGAGCCTTGAAATGTAAAGGCGAGGAAGCTAGAAGTAGCATTAAATAAGGCTTTCCGAGTTTTCGGAGAGCCTATTTTTTGTTTTGATACCCATGATTTTTTCTTTCTTAGTGTAGATGAATTTTATGAGTGACATTATTTTTCTTCGATGGAAAACTTCTAAAATATGGTATAATGAAAAAATAAAGAAGTTGGGGGTAGAAGATGAACATTCAACAATTACGCTATGTTGTTGCCATTGCCAATAGTGGGACTTTCCGTGAAGCTGCTGAAAAGATGTATGTTAGTCAGCCGAGTCTGTCCATTTCTGTTCGTGATTTGGAAAAAGAGTTGGGTTTTAAGATTTTCCGTCGGACCAGCTCAGGGACTTTCTTGACTCGTCGTGGTATGGAATTCTATGAAAAAGCGCAAGAATTGGTTAAAGGATTTGATATTTTTCAAAATCAGTATGCCAATCCTGAAGAAGAAAAAGATGAATTTTCCATTGCTAGTCAGCACTATGACTTCTTGCCACCGACGATTACGGCTTTTTCAGAGCGCTATCCTGACTATAAGAACTTTCGTATTTTTGAATCAACTACTGTTCAAATCTTAGACGAAGTGGCCCAAGGGCACAGTGAGATTGGGATTATCTACCTCAACAATCAAAATAAAAAAGGGATTATGCAACGCGTTGAAAAGTTGGGCCTTGAGGTCATTGAGTTGATTCCCTTTCATACCCATATTTATCTTCGTGAAGGGCATCCTTTAGCCCAGAAAGAGGAATTGGTCATGGAGGATTTAGCTGATTTACCAACGGTTCGTTTTACTCAAGAGAAAGACGAGTACCTTTATTATTCAGAGAATTTTGTTGATACCAGCGCGAGCTCACAGATGTTCAATGTGACAGACCGTGCTACCTTGAATGGTATTTTAGAGCGGACGGACGCCTATGCGACAGGTTCTGGATTTTTAGATAGTGATAGTGTTAATGGTATCACAGTTATTCGTCTCAAGGATAACCTAGATAATCGCATGGTTTATGTTAAACGTGAAGAAGTGGAGCTGAGTCAAGCTGGGACTCTCTTTGTAGAAGTCATGCAAGAATATTTTAATCAGAAGAGGAAATCATGAAAAAAAGAGGAATAGTGGCAGTCATTGTACTACTTTTGATTGGGCTTGATCAGTTGGTAAAATCCTATATCGTCCAGCAGATTCCACTGGGTGAAGTACGCTCTTGGATTCCCAATTTCGTTAGTTTGACCTACCTGCAAAATCGAGGTGCAGCCTTTTCTATCTTACAAGATCAGCAGTTGTTATTCGCTGTCATTACCCTGGTTGTCGTGGTAGGTGCCATTTGGTATCTACATAAACACATGGAGGACTCATTCTGGATGGTCTTGGGTTTGACCTTGATTATCGCAGGTGGTCTTGGAAACTTTATTGACAGGGTAAGTCAGGGCTTTGTTGTGGATATGTTTCACTTGGACTTTATCAATTTTGCAATTTTCAATGTGGCAGATAGCTATCTGACTGTTGGAGTGATTATTTTATTGATTGCAATGCTAAAAGAGGAAATAAATGGAAATTAAAATTGAAACTGGTGGCCTGCGTTTAGATAAGGCTTTGTCGGATTTGACAGAATTATCACGCAGTCTCGCGAATGAACAAATCAAATCAGGTCAGGTTTTGGTCAATGGCCAAGTCAAGAAAGCTAAATACACTGTCCAAGAGGGCGATGTCGTTACTTACCATGTGCCAGAACCAGAGGTTTTAGAGTATGTGGCTGAGAATCTTCCACTAGAAATCATCTATCAAGATGAGGATGTGGCCGTCGTTAACAAGCCTCAGGGGATGGTTGTGCATCCGAGTGCTGGTCATACTAGTGGAACTCTGGTAAATGCCCTCATGTACCATATCAAGGACTTGTCGGGTATCAATGGGGTTCTGCGTCCAGGAATTGTTCACCGTATTGATAAGGATACGTCAGGCCTTCTCATGATTGCTAAAAACGATGAGGCGCATCTAGCACTTGCCCAAGAACTGAAGGATAAAAAGTCTCTTCGCAAATATTGGGCGATTGTTCATGGAAATCTGCCTAATGATCGTGGTGTCATTGAAGCTCCGATTGGCCGTAGTGAAAAAGACCGTAAGAAACAGGCTGTGACTGCTAAAGGGAAGCCTGCAGTAACCCGTTTCCACGTCTTGGAACGCTTTGGAGATTATAGCTTAGTGGAGTTACAACTGGAGACAGGGCGTACCCATCAAATCCGTGTTCACATGGCTTATATTGGTCATCCAGTCGCTGGTGATGAAGTCTATGGCCCTCGCAAGACTTTGAAAGGACATGGACAATTTCTTCATGCCAAGACTCTAGGATTTACGCATCCACGAACAGGTGAGATCTTGGAATTTACAGCAGATATCCCAGAGATTTTTAAGGAAACCTTGGAGAGATTGAGAAAGAATTAGATTTGATAAAAGGTTGAGATGGCTTGTCTCGACCTTTTTCCTATCAACTCTTTTCTATTTCCTGCCATTCATGTTATAATGGATAAATATGAAGAATCGGAGTGAGACTATGAAATTCAAACGGATTGTCTTTAAGGTGGGGACTTCTTCTCTGACGAATGAGGATGGAAGTTTATCACGTAGTAAAGTAAAAGCTATTACCCAACAGTTGGCTATGCTGCACGAGGCTGGTCATGAATTGATTTTGGTGTCGTCAGGTGCCATTGCGGCTGGTTTTGGGGCTTTAGGATTTAAAAAGCGTCCGACTAAGATTGCTGATAAACAGGCTTCAGCAGCGGTAGGACAAGGGCTTTTGTTGGAAGAATACACGACCAATCTTCTCTTGCGCCAAATCGTTTCTGCACAAATTTTGCTGACTCAGGATGATTTTGTGGATAAGCGCCGTTATAAAAATGCCCATCAGGCTTTGTCAGTTCTACTTAGCCGTGGCGCGATTCCTATTATCAATGAGAATGACAGTGTCGTTATTGATGAGCTCAAGGTCGGGGACAATGACACTCTAAGTGCTCAGGTAGCATCCATGGTCCAAGCAGACCTTTTGGTCCTCCTGACAGACGTAGACGGTCTTTATACTGGAAATCCTAATTCAGATCCAACAGCCAAACGCTTGGAGAAAATCGAGACTATCAATCGTGAGATTATTGATATGGCCGGTGGGGCAGGTTCTTCAAACGGAACTGGGGGCATGCTAACAAAAATCAAGGCTGCAACTATTGCGACAGAATCAGGAGTTCCTGTTTATATCTGCTCATCCTTGAAGTCAGATGCCATGATTGAGGCAGCTGAGGAGACCAAGGATGGTTCCTACTTTGTTGCTCAAGAGAAGGGACTTCGTACCCAGAAACAATGGCTGGCCTTTTATGCTCAGAGTCAAGGTTCTATTTGGGTTGATAAAGGGGCTGCAGAAGCTCTTTCTCAACATGGAAAGAGTCTTCTCTTATCTGGTGTTGTTGACGCAGAAGGATCCTTTTCTTACGGTGATATCGTGACAGTATTTGACAAGGAAAGTGGAAAATCACTTGGAAAAGGACGTGTGCAATTTGGAGCATCTGCTTTGGAGGATATGTTGCGTTCTCAAAAAGCCAAGGGGGTCTTGATTCACCGTGACGATTGGATTTCCATTACTCCTGAAATCCAACTACTCTTTACAGAATTTTAGAGGTAAACTATGGTAAGTACACAAGAACAATTTGAACAGGTACAGGCTGTTAAAAAATCAATCAACACAGCCAGTGAAGTCGTGAAAAACCAAGCTCTGCTAGCCATGGCTGATCACTTAGTGGCTGCTACTGAGGAAATTTTAGCGGCCAATGCCCTCGATATGGAAGCGGCCAAGGGTAAAATCTCAGATGTGATGCTGGATCGTCTTTATTTGGATGCAGGGCGTATAGAAGCAATGGCAACTGGGATTCGTGAAGTGGTTGCCTTACCAGATCCAATAGGTGAAGTTTTAGAAACAAGTCATCTTGAAAATGGTTTGGTTATCACCAAAAAACGTGTGGCTATGGGTGTTATCGGTATTATCTATGAAAGTCGTCCAAATGTGACGTCAGACGCAGTTGCTTTGGCTCTCAAGAGTGGAAATGCGGTTGTTCTTCGTAGTGGGAAGGATGCCTATCAAACTGCCCATGCCATTGTCACAGCCTTGAAGAAGGGCTTGGAAACGACTACTATTCACCCAGATGTGATTCAACTGGTGGAAGATACCAGCCGTGAAAGTAGCTATGCCATGATGAAGGCCAAGGGCTATCTAGACCTTCTCATTCCTCGTGGAGGGGCTGGCTTGATCAATGCCGTGGTTGAGAATGCGATTGTACCTGTTATCGAAACAGGGACTGGGATTGTCCATGTTTATGTGGATAAGGACGCAGACGAAGACAAGGCCCTGTCTATCATCAACAATGCTAAAACCAGTCGTCCTTCTGTCTGCAATGCCATGGAGGTTCTGCTGGTTCATGAAGACAAGGCAGCAAGTTTCCTTCCTCGCTTGGAGCAAGTGCTGGTTGAGAATCGAAAAGAAGCTGGGTTGGAACCAATTCAATTCCGCTTGGATAGCAAAGCAAGCCAGTTTGTTTCAGGTAAAGTAGCTGAAGCAAAAGACTTTGACACCGAGTTTTTAGACTATGTTCTAGCTGTTAAGGTTGTGAGCAGTTTAGAAGAAGCGATTGCCCATATTGAAGCCCACAGTACCCATCATTCGGATGCCATTGTGACTGAAAATGCTGAAGCTGCAGCTTACTTTACAGATCAAGTGGACTCTGCAGCGGTGTATGTTAATGCCTCAACTCGTTTCACAGATGGTGGCCAATTTGGTCTTGGTTGTGAAATGGGGATTTCTACTCAGAAATTGCACGCGCGTGGTCCCATGGGCTTGAAAGAGTTGACCAGCTACAAGTATGTGATCACTGGTGATGGACAGATAAGGGAGTAAGAGATGAAGATTGGATTTATCGGTTTGGGGAATATGGGTGCTAGCTTGGCCAAGTCTGTTTTGCAGGCCAAGACGTGTGATGACATTCTTCTTGCCAATCGTAGTCAAGCCAAGGTGGATGCTTTCATCGCCAACTTTGGTGGTCAGGCTTCCAGCAATGACGAAATCTTTGCAGAAGCAGATGTGATTTTTCTAGGAGTGAAGCCTGCTCAGTTTTCTGAACTGCTTTCTCAATACCAGACCATCCTTGAAAAAAGAGAAAGTCTTCTTTTGATTTCCATGGCAGCTGGATTGACTTTAGAAAAACTAGTAAGTCTTATCCCAAGTCAACACCGAATTATTCGTATGATGCCAAATACCCCTGCTTCTATCGGACAAGGAGTGATTAGTTATGCCTTGTCTTCTAATTGCAGGGCTGAGGACAGTGAGCTCTTTTGTCAGCTTTTAACTAAGGCTGGTCTCTTGGTTGAACTGGGAGAAGGATTAATCGACGCGGCGACAGGTCTTGCAGGTTGTGGACCGGCCTTTGTCTATCTCTTTATCGAAGCCTTGGCAGATGCAGGTGTTCAGACAGGATTACCACGAGAAACAGCATTGAAAATGGCAGCTCAAACAGTTGTCGGCGCTGGACGATTGGTCCTAGAAAGCCAAGAGCATCCTGGAGTCTTGAAAGACCAAGTTTGTAGCCCAGGAGGTTCGACTATCGCTGGTGTAGCAAGCTTAGAAGCGCATGCTTTTCGAGGAACAGTCATGGATGCAGTTCATCAATCCTACAAACGAACACAAGAATTAGGTAAATAAGAGGTAGTTTTATCTGCCTCTTTTATGGTGGTTGAAATGAGAAGACAAAAAGATTGTCACAAACCCCTATTTTTTTGATAGAATAGAAGTAGTAAAAAAGAAATGAGTTAGACATGTCAAAAGGATTTTTAGTCTCTCTTGAGGGACCAGAGGGGGCAGGAAAGACCAGTGTTTTAGAGGCTCTGCTACCAATTTTAGAGGAAAAAGGGGTAGAGGTGCTGACGACCCGTGAACCAGGCGGAGTCTTGATTGGGGAGAAGATTCGGGAAGTAATTTTGGACCCAAGTCATACTCAGATGGATGCGAAGACAGAACTTCTTCTCTATATCGCCAGTCGCAGACAGCACTTGGTGGAAAAAGTTCTTCCAGCACTTGAAGCTGGCAAGTTGGTCATTATGGACCGCTTCATCGATAGTTCTCTTGCCTATCAGGGATTTGGTCGTGGCTTGGATATTGACGCCATTGACTGGCTCAATCAGTTTGCGACAGACGGCCTTAAACCCGATTTGACACTCTATTTTGATATCGAGGTGGAAGAGGGACTGGCTCGCATTGCTGCTAATAGCAATCGTGAGGTCAATCGTTTGGACTTGGAAGGATTGGACTTGCATAAAAAAGTCCGTCAAGGTTACCTTTCTCTTCTGGACAAAGAAGGAAGTCGTATTGTCAAGATTGATGCTAGTTTTCCTTTGGAGCAAGTTGTGGAAACTACCAAGTCTGTCTTGTTTGATAGAATGGGATTGGCTAAATGAAACAAGATCAACTAAAGGCCTGGCAGCCAGATCAGTTTGACCGTTTTGTCCGTATCCTAGAACAAGACCAGCTCAATCACGCCTATCTTTTTTCAGGTTTCTTTGGAAGTTTGGAAATGGCGCAATTTTTGGCTAAGAGCCTCTTCTGTGCAGAGAAGGTAGGCGTTTTACCATGTGAGAAATGCCGAAATTGTAAGCTGATTGAACAGGGAGAATTTCCCGATGTCACTTTGATTAAGCCAGTCAATCAGGTCATAAAGACAGAACGCATTCGGGAATTGGTGGGACAATTTTCCCAAGCAGGGATTGAAAGCCAGCAGCAGGTCTTTATTATCGAGCAAGCTGAGAAAATGCATCCTAATGCAGCCAATTCTCTGCTCAAGGTCATCGAAGAACCCCAGAGTGAGGTTTATATTTTCTTCTTGACCAGCGATGAGGAAAAGATCTTACCAACCATCCGCAGTCGGACGCAAATTTTTCACTTTAAAAAACAAGAAGAGAAGCTCATCTTGCTCTTAGAACAAATGGGACTGGTTAAGAAAAAAGCGACTCTCCTAGCTCAGTTTAGTCAATCGCGAGCTGAAGCAGAAAAGTTGGCTAATCAGGCAGGTTTTTGGACCTTGGTCGATGAAAGTGAACGCCTGCTGACTTGGTTAGTGGCTAAGAAAAAAGAAAGTTATCTGCAGGTTGCTAAACTAGCTAGCTTGGCAGATGACAAGGAAAAACAAGACCAGGTTTTACGGATTCTTGAAGTTCTCTGTGGACAAGATATCCTACAAGCAAGAGTAAGAGTGATTCTACAAGATTTGCTAGAAGCTAGAAAAATGTGGCAAGCTAATGTCAGCTTTCAAAATGCCATGGAATATCTGGTCTTGAAAGAAATATAAACTCAAAAATGAATGATAAAGAAAGGAAAGGGCTGTTTTATGGACAAAAAAGAATTATTTGACGCGCTGGATGATTTTTCCCAACAGTTATTGGTAACCTTGGCCGATGTGGAAGCCATCAAGAAAAATCTCAAGAGCCTGGTAGAGGAAAATACAGCTCTTCGTTTGGAAAATAGTAAGTTGCGCGAACGTTTGGGTGAGGTGGAAGCAGACGCTCCTGTCAAGGCTAAGCATGTTCGTGAAAGTGTCCGTCGAATTTATAAAGATGGTTTTCACGTATGTAATGATTTTTATGGACAACGTCGAGAGCAGGATGAGGAATGTATGTTCTGTGACGAGTTGTTATACAGGGAGTAGGCATGCAGATTCAAAAAAGTTTTAAGGGGCAGTCTCCCTACGGCAAGCTGTACCTAGTTGCAACGCCGATTGGCAATCTAGACGATATGACCTTTCGAGCTATCCAGACCTTGAAAGAAGTGGACTGGATTGCTGCTGAGGACACGCGCAATACGGGGCTTTTGCTCAAGCATTTTGATATTTCCACCAAGCAGATTAGTTTTCATGAGCACAATGCCAAGGAAAAGATTCCTGATTTGATTGGTTTCTTGAAAGCAGGGCAAAGTATTGCTCAGGTATCGGATGCAGGTTTGCCAAGCATCTCAGACCCTGGTCATGATTTGGTTAAGGTAGCCATTGAGGAAGAAATTGCAGTTGTCACCGTTCCAGGTGCCTCTGCAGGGATTTCTGCCTTGATTGCCAGTGGTTTAGCGCCACAGCCACATATCTTTTACGGCTTTTTACCGAGAAAATCAGGCCAGCAAAAGCAATTTTTCGACTCGAAAAAAGACTATCCTGAAACTCAGATTTTCTATGAATCGCCCCATCGTGTAGCTGATACGTTGGAAAATATGCTAGCAGTTTATGGCGACCGCTTGGTGGTCTTGGTTAGAGAATTGACCAAAATCTATGAAGAATACCAAAGAGGTACCATTTCTGAATTGCTGGAAAGTATCGCTGCAACGCCACTCAAGGGCGAATGCCTTCTCATTGTTGAAGGTGCCAGCCAAGATGTGGAGGAAAAAGATGAGGAGGACTTGTTCTTAGAAATCCAAGCCCGTATCCAGCAAGGTATGAAGAAAAATCAAGCTATCAAGGAAGTCGCTAAGATTTACCAGTGGAATAAGAGTCAACTCTATGCTGCCTACCACGAATGGGAAGAAAATCAAGAAAATGACTAAACAGGGAAGTTTGCCTTCTTCCCTTTTTTTGTTATACTAGTAGAAGAAAAAATTAGAAAGATTTGTGGGAGTGAAAAAGTCCGGGGGACTTTTTCAGCCTGAGCCAAGAAACTCGAAAGCGAAGTAAGTCCTGTGGACTTTTTCAGCCTGAGCCAAGAAATTCGAGAGCGAGGAAAGTCCAGTGGACTTTTTCAGCTTGAGCCAAGAAACTCGAAAGCGAAGTAAGTCCGATTGGCTTTTTCAATGTGAAACTTGTCTTCACACTCCCAAAGAGGTATTAGTGTCGTGTCTCAATCTTATATCAATGTTATCGGTGCTGGTTTGGCAGGTTCTGAAGCTGCCTACCAAATTGCAGAACGTGGTATTCCAGTTAAACTTTATGAAATGCGTGGTGTCAAGTCAACACCCCAGCACAAAACAGACAATTTTGCTGAGTTGGTTTGCTCCAATTCTCTTCGCGGTGATGCTCTGACTAATGCTGTCGGGCTTCTCAAGGAAGAAATGCGTCGCTTGGGTTCTGTTATTTTGGAATCTGCTGAAGCAACCCGTGTTCCTGCAGGAGGTGCGCTTGCGGTGGACCGAGATGGTTTCTCTCAAATGGTGACCGAAAAAGTGGCTAACCACCCTTTGATTGAAGTGGTGCGTGATGAAATTACAGAATTGCCGACAGATGTTATTACAGTTGTGGCGACTGGTCCTTTGACAAGTGATGCCTTGGCTGAAAAAATTCATGCCCTTAATGATGGCGATGGTTTCTATTTCTACGATGCGGCAGCGCCTATTATCGATGTCAATACTATCGATATGAGCAAGGTTTATCTTAAGTCTCGTTATGATAAGGGGGAAGCGGCCTACCTCAATGCCCCTATGACCAAGCAAGAGTTTATGGATTTCCATGAAGCCTTGGTCAATGCGGAAGAAGCTCCGCTTAATTCTTTCGAAAAGGAAAAGTATTTTGAAGGTTGTATGCCTATCGAAGTTATGGCCAAGCGTGGTATTAAAACCATGCTTTATGGTCCTATGAAGCCAGTGGGGCTTGAGTATCCGGACGACTATACTGGACCTCGTGATGGCGAATTTAAAACACCTTATGCGGTTGTGCAACTTCGTCAGGATAATGCAGCTGGTAGCCTCTATAATATCGTTGGTTTCCAGACCCACCTCAAATGGGGAGAACAAAAGCGTGTCTTCCAAATGATTCCAGGTCTTGAAAATGCGGAGTTTGTCCGTTATGGTGTCATGCACCGCAATTCTTATATGGATTCACCAAATCTTCTTGAACAGACCTATCGTTCTAAGAAACAACCAAATCTCTTCTTTGCTGGTCAGATGACGGGTGTGGAAGGCTATGTTGAGTCCGCAGCGTCAGGATTAGTTGCGGGAATTAATGCGGCTCGTCTCTTCAAGGGAGAAAGCGAGGCTATTTTCCCAGAAACAACAGCGATTGGAAGTTTAGCTCATTACATCACCCATGCCGACAGCAAGCATTTCCAACCAATGAATGTTAACTTTGGAATTATCAAGGAGTTGGAAGGCGAACGTATCCGTGATAAGAAGGCTCGTTATGAAAAAATTGCAGAGCGTGCCCTCAGTGATTTAGAGGAATTTTTAACAGTCTAATTTTTTTGAAAGAATTGCTCATGATACTATAAAAATCTTAGAAATTATGATAAAATAGGTAGGATAAAAAAAGGAGAGTGAAAATGGCGAATCCCAAGTATAAACGTATTTTAATCAAGTTATCAGGTGAAGCCCTTGCCGGTGAACGTGGCGTAGGGATTGATATCCAAACAGTTCAAACAATCGCAAAAGAGATTCAAGAAGTTCATAGCTTAGGTATCGAAATTGCCCTTGTTATCGGTGGAGGAAATCTTTGGCGTGGAGAACCTGCTGCTGAAGCGGGTATGGACCGCGTTCAGGCAGATTACACAGGAATGCTTGGGACTGTTATGAATGCTCTTGTGATGGCAGATTCATTGCAACAAGTTGGAGTTGATACACGTGTACAAACAGCTATTGCCATGCAACAAGTGGCAGAGCCTTATGTCCGTGGACGTGCCCTTCGTCATCTTGAAAAAGGCCGTATCGTTATCTTTGGTGCTGGAATTGGTTCACCTTACTTCTCAACAGATACAACAGCGGCTCTTCGTGCAGCTGAAATCGAAGCGGATGCTATCCTTATGGCTAAAAATGGCGTAGATGGTGTTTACAATGCCGATCCTAAGAAGGACAAGACAGCTGTTAAATTTGAAGAATTGACCCACCGTGATGTTATTAACAAAGGTCTTCGTATCATGGACTCAACAGCTTCAACCCTCTCAATGGATAACGACATTGACTTGGTTGTCTTCAACATGAACCAACCAGGCAACATCAAACGTGTCGTATTTGGTGAAAATATCGGAACAACAGTTTCAAATAATATCGAAGAAAAGGAATAAGAAAGATTATGGCTAACGCAATTATTGAAAAAGCTAAAGAGAGAATGACCCAGTCTCACCAATCACTTGCTCGTGAATTTGGTGGTATCCGTGCTGGTCGTGCCAATGCAAGCTTGCTCGACCGTGTACATGTAGAATACTATGGAGTCGAAACTCCTCTTAACCAAATCGCTTCAATTACCATTCCAGAAGCGCGTGTTTTGTTGGTAACACCATTTGACAAGTCTTCATTGAAAGACATCGAACGTGCCTTGAATGCCTCTGATCTTGGTATCACACCAGCTAACGACGGTTCTGTGATCCGCTTGGTTATCCCAGCTCTTACAGAAGAAACTCGTCGTGATCTTGCTAAAGAAGTGAAGAAGGTCGGTGAAAATGCTAAAGTGGCTGTCCGCAATATCCGTCGTGATGCTATGGACGAAGCTAAGAAACAAGAAAAAGCAAAAGAAATCACTGAAGACGAATTGAAGACTCTTGAAAAAGACATTCAAAAAGTAACAGACGATGCTGTCAAACACATCGACGACATGACTGCCAACAAAGAGAAAGAACTTTTGGAAGTCTAAAAATAAACAGAAAAACTCAGTTGGCATTGCTGGCTGAGTTTTATTCGAAAGAAGGAAATATGAATACAAATCTTGCAAGTTTTATCGTTGGACTTATCATCGATGAAAATGATCGTTTCTACTTTGTGCAAAAGGATGGTCAGACCTATGCACTTTCCAAGGAAGAAGGTCAACATACGGTAGGTGATACGGTCAAAGGTTTTGCTTACACGGATATGAAGCAAAAACTCCGCTTGACCACTCTAGAAGTGACTGCTACTCAGGACCAATTTGGTTGGGGGACTGTAACAGAAGTTCGTAAAGATTTGGGTGTTTTTGTAGATACAGGTCTTCCTGACAAGGAAATCGTGGTGTCACTCGATATTCTCCCTGAGCTCAAGGAACTCTGGCCTAAGAAGGGTGACCAACTCTACATCCGTCTTGAAGTGGACAAGAAAGACCGTATCTGGGGACTCTTGGCCTATCAAGAAGACTTCCAACGTCTGGCTCGTCCTGCCTACAACAACATGCAGAACCAAAACTGGCCAGCTATTGTATACCGTCTCAAGCTGTCAGGAACTTTTGTTTACCTGCCAGAAAATAACATGCTTGGCTTTATCCATCCTAGCGAGCGCTATGTAGAGCCACGTTTGGGTCAAGTTTTAGATGCGCGTGTTATTGGTTTCCGTGAAGTGGACCGTACCTTGAACCTTTCCCTCAAACCACGTTCTTTTGAAATGTTGGAAAATGATGCTCAGATGATTTTGACTTACTTGGAAAGCAATGGCGGTTTTATGACCTTGAATGATAAGTCATCCCCTGAGGATATCAAGGCAACCTTTGGTATTTCTAAAGGTCAGTTCAAGAAAGCACTCGGTGGTTTGATGAAGGCTGGCAAAATCAAGCAAGACCAGTTTGGGACAGAGTTGATCTAGGGTGACTTATGAGAAAATCATTTTACACTTGGCTCATGACTGAGCGCAATCCTAAAAGTAATAGTCCCAAAGCTATCTTGGCAGACCTCGCTTTTGAAGAATCAGCATTTCCGAAACACACAGATGATTTTGATGAGGTGAGTCGCTTTTTGGAGGAGAACGCTAGTTTCTCTTTCAACTTAGGAGACTTTGACGCTATCTGGCAAGAATACTTAGAACACTAGCATGATTCACTAGGTTTGGGCTAGTAATTTCTCCACCCCTTTGCTATAATAAAAAGAAATAAAAGGATTAGAGAGGTTCTTTATTTGAAGGAACATTCAATAGACATTCAACTGAGTCATCCAGATGACTTGTTTCATCTTTTTGGTTCCAATGAACGCCATCTTCGTTTGATGGAAGAAGAGCTTGATGTTGTGATTCATGCTCGTACGGAGATTGTCCAAGTTTTGGGAGAAGAGTCTGCTTGCGAGGAAGCCCGTCAGGTTATTCAGGCTTTGATGGTCTTGGTAAATCGTGGGATGACCGTTGGTACGCCAGATGTGGTGACTGCAATTAGCATGGTCAAAAACGATGAAATTGATAAGTTTGTCGCCCTTTACGAAGAAGAAATCATCAAGGACAATACAGGGAAGCCTATCCGTGTCAAAACATTGGGTCAAAAACTTTATGTGGATAGTGTTAAACAGCACGATGTGACCTTTGGAATTGGGCCAGCAGGTACAGGGAAGACCTTTCTTGCAGTGACCTTGGCTGTGACAGCTCTTAAACGTGGTCAGGTTAAGCGGATTATCCTAACACGCCCGGCAGTGGAAGCTGGCGAGAGTCTAGGTTTTCTTCCGGGTGATCTTAAAGAGAAGGTAGATCCTTACCTTCGACCTGTTTATGATGCCTTGTATCAGATTCTGGGAAAAGACCAAACAACCCGACTCATGGAGCGTGAAATTATCGAGATTGCACCCCTTGCCTATATGCGTGGCCGAACCTTGGATGATGCTTTTGTCATTCTCGATGAGGCGCAAAACACGACCATCATGCAGATGAAGATGTTCTTGACTCGTTTAGGTTTTAATTCTAAGATGATTGTCAATGGAGATATCAGTCAGATTGACCTGCCACGTAATGTCAAGTCAGGTTTGATTGATGCCCAAGAGAAACTCAAGAACATCCATCAGATTGACTTTGTTCATTTTTCAGCCAAAGATGTAGTTCGCCATCCTGTTGTTGCTCAGATTATCAGAGCTTATGAACCAGTACCAGTTAAAAATGAAGAGAGTGAAGAAGTCCAAGAAGAAACAGAATAGCAAAAAAGAGCAGTTCAGGTGGAATTGCTCTTTCTTTTATCTGCTAATTAGATTTTTTAGATTAGTTCGTCAATTGGAGTATGTTTTTTATCGAGACCTTGGGCTACTGGAAGACTGGTTAAGTAACCTTGATAAGTGGTAACACCTTGGCGCAAGCCCTCATCTTCAGAGATTGCTTGTGCGAATCCTTTGCCAGCCAAAGATTCGATATAAGGAAGAGTGACATTGGTTAGGGCGATGGTTGAAGTACGAGCAACCGCTCCGGGGATGTTGGCAACGGCATAGTGGAGCACACTGTGTTTTTCATAGACAGGTTCATCGTGCGTTGTCACACGGTCAGCTGTCTCGATAACGCCACCTTGGTCAACGGCAACGTCAACGATGACTGATCCTGGACGCATTTGTTTGACCATCTCATCTGTCACCAATTTTGGTGCTTTGGAACCAGGAATGAGAACCGCTCCAATAACAACATCCGCATCTCTCACACTGGCTTCGATGTTGAATGAATTGGACATGAGAGTTTGAATTTGGTGGCCAAAGATCTCCTCTAAAACGGAGAGACGTTTAGCACTGATATCAAGGATGGTTACTTGAGCTCCCAATCCTAAAGCGATGCGGGCAGCATGGGTCCCTACGACACCGCCACCGATGATGGTTACTTTCCCTTTAGGTACACCCGGTACACCACCCAGTAGGACACCAGAACCTCCTGCTTGCTTAGTTAGGAAATGAGCACCGATTTGGACTGCCATACGGCCTGCAACCTCACTCATAGGAACGAGGAGTGGTAACTGACCTTGGGAATCACGAACAGTTTCATAGGCAATCCCTGTTGTTTTTGCTGCTAGCATAGCATCTGCTAATTCAGGCGCAGCGGCCATGTGCAAGTAGGTGAAGAGAAGCAGGTCTTCACGCAAGTACTCATATTCAGAAGGTAATGGTTCTTTTACTTTCACGACTAACTCTGCAGCCCAAGCTTCACCAGCAGTAGCGACAATCTCAGCTCCTTGCTTTTGATAGTCAGCATCAGTAAATCCTGAACTGAGACCAGCATTTGTTTCGATAAGGACGCGATGACCACGACCGACTAAGCTGTGGACACCAGCAGGTGTGAGGGCAACACGGTTTTCATTATTCTTAATTTCTTTTGGAATTCCGATTAACATAGAGAAAAACTCCCTTTCTATTGACGGGTTGTAAATGATTTATCACATTATCTATAAAATAAGGTGATGATTTTATTCTATATGAAACCGCTTTAAAAAGCAAGAGAAACTTGTTGTAAACTATCTATAAGGACAGATTGGACCAAAAAGAACCAGAAAGAATCGTTACAAGAATTCATTATGTCTTGACTAAGGAAGATTATTTTGCGAATAAATAAGCAGTTGAGAAGAAATTTTCAACTGTTTTTTCTTCCTCTTACGAATAATCTAAGAGAGGAGAAAATATGGAAGCAATTATCGAGAAAATCAAAGAGTATAAAATCATTGTCATCTGTACTGGTCTGGGCTTGCTTGTCGGCGGATTTTTCCTGCTAAAACCAGTTCCACACACACCTGTCAAAGAAACGAATTTGCAGGCTGAAGTTGCAGCTGTTTCCAATGATTCGGTATCCGAAAAGGAAGTGAAGAAGGAAGAAGAGGAAGAACCTGTTGAACAAGATCTAATCACAGTAGATGTGAAAGGCGCTGTCAAATCACCAGGGATTTATGATTTGCCTGTAGGTAGTCGGGTCAATGATGCTGTTCAGAAGGCTGGTGGCTTGACAGAGCAAGCAGACAGCAAGGCACTCAATCTAGCTCAGAAAGTTAGTGATGAGGCTCTGGTTTACGTTCCAACTAAGGGAGAAGAATCGGCTAGTCAACAGGCAGGTTCTGGAGCGCCTTCTTCAACAAGCAAGGAAAAGAAGGTAAATCTTAACAAGGCCAGTCTGGAAGAGCTTAAACAGATTAAGGGACTGGGAGGAAAACGAGCTCAGGACATTATCGACCATCGTGAGTCAAATGGGAAATTCAAGTCGGTTGATGAACTCAAGAAAGTTTCTGGAATTGGTGCCAAGACCATAGAAAAGTTAAAAGATTATGTTACAGTGGATTAAGAATTTCCCCATGCCCCTAATTTACCTGAGTTTTCTGTTATTTTGGCTTTACTACGCTATTTTCTCAGCATCCTATCTTGCTTTGTTGGGCTTTGTTTTTCTGCTAGTCAGTCTTTTTTTCCAATTTCCTTGGAAACCTGCTAGCAAAGTTCTAGTGATTTGTGGAATCTTTGGTTTCTGGTTTCTGTTTCAAAATTGGCAACAGAGTCAAGCGAGTCAGAATTTGACGGATTCTGTTGAAAGGGTACGGATTTTGCCTGACACTATTAAGGTAAATGGCGATAGTCTGTCCTTTCGTGGTAAGTCTGATGGACGCATTTTTCAAGTCTATTATAAACTCCAGTCCGAGAATGAAAAAGAGCAATTTCAAGCCTTAACAGACCTTCATGAGATAGAACTAGAAGGAAAACTTTCGGAGCCAGAGGGGCAGAGGAATTTTGGTGGATTTAACTATCAAGCCTATCTGAAGACTCAGGGAATTTACCAGACTCTCAATATCAAAAAAATCCAGTCACTTCAAAAGGTTGGCAGTTGGGATATAGGAGAAAATCTGTCCAGTTTACGCCGTAAGGCTGTGGTTTGGATTAAGACGCACTTTCCAGACCCTATGCGCAATTACATGACGGGTCTTCTATTAGGACATCTGGACACAGATTTTGAGGAGATGAATGAGCTGTATTCCAGTCTAGGAATTATTCACCTTTTTGCCTTGTCGGGTATGCAGGTAGGATTTTTCATGGATGGATTTAAGAAACTACTCTTGCGATTGGGCTTGACCCAAGAAAAGTTGAAATGGCTGACCTATCCCTTTTCCATTCTCTATGCTGGTCTGACAGGATTTTCAACTTCGGTTATTCGCAGTCTCTTGCAAAAGCTACTGGCTCAACATGGGGTTAAGGGCTTTGATAATTTTGCCTTGACGGTCCTTGTCCTATTTATCATTATGCCTAACTTTTTCCTGACTGCAGGAGGAGTTTTGTCATGTGCTTATGCTTTTATCTTGACCATGACCAGCAAAGAAGGAGAAGGCCTCAAGGCTGTTGCTAGAGAAAGTCTAGTCATTTCCTTGGGAATATTACCCATCCTATCCTTCTATTTTGCAGAATTTCAGCCTTGGTCTATCCTTTTGACCTTTGTCTTTTCCTTTCTATTTGACTTGGTCTTCTTACCGCTCTTATCTATCATATTTGCCCTTTCCTTTCTCTATCCAGTCATTCAGCTGAATTTTATCTTTGAATGGTTGGAGGGAATGATTCGCTTGGTGTCGCAGGTGGCAAGTAGGCCTCTGGTCTTTGGACAACCCAATGCATGCCTTTTAATCCTATTGTTAATTTCCTTGGCTTTAGTTTATGATTTGAGGAAAAACATTAAAAGGCTAGCAGTATTGAGCTTATTGATTACAGGTCTCTTTTTCCTGACCAAGTATCCACTGGAAAATGAAATTACCATGCTGGATGTGGGGCAAGGGGAAAGTATTTTCCTACGGGATGTAACTGGGAAAACCATTCTCATAGATGTAGGTGGCAAGGCAGAATCTGATAAGAAAATCGAAAAATGGCAAGAAAAGGCGACGACCAGTAATGCCCAGCGAACCTTGATACCCTATCTCAAAAGTCGCGGAGTATCCAAGATTGACCAGCTAATTTTGACCAATACGGACAAGGAATATGTTGGAGATTTGTTGGAGGTGACCAAGGCTTTCCATGTAGCGGAGATTTTAGTGTCAAAAGGTAGTTTGAAACAGAAGGAATTTGTGGTAGAACTACAGGCAACTCAAACCAAGGTGCGCAGTTTGACAGTAGGAGAGAAGTTGACAATTTTTGGAAGTCAGTTAGAAGTCCTATCTCCAAGGAAAATTGGAGATGGAGGTCATGAAGATTCCCTGGTTTTGTATGGAAAACTCTTGGATAAAAACTTTCTTTTCACAGGAAATTTGGAGGAGAAGGGGGAGAAGGCATTGCTGAAGCAGTATCCTGACCTAGAAGTGGATGTTTTGAAAGCTGGCCAACATGGCTCTAAAAAATCATCAAGTTCAGCCTTTTTAGAACAGCTCAAACAAGAGATGACCCTCATCTCAGTTGGAAAGAACAATCGAACGAAACTCCCCCATCAGGAAACCTTGACACGACTAGAAGATATCAATAGCAAAGTTTACCGAACTGATCAGCAAGGAGCTATACGCTTTAAAGGGTGGAAAAATTGGAAAATCGAAACGGTTGGTTAATGAGCAGAAACTTTTCAAAAAAATAACTTTTTATCTTGACAAGGGCTAGAAAACTTGGTATCATATAAAAGTTGAGAAAAGCAGAAGTGAGAGCTTCTCGCCTTGTGACATTAAGTTGCCTGGCCCTACGGATGAAAAGTTTCTAAGAAACGCTATCATAACGTGCGGGCTTGTATATTTACGAGTCCGCTATTGTTTTTCTCTAATAAAACAAAAGAGGTGAAAACCATAGCAAAGCAAGACTTATTCATCAATGATGAGATTCGTGTACGTGAAGTTCGCTTGATTGGTCTTGAAGGAGAACAGCTAGGCATCAAGCCACTCAGTGAAGCGCAAGCTTTGGCTGATAACGCTAATGTTGACCTAGTATTGATTCAACCCCAAGCCAAACCGCCTGTTGCAAAAATTATGGACTACGGTAAGTTCAAATTTGAGTACCAGAAGAAGCAAAAAGAACAACGTAAAAAACAAAGTGTTGTTACTGTGAAAGAAGTTCGTCTAAGTCCAACTATTGACAAGGGTGACTTTGATACAAAACTTCGCAATGCACGCAAATTCCTTGAAAAAGGAAATAAAGTTAAGGTATCTATTCGCTTTAAGGGTCGTATGATTACCCATAAAGAGATTGGTGCAAAAGTTTTAGCCGAGTTTGCTGAAGCAACTCAAGATATTGCCATCATCGAACAACGTGCTAAAATGGATGGACGTCAAATGTTCATGCAATTGGCGCCAGCGACTGACAAAAAATAATTGTCAGAAAGTTAAATAAAGGAGAAAAAATCATGCCAAAACAAAAAACACACCGCGCATCAGCTAAACGTTTCAAACGTACAGGTTCTGGTGGACTTAAACGTTTCCGTGCTTACACTTCTCACCGTTTCCACGGAAAAACTAAGAAACAACGTCGTCATCTTCGTAAAGCATCTATGGTGCATTCAGGAGATTACAAACGTATCAAAGCAATGCTTACTCGCTTGAAATAATAGCTTGACTGTAAGTAAACAATTCTAGGAAATATTTGGAGGAAATAAAACATGGCACGTGTTAAAGGTGGCGTTGTATCACGCAAACGTCGTAAACGTATTCTTAAATTAGCAAAAGGTTACTATGGAGCTAAACACATCTTGTTCCGTACTGCAAAAGAACAAGTAATGAACTCTTACTACTATGCATACCGTGACCGTCGTCAGAAAAAACGTGACTTCCGCAAATTGTGGATCACTCGTATCAACGCGGCAGCTCGTATGAACGGACTTTCATACTCACAATTGATGCATGGTTTGAAATTGGCTGAGATCGAAGTTAACCGTAAAATGCTTTCTGACTTGGCTGTTAACGATGCAGCAGCTTTCACAGCTCTTGCAGATGCAGCTAAAGCAAAACTTGGTAAATAATAACTGATAAGACTGGAACAGGATTGTCCCAGTCTTTTTAAAAATAAAGGAGAAAAATATGGCTTCAAAAATGCTACATACTTGCTTGCGAGTAGAAAATCTTGAAAAATCAATCGCATTTTATCAAGATGCTTTTGGATTTAAAGAATTGCGTCGCAGAGATTTTCCAGACCATGCCTTCACGATTGTCTATCTAGGTCTTGAGGGTGATGACTATGAGTTGGAGTTGACTTATAACTACGATCATGGTCCTTATGTGGTTGGAGATGGATTTGCCCATATCGCCCTAAGTACACCTGATCTTGAGGCGCTTCATCAAGAGCATAGTGCCAAAGGTTATGAAGTGACTGAGCCAAATGGTCTACCAGGAACTGCACCAAACTATTACTTTGTCAAAGATCCTGATGGCTACAAGGTTGAAGTCATTCGTGAAAAATAATCTCGTGAAGTCAAGTGGAATGTTCGTTTTCTACTTGACTTTTTTTAGCTGAAAGAGTATACTAATAAAAATTTAACCTTTAAGGGGAGTCCAGAGAGACTCACAAGGTGTCAGATAAAAGAATAGTGCAATTTTCTAGAGGAGACTTTTTGAGTGTGCTCTCTTCTGTTGTACGATTTTAACTGAGGCCTTGCATTAGCAAGGTCTTTTCTTTGTCTGGTCCCCTTAAAATTTAAGGAGGAAAAGTCATGAATCCCACATGTAAGAAACGTTTGGGTGCAATTCGTTTGGAAACCATGAAGGTGGTTGCACAGGAGGAAATCGCGCCAGCAATCTTTGAATTAGTCCTAGAGGGGGAAATGGTTGAAGCCATGCGAGCAGGCCAATTTCTTCATCTGCGTGTGCCTGATGATGCCCATCTCTTGCGCCGTCCTATTTCAATTTCGTCTATCGATAAGGTTAAGAAGCAGTGTCATCTCATTTATCGGATTGAGGGAACTGGGACTGCTATTTTTTCAACCTTAAGTCGGGGAGATACTCTTGATGTGATGGGTCCTCAGGGAAATGGTTTTGACTTGTCTGACCTAGACGAGCAGAGCCAGGTTCTCTTAGTTGGAGGGGGGATTGGTGTACCTCCATTGCTTGAGGTGGCCAAGGAATTGCATGCGCGTGGTGTGAAAGTAGTGACAGTCCTAGGATTTGCTAATAAGGCTGCTGTTATTCTTGAAAAGGAATTAGCCCAATATGGGCAGGTCTTTGTAACGACAGATGATGGTTCTTATGGTGTCAAGGGAAATGTTTCCGTTGTTATCAATGATTTAGACAATCAATTTGATGCTGTTTACTCATGTGGGGCTCCAGGAATGATGAAGTATATCAATCAAACCTTTTATGACCACCCAAGAGCCTATCTATCTCTGGAATCTCGTATGGCTTGTGGGATGGGGGCTTGCTATGCCTGCGTCCTAAAAGTGCCAGAAAGCGAGACGGTTAGTCAACGCGTCTGTGAAGATGGCCCTGTTTTCCGCACAGGAACAGTTGTATTATAAGGAGAAAATCATGACTACAAATCGTTTACAAGTTTCTCTACCAGGCTTGGATTTGAAAAATCCGATTATTCCAGCATCAGGCTGTTTTGGTTTTGGTCAAGAGTATGCCAAGTACTATGATTTAGACCTTTTAGGTTCTATTATGATCAAGGCGACAACCCTTGAACCACGTTTTGGGAATCCAACTCCAAGGGTGGCAGAAACACCTGCTGGCATGCTCAATGCAATTGGCTTGCAAAATCCTGGTTTAGAGGTTGTTTTGGCTGAAAAGCTACCGTGGCTGGAAAGAGAATATCCAAATCTTCCTATTATTGCCAATGTAGCTGGTTTTTCAAAACAAGAGTATGCGGCTGTTTCTCATGGTATTTCCAAGGCAGCTAATGTGAAGGCTATTGAGCTCAATATTTCTTGTCCTAATGTTGACCACTGTAATCATGGACTCTTGATTGGTCAAGATCCAGATTTGGCTTATGATGTGGTGAAAGCAGCTGTGGAAGCCTCTGATGTGCCAGTTTATGTCAAATTAACCCCTAGTGTGACGGATATCGTCACCGTTGCAAAAGCTGCAGAAGATGCAGGAGCAAGTGGCTTGACCATGATTAATACTCTGGTTGGTATGCGTTTTGACCTCAAAACCAGAAAACCAATCTTGGCCAATGGAACAGGTGGAATGTCTGGTCCAGCAGTCTTTCCAGTTGCCCTCAAGCTTATCCGCCAAGTTGCCCAATCAACAGACCTGCCTATCATTGGAATGGGAGGAGTGGATTCGGCTGAAGCTGCCCTAGAAATGTATCTGGCAGGAGCATCTGCTATTGGAGTTGGAACAGCCAACTTTACCAATCCTTATGCCTGCCCTGATATCATCGAAAATCTGCCAAAAGCCATGGACAAATACGGCATTAGCAGTCTGGAAGATTTACGCAAGGAAGTAAAAACCAGCCTTAGATAAGCTAGACCATCCTTATTGTTAATAAGAAATAGAATTTTCATCATTTTGTAATATTTTCTTCTTTTAACTATGTTAAAATAAAGTTAATTACGAATGATGTAGACGAATATCTACTTAGGGGAGTAAAATGAAGAGAACACTACTTGTAAGCACGGCAGTGCTTGCATTGGCAATTGTGCCCACAACATCAGTCTTTGCTGAAGATAGTAAAACAACGGACCAAAGTCAAACGACGAATAAGAATCAATCTGTGGACAAAAATCAGTCTAAAGATAAAAATCAGACTCCAGCTTCAGAAGAGAAAAAAGTTGTTGAAAATACAAAGAATGAAACTGAAAAGACGGAAAAAAAGAAAGAACCAGTTGTTGTAAAAGAAAATAATTCTAAAAAAGAGGCTATTTCAAATAAAGAAAAAGTTGAAGAAGCTCATAAGAATGGTTGGCAGAAAGAGCATGGGAAATGGCTTTTTTATGAGAATAATCAACCAATCAAAAATTGGAAAAAAATTGCGGGTGTCTGGTATTTATTTGATCAACATGGAATCATGGCCAGCAATACTATTGTTAATGACTATGCTTTTCAAAATAGTGGAGCAATGGTAGAAAATTCCTGGGTAAAAATTGCGGATAAATGGTACTATGCTACAGATTCAGGAAAGATTGTTCGTAATAGATGGGAAAAAATTAGCAATGTTTGGTATTACTTCAAGCAAGATGGAGTTATGGCTAGCAATGTTCTAGTGAACGATTATCTTCTTAATAGTAGTGGAGCAATGGCTCAAAATGCTTGGGTGAAGATTACTGATAAATGGTATTATGCTACAGATTCAGGAAAGATCCTTCGTAATAAATGGGAAAAGATTAAGGGCACATGGTACTATTTTAACAGTGATGGTGTGATGGCTAGTAATCAGTGGAAAGATGATTACTATCTAAAAAATAGTGGAGCAATGGCTCAGAATGCTTGGGTGAAGATTACTGATAAATGGTATTATGCTACAGATTCAGGAAAAATCCTTCGTAATAAATGGGAAAAGATTAAGGGCACATGGTACTATTTTAACAGTGATGGTGTGATGGCTAGTAATCAGTGGAAAGATGCTTACTATCTAAAGAATAGTGGAGCAATGGCTGAAAAAGAATGGATTTTTGATAAATCTTATAATAGCTGGTTTTACCTAAAATCAGGTGGTGCTTATGCTTCACGTGAATGGATTGGTGCTTATTACCTCAAATCTGGTGGTTATATGGCCAAGAATGAATGGATTTTTGATCCTAACTACAATGCATGGTACTACCTGAAAGAAGATGGAAGCTATGTTACTGGTAGTTTTAATATTAAAAATAAGGAGTATTTCTTCCAGAGTAATGGAAAGTGGATTCAAAGTCCAAAATATTTTAAGGTTAAACCAATCACAGCCTATATTTATAGCGAATCAGGAGATATTTTGAGCTATGTCAATCAGGGAAGTATTGTGACCTATGATGGCTCTAAAAGCAAGGGTAGTCGTCTAGCTGTTTCAATATCAGGCTTGTCCGGTTATATGAATCAAAGTGATTTGGCTTTAGTTGATGAAGGAAGTGAGTTTATTCCTCACTATACTACAGATGGAAGATTCCTATACCATGAACTTTCTCCATACACTAGTATACGGGTAGCTCCACATACTTCAGCTATGAAAATTGGTAAGAAGTATTATTCAAAGGATGGAGAACATTTCGATGGGTTTACTATCAAAAATCGTTTCCTTTTCAAGAATTTAACTGAACCAACCAACTATAGTGCGGATGAATTAAATAGAGTTTATTCGATGATGAATATCCGAAACAGCCGTCTTGCTGGTAAAGGAGCAATTTTTAAAGAAGCTGAAAAACGTTATGGTGTCAATGCTCTCTATTTAATGGCTCACAGTGCGCTAGAAAGTGCTTGGGGACGTAGCCAAATTGCTAATGATAAAAATAACTTCTTCGGTATAGCTGCTTACGATACCAGTCCCTATGATTCAGCTAAGAAATTTGATGATGTAGACAAAGGAATTCTTGGTGCGGCCAAGTGGATTCGTGAGAACTATATTGACCGTGGAAGAGATCATCTTGGAAATAAAGCGACAGGAATGAATGTACGCTATGCATCAGATCCGTACTGGGGTGAAAAAATAGCTAGTATCATGATGAATATTAACAGTCGACTTGGTGGAAAAGATTAAAAGATAAGCAACGATAACTGCTGAAAAGTGGTTGTCGTTTTTTTATTTAACTATTATGCTTTACAAACTAGTGTGAAAGTGGTATATTATAGATGAAGTCACTAGTAGGTATTACCAAATAGATTAGAAGGGAGAAGGGATGAAAGAAACTCAACTATTAAAAGGTGTTCTTGAAGGTTGTGTCTTGGATATGATTGGTCAAAAAGAGCGGTATGGTTATGAGTTGGTTCAGACTCTACGAGAGGCTGGATTTGACACTATAGTTCCAGGAACTATTTATCCTTTGTTGCAAAAGTTAGAAAAAAATCAATGGATAAGAGGCGATATGCGCCCGTCGCCAGATGGTCCAGATCGGAAGTATTTTTCGTTAACGAAAGAAGGAGAAGAGCGTGTTTCGGTCTTTTGGCAACAATGGGACGATTTGAGTCAAAAAGTAGAAGGAATTAAGAATGGGGGTTAAACCATGAAGAAAATGAAGTATTATGAAGAAACAAGCGCTTTGTTGCATGAATTTTCTGAGGAGAATCAGCAGTATTTTGAGGAACTGTGGGATAGTTTTAATCTTGCTGGATTTCTCTATGATGAGGACTATCTCAGAGAGCAGATTTATTTGATGATGTTAGATTTCTCCGAAGCAGAACGAGATGGCATGAGTGCAGAGGAGTATCTAGGTAAGAATCCTAAAAAATTAATGAAAGAGATGCTTAAGGAAGCACCTCGCAGTTCTATCAAGGAGTCCCTTTTGACGCCAATTCTTGTCCTAGCGGTATTACGTTATTATCAACTACTAAGTGATTTTTCTAAAGGTCCTCTCTTAACAGTCAATTTGCTTACTTTTTTAGGGCAACTTCTTCTTTTTCTGATTGGATTTGGACTTGTGGCCACAATCTTACGTTGGGGGCTAGTCCAAGATTCTCCTAAGATGAAAATTGGCACTTATATTGTCGTTGGAATTCTTGTTCTGCTAGTCGTTCTAGGATATGGAGGAATGGGAAGTTTCATACAAGAAGGAGCCTTTTATCTTCCTGCTCCCTGGGATAGTTTATCTATCTTTACACTTTCTCTAGTCATCAGTATTTGGAATTGGAAAGAAGAGTTTTTTCGTCCCTTTAACAGTATGATTGTTGCCCATCTTATTGTAGGTTCTCTGCTCCGTTACTATGAGTGGATGGGAATTTCAAATGTTTTTCTTACAAAAGCTATTCCTTTAGCTGTCCTCTTTATTGGAATCTTTGTCTTGTTCCGTGGGTTTAAGAAGATAAAATGGAATGAAATATAGTCAAAAAGCCGTTGAAAAGCGGTTTTTTGTTATAATTAATTGAAGAATGTAGAATCAAAGGAGAAAAATTTGATGAGATACATAACTCTTGGTCAAGATGACAAAGAATTATCAGAAATTGTTCTCGGAATGATGAGAATAGAAAATAAGTCTGTAAAAGAAGTTGAAGAGCTTGTAGAAACAGCACTGTCTGTTGGAATCAATGCTTTTGACTTGGCTGATATTTATGGTCGTGGTCGTTGTTAAGAACTGTTAGGTCTTGTCCTAAAAAATCGTCCAGATTTAAGAGAAAAGATGTGGATTCAGTCCAAATGCGGCATTCGCATTGAAGAATTTACCTATTTTGATTTTTCTAAGGACTATATTATAAAATCAGTTGACGGAATTTTGCAAAGATTGAAGATAGATCATCTAGATAGCTTGCTCCTTCATCGACCAGATGCTTTGATGGAATCTGACCAAGTAGCAGAAGCCTTTGATCTCCTTTATAAACAAGGTAAGGTCCGAGATTTTGGAGTTTCTAATCAAAATCCTATGATGATGGAGTTGCTTAAAAAAGATGTCAAGCAGCCGTTAGCTGTTAATCAGCTACAATTGAGTGCGGCTTTTACTCCAGGATTCGAATCAGGTTTTCATGTTAATATGGAAGATAATCAAGCAGCTATGCGAGATGGCAGCATTTTTGAATATTGCAAATTACACGATGTGGTCATTCAAGCATGGTCTGTCTTACAATTCGGGTATTTTAAAGGGAATTTTGTTGGAAATGAGAAATTTCAAGCTTTAAATCAAGTACTTGATCGTTTAGCTATTAAATATGGAGTAACCTCTTCAACTATTGCCATTTCTTGGATATTGCGTTACCCAGCAAAAATGCAGGCAGTCGTAGGTACAACAAATCCTAAGCACTTGAGAGAAGTTAGACAAGCGGCAAACTTTAGCTTAACAAGAAAAGAATGGTATGAAATTTATCTTGCTGCAGGGAATAATTTGCCGTAAGTAGAAGCAGATGTAAATAAATCACAGTCAAAAAGCCGTTTTAAAGCGGTTTTTTTGTTATAATGAAGGGGAGAATTATTGATATTAAAGGAGAAAAACATGACATTTGAAGAAATGCTACCTGGATTAAAGGCTAAGAAAAAATATGTTCGTACTGGCTGGGGAGGAGCTGAAAACTATGTGCAGCTTTTTGACACCATTGAACAAAACGGGGTTGCACTTGAAGTGACGCCCTATTTCCTAATCAACGTGTCTGGAGAAGGTGAAGGTTTTTCCATGTGGAGCCCGACACCTTGTGATGTTTTAGCGACAGATTGGGTAGAAGTGCATGACTAAACGTGTACTCATTACAGGAGTGAGTTCAGGAATTGGCCTGGCTCAAGCTCAGCTTTTTTTAGAGAATAACTATCAAGTTTATGGAGTGGACCAAGGTGAAAATCCACTCTTACAGGGTGATTTCCACTTTTTACAGAGAGATTTGACCTTGGACTTGGAACCTATTTTTGACTGGTGTCCTTGTGTGGATGTTTTGTGTAATACTGCTGGAGTTTTGGATGATTACAAACCACTGTTGGAACAGACAACGCAGGAGATTCAAGAAATTTTTGAAATTAATTATATGACTCCTGTTGAGTTGACTCGCTATTATTTAATGCAAATGCTGGAAAATAAAAAGGGAATCATCATCAACATGTGTTCTATTGCTTCTAGCCTAGCAGGTGGAGGTGGTCACGCCTATACTTCATCTAAGCATGCCTTGGCTGGATTTACCAAGCAGTTGGCTCTAGATTATGCTGAAGATGGGATTCAGGTCTTTGGTATTGCTCCAGGAGCAGTCAAGACAGCTATGACCGCTGCGGATTTTGAACCAGGTGGCCTAGCAGACTGGGTGGCGAGTGAAACGCCAATCAAGCGCTGGATTGAGCCAGAGGAAGTCGCAGAAGTCAGTCTCTTTTTAGCCAGTGGAAAGGCATCTGCCATGCAAGGACAAATTCTGACAATAGATGGTGGCTGGTCTTTGAAGTAAGGGGAGTTGGATGGAAATCAAAAATCACAGAAGAGAATGCATCGCCAGAAGTCTTGAAAGTCAAAGCAGAATTATTATGATTTCCAGAATTGGACGAGACCTCTTACATGAATTGGAGGGTGAATGATGAGAAACCAACTAGCTCTTAGTGGCGAAAAAATTACTGAAAAAGTTTACCCACAACTATTTCACCACATTGGAATGATTCGTGGGGAATACTTGTTGAGGGAGCTTAACCAAAACATCCTGTTACCAAGTTGTCAGCAATTTGTAAAAGATTATCTAGATACTATTTGCTCCTTGTACTCAGATGAAGAGGTATGGTATCGTTTTTCTGAATTAACGAATACAGAAGCCAATTGTTTAGAGGGGACTAAAGAGTATTTTGATGAAAATCATCCCTTGTTTGGCTATAGAGGAACCAGGCGTTTACTGGCATGTTTGGATGAATTTCAGGCTGAAGCAAATGTTGTTACAGAAGTTTATCAAACCAATCCCAATTTGTCTCTCATTTTTCCTTTTGTAAATGATGCCGACCAATTAAAACAAGCTATTACAGTATTGCGTCAGTATGGTTTTACTGGGAAAGTCGGTACGATGATTGAATTACCATCAGCGTATTTTGACTTAGATAGGATTCTGAAAACGGGCATTTCAAAGATTGTAGTGGGAATGAATGATTTGACTTCTTTTATTTTTGCCACTGTTAGAAGCAGTCAATGGCATGATATGGAAAGTCCAATAATGTTAGATATGCTGAGACAGATGCAGGATAAAGCAAGGATGAAAAAGATTGACTTTGCTGTAGCAGGCTATCTGAATACTTCTTTCAGACAAAAAATGAATCAGATGGGTATCAAGTGCATTATCCACTATAGTTCTATTCCAGAGATTTTTGATTTAGAGATTGACCATCCAGACCATCTCAAACACATAAAAGAAGAAAGTAAAAAATTACAAAGGAGCACCCATGACACCGCAAGAAATGTGGAATGCATACAAGAAAATTAACCCCTCTATAGGAGATGAAATCGATGCTTGGGCTTTTGGAGTGGAAGCCGATCTCTTGGCAGATTTAGTCCTAAGAGGCGAAAAGACGGCAACGGCTTCGGCCTATGACCTCTACGAACTAGAAGGCGAACTTCTTCCGCAAGAAGGGACCTTTGACATCATTTTAGACAGTCAAAATCAGGCTGTCTGTATTGTCGAAATTACAAGGGTTTCTGTGCAATCTTTTAAGCAAGTTTCTGCGAAACATGCCTATAAGGAAGGTGAGGGAGACAAATCTTTAGCTTATTGGCGTCAGGTTCATGAGGACTTTTTCACTGAGTGGCTGCGTGAGGCAGGAATGACTTTTACACCTGAAAGCAAGGTTGTTTTAGAAGAATTTCGCAAGGTCTACCCACTGTAGACTGTTAGACGGAAGAAAGTTTTGGAAATCGCTGTCCAATCCTTTTTTCTTAAGCAAAACATGATATAATAAGTTTGTTTGAAGAAGAGCTCTAGCTCTTAAACTTAGAATAGGAGAAAATTATGCAAGCAGTTGAACATTTTATTCAGCAATTTGTTCCTGAACATTATGATTTATTTTTAGACTTGAGTCGTGAGACCAAGACCTTTTCTGGGAAGGTGACCATCACTGGTCAAGCTAAAAGTGACCGTATTTCCCTTCACCAAAAAGACTTGGAAATCGCTTCTGTAGAAGTTGCAGGTCAAGCTCGTCCATTCACAGTCGATAATGAAAACGAAGCTCTTCATATCGAACTTGCAGATGCAGGTCAAGTTGAAGTGGTTATCGCTTTTTCAGGTAAAATCACAGACAACATGACAGGGATTTACCCATCTTACTACACAGTTGATGGAGTCAAGAAGGAAGTCTTGTCAACTCAATTCGAGAGCCACTTTGCGCGAGAAGCCTTCCCATGTGTGGATGAGCCAGAAGCCAAAGCAACTTTTGATCTCGCTCTTCGCTTTGACCAAGCAGAAGATGAGTTAGCCTTGTCTAACATGCCAGAAATCGAAGTGGAAAACCGTAAGGAAACAGGTATCTGGAAGTTTGAGACAACACCTCGCATGTCTTCTTACTTGTTAGCCTTTGTAGCAGGTGATTTGCAAGGGGTAACAGCGAAAACTAAAAACGGTACCCTCGTAGGTGTCTACTCAACCAAAGCCCACCCACTATCTAACCTTGATTTCTCACTAGATATTGCCGTTCGCTCAATCGAGTTTTATGAAGATTACTACGGAGTTAAGTACCCAATCCCTCAATCTCTTCATATCGCCCTCCCTGACTTCTCAGCTGGTGCTATGGAAAACTGGGGTCTTGTGACCTACCGTGAAGTTTACTTGGTTGTGGATGAGAACTCTACCTTTGCCAGCCGTCAACAAGTTGCTCTTGTTGTGGCCCATGAATTGGCTCACCAATGGTTTGGTAACCTCGTAACGATGAAATGGTGGGATGACCTTTGGCTCAATGAAAGCTTCGCCAACATGATGGAATACGTCTGTGTGGATGCTATTGAACCAAGCTGGAATATCTTTGAAGATTTCCAAACAGGTGGTGTTCCGTCTGCCTTGAAACGTGATGCGACTGATGGTGTTCAGTCTGTTCACGTCGAAGTTAAACATCCAGATGAAATCAATACGCTCTTTGACGGAGCTATCGTCTATGCCAAAGGAAGTCGCCTCATGCACATGCTTCGTCGTTGGCTAGGTGATGCCGATTTTGCCAAAGGTTTGCATGCCTACTTTGAAAAACATCAATACAGCAATACAATTGGTCGTGACCTTTGGGATGCTCTTGGTCAAGCGTCTGGACGTGATGTCGCAGCCTTTATGGATTCTTGGTTGGAACAGCCTGGTTACCCAGTTCTTACTGTCAAAGTTGAAAATGATGTCTTGAAGATTTCACAAAAACAATTCTTCATCGGTGAGCATGAAGACAAGAACCGTCTATGGGTTGTGCCACTGAATAGCAACTGGAAAGGCTTGCCTGATACACTTGAAACTGAAAGTATCGAAATCCCTGGCTACGCAGCTCTTCTTGCTGAAAATGAAGGAGCTCTTCGTCTCAACACTGAAAATACAGCCCACTACATTACAGACTATCAAGGAGTCTTGTTAGAAGCTGTTCTCGCTGACCTAGTTGAGCTTGATAACACAAGCAAACTGCAAATCGTTCAAGAACGTCGTCTGCTTGCAGAAGCAGGGCACATTTCTTATGCAGACTTGCTTCCAGTCCTTGATAAGCTTGCTAAGGAAGAATCTTACCTTGTCGTTTCAGCTGTTTCTCAAGTAATTTCTGCCCTAGAGCGCTTTATCGATGAAGGTACAGAAGCTGAAAGAGCCTTCAAAGAATTGGTTGCTAAATTGGCTCGTCATAACTATGACCGTCTTGGTTTTGAAGCTAAAGATGGAGAATCAGATGAGGATGAATTGGTTCGTCAGTTGGCTGTTTCTATGATGATTCGTTCAAATGATGCAGAAGCTAGCCAAGTAGCTAGCCAAATCTTCGAAGCTCACAAGGATCAGCTTGCAGGACTTCCAGCAGCTATTCGCTCACAAGTTCTGATCAATGAGATGAAACATCATGAGACTAAAGACTTGTTGGCACTTTATCTTGATACTTATACTCACGCAACAGATGCGGTCTTTAAACGTCAGTTGGCAGGAGCTCTTGCATACAGCACAGATGCGGACAATATCCAAACCTTGATTGCTTCTTGGAAGGACAAATTTGTGGTCAAACCGCAAGACTTGTCAGCTTGGTATTTCCAGTTCTTAAACCATCAAGCAACTCAGGAAACAGCTTGGTCTTGGGCGCGTGAAAACTGGGATTGGATTAAGGCAGCTCTTGGAGGAGATATGAGCTTTGATAGCTTTGTTATCCTTCCTGCCCATGTATTTAAGACTCAGCAACGCTTGGCAGAGTACAAGGAGTTCTTTGAACCACAACTTTCTGATCTTGCTCTTAGCCGTAACATCGGTATGGGAATCAAGGAAATTGCAGCGCGTGTTGACTTGATTAACCGTGAAAAAGCTGCGGTGGAAGCAGTTGTTCTTCAATACGGAACTAAATAATTAAGACTAAATAAAAAGCAAACTCAGCTATCTCATGTAAAATGCAGAGAGTTGAGTTTTTTTTAAGGCAAATTTGGTATAATGGTTTTAATAAGGAGGAGTTTCTCATGATAAAAATCTTATTGGTTGAGGATGACCTAGGCCTGTCAAATTCAGTATTTGACTTTTTAGACGATTTTGCAGATGTCATGCAGGTGTTTGATGGGGAAGAGGGTCTCTACGAAGCTGAGAGTGGTGTCTATGACTTGATTTTGCTCGATTTGATGCTGCCTGAAAAAAATGGCTTCCAAGTCTTGAAAGAATTGCGTGAAAAGGGAATTACGACACCAGTTCTGATTATGACTGCCAAGGAAAGTTTGGATGACAAGGGACATGGATTTGAACTGGGAGCGGATGATTATCTGACTAAACCTTTCTATTTAGAAGAACTCAAAATGAGGATTCAAGCCCTTCTCAAACGTTCAGGCAAGTTTAATGAAAACACCTTGACTTATGGAAATATTGTAGTTAATTTGTCAACCAATACCGTTAAGGTTGAAGATACTCCTGTCGAATTGTTGGGGAAAGAGTTCGATTTACTAGTTTATTTCCTTCAAAATCAAAATGTTATTTTGCCTAAGACTCAGATTTTTGATCGTCTATGGGGATTTGATAGTGATACAACGATTTCGGTTGTCGAAGTCTATGTTTCAAAAGTCCGTAAGAAATTAAAAGGAACCACTTTTGCAGAGAATTTGCAAACCTTGCGCAGTGTTGGGTATATTTTAAAAGATGTTCAGTAAACTAAAAAAAACATGGTATGCGGATGACTTTAGTTATTTTATCCGTAACTTTGGTGTCTTCACTCTGATTTTTTCTACCATGACTCTGATTATTTTGCAGGTCATGCATTCGAGTCTCTATACTTCGGTGGATGATAAGCTTCATGGACTGAGTGAAAATCCTCAGGCAGTTATTCAGCTGGCAGTAAATAGGGCAACAGAAGAGATTAAAGATTTGGAGAATGCTGCTACAGATTCTAGCAAGACTGAGGTGAAACCCAATGTCAGCTCCAATACGGAGGTTATTCTTTTTGATAAGAATTTTACCCAGCTCCTTTCTGGAAATCGATTTTTGGGCTTGGATAAGATTAAGTTAGAGAAGAAAGAACTAGGCCATATCTATCAGATTCAGGTTTTTAATAGTTATGGACAGGAAGAAATCTATCGCATGATTTTGATGGAAACGAATATTAGTTCGGTTTCAACCAATATCAAGTATGCAGCTGTCTTGATTAATACCAGTCAGTTGGAGCAGGCTAGTCAAAAGCACGAGAAATTGATTGTGGTCGTGATGGCAAGTTTCTGGATTTTGTCTTTACTTGCCAGTCTCTATCTAGCTAGGGTCAGTGTTCGTCCTCTGCTTGAGAGCATGCAGAAGCAGCAGTCCTTTGTGGAAAATGCCAGTCATGAGTTACGAACTCCACTCGCAGTTTTGCAAAATCGCTTAGAGACCCTTTTCCGTAAGCCAGAAGCTACCATTATGGATGTGAGCGAAAGCATTGCATCGAGTTTGGAAGAAGTCCGAAATATGCGGTTTTTGACGACGAACTTGTTGAATTTAGCTCGTAGAGATGATGGGATTAAGCCGGAACTTGCAGAAGTTCCAACCAGTTTTTTCAATACGACTTTCACAAACTATGAAATGATTGCTTCAGAAAATGACCGTGTCTTCCGTTTTGAAAATCGCATCCATCGAACAATTGTCACAGATCAACTTCTTTTGAAACAACTGATGACCATCCTATTTGATAATGCTATCAAATATACTGAAGAGGATGGTGAAATTGATTTTGTGATTTCAGCGACCGATCGCAATCTGTATTTACTTGTTTCTGATAATGGAGTCGGTATTTCCGCAGAAGATAAGAAGAAAATATTTGACCGCTTTTATCGAGTGGACAAAGCTAGAACTCGTCAAAAAGGTGGTTTTGGTTTAGGTTTATCCCTAGCCAAGCAAATTGTAGATGCCCTAAAAGGAAGCATTACTGTTAAAGATAATAAACCAAAAGGAACAATCTTTGAAGTGAAAATTGCCATCCACACACCATCTAAAAAGAAAAAATAAAAATATCGCTCCAGATGGGGCGATATTTTGGATTTATCTTCTACGTTTTCGTTTGATAATAGACCGTTGAACTTTTAAAACAAGTAAGCTGGATCCGATTGCTGCGACAAAGGCAAGAGCAGGTGATAATTTTAATGCTAAAAAGATAAAACTAAAGATAGCAATACAGATACAAAAAACAGCGATATTAACAAAAAATAGGATTTCCTTGAGATTGGTATCAGATTGCGCTTCAGGTGTATAATCTTGATAGCGAGGAACCTGCTGGCTTAATTCTTCTTGATTGTCTACCTCATAGGATTGTAATTTTCTTACGGGCATTATTCTCTCCTTAACAGTACATACCTATTTTATCATTTTTTCAGCAGAGAATTATTACAGAAAGGTTACAATAAGAATAAAGTCCCTTTTCATTTTTAAAGAATGGCTGATTTTCCAGAAATGTGGTATAATTTTTCTTATGGAAAAGATTATCATTACAGCAACTGCTGAAAGTATTGAACAAGTTAAACAACTTCTCGAAGCTGGCGTAGACCGTATCTATGTCGGTGAGAAAGATTTTGGCCTTCGCCTGCCAACGACCTTTAGTTATGACCAATTGCGTGAAATCGCTAATCTGGTTCATGATACTGGTAAGGAATTGATCGTTGCGGTTAACGCCCTCATGCACCAAGATATGATGGATCGTATCAAGCCTTTCTTAGACTTTTTGGAAGAAATCAAGACAGACTACATTACGATTGGGGATGCAGGTGTCTTTTACGTAGTCAACCGCGATGGTTATTCCTTTAAGACCATCTACGATGCTTCAACCATGGTAACTAGCAGTCGCCAGATTAACTTCTGGGGACAAAAGGCTGGCGCATCTGAGGCTGTTTTGGCGCGTGAAATTCCATCTGCTGAACTCTTCAAAATGCCAGAGATTTTGGAAATTCCTGCTGAAGTTTTGGTTTACGGAGCTAGTGTTATTCACCATTCTAAGCGTCCGCTCTTGCAAAACTACTATAACTTCACGCATATCGATGATGAAAAGACTCGCAAGCGTGACCTTTTCTTGGCAGAGCCAAGTGACCCTGAGAGCCATTATTCCATTTTTGAAGACAATCATGGTACTCATATCTTTGCCAATAACGACCTTGATTTGATGACAAAATTGACAGAATTGGTAGAGCATGGCTTTACTCACTGGAAACTAGAAGGGCTCTACACTCCTGGTCAGAACTTTGTTGAAATTGCAAAACTCTTTATCCAAGCGCGTAGCTTGATTCAAGAGGGCAATTTTAGCCATGACCAAGCCTTCTTGCTGGATGAAGAATTGCGTAAACTTCACCCTAAAAACCGTTTCCTTGATACAGGATTTTATGACTACGATCCTGACATGGTTAAATAGGACATCAAAACCCGAAATAAAAATGTTCGGGTTTTTCCAGAGTATCCATGAAATAAAAAGGGATACATGTTATAATAAAAGTAGCTCTTTAATGGAGGTGTTTGAGTGGAAAATCTGAAGAAAATGGCAGGCATCAAGGCTGCTGAGTTTGTCAAGGATGGGATGGTTGTTGGACTGGGAACGGGCTCTACTGCCTACTATTTCGTAGAAGAAATAGGTCGTCGTATCAAGGAAGAAGGGTTGCAGATTACAGCTGTAACAACTTCTAGTGTGACTAGTAAACAGGCTGAAGGGCTTAAGATCCCTCTCAAGTCTATTGACCAAGTTGACTTTGTTGATGTGACGGTTGATGGCGCGGATGAAGTGGATAGTCAGTTTAACGGAATCAAAGGCGGTGGGGGCGCCCTTCTCATGGAGAAGGTTGTGGCAACGCCTTCAAAAGAATACATTTGGGTGGTGGATGAAAGCAAGCTGGTAGATAAACTAGGTGCTTTTAAATTGCCAGTAGAAGTGGTTCAGTATGGCGCAGAGCAAGTTTTTCGTCGTTTTGAGCGAGCTGGCTATAAACCAAGTTTCCGTGAAAAAGACGGCCAACGTTTTGTGACTGATATGCAGAATTTTATCATTGACCTTGCCTTGGATGTCATTGAAGATCCAATTGCCTTTGGGCAAGAATTGGACCATGTCGTTGGTGTTGTAGAACACGGCTTATTTAACCAAATGGTAGATAAGGTCATCGTTGCTGGACAAGATGGAGTTCAGATTTTAACTTCAACAAAAGCAAAATAATCAAAATAATAAGGAGATACACTATGTCAAAATTTAATCGTATTCACTTGGTAGTACTAGATTCTGTGGGAATTGGTGCTGCACCAGATGCTAATAACTTTGTCAATGCAGGGGTTCCAGATGGGGCTTCTGACACATTGGGACACATTTCAAAAACAGTTGGTTTGAATGTGCCAAATATGGCTAAAATCGGTCTAGGAAATATTCCTCGTGCAACTCCTCTTAAGACTGTACCGGCAGAAAGCAATCCAACTGGATATGCAACAAAATTAGAAGAAGTATCTCTTGGTAAGGATACTATGACTGGACACTGGGAAATCATGGGACTCAACATTACTGAGCCTTTCGATACTTTCTGGAACGGATTCCCAGAAGAAATCTTGACAAAAATCGAAGAATTCTCAGGACGCAAGGTTATTCGTGAAGCTAACAAACCTTACTCAGGTACAGCTGTTATCGATGACTTTGGACCACGTCAGATGGAAACTGGGGAGTTGATTATCTATACTTCGGCTGACCCTGTTTTGCAAATTGCTGCCCACGAAGATATTATTCCTTTGGATGAATTGTATCGTATCTGTGAATACGCTCGTTCGATTACCCTTGAGCGCCCAGCCCTTCTAGGTCGTATTATTGCTCGCCCTTATGTAGGTGAACCAGGTAACTTCACTCGTACAGCAAACCGTCGTGATTTGGCAGTTTCACCATTTGCTCCAACTGTTTTGGATAAATTAAACGAAGCTGGTATTGATACTTACGCTGTTGGTAAAATCAATGATATCTTTAACGGTGCTGGTATCAACCATGACATGGGCCACAACAAGTCAAACAGCCATGGAATTGATACACTATTGAAGACCATGGGCCTTGCTGAGTTTGAAAAAGGATTCTCCTTCACAAACTTAGTTGACTTTGATGCCCTTTATGGACACCGTCGCAATGCTCATGGCTACCGTGATTGCTTGCATGAGTTTGATGAACGCTTGCCCGAAATTATCGCAGCCATGAGAGAGAATGATCTTCTTTTGATTACTGCGGACCATGGAAATGACCCAACCTATGCAGGAACAGACCACACACGTGAATATATTCCATTATTGGCCTATAGCCCTGCCTTTAAAGGAAATGGTGTCATTCCAGTAGGACATTTTGCAGATATCTCAGCGACTATTGCCGATAACTTTGGTGTTGAAACTGCCATGATTGGGGAAAGTTTCTTAGGTAAATTGGTATAAGATGACGCGATATGCTTTACTTGTTCGGGGCATTAACGTAGGTGGGAAAAATAAGGTTGTCATGGCGGAGCTACGTCAAGAATTGTCCGAATTGGAGCTTGAAAAGGTTGAAACCTACATAAACAGTGGCAATATTTTCTTTACTTCGACAGCTCCCAAAGCCCGATTGGTTGAAAAGTTAGAGGCTTTCTTTGAAGTCCATTATCCATTTATTCAGAGCTTTTCCTTGTTGAGTCTTGAGGACTTTGAAGAGGAACTTGAAAATCTGCCTGAATGGTGGACCAAAGATTTGGCACGAAAGGATGTGCTCTTCTACACGGATAGCTTGGATGTGGATCAAGTCATCGAGAAAGTGAACAGTTTGGAACTGAAAGATGAAGTGGTTCATTTTGGAAGACTTGGGATTTTCTGGGGGAAATTCTCTGAGGAATCCTACTATGCAACTGCCTATCATAAGTACTTGCTCAAGATGCCTTTTTATCGCAACATCACCATTCGCAATGCTAAAACTTTTGACAAAATCAGTCAAATGCTAAAAAATAATAACGGAGACACACAATGACATTTTTAGACAAAATCAATGAGACAGCTGCTTTCCTGAAGGATAAGGGAATCCAAACGCCTGAGTTCGGTCTAATCCTTGGATCAGGACTTGGAGAACTTGCAGAAGAGATCGAAAATCCAGTTGTAGTAGACTATGCTGAGATTCCAAATTGGGGCCGATCTACAGTAGTCGGTCACGCTGGTAAATTAGTATATGGTGAACTTGCAGGTCGTAAGGTCTTAGCTCTTCAAGGGCGTTTCCATTTCTACGAAGGAAATCCTCTGGAAGTTGTGACTTTCCCAGTTCGTGTCATGAAAGTTCTTGGATGTGAAGGTGTCATTGTAACCAATGCAGCTGGAGGTATTGGATTTGGCCCAGGTACTTTGATGGCTATCTCAGACCATATCAACATGACGGGGCAAAACCCATTGATGGGTGAAAACTTGGATGAATTTGGTCCTCGTTTCCCTGATATGTCTAAGGCCTATACACCAGAATACCGTGCTACTGCCCATGAAGTGGCTAAAAAACTTGGTATCAAGCTTGATGAAGGTGTCTATATTGGTGTAACTGGTCCGACTTATGAAACACCAGCAGAAATTCGTGCCTATAAGACACTGGGAGCAGATGCTGTGGGTATGTCTACGGTTCCTGAAGTTATCGTGGCAGCCCACTCAGGTTTAAAAGTTCTGGGAATTTCATGTATTACTAACTTTGCTGCTGGATTCCAAGAAGAACTGAACCACGAAGAGGTTGTAGAAGTGACTGAACGTGTTAAAGGCGACTTCAAAGGCTTGCTTAAAGCAATTCTTGCTGAATTGTAATCATGTTAATAGAATTGAGGAGTATTTTTCGAAAAATTCCTTATAATTTTAGATTATTCATAGCAGTAATTCTGCAAGGAATAGTTTCGGGTTTATCTGGTATATTTCTCCATTATCTTTTAGAGATGATGGAGAAGCTAGCTTTTGGTCAGTCAGAGCACCATAGTGGTTTTTTGACAGATGGAGTTTCCTCCTCACGGATAGGACTAAGTTTAATAATCGTGGGTCTTAGCTCGTCCTTAGTCTGGTACTTCTTGCAAAAAGGGTCGAAGATTTTTTCCATCAAAGCTCAGATGAAGGATGAGACTTCACAATACAAGCTTCATTTTCTAAAACAGCTATTTCATTCAATTTGGCAGATCATTGCAGTTGGAGGGGGAGCCCCTATTGGCAAAGAAGCTGCACCACGAGAAATTGGAACTCTATTTGCAGGACCAATTGGAAAAATATGTTCTCTCTCTAAGAAGGATCAAATCTTTCTCCTTGCTTGTGGTGCTGGTGCTGGTTTAGCAGCTGTCTATCAGGTTCCATTAACAAGTGTCTTCTTTGTTTTTGAAACCCTAGGAATTGCTCTATCTATTAAACGATTTGTCTTAGTCGGTTTGACTACCTATGTGTCAACCTATACAGCAGGCTGGGTTATTTCAGATCAGGCTCTCTACCAGATTCCAGCTATCACATGGTCATTAAAGGAAATATGGATTATTCCCTTATTACTTCTTTTCTTAACCCCACTGGCTTGGCTTTTTGGTCGCTTAAGTAAAGAAGCGTCTTCAAACAGAATAAAAGATAAACGAATACTTCTCACATTGCCCTCAGCTTTTCTTTTTCTTGTTGGTCTTGCAAGTTCCTTTCCACATCTACTTGGTAATGGACGCATGATGGCTCAGGAAATTTTAAATGGTAGCAGTGGTCAAACAGTGCTTCTCATGTTTTTCCTAAAAGCAGTGGTCGTTCTTATTATCCTTTGGGCAGGGGCCTATGGTGGTACTCTTACGCCATCTTTTGCCTTGGGGATGGCTGGAGCTGCCCTCTTTGGAATAATTCTAGGTGTGGATAGCCAGCCAACCACTTTACTTTTGGGATCTGTTTGCTTTTTGTCCGTGACTTTGAAGGCTCCCTGGTCTGCAACCGGATTAGTTATAGGTTTCACTGGGCTAGGTATAGATTCTATTCCGTATTTCTTAGTAACAGCTGTTTTAGCCTATGAATTTGCAAAAATGCTAGACCGCTTTCCTTGGGCTAGCATATTGTGTCAGAAGTCAAAGAATAAAGTAATTAGGTAGGAAATGCCCATTTCTTCTAGTCAGGGATTTATCTTAAAAGATTAAAAACTATTGTCAGTTTATCAATAACTGTTTTAAATAAAAATGTAGTAGGCTTATCGGAGTCATGATTGAATCCGATTTTTCCTAGCTATGAAATATAAAAATAAAAAAAGAAAGGTAGAGCGTGTGTTCTGATTTGAACACGAGCGGAAAACTTTTCTAAAAATCAGAAAGTAAGGGTAGTTCGGGTTTGAATTGAAGCCGGTCTAATCTTCTCAATATCATCAAAATTAAGAAAGAAAGGAATTGACCCCACCCTAAAAGCAGTGGGAAAAAGATAGTTGGTCTAGCGAGCATCGCTCACTGCTCCCAACTCCTATTTCCCCTTTGCTTTTTGACGGGTTTGGTATCTTTCTGATTATAAATTTTAGAATAAAGAAAGGATGGGTTAACTGTATTCATTGAACTGAATACGGGCGGAGAACTGTGTAAAAAAGATAAACTGTCTAGCATCTGCGATGCGTCGTCAGTTTCCTATTTTTACTTTGTTCTCTGTCGCCCTTTATATCTTAACTATGTCTATCCATATTGCTGCTCAGCAGGGTGAAATTGCTGATAAAATTCTTCTTCCTGGAGATCCTCTTCGTGCTAAGTTTATTGCGGAGAATTTCCTTGAAGATGCTGTTTGTTTTAACGAAGTACGTAACATGTTTGGTTACACTGGTACTTACAAGGGCCACCGTGTATCAGTCATGGGAACTGGGATGGGGATGCCATCTATTTCGATTTATGCGCGTGAGTTGATTGTTGACTACGGTGTGAAAAAATTGATCCGTGTGGGAACAGCAGGTTCATTGAATGAAGATGTTCACGTCCGTGAATTAGTTTTGGCGCAGGCAGCTGCAACCAACTCTAACATCATCCGCAATGACTGGCCACAGTACGATTTCCCACAAATTGCTAGCTTTGATTTGCTGGACAAGGCCTACCATATCGCTAAAGAACTTGGTATGACAACCCACGTTGGGAACGTTTTGTCATCTGATGTCTTTTACTCAAACTACTTTGAAAAGAATATCGAGCTTGGTAAATGGGGAGTCAAGGCTGTGGAAATGGAAGCAGCAGCCCTTTACTATCTGGCGGCCCAACACCATGTTGACGCGCTTGCCATCATGACTATTTCTGATAGTTTGGTCAATCCAGATGAAGATACGACTGCAGAAGAACGCCAAAATACCTTCACTGATATGATGAAGGTTGGATTGGAAACCTTAATTGCAGAGTAAAATGTAAAAGAAAATCCTGATTTCAAGTGAAATCAGGATTTTTTCATGGATGCGATTTTTTCTGGGTCTGGTGTGACACGGAGGGTCTTTTGTCCCGTGTAAGTTACAAAGCCTGGTTTGCCACCAGTTGGTTTGTTGAGTTTTTTGACTTCAATCATATCCACCTGGACCAGATTTGACAGGCGACCTTGAGAGAAGTAGGCTGCAAGTTCTGCTGCGTCTGTCTTGACTTCATCAGATGGGTCTAGGTTGCCTGAGATGACAACGTGGCTTCCAGGAATGTCCTTGACATGGAACCAAAGTTCCTCCTTGCGTGCCATTTTAAAGGTTAGCTCCTCATTTTGCAGGTTATTGCGTCCGACATAGATGATGGTTTTGCCATCGCTCGCCATATACTGTTCTGGTTTTTTGCGTTTCTGAATTTTCTCTCGCTGTCTTCTGCGGATAAAACCTGTTTGGATCAATTCTTCACGGATTTCAGCGATTTCTTCCAGCCCAGCTTGGTTGAGAACAGTTTCCACACTTTCCAGATAGAGAATGGTTGCCTTGGTTTCTTCAATCAGATCAGTCAAGTATTTGACAGCTTCTTTGAGTTTCTGGTAACGTTTAAAATAGCGTTGGGCATTCTGGTTGGGAGTCAGAGCCTTATCAAGCGCAATGGTGATAGGTTGATTAGTATAGTAGTTGTCTAGAATAACCTGGTCTTGGTCGTTAGGCACTTGGTGGAGGAAGGTTGTTAGCAATTCACCCTTTTGGCGAAATTCCTCAGCATTGTCTGTCGCTAGTAACTCTTTTTCTTGTTTTTTGAGTTTGTGTCGGTTTTTATGAAGTTCATTTTCAACACGACGAATGAGTTCACTGGCTTGCTGTTTGACGCGGTCGCGCTCAGCCTTATCCTTATAGTAGGTGTCCAACAAATCAGAAAGACTGGCAAAAGGCTCTCCCACCTGATTTGCAAAAGGAACTGGGCTGAAGGATGTCTCTGTCAAGCAGGGCTTGGTTTCTTGACTGAAAAAGTTACGGAAAGTAGACAGTTTATCACTAATCAGCAGGTCTTCCAATTCATTTGCCGTATCACGTCCCAGACCTTGAAAGAGGCTTTGAAGATTTTTAGCTGTCGTTTCCTGTGTTTGTAGGATTTCAAAGAGCTTTTCATCCTTGATCGTAAAAGGATTGAGAGATTCCGTACTTGGCGGAGCTATGTAGGTCGATCCAGGAAGCAAGGTACGGTAGCTATTTTGTGAAAAGCCGACGTGTTTGATAACTTCGAGGATTTTATGACTGCTTTTATCGACCAGTAGAATATTACTGTGTTTCCCCATAATTTCGATAATCAAGGTAGCCTGAATATGGTCTCCAATCTCGTTTTTATTGGAAACTATCATTTCCACAATACGGTCATTTTCCACTTGCTCAATAGACTCAATCAGGGCACCCTGCAAATATTTTCTCAAAACCATGATAAAGGTGGAAGGTTGGGCTGGATTTTCAAAAGTCGTTTGGGTCAGCTGAATGCGTCCAAAAACTGGATGGGCAGAAAGGAGCAGGCGATGACTTTGGCGATTGCTGCGGATTTGCAAGACTAATTCTTGTTCAAAAGGCTGATTGATTTTCTGGATGCGACCATTCACTAACTCTCTTCGCAATTCCTCAACCATGTGGTGTAAAAAAAATCCGTCAAATGACATCGTTCTCTCCTTGTGATTGTATTCCATAGTATTATATCAAAAAGGTAGAATAAAATCATGGAAATGTGGTATAATAAAGCCAAGTAAAGAGAAACGAGAAGCACATGTATATTGAAATGGTAGATGAAACTGGTCAAGTTTCAAAAGAAATGTTGCAACAAACCCAAGAAATTTTGGAATTTGCAGCCCAAAAATTAGGCAAAGAAGACAAGGAAATGGCAGTTACCTTTGTGACCAATGAACGTAGTCATGAACTCAATCTGGAGTACCGTGACACCGACCGTCCGACAGATGTCATCAGCCTTGAGTATAAGCCAGAGTTGGAAATTGCCTTTGACGAAGAGGATTTACTTGAAAATCCAGAATTGGCAGAGATGATGTCTGAGTTTGATGCCTATATTGGGGAACTGTTCATCTCTATCGATAAAGCACATGAGCAGGCCGAGGAATATGGCCATAGCTTTGAGCGTGAGATGGGCTTCTTGGCAGTACACGGCTTTTTACATATCAACGGCTATGATCACTACACTCCGGAAGAAGAAGCGGAGATGTTCGGTTTACAAGAAGAAATTTTGACAGCCTATGGACTCACAAGACAATAAACGAAAATGGAAAAATCGTGACCTGATATCCAGTTTAGAATTTGCTCTCACAGGAATTTTTACTGCCATCAAGGAAGAACGCAATATGCGAAAACATGCAGTGACGGCTCTTGTGGTCGTCCTTGCCGGTTTTGTTTTTCAGGTGTCACGAATCGAATGGCTCTTTCTCCTATTGAGCATTTTCTTGGTAGTAGCCTTTGAAATTATCAACTCTGCTATTGAAAATGTGGTGGATTTGGCCAGTCACTATCACTTTTCTATGCTGGCTAAAAATGCCAAGGATATGGCGGCTGGCGCGGTATTAGTGGTCTCTCTTTTCGCAGCCTTAACAGGCGCATTGATTTTTCTCCCACGGATTTGGGATTTATTATTTTAAATAGCAAGAGGAAATTATGACTTTTAAATCAGGCTTTGTAGCCATTTTAGGACGTCCCAATGTTGGGAAGTCAACTTTTTTAAATCACGTTATGGGGCAAAAGATTGCCATCATGAGTGACAAGGCGCAAACAACGCGCAACAAAATCATGGGAATTTACACGACTGATAAGGAACAAATCGTCTTTATCGACACACCAGGGATTCACAAGCCTAAAACGGCCCTTGGAGATTTCATGGTAGAATCTGCCTATAGCACCCTTCGTGAAGTGGATACCGTTCTTTTTATGGTACCTGCTGATGAAGCGCGTGGTAAGGGGGACGATATGATTATCGAGCGTCTTAAGGCTGCCAAGGTTCCTGTGATTTTGGTGGTGAACAAGATTGATAAGATTCACCCAGATCAGCTTCTGTCTCAGATTGATGATTTTCGTAATCAAATGGACTTCAAGGAAATCGTTCCTATCTCAGCCCTTCAGGGAAATAACGTGTCTCGTCTAGTGGATATTTTGAGCGAAAATCTGGACGAAGGTTTCCAGTATTTCCCGTCTGATCAAATCACAGACCATCCAGAACGTTTCTTGGTTTCAGAAATGGTTCGTGAGAAAGTCTTGCACCTAACTCGTGAAGAAATTCCTCACTCAGTTGCCGTAGTAGTTGATTCTATGAAACGAGACGAAGAAACAGACAAGGTTCACATCCGTGCAACCATCATGGTTGAGCGCGATAGTCAGAAAGGGATTATCATCGGTAAAGGTGGTGCTATGCTTAAGAAAATCGGTAGCATGGCCCGTCGTGATATTGAACTCATGCTAGGAGACAAGGTCTTCCTAGAAACCTGGGTCAAGGTCAAGAAAAACTGGCGCGATAAAAAGCTAGATTTAGCTGACTTTGGCTATAATGAAAAAGAATACTAAGTAGAGGTGGGCTCATGCCTGCTTCTTGTTTTTACAGAAGGAGGACTTATGCCTGAATTACCTGAGGTTGAAACCGTTCGTCGTGGCTTAGAAAAATTGATTTTGGGTAAAAAGATTTCGAGTGTAGAAATTCGCTACCCCAAGATGATTAAGACAGATTTGGGCGAATTTCAAAAGAAAGTGCCTGGTCAAGTTGTTGAGTCAATGGGACGTCGTGGGAAATATTTGCTTTTTTACCTGACAGACAAGGTCTTGATTTCCCATCTGCGGATGGAGGGCAAGTATTTTTACTATCCAGACCAAGTACCTGAACGCAAGCATGTCCATGTTTTCTTTCAGTTTGAAGATGGTGGCACGCTTGTTTATGAGGATGTACGCAAGTTTGGTACTATGGAACTCTTGGCTCCTGACCTTTTAGACGCCTACTTTATTTCTAAAAAATTAGGTCCTGAGCCAAAAGAGTCAGACTTTGATGTGCAGGTCTTTCAAGATGCTCTAGCCAAGTCCAAAAAGCCTATCAAATCCCATCTCCTAGACCAGACCTTGGTAGCTGGACTTGGCAATATCTATGTGGATGAGGTTCTCTGGCGAGCTCAGGTTCATCCAGCTAGACCTTCCCAGACTTTGACAGCAGAAGAAGCGACTGCCATTCATGACCAGACCATTGCTATTTTGGGTCAGGCTGTTGAAAAAGGTGGTTCCACCATTCGGACCTATACCAATGCCTTTGGGGAAGATGGAACCATGCAGGATTTTCATCAAGTCTATGACAAGGCTGGTCAAGAATGTTCACGTTGTGGCGCCGTGATTGAGAAAATCCAACTAGGTGGACGAGGCACCCACTTTTGTCCAAACTGCCAAAGGAGGAGCTGATGGGGAAAATCATCGGAATCACAGGAGGAATTGCCTCTGGTAAGTCAACAGTGACAAATTTTCTAAGAAAGCAAGGCTTTCAAGTAGTGGATGCCGACGCAGTCGTCCACCAACTACAGAAACCTGGTGGTCGTCTGTTTCAGTTTCTAGTCCAGCACTTTGGTCAAAAAATTATCTTAGAAAATGGAGAACTCAATCGCACTCTCCTAACTAGTCTCATCTTTTCAAATACTGATGAACGAGAATGGTCTAAGCAAATTCAAGGAGAGATTATTCGTGAGGAACTGGCTATTTTGAGAGACCAATTGGCTCAGACAGAAGAGATTTTCTTCATGGATATTCCTCTACTTTTTGAGCAGGACTACAGCGCTTGGTTTGATGAGACATGGTTAGTCTATGTGGACCGAGATGTCCAAGTGAAACGCTTAATGAAAAGGGACCAGTTGTCCAAGGATGAAGCTGAGTCTCGTTTGGCAGCCCAGTGGCCCTTAGAAAAAAAGAAACATTTGGCCAGTTATGCGCTAGACAACAATGGCAATCAGGATCAGCTTTTAACTCAAGTGCTTATTCTTCTTGATGGAGGTAAGCAAGATGACAGAGATTAACTGGAAGGATAATCTGCGCATTGCCTGGTTTGGTAATTTTCTTACAGGAGCCAGTATTTCCTTGGTTGTGCCTTTTATGCCCATCTTTGTAGAAAATTTAGGTGTAGGGAGTGATCAAGCTGCTTTTTATGCAGGTTTAGCTATTTCTGTCTCTGCCATTTCTGCGGCGCTTTTCTCTCCTATCTGGGGTATCCTTGCTGACAAATACGGTCGAAAACCCATGATGATTCGGGCCGGCATGGCCATGACCATTACTATGGGAGGCTTGGCTTTTGTTCCAAATATTTATTGGTTAATCTTTCTTCGTTTGCTAAATGGTGTATTTGCAGGTTTTGTTCCCAATGCAACGGCTCTGATAGCTAGTCAGGTTCCAAAGGAGAAATCAGGCTCTGCTCTTGGGACTTTGTCTACAGGAGTAGTTGCAGGTACTTTAACTGGTCCCTTTATAGGGGGCTTTATCGCAGAATTATTTGGCATTCGTACTGTTTTCTTACTGGTTGGTAGTTTTCTGTTTTTAGCCGCTCTTTTGACTATTTGCTTTATCAAGGAAGATTTTCAACCAGTAGCCAAGGAAAAGGCCATCCCAACAAAGGAATTATTTACATCAGTTAAATATCCCTATCTTTTGGTCAATCTCTTTCTGACCAGTTTTGTCATCCAATTTTCAGCCCAATCGATTGGCCCTATTTTAGCACTTTATGTGCGCGACTTAGGCCAGACAGAGAATCTTCTCTTTGTGTCAGGTTTGATTGTATCCAGTATGGGCTTTTCTAGCATGATGAGTGCAGGAATCATGGGCAAGCTAGGTGACAAGGTGGGTAATCATCGCCTCTTGGTTGTAGCTCAGTTTTATTCAGTCATCATCTATCTCCTCTGTGCCAATGCTTCTAGCCCCCTTCAACTAGGACTCTATCGTTTCCTCTTTGGCTTGGGGACCGGTGCCTTGATTCCTGGAGTTAATGCCCTTCTCAGCAAGATGACACCCAAATCTGGCATTTCGAGGGTCTTTGCCTTTAACCAGGTATTCTTTTATCTGGGAGGTGTCGTTGGTCCTATGGCAGGTTCTGCAGTAGCAGGTCAATTTGGCTACCATGCTGTCTTTTATGCGACAAGTCTTTGTGTTGCATTTAGTTGTCTCTTTAACCTGCTTCAATTTCGAACATTATTAAAAGTAAAGGAAATCTAGTGCGAGTAAAAATTAATCTCAAATGCTCCTCTTGTGGCAGTATCAATTACCTAACAAGTAAAAATTCAAAAACTCATCCAGACAAGATCGAGGTTTTAAAGTATTGTCCCAAGGAAAGAAAAGTAACCCTACATCTTGAATCTAAGTAGATTTTATGGTAAAATAATAAGGATTTTAAGGAGTTTGATATGTATAACCTATTATTAACCATTTTATTAGTATTATCTGTTGTGATTGTGATTGCGATTTTCATGCAACCAACTAAAAACCAATCCAGCAATGTATTTGATGCCAGCTCAGGTGATTTGTTTGAACGCAGTAAAGCACGCGGTTTTGAAGCTGTAATGCAGCGTTTGACAGGGATTTTAGTCTTTTTCTGGCTAGCCATTGCCTTAGCATTGACGGTATTATCAAGTAGATAAGAAAATAATGGGCAGGACTAGGTCTTTGCCTCTTTTTATTTTTAAAGGATATTTGAGCAGGTTTTACAGTAAAAGAAAATAAAAAATCTAGAAAGAAAATATGAAAGATAGAATAAAAGAATATTTGCAAGATAAGGGAAAGGTGACTGTCAATGACTTGGCTCAGGCTTTGGGAAAAGATGGTTCCAAGGATTTTCGTGAGTTGATTAAAACCTTGTCCCTAATGGAAAGAAAGCATCAGATACGCTTTGAGGAAGATGGCAGTCTGACTTTGGAAGTCAAGAAAAAACATGAGATTACCCTCAAGGGGATTTTTCATGCCCATAAAAATGGCTTTGGCTTTGTCAGTCTAGAAGGCGAGGAGGACGACCTTTTTGTAGGGAAAAACGATGTCAACTATGCTATTGATGGAGATACAGTTGAGGTCGTGATTAAGAAAGTCGCTGACCGCAATAAGGGAACAGCAGCAGAAGCAAAAATTATCGATATCCTAGAACACAGTTTGACAACCGTTGTAGGTCAAATCGTTCTAGATCAGGAAAAGCCTAAGTATGCCGGCTATATCCGTTCGAAAAACCAGAAAATCAGTCAACCGATTTATGTTAAGAAACCAGCCCTTAAACTAGAAGGAACAGAAGTTCTCAAGGTCTTTATCGACAAATACCCAAGCAAGAAACATGATTTCTTTGTCGCGAGTGTCCTCGATGTAGTGGGTCATTCAACGGATGTCGGAATTGATGTCCTTGAGGTTTTGGAGTCTATGGACATTGTCTCAGAATTTCCAGAGGCTGTTATCAAAGAGGCAGAAAGTGTGCCTGATGCTCCGTTTCAAAAGGATATGGAGGGTCGTCTGGATCTGAGAGATGAGATTACCTTTACCATTGACGGTGCTGATGCCAAGGACTTGGATGACGCAGTTCACATCAAGGCTTTGAAAAATGGCAATATCGAACTTGGAGTTCACATCGCAGATGTTTCCTACTATGTGACTGAGGGTTCTGCTCTTGACAAGGAAGCCCTTAACCGCGCAACTTCTGTCTATGTGACAGACCGTGTGGTCCCAATGCTGCCAGAACGACTGTCAAATGGTATCTGCTCTCTCAATCCTCAAGTTGACCGCCTGACCCAGTCAGCTATTATGGAGATTGATAAACATGGTCGTGTGGTCAACTACACCATTACACAAACGGTAATCAAGACAAGCTTCCGTATGACCTATAGCGATGTCAATGATATTATAGCTGGCGACGTGGAAAAGAGACAAGAGTATCAGAAAATTGTCCCAAGTATTGAACTTATGGCTAAGCTCCATGAAACTCTAGAAAACATGCGTGTGAAACGTGGTGCCCTCAATTTCGATACCAACGAAGCGAAGATTTTAGTGGATAAACAAGGTAAGCCTGTTGATATTGTTCTTCGTCAGCGTGGTGTTGCTGAGCGCATGATTGAGTCCTTTATGTTGATGGCCAACGAAACAGTTGCCGAGCATTTTAGTAAGCTGGATTTGCCTTTTATCTATCGAATTCACGAGGAGCCAAAGGCTGAAAAAGTTCAGAAGTTTATTGATTATGCTTCGAGTTTTGGCTTGCGCATTTATGGAACTGCCAGTGAGATTAGCCAAGAGGCCCTTCAAGACATCATGCGTACTGTTGAGGGAGAACCTTATGCGGATGTATTGTCCATGATGCTTCTTCGCTCTATGCAGCAGGCTCGCTATTCGGAGCACAATCACGGCCACTATGGATTAGCGGCTGACTATTACACTCACTTTACTAGTCCGATTCGTCGTTATCCAGACCTTCTTGTTCACCGTATGATTCGTGATTACGGCCGTTCTAAGGAAATAGCAGAGCATTTTGAACAAGTGATTCCAGAGATTGCGACCCAGTCTTCCAACCGTGAACGTCGTGCCATTGAGGCTGAGCGTGAAGTCGAAGCCATGAAAAAGGCTGAGTATATGGAAGAATATGTAGGTCAAGAGTACGATGCTGTTGTATCAAGTATTGTCAAATTCGGTCTCTTTGTTGAATTGCCAAACACGGTGGAAGGTTTGATTCACATTACCAATCTACCTGAATTTTATCATTTCAACGAACGTGATTTGACTCTGCGTGGAGAAAAATCAGGAACCACCTTCCGTGTAGGACAACAGATTCGTATCCGAGTTGAAAGAGCCGACAAGATGACGGGTGAAATCGACTTCTCTTATATCCCAAGTGAGTTTGATGTGATTGAAAAAGGCTTAAAACAGTCTAATCGCAGCGACAGAGGGCGTGGTTCAAGTCGTCGTTCAGATAAGAAGGAAGATAAGAGAAAATCGGGACGCTCAAATGATAAGCGCAAGCATTCACAAAAAGATAAGAAGAAAAAAGGAAAGAAACCTTTTTATAAGGAAGTAGCTAAGAAAGGAGCCAAGCATGGCAAAGGGCGAGGGAAAGGTCGTCGCACAAAATAAAAAAGCGCGCCACGACTATACAATCGTAGATACGCTAGAGGCAGGGATGGTCCTGACTGGAACTGAAATCAAGAGTGTGCGAGCTGCTCGAATCAATCTCAAGGATGGCTTTGCCCAAGTAAAAAATGGGGAAGTTTGGTTGAGCAATGTTCATATTGCGCCTTACGAAGAGGGCAATATCTGGAATCAAGAACCAGAACGTCGTCGTAAACTCCTGCTCCATAAAAAGCAAATCCAAAAGTTGGAACAAGAGACCAAAGGGACAGGTATGACCCTGGTTCCCCTTAAAGTCTATATCAAAGATGGCTATGCCAAGCTTCTTTTAGGACTTGCCAAAGGGAAGCATGACTATGACAAAAGGGAGTCTATCAAACGTCGTGAGCAGAATCGCGATATTGCGCGCGTGATGAAAGCTGTTAATCAGCGATAAAAAGAGGAATGAAGATGGAAAAACTAGTTGCCTATAAACGTATGCCTTTGTGGACTAAAGAAACCATGCCAGAGGCTGTTCAGCAAAAGCACAATACAAAAGTTGGAACTTGGGGGAAAATTACTGTCTTGAAGGGAGCTCTCAAGTTTATTGAATTGACAGAAGATGGTGAGGTTTTAGCTGAGCACATCTTTGAAGCAGGAGCCGACAATCCCATGGCACAACCACAAGCCTGGCACCGAGTGGAGGCTGTAACAGACGATGTAGAGTGGTACTTGGAATTTTATTGTAAACCTGAGGATTATTTTCCTAAGAAATACAATACCAATCCTGTTCATTCAGAGGTCCTAGAGGCAATGCAGACAGTAAAACCAGGGAAAGCCTTGGATTTGGGCTGTGGTCAAGGCCGTAACTCTCTCTTTCTTGCACAGAATGGTTTTGATGTGACGGCTGTGGATCAAAATGAATTGGCCCTTGAAATCTTGCAAAGCATTGTGGAGCAGGAAGACCTGGATATGCCTGTAGGTCTTTACGATATCAATTCAGCCAGCATTGGACAAGCGTATGATTTCATCGTATCGACGGTGGTGCTGATGTTTCTGCAAGCAGACCGCATTCCTGCAATTATCAAAAATATGCAGGAGCATACCACGGTCGGTGGTTATAATCTTATCGTTTGTGCTATGGACACGGAGGATTATCCTTGCTCTGTGAACTTCCCATTTACCTTTAAAGAAGGGGAATTGGCAGACTATTACAAGGACTGGGAATTGATTAAGTACAATGAAAATCCAGGCCATCTTCACCGTCGCGATGAGAATGGCAATCGCATTCAACTACGCTTTGCGACCATGCTAGCTAAGAAAATCAAGTAAACATACATGAAGATTAGGAAATTTCCTGATCTTTTTTCTTTTTTACGAATAGATAAGATAGAAGGATTGACAAAAATACGCATTATAAGTATAATTTTAGATAGAAAGATGACCATAAATGCCAATCACAGGTAAGGAAATGGTAAAATTAGCTCTTGCAAATGGATGGATTGAAGTTCGTAAGAGAGGAAGTCATCATCATTTTAAGAAAGAAGGGGTTCCCTATCTTGTCACTATTCCAGTTCACGGTAATGATGACCTAGGAAAAGGTTTAGAGAGAAATATATTAAAAGATTTGGGATTGTAGTTGATTTGGAAATTGTGGAGGTGTATTATGCTAAAATCTTATCCTGCTATTTTTCATAAAGAAGGTACTGGATACTGGATTGAATTTCCGGAGTTTGGAGGTGGGACTGAAGGAGCAACGATTGAACTTGCAATGAAAAATGCTCGGGAAATGCTTGAGAGTGTTTTAGCTTCTTATATTGATGAAGGACTGGCTCTGCCTACTCCTAGTGATATTTCTAAGTTGAAAGCTCCTGATGGATTTGTGACTTTGATTCAGGTCAATCCCTTGCCTTTCGTAAAGAATAATAAGGCGATTCGAAAAAATGTTACGGTTCCAGAGTGGCTAGTCAGACTTGCAGATCGTGAGAAAGTGAACTATTCTGAAGTGTTGACACAAGCTCTTGAAAATCGCTTGCAACTCTAAAATTATAGAGTGATGAAGATTAGGAAATTTCCTGATCTTTTTTCTTTTTTGCGAATAATATAGAAAAGGAGGGAAATCATGTTTGTTGCGAAAAATGCTAGGGGACAGCTGGTAAATGTGTTAGAGGATAAGCTTGAGAAGCAAGCATACACTTGCCCAGCTTGTGGAGGTCAGCTCCGTTTGCGTCAAGGACCAAGTGTCCGGCCCCATTTTGCCCATAAATCTTTAAAAGACTGTGATTTTTCCTCTGAAAATGAAAGTCCAGAACACCTGGCAAATAAGGAATTCCTTTATCACTGGTTGAAAAAAGAGACAGAGGTTCAATTAGAATACCCGCTTCCAGAACTTAAACAGATTGCAGATCTATTTGTAAATGGCAATCTAGCTTTAGAAGTTCAGTGTAGTCCCTTGCCACAAAAACTTCTTAAAGAGCGTAGCGAGGGCTATCGTAGTCAGGGTTACCAAGTACTGTGGTTACTGGGAGAAAAACTTTGGCTCAAGGAGCGTTTGACTCGTCTGCAACAAGGTTTTCTCTATTTTAGTCAAAACATGGGATTTTATGTTTGGGAATTGGACAAGGAAAAACAGCTTTTAAGACTCAAATACCTGATTCACCAAGATCTCCGAGGCAGACTCTATTATCAAATCAAGGAATTTCCCTATGGTCAAGCTAGTTTATTGGAAATATTGCGTTTCCCTTATAAGAAACAAAAAATATCTCATTTTGCAGTTTCTGAGGATAAGGACATCTGTCGCTATATTCAGCAACAACTGTACTATCAAAATCCCTTTTGGATGAAAGAACAAGCAGAAGCATATCAAAAGGGAGAAAATCTCCTGACTTATGGGCTAAAAGAATGGTATCCACAAATTCGACCACTAGTAGGTGAGTTTTTTCAGATTAAGCAAGACTTGACTAGCTATTATCAGTATTTTCAAATCTATTACCAAGAAAATCCTCAAAATGATTGGCAAAAGCTTTATCCACCAGCCTTTTATCAGCAATATTTCTTGAAAAATATGGTAGAATAGAAAAGATGGAGGAATCTAATGGTATTACAAAGAAATGAAATAAATGAAAAAGATACATGGGACCTATCAACAATCTACCCAACTGACCAGGCTTGGGAAGAAGCCTTAAAAGATTTAACAGAACAATTGGAGAAAGTAGCCCAGTATGAAGGCCATCTCTTGGATAGTGCGGATAACCTACTAGAAATCACTGAATTTTCTCTTGAAATGGAACGCCAAATGGAGAAGCTTTACGTTTATGCTCATATGAAAAATGACCAGGACACACGTGAAGCCAAGTACCAAGAGTACTATGCCAAAGCAATGACTCTCTACAGTCAGCTAGATCAAGCTTTTTCATTCTATGAGCCTGAATTTATGGAAATCAGTGAAAAGCAATATGCTGACTTTTTAGAGGCTCAACCAAAATTGCAGGTTTATCAACACTATTTTGATAAGCTTTTACAAGGCAAGGATCACGTTCTTTCACAACGTGAAGAAGAATTATTGGCTGGAGCTGGAGAAATCTTTGGTTCAGCAAGTGAAACCTTCGCTATCTTGGACAATGCGGATATTGTGTTCCCTTATGTCCTCGACGATGATGGTAAGGAAGTGCAGCTCTCTCATGGGACTTACACACGTCTGATGGAGTCTAAAAATCGTGAGGTGCGTCGTGGTGCTTATCAAGCTCTTTATGCAACTTATGAGCAATTCCAACATACTTATGCTAAAACCTTGCAAACAAATGTTAAAGTTCAAAACTATCGTGCAAAAGTTCGCAACTACAAGAGTGCTCGTCATGCAGCCCTTGCAGCAAATTTTGTTCCAGAAAGTGTTTATGACAATTTGGTAGCAGCAGTTCGCAAGCATTTGCCCCTCTTGCATCGTTACCTTGAGCTACGTTCAAAGATTTTGGGGATTTCAGACCTCAAAATGTACGATGTCTACACACCGCTTTCGTCTGTCGAATACAGTTTTACTTACCAAGAAGCTTTGAAAAAGGCAGAAGATGCTTTGGCAGTCTTGGGTGAGGATTACTTGAGCCGTGTCAAACGTGCCTTCAGTGAGCGTTGGATTGATGTTTACGAAAATCAAGGCAAGCGTTCAGGAGCTTACTCTGGTGGTTCTTACGATACAAATGCCTTTATGCTTCTTAACTGGCAGGACAATCTAGACAATCTCTTTACTCTTGTTCATGAAACAGGTCACAGCATGCATTCCAGCTATACTCGCGAAACGCAGCCTTATGTTTACGGGGATTACTCTATCTTCTTGGCTGAGATTGCATCGACTACCAATGAAAATATCTTGACGGAGAAATTATTGGAAGAAGTGGAAGATGATGCAACGCGCTTTGCTATTCTCAATAACTTTCTAGATGGTTTCCGTGGAACAGTTTTCCGTCAAACTCAATTTGCTGAGTTTGAGCACGCAATCCACCAAGCAGACCAAAACGGGGAGGTCTTGACAAGCGATTTCTTAAATAAACTCTACGCAGACTTGAACCAAGAGTATTATGGTTTGAGTAAGGAAGACAATCCTGAAATCCAATACGAGTGGGCTCGCATTCCACACTTCTACTATAACTACTATGTATACCAATATTCAACAGGTTTTGCAGCAGCCTCAGCCCTGGCTGAAAAGATTGTTCATGGTAGTCAAGAAGACCGTGACCGTTATATCGACTACCTCAAGGCAGGTAAGTCTGACTATCCACTTAATGTCATGAGAAAAGCTGGTGTTGATATGGAGAAGGAAGACTATCTCAACGATGCCTTTGCAGTCTTCGAACGTCGTTTGAATGAGTTTGAAGCCCTTGTTGAAAAATTGGGATTGGCATAAGATGGTTGAATCATATAGTAAGAATGCCAATCATAACATGCGTCGTCCTGTTGTCAAGGAAGAAATTGTGGACTTGATGCGTCAGCGTCAAAAGCAAGTAACAGGCTCTTTGAAAGAATTGGAAGACTTTGCTCGCAAGGAAAATATTCCTATCATTCCCCATGAAACGGTTGCTTATTTCCGTTTTCTCATGGAAACTATGCAACCAAAAAACATTCTAGAAATTGGGACGGCTATCGGTTTTTCAGCCCTCTTGATGGCTGAACATGCGCCAAATGCTAAGATTACAACCATTGACCGCAATCCAGAAATGATTGGTTTTGCCAAGGAAAATTTCGCCCAGTTTGACAGTCGCAAGCAAATTACGCTCCTAGAAGGAGATGCGGTAGATGTCTTATCTACCTTGACAGAGTCCTATGATTTCGTCTTTATGGATTCAGCCAAGTCTAAATACATCGTCTTTCTGCCAGAAATCCTCAAACATTTGGAAGTCGGTGGTGTGGTTGTCTTGGATGATATCTTCCAAGGTGGTGATGTTGCCAAGGACATTATGGAGGTTCGTCGTGGCCAGCGAACTATTTATCGAGGCCTTCAAAGATTATTTGATGCAACTTTAGACAATCCAGGACTCACTGCAACATTAGTACCTTTAGGGGACGGCATTCTCATGCTTCGTAAAAATGCAGCAGATGTTCAATTGCTTGACAGCGAATAATTTTCAGAAAAATTTAAGAAAATATAGTAAAATAGATAGGGTAACACTTATCTCAAAGGAGTAGACATGAAGAAAAAACTATTGGCAGGTGCCATTACACTATTATCAGTAGCAACTTTAGCAGCTTGTTCGAAAGGTTCAGAAGGGGCAGACCTTATCAGCATGAAAGGGGATGTCATCACAGAACATCAATTTTATGAGCAAGTGAAAATCAATCCTTCAGCCCAACAAGTCTTGTTGAACATGACCATCCAAAAAGTATTTGAGAAGCAATATGGCTCAGAGGTAGATGACAAAGAAATCGATGAAATCATTTCTGGAGAAGAAAAACAATATGGTGAGAATTACCAACGTGTCTTATCACAATCAGGTATGACTCTTGAAACACGTAAAGCACAAATTCGTACAAGTAAATTAGTTGAATTTGCAGTTAAAAAGGCTGCAGAAGCTGAATTAACTGATGAAGCGTATAAGAAAGCATTTGAGAGCTATACTCCGGACGTAACTGCTCAAATTATTCGTCTTGATAATGAGGATAAAGCGAAAGAAGTCCTCGAAAAAGCTAAGGCAAGTGGCGCAGATTTCGCTCAATTAGCTAAAGATAACTCAACTGATGAGAAAACCAAAGCGAATGGTGGTGAAATCACTTTTGATTCAGCTTCAACAGAACTACCAGATCAAGTTAAGAAAGCAGCTTTTGCCTTGGATGTTAACGGCATTTCTGATGTCATTACAGCTACTGGTACTCAAGCATACAGCAGTCAATATTACATTGTAAAACTCATTAAGAAAACAGAAAAGTCATCTAATATCGATGACTACAAAGAAAAATTGAAAACTGTTATCTTGACTCAAAAACAAAATGATGCATCATTTGTTCAAAGTATTGTCGGAAAAGAATTGCAAGCAGCCAATATCAAGGTTAAAGATCAAGCCTTCCAAAATATCTTTACCCAATATATCGGTGGTGGAGATTCAAGCTCAAGCAGTTCTTCAAAAGAATAAAATAGAATGTCTCTTTGTCAACTGTAGTGGGTTGAAGAAAAGCTAAGCTCGAGAAAGGACAAATTTCGTCCTTTCTTTTTTGATGTTCAGAGCGATGAAAATTCGTTTTTTAAAGTTTTTAAAGTTCCTAAAGCCAAAGGCATTGTGCTTTATAAGTTTGATGAGATTATTTGTTGCTTCTGTTTTTGATTTGGAATTAAGTAAACAGATTGATGAACGAGCTGATTTGATTGTTCATTTTGCGGCGGAATCTTTTAATGACAAGTCTATTTTTGTGAAAAGTAATATCGTCGGGACGCACAATTTTTTAGACTTAGCTAGAAAGTATGATATCCGTTTCCACCATATTTCAACAGATGAGGTTTATGGGGACTTTCCATTGGAAAATAAGTATAAATTCACTGAAAAAACGCAGTACAATCTAAGTTCTCCTTATGCTGCTACAAAAGTCTCTGCTGATTTATTGGTAAAAGATTGGGTTCGTTCTTTTGGAGTCAGGGCCACGATTTCCAACTGTTCAAACAATTATGGACCTTATCAAAATCTTGAAAAATTTATCCCAAGACAAATCCCCAATCTTTTAACTGGTTAGCAGGAAATCCTATATGGAGATGGGGTTAATGTTCGTGACAGGATTCATGTGAAAGACCATTGCCAAGCTATCGACACTATTATTAACAAGAGTGGTATTGGTGAGACCTACTTGATTGGGGTAAATAATGAGCGAACGAATGTTGAAGTTCTACAAAAAATCTCGTTGCAGTTAGGAAAATCTCAGGACGATTTTAAGTATATAGCAAATAGATCGGGACATGACCTTCGCTATGGAATTAACGCTAGTAAGTTATATACTGAATTAGATTTTACGCCTCTATACGTGGATTTTGATAAGGGATTAAAAGAAGATATTCGTTGGTATCAAGAACATGAAGATTGGTGGCAAGAGGTGATTGCGCAAAAGCAAGATGCTCAGTAAGAAAATTAGGAGGAATTAAATTTGGAGAATATAATTTTTTGCTCATCACCCTTCCAGGTGATGGTCGCTAGGGAAGTTGTTCAGACTATTACAGAAGACTTTATTGGAATTTATCTAAAAATGTCAAATGATGCGAGACAGACTTTTTATGCTGAACGGATGAAAGAATTTTGTAAGGAAGTCATTGTTTTAGAAGGGAAGACAGTTTTGAATGATATTCAGGAGGTTCTGAAAGGCAGGTCAATTTGTAATCTCTATCTAGCAAGCTTAGACAATCCTGTAGCTCTTAGTATCTTTAAACCTAGCACGATGAGTCTGTATACCTTTGATGATGGAAGTACTTCTATTGTCCCTTACAGTATGTATACACAAGAAAATGAGAGGGATATTCCGTATACAAACTTTACCTTGAGACAGGTCATGTCTTTGTCAAATAGACATTTCACGGTATTTGAGGACTGTCTCCTTTTCCCAAAAGAGAAGCAGGTTTTTCTAAAGCTTCATCTTGAACCAGGTAATTTTCAAAGAGCTAAAAATGGTAAGAAAATTCGCGTTTTTCTTGGGCAGTTTTTAGGCTCCCTCTTTTATCAGGAAGATTTGGAAATTACCCAAAAATTGACGGCTAAAATTTTAGATGAACAGAAGATTGACTACTACTATCCCCATCCTAGAGTACCTTTGAATCCCTATCAAGATAAATTGAAAGAAACTATATTTTGCTTTGAAGAAGAAATTTATTTTTTACTGGAGGAGTATGAGTTCGTTGAGGTACATGGTTTTTACTCAACCTCGCTTTTGATGGTCAAAAATATAGAGGGTGTATCAGTTCATGGGTATCGGACTTTTTTAACAACTCATGAATCAAATGTTTTTGCAAAACGAGGTGTGCCCTATCAAAATGTGTCTCAATCAGACACACCTGTTGATATTGTTATGCCTGTCTATAATGGGGCTGAAACCATTAGTCAAACGATTGATTCAGTCTTAAACCAAACCCACCAAGCCTTTCGACTGCTAATTGTTGATGATGGCTCGACAGATAATACAGAGGAAATATGTAAGCCTTATCTAGTAGACGAGCGAATACAGTATATCAGGGAAAGTCATAAAGGGATTTCAGAAACTTTAAATCATGGAGTCAGCCTGTCTCAAACGAAATATGTAGCCAGACAAGATGCAGATGATGTATGGATGCCTTGGCACTTAGATTTTCTCTTGCAAAAGTTAGAGAAAAATCCTCAATTGGACCTTATCGGAGCTAGAGTCGTCGCAGAAGAAGATGCCATAATAGATAAAATCAAACGGAATCCATCTCATCACTTATCAGGAGAAAAATTATGGTTAGAGCTTGCTTATCGAAATGTCTTTAATCATTCAACTGTTATCTTTAAACGCTCTGCCTATGATGAGGCAGGAGGCTATGATGCTAAGTGTGATGGATTTGAAGATTGGCATTTGTGGTCTCGAATGGTTACAAAGGATAATGCTTTAGTTTTGAATATAGTAACAACCTACTATCGTTTATCAGAACGTTATAAACGTGGCATGACTTTTCGTGCGAGACTAGCAAGAAGTCGTGGTTTAAGATTGGAGGATGTATTAAAATAAACCATGGTTAAAGTATTTACAATTAAAGAAGTAGTTCCTGTAAGTTCTTATGGTTTTGAAAGAAGTCAATTAGCACGTCAGGAAATCTTTAAAAGTTTAGAGGTAGAACAGGAACTTGTTTTAACAAATTTAGAGAATTTTGTACCAAATTTTGTTGAAACCCTTGAAAATCTTGGATTTGAAGATTTTCACCATGTTATTTATGATCAGTCAAATCTAGCTAGACAGAAACCCAGTGTAAAAAAAGATTTTGTAGAAGAGCTAAAGGGTGTTGTTAGGGTTGAGTCTACAAATGAGGGGTATGTTGGTCTTATTCGCTATCAAGATGGAAGTGTTGAATGTTATACCTCTCAACTATTGTATCGATATTCTCATCAAGAAAAGTTGTTTACTCTTTATGATAGTAAAGGAGAATTACTCAAAGGGGATGTGAGTGAAAATTACCATTCTTATCAAAATCTAAGAAGTGGTGAAACCTATACCCAATGGCAGTTAGTCAGTCTCTATCTAGCTAACAATTCTACAGTCGAAGATCGCTTTATCATCGATATGGTTAATGAATACCCTCTTCAATTGAGGAAGTTCTTCCAAAACACAGGTCGTACCTTGTTTGCATATACTCATTACAATATTTTAGACACTCAAATGAAGTTTGTCTTACAAAACTGGTGTCAAAATTTAGTTGCAAGTCCAGTTTTGGAAGAGCGATTAGGATCTAATTTGGTCCGGTTCTTGCCCCCGATTTATGTAAAAGAGGGTATAGAAAAAGAGTACACTTCTGTAACAGATTGGTGTATTGTAGGGAACATGACTTTTTTGAAACGTTGTGAGTGGGCGATTGAGGCGTTTAGGGAGTTACCTGATAGTAAATTGACGATTTATGGAAATTTACCTGTAGGTTATACTGAAGAAGATTTACCTGATAATGTTCATTTTAAAGGATTTGTTGAAAATGTTCCTTATGAGAATCATGAGGGTTATATCTCTTGTTCTATGAGCGAATGTTTTGCAAATGCTGCTGTTGAAGCATCTTCATGTGGTTTGGTTTGTTTGCTTTCTGATGTAGATTTAGCACATAAATTTTATGCAAGTAAATGTGAAAATACTAAGGTTTTTCGTACATCTGAAGAATTGAAATCTTTACTATTCGATTATCGAATAGGCAGGTGCTTTAAATCTTCAAGGTTTTATTCTTGCTATACAAAAGACACTGTGTTAGAATTATACCGATACTTGATTTTAGGTTAAGTATTTAGGATTTATTAGCTAAAATATAGTAGTAAAGCCTTTATCTTTCTGAAAGAAGTGGAAGGATTGTATTTAATTTTAATATTGCGAGGTAAAGAATGTTTAGAGACAACAAGCGTGAAATTTTTTCTTTCCGTAAATATAAGAATGGTAGAACTGATTCAAAATTAATCGGTGCAACACTTCTTGCACTAGGTGTTGGTTTAGTTACAACAACACAATCAGTTTCGGCAGATGTTGTAAATGGTGCAGGTGGAAGTGAGGTTGCATTGGTAGATAGTGTCGATAAGACAACTTCTAAAAATACGAATACATTCACAGATGATACTGATACCAGTAAAGTTGCTAAATTCGATGCAGTCTTGAATAAAGGGGTTGCTGAACCTACTAAAGCTAACGAAAATAAAGGTGACGCTGACGGTTCGGATGTGCTAACTGTCACTTCTGAGACTACTGTAAATTACAAGTTGGAAGAAGATAAGTCACTTTTGAAAACTGAAACAGTAGCGACAGGTCAAGGAACAATTACAACTCCTTACGATAAGAAAGGTCTTGCCGCAGATACAGACGGTAAAGACTACCGTGAGTCAACTGTTGATAAAAAGGGGATTACTGTTTCTGAAGAAACAGGTAAAGAAGACACTCTTGAATTGAACGGTAAGGTTTATGAACGTACACGCTCTGAGGTTGAGGGTGCTGACAAAGCTAAGTATAGTAAAACTCAATTCAACGATATCGAAGCAAGTGTGTCACCAGAAGGAATGCACAACAAACTAGGGGAAATTGATTATACAAAAACGACAGGTAAAGTTTATCTTGTCGAAGAAACTTCTGACGGTCACTACGGTAAGTTCGTAGAAACTGACGGGGTATCAAGCGATGAAGATGCTGTTTCTAAATGGAAAGCAGGTCTTGCAAATGCTAAAGACTTCACGAAAGCAAATGTAACTCTTCAAGAAGGCGACTCTATTCTTGTATTAGATAAAGATACTTATGCAGTGGCAAATCCTAGTCTTGTGAAAACTAAAAAACGTTATAGTTCACCAACTTATGAAGTGATTCCAGATGTTGTCGATACTGATAGTTCTGTAAATTTTGATAATCCTACTTATGTGTTAGAGCAAATAGATGCAAATCAAACAGCTAATATTTTAGAAGCTGGTAAAGATGGTATTTTTGGTACATCTGATGATGTGGAACGAACTGTAACAGGGGATAAAATTGCTGATTTTTCAGCTGGGTCTGGTAAAGCTTTTATAAAGGAAGATTTGAAACCTTTCTTTAATTTACCTGACTATAATGTTTTACCTGTAAATACTAATCCTAGTATAAAGGACGTTTTAAAAAATCATGAATCGTATTACGTTTTATATGAAATTTTAAAATTTGCAGAAAATGAGGCAACTAGTGATTCAGATAAAGAGAAAATAAGGGCTGCTAAGTCTAAAGTGGATGCTTATTTGGATTCGGTAGCTACTACTTTAGAGAGCAAAGGCTTGAAAGTTGCTTATGTAAAAGATTCAACTTTAAGTAACATTCGAGGTAAATACTACTTTGTTTCAGATGGTTCAACCGAAGGTGACCAATTCTTAGCTAATAGTGAAGAAGCTTCTAAGCTACTTAGTCCAAACTCATCTAATATTCACAGTAATTTTGAAAATCTAACATTTTCGAATGTTAAGGAAACAAAATCTATTTCAGGTGATATTGAAACTACTGTAAAAGTTGAGAAAAATTATAAGATTTTAGATACTGCTAGTTTAGAACTGGAAACAATTACAACAACAAAACGTACTCATTTAGTCACTAAAGAAAATATATTGTCTAACTATCTTGAAGGTCAAGATACTGTAACCAAGGAAGAAACATCTGATTTAGTTAAAAAAGGTTCAGTTAAAGTTAACGATGATGGTTCGGTGACGGTGACAACAGTAGAAACTATGCCTGTTTATAAATTTTATAAAGGTGTTAGTTTTGATCATGATAATGAAAATTCGAATGAGGTGCAACCTGATTCAGATGGATTTTTACGATTATCTGATGATGCCAATGGTTTCTCAGCTACAGCTGAAAGCTCTCATAATGAAACAACTTATAACAAACGTGAGGTAATTACACCTATTCGAGCTTATAAAGTTGTTGCTGATGGTAATTCTGTGGTAACACATTACTACCGTGAGAAGAAAGCCCCTCTGAACGTTAACTACTATCTAGAAAATACAACGACTTCTCTAGCACCTAGTGAAAACCAAGCAGACTTACCAGTTAAGTCTGACTACACAACTCAAGCTAAAACGATTGAACCAAAAACAGAGGTTCAAGACTTACCAGAGAAAACAGTTACGACAGTAACTACTTATGAGTTAGTAGCTACACCAGATAATGCGAATGGTAAGATTGCTGAGGGTGGAACAACTGTTAATTATTACTACCGAGCAGTAGTTAATACTACTGAAGTAGCGAAGAAAGCGCCTGTGTTGGTAAATTATTATATTGAAAACACTGAGACTAAACTAGCACCGAGCGATGATCAAGGTCAAAAGGATATTGGATCTAAGTATACGTCAGAAACTAAGGTGATTGAACCAAAAGTTGAAACTGAGGACTTACCAGACCGTGTAGTAACAAAAACTACAAGATATGAGTTGGTAAGTGTGCCTAGTGATAAAGAAGGGACAGTTCCAGTTGAGGGTAAAGTAGTAAATTACTATTACCGTCCAGTTGTAACAACTGAAACTGTCATGAAGAAAGCACCCGTTCTTGTAAACTACTACATTGAAAACACTGAAACTAAATTAGCTCCAAGTGATGACCAAGGTCAAAAAGAAATTGGCTCTAACTATACTAGTGAAACTAAGGTAATTGAACCAAAAGTAGAAAAAGAAGAACTTCCTGATAGAACTATCACTAAGACAACTAAGTACGAACTTGTGAAAGTACCTGAAGACAAGGAAGGTACCGTTCCAGTTGAGGGTAAAGTAGTCAATTACTATTACCGTCCAGTTGTAACAACTGAAACTGTCATGAAGAAAGCACCCGTTCTTGTAAACTACTACATTGAAAACACTGAAACTAAATTAGCTCCAAGTGATGACCAAGGTCAAAAAGAAATTGGCTCTAACTATACTAGTGAAACTAAGGTAATTGAACCAAAAGTAGAAAAAGAAGAACTTCCTGATAGAACTATCACTAAGACAACTAAGTACGAACTGGTGAAAGTGCCTGAAGACAAGGAAGGTACCGTTCCAGTTGAGGGTAAAGTAGTCAATTACTATTACCGTCCAGTTGTAACAACTGAAACTGTCATGAAGAAGGCACCCGTTCTTGTAAACTACTACATTGAAAACACTGAAACTAAATTAGCTCCAAGTGATGACCAAGGTCAAAAAGAAATTGGCTCTAACTATACTAGTGAAACTAAGGTAATTGAACCAAAAGTAGAACAAGAAGAACTTCCTGATAGAACTATCACTAAGACAACTAAGTACGAACTGGTGAAAGTACCTGAAGACAAGGAAGGTACCGTTCCAGTTGAGGGTAAAGTAGTCAATTACTATTACCGTCCAGTTGTAACAACTGAAACTGTCATGAAGAAAGCGCCAGTTCTTGTAAACTACTACATTGAAAACACTGAAACAAAACTAGCACCAAGTGATGACCAAGGTCAAAAAGAAATTGGTTCAAATTATACAACTGAAGCGAAAGTTATTCCAAGTAAAGTTGAAAAAGTTGTTGAAAACGGAAATGTAATCACAAGAACAACTTCTTATGATCTAGTAAAAGTACCTGAAGATAAAGACGGAATTGTTCCAGTTGGTGGTAAAGTCGTAAACTATTACTACCGTGAAGTAGTTGAAGAGGTTGCAAAACCAAATGAAGCTCCTAAAGTGGAAATTCCAGAGTTGAAGATTCCTGAAGAGTCTAAGCCAGAGCCAAAACCGGAACCGGCTCCACAACCAGCTCCAGCTCCTCAGCCAGAGCCACAACCAGAACCTAGTCCTGCACCAAGTCCAGTTCCAGCTACACCAGAGACACCTGAACGACCAATAGCTCCAGCGACACCAGAACAACTAGCAGAACCTGCTACATCACAGTATTTGGATGGTCAACGCGAACTTCCAAATACTGGTACAGAAGACAATGCTAGCCTTGCAGCGCTTGGACTTTTTGGAGTCTTGAGTGGATTTGGTCTTGTAGCTCGCAAGAAGAAAGAAGATTAAGTAAATCTTTCTGATAGACGAATATAGCAGAAAACCAATGATGTAAAAGTCATTGGTTTTTTGAAACAAAAAAGAGCCCAGTGCTCTTTTTCTTATGAGAAAATCTATTATCTTAAGGGTAAGAGTTTTTTTCTTTCGGAAAAAATGGTATAATAGCAATCAAAACTAGAAAATAAACGGAATTTGGGAATAATTTCTTTTATTCTCATTAGATTGGTGATACTATGAAGATTAGTAAGAGGCACCTGTTAAACTATTCTATTCTAGTTCCTTACTTACTTTTATCTATTTTGGGCTTGATTGTAGTTTATTCTACAACCAGTGCCATTCTTATCGAAGAAGGTAAAAGCGCCCTCCAATTGGTTCGAAGTCAGGGAATGTTTTGGATACTTAGTTTAATATTGATTGCCTTGATATATAAGCTGAAACTGAATTTTTTAAGAAAAGAACGACTCTTATTTATTGTTATGTTTGTTGAGCTGATTCTTTTGGCTCTGGCTCGCTTAATTGGTACGCCAGTCAATGGAGCCTATGGTTGGATTTCAGTAGGACCTTTGACCATTCAGCCAGCTGAGTATTTGAAGATTATCATCGTTTGGTACTTGGCCCAACGTTTTTCAAAACAACAGGATGAAATTGGGATTTACGATTTTCAAGTTTTAACTCAAAATCAATGGATTCCTCGTGCTTTTAATGATTGGCGCTTCGTCCTACTAGTAATGATAGGAAGTTTAGCTATTTTCCCAGATTTGGGGAATGCTACCATCCTAGCTCTGGTCGCCTTGATTATGTATACAGTTAGTGGAATTGCTCATCGTTGGTTTATAGCCTTTATCGGTGTATTATTTGGAGTTTCAGCCCTATCCTTATCAGCTATTTCTATGATCGGGGTTGATAAGTTTTCAAAAGTTCCAGTATTTGGTTACGTTGCTAAGCGTTTCAGTGCCTACTTTAATCCCTTTGCTGATTTGGCAGGGTCAGGCCACCAACTTGCAAATTCCTACTTTGCCATGGTAAATGGTGGGTGGTTTGGTCTAGGCTTAGGAAATTCAATCGAAAAACGTGGTTATTTACCAGAGGCCCATACAGACTTTGTATTTTCAATTGTTATTGAAGAGTTTGGATTTGTGGGAGCCAGCTTGATTTTAGCACTTGTCTTTTTCCTGATTTTACGAATTATCCTAGTCGGTATTCGTGCTAAGAATCCCTTTAATTCTATGATGGCGATTGGGGTTGGGGGGATGATGCTGGTACAGGTATTTGTCAATATCGGTGGAATTTCTGGCATTATTCCTTCGACAGGAGTAACCTTCCCCTTCTTATCGCAAGGAGGGAACAGTCTCCTAGTCTTGTCTGTAGCCATCGCCTTTGTCTTAAATATTGATGCAAGTGAAAAACGTGCCCAATTGTATGAGGAGTTAGAAGCTCACTCATCAAACTATATGTAGAGCTGAGAGTGGAAAGGATTACCTATGTCTCTTCAAAAATTAGAAAACTATAGTAATAAAGCTGTCGTGCAAGAAGAAGTATTGATTTTAACAGAATTGTTAGAAGATATCACTAAAAACATGATTGCCCCAGAGACTTTTGAAAAAATCATGCAGTTGAAGGAATTGTCAACTCAAGAAGATTATCAAGGTTTGAACCAATTAGTAACTAGTCTGACAAATGATGAAATGGCTTATATTTCACGCTATTTCTCTATCTTGCCTCTTTTGATTAATATTTCAGAAGACGTGGATTTGGCATATGAAATCAACCACCAAAATAATATCGATCAAGATTATCTTGGGAAATTGTCAGCAACGATTAAAATGGTTGCAGAAAAAGAAAATGCGGTTGAAATTCTAGAACACTTGAATGTTGTTCCTGTTTTGACAGCCCATCCAACACAAGTGCAACGTAAGAGTATGTTGGATTTGACTAACCATATCCATACCCTCTTGCGTAAGTACCGTGATGTGAAATTAGGCTTGATTAATAAGGAAAAATGGCATAATGATCTCCGTCGGTATATTGAGATTATTATGCAGACAGATATGATTCGTGAAAAGAAATTGAAAGTGACCAATGAAATCACGAATGTTATGGAATACTACAATAGTTCATTCCTGAAGGCAGTTCCTCATTTGACTGCTGAGTACAAGCGTCTGGCTAAAAAACATGGACTGGAGTTGAAACATCCTAAACCAATTACCATGGGAATGTGGATTGGTGGAGACCGTGATGGTAATCCTTTTGTTACAGCAGATACCTTAAAACAATCTGCCATGACTCAGTGTGAAGTCATCATGAATTACTATGATGAAAAGATTTACCAACTTTATCGTGAGTTCTCTCTCTCAACCAGTATTGTCAATGTGAGCAAGCAAGTCAGAGAAATGGCTCGTCAATCCAAGGATAATTCTATTTACCGTGAAAAAGAGCTGTATCGTCGTGCCTTGTTTGATATTCAATCAAAAATCCAAGCAACAAAAACTTATCTGATTGAGGATAAGGAAGTTGGGGCTCGCTATGAAACAGCCAATGATTTTTATAAGGATTTAATTACCATTCGTGATTCCCTCTTGGAAAATAAGGGTGAAGCACTGATTTCTGGTGATTTTGTTGAGTTGATCCAGGCAGTTGAAATTTTTGGTTTCTATTTGGCATCTATTGACATGCGTCAAGATTCTAGTGTTCATGAAGCCTGTGTAGCTGAACTCTTGAAATCAGCAGGTATTCATTCTCATTATAGCGAACTAAGTGAAGAAGAAAAATGCCAACTTCTCTTGAAAGAATTGGAAGAAGATCCACGTATTCTTTCTGCTACTCACGTTGAAAAATCAGAGTTACTTGAAAAAGAATTAGCAATCTTTAAGGCTGCTCGTAAGTTGAAAGATAAGTTGGGAGATGATGTCATTCGTCAGACCATCATTTCACATGCAACCAGCGTATCAGACATGTTGGAATTGGCTATCTTGTTAAAAGAAGTAGGGCTAGTTGATAAAGAAAGAGCCCGTGTCCAAATCGTTCCTCTCTTTGAAACAATTGAGGACTTGGATCACTCAGAAGAAACCATGAGAGAATATCTTTCTCTTCCTCTTGCTAAGAAATGGATTGCTTCACGTAATAACTACCAAGAAATCATGCTTGGTTACTCTGATAGTAATAAAGATGGTGGCTATCTATCATCATGTTGGACCCTCTACAAGGCTCAACAACAATTGACTGCTATTGGAGATGAATTTGGTGTTAAGGTTACCTTCTTCCATGGTCGTGGTGGTACTGTCGGTCGTGGTGGTGGACCAACCTATGAAGCCATCACATCTCAACCGCTCAAGTCTATCAAGGATCGTATCCGTTTGACGGAGCAGGGTGAAGTAATTGGGAATAAATATGGTAACAAAGATGCTGCTTACTATAATCTTGAAATGTTGGTTTCAGCAGCCATTAACCGTATGATTACTCAGAAGAAGAGCGATACAAATACCTCAAATCGTTATGAAGCTATTATGGATCAAGTAGTGGACCGTAGTTACGATATCTACCGTGATTTGGTCTTTGGAAATGATCATTTCTATGATTATTTCTTCGAATCAAGTCCAATCAAGGCGATTTCAAGCTTTAATATTGGTTCTCGTCCAGCCGCTCGTAAGACTATTACTGAAATTGGTGGTTTGCGTGCCATCCCTTGGGTATTCTCATGGTCGCAAAGCCGTGTTATGTTTCCTGGTTGGTATGGGGTTGGTTCAAGCTTCAAGGAATTTATCGATAAAAATCCTGAGAATATCGCTATCCTACGAGATATGTACCAAAACTGGCCTTTCTTCCAATCGCTTCTTTCAAATGTTGATATGGTCTTGTCAAAATCAAATATGAACATTGCTTTTGAATATGCCAAACTGTGTGAGGATGAAGAAGTAAAAGCAATCTATGAGACTATTCTAAATGAATGGCAAGTTACCAAGGAAGTTATCTTGGCTATCGAAGGTTACGATGAACTCTTGGCTGAAAATCCATATCTAAAAGCAAGTTTGGATTATCGTATGCCTTACTTTAATATTCTCAACTATATCCAGTTGGAGTTGATTAAACGTCAACGCCGAGGAGAATTATCTAGCGACCAAGAAAAATTAATCCATACAACCATCAACGGAATTGCGACAGGATTGCGTAATTCAGGCTGATACCTATCAAACTTCCTCTTTTCTACAGGGGAAGTTTTTGAATAGTTCAAAAAAATGCTAAAAGAGTCTTGACAAGTAGTTGAAAAATGATATAATTTAACCATTCAGAAAAGTAATCATATAAACTTTTTAGAGAGTCTGTGGTCGCTGAAAACAGATAAGTGATGATGATGAAAATTGGGCTGAATGTTATTTAGAATTTGAAATCATAAAAATTCGGTGAGCACACCTTACAGTGCATCTCGTTATTGCGAGACAGAGTGATAGGGAAATTCCCTATAATTGAGGTGGTACCGCGCATCGACGTCCTCACACAAGTTTTTTGTGTGAGGACTTTTTTGATGGAGGTTAGTATGGAAAGAAAACGATGGCGTCGCTTGTTTAGATAAGTGAAGCATTTTAAAGGAATAAAAAGGAGAAATAGAATGAAAAATAAACGTTTAATTGGAATTATCGCTGCATTAGCAGTCTTAGTAGCAGGAAGCTTGATTTACTCTTCAATGAATAAACCAGAAGCTAAGAATGAGAAGAAAGTTGCCAAAGTTGGTGTTCTTCAGTTTGTGAGCCATCCATCTCTTGATTTGATTTATAAAGGGATACAAGATGGACTTGCAGAAGAAGGCTATAAAGATAATCAGTTGAAAATTGACTTTATGAACTCAGAAGGCGACCAAAGTAAGGTTGCAACAATGAGCAAACAGTTGGTTGCAAATGGGAATGACCTTGTAGTTGGTATCGCAACACCAGCTGCTCAAGGTTTGGCTAGTGCCACAAAAGACCTACCGGTTATCATGGCCGCTATTACAGACCCAATTGGTGCTAACTTGGTCAAAGATTTGAAAAAACCAGGTGGCAACATTACAGGGGTGTCTGACCACAATCCAGCTCAACAACAAGTTGAACTCATTAAGGCTCTTACACCAAATGTGAAAACAATCGGAGCTCTTTACTCAAGCAGCGAAGACAATTCAAAAACTCAGGTAGAAGAATTTAAGGCTTATGCTGAAAAAGCAGGTTTGACAGTAGAAACATTTGCAGTTCCTTCAACAAATGAAATTGCTTCAACAGTCAATGTTATGACTAGCAAGGTTGATGCTATCTGGGTTCCAATCGACAACACAATTGCTTCAGCCTTCTCAACTGTTGTTTCAAGTAACCAATCAGCTAAAAAACCAATTTACCCAAGCGCTACTGCCATGGTAGAAGCAGGTGGTTTGGCATCAGTTGTAGTTGATCAACATGATCTCGGTGTGGCAACAGGTAAAATGATTGCACAAGTTTTGAAAGGTGCAAAACCAGCTGATACTCCAGTCAATGTCTTTTCAACTGGTAAGTCAGTTATCAACAAGAAATTGGCACAAGAGCTAGGTATTACGATTCCTGAATCTGTTCTAAAAGAAGCAGGACAAGTGATCGAATAATCTGTAATGGAGGAGTTGGGGACATCTCCTCCAATTTTTTACAATAGACATCATATAGAAAAGGTTAAGAAACAGATGGTATTATCTATTATTTCTCAAGGATTTGTCTGGGCTATTCTAGGTCTGGGAATCTTTATGACATTTAGGATTTTAAACTTTCCAGATATGACGACAGAAGGTTCCTTCCCTCTTGGGGGAGCTGTTGCTGTCACTTTGATAACCAAAGGCGTGAATCCCTTTTTAGCGACGCTTGTTGCTGTAGGAGCAGGTTGTTTGGCTGGAATGGCAGCAGGACTTCTTTATACAAAAGGGAAGATCCCAACTTTGCTCTCTGGGATTTTGGTGATGACTTCCTGTCACTCTATCATGCTCTTGATTATGGGACGTGCGAATTTAGGCCTGCTTGGAACTAAGCAAATTCAGGATGTTTTGCCTTTTGATTCAGATTTGAATCAACTCTTGACAGGTCTCATCTTTGTAAGTCTTGTCATTGCTCTCATGCTCTTTTTCTTGGACACTAAACTCGGACAAGCCTATATTTCTACAGGTGACAATCCTGATATGGCTAGAAGTTTCGGGATTCATACTGGACGCATGGAGCTTATGGGCTTGGTCTTATCAAATGGTGTTATTGCCCTTGCAGGAGCTCTCATTGCCCAGCAAGAAGGTTATGCCGATGTATCTCGAGGAATTGGGGTTATCGTTGTAGGTCTTGCAAGTTTGATTATTGGGGAAGTTATTTTCAAGAGTTTGAGCTTGGCAGAGCGTCTGGTTGCCATCGTTGTAGGTTCTATCGCCTATCAATTCTTAGTATGGGCAGTTATTGCCCTTGGCTTTAATACAAGTTACCTTCGTTTATACAGTGCCTTGATTTTAGCGGTCTGCCTCATGATTCCAACATTTAAGCAAACAATCTTGAAAGGAGCCAAGTTAAGTAAATGACAGCAATTGTAGAATTAAAAAATGCAACCAAAGTCGTTAAAAATGGCTTTGATGAAGAAAAGATTATTTTAAATGATGTTTCCTTAGAAATTTTTGAACAGGATTTCATCACGATTTTAGGTGGAAATGGAGCTGGGAAATCAACCCTCTTTAACACTATTGCAGGAACCTTGTCATTAACCAGTGGAACCATTCGTATTTTGGGTGAAGATGTTACCAAGTTTTCACCAGAGAAGAGAGCCAAGTATCTGTCTCGAGTCTTCCAAGATCCCAAGATGGGGACAGCTCCTCGTATGACGGTCGCTGAAAATCTTTTGATTGCCAAGTTTCGTGGTGAAAAACGTGGACTGTTTCCGAGACGACTGGCTAGCTACAAGGATGAATTTCAGGCTACCATTGAAAAAGTAGGAAATGGTCTTGAGAAACACTTGAATACACCGATTGAGTTCTTATCCGGTGGACAAAGACAGGCTTTGAGTCTCTTGATGGCAACCTTGAAGCGACCTGAATTACTCCTATTAGATGAGCATACTGCAGCCCTTGATCCAAAGACAAGTGTCGCACTCATGGAGTTGACAGATGAATTTGTCAAGAAAGATCAGCTGACAGCCCTTATGATTACTCATCATATGGAAGATGCTCTCAAATATGGTAATCGTCTGATTGTCATGAAGGAAGGTCGTATCATCCAAGATTTGACCCAAGAAGAAAAAGCAAAAATGAAAATCTCTGATTATTATCAACTCTTTGAATAAAGTAGGGAAAATGAGTGAAATGGTTTACTTTTTTTCTGAAATAAAGTATACTATATAAAGTAAACTATGATAACATGGAGGTATTGTGTATGGTTGACAAACAAGTCATTGAAGAAATCAAAAACAATGCCAACATTGTGGAAGTCATAGGAGATGTGATTTCTTTACAAAAGGCAGGACGGAACTATCTAGGGCTCTGTCCTTTTCATGGTGAAAAAACACCTTCTTTCAACGTTGTAGAGGACAAGCAGTTTTACCACTGTTTTGGTTGTGGTCGCTCAGGTGATGTCTTTAAATTCATCGAGGAGTACCAAGGGGTTCCCTTTATGGAGGCTGTCCAAATCTTAGGTCAGCGTGTCGGGATAGAGGTGGAAAAACCGCTTTATAGTGAACAGAAGCCAGCTTCACCCCACCAAGCTCTTTATGATATGCATGAAGATGCTGCCAAATTTTATCATGCTATTCTCATGACAACGACTATGGGGGAAGAGGCCAGAAACTACCTTTATCAGCGTGGTTTAACAGATGAAGTGCTAAAGCATTTTCGGATTGGTTTGGCACCTCCAGAACGAAACTATCTCTATCAACGTTTGTCTGGTCAGTATCGTGATGAGGATTTCCTAGATTCAGGACTGTTTTATCTCTCGGATGCTAATCAATTTGTAGATACCTTTCACAATCGGATTATGTTTCCCCTGACAAATGACCAGGGAAAGGTTATTGCCTTTTCAGGTCGTATCTGGCAGAAAACGGATTCACAAACTTCTAAGTATAAAAATAGCCGATCGACTGCAATTTTTAACAAAAGTTACGAATTATATCATATGGATAGGGCTAAAAAATCTTCTGGAAAAGCCAGTGAGATTTATCTGATGGAAGGATTCATGGATGTTATTGCAGCCTATCGGGCTGGAATCGAAAACGCTGTCGCATCTATGGGAACAGCGTTGAGTCGAGAGCATGTTGAGCATTTGAAAAGGTTAACCAAGAAGTTGGTTCTTGTTTACGATGGCGATAAGGCTGGGCAAGCCGCGACTTTGAAAGCATTGGATGAAATTGGTGATATGCCTGTGCAAATCGTCAGCATGCCTGATAACTTGGATCCGGATGAGTATCTACAAAAAAACGGTCCAGAAGACTTGGCCTATCTATTAACGAAAACTCGTATTAGTCCGATTGAGTTCTACATTCACCAGTATAAGCCTGAAAATAGTGAAAATCTGCAGGCTCAGATTGAGTTTATTGAAAAAATAGCTCCCTTGATTGTTCAAGAAAAGTCTATCACTGCTCAAAACAGTTATATTCATATTTTAGCTGACAGTTTGGCGTCCTTTGATTATGCTCAGATTGAGCAGATTGTTAATGAGAGTCGTCAGGCGCAAAGGCAGAATCGCATGGAAGGAATTTCCAGACCGACGCCAATCACTATGCCTGTTACCAAGCAGTTATCGGCTATTATGAGGGCAGAAGCCCATCTACTTTATCGAATGATGGAATCCCCTCTTGTTTTAAACGATTACCGTTTGCGAGAAGACTTTGCATTTGACACACCTGAATTTCAGGTTTTATATGACTTGCTTGGCCAGTATGGAAATCTTCCTCCAGAAGTTCTAGCAGAACAGACAGAGGAAGTTGAGAGAGCTTGGTATCAAGTCTTAGCTCAGGATTTACCATCTGAGATGTCACCTCAGGAACTTAGTGAAGTAGAAATGACTCGAAACAAGGCTCTCTTGAATCAGGACAATATGAGAATCAAAAAGAAGGTGCAGGAAGCTAGCCATGTAGGAGATACCGACACAGCCTTAGAAGAATTGGAACGTTTAATTTCCCAAAAGAGAAGAATGGAGTAATAATGGCAACAAAACAAAAAGAAGTAACAACATTTGACGTACAAGTAGCAGAATTTATCCGTAATCATAAACAAAAAGGGACAGCAACTGATGATGAAATTAATGCAAGTCTGGTGATTCCTTTTACCTTGGATGCTGATGGGATTGAAGATCTCTTGCAACGAATTCAGGATGCAGGAATTTCTATCACAGATAACGAAGGAAATCCAAGTGCGCGTGTTCTTAGTGCTGAAGAAGAACCAGAACTCAGCGATGAAGACTTAATTGGATCAACTTCGGCTAAGGTTAATGACCCTGTTCGTATGTACTTGAAAGAAATTGGTGTCGTGCCTCTCTTGACCAATGAAGAGGAAAAAGAATTGGCACTGGCTGTTGAAGCTGGTGATATCGAAGCCAAACAACGTCTGGCAGAAGCTAACCTTCGTTTGGTTGTTTCTATTGCTAAACGCTATGTCGGCCGCGGTATGCAGTTCCTTGACTTGATTCAAGAAGGGAACATGGGCTTGATGAAGGCGGTTGACAAGTTTGACTATTCTAAAGGATTCAAGTTCTCAACTTATGCAACCTGGTGGATTCGTCAGGCTATCACTCGTGCCATTGCGGATCAAGCTCGTACCATCCGTATCCCAGTCCACATGGTTGAAACCATCAATAAATTGGTTCGTGAACAGCGTAATCTCCTTCAAGAATTGGGGCAAGATCCAACACCTGAGCAAATCGCTGAACGTATGGATATGACCCCTGACAAGGTTCGTGAAATCTTGAAGATTGCCCAAGAACCGGTATCCCTTGAAACTCCTATCGGTGAAGAAGATGATAGCCACCTTGGGGACTTTATCGAAGATGAAGTGATTGAAAATCCTGTGGACTATACAACTCGTATCGTCTTGCGTGAGCAGTTGGATGAGGTCTTGGATACTCTTACAGACCGTGAAGAAAATGTTCTGCGTCTGCGTTTTGGGCTAGATGATGGAAAAATGCGCACCCTTGAAGATGTGGGTAAAGTCTTTAACGTAACCCGTGAGCGTATCCGTCAGATTGAAGCCAAGGCTTTGAGAAAATTACGCCAACCAAGTCGCAGCAAACCGCTTCGTGATTTTATTGAAGACTAAGAGTGAGGATAAATATGGCTTATACAGAAGAGCAAATTGAAAATATCAAAACACGGATTTTAACAGCCTTGGAAGAAGTTATCGACCCTGAGTTGGGAATCGATATTGTTAATCTTGGCTTGATCTATGAGATTCGTTTTGACGGTGACACAGGACAAACAGAGATTGATATGACTTTGACAACCATGGGGTGTCCCCTAGCCGACCTTTTGACAGATCAGATTTATGATGCCATGACAGAGGTGCCAGAAGTAACGGATACTGAGGTTAAATTAGTCTGGTATCCAGCCTGGACTGTTGAAAAAATGAGTCGCTATGCACGTATTGCCCTAGGCATTAAGTAAACATATAAAAGCATGTGAGAGATTATTGGAAAAGCGAGGAAATTTCCCCCCTCTTTTCCTCTAGTCTCTCCTTTCTTTTGCTGATTTTATTCAAAGAAAATGATATAATAGTAGTTATGGAAAAAAAGAAATTACGCATCAATATGTTGAGTTCAAGTGAGAAAGTAGCAGGGCAGGGAGTCTCAGGTGCTTACCGTGAATTAGTTCGTCTTCTTCACCGTGATGCCAAGGACCAATTGATTGTTACAGAAAATCTTCCAATAGAGGCAGATGTAACTCACTTTCATACGATTGATTTCCCCTATTATTTATCAACATTCCAAAAGAAACGCTCAGGAAGAAAGATTGGCTATGTGCATTTCTTACCTGATACACTTGAGGGAAGTTTGAAAATTCCATTTTTCTTAAAGGGAATTGTCAAACGCTATGTATTTTCTTTTTACAACCGGATGGAGCACTTGGTTGTGGTAAATCCGATGTTTATCGAGGATTTGGTGGCAGCTGGTATTCCACGTGAAAAAGTGACCTATATTCCTAACTTTGTAAACAAGGAAAAATGGCATCCTCTTCCACAGGAAGAGGTAGCGATACTGCGAACAGAGCTAGGTCTTAGTGACAATCAGTTTATCGTAGTAGGTGCTGGTCAAGTTCAGAAACGCAAAGGGATTGATGATTTTATCCGTCTGGCTGAGGAATTGCCTCAGATTACCTTTATTTGGGCCGGTGGATTCTCTTTTGGTGGCATGACAGATGGTTATGAGCGCTACAAGAAAATAATGGAAAATCCTCCTAAGAATTTGATTTTTCCAGGTATTGTATCACCAGAGCGGATGCGCGAATTGTATGCCCTAGCAGACCTTTTCTTGTTGCCTAGTTACAATGAACTCTTTCCGATGACTATTTTAGAGGCTGCTAGTTGTGAATCTCCTATTATGCTACGTGATTTGGATCTTTATAAGGTGATTTTAGAGGGAAATTATCGAGCGACAGCAGATAGAGAAGAGATGAAAGAGGCTATTTTAGAATATCAAGCAAATCCTGTTGCTTTAAAAGACCTCAAAGAAAAAGCTAAGAATATTTCCAGAGAGTATTCAGAAGAGCATCTGTTACAAATTTGGTTGGACTTTTATGAGAAACAAGCCGCTTTAGGGAGAAAGTAAAAAAGTGAGGTAATCTATGCGAATTGGTTTATTTACAGATACCTATTTTCCTCAGGTTTCTGGTGTTGCAACCAGTATTCGAACCTTGAAAACAGAACTTGAAAAGCAAGGACATGCAGTTTTTATCTTTACGACGACAGATAAGGATGTCAATCGCTATGAAGATTGGCAAATTATCCGTATTCCAAGTGTTCCCTTTTTTGCTTTTAAGGATCGTCGCTTTGCCTACCGAGGTTTTAGCAAGGCGCTTGAAATTGCCAAACAGTATCAGCTAGATATTATTCACACTCAGACAGAATTTTCTCTTGGCCTGTTGGGGATTTGGATTGCGCGTGAATTGAAGATTCCCGTTATTCATACCTATCACACCCAGTATGAAGACTATGTGCATTATATTGCCAAGGGGATGTTGATTCGTCCTAGCATGGTCAAGTATCTGGTCAGAGGTTTCCTTCATGACGTGGATGGGGTTATTTGCCCGAGTGAGATTGTCCGTGATTTGCTATCTGACTATAAGGTCAAGGTTGAAAAACGGGTCATTCCAACTGGGATTGAATTAGCCAAGTTTGAGCGTCCAGAAATCAAGCAAGAAAATTTAAAAGAACTGCGTAGTAAATTAGGGATTCAAGATGATGAACAGATGTTACTGAGTCTTTCCAGAATTTCTTATGAAAAAAATATTCAAGCAGTACTAGCAGCCTTTGCAGAAGTTCTGAAAGAGGAAGACAAGGTTAAACTGGTAGTTGCTGGGGATGGACCTTATCTGAATGACCTCAAAGATCAAGCTCAGAAATTAGAGATTCAAGACTCGGTTATCTATACAGGAATGATTGCTCCTAGTGAGACGGCTCTTTACTATAAGGCGGCAGATTTCTTCATCTCGGCATCGACAAGTGAAACGCAAGGTTTGACATACTTGGAAAGCTTGGCCAGTGGAACGCCTGTCATTGCTCATGGAAATCCTTATCTGGACAATCTTATCAATGACAAGATGTTTGGAACCTTATACTATGGTGAACATGATTTGGCTGGGGCTATTTTAGAAGCCCTGATTGCAACGCCAGACATGAATGAGCATACCTTATCAGCTAAATTATACGAGATTTCAGCTGAGAACTTTGGAAAACGGGTGCATGAATTTTATCTGGATGCTATTATTTCAAATAATTTCCAGAAAGATTTAGTGAAAGATGATACGGTCAGTCAGCGTATCTTTAAGACAGTTTTGTATCTTCCACAACAGGTGGTTGCTGTACCCGTAAAAGGCTCTAGACGCATGCTGAAGGCTTCAAAAACACAGTTGATCAGTATAAGAGATTATTGGAAAGACCATGAAGAATAGAAAGAGGACAAGCTATGAATAAACGATTAATGAGAAGCGGTCGTGACCAAAAGATTGCTGGTGTTTGTGCTGGAGTGGCCCATTATCTTGATATCGATCCTACTATCGTTCGCGTAATATGGGGTGTCCTTGCTTGCTGTTACGGAGCTGGAATTGTAGCCTATATCATTTTATGGATTATTGCACCTGTAGCAACTGACTATTGAAAACTAGCTAAATTCATGCTAAGATAATAGAAAATAGAATGTAACGAAGGAGAGAAAAATGGCATTTGGAGATAATGGAAATCGTAAAAAAACCTTGTTTGAGAAATTAACTTTAATCATCGTGATTATTATGCTTTTAGCGAGTATATTTGGTATTTTTGCAACTGCAATTAGCGCCCTCAGTAATCTATAAAAAGATTCAAGAAAATTTTGTGACTGGGATTTCCCAGCCCTTTTTTAAAGTGAGAAGAAAAAATGAGTATGTTTTTAGATACAGCTAGGATTAAGGTCAAGGCTGGTAATGGTGGCGATGGCATGGTTGCCTTTCGTCGTGAAAAATATGTCCCTAATGGCGGTCCTTGGGGTGGTGACGGTGGTCGTGGAGGAAATGTGGTCTTTGTTGTAGACGAAGGACTACGTACTTTGATGGATTTCCGCTACAATCGCCATTTCAAGGCTGATTCTGGTGAAAAAGGGATGACTAAAGGGATGCATGGGCGTGGTGCTGAGGATCTTAGAGTTCGAGTGCCGCAAGGTACGACTGTGCGTGATGCGGAGACTGGCAAGGTCTTGACAGATTTGATTGAACACGGGCAAGAATTTATTGTAGCCCACGGTGGTCGTGGTGGACGTGGAAATATTCGCTTTGCGACACCAAAAAATCCTGCACCGGAAATCTCTGAAAATGGAGAACCAGGTCAGGAACGTGAGTTACAATTGGAACTAAAAATCTTGGCAGATGTTGGTTTGGTAGGTTTCCCATCTGTAGGGAAATCAACACTTTTAAGTGTTATCACATCTGCTAAACCAAAAATCGGTGCCTACCACTTTACGACCATTGTGCCAAATCTAGGAATGGTTCGTACCCAATCAGGTGAATCCTTTGCAGTAGCTGATTTACCAGGTTTGATTGAAGGGGCTAGTCAAGGTGTTGGTTTGGGAACCCAGTTCCTCCGTCACATCGAGCGTACACGTGTCATCCTTCACATCATTGATATGTCAGCTAGCGAAGGCCGTGATCCTTATGAGGATTATCTTGCCATCAATAAGGAGCTGGAGTCATATAATCTTCGCCTCATGGAGCGTCCACAGATTATTGTAGCTAATAAGATGGACATGCCTGAGAGTCAAGAAAATCTTGTAGAATTCAAGAAAAAATTAGCTGAAAACTACGATGAATTTGAAGAGTTGCCAGCTATTTTCCCAATATCTGGTTTAACCAAGCAAGGTTTGGCAACGCTTTTGGATGCGACAGCTGAATTGTTAGATAAGACACCAGAATTCTTGCTCTACGACGAGTCAGATATGGAAGAAGAAGCTTACTATGGATTTGACGAGGAAGAAAAATCCTTTGAAATTAGCCGTGATGACGATGCGACATGGGTACTTTCTGGTGAAAAACTCATGAAACTCTTTAATATGACCAACTTTGATCGTGACGAGTCTGTCATGAAATTTGCCCGCCAGCTTCGTGGGATGGGGGTTGATGAAGCCCTTCGTGCTCGTGGTGCTAAAGATGGGGACTTGGTCCGCATTGGTAAATTTGAGTTTGAATTTGTAGACTAGGAGACTGGTATGGGAGATAAACCGATATCTTTCCGAGACGCGGATGGCAATTTTGTTTCAGCCGCAGATGTTTGGAATGAAAAGAAATTGGAAGAACTGTTTAATCGTCTCAATCCAAATCGTGCCCTGAGATTGGCACGAACTAAAAAAGACAATCCATCTCAGTAAAATAGATAAAAAAATTCCGTGCCACACTAGACACGGAATTTTTTTATTCTTCAAAGAAAAATGGTGGAGCGAATTTTTTCAGTTCTTCAAAGCATTTTTGAGCAGCTTCTACATCTTCACAGATGACCAGACAGACATCATCGCCACAGAGGGTAGCGATAGCGTCAGGGAAGCTCAAAGCATCAATGATAGAACCAAAGGATTGAGCAAGTCCAGGAAGGGTTTTTAGTAGGACTTGGTGTTGAACCGGACGCATCAAGACAAGAGCATCTTCCATGTAAATTTCGAGACGTTTTTCCCATTTTGAGGTTGAACCTGCATTGAGCACGTAGTAAGAGTTGTCTTCTTCTCGTACTTTTGAAAGGTTCATACTTTTAATATCTCTCGAAAGTGTAGCTTGTGTAACTTGAATATCATTATCGGCAAGAAGAGCTTGTAGCTCAGCTTGAGTATGAATCTTGTTTTTTGTTACAAGAGCTCGTATGAGTTGGTGTCGGTGTTCAGATTTATTCATAAAATGTTACTCCTTGTACTAGATACAGAAAGCGTGGACTGAACGAGATTGTCAGTCGGGTGGTAAGCGGTATTGTCACGTATGATGATTTCAAAGTCAGTAGTATAGGACTAAACGGAGAGAATCTCCCTCTTTTAACTTGTCACTAGTTGGGTGGAGATGAATTGGCTCTCTATCCGTTTATTTACATTGGTGTCCTCTACTAACAGTAAATCATTGAATTTAGGTAGCCTTTTGTCACGACTTGTTGTGAATTTATGTCAAATGGAAATTCACAGAGATTTTCCAACATGTGGTCTGGTAGCGACTATTATAAATGATTGCACATGTTGGTTAGGGTCTTAGTATCTTTTGTCCAAGATCCAGTTTTAGGCATGTCATAGGCCTAGACTAGGATTGAATTTGATACCAAGTTTATGTGTAGTTTAACAGTTCAAGTGGAAATCTTCCATATTGAAAGTCTGATATTATACCTTTTGACAAGGTAGGATAAGACTAGACTGTTCAAGATCAACAGTCAGCTGGTATGCGGTATTGTCACGTATGGTGATTTCAAAGTCAGTAGTATAGAGAACTAAACGAAGAGTATCTCCTTCTTTTAGCTTATAAATAGTTGGTTGCAGTTCAAACTGGATATCCATCCATTCATCTGCAGTAATCTCCTCTACCAACAGTAAATCATTTCTATTTTGTAAATTGAGATAGCCTTTTGTCACGACTCGTTGCGCATTTTCACGAAATGGCAATTCACAGAGATTTTCCAACATGTGGTAGCGTCCATTATCAATGGTTCTAGCACTTAAAACAGCTGGATAAGGTTGTAGGTATTTCTTTTGTCCATGTTCCAGTAATTGGGCAGATAAGAGCCCCTTGTTTGTACTGGACTTGATACGCAGATTGAGCTGTGCGTGACCGTTCAGGTGGAGGTTCTTGGTTACAGGAAGGTCAATAGTCATTTGATTGGCTTTCCCTTGATAGAGGTCTGTATTAAAGGTCTGGTATGTTTTACCATAGCGCTCAAAATCCTTATCTGGGTACTGGTTTTGAATGACTTGCTCTTCTTGACCAAGTGAGAAAGTTTCTGAGCTTTCCTGATTACCAAAATCATCAAGAGTCTGCCAAGTCTGAGGAGCTGTATTGTCCTGCCAGATAACGGTCGGAAGTTGGAAATCTGTATCTTGTCCCAGTAATTTCTTTGTCAACAAAGCATTCATGGACTCACGGAAGTCAATGGACTGCCAGTTGTTCATGTAAACATGTGCGCCATTATGGAAAAAGAGGTGCTTATTTATATGAGCAGGAAGAGCATGGAACATCTGGTAAACATGAAGTGGTTTGACATTCCAATCCTGTGAACCGTGGGTAAAGACAACCTCAGCTTTTACATTATGGGCATTGAGCAGATAGTTGCGATCATGCCAAAACTGGTTATAGTCGCCAGACTTGCGATCCAGTTGCACTTTTACTTTTTCTAAGTCAGCTTGGTGAGCTTCATTGCCACGGATATAGTCGCCAGCCAAGAGATTACGAGAATAGGTTAGCTCAGCAAGAGAGTCAAAGTCCTCACCTGGATAACCGCCTGGACTAGTCACCAGACCGTTTTCACGGTAGTAGTTGTACCATGAAGAAATGCCAGCCTCAGCAATGATAACCTCTAAACCATCGACGCCTGTAGTCGCAAGCCCATTGGACATGGTACCTAAATAGGAAAGTCCAGTTGTAGCTACTTTTCCGTTTGACCAATCAGCCTTGACTTGACGCTGGCGCGTGTGGTCAGTAAAGGCACGGCAACGACCATTGAGCCAATCGATAACATTTTTATAAGCCTCGATTTGTTGGTAGTCCCCATTAGTCATGAAACCTGTGGAGTCTTTGGTACCAACACCTGACACATATATGTTAGCAAATCCTCGTGGAAGGAAGTAGTCGTTGAGTGTATAGCTAGCGTTGATGTGAGTTAGCTTTTCCTCCGCCTCTGCTACAAGCTCGGCTTGACCTTGGGCTTGGATGAGATTTAGTTGAGGCTCCTCTAGCTCGATCTTGTGAGCAGGCTTCACTTCAAGCTCGCCCTCCATCTTGTAGAGAGCCTTGTCGCTAGCCTTATCATTGGTTCCCTGATGATAAGGACTCGCTGTCATGATAGCAGGGATTTGCCCGTCATAACGAGGACGAATAATGCTGACCTTGACTAGATCTGGTAGACCTTTTTGGTCAGTATCGACACGAGACTCAACGTAAACGACTTCTCGAATGACATTATGGCTAGAAAAAGTTGCTAAACTTTTGCCGTTAAAGTAGTGATAGTCATTATCCTCAGGAATAAGACCGTCACTGACAAGTTGGTCGATAAGAGTGTTCCCCTTTTTAGTGCGAGTATTGAGTAACTGATAGAGATTTTCAATCAAGTCACCATATACGATAGGAAATCCAGTCTCTTTACGAAAAGCTTCACTGTCTTCGAAGTCAACCAAATAAGAAAAACCTAAAAGTTGAAAAGCCACAGTATAGAAAATATCTGCAGTCAACTCTTTGTCAGATTGAAAAAATGTCAGTAAGTCAGTTTCTGTATCAACTGCTAAACTGGATAGAGGATAGGAGTTGTTTTTAAAATTAAAAAAGAAACGAATAAGAAACGCTTCAAGCATTTTTTTATTTGTGATGTTGACTGGTAAATCAAATCCATACTTTTTTAATTCAAAGATAATTGTATCTCTAGGTAGCGCTAAATAGCCGAATTGATTAAAACGCATAAGACCTCCTATTTATGAAATATATTACAGTTATTATATCAAAAAATAGTGAGAAAAGAAACTATAAAAATTAACAGAAATTATAATAAATAAAAATGAGTATTTATGAAATAAACATGTAAAATGATAAGCCTAAATACAAAAATATTAGTGATACTGTTAAAAATCGTGCAAGGATTGTCTAGTCAACTATGATTTGATCTATTAGATATTAAAGCATCAGTAATAGTAATAGAAATTTAAAGAAAATGGTATAATATAGTGAGAATGATAGAGGAGAAGTGTAAATTGATCGCACAACTAGATACAAAAACAGTCTATAGTTTTATGGAGAGTGTCATTTCGATAGACAAGTATGTGAGAGCAGCTAAAGACTATGGCTACACTCATCTGGCTATGATGGATATTGACAATCTTTACGGGGCTTTCGATTTTCTAGAGGTTACAAAAAAATACGACATTCATCCTTTGTTAGGGCTTGAAATGAATGTGCTTGTAGATGATAAGGATGTGAATCTGCGCTTTTTAGCCCTATCTAGTGTTGGCTATCAGCAGTTGATGAAACTTTCAACAGCCAAGATGCAGGGGGAGAAAAATTGGTCAGTCCTGAATCAGTATCTAGAGGATATTGCGGTAATTGTGCCTTATTTTGAAGAGCTTGAGTTGTTAAATCTAGGCTGTGATTACTATATAGGAGTTTATCCAGACACACTGGCCAGCGAATTTCATCATCCTATTATACCCCTCTATCGGGTCAATGCTTTTGAAAGTAAGGATAGAGAAATTCTGCAAGTGTTAACAGCGATTAAAGAAAATCTTCCCCTCAGAGAAGTTCCCTTGCGCTCACGACAAGATGTCTTTATATCAGCAAGTTCTTTAGAGAAACTATTCCAAGAACATTTTCCTCAAGCCTTAGACAATTTAGAAAAGCTTATTTCAGGTATTTCTTATGACTTGGATACTAGTCTGAAATTGCCTCGCTTTAATCCTGCTAGACCAGCAGTAGAAGAGTTGAGAGAACGCGCTGAATTGGGGCTTGTTCAGAAGGGGTTGACTGGTAAAGAATATCAAGACCGTCTAGACCAAGAGTTGGCTGTTATTCATGATATGGGCTTTGATGATTATTTCTTAGTTGTTTGGGATTTGTTGCGTTTTGGACGTTCAAATGGCTATTATATGGGAATGGGACGGGGTTCTGCAGTCGGTAGTTTGGTTTCCTATGCCTTGGATATTACAGGGATTGACCCAGTTCAGAAAAATCTCATTTTTGAACGTTTCCTCAATCGTGAACGCTATACTATGCCTGATATTGATATTGATATCCCAGATATTTATCGTCCAGATTTTATCAGATATGTTGGCAATAAATATGGTAGTAAACATGCGGCTCAAATCGTTACTTTTTCTACCTTTGGCGCCAAGCAAGCTCTTCGAGATGTCTTGAAGCGCTATGGTGTGCCAGAGTATGAATTGTCCGCAATTACCAAGAAAATCAATTTTCGAGATAATCTAAAGTCAGCCTATGAGGGCAATCTCCAGTTTCGTCAGCAAATCAATAGTAAGTTAGAATACCAAAAAGCCTTTGAAATTGCCTGCAAGATTGAGGGTTATCCAAGACAAACCTCTGTCCATGCAGCTGGTGTTGTGATTAGTGACCAAGACTTGACCAACTACATTCCTCTAAAGCATGGCGATGAAATTCCACTGACTCAGTATGATGCTCATGGAGTTGAAGCTAGTGGGCTTTTGAAGATGGACTTTCTGGGACTACGAAATTTGACCTTTGTCCAAAAGATGCAAGAGTTGCTTGCTGAAACAGAAGGTGTTAAGATAGCTATCAACGAGATTGATTTGGAAGACAAAGAAACGTTAGCTTTATTTGCTTCTGGCAATACAAAAGGTATCTTTCAGTTTGAGCAACCTGGTGCCATTCGCTTGCTCAAACGTGTCCAACCAGTCTGTTTTGAAGATGTCGTAGCAACTACTTCCCTAAATCGACCAGGTGCTAGTGATTATATCAATAATTTTGTGGCAAGAAAGCATGGGCAGGAAAAAGTGACAGTTCTAGATTCAGCTCTGGAGGATATTTTAGCTCCAACCTACGGCATTATGCTCTATCAGGAGCAGGTTATGCAGGTTGCTCAGCGATTTGCTGGATTTAGCCTTGGGAAAGCCGATATTTTGCGTCGGGCTATGGGGAAAAAGGATGCTTCAGCCATGCATGAGATGAGGGCTTCCTTTATTCAAGGCTCCTTAAATGCAGGTCATACGACAGAAAAGGCAGAGCAGGTTTTTGATGTCATGGAGAAGTTTGCAGGTTATGGCTTTAACAGATCTCACGCCTATGCCTACTCAGCCTTGGCCTTCCAGTTGGCTTATTTTAAAACACATTATCCAGCTATCTTTTATCAGGTCATGTTGAATTCTTCCAACAGTGATTACCTAACGGATGCTCTTGAAGCAGGCTTTGAAGTAGCACCGTTGTCCATCAATACCATCCCCTATCACGATAAAATTGCTAACAAATCCATCTATCTAGGATTGAAATCGATTAAGGGAGTCAGCAATGATTTGGCGCTTTGGATTATTGAAAATAGACCTTATTCTAACATTGAAGATTTTATAGCTAAATTACCTGAGAATTATTTGAAACTTCCTCTGCTAGAACCTTTGGTAAAAGTTGGTCTTTTCGATTCATTTGAAAAAAATCGTCAAAAAGTATTCAATAATTTAGCTAATCTATTTGAATTTGTGAAAGAGTTAGGAAGCTTGTTTGGAGATACTACTTATAGTTGGCAGGAATCGGAAGATTGGACGGAACAAGAAAAATTCTATATGGAACAAGAGCTTCTAGGAGTGGGAGTTAGCAAACATCCACTACAAGCTATTGCAAGTAAGGCTATCTACCCAATTACACCAATCGGAAATTTGTCAGAAAATAGTCACGCCATTATATTGGTTGAAATTCAGAAAATAAAAGTGATTCGGACCAAAAAGGGTGAAAACATGGCATTCTTACAGGTAGATGATAGTAAGAAAAAATTGGATGTTACCCTCTTCTCAGACTTATATCGACAGGTTGGACAGGAAGTAAGAGAAGGAGCTTTCTACTATATAAAAGGAAAAATCCAGTTACGAGATGGCCGTCTGCAAATGATTGCACAAGAAATAAGAGAAGCAGTAGCTGAGCGTTTTTGGATTCAGGTGAAAAATCATGACTCAGATCAAGAAATTTCGAGAATTTTAGATCAATATAAAGGCCCAATCCCAGTCATCATCAGGTATGAAGAGGAACAGAGAACAATTGTTTCCCCCCATCATTTTGTAGTTAAATCCACTGAATTAGAAGCGAAATTAGGTGGAATCGTTATGAAAACGATTTATCGCTAAAATTACGGAAAATAGAAGAATTTTCCATTTAAATGTGATATAATCAGTAAGAATGTTAAAAGAAAAAGGAGCATAACCAATATGAAACGTATTGCTGTTTTGACTAGTGGTGGAGACGCCCCTGGTATGAACGCTGCTATCCGTGCAGTTGTTCGTCAAGCAATTTCAGAAGGAATGGAAGTATTTGGTATCTATGATGGATATGCTGGTATGGTTGCTGGTGAAATTCATCCCCTAGATGCAGCTTCAGTAGGAGACATCATTTCTCGTGGTGGTACTTTCCTTCACTCTGCTCGTTACCCAGAGTTCGCTCAGCTTGAAGGGCAACTTAAAGGGATTGAGCAATTGAAAAAACACGGAATTGAAGGTGTAGTTGTTATCGGTGGTGACGGATCTTACCACGGTGCTATGCGTTTGACTGAACATGGCTTCCCAGCTATCGGTCTTCCTGGTACAATCGATAACGATATTGTTGGTACTGACTTCACAATCGGTTTTGACACAGCGGTTACTACTGCTATGGATGCTATCGATAAGATTCGTGATACATCATCAAGTCACCGTCGTACATTTGTTATCGAAGTAATGGGTCGTAACGCAGGTGATATCGCTCTTTGGGCTGGTATTGCAACTGGTGCTGATGAAATCATCATTCCTGAAGAAGGATTCAAGATTGAAGATATCGTAGAAAGCATTAAATGTGGATACGAGTGTGGTAAAAAACACAATATCATCGTCTTGGCAGAAGGTGTGATGTCAGCAGCTGAATTTGGTCAAAAACTTAAAGAAGCTGGAGATACAAGCGACCTTCGTGTGACAGAACTTGGACATATTCAACGTGGTGGTTCTCCAACTGCGCGTGACCGTGTTTTGGCATCACGTATGGGTGCACATGCCGTTAAACTTCTTAAAGAAGGTATCGGTGGTGTTGCGGTTGGTATCCGTAACGAAAAAATGGTTGAAAACCCAATTCTTGGAACTGCAGAAGAAGGAGCATTGTTTAGCCTTACTGCAGATGGTAAGATTGTGGTTAACAACCCACATAAAGCTGACCTTGAGCTATCTAGCTTGAATAAGAGCTTATCATAATTTATAATTTAGTTAATAAGACCAAAAAGGTCATATATAAAGGAGTCACAAAAATCATGAACAAACGTGTAAAAATCGTTGCAACTTTGGGACCTGCGGTAGAAATCCGCGGTGGTAAAAAATTCGGTGATGACGGATACTGGGGTGAAAAACTTGATGTTGAAGCTTCAGCTAAAAACATTGCCAAATTGATCGAAGCTGGTGCTAACACATTCCGTTTCAACTTCTCACACGGTGACCACCAAGAACAAGGTGACCGTATGGCAACTGTTAAACTTGCAGAAAAACTTGCAGGTAAAAAAGTTGGTTTCCTTCTTGATACAAAAGGACCAGAAATCCGTACAGAATTGTTTGAAGGAGATGCAAAAGAGTACTCTTACACAACTGGTGAAAAAATCCGTGTTGCGACTAAACAAGGAATCAAGTCAACTCGTGAAGTGATTGCATTAAACGTTGCTGGTGCTCTTGATATCTATGATGATGTTGAAGTTGGTCGTCAAGTTTTGGTTGACGATGGTAAACTTGGTCTTCGTGTGGTTGCTAAAGATGACGCAACTCGTGAGTTTGAAGTTGAAGTTGAAAACGATGGCGTAATTGCTAAACAAAAAGGTGTTAATATCCCTAACACTAAAATTCCTTTCCCAGCTCTTGCTGAGCGTGATAATGACGATATCCGCTTTGGTCTTGAACAAGGAATTAACTTCATCGCGATTTCATTCGTACGTACTGCAAAAGACGTGAACGAAGTTCGTGCAATCTGTAAAGAAACTGGAAACGGACACGTTCAATTGTTCGCTAAAATCGAAAACCAACAAGGTATCGACAACTTGGATGAAATCATCGAAGCTGCTGATGGTATCATGATCGCTCGTGGTGACATGGGTATCGAAGTACCATTCGAAATGGTTCCAGTTTACCAAAAAATGATTATCAAGAAAGTCAATGCTGCAGGTAAAGTTGTTATCACTGCAACAAACATGCTTGAAACAATGACTGAAAAACCACGTGCAACTCGTTCAGAAGTATCAGACGTATTCAACGCTGTTATCGATGGAACTGACGCTACAATGCTTTCAGGTGAGTCTGCAAACGGTAAATACCCACTTGAGTCAGTAACTACAATGGCTACAATCGACAAGAACGCTCAAACTCTTCTTAACGAATACGGTCGTTTGAACTCAGATTCATTTGAACGTAACTCTAAGACAGAAGTAATGGCTTCAGCTGTTAAAGATGCTACTAACTCAATGGACATTAAATTGGTTGTAACTCTTACTAAGACAGGTCACACTGCACGTTTGATCTCTAAATACCGTCCAAATGCTGACATCTTGGCATTAACATTCGACGAATTGACAGAACGTGGATTGATGTTGAACTGGGGTGTTATCCCAATGTTGACAGATGCTCCATCATCAACTGATGATATGTTCGAAATTGCTGAACGTAAAGCAGTTGAAGCAGGTCTTGTACAATCTGGTGACGATATCGTTATCGTAGCTGGTGTACCAGTTGGAGAAGCTGTACGTACAAACACAATGCGTATCCGTACAGTACGTTAATTAATAGAAAAATAGCCTATCATATTAAGCTTTCTAGCCTATATGATGGGCTTTTTTGTGTCAGGGCGCAAAAGGGGGATGATTTTAATAAGAGCAATGGGAAAATATTAAAATTTATGGTATAATAGACTAGAAAGACCTTTTTAGAAATTTTGAAAGAGTATTAAAAATTTAAAATGAGAAAAATTGTTATCAATGGTGGCTTGCCCCTGCAAGGTGAGATTACCATTAGTGGTGCAAAAAATAGTGTTGTAGCTTTAATTCCAGCTATTATTTTGGCAGATGATGTTGTGACTTTAGATTGTGTACCTGATATTTCTGATGTTGCTAGTCTTGTCGAAATCATGGAATTGATGGGAGCTACTGTTAAGCGTTATGACGATGTATTGGAGATTGACCCAAGAGGTGTTCAAAATATTCCAATGCCTTATGGGAAAATTAACAGTCTTCGTGCATCTTATTATTTTTATGGAAGTCTTTTAGGTCGCTTTGGTGAAGCTACAGTTGGCCTACCTGGAGGATGTGATCTTGGCCCTCGTCCGATTGATCTACATCTTAAGGCTTTTGCAGCTATGGGTGCCACTGTTAGCTACGAGGGAGATAACATGAAGTTATCTGCTAAAGATTCAGGACTCCATGGTGCAAGTATTTACATGGATACAGTTAGTGTAGGTGCGACGATTAATACAATGATTGCTGCGGTTAAAGCAAGTGGCCGTACTATTATTGAAAATGCAGCTCGTGAGCCTGAGATTATTGATGTAGCTACTCTCTTGAATAATATGGGAGCTCATATCCGTGGTGCAGGAACCAATATTATCATTATTGATGGTGTTGAAAGATTACACGGAACGCGTCATCAGGTGATTCCAGATCGTATTGAAGCTGGAACGTATATTTCTTTAGCTGCTGCAGTTGGTAAGGGAATTCGTATTAATAATGTACTATACGAGCACTTAGAAGGTTTCATTGCGAAGTTGGAAGAAATGGGAGTTCGAATGACTGTATCTGAAGACAGCATTTTTGTCGAGGAACAGTCTAATTTGAAAGCAATCAATATTAAGACAGCTCCTTATCCTGGTTTTGCTACTGACTTGCAACAACCAATTACTCCTCTCTTGTTAACAGCGGAAGGGCGTGGTACTATTATTGATACCATTTATGAAAAACGTGTAAACCATGTTTTTGAACTAGCAAAGATGGACGCGGATATTACGACTACAAACGACCATATTTTATATACTGGTGGACGTGGTTTGCGCGGTGCGAATGTAAAAGCTACTGACCTTAGAGCTGGGGCCGCACTTGTCATTGCTGGTTTAATGGCTGAAGGCAAAACTGAAATTACGAATATTGAGTTCATCTTACGTGGATATTCAGATATTATTGAAAAATTACGTAATCTAGGAGCGGATATTACACTTGTTGAAGAATAAACCGTAGAGGTGTTTATGAATATTTGGACCAAATTAGCAATGTTTTCTTTTTTTGAAACGGATCGCTTGTATTTGCGTCCTTTCTTTTTTAGTGATAGTAAGGACTTCCATGAGATAGCTTCAAATCCAGAAAATTTACAATTCATTTTTCCAAGTCAAGCTAGTTTGGAAGAGAGTCAATATGCACTGGCCAATTATTTTATGAAGTCTCCTTTAGGTGTATGGGCTATTTGTGACAAGAAAACAGAAAAAATGATTGGTTCAATTAAGTTTGAAAAGCTAGATGAAATAAAAAAAGAAGCAGAACTTGGTTATTTTTTAAGAAGAGATTCATGGTCTAAAGGTTTCATGACAGAAGTTGTTAAAAAACTTTGTCAGCTTTCTTTTGAGGAACTTGGTTTAAAACAATTATCCATTATTACCCACCTTGAAAATGAAGCTAGCCAACGGGTTGCTCTTAAGTCTGGATTTCGTTTGTTCCGTCAGTTTAAAGGAAGTGATCGCTATACAAGGAAAATGCGAGATTATCTTGAGTTTCGCTTTGTAAAGGGAGAAATTAATGAGTAAACACCAAGAAATTCTAAGTTATTTGGAAGAATTACCTGTTGGTAAAAGAGTCAGTGTTCGAAGCATTTCCAACCATCTAGGAGTCAGTGATGGAACGGCTTATCGGGCTATTAAAGAAGCTGAAAACCGTGGAATTGTAGAGACTCGCCCAAGAAGTGGTACTATTCGTGTTAAATCTCAGAAAGTTGCTATAGAGAGATTAACTTTTGCTGAAATTGCGGAAGTGACTTCTTCTGAGGTTCTGGCTGGTCAAGAAGGTTTAGAGAGAGAATTTAGTAAGTTCTCAATCGGTGCCATGACTGAGCAAAATATTTTGTCTTACCTTCATGATGGGGGACTTTTGATTGTCGGAGACCGTACCCGTATCCAATTACTAGCGCTGGAAAATGAAAATGCAGTTCTGGTTACAGGTGGATTTCAGGTTCATGATGATGTGCTTAAACTGGCCAATCAAAAAGGGATTCCTGTTCTGAGAAGCAAGAATGACACTTTTACCATTGCGACTATGATCAATAAAGCCCTGTCAAATGTACAAATCAAGACTGATATTCTGACAGTTGAGAAACTTTATCGCCCAAGTCATGAGTATGGTTTTCTGAGAGAAACCGACACAGTCAAAGATTATTTGGACTTGGTTCGTAAGAATCGTAGCAGTCGTTTTCCAGTTATCAATCAACATCAGGTTGTTGTTGGTGTTGTAACCATGAGAGACGCTGGTGATAAGTCACCAAGTACGACAATTGATAAGGTCATGTCTCGTAGTCTATTTTTGGTTGGATTATCGACAAATATTGCCAATGTGAGTCAACGGATGATTGCTGAAGACTTTGAAATGGTACCAGTTGTTCGGAATAATCAAACCTTGCTTGGAGTTGTGACACGACGAGATGTCATGGAGAAGATGAGTCGTTCCCAAGTTTCTGCTCTACCTACTTTTTCTGAGCAGATTGGTCAAAAACTTTCTTATCACCATGATGAAGTAGTGATTACAGTGGAACCCTTTATGCTAGAGAAGAACGGTGTTTTGGCTAATGGTGTATTGGCAGAAATTCTAACCCACATGACTCAAGATTTAGTTGTGAATAGTGGTCGAAATCTTATTATTGAGCAGATGCTAATCTACTTTTTGCAGGCTGTTCAGATAGATGATATACTGCGCATTCAAGCACGCATTATCCACCATACTAGACGGTCAGCTATTATTGATTACGATATTTATCATGGTCATCAGATTGTTTCAAAAGCAAATGTAACCGTTAAAATTAATTAGAAACTAGGAGAAAAAATGATAACATTAAAATCAGCTCGTGAAATCGAAGCTATGGATAAGGCCGGTGATTTTTTAGCAAGTATCCATATTGGCTTGCGTGATTTGATTAAGCCTGGCGTAGATATGTGGGAAGTTGAAGAGTATGTCCGACGTCGTTGCAAGGAAGAAAATTTCCTTCCACTTCAGATTGGGGTTGATGGTGCCATGATGGACTATCCTTATGCTACCTGCTGCTCTCTTAATGATGAAGTGGCTCACGCTTTCCCTCGTCACTATACCTTGAAAGATGGTGATTTGCTCAAGGTTGACATGGTTTTGGGAGGCCCAATTGCTAAATCTGACCTGAATGTCTCAAAATTAAACTTCAACAATGTTGAGCAAATGAAGAAATACACTCAGAGCTATTCTGGTGGTCTTGCAGACTCATGTTGGGCTTATGCTGTTGGTACACCGACCGAAGAAGTGAAAAACTTGATGGATGTAACTAAAGAAGCTATGTACAAGGGGATTGAGCAGGCTGTTGTTGGAAATCGTATCGGTGATATCGGTGCGGCGATTCAAGAATACGCTGAAAGTCGTGGATACGGTGTAGTGCGTGATTTGGTTGGTCATGGTGTTGGCCCAACTATGCATGAAGAACCAATGGTTCCTAACTATGGTATTGCAGGTAGAGGACTCCGTCTTCGTGAAGGGATGGTCTTGACTATTGAACCAATGATCAATACAGGTGACTGGGAAATTGATACAGATATGAAGACCGGTTGGGCACATAAAACCATTGACGGTGGACTATCTTGTCAATATGAACACCAATTTGTCATTACGAAAGACGGACCTGTTATCTTGACTAGCCAAGGTGAAGAAGGAACTTATTAATAAAAAGTGAAAAGGCTGCTGGATGTTGATTTTGATAAAAAATCCAGTAGGCCTTTTCATATTAAATAGAAGCATTGATTTGATATTTTCAGGCTTTTTCCAAGCCAATAAAATAGGCTCCAAAGTATCTGTAGGGGGACTTACCTACAGATACTTTGGAGCTTTTTTCTTATGCTCAGAATGGCAATTTCCCAGCGAAAGCACCCAGTTTTTTCTTGGTAGTTTCATCGATTTGTTCAAGAGCAGAGTTGATTGCTTGAACGGTCATATCAGAAAGAGTTTCAATGTCTTCTGGGTCAACGACAGCTGGATTGAAGTCAATGCTGACAACTTTCTTATCTCCAGTTAAGGTCGCTTGGACAAGGTCTTGAGCAGATTTGCCGACAAATTGCATAGCCGCAAGTTCAGCTTGACTTTGTTCCATTTGTTTTTGAAGTTTTTGTGCTTGGCGCATCATGTTTTGCATGTTCATCATGGTGATATATAGTTTCCTTTTCCAATTATTTTCCTTTTTATTTTATCAATTTTGAGGTTAAAAGTCTATTATTAGTATAAATTACTCAACATTAAATTGTCTGAAAATTTATTGAAAAATGAGTGAAAACATGGTATAATGAAACGTAAAATTAATTCAGGTTTCCTGAACCAATAGGAGTACACAATGAAAAAACTAGGATTTGTCCTTTTATCTTCAGCCTTGCTATTGACAGCTTGTGCTAACAACCAATCTAAGCCAAGCAATACGAGTGATTCGTCTAAGGTGACAGCCTTGTCTGAAGACAAGCAGAAAATGCTTGATAAGGCCACAGCTGACTATAAGACTTTTGTGCAAGAGCAAATCGATAAACTGTTGACAGATACGGAAGGCTTTGTCAAATTGTTGAAAGAAGGCAAATTAGAAGAGGCTAAGAAAGTTTATCCACTGATTCGTATGTCCTATGAGCGTTCAGAACCGATTGCCGAGAGTTTTGGTGAGTCAGATGTCAAGATTGACTTCCGTTTAGCAGACTATATGGACGAAAACAAGACAGAAGAAGGCTGGTCAGGCTTCCACCGTATCGAGCGTATCCTTTGGGAAGACAATACAACTAAAGGAACTGAAAGCTATGGTGATCAGTTGGTCAATGATATCAAGGAATTGAAAGCCAAGATTGCAACTGTGGATGTGGACTACAAGGTTATGTTGACTGGGGCAGTTGACTTGCTCAATGAAGTAGCGACAAGCAAGATTACAGGTGAAGAGGAAGTTTATTCTCATACAGACTTGTATGACTTCCGTGCCAATATTGAGGGAGCTGAGAAGATTTTCCAACTCTTTAAACCTTTGCTTGAAAAATCAGACGCTAACCTAGTTAAAGAATTGGAAGCAGATTTCAAATCTGTTAATAGCTTGTTGGACAAACACATGACCGACAAGGAACACTACAAGCTCTATACTGATTTGACAAAAGAAGATACCAAAGAATTGTCAGAAGCTGTGACAAAACTTGGTGAACCTCTATCGCAAATGGGTAAATTTCTTAGTGGAGAATAAGAGTCATGACTGAAAAAGACGAAAAGTTTTTTGATAAGAAAATGGACCGTCGAGAATTTCTAAAAAAAGCAGGCATTGGAGGGGCTGGTTTAGCGCTAGGACTCTCTGGTGCTTCTGCTTTTTTCGCACCTAAGCTAGGAAGTCAGGAAAAAATCTCGTACGGAAATGAAAAAATTGCTTTTTATGGCAAGCATCAAGCTGGGATTAGTACGCCCATGCAAAAGAATATTTATTTTGTGGTCTTGGACTTGCATACGACGGATAAGGATAAGATTATCCAGTTGTTTAAGGATTGGACGGATTATAGTGCCAAATTGGTCGAGGGGGAATTGGTCAAAAAAGATGGGAAAAATACTCTCTTGCCTCCGAGCGATACTGGTGAAACAGTCGGGCTCAATCCTCATCGTTTAACGCTGACTTTTGGTGTGTCTGCCAGTTTCTTGAAAAAGATGAACTTGGAAAATAAGCGTCCTCAAGTGTTCAGGGATTTACCGCCTTTTCCTAAAGAGCAATTGCGTGAAAAATATACAGGTGGAGATATTGTGATTCAGGCTTGTGCCGATGATGAGCAAGTTGCCTTTCACGCTATTCGCAATCTCATCCGTAAGGGGAGAAATGCAGTGACCCTTCGTTGGAGTCAGTCTGGATTTGCAGCTATCGGAGATCGAATGGAGACACCGCGTAATCTCTTTGGTTTTAAGGATGGAACAGCAAATCCAAGCAAAGAGAAAGATTTTGACCGCGTCATCTGGGCTGATAGTAAGGACTGGATGGAAAATGGTTCTTATATGGCAGTTCGTCGGATTCAGATGTTTTTAGAGACCTGGGATCGCACCAGTCTTGAAGAACAAGAAAATACTTTTGGTCGTTACAAGGAAAGTGGTGCCCCCTTTGGTAAGAAAAATGAGTTTGATGAAGTGGATTTGAGTCTTTTGCCTGATGATTCGCATGTCCGTTTGGCCAAGGAAGTGGAGAAACCACTTTTGCGTCGTTCTTATTCTTACTCAGATGGGATTGATGAAAAAACTGGTCAGTTTGATACGGGCTTGCTTTTCATTTCTTTCCAGAAGGATCCTGATAATTTTGTTAAGGTTCAAACCAATCTAGGTGCTACAGATAAGATGAATGAATACATCACTCACATCGGTAGTGGACTCTTTGCTTGCTTTGGTGGTGTGGAGAAAGGAGGCTACATTGGTCAGAAATTATTGGAAGGCTAAAAGCTGGTTCTTGGTTTTAACTTTGTCACTTTTAATTCTTTCCCCAGTAGGTGCCCAAGAAAGTCTGAGTTCTTACTTTGTGAAAATCACAGATGCGTCTAAAGCAGTGAAAAATGGGAATCAGTCTGAGGCTAAGAAACTCGTTACGGAGATAGCAATAGACTTTGAAAGAGTAGAAGACAGCAATTCTGAGGCTGGTAAAGTCGTTAAGGAAAAGTTAGCTCAATCAGGCGAGATTACTGAAGACAAACTCACCGAAATTTCTGCAGCCCTGTTAGCCTTTGAAAAAGAACAAAATCCTGTTGACTTAGATGCGGAAAAAGAAAAATTGGTGAACCGTCTAAGTCCTCGTTTTGAAGCCTTGGAACAGGCTATTGCCTCCAAAGATTTGGAAAAGGTTCGAGAAGCCTTTAAGAAAATGAATTCTACTTGGACCATTAATGAAAGTGTGGTTCGTGACAATAGTACGGCCCATTATGGACGTGTTGAAACAGCCATATCCTTCTTGCGTAGTAGCATAGAAACTGAGCCTACTGATTTTAACTCCATCCAGACTTCCTTTGAGGACTTAAAAAAGTCTATTGATGATTTTGTAACTGGAAAAGAAGTCGTAGCAACATCTTCTGATTTGACTCTCAAAGACGGTATTGTCCTTTTGACAAAGGCTTTGGAACAATTCCAAGCTGGTGACCAAGTAGCAGGAGCAGCTAGTATGAAGGAATTCATCACTATCTGGCCAACGATTGAGGGCTCTGTTAGCACGACCAATCCTTCCCTCTATACTCGAGTGGAAAGCGAAAGCCCTGTGATTATGGTCAAGGGAAGCGAAAAGGAATACCAAGAAAAATTAGAAAAACTGATTGCAGATTTATCGCAAATTGATACCAGTGCACGTTACAATGCCTTTGATGCTATGCTCATTCTCCTAAGAGAAGGAGTAGAGGCTCTCTTAATCGTTATGGCCTTGGTAACGACCTTGAAAGCAGCTAAGATGCGAAAGGGACTCAAGTGGGTTTATGGTGGTGCTATCACCGGAATTATGGCCAGTCTGGTCATTGCTTTCATCCTGCAAATTGCTTTTCCAGCAGTGACATCAGGCTCCAATCGTGAAATCATCGAAGGAGCAGTTGGAATTTTTGCGGTAGCAATGATGATTGTGATTGGAATTTGGCTTCACAGCAAATCTTCAGTTAAAAAATGGAATACCTTTATGGAGTCACAAATGGAAACAGTGACTAAGACAGGCTCCTTTATTTCCATGTTTGCTCTCAGTTTCCTAGCTGTTTTCCGTGAGGGAGCAGAAACCATTCTCTTTTATGTTGGGATTTTACCAAGAATTTCCAGTTTTGAATTTGTCTTGGGCATTTCACTTGCCTTGCTGGTTCTTGTAATTATTGCAATCGTGATGAATAAGGCCAGTCAATTCTTCCTACCTCATAAGGTCTTCTTTATCCTTACTTGGATGATTTATGCTTTGGCATTCAAGATGCTGGGAGTTAGTATCCATGCTCTTCAGTTGACCAATATGGCACCAAATCACTTGCTGACAGGCTTTCCAACTATCGACTTACTTGGAATTTACCCAAGTTGGGAAGGTTTGGCCAGCCAGCTACTCTTTGCCATTATTGTCTTGATTGTCACTTTCAGACAGGGTGAAAAATAAATGGATAGAAAAGAATTGACAATCGTTGAACATCTGGTAGAATTTAGAAAGAGATTATTGGCAGTAGTCATTTGTTTCTTTTTGGTATTCTGTGTTTCTCTGCTTTTTGCAGACCAGATTTACCAGTATGTGACCCAATCTTTTCAGCAAAAGTTGATTGTTTTAGGGCCAAATGATATTTTATGGATTTACATACGCTTAGCTAGTCTGATGGCCTTTACTATCACCCTACCTTACACGGTGTATCATATTTGGTCTTTCATTAAACCTGGTTTAAAGAAGGAAGAAGCTAGAGCTATTTTTGCCTATATTCCAGCTAGTTTCCTTTGTTTTCTAGTTGGACTGGCTTTTGGTTTTTACTTTGTAACACCAGCCTTACTTCAGGTTTTATTAGGGTTGGGAGAGGGACTGTTTGAAACGCAGTTAACAGCCCAAAATTATCTGTCCTTTGTTTTTCAAACGACCTTGCCCTTGGCCCTGATTTTTGAATTGCCAGTTATCATTGCCTTTTTGACGTCGATTGGACTCATTGGGCCAGAATTATTGATTACTTATCGCCGATATGCCTATTTTATCTTATTGGTACTTGCAGTCATCTTAACACCAGCTGACTTTGTCAGCGATTTGGCAATGACTGCCCCCTTGATTTTACTTTATGAGTTGAGTATTGCTATCAGCAAACACATTATGAAACGCAAGCAGAAAGGAGAGAGAAATGGGAATCTTACGTGATATCGGAGCACCAGGATTGATTATTATCGTTTTAGGAGCTCTATTGATTTTTGGACCAAAACGATTGCCTGAACTAGGCGAGTCAATCGGTAAAATGCTATCTGAATTTAAAAAAGCAGTTAAAGGAGCAGAAAATCAAGATAAGGAAGAGTAAGACTTGTGAGTTTTACTAAAAATAATAAGTTAGGAAGTGTGTCTCTGTCAGACAATTTACCATTTCCTAGCTTTTTCTTGTATTAAGAAAATATAAATTTAAGTTTTCTTTAAGAAAACTATATTATTCTGAAGAACTCTAAAATTTCACAGCCACTTATTAGTAATGACTATTGAATTCCTAGTCACTACTAGAAATGGATTAGTTTCTTTGAATAATAGAACTCCTTAATCCTCCTATTCTAGAACGGGATGACTAGTATTTCTTTTATGATAGGACTAGATTGTGGTATAATAGAGAGAATAAGTTTTTTAGTAAGACAAAGGAGAAAATAGATGATTTATGCAGGAATTCTTGCCGGTGGAACTGGCACACGTATGGGAATCAGTAACTTGCCAAAACAATTTTTAGAGCTAGGTGATCGACCTATCTTGGTTCATACAATTGAAAAATTTGTCTTGGAACCAAGCATTGAAAAAATTGTAGTTGGGGTTCATGGAGACTGGGTTTCCCATGCAGAGGATCTTGTAGATAAATATCTGCCCCTTCATAAGGATCGTATCATCATTACAAAAGGTGGTGCTGACCGTAATACGAGTATTGAGAAAATCATTGAAGCCATCGATGCTTATCGTCCGCTTACTCCAGAGGATATCGTTGTTTCCCACGATTCTGTTCGTCCATTCATTACGCTTCGCATGATTCAAGACAATATCAAACTTGCTCAAAATCATGACGCAGTGGACACAGTGGTAGAAGCGGTTGATACTATCGTTGAAAGCACTAACGGTCAATTTATTACAGATATTCCAAATCGTGCTCACCTCTATCAAGGACAAACACCTCAAACATTCCGTTGTAAGGACTTCATGGACCTTTACGGTTCTCTCTCTGCCGAAGAGAAAGAAATCTTAACAGATGCATGTAAAATCTTTGTGATCAAAGGAAAAAATGTAGCCTTGGCCAAGGGTGAATATTCAAATCTGAAAATTACTACAGTAACAGATCTGAAGATTGCAAAAAGCATGATTGAGGAAGAGTAATAAAATGATTAATCAAATTTACCAACTAACAAAGCCTAAGTTTATCAATGTCAAATACCAGGAAGAGGCTATTGATCAAGAGAATCATATCCTCATCCGCCCTAATTATATGGCGGTCTGTCATGCGGATCAGCGTTACTATCAAGGAAAACGTGATCCAAAGATTTTGAATAAAAAACTTCCAATGGCAATGATTCACGAGTCATGTGGAACCGTTATTTCTGACCCAACAGGAACCTATGAAGTTGGTCAAAAAGTTGTCATGATTCCCAATCAGCCTCCTATGCAGAGTGATGAAGAATTCTATGAAAACTACATGACAGGGACCCACTTCTTGTCTAGTGGCTTTGATGGCTTTATGAGAGAATTTGTTTCTCTTCCTAAAGACCGTGTGGTGGCTTATGATGCTATTGAAGATACGGTTGCAGCCATTACAGAGTTTGTCAGTGTTGGTATGCATGCCATGAATCGCTTATTGACCCTTGCTCATAGCAAGCGGGATCGAATCGCCGTTATCGGAGATGGAAGTTTAGCTTTTGTGGTTGCCAATATTATCAACTATACTTTGCCAGAAGCAGAGATTGTGGTTATTGGTCGTCATTGGGAAAAATTGGAACTTTTCTCTTTTGCCAAAGAATGCTATATTACTGACAATATTCCTGAAGATTTGGCCTTTGACCATGCTTTTGAGTGTTGTGGTGGTGATGGTACTGGACCAGCTATTAATGATTTGATTCGCTATATGCGTCCTCAGGGAACGATTCTCATGATGGGAGTTAGCGAATATAAAGTCAATCTCAATACACGCGATGCCTTAGAAAAGGGCTTGCTCTTGGTTGGGTCCTCTCGTTCTGGTCGCATTGATTTTGAAAATGCCATCCAAATGATGGAAGTCAAGAAATTTGCCAATCGTCTTAAAAATATCCTTTATCTAGAAGAACCTGTAAGAGAAATTAAAGATATTCACCGTGTCTTTGCTACCGATTTAAACACAGCCTTTAAAACAGTGTTTAAGTGGGAAGTATAAGTCCTGGAGGTTAATTGTGGAGAAAATCATTAAAGAAAAAATTTTTTCCTTACTTAGTCAAGAAGAGGAAGTCCTCAGTGTTGAACAACTGGGGGGAATGACCAATCAAAACTATTTGGCCAAAACAACAAATAAGCAATACATTGTTAAATTCTTTGGTAAAGGGACAGAAAAACTGATTAATCGTCAAGATGAAAAGTACAATCTTGAACTACTAAAAGATTTAGATTTAGATGTAAAAAATTATCTTTTTGATATTGAAGCTGGTATCAAAGTAAATGAGTATATCGAATCTGCTATTACACTTGATTCAACGTCAATCAAGACAAAGTTCGATAAAATTGCTCCAATTTTACAAACCATTCATGCTTCTGGTAAGGAATTAAGGGGAGAATTTGCTCCTTTTGAAGAAATCAAAAAATACGAATCTTTGATTGACGAAAAAATCCCTTATGCTAACTATGAAGCAGTTAGAGAAGAAGTCTTCTCCTTAGAGAAAAGACTGGCTGCCTTAGGTGTTGACAGAAAATCTTGTCATATCGATTTGGTGCCTGAAAACTTTATAGAATCACCTCAAGGACGACTTTATCTGATTGACTGGGAATATTCATCAATGAACGATCCAATGTGGGATTTGGCCGCCCTCTTTTTAGAGTCTGAATTCACTCGTCAAGAGGAAGAAGCCTTCTTATCTCACTATGAGAGTGAGCAAACACCTGTCTCTCGTGAAAAGATTGCCATTTATAAAATTTTACAAGATGCTATTTGGAGTTTATGGACAGTCTACAAAGAAGAGCAAGGTGCAGATTTTGGTGACTATGGTGTGAGTCGTTACCAAAGAGCTGTTAAAGGTCTGGCTAATTATGGAGGTTCTGATGAAAAATAAAAATGGAGTTTCTTTTGGTCTACTCTCAGGTATTTTCTGGGGTTTAGGTCTAACAATTAGTGCTTACATCTTTTCAATTTTTACAGATTTGTCGCCCTTTGTGGTGGCCGCTGCTCACGATTTCTTGAGTATCTTTATCCTACTAGCTTTTCTCTTGGTAAAAGAAGGAAAAGTTCGTCTCTCAATTTTCTTAAATATTCGCAATGTGAGTGTGATCATCGGAGCCTTGCTAGCAGGCCCTATCGGTATGCAGGCCAATCTTTATGCAGTTAAGTATATCGGAAGTTCTTTAGCTTCATCTGTATCCGCTATCTATCCTGCTATTTCAGTTTTATTGGCTTTCTTCTTTTTGAAGCATAAGATTTCGAAAAATACTGTGTTTGGGATTGTCTTGATTATTGGAGGGATAATTGCTCAGACCTATAAGGTTGAACAGGTTAATTCTTTCTATATTGGAATTCTCTGTGCTTTGGTTTGTGCTATTGCATGGGGAAGTGAGAGTGTTCTTAGCTCTTTTGCCATGGAAAGTGAATTGAGTGAAATCGAAGCCCTCTTAATTCGTCAAGTGACTTCATTCTTGTCCTATCTTGTGATTGTGCTCTTCTCTCATCAGTCATTTTCAGAAGTGGCCAATGGACAATTGTTAGGTCTTATGATTGTCTTTGTAGCCTTTGATATGATTTCTTACTTGGCTTATTATATCGCTATCAATCGCTTGCAACCAGCCAAGGCTACAGGATTGAACGTGAGTTATGTAGTTTGGACAGTCTTGTTTGCAGTTGTTTTCTTGGGTGCACCGCTAGATATGCTGACCATTATTACTTCACTTGTCGTCATTGCTGGAGTTTATATTATTATTAAAGAATAAAGGAGATTCGTGTGAAAGCCATCATTTTAGCAGCGGGATTGGGAACTCGCTTGCGTCCTATGACTGAAAATACCCCTAAAGCCTTGGTTCAAGTTAATCAAAAACCCTTGATTGAATACCAAATTGAGTTTTTAAAAGAAAAAGGAATCAATGACATCATCATCATTGTTGGTTACCTTAAAGAACAATTCGATTACTTGAAAGAAAAATATGGTGTTCACCTCGTCTTCAATGATAAATACGCTGACTACAATAACTTTTATTCTCTCTATCTTGTAAAAGAAGAATTGGCCAACAGTTATGTTATTGATGCCGATAATTATCTCTTTAAAAATATGTTCCGCAATGATTTGACTCGTTCGACTTATTTTAGTGTCTATCGTGAAGATTGTACCAACGAATGGTTCTTGGTCTATGGAGATGACTACAAGGTTCAAGACATTATTGTTGATAGCAAGGCAGGTCGCATTCTTAGTGGTGTATCCTTCTGGGATGCTCCAACAGCAGAAAAAATTGTTAGCTTTATTGACAAGGCCTATGCAAGTGGTGAATTTGTTGATCTCTACTGGGACAATATGGTTAAGGATAATATCAAAGAGCTAGATGTCTATGTTGAAGAATTAGAAGGCAATAGCATCTATGAAATCGATAGTGTCCAAGACTATCATAAATTAGAAGAAATTCTTAAAAACGAAAATTAAAAATTCCAACATCTGGCTAAAATAGTCGGATGTTTTTTTGATTTTTTACGAATAAATAGATGAGTAGAAAAAGAAATGGAGATATTTATGAAAATAACAAATTATGAAATCTATAAGTTAAAAAAATCAGGTTTGACCAATCAACAGATTTTGAAAGTCCTAGAATACGGTGAAAATGTCGATCAGGAGCTTTTGTTGGGTGATATTGCAGATATATCAGGTTGCCGAAATCCAGCTGTTTTTATGGAACGTTATTTTCAGATAGACGATGCGCATTTGGAAAAGGAGTTTCAAAAATTTCCATCTTTCTCTATTTTAGATGACTGTTACCCTTGGGATTTGAGTGAAATTTATGATGCGCCTGTACTTTTATTTTACAAGGGAAATCTGGATCTCTTGAAATTCCCTAAGGTAGCAGTTGTCGGTAGTCGTGCTTGTAGCAAACAGGGAGCTAAGTCAGTTGAAAAAGTCATTCAAGGATTGGAAAATGAACTGGTTATCGTCAGTGGATTAGCCAAGGGAATAGACACAGCAGCCCATATGGCAGCTCTTCAAAATGGCGGAAAAACCATTGCAGTGATTGGAACAGGACTGGATGTGTTTTATCCTAAAGCCAATAAACGCTTGCAAAACTACATCGGCAATGACCATCTGGTTCTCAGTGAATATGGACCTGGCGAACAACCTCTGAAATTTCATTTTCCTGCCCGTAATCGCATCATTGCTGGACTTTGCCGTGGTGTGATTGTAGCAGAGGCCAAGATGCGCTCAGGTAGTCTCATTACCTGTGAGCGAGCAATGGAAGAAGGACGCGATGTCTTTGCTATTCCTGGTAGCATTTTAGATGGACTATCAGACGGTTGCCATCATTTGATTCAAGAAGGGGCAAAATTGGTTACAAGTGGGAAGGATGTTCTTGCGGAATTTGAATTTTAATACTCTTCGAAAATCTCTTCAAACCACGTCAGCTTCCATCTGCAACCTCAAAACAGTGTTTTGAGCAACCTGCGGCTAGCTTCCTAGTTTGCTCTTTGATTTTCATTGAGTATAAGAAGAAAGTCCGCTTACTAGACAAACTTTTCTTCTATTATAGTAGCTAAGTCTTGACAGGGTTCAAAAAATGGTTTACACTTTATAAAGTTTATTACTTTGAAAAGGTGTGATACTGTGGCTACGGCAACAAAAAAGAAAAAATCAACAGTTAAAAAAAATCTAGTAATCGTGGAGTCGCCTGCTAAGGCCAAGACGATTGAAAAATATCTCGGCAGAAACTACAAGGTTTTAGCCAGCGTCGGCCATATCCGTGATTTGAAGAAATCTAGTATGTCCGTCGATATTGAAAATAATTATGAACCGCAATATATCAATATCCGAGGAAAAGGTCCTCTTATCAATGACTTGAAAAAAGAAGCTAAAAAAGCTAATAAAGTCTTTCTGGCGAGTGACCCGGACCGTGAAGGAGAAGCGATTTCTTGGCATTTGGCCCATATTCTCAACTTGGATGAAAATGATGCCAACCGTGTGGTCTTCAATGAAATCACCAAGGATGCAGTCAAAAATGCATTTAAAGAACCTCGCAAGATTGATATGGACTTGGTCGATGCCCAACAGGCTCGTCGTGTCTTAGACCGCTTGGTAGGTTATTCGATTTCGCCTATTTTGTGGAAAAAGGTCAAGAAGGGCTTATCAGCAGGGCGCGTACAGTCCATTGCCCTTAAACTCATCATTGACCGTGAGAATGAAATTAATGCCTTCCAACCAGAAGAATATTGGACAATTGATGCTGTCTTTAAAAAGGGAACCAAGCAATTCCAGGCTTCCTTCTATGGAGTGGATGGTAAAAAGCTGAAACTGACTAGTAATGATGAGGTCAAGGAAGTCTTGTCTCGTCTGACTAGCAAAGATTTTTCAGTGGATCAGGTAGATAAGAAAGAGCGCAAACGCAATGCTCCTTTACCCTATACCACTTCATCTATGCAGATGGATGCTGCTAATAAAATCAATTTCCGTACTCGAAAGACCATGATGGTTGCGCAACAGCTTTATGAAGGAATTAATATTGGTTCTGGTGTTCAAGGTTTAATCACCTATATGCGTACCGATTCGACTCGTATCAGTCCAGTGGCGCAAAATGAGGCAGCAAACTTCATTACGGACCGTTTTGGTAGCAAGTATTCTAAGCATGGTAGCAAGGTCAAAAATGCATCAGGAGCTCAGGATGCCCATGAGGCTATTCGCCCGTCTAGTGTCTTTAATACACCTGAAAGTATTGCTAAGTATCTGGACAAGGATCAGCTCAAGCTTTATACTCTTATTTGGAATCGTTTTGTAGCGAGTCAGATGACAGCTGCTGTCTTTGATACTATGGCTGTTAAATTGTCTCAAAATGGGGTTCAATTTGCTGCTAATGGTAGTCAGGTTAAGTTTGATGGTTATCTTGCCATTTACAATGATTCTGACAAGAATAAGATGTTACCAGACATGGCTGTTGGAGATGTGGTTAAGCAGGTCAATAGCAAACCAGAGCAACATTTCACTCAACCGCCTGCTCGTTATTCTGAAGCGACATTGATCAAGACCTTGGAGGAAAATGGGGTTGGCCGTCCGTCAACTTACGCACCAACCATTGAAACCATTCAGAAACGTTATTATGTTCGCCTTGCAGCCAAACGCTTTGAACCGACAGAGTTGGGAGAAATTGTTAACAAGCTCATCGTTGAATATTTCCCGGATATTGTAAACGTGACCTTCACAGCTGAAATGGAAGGCAAGCTTGATGACGTCGAAATTGGAAAAGAGCAGTGGCAACGTGTCATTGATGCCTTTTACAAACCATTCTCTAAGGAAGTCGCCAAGGCTGAAGAAGAAATGGAGAAAATCCAGATCAAGGATGAACCAGCTGGATTTAATTGTGAAGTGTGTGGCAGTCCAATGGTCATTAAACTTGGTCGTTTTGGTAAGTTCTACGCTTGTAGCAATTTCCCAGATTGCCGTCATACCCAAGCAATCGTGAAAGAAATCGGTGTTGAGTGTCCAAGTTGTCATCAGGGACAAATTATTGAACGTAAAACCAAACGTAATCGCCTCTTCTATGGTTGCAATCGCTATCCAGAATGTGAATTTACCTCTTGGGACAAGCCTGTTGGTCGTGACTGTCCAAAATGTGGTAACTTCCTCATGGAGAAAAAAGTCCGTGGTGGTGGCAAGCAGGTTGTTTGTAGCAAGGGTGACTACGAAGAAGAAAAGATTAAATAAGAAGAGAGTCCTGAAAGTGAATTTCAGGCTCTTTTTGGTTAGAACTTGACAAAATTCATCATTGTATGCGAAACTAGAAGAAGATTATTTTAACTAGGAGAAGTTATGCGTTTTATCTATCTGATCATTGGTTTTTTATCACTAGCCTTGGCTATTGTTGGGGTTGTTTTACCCTTGTTGCCGACAACGCCTTTCCTTTTGTTGTCTATTGCTTGTTTCTCTAGAAGTTCCAAGCGTTTCGAAGATTGGCTTTATCATACTAAGCTCTATCAAGCATATGTAGCTGATTTTCGTGAGACTAAGTCTATTGCGCGTGAACGTAAGAAAAAAATTATCGTATCTATCTACATCTTGATGGGAATTTCCATTTATTTTGCTCCTCTCTTACCTGTCAAAATTGGTCTAGGAGTCTTGACCATCTTTATCACCTATTACCTATTTAAAGTCATTCCAGACAAAGAATAGTTAAAATAGTAGTTATTTGCCTTGATAAAATTGAAAACATATTCACAACAATATGATATAATAAATTTAAAGTAATCTTCAAGGAGAATCAAATGATTTACGAATTTTGTGCTGAAAATGTGACCTTGCTTGAAAAAGCGATGCAGGCTGGAGCTCGTCGAATCGAACTCTGTGATAATCTAGCAGTGGGAGGAACAACACCAAGCTATGGAGTGACCAAGGCAGCGGTTGAATTGGCAGCTAACTACGATACAACCATCATGACCATGATTCGTCCACGTGGTGGTGATTTTGTCTATAATGAACTAGAAATTGCTATTATGCTAGAAGACATTCGGTTGACTGCTCAGGCTGGAAGTCAAGGGGTTGTATTTGGGGCTTTAACTGCTGATAAGAAGTTGGATAAACCTAATCTGGAGAAGTTGATATCTGCATCAAAAGGAATGGAAATTGTCTTCCACATGGCTTTTGATGAACTAAGTGATGAAGATCAACTGGAAGCTATTGACTGGCTCAGCCAAGCCGGTGTCACTCGTATCCTAACTCGCGCTGGTGTGTCTGGCGACTCCTTAGAAAAACGTTTTGCTCACTATCACAGAATTTTGGAGCATGCTAAAGGTAAAATTGAAATTCTACCAGGTGGGGGAATTGACCTTGACAACCGTCAAACCTTTATCAACCAACTGGGAGTGACACAACTACATGGTACTAAGGTTGTCTTTTAAAAAATAGAAAGGAACTGCTAGCTTTGGGTAGCAGTTTTCACTTATGTTTGAAATTTTTAAATCCTATCAATTGAATCAAGAAAAGGCTCATGATTATGGTTTTGTAGAAAATAGTGGAGTCTGGACCTATAGTTGCCAGATTTTGCAAGGTGACTTTGTCATGACTGTGTCCATCATTACTGATAATGTGAGTTTTCAAGTCTTTGACCAGGAGACTGGTGATCTCTATCCTCAAGTCCATATGGAAAGTTTTAAAGGAAGTTTTGTTGCAAGTGTCCGTGAGGCTTGTCTGGAGATTCTTTACCAGATTCGGAAGGCTTGTTTTGAGGTACAGGATTTTATCTGTCCTCAGACTAAGCGTATCATGGTTCAGGTTCAGGAAAAGTATGGAAATCAGTTGGAGTATTTGTGGGAGAAATCGCCTGATACAGCAGTGTTAAGACACGAAGGCAATCAAAAGTGGTATGCCGTCTTGATGAAAATTTCTTGGGATAAGTTGGAAAAGGGCAGAGAGGGGCAAGTGGAAGCAGTCAACCTCAAACATGATCAAGTAGCTGATTTACTTTTAAATAAAGGTATTTATTCAGCTTTTCATATGAACAAACGATACTGGATTAGTGTGGCGCTTGATGATACTTTATCAGATGAAGAAGTACTGGAATTGATAGAAAGAAGCTGGAATTTAACCACTAAAAAATGAAATATTTCAAGATTTTTCAAGAAATTTCAATTAGCAAAATATTCTCTACTGAAGAAATTTTCAGAAAATATTGGATTTTTTCTTGACAAGTACTTTTGCCTATGCTAAAATACTAAACAAGATATCAAACGAAGGAGAAAGTCAAACATGAAAGCAGCTAAGTTTAATCAATTTGCTTTGTTGTTGAGGTACTCGGGCTAGTGCAAAAAGCATTAGTCCTGTTTGGCTTACCAAGCGGGAGTGAATCAACATCTCGCTTGGGTTTCTGAGCGAGATGTTTTTTTAAAACCACATTTGGAAAAGGGGAAATCTTATGAGAACAGTTGAATTTCTAGATACCAGCCTTCGGGATGGAGAACAGACACCTGGCGTTAATTTTTCAATCAAGGAAAAAATTGCCATAGCAAGACAGCTGGAGAAATGGGGTATTTCAGCCATCGAAGCTGGTTTTCCAGCGGCGAGTCCTGATTCATTTACAGCAGTGCAGGAGATTGCCAAAGTCTTGAAGAAAACAGCGGTGACTGGTTTGGCACGCTCTGTCAAGTCTGATATTGATGCTTGTTATGAAGCCCTCAAGGATGCTAAATATCCACAGGTTCACGTCTTTATCGCTACCAGTCCGATTCATCGAAAGTATAAGCTCAATAAGAGCAAGGAAGAGATTTTGGAAGCAATCAGTGAGCATGTCTCTTATGCACGTTCCAAGTTTGAAGTGGTCGAATTCTCTCCTGAAGATGCGACCAGAACGGAGTTGGATTTCCTCCTGCAAGTTGTTCAAACAGCGGTTGATGCAGGTGCATCTTATATCAATATCCCTGATACGGTAGGATTTACCACACCAGAGGAATACGGAGCTATCTTCAAATACTTGATTGAGAATGTCAAGACAGATCGTCAGATTATCTATTCACCACACTGTCATGATGACCTTGGAATGGCAGTGGCAAATAGCCTTGCTGCCGTCAAGAATGGGGCAAGACGAGTAGAGGGAACCATTAACGGTATTGGGGAGCGAGCTGGTAATGCTGCCTTGGAAGAAATTGCAGTGGCCCTCAATATTCGCCAAGATTACTACCAAGCAGAAACTAGTATTGTTTTAAATGAAACCATCAATACGTCAGAAATGGTTTCTCGCTTCTCAGGTATCCCAGTTCCTAAAAACAAGGCCGTTGTTGGTGGCAATGCCTTCTCTCACGAGTCTGGTATTCACCAAGACGGAGTCCTTAAAAATCCTCTCACTTATGAGATTATCACTCCTGAATTGGTCGGAGTCAAGAGTAACAGCCTCCCACTTGGAAAATTGTCTGGTCGCCATGCCTTTGTCGAGAAACTAAGAGAATTGGCCCTAGACTTTACAGAAGAGGACATCAAGCCACTCTTTGCTAAGTTCAAGGCACTGGCCGACAAGAAACAAGAAATCACAGATGCAGATATTCGTGCTCTGGTAGCTGGAACCATGGTTGAAAATCCAGAAGGCTTCCACTTTGATGATTTACAACTTCAAACCCATGAGGACAATGACATCGAAGCGCTCGTTAGTCTAGCCAACATGGATGGTGAAAAAGTCGAATTCAATGCGACAGGACAAGGCTCTGTTGAAGCGATCTTTGACGCTATCGATAAGTTCTTTAACCAATCTGTCCGCTTGGTGTCCTATACCATTGATGCTGTGACAGATGGAATCGATGCCCAGGCTCGTGTTTTGGTCACTGTTGAAAACAGAGATACAGAAACCATCTTTAACGCAGCAGGTCTTGATTTCGATGTATTGAAGGCTTCGGCTATTGCTTACATCAATGCGAATGCCTTTGTTCAAAAAGAGAATGCTGGTGAGATGGGACGCAGTGTTTCCTATCGTGACATGCCTAGTGTGTAAAGGAGAAGGCTATGACAAAAAAAATAGTAGCTCTAGCAGGGGACGGAATTGGTCCAGAAATCATGGAGGCTGGATTAGAGGTTCTGGAAGCTCTAGCTGAAAAAACAGGTTTTGACTATGAGATTGATAGACGACCTTTTGGAGGTGCAGGTATCGATGCTGCAGGGCATCCCTTGCCTGATGAAACCCTCAAGGCAAGTAGAGAAGCAGATGCCATTTTGCTAGCGGCTATCGGTAGTCCTCAGTATGATAGTGCAACGATTCGGCCTGAACAAGGCTTGCTAGCTATCCGTAAGGAACTCAATCTTTACGCTAATATTCGCCCTGTTAAGATTTTTGAGAGTCTCAAGCATTTGTCACCACTAAAATCAGAACGAATTGCTGGGGTGGACTTTGTTGTGGTGCGTGAGTTGACAGGTGGGATTTATTTTGGGGATCATATCCTTGAAGAGCGCAAAGCGCGTGATATCAACGACTATAGCCATGAGGAAGTGGAGCGGATTGTTCGCAAAGCCTTTGAAATCGCAAGAAGTCGGAGAAAAATCGTTACTAGTATCGATAAGCAAAATGTGTTGGCAACATCAAAACTCTGGCGGAAAGTAGCTGAGGAGGTCGCACAGGATTTCCCAGATGTCACCTTGGAACACCAGCTGGTGGACTCAGCTGCTATGCTTATGATTACCAATCCTGCCAAGTTTGATGTTATTGTAACAGAGAATCTTTTTGGAGATATTCTCTCTGATGAATCAAGCGTTCTATCTGGCACACTTGGAGTTATGCCATCAGCCAGTCATTCTGAAAATGGACCAAGTCTCTATGAACCCATTCATGGTTCGGCGCCTGATATCGCAGGCCTAGGAATCGCCAATCCTATTTCCATGATTTTATCAGTTGCCATGATGTTGAGAGATAGTTTCGGACGTTATGAGGATGCGGAGCGTATCGAGCGTGCTGTTGAGGCCAGTTTAGCAGCTGGAATTTTAACGAGAGATATAGGAGGACAGGCTTCGACCAAGGAAATGACGGAAGCTATTATTGCAAGGTTATGAAGTTAGACGAAAAAATTACTCTAGTCCTTTTGATTTGGAATGTCATGGTTTTCTTGATTTATGGTATTGACAAATCCAAGGCAAGGAGAAGAGCTTGGCGCATCCCTGAGAAAATCTTACTTATTTTAGCCTTTACTTGTGGTGGTTTTGGGGCCTGGTTAGCAGGAATCATCTTTCACCACAAGACTCGAAAATGGTATTTTAAAACAGTTTGGTTTCTTGGGATGGTGACCACACTAGTAGCCTTATATGTTATTTGGAGGTAATGGATGGCAGGAAAATCAATTTTTGATAAATTATGGGACCGTCATGTCATCATAGGAGAAGAGGGGCAGCCCCAACTCATGTATGTGGACCAGCACTATATCCACGAGGTGACCAGTCCTCAGGCTTTTCAAGGATTACGAGACGCAGGTCGCAGATTGAGACGACCAGACTTGACATTTGGAACTTTTGACCACAATGTCCCGACGGTCAATATCTACGATATTCGAGATGTCATTTCCAAGGCTCAAATTGATAAGCTAGCTGAAAATGTTGAGGAGTTTGGGATTGAACATGCAGCCCACGGTTCTGAAAAACAGGGAATCGTGCACATGGTAGGTCCAGAAACAGGAAGAACTCAACCAGGGAAATTTATCGTCTGTGGAGATAGCCATACGGCAACCCACGGAGCTTTCGGAGCAATTGCTTTTGGAATTGGGACCAGTGAGGTTGAGCATGTCTTCGCTACTCAGACACTTTGGCAGGTCAAGCCCAAGAAAATGTTGGTGGAATTCACTGGTGTTCCTCAAAAAGGAGTTTACTCCAAGGATTTCATTTTAGCCTTGATTGCCAAGTACGGCGTTGCTTGTGGTGTAGGCTATGTGGTGGAATATCATGGACAAGCGATTGATGCACTAAGCATGGAAGAGCGAATGACCATCTGCAATATGTCCATCGAGTTTGGATCCAAGATGGGAATCATGAATCCGGATCAAACTACCTATGATTATCTCAAGGGACGAGAATGTGTTCCAGAGGACTTTGAAGAGGCTGTGGCGGATTGGAAAACAATTGTCAGTGATGAGGATGCTGTTTACGATAAGGTTATCCAGATGGATGTCTCAGACTTGGCTCCAATGGTGACCTGGGGCACCAATCCTGCTATGGGGGTTGACTTTGACAGTAGCTTCCCAGAAATTAAGGATATGAATGATGAGCGCGCCTACAATTACATGGACTTGGAACCAGGTCAAAAGCCGGCAGATATTGAACTGGGCTATATCTTTATCGGATCTTGTACCAATGCTCGTCTCAGCGATTTGCAACTAGCTGCTCGATTTGTCAAAGGGAAGAAAATCGCTCCCAATCTAACAGCAATTGTAGTTCCAGGCTCTCGTCCTGTCAAACGAGCTGCTGAGAAGTTGGGTTTGGACAAGGTCTTTCTAGATGCTGGCTTTGAGTGGAGAGACCCAGGTTGCTCTATGTGCCTAGGGATGAATCCTGACAAGGTACCTGATGGTGTCCACTGTGCCTCAACCAGCAATCGAAACTTTGAAGATAGACAAGGCTTTGGTGCTAAGACTCATCTCTGTAGTCCAGCTATGGCAGCTGCGGCAGCTATTGCAGGGCGTTTCGTAGATGTTCGGCAAATGCCAGAAGCCCAGTAAGGAGAGGATATGGAGAAATTTACAGTTTATACGGGAACGACCGTTCCTCTCATGAATGATAACATCGACACCGACCAAATCCTACCCAAGCAGTTTCTCAAGCTGATTGATAAAAAAGGCTTTGGTAAGTACCTCATGTATGCTTGGCGTTATTTGGATGACAAGTATACTGAGGATCCAGACTTTGTCTTTAACCGACCTGAATACCGTAAAGCAACTATACTCATCTCAGGGGATAACTTTGGGGCAGGTTCTTCAAGGGAACACGCAGCTTGGGCCCTAGCTGACTATGGTTTTAAAGTCGTGATTGCGGGGTCTTTTGGTGATATTCATTACAATAATGAACTCAATAATGGCATGTTGCCCATTGTTCAGCCCAGAGAGGTTCGAGAGAAACTAGCTCAGCTACAACCAAGTGACCAGGTAATTGTGGACTTGGAACAACAAAAAATCATCTCACCAGTTGGAGAATTCACTTTTGAAATCGATAGCGAATGGAAACACAAGCTCTTAAATGGTTTGGATGATATCGGTATTACTTTGCAGTATGAAGACTTGATTGCTGCTTATGAAAAACAACGACCAGACTACTGGCAGGATTAGAAGAAAAATAGAAAAGGAAATAGAACTATGACAAAACACATTCAATGGAACGGAACACTTTCACAAGAAGGCTATGACATTTTAAAAGGTGAGGGCGGATGTATCGTTTGTCCTACAAAAGTTGGTTATATCATCATGACTAGTGACAAGGCTGGTCTTGAACGTAAGTTTGAAGCCAAAGAACGTAACCGTAACAAACCAGGTGTTGTTCTCTGCGGTAGCATGGATGAGCTTCGCGCTTTAGCACAACTCAACCCAGAAATTGAAGCCTTTTACCAAAAACATTGGGATGAAGATATTCTTCTTGGTTGTATCCTTCCTTGGAAACCAGAAGCCTTTGAAAAACTCAAAGCATACGGTGATGGTCGTGAAGAACTCATGACGGACGTGCGTGGTACTAGCTGTTTTGTTATCAAATTCGGGAAAGCTGGTGAACAATTGGCTGCCAAACTTTGGGAAGAAGGCAAGATGGTCTATGCCTCATCTGCTAACCCATCTGGAAAAGGAAACCGTGGTAAGGTAGAAGGTATCGGAGAACGTATCGAAGGGGCAGTGGACCTTGTCATCGAAGCAGACGACTATGTGGCATCTATCCAGCCTGACAAAACGATTGAAACTCGCTACGAGCAAGGCGTGATGGTGTCTATGGTCGATAAGGACGGCAAACTCATCCCAGAACAAGGAGGAGCGCGATCAACTTCACCAGCTCCAGTTGTGATCCGTAAAGGGCTTGACATTGATAAAATCATGATGCACCTGTCAGACACCTTTAACTCATGGGACTACCGCCAGGGTGAGTATTATTAAGATAAAAAAGAAGTCTAGTGTTATAAGGAAATAAAGCTCTTTACACTAGGCTTTTTATTTAGAGTTTCTTTTCTTTTTTAATAGGATATGATATGCTAGATGCAGAATATATTAATAGAATGTGGTTTCTGCAAAGTAAAATATCTTACTTTGAACGAAACAAATATAATTTACGTCTAACAATAAATTTTTAATAAGCAAGGAAAACACAATGGTTTCAAAACAAACTTTCATTGACAGAATAAAAAAAGAATTCCCAGATGCAATTGAAAATCAAACAAAAAGTTATATTTCTTTTCAGGTTAAAAATAGGAAAGGGAAGTTACAAAATTTTATAGAGATTAAATTTCAAAATAAAGGAATAAAGATTGCCGTTCTCTCTAAGAGTCTTCATGATTCAGATATTTTGTTGTTTAATAAGAAGTCTGATTCATTCGGTTGGACACTTGATGCTGAGTATTTTATTGAGGATGAAAATTCATTAAATGAGATTTTACCTTTTATAAATAAATCTTATGAATTTGTAAAAAGTGGAATTAAATCAGAGTGTTATAAAGTCTTCAAAGAATTTTTGTCTAAATTTGTGAATCAAGCAAATATCTATAATTCAAAAGATATAGAAATTAAACGTTCTCAAAAATTAGATGGAGCTGAACATATTTACCCTGCTCTGACTATTGAGGGGATTCCCTACAAAGTTGAAATGCTTAACACAGGTCATTTTGGTCCAAAGAGTGGTAATGGATATATTAAATCACCTTACTTTGGTTATCGGCTGAGTGACGTGGATAACTCATGGATAAATATAAGGTGTGGTTTTCAGAGATTTAAACTCACAGAATTTAAAATAGTAAAATGGTATAGTAATAATCGAGATGAAGATTTAGATTATAAATACTTTGTCAAGGACTTAGAGTTGGAATCAACTGCTGAACCTAAGGATATTTTAAAAGAGTTTTATGATAATTTCACTAGTTTTTATAGAGAATCAGAAAAGGAAGAGATAAACATGTCAGAAAATATCAACGAGTATAAGAATATCTTATTACAATCCAAAAATCTCATCCTCCGAGGTGCACCTGGTACAGGAAAAACTTATCTTGCTAAAGAAATTGCTAAAGAGTTAACGGAAGGTCATGAGGAGCAAATCGGCTTTGTACAGTTTCATCCATCTTATGATTATACGGATTTTGTCGAGGGGTTGAGACCAGTATCAAATGGTGATGGAGCTATTGAGTTTAAATTACAAGATGGTATTTTTAAGCAGTTTTGCCAGAAGGCTAAAGAAGCTCAGAAAACTGGAGGACAAGATAATTTTGAAGAAACGTGGGCTAAGCTAACGGATGCTATCAATGAAAAGCAAGGACAATACTTCTTCCATCGTAGTTCGGTTCCAGCCAGTTTAAATAGTCAAGGGAATGTGAAGTTTGATTCTCCTGTTGCTACCAAAGAAAAAGTGTATCTTTTATACAAGGGTGAGGAGACTAAGTTAAAGTACGAAACTTATCAAAAAATCGTTTTAGATCACATGAAAGAAAGTTATGGCTTATGTGATTATGTGTCTCCAACGATTGACACAGACAAGAATTTTGTCTTCATCATCGATGAGATCAATCGTGGGGAGATTTCTAAGATTTTTGGCGAACTCTTTTTCTCTATCGACCCTGGCTATCGTGGTGAAATGGGAAGTGTTTCTACTCAGTATGCTAACTTACACAAGACTGATGACAAGTTCTATATTCCAGAGAATGTCTATATAATTGGAACAATGAATGATATTGACCGCTCGGTGGACACCTTTGATTTTGCTATGCGCCGTCGTTTCCGTTTTGTTGAAGTTACTGCCGAGAGTCAAGTTGGTATGCTAGACGATGTTCTCGGTGATGAAGCAGAAGAAGCGAAAAAACGTTTAAGAAACTTAAATGCTGCTATCGAAAATGTTCAGGAGTTAAACAGTCATTATCATATCGGACCAAGTTATTTCCTTAAGTTGAAAGATGTAGATTTTGACTATGAATTGCTCTGGTCTGATTACCTCAAACCACTTTTGGAAGATTACTTACGGGGTTCTTATGAAGAGGATGAAACTCTGGAAACATTGAAAAAAGCATTCGATCTGACAAAGAATGAGCAAAAAGATCAGACAGTAGCTGATGACAATGAAGGCGATGAAAACGATGATGCGGATCACTGATAATCAACACAAGATTGTTAAAGAAGAATTTGTTGAAGAATATCCTAAACTAAGCAATCTTCTTTTAGACAGAACCTTGGAAAGTCTATCCCAAGATGAACGTGTTTTCATTTTTCCAAACGATTTGAAGAATTCCCCTGACTTAGAAAAGGACCAAAAAATCTTTGAAACAGTTAATCAGAAAATCAAGACTGGAAATGTGATTGGTTTTCTGGGGTGTGGTCAGGAAAGATTAACGATTTCCTCTCGCTTTTCTGATGAGAGTAATGACTATTTTTTGCATTATCTTTTACAAAAGGTTTTTCATATCAATCTCACTAGTTTAGATGTAGCTTTGTCGAGTGAAGATAAGCTCTATCAACTTTTGATGTATCTCTTCCCCAAGTATCTACAAGCTGCAATGCGAAAAGGTCTTTATAAGGAATACCAGAGATTTTCTCATAACGACAGTCATGTTAAGGGAGTGATTGATGTAAGAAACCATCTCAAGAAAAACCTTCCTTTCACGGGAAATATTGCCTACACAACGAGAGAGTTCACCTATGATAATCCCCTCATGCAGTTGGTCCGTCATACTATTGAATACATTAAGAATCAGAAAAGCATTGGTCAAGGGGTACTAGATAATCTCTCAACTAGTCGTGAAAACGTAGCTGAAATCGTGCGTGTAACGCCCTCTTATAAACTAGCTGATCGTGCTAAGATTATTCGGGTAAATCAATCTAAACCTATACGTCATGCATACTTTCACGAGTACAGAAAATTACAAGAACTTTGCCTGATGATTCTAAACCAAGAAAAGCACGGTTTAGGGTATCAAGATCAAAAAATTCATGGTATTCTTTTTGATGTTGCCTGGCTTTGGGAAGAGTATGTTCATACTTTGTTGCCAAAAGATTTCATCCATCCACGAAATAAAGATAAGACGGACGGAATTTCAGTATTTTCTAGTCGAGAAAGAAAAGTATTTCCAGATTTTTATCAAGAAGAGCTTAAAATAGTATTAGATGCCAAGTATAAAAAACTGGAATTGACTGAAAAAGGAATCAACCGTGAGGACTTATTCCAGCTGATTTCCTATTCTTATATTTTAAAAGCTGAGAAGGTTGGTCTTGTTTTTCCGAGCAAGGACAAGGTTGTTGATAATGAGATAGGAAAGCTGGCAGGTTATGGAGCTTTGTTAAAGAAGTGGTCTATCCAAATTCCTAGAGAGTCTTCATCTTATCGTGAATTTTGTGAAATGATGGAAAACTCTGAAGAAACTTTTAAAAGGAATATTACTAAAGAAGTGGGGAGAAAATAATCTCTCCACTTTTTTGTCTTTGATATAAGTAAAATCCGAACAATATAATTTAATTTATAAAATTATTTGACAAAAACTGTACTTTAGTTTATAATGAATTAAGGAAACGTCGGAAAAGGCGTAGTGATGCGAGAGCATAGGTAGGTCATTACAAAAGAAACGAGACATCGATATGTTAAATGAATTTCCAATTTTTGATTATGAAGATATTCAATTGATCCCAAATAAATGTGTGATTAAAAGCCGTGCAGAAGCAGATACAAGTGTCACTCTAGGAAATCACACCTTTAAACTACCTGTTGTGCCAGCTAATATGCAGACAATTTTGGATGAAAATGTAGCAGAGCAACTGGCTAAAGGTGGTTACTTCTACATTATGCATCGTTTTGATGAGGCAGGACGCATTCCTTTTATTAAACGCATGCACGAGCAAGGGCTCATTGCTTCTATATCTGTTGGTGTTAAGGACTACGAGTATGATTTCGTTAGCCAGCTCAAGGCTGATGCTCCTGAGTACATCACGATTGACATTGCCCATGGTCATGCGGATAGCGTGATTTCTATGATTCAACACATCAAGAAAGAATTGCCAGATACCTTTGTCATTGCTGGAAATGTAGGAACACCAGAAGCGGTGCGTGAATTGGAAAATGCTGGTGCGGATGCTACTAAGGTCGGAATCGGTCCTGGTAAGGTTTGTATCACCAAGGTTAAGACTGGTTTTGGTACAGGTGGTTGGCAGTTGGCTGCTCTACGCTGGTGTGCCAAGGCTGCGCGTAAACCGATTATCGCTGATGGAGGGATTCGCACTCACGGTGATATTGCCAAGTCTATCCGTTTCGGTGCCAGCATGGTCATGATTGGTTCCCTCTTTGCAGGACATATTGAAAGTCCAGGGAAAACGATTGAAGTCGATGGTGAACAGTTCAAAGAATATTATGGTTCAGCCTCACAATATCAAAAAGGTGCTTACAAAAATGTGGAAGGAAAACGCATCTTACTTCCTGCTAAAGGACATCTCCAAGACACTTTGACTGAGATGGAACAAGATCTTCAAAGTGCTATTTCTTATGCAGGTGGACGTCAGGTTGCTGACCTTAAACACGTTGATTATGTGATCGTGAAAAACTCTATCTGGAATGGGGATGCTTCCCACTAAGACTGGCTATTTGACCAGAAAAAAACTTGTTATTAGAGCAAATTTCTGTTATAATAAAACAAGTTTCCACCCTTAGTGTAATGGATATCACGTAAGATTCCGGTTCTTGAGATGGGGGTTCGATTCCCTCAGGGTGGATGTAAACATCCTAAGAAAGCCTTTAGTAGGGCTTTTTTCTTTTTTCTGACCCAAATCCGCTCCAGTCCCGTTTTAAAGTGACTCAGGGGGCTTTTTTTGATATAATAAAAAGGACTGTTATCAGTTAGAAAGAGGTTGGTATGAAAGAATTACAAACTGTACTAAAGAACCATTTTGCAATCGAATTTGCAGACAAAAACTTACTGGAGACTGCCTTTACTCATACGAGTTATGCCAATGAGCACCGCCTCTTAAAAATTTCACACAATGAGCGCTTGGAATTTTTAGGAGACGCTGTTCTACAGTTATTGATTTCAGAATATCTGTATAAAAAATATCCTAAAAAGCCTGAGGGTGATTTGTCCAAACTCCGTGCTATGATTGTCCGTGAGGAGAGTTTGGCTGGTTTTGCGCGTGATTGCCAGTTTGACCAGTTTATCAAGCTGGGTAAGGGGGAAGAGAAGTCTGGTGGACGCAATCGTGACACCATTCTTGGTGATACCTTCGAAGCCTTTCTTGGTGCTCTCCTTTTGGACAAGGATGTGGCCAAGGTCAAGGAATTTATCTATCAAGTCATGATTCCTAAGGTTGAAGCAGGCGAATTTGAGATGATTACAGACTACAAAACCCATCTTCAAGAGTTACTTCAGGTCAATGGCGATGTGGCTATTCGTTATCAGGTGATTTCTGAAACGGGTCCTGCCCACGATAAGGTTTTTGATGTAGAAGTTCTGGTGGAAGGTAAGAGCATTGGTCAAGGTCAAGGTCGTTCTAAGAAATTAGCAGAGCAGGAAGCTGCCAAAAATGCCGTTGAGAAAGGGCTGAATTCATGTATTTAAAGGAAATCGAAATTCAGGGATTCAAGTCTTTTGCTGACAAGACTAAGGTCGTCTTTGACCAAGGTGTGACGGCAGTTGTTGGTCCCAATGGATCTGGAAAGTCCAATATTACTGAAAGTCTGCGTTGGGCCTTGGGGGAGTCAAGTGTTAAGAGTCTCCGTGGGGGCAAGATGCCGGACGTAATTTTTGCTGGAACTGAAAGTCGCAAACCGCTCAATTATGCTTCTGTAGTTGTGACTCTGGATAATAATGATGGATTTATCAAGGATGCAGGTCAAGAAATCAGGGTAGAACGCCATATCTATCGTAGTGGTGATAGCGAATACAAGATTGACGGCAAGAAAGTCCGTCTGCGTGATATTCATGACCTCTTCTTGGATACAGGTTTGGGCCGAGATTCCTTCTCTATTATTTCTCAAGGGAAGGTTGAGGAGATTTTTAATTCCAAGCCTGAAGAACGCCGAGCTATTTTTGAAGAAGCTGCTGGAGTTTTGAAATACAAGACTCGCAGAAAAGAAACTGAGAGTAAACTGCAGCAAACTCAGGATAATCTGGATCGTCTAGAAGACATTATCTACGAGTTGGATAATCAAATCAAGCCTCTTGAGAAGCAAGCTGAAAATGCTCGTAAGTTTTTAGATTTGGAAGGCCAACGCAAGGCTATTTACTTGGATGTTTTGGTTGCTCAAATCAAGGAAAATAAGGCTGAACTAGAGTCGACAGAAGAAGAGTTGGCTCAGGTTCAGGAATTATTGACAAGTTATTACCAAAAGCGTGAAAAATTAGAAGAAGAAAATCAGAATCTCAAGAAGCAACGTCAAGATTTACAAGCTGAAATGGCCAAAGACCAAGGCAGTTTGATGGATTTGACCAGTCTGATTAGTGATTTAGAGAGAAAATTAGCCCTTTCTAAACTAGAATCTGAGCAAGTAGCCCTCAATCAACAGGAAGCGCAAGCTCGTTTGACTGCTTTGGAGGATAAGAGAAATTCACTCAGCAAAGAAAAATCTGATAAAGAAAGTTCTTTAGCCCTCTTAGAGGAAAATCTAGTCCAAAATAATCAAAAACTCAATCGACTAGAAGCTGAATTGCTAGCTTTTTCAGATGATCCTGATCAGATGATTGAGCTTTTGCGTGAACGCTTTGTGGCGCTTTTACAAGAAGAAGCTGATGTATCAAACCAGCTGACCCGTGTCGAAAACGAGTTGGAAAATAGTCGTCAGCTTTCTCAAAAACAAGCAGATCAACTAGAAAAGCTGAAAGAACAGCTGACTACAGCTAAAGAGAAGGCAAGTCAGCAAAAGGCTGAGCTTGAAACTGCCAAGGAGCAAGTTCAGAAATTATTGGCCGACTACCAAGCTATTGCCAAGGAGCAAGAGGAGCAGAAAACTTCCTATCAAGCTCAACAAAGTCAACTCTTTGACCGTCTGGACAGTCTTAAAAATAAGCAGGCCAGAGCTCAGAGTTTGGAAAATATCCTGAGAAATCATAGCAACTTTTACGCGGGTGTTAAGAGTGTTCTCCAAGAAAAAGACCGCCTTGGTGGGATTATTGGTGCAGTCAGTGAGCACCTGACCTTTGATGTTCATTATCAAACTGCTCTAGAGATTGCCTTAGGGGCAAGCAGTCAGCATATCATCGTAGAAGATGAGAACGCGGCGACTAAGGCTATTGATTTCCTCAAACGGAACAGAGCCGGTCGTGCAACTTTCCTTCCTTTGACAACGATCAAGGCGCGTACGATTTCTAGCCAGAATCAAGATGCTATCGCTGCAAGTCCGGGATTTCTGGGCATGGCAGATGAGTTGGTGAAATTCGATACTAGACTGGAAGCTATTTTCAAAAACTTGCTAGCTACGACGGCTATTTTTGATACTGTAGAGCATGCGCGTGCAGCTGCTCGACAAGTTCGTTATCAGGTTCGTATGGTGACTTTGGACGGTACAGAGTTGCGCACAGGTGGTTCTTACGCAGGTGGAGCCAATCGCCAGAATAACAGTATTTTTATTAAGCCAGAGCTGGAGCAATTACAAAAAGAAATTGTTGAAGAAGAAGCAAGCTTGCGTTCAGAAGAGGAGACTTTTAAGACCTTGCAAGATGAGATGGCTAGATTGACAGAAAGATTAGAAGCCATCAAGTCTCAGGGGGAGCAGGCTCGTATTCAGGAACAAGGCTTGTCCCTCGCTTATCAGCAGACCAGTCAGCAAGTTGAGGAACTGGAAACTCTTTGGAAACTTCAAGAAGAGGAATTAAATCGTCTTACTGAGGATGATTGGCAAGCAGATAAGGAAAAATGCCAAGAGCGCCTTGCTACAATCGCCAGTGACAAGCAAAATCTGGAAGCTGAGATTGAAGAGATTAAGTCTAACAAAAACGCCATCCAAGAACGTTATCAAAATTTGCAGGAAGAGGTAGCGCAAGCTCGCCTGCTTAAGACAGAACTGCAAGGGCAAAAACGTTATGAAGTGGCTGACATTGAACGTTTAGGCAAGGAATTGGATAATCTGAATATCGAACAAGAGGAAATCCAGCGCCTTCTTCAAGAAAAGGTTGACAATCTTGAGAAAGTTGATACGGATTTGCTCAGTCAACAGGCCGAAGAAGCCAAAACTCAGAAAACAAACCTCCAACAAGGTTTGATTCGCAAGCAGTTTGAGTTGGATGATATTGAAGGTCAGCTGGATGATATTGCTAGTCATTTGGACCAGGCTCGCCAGCAGAACGAGGAGTGGATTCGCAAGCAAACACGAGCTGAAGCCAAGAAAGAAAAGGTCAGCGAGCGCTTGCGTCATTTACAAAGTCAATTAACAGACCAGTACCAGATTAGCTACACTGAAGCTCTAGAAAAAGCGCATGAGTTAGAAAATCTCAATCTGGCAGAGCAAGAGGTTAAGGATTTAGAAAAGGCTATTCGCTCACTTGGTCCTGTCAATATAGAAGCTATTGACCAGTATGAAGAAGTCCATAACCGTCTGGATTTCTTGAATAGTCAACGTGATGACATTTTGTCAGCGAAAAACTTGCTCCTTGAGACCATTACAGAGATGAATGATGAGGTCAAGGAACGCTTTAAATCAACCTTTGAAGCTATTCGTGAATCCTTTAAAGTGACCTTCAAACAGATGTTTGGTGGAGGTCAGGCAGATTTAATCTTGACTGAGGGTGACTTGTTGACAGCTGGGGTTGAGATTTCTGTTCAACCTCCGGGTAAGAAAATCCAGTCGCTTAACCTCATGAGTGGTGGTGAAAAAGCATTATCAGCTCTTGCTTTGCTTTTCTCCATTATTCGTGTCAAGACCATTCCATTTGTCATTTTGGATGAGGTAGAAGCTGCGCTAGACGAAGCCAATGTAAAACGCTTTGGGGATTACCTCAACCGCTTTGACAAGGACAGCCAGTTTATCGTTGTGACCCACCGTAAGGGAACCATGGCAGCGGCTGATTCTATTTATGGAGTGACTATGCAAGAATCGGGTGTCTCAAAAATTGTTTCGGTGAAGTTAAAAGATTTGGATGAAAAACTAGACTAAGCACCAAACGATAGCATCTCTTAGGGGATGCTATTTTTTAAAACTAACATCTTGAATGATTTTTTAAGGTCAATTCAGGAGTAAAAAACGACATTTGGAATTTCCTTTTAGCGAAAAGGCTTTCTCTATGATATAATAGTTTCATGATTACAACAGTACCTATAAAAAATGAAAAAGACATCGCAGTACCTGATAAAACAGTTCTTGTATTAGGCTACTTTGACGGTATTCACAAAGGACATCAGAAGCTTTTTGAAGTAGCTAGCAAGGCTTCTATGAAAGATTATCTACCAGTTGTCGTGATGACCTTTACAGAGTCCCCTAAACTCGCTTTGCAACCTTACAAGCCAGAATTAATGCTTCATATTGTTAGCCATGAAGAACGAGAACATAAGATGAAATGGCATGGAGTAGAGGCTCTTTTCTTACTTGACTTTAGTAGTAAATTTGCTAGTTTAACGGGGCAAGAGTTCTTTGATACCTATGTTAGAGCTTTAAAACCAGCGATTATTGTAGCGGGATTTGATTACACCTTTGGTTCTGATAAGAAAACTGCGGATGATTTGAAGGATTATTTTGATGGAGAAATCATCATTGTTCCTCCTGTTGAGGATGAAAAGGGGAAAATTAGTTCTACTCGTATTCGTCAAGCTATTCTTGATGGAGATGTCAGAGAAGCTGGTCAGTTACTTGGCACTCCTCTACCATCACGTGGAATGGTTGTTCATGGCAATGCTCGTGGACGGACTATCGGTTACCCAACAGCAAACTTAGTTTTAAGAGATAGAACTTATATGCCAGCAGACGGTGTCTACGTAGTCGATATTGAAGTGCAGCGTAAAAGATATCGTGGAATGGCGAGTGTCGGGAAAAACGTTACTTTCGATGGAGAAGAGCCACGTTTTGAAGTAAATATTTTTGATTTTTCAGATGACATTTACGGTGAAACAGTGATTGTCTACTGGCTAGACCGTGTTCGAGAAATGGTCAAATTTGACTCCGTTGAAGAACTGGTAGACCAACTCCAGAAGGATGAAGAAATTGCTCGGAATTGGAAGGATGCTGAGTAGGAAATCGGAGTTTTATATAAAATTATCCATACTTTAGATTATTATTTCTAAATAGAAAAAGTAGCCCTTTCCAGGCTACTTTTTTAAAACACGCGATACACATAGGGATTTTCTGGTTTATCGACTTTGGTAAAGCTATCGATTTCCAAGGTTGGGAGATTTTGTTTGAGTTCTTTATGGTAGTGATTGACCAGTTTTCCTTTGGCTGTTATCCAGGTGTTATTCTCATACTGACGGGTATTTCCCTTGGTCAGCAATCCATAGACACCTGAATCCGCGATACAGTGAATAATGCCGAAGCGGAACAAAAATTGGCTATTGGCATGACTGGGGTCGTTATAGACAAAGCCTGTGAACTGGACCGTCTTACCCTCAAACTCATCTGGATAGTCGTAGATAGCCTCCATGACTTCCATATAGTTTTCATTAGTGATCTGAATACTATCTTGGGATAAGTATTTATCCGCCGCAGTTCGCATTTCCTTTTCATAAGCTGATTTTGAAAAATAAGAACTGGTATCTGGTTTCAAATATTGGCTTGTCGTTCCTTCACTTGTCTGAATGGCTTGATCCGTGCCTTCTGATAAGGGGAAGTGATAGCCTTTGGCAGAAACGGTCTGAGAATCCAAGCTAACAGTTGGAAAAGTTAAGCCGACGACAATAGGAATAACCAGAAGAGCAATACTCGTCACCTTCGCCAATCGGCTGTTCAGATGACTATGGGTTTTGACTTGCTTCATCCAGATATACAGTTGAACAATTGCCAAAATAAAGGAAAGTACCATGGAAAAATAGGCCAGATAGGAATAGTGCATGTTGATGTACTGGTTTAATTTTCCGGACAGATGGAGATAAATAGTCAATTCAAAATAGCCAGCTAAAACTAAAAATCGAATCATAGGATGACTCCAATCAAGAGAGAATACACTAAGACGACAAGAGTCACAATCATAATGAAGTGACCGATAAATCGTGCTTTCAAGTAATTTTTCATCATGAGAATATTTTTGATATCCAACATTGGGCCAATAACGAGAAAGGCCAGAACTGGTGCTAAACCGAAACTCGAGAGAAGAGAAGCACCGATAAAGGCATCCGCCTCACTACAGAGAGAGAGAAGAAAGGCCAAAAGCATCAAGAGCAGGATGGCAAAAAGAGGGGTTGCGCTGATAGAAGTAAGAATACGAGTCGGAACATAGACCTGTATCATAGAGGCAAAAAGACAGCCAAATACCAAATAGCGTCCCATATCAAAAAACTCATCAATGGCTTGCACAAAAACCTGAAAAACTTTTTTTGCAGGGGTCAAGTGAGAAAAATCGTGCTCATGACAGGAAAAACGATTTTCTTTTTGAATAGGTTCTTGCCAGAAAAATCCCAGAAAAATCCCAAGTATCACAGCTACAAGAATGGAACCAAGAGCTCGTAAAAGGGCGATATGGAAGGAGTTGCCAAAGGCAGAATAGGTCGCAAAGAGAACAATAGGATTGATAACAGGTGCTGTTACGAGAAAGGGAACGGCCGTGTAACTGGGAACCTTTTTTTCCAGAAAACGATTGATAATGGGGACGATTCCACATTCACAAGAAGGGAAAAGTATCCCAACGAAGGTGCCAAAAAAGATTCTCCCCCAACGATTTCGAGGGAGAAAATGATAAACCTTGTCAGGTGTGATATAAACCTCAATCAGTCCTGAGACAATACTTCCTATCAGAACGAAGGGTAGGGCTTCAATGATAATGGAGAGAAAAATAGCCCCAGTTTGAAGCACACTAGACGGGAGTTGTTGGAAAGCAGTCATCTAGTTTTTCTTTTCTGCTTTGGCTTTTTTCTCTTTGTCATCAGGGAAAGTAACTTGTTTCAAATCAGGGAGTTTCGCAAACTCCTCAAACATCTTGTCCAAGTCGTCCGTTTTTGTAAATTTTACAGCCATAGGTGCACCTCGATTCTAAATTCTACCTCTATTATACTATTATTTTGAGGAAAAGGGAAAAGTTAGAATTGAGGATCTAACGAATAATAGAGCGTGATATATCCTAATATACACTATGATTGTGATATAATAATTGTGGAATAACGGAGGAAATGATGGAACATAAAAAGATCGGTCAGGTGACTGACGAAGTAAAAGAAATTTTTAATATTGTTCTTGAAGCTAGTGATATCAAAGTTAACAAAGAAGGTTTAAGAAGTCATATGTTGAAACGGCATCATAATGATGTGATTCATCATATTGAAGACCTGGAACTTATACTAAGTAATCCAGATTTCGTTGGGGTCAATCCACGAGAGAAAGATGCTAGTTTTGAATATGTTAAAAGATTTGATGATAATGTTCTTGTTGCCATCAAGTTACATAAAAGTGGAGATTTCTTTTATGTTCCGACCATGTATCGCTTACAAGATTTCAAGTTACAAAGTCGTATTAAGTCTGGTAGATTGAGAAAGCTTGACAAAAAAAGTAGATAGTGCTAGAATAACATTAACGAAAGACATTTGAGGGCAGAAAGGTTCCTGCCGCACCTTGAAGAAGGTATCTGAGATGCTGGGTACACCGACCAGCCAAGTGTCCGTTATTTCAAAGGAGGGAGCTTAAATGCTCCTTTTTTGTTTAAAAATTTCAAAATAGATTACACTCACCGCAGGCTCAGGCTTGCGATTTTTTTATTTCTCAAAAACACGCATTTTGGACGATTAGAAACAGAAATTACAATCCTATTGTTCAAAAAAAGGGTTTTCTTGATGAATAGAGAGGGAGAATAGTGGCGCATTATTGTCAAAAATAAAAACAGTGAAAATTTAATCACTAATCCTTTTGTAATCTAGTAGAATTCTAAATTGAAACCTTCTCAATGAATAGAATATTGAAATGAAGTAAATTTATTTCCCAACTTATGTTTTAAAATTGTAAGAGGTAATTTGAAACGTTTAGCTTGTGGTATAATAGATTCATGGATAAAAAATATGAAAAAATCTCCCAGGATTTGGGAGTGACGTTAAAGCAAATTGATACCGTTCTAAGTTTGACAGCTGAAGGGGCGACTATTCCCTTTATCGCGCGTTATCGCAAGGACATGACTGGTAGTCTGGATGAGGTGGCGATTAAGGCCATTATTGACTTGGATAAAAGTCTGACAAATCTCAACGACCGTAAGGAAGCTGTTTTAGCTAAGATTCAAGAACAAGGCAAGTTGACCAAGGAGTTGGAAGAAGCTATCTTAGCTGCCGAAAAATTAGCTGATGTAGAAGAACTCTATCTTCCATACAAGGAAAAGCGTCGGACCAAGGCAACTATTGCCCGTGAAGCAGGACTCTTCCCACTTGCTCGCTTGATTTTGCAGAATGTAACTGACTTAGAGAAGGAAGCAGAAAAGTTCGTCTGTGAAGGATTTGCGACTGGTAAGGAAGCCTTGGCTGGTGCAGTTGATATCTTGGTCGAAGCCTTATCGGAAGATGTGACTTTGCGTTCCATGACTTATCAGGAGGTGCTGAGACACTCTAAACTCACTTCTCAAGTTAAGGATGAAAGTCTTGATGAAAAGCAGGTTTTTCAGATTTATTATGATTTTTCAGAGACGGTTGGGAATATGCAGGGTTATCGTACCTTGGCTCTCAATCGTGGGGAGAAGCTAGGTATTTTGAAAGTTGGTTTTGAACATGCGACAGACCGCATTTTTGCTTTCTTTGCAGCTCGTTTCAAGGTGAAAAATGCCTATATAGATGAAGTGGTTCAGCAATCTGTTAAGAAAAAGGTCCTGCCTGCTATCGAGCGTCGTATTCGGACAGAACTAACTGAGAAGGCAGAAGAAGGAGCTATCCAACTCTTTTCTGACAACCTGCGCAATCTTCTCTTGGTTGCTCCGCTGAAAGGGCGCGTGGTTCTTGGATTTGACCCTGCCTTTCGTACAGGTGCCAAGCTAGCTGTCGTTGATGCAACTGGGAAAATGCTGACAACTCAGGTCATTTATCCTGTCAAACCAGCATCAGCTCGTCAAATCGAAGAAGCTAAGAAAGATCTGGCGGACTTGATTGGTCAATATGGTGTAGAGATCATTGCTATCGGAAATGGAACGGCTAGTCGTGAAAGTGAAGCCTTTGTGGCGGAAGTTCTGAAAGATTTTCCTGAGGTCAGCTATGTTATCGTCAATGAAAGTGGTGCTTCGGTCTATTCTGCCAGCGAACTTGCTCGTCAGGAATTTCCAGACTTAACCGTTGAAAAACGCTCTGCTATTTCTATCGCACGTCGTTTGCAAGATCCTCTTGCAGAGTTGGTCAAAATCGATCCTAAGTCAATTGGTGTCGGTCAATATCAACACGATGTCAGTCAGAAGAAACTATCTGAGAGTCTGGACTTTGTTGTCGATACAGTGGTAAACCAAGTCGGTGTCAATGTCAATACAGCCAGCCCAGCTCTTCTTTCCCATGTCGCTGGACTCAATAAAACCATTTCTGAAAATATTGTCAAATACCGTGAGGAGGAAGGAAAAATCACTTCACGCGCCCAAATCAAGAAAGTTCCGCGTCTGGGGGCCAAGGCCTTTGAACAGGCTGCTGGTTTCCTTCGTATCCCTGAAAGTAGCAATATCCTTGATAATACAGGAGTTCACCCAGAAAATTACAGTGCTGTTAAGGAACTCTTCAAACGTTTAGATATTAAAGACCTAAACGAAGAAGCCCAAGGCAAACTCAAGTCGCTTTCAGTCAAGGAAATAGCGCAAGAACTGAATCTTGGTCCAGAAACTCTTAAAGATATCATTGCAGATCTTCTCAAACCAGGTCGAGATTTCCGTGACTCTTTTGATGCTCCAGTTCTCCGTCAAGATGTATTGGATATCAAGGATCTTGTTGTCGGTCAGAAGCTAGAAGGTGTGGTGCGTAACGTCGTTGATTTCGGTGCCTTCGTTGATATCGGGATTCACGAGGACGGTTTGATTCATATTTCCCACATGAGTCGCAAATTTATTAAACACCCTAGTCAAGTGGTATCCGTTGGTGATTTGGTGACAGTCTGGGTTAAGAAAATTGATACTGAACGTGAAAAAGTCAATCTGTCGCTCCTCGCTCCAAATGAAACTGACTGATTACGTTAAGCAGGTTTCACTAGAAGACTTCGGCAGACCTTTTACCCATCATGTCCAGTGGAATAGGCGTCTACGTTCGACAGGTGGGCGATTTTTCCCAAAAGATGGGCATTTGGATTTTAATCCCAAGGTTTATCAGGAACTGGGTCTGGATGTTTTTAGGAAAATTGTCCGACATGAACTCTGTCATTATCACCTCTATTTTCAAGGGAAGGGCTATCAACACAAGGATAGGGATTTTAAGGAACTGTTGAAAGCAGTGGATGGATTACGCTTTGTGCCCTACTTGACAAATAGTCACTCTAAACCACTCAAACTTTATCGTTGTCAATCCTGCCAGCAAAGGTATCAGCGCAAGAGAAGGATTGATACCAAACGCTATCGCTGTGGAGTTTGTCGAGGTAAATTGCTACTAATAAATCAGCCTGAGGACTGATGAAAGCCGAGCCTACCTGTGATATACTATGTCTAACATAGCAGAAAGAGGAAATATCATGAACAGTAAATTTTATAAAATGAGACGAAATCGCATGATTTCAGGAGTTTTGGCAGGTCTGTCAGACAAGTGGAATTTTGATGTTACCCTTGTTCGTTTTCTATTTGCTATTTTTACAGTCGCAAATTTTGGACTTGGGGTGATTATCTATATCATCCTAGCTTCTATCATGCCTACCAAGGAAGAAATCGAAGCAGAAATGTACGGAACAGGCCCACGAAAACGCAAAGAAGCCCAAGCCATTGACGATAATGAAGGATGGTTTTGGTGAGGTTAATAAGGAAATATTTATTATTTGCACTATAGTACTTCAAAGAAGTGTCATAAATGACTGAAAATCCCTTGTCGCTACATAGCCACAAGGGATTTTGGTATTTAATTATAATCTGTTTCGTCTTTAGAAAGCCGAATTGTCTGATCAGCCATTTTCCAAATACTAGGATTGTGAGTTGCGATGATAATTGTTCTATTAGCATTACGAAGTTCAAGGAGAATTTCCATAATTTCCTTGGAATTTTTAGGATCTAGTGAGGCGGTTGGTTCATCAGCTAGAATCAAAGGAGGATTTTTCAGGATAATTTTGGCAAGTGCTACACGTTGAGCTTCACCACCAGATAATTCATAGATTTTTTGGTTGAGACTTAGATAATCCAGTCTTACAGCTTGCAGTGCTTGAAGAAGAAGTCTTTCTTTTTCTTGTTTCTTGTTCTTTTTTTTACCAATCATTCCCAGCTCAAGGTTTTCTCGAATGGTCTGACTTTCTAATAGTCCAAAGTTCTGGAAGAGATAGCCAAGTTCGTTACGATAAAATTCCTCATTTTTTATTGAAGTCAAAGGATTTCCTTTGTAAAATATTTCCCCTTTATCGAAAGTCTCTAGTTTTGCTAGCATATTCAGCAAAGTGGTTTTGCCACAACCACTATCTCCTATCAATGCATACACCATACCACTTTGAAAATTAAGACTCAAGTCTGAAAAAATGACACGAGAACCAAATTGTTTCCAAATATGTTGTAATTCAATCATACTATCCTCCTTTGATGATGCTAGCATAAGTTTTAGTTTCCTTTTTATCACAGATTTTCAATAGAGAAACAGCTAAACCTGAAAAACTGAGAAATAAAATCAGGGTAATCCAGATATTCTTAGAAATAATGAAAGCTAGACTACTTCCGACAAAGAGAGCTATTATTTGAGAAGTGATATATCTACAGTGTAATTCAAAGAAATAATAACCAGCTATTTTTTTCAAGAATATGGTTTTGCGAAAGGCTTCAAAATAGAGTAGATTTAAACTTGTAAACAGCAAAATTGAAGTCAAAATAGCAAATATAGCACTTGCTAAGTTACTAAAAATTTCGATTTTAATTTTTTGATTTAACTGGAGGTAGGTCTCTCTAGCAAAGGATAATCCTGAAATCATAGTATCAAGTTGATAGTACTTCAAAAGTTCTTGTGTTTGCTGTAAATCGGTAAAATAGAGATATTCTAGATTCGTAAACCAAAATATAGAAGAATCTTTTCCAAGTGCCTTAGGAGAAACTACGATAAAAATAGGGGTTGACAACCATTGATCATAAGAAATATGGGTAGTATTATAAATGAATACATCTTTTTTTTGATCAGTATAAGTTATACTAACTTCGACTCTATGCTTTGTATCACTACTGTATAATCGATTAGTTAAATCTTCTTGTATGTTTTGTTTTATTTGTTCCTCATTTTTCTTTTGTTCTTGAGGTAGTATTACAAGAACCTGTCCATCTTTTAGATTATTGATTTTTTTAAAGGTTTCTGATGTTAACTCTATACCTTCTTTTTTGAAGTAGTCAGGTGTTACATAGAGAATATTTTTCCCTTCCAAGTCATAGGGATTTTGTTCAGAATCATTATGAGTTGAAAGAGAATGTTTTATAGCTTGAATAGCGAGATTATGTTTGACTAGAAAGGCATTTCCATTTTCTAAAGAATATTGAATAAAGTCAAACCATTTATTAGCATTCATTTTGAGTTCATCTATATTTTTTCTTTGACTTGAACGACCTGTTTGAAGATTAACAATATTGGAGTGTTGTTTCCAAGTAGCTTGTCCAGCCTCATTTTTCATAAATATATGATGATCAATGGACAAGCGCCCAAATCCTACAATAACTAATAAGATAGACAGAGCTTGACCAAAGTAAAGAATACGTAAAATTGACTTAATTGGTAATTTTCCTTTAATGATAGAGATAAGATGAACTCTTTTTAAAGAAATAGTAAAAAGAAAAGCGATGAGAAGACTTAGCAAGAGAAGCAGGCTATTATAAAAAATAAATAGTATTACTAAAAAAGTCTGAATTTCATAAGGATAGCCTAGGTAAATTACTAAAACACTAGCTATTAGGAAAGCAGGCAAGCCGAAAAGAAGGATATCAAGTCCGTCTCTTATGATAGAACGAAAGAAGAGATTTCTGAGACGTTCTCCATTAATCAGTCTTATTCCTGATTGAGAGAGAGATTGAATCTGTCCGATAACAATAAGTGATAAAAAGGTTAATAAAAAAATGAAAAGACTAGTAAGTTGATTGGGTTGGGCAATGAGGGTCAATACGAAGGAGACTCTATTATTTTCAAATGTATTAACTTTTTCTAGTCCAAGTTGTTTAAGGTGAATAGCTAATTCTTGATTTGTTAGCGAGCCACTGATAATATTGTAATTGTTGAGAAGATTACTTTTATTGATACTTTCTTGACTTGCTTGAGGCATCCAGTCTGGAAGTTTCCCATCTCCAAAAACTTCGTAGTAAGTTTGTGATTTTCCATCACTATCTACTTCCCAAATGGTTCTTGCGATAAGACTATTATGTTCTTTAGCAAGACTATTTAATTCTTCTTTAACGGTAGAATAATCTGCTTGACCGCTTAATACTGCTGCACCTGGGAACAGGATTTGTGGAAGAGAGTCTTTCCAAAAGGACAAAGCACCAATCAGAAAGAGTGCCAGAAGAAGATTGCTGATGAAGAGAAATATACGTTTCATAGGAACCTCTTTCTAAAAAAGAGGGAGATCAACCTCCCTCTTCATTGCAGTTATGCGAATTATAGCTTACTACTTTTTAAAATAAGCACTAAAAAACTAAAGTTTTACAAGGTGCCGAAGAAAACCCTTTCATAATTTTATTTTACTCCTTTTTTAAAAATAAAACAAGTAATGATAGGACTTTGTATAGTAGATATTTTCAAAAAATTCTCCAATCTTACAAAAATGTAAGATTAAAGTCTCTTTTGTAAGATTAGGTTATGGCAAGCGGTCTTTTTTTGATGTAAACTAGACTCATAAAGAACAAAGGAGTAACATCATGAAACAAATCTTACAGAAGAAAACAAGAAAACCAAGCCACAAAGATATCGAGCGCGTTCAGTTGGGGTGCGCTATGATGCAAGCAACATTTCATTTGATGGGATATTAAGAAAGGAGATTCTCATGACACTTTTAGATGTAAAACACGTTCAAAAAATTTATAAAACTCGTTTTCAGGGCAACCAAGTAGAAGCCCTCAAGGATATTCACTTTACCGTCGAAAAAGGCGATTACGTCGCTATCATGGGTGAGTCTGGTTCTGGTAAATCAACTCTTCTCAATATTCTAGCTATGCTGGATAAACCAAGTCGTGGGCAGGTTTACTTAAATGGAACGGACACCGCAACCATTAAAAATTCACAAGCCTCTAGCTTCCGTCGTGAAAAGCTAGGATTTGTCTTCCAAGACTTTAACTTGCTAGATACTCTATCTGTTAAGGATAATATCTTGCTTCCACTTGTCTTGTCAAGAAGACCTATTACGGAGATGATGAAGAAATTGGTGGTGACAGCTGAGAATCTGGGAATCAACCAATTACAAGAGAAGTACCCTTACGAGATTTCAGGAGGGCAGAAACAGCGTGTAGCAGTAGCTCGTGCCATCATCACAGAACCTGAAATTCTCCTTGCGGATGAGCCAACAGGCGCCCTTGACTCCAAGTCATCTGCAGCTCTACTGGATGTTTTTGATGAAATCAATGAGCGTGGACAAACCATTCTTATGGTAACCCACTCAACAGCAGCAGCTAGCAGAGCTAAACGTGTACTCTTTATCAAAGACGGCATTCTTTACAACCAAATCTACCGTGGAGAGAAGACAGAACGTCAGATGTTCCAAGAAATCTCTGATACCTTGACTGTCATGGCAAGCGAGGTGAATTAGTATGTTTCGATTAACCAATAAGTTAGCGGTATCGAACTTGATTAAAAACCGCAAACTCTACTATCCTTTTGCGCTGGCTGTTCTCTTGGCAGTCACCGTCACCTATCTCTTTTACTCCTTAACCTTCAATCCCAAGATTTCGGAAATCCGTGGAGGGACAACCATTCAAGCTACTCTAGGATTTGGTATGTTTGTCGTCACCCTTGCGTCAGCCATTATCGTCCTCTATGCCAATAGTTTTGTCATGAAGAACCGTTCCAAGGAACTAGGAATTTATGGCATGTTGGGCTTGGAGAAGCGTCATCTAATCAGTATGACCTTTAAGGAGTTAGTGGTATTTGGGATTCTAACTGTTGGAGCGGGTATCGGTATTGGAGCCTTGTTTGACAAGTTAATTTTCGCTTTCTTGCTCAAACTGATGAAATTGAAGGTTGAGCTGGTCGCTACCTTCCAAATGAATGTTGTCATTGCAGTACTTGTTGTCTTTGGTTTGATTTTCCTAGGCCTCATGTTCCTGAATGCCCTTCGAATTGCCCGTATGAATGCCCTCCAGCTCTCTCGTGAGAAAGCAAGCGGAGAGAAAAAAGGTCGTTTCCTACCTCTCCAAACTATTCTTGGTTCCATAAGTTTAGGGATTGGATATTATCTTTCCCTTACTGTAAAAGATCCTCTTACAGCCTTAACAACTTTCTTCCTAGCTGTTTTGCTGGTTATTTTTGGAACCTATCTCTTGTTCAATGCAGGTATTACCGTTTTCCTCCAAATCTTAAAGAAAAATAAGAAATACTATTACCAGCCCAATAACCTTATCTCAGTGTCTAACTTGATTTTCCGTATGAAGAAAAATGCGGTTGGACTAGCAACTATCGCAATTTTGTCAACAATGGTTTTGGTAACCATGTCAGCAGCGACTAGTATTTTCAATGCCTCAGAAAGCTTTAAAAAAGTTCTAAATCCTCATGATTTTGGGGTTTCAGGGCAAAATGTTGAAAAAGAAGACTTGGACAAACTCTTGAGCCAGTTTGCAAGTGATAAAGGTTATAAGATTAAAGAGAAAGAAGTGCTTCGTTACGCTTACTTTGGTGTTGCAAACCAAGAAGGTAGCAAGTTAACCCTTTTTGAAAAAGGACAAAATCGTGTCCAACCCACAACAGTTTTCATGGTATTTGACCAAAAAGATTATGAAAATATGACTGGCCAAAAATTGTCTCTATCAGGAAATGAGGTCGGACTCTTTGCAAAGAATGAGGGAGTTAAAGAACAGAAAGCTCTAACTCTAAATGATCATCAATTTTCTGTCAAAGAAGAATTTACTAAAGATTTCATTGTAAACCATGTTCCAAATCAGTTTAATATTTTGACTGCTGATTACAATTACCTTGTTGTACCTAATTTGCAAGCATTTTTAGACCAATTCCCTGATTCAGCTATCTATAATCAGCTGTACGGTGGTATGAATGTAAATATCAGTGAAGAAGAACAACTCAAAGTCGCTGAAGAATATGAAAAATACTTACAAAAGTTTAATGCTCAATTAAACACTGAAGGTAGCTATGTGTATGGTAGCAATCTAGCAGATGCTAGTGCTCAAATGAGTGTCCTCTTTGGCGGAGTATTCTTTATCGGTATTTTCCTATCCATTATCTTTATGGTCGGAACTGTTCTGGTCATCTATTACAAACAAATTTCTGAAGGTTATGAAGACCGTGAACGCTTTATTATCTTGCAGAAAGTCGGTTTAGATCAAAAGCAAATCAAGCAAACCATCAACAAACAGGTTTTAACTGTTTTCTTCCTTCCTTTGCTTTTTGCCTTCATACATCTAGCCTTTGCCTACCATATGCTTAGTCTGATTCTTAAAGTGATAGGTGTACTGGATGCGACTATGATGTTGATTGTGACCTTGTCTATCTGCGCTATCTTCCTCATCGCCTATGTGCTGATTTTCATGATTACTTCAAGAAGCTATCGCAAGATTGTGCAAATGTAAAAAAAATACCTCGACTTCAAAATCGAGGTATTTCTTGTCTTCTAAATGCTGAAAAGTTGACCGAGCAGGAAGGTAACTCCCATGGTTAAAAGACCAATAGCGAGGTTCCGAATCATAGCTGTTTTGGTTGGAGCTTTTCCAAGTTTGGCACTAGTGTAACCAGTGAGAAGAAGGGCCACGCCGACGATAAGGACAGTAGCAGGGATGCGGTATTCACTTGGGAAAATGGTAATTGAAAGCATTGGTGGTAAGCTACCAAGGAAAAAAGAAATAAAGCTAGAGATAGCAGCATGCCAAGGATTGGTAAACTCTTCATACTCAATCCCATATTTTTCCTCTACCAAAGCCTTGAGTGGATTATTTAAAAAGGCTTTGTTGGTGAGAAGTTGGGCTGATGTTTCACACTCGCCATTTTGAATATAGGCAGCGTAGAGAGACTTTTTAGCTAGCTCCATGTCTTGGTCTAGCAAGAGTTGCTCACGCGCAACGGCTGCTTCCTCTGTATCTTTTTGAGTTGAAACGGATACATATTCTCCACCCGCCATTGAAAAGGCACCAGCCAAAATAGCTGCAAATCCTGATAAAAAGATAATCCAGATATTGCTCGTAGCACTGGCAACCCCGATAACCACACCAGCAATGGAAATAATTCCATCATTGGCACCAAGAACACCTGCACGCAGGATATTTAAACGACCTGCAAAATTTGAATCGATTTCGTGATTTGTTTCTGACATACTAATCTCCTTTTTATCCAGTATAAAGAAAAAATATAAGGAAATCAATCTTTTGAAACTATCTGAAAAAAGTTGCACGATTTTAATTTTACGAGCTTTTTTAAAAGATAGAAACAACACTAGCTAGCAGAGAAGGATAAAAGAGAAGCAAAGCTGATAGACTAGTCCTTTTTCTACTTATCTATGGTATAATAGGAGGTAGATTTACTAATCGGAGTAAGAAAGATTTTATGATTAAACTAGTAGCAACGGATATGGACGGGACCTTCCTAGATGGGAATGGATGCTTTGATATGGACCGCCTCAAGTCTATCTTGGCTTCCTACAAGGAAAAAGGGATATACTTTGCGGTGGCTTCGGGGCGCGGATTTCTATCTTTAGAAAAATTATTTGCTGATGTTCGTGATGACATTATTTTTATCGCGGAAAATGGCAGTTTGGTAGAGTATCAAGGTCAGGACTTGTATGAAGCGACCATGTCTCGTGACTTTTATCTGACGACTTTTGAAAAGCTGAAAACGTCACCTTATGTAGATGTCAATAAACTGCTCTTGACGGGGAAAAAAGGCTCTTATGTGCTAGATACGGTTGATGAGACCTATTTAAAAGTGAGTCAGCACTATAATGAAAATATCCAAAAAGTAGCGAGTCTGGAAGATATTAAAGATGACATTTTCAAATTTACAACCAACTTCACAGAAGAAACGCTAGAAGCTGGGGAAGCTTGGGTAAACGAAAATGTCCCTGGTGTTAAGGCCATGACAACTGGCTTTGAATCCATTGATATTGTTCTGGACTATGTCGATAAGGGTGTGGCCATTGTTGAATTAGCTAAAAAACTTGGTATCACAATGGATCAGGTCATGGCTTTTGGAGACAATCTAAATGATTTGCATATGATGCAGGTTGTGGGACATCCTGTAGCTCCTAAAAATGCACGACCAGAAATTTTAGAATTAGCAGAGACTGTGATTGGTCACCATAAGGACCAGTCAGTTATAGCTTATATGGAGGGTTTATAATGGCAGATATAAAATTGATCGCATTGGACTTGGACGGGACCTTGCTGACTACTGATAAAAGGCTGACGGATCGCACCAAGGCAACCTTGAAAGCTGCGCGTGATCGTGGTATCAAGGTCGTATTGACAACTGGTCGTCCCTTAAAAGCTATGGATTTCTTTCTCCATGAGCTAGGAACTGACGGCAAGGAAGATGAGTATACGATTACCTTTAATGGTGGTTTAGTTCAGAAAAATACAGGTGAAATCCTTGATAAGACAGTCTTTTCCTATGATGATGTGGCACGCTTGTATGAAGAAACAGAGAAATTATCACTGCCTCTTGATGCCATCTCAGAAGGAACTGTTTATCAAATTCAATCCGACCAAGAAAGTCTTTATGCCAAATTCAATCCAGCTTTGACTTTTGTTCCAGTGGACTTTGCAGACTTATCTAGTCAAATGACTTATAATAAATGTGTGACTGCCTTTGCTCAAGAACCCTTGGATGCAGCCATTCAGAAGATTTCTCCAGAATTGTTTGACCAATATGAGATCTTTAAATCACGTGAAATGTTGCTAGAGTGGTCACCAAAGAATGTTCACAAAGCAACAGGTTTGGCAAAACTAATCAGTCATCTGGGAATTGATCAAAGCCAAGTGATGGCTTGTGGTGACGAGGCAAATGACCTCTCTATGATTGAATGGGCAGGGCTCGGTGTTGCCATGCAAAACGCTGTTCCTGAAGTTAAGGCAGTCGCAAATGTAGTGACGCCAATGACCAATGATGAAGAAGCTGTTGCCTGGGCTATCGAAGAATATGTGCTAAAGGAGAACTAAGATATGGGATTATTTGACCGTCTATTCGGAAAAAAAGAAGAACCTAAAATCGAAGAAGTTGTAAAAGAAGCTCTAGAAAATCTTGATATGTCTGAAGATACTGAGCCTGCCCTTACAGAAGCTGAGGAAGTTTCTCAAGAAGAAGCAGAAGTTGAAAGTTCTGAAGAAGTTGCGCTCCAAGAAGAGGCAAATCAAGAGTCAGTTGAAGAAAGTCATGATCCAGAGCCAGTTGTAGAGGTTAATCAAGAAGAAATAGAGGAATTTGCAAACTCAGAAGAAGTCGTAGAGGAAGAGAATTCTGAACATGAAGAAGCTCTTGAAGAAAATAGTTCTGAAGTGCTTGAAGCAGAAAGACCTCAAGCAGAAGAAACTGTTCAGGAAAAATATGACCGTAGTCTTAAGAAAACTCGTACAGGCTTCGGTGCCCGCTTGAATGCCTTCTTTGCCAATTTTCGCTCTGTTGACGAAGAATTTTTCGAGGAACTGGAAGAATTGCTGATCATGAGTGACGTTGGTGTCCAAGTCGCTTCTAACTTAACAGAGGAGCTACGCTACGAAGCCAAGATTGAAAATGCCAAGAAACCGGACGCACTTCGTCGTGTCATCATTGAGAAATTGGTTGAGCTTTATGAAAAGGATGGCAACTACGATGAAAGTATCCACTTCCAAGATGGCTTGACAGTCATGCTCTTTGTTGGTGTTAATGGTGTTGGGAAAACAACTTCTATCGGGAAACTAGCTCACCGCTATAAACAAGCTGGTAAGAAGGTCATGTTGGTTGCGGCAGATACCTTCCGTGCAGGTGCAGTAGCCCAGCTTGCTGAATGGGGCCGTCGTGTGGACGTTCCAGTTGTGACTGGACCTGAGAAAGCTGACCCAGCCAGTGTGGTCTTTGATGGAATGGAACGTGCCGTGGCTGAAGGTATTGATATTCTCATGATTGATACAGCAGGTCGTCTGCAAAACAAAGAAAACTTAATGGCTGAATTGGAAAAGATTGGTCGTATCATCAAACGCGTAGTGCCAGAAGCTCCGCATGAAACCTTCTTGGCACTTGATGCATCAACAGGTCAAAACGCTCTTGTACAGGCCAAAGAATTTTCAAAAATTACTCCTGTTACAGGGATTGTCTTAACCAAGATTGATGGAACTGCTCGAGGTGGTGTTGTTCTAGCCATTCGTGAAGAACTCAATATTCCTGTAAAATTGATTGGTTTTGGTGAAAAAACCGATGATATTGGTGAGTTTAACTCAGAAAACTTTATGAAAGGTCTCTTGGAAGGCTTAATTTAATCAGAAGCAAAAATCCTGCAAGGCATAAACTTGCAGGATTTTTTTTATTCTAAACGACCATCTTGACGGTAGGCGATATCTGGTTGCCAAGTCCATTTGGCACCAAATTTTTCAAGTAAGTCAAAGCTGGCTTGAGGTCCCATGCTTCCAGCTTTATAGTCATGAAGCGGGGCACCATTTTCAGCCCAGAGCTCTTCGATACGGTCAATCAATTTCCATGATGCACCAACTTCATCCCAGTGGCTAAAGTTAGTTGAGTTGTTATTTAAGACATCATAAATCAATTTCTCGTATGGTTCTGGAGACGCACCAGTTGCGGTCGCATCTGTACGGTAATCAAGTGAGTTAGGGGCCAAATTGAATTCTTCTCCTACTTGCTTCCCATTTAGGCTAAGAGAGAAACCTTCTGTTGGTTGGATATAGATAGTCAAAATGTTAGGAGCAAGTGGTTCTCCAAATATAGAGTCCATTTGTTTAAAGACGATGTTGACATGAGTTCCTTTTTCAGTCAGTCGTTTACCAGTACGGAAGAAGAAAGGAACACCACGGAATCGATCGCTGTCTACAAAGAAGGCACCAGATGCAAAAGTTTCAGTTGTTGATTCTGGATTTACATTTGGCTCACTACGATAAGAGATGTATTTCATGCCATCAATCTTACCAGAGCGGTATTGACCACGGATAAAGTGCTCTTTAAGTTCTTCATCAGTTGGATGATAGAGGTTTTTAAAGACCTTAATCTTTTCAGCACGAATTTCATCTTTTGTGAAACTTGCTGGTTTGTCCATGGCAAGGAGGGAAAGAAGTTGGAGCGTATGGTTCTGTACCATGTCGCGGAGGGCACCAGATTGGTCATAGTAGCCACCACGTTCTTCTACACCCAAGCGCTCCGCAAAGGTAATTTGAACATTGTCGATAAAGTCCTTGTTCCAAACGTTTTCGAAAATAAGGTTGGCAAAGCGAACTGCAAAGATGCTTTGAATCATTTCCTTACCAAGATAATGGTCAATACGGAAAATTTGTTCTTCGTCAAATGTTGCTAGGAGCTCGTCATTCAACTTGCTTGCAGTTGCGTAATCTGTACCAAATGGTTTTTCAACGATTAAGCGTTCAAAACCTTTACCATACACAATGTTTTCAGACTTGAGGTGTTTGGCAATGGTTCCAAAGAACTGAGGCGCCATAGACAAGAAGAAGAGCTTGTTGTGTTCAGCTTGGTACTTGTCATTTAGTTCAGCCTGCAATTGACGCAAAGCAATGTAGTGTTCTGTATCGTTGACATCATGACTTTGATAGTAGAAGTGACTAGCGAACTCTTGAGCCTGTTCGGTACTATCTGCCAAATCAAGGATGGATTCGACGACAACAGATTCAAAATATTCCTTGCTCCAAGGACGACGAGCAGTTCCAATGACTGCAAAGTGCTCGGAAAGATTGCCGGATTTATATAGTCTAAAAAGGGAAGGGTAGAGCTTGCGTTTAGCCAGGTCTCCACTCGCACCGAAAATTGTAACAATAACCTTAGATGACATCTAGCTACCTAATTTCTATTTTTATTCCTAGTCTTGCTAGGTATGAGGAAACCTCATTTCATAAACTTAATTCTAACATAATTTTCCGAAAAATCAAAAAATCCAATACGAGATAGAAAAAAACTGCAAGGAAATCCTTACAGTTTGCGTTTAGACGTTTAAGACCTTGTCCAAGAACTCTTTCAGACGAGGGTGTTGAGGGTTGTCAAAGATTTGATCAGGTGTTCCGTCTTCAAGGAACTCGCCATCTGCAGTAAAGATAACGCGGTTGGCAACCTGACGGGCAAATCCCATCTCATGGGTTACGATGATCATGGTCATACCTTGCTCAGCCAATTCCTTCATAACGTTTAGTACGTCTCCGACCATCTCAGGGTCAAGAGCGGAAGTTGGCTCATCAAAGAGCATGATATCAGGATTCATGGCGAGTCCACGAGCGATAGCCACACGTTGTTTTTGACCACCTGATAGGCTATCTGGATTAGCATTAGCTTTATCTGCTAGCCCAACCTTGTCAAGCAATTCCATTCCCAATTTCTCAGCTTCTTCCTTAATCATCAACTTGTGCTCAATAGGAGCAAAGGTGATATTGTCCAATACAGACATATGAGGGAAGAGGTTGAAGTGTTGGAACACCATTCCGATATTTTCACGAACGTGGTCAACGTTGGTTGTTTTTTCAGTTAAGTCATAACCGTTCACAGTGATGTGACCACTCGTAACTTCTTCTAGAAGGTTGAGGCTACGAAGGAAAGTTGACTTACCAGAACCTGAAGGACCGATGATACAAACAACATCTCCTTCATAGAACTTAGTCGTAATTCCTTTTAAAACTTCATTTTTTCCATAGTGCTTGTGTAAATCATTTACATCAATTTTTAATTTTGCCATTAACGAATCCTCTTTTCTAAGCGTTTCGCCAGTCTAGTCAAAAGTGTGATAATTACAAGATAGAAGATAGCAAGGATTGCATACATCTTGAAACTTTGGTAGTTACGGGCGATGATAATCTTACCAGTTTGGAAGAGTTCAACCAAACCGATAGCAGATACGATGGTTGTATCTTTAAGAGCGATAACGAATTGGTTAACAAAGTTTGGCAACATCAATTTAGTTGCTTGTGGCAAGATAATCTTACGCATGGTTTTTCCATAAGAGATCCCCAAGCTTCGGCTGGCTTCCATTTGACCAACTGGAACAGCTTGAATACCACCACGAACGATTTCAGCAATATAAGCTGCTGCATTGAGTGAGAGGGCAATAGTACCAGCTACGAAGTCGTTAATTGGACTTTGTTGTCCTGTGATGGACTCGATGAAGTTTGGAATTCCCCAGAAGATGAAGGCTGCAAGAATCATCAAAGGAATACCACGGATAACGTCAACGAAAATCTCAGAGATTACACGAAGAGATTTGTAGGGGCTAACACTAAACATACCGAAGATAATCCCGATAACAATGGCAATAGCAAATGAGATAAGAGCTAGAGCAAGAGTGATACCAAGCCCGCTAAGGAGTTGTTTGTAGTTGTTTTGGAGCAAGCCCCAGATAGTTGTTTCATCAACAGTACTTGTTGATGAAGATGAAGATTCGCTAGCTAGGTATTTATCAAGAATCTTTTGGAATTCTCCGTTTGCTTTAAGGTTTGCAAGTCCGTTATTGAACATTTCAATCAATTCTGGATTTGCTCCTTTTTTAACGGCAAAGGCTGTTTCACCGATTGGAGTTCCAGGGATTGGTGTTTTCAATTTTTGACCTTGGCTGATAGAATATTTGAGAACAGGCTCATCATCCATAACCGCATCGATGGCACCAGTGTTTAAACTGTCATACATTGAAGAACCATCAGCGAAAGTTTTGATTTTGTAGCCGTATTTGCTTTGATTTTCAGTTAGGAAGGTTTGAGAAGCCGTTCCGTTTTTAACACCAACTGTCTTCCCTTTCAAATCTTCATAAGAAGCAATGGTACTTGATTCTTTGACACCAAGGATTGTATTGGCAGTGTAGTATGATTCTGAGAAGTCAAAAGTTGCCTTACGAGCATCTGTGACAGACATACCAGCAATGATACCATCTGCTTGACCAGCTTGGACAGCACTGATAGCTGCATCAAAACCAGGATTGGTGATTTCAATTTCAAAGCCTTGATCTTTAGCGATTGCCTTAATCAAGTCCATATCAATACCAGTAAATTGGTTGCTTGAGTTTTGGAACACAAAAGGTGCAAAAGAAGAATCACTTGCAATGATGTATTTAGCTTTAACAGGAGTTGCTTTTAGACCAGTTGCAGTCGTTGTGGTTGGTACTGCTGAAGAAGATGATGCAGTCCATTTCTTGATGATTTTATCAAGACTACCATCTTTTTTCATTTCAGCCAATGCCTGGTTAAATTCAGTGACTAGGTGCTCGTATTTGCTTCCTTTTTTAACACCGAAAGCAAAACTTCCTACAGCTTCACCGTCCATTTCAATATGGAGGTCTTGACCTTGGTTGATGGCATATTCGATAACAGGTTTGTCATCCATCATGGCATCGATGGCACCAGCACTCAAGCTGTTGTTCATCAAATCACTAGTGTCAAATGTTTTAATAGTAAAGCCGTATTTATCTTTGATTGTTTCAAGAAAACGTTGAGCAGCAGTTCCGTTTTTAACACCAACGGTTTTGCCAGTTAATTGGTCATATTTACTAATCTTGTGTGCCTTTGTAGTTGCAATGACAACTTTTGTATCATAGTAAGTATCAGACATGGTGAAGACTTTTTCACGTTCTTTAGTTTTTGTCATCCCTGCCATGATAGCGTCAGCTTGACCAGCTTGAACCGCATTGACCGCTGCATCAAATCCAGGATAGGACATCTGAATATTCCATCCTTTAATCTCTGCGACTTTGTTAATAATGTCAACATCAATTCCTTTATAAGTTTGATCTGAATCTTTAAACTCAAAAGGTGCATAGGCGGTATCAGACACAATCTTAATCGTCTCAGCTTTTGCAATACCTAATGAGAAAATTGGGAATAAAATTAGCAAAAATGCTAGAAATTTTTTCTTCATTTTTAGTCTCCTTTTCCGAATATTTTCCCATTATATCAGAAAAAACTAAAAAATGCAAATCTAGGGGCTTTTATGTTAGAAGATATAACATAAAAGTCCTTTGTTTCTTTATTGAATTGCTACTATAAAGTGCTATAATAATGGTATATAATAGAAGAAAAGAGGACAGGCATATGAAGAACAAAAGAATATTTAAAGACTTCCAAGCTTCAAAAATGAGTTTAAACATTTACACAAGCCCCTTGTTAGCCTTTGTTTTTGTCTTCATAGGAGAGTTTGTGGCTTATACTTTATATGGTATTAGTTTGTTAGCTCTCGTCGGACTTGCTAGAAATTTTGGAGAAGCTGGTCAAAATCTTGCAAGCTACTTACAGACCTTGCAACAGAGCTTGACGGATAAAACAAGTGATTTTCATTTAATTTTAGAATTGCTGGCCTTTGGTTTTATTCTCAACACAGTGTTCAGATGGACTGGAAAAGTTGAGAAAAGACCTATTCGAACTTTGGGATTTTATAGAGAAAATTTCCTCAGCAGTCTTCTGAAAGGTTTTGGGCTAGGTCTGGCACTTTTTCTTCTTACTTTGTTAGGTTTAGTGGCCTTGGGGCAGTATCATTTTGAGTCTATTCACTTGAATCCTTACTCGCTTGTCTTTGTTGTCTTTACTATCCCATTTTGGATTTTACAGGGGACAGCAGAAGAAGTGGTTTCCCGTGCATGGCTCCTTCCTCAATTGGCATCAAGAACTAATTTAAAACTTGCTGTTCTTATATCTAGCCTATTCTTTACCCTGCTTCATATGGGGAATTCTGGTCTAACACCTCTATCTCTAATGAATCTCTTCTTATTCGGAGTTGCCATGTCACTTTATCTCCTCAAAACAGATACAGTTTGGGGGGTAGCAGGTATTCATGGCGCTTGGAATTTTGCTCAGGGCAATCTCTTTGGGATTTTAGTTAGTGGTCAGCCGTCAGGAACGTCATTGATGACCTTTTTACCACAAGGCAATCAAGGCTGGCTATCAGGTGGATCTTTTGGTATTGAGGGTTCCATCATGACAAGTCTGGTCTTACTACTGCTGATTGTCTATCTCGCCTATCAATTAAAGAAAGAAAATGAAAGGATGTGACTTCGGTCCGTCCTTTTCTTCGTGAAAATGCTACAAGTATGCTAAAATAGGAATAGCACATCGAGAGAGGATTCTTATGATCAATCGTATTACAGACAATCAATTTAAACTAGTATCAAAATATCAACCATCAGGAGACCAACCCCAAGCTATCGAGCAGTTGGTTGATAATATCGAGGGTGGAGAAAAAGCTCAGATTCTGATGGGGGCGACCGGAACAGGGAAGACCTATACCATGAGTCAGGTCATTTCCAAAGTCAATAAACCAACTCTGGTTATTGCCCACAATAAAACTCTAGCAGGACAGCTCTATGGGGAGTTTAAGGAATTTTTCCCTGAAAATGCAGTTGAGTACTTTGTGTCTTACTATGATTATTACCAACCTGAGGCCTATGTCCCTTCCAGTGATACCTATATTGAAAAGGACAGCTCTGTCAATGACGAGATTGACAAACTCCGCCACTCAGCGACTTCAGCCCTTCTGGAGCGTAATGATGTTATTGTCGTTGCCTCAGTCTCTTGTATCTATGGTTTGGGTTCGCCCAAGGAATACGCTGATAGTGTCGTTAGTCTCCGTCCAGGTCTTGAAATTTCTCGTGATAAACTCTTAAATGACTTGGTCGATATTCAGTTTGAGCGAAATGATATTGATTTCCAACGTGGAAGATTTCGCGTTCGTGGGGATGTAGTGGAGATTTTCCCAGCCTCTCGTGATGAACATGCCTTTCGAGTAGAATTCTTTGGAGATGAAATTGACCGTATTCGTGAAGTTGAGGCTCTGACAGGTCAGGTGTTGGGAGAAGTGGATCATTTGGCTATTTTCCCAGCTACTCACTTTGTGACCAATGACGACCACATGGAAGTTGCCATTGCCAAGATTCAGGCCGAATTGGAGGAGCAACTAGCTATCTTTGAGAAGGAAGGTAAATTACTTGAAGCCCAACGTTTGAAACAGCGAACAGAGTACGATATCGAAATGTTGCGTGAGATGGGCTATACCAATGGGGTTGAAAATTATTCTCGCCACATGGATGGACGTAGCGAAGGTGAGCCTCCTTATACCCTTCTCGACTTCTTCCCAGATGATTTTTTGATTATGATTGACGAGAGTCACATGACTATGGGACAAATCAAGGGCATGTACAATGGAGACCGTTCGCGTAAAGAAATGCTAGTAAATTATGGTTTTCGTTTGCCGTCTGCTCTGGACAATCGTCCTCTTCGTCGTGAAGAGTTTGAAAGCCATGTCCATCAGATTGTCTACGTTTCAGCGACACCAGGTGATTATGAAAATGAACAAACTGAGACAGTGATTGAGCAAATTATTCGTCCGACAGGGCTATTGGATCCTGAGGTGGAAGTACGTCCGACCATGGGACAGATTGATGACCTCTTAGGTGAAATCAATGCCCGTGTTGAAAAGAACGAGCGAACCTTTATCACCACCTTGACCAAGAAAATGGCAGAAGACTTGACCGACTACTTCAAGGAAATGGGCATCAAGGTCAAGTACATGCACTCGGATATCAAGACTTTAGAGCGGACAGAGATTATCCGTGACCTGCGCTTGGGTGTCTTTGATGTCTTGGTCGGAATTAACCTGCTCCGTGAAGGAATTGACGTTCCTGAAGTGAGCCTCGTAGCCATTCTTGATGCTGACAAGGAAGGTTTCCTTCGTAACGAACGTGGACTCATCCAGACCATTGGACGTGCCGCCCGTAACAGTGAAGGTCATGTAATCATGTATGCGGACACCGTTACTCAGTCTATGCAACGTGCTATCGATGAAACTGCTCGTCGTCGGAAAATCCAAATGGCCTATAATGAAGAGCATGGTATCGTACCACAGACAATCAAGAAAGAAATCCGTGACCTGATTGCTGTGACCAAGGCGGTTGCTAAGGAAGAAGACAAGGAAGTTGACATCAATAGCCTCAACAAACAAGAGCGCAAAGAACTTGTTAAGAAACTAGAAAAACAAATGCAAGAAGCCGTCGAAGTGCTTGACTTTGAACTAGCAGCTCAGATCCGTGATGTGATGTTGGAAGTCAAGGCGTTGGATTAGAATATTACCTAAAGGAGAAAATATGTCCCGTTCCCAATTAACGATTTTAACAAACATTTGTCTGATTGAAGATCTCGAAACCCAGCGCGTGGTTATGCAGTATCGCTCTCCTGAAACCAATCGCTGGTCTGGTTATGCCTTTCCAGGAGGTCATGTAGAAAATGGTGAGGCTTTTGCGGAGTCTGTCATTCGTGAAATCTACGAAGAAACAGGGTTAACTATCCAAAATCCTCAACTTGTCGGCATTAAAAATTGGCCTCTGGATACAGGCGGGCGCTATATCGTCTTTTGTTATAAGGCGACTGAGTTCTCTGGTACCCTTCGCTCTTCAGATGAAGGAGAAGTTTCTTGGGTGCAAAAAGACCAGATTCCAAACTTGGATCTGGCCTATGATATGTTACCATTGATGGAGATGATGGAAGCTCCTGACAAATCTGAATTTTTCTACCGCCACCGTACAGAAGATGGCTGGGCGAAGAAAATCTTCTAGTCTTTTACTAAATAACCTAGCTGATCTAAGGCCTCCTCGATATAGTGGAGGTCTTGTTGTGTTTCGGCTTCAACTAGGTGGTAATGGATACCATCTGTTAATTCAGACAGAGGTCTAAAATCTGAATGCTCAACTTGTTCTAGAAAATGTTGCACATCTCTACGACAAGACAGTTTCAGCAAGGTTTCAATTTCTCCATAGACGGGATGGTCAATCAAGGTATTTTGAACACGTCCACCATTATCAACGATAGCAAGGAGTTCTTGACCGATTTCTTCAACTTCATGTTTCACTTTGAAAAGTTTGTGAACATAAGGATTGGTTTCAACTTGCTTATAGACGTAGCCACGATTGGTGGATAGGATAGGAGCGCCATCGGCTCTTAAAATTGCAATGTCCTGTACAATGACCTGGCGTGTAACATGAAAATGTTCAGCTAAACTTTGGCCATTGAGGGCTTTAGGAGTTTCTTTCAAGAGTTGGAGCAGAGCTTGTTTGCGATCTTTTGTCATAGCTTTTCCTTTTAACGGCGTTTTCGAAGCACTTTATAGACAGCTAGTGCTAATGTATAGTCTACCATACTATGGATAATTGTGCCAAATCCAACTAGCACAAATAGAACATAAAACATATTTTCTACATTGGTACCAGAAGTTGCGTAAAAAACGACACAGGCCAATACTTCAGCAAGGGCATGAACGACAGCTAACACAAAGTTGAAAATCCAGGAAGATTTTGGTTTATCTAGGGTATCGGGGAATTTTTGTAGGTAAAGAGCTCCTAGGGTACCAAAAACGATATGAGAGAAAGCTCTAAAAACGATAACCATGGGATAGCCAGCCATCAAAAATCCAAAACTAGAAGCTATGATGACAAAAATTGCCATCAAGGGCGATAAGAACATGGCAATAAAAATAGCGATGTGACTTCCCAAAGTGTAAGAAGCAGGTGGAATGACAATCTTAAAGGGCATAACAATTGGAATCAAAATCGCAATAGCTGTTAAGAGGGCAGTCATTGTCATAAATTGTGTCTTTTTCCGTGTATTCATAATAATCTCCTTTTTCACTGTATATACACTAGTATAGTACAATAAACCAGACAATAAAGCAAGGATTTACTTGAGTTTATAGGCTATTTTTAAGTTAATGCTCTTCGAAAATCTCTTCAAACCACGTCAGCTTCCATTTGCAACCTCAAAACCGTGTTTTGAGCAACCTGTAGCTTGCCTCCTAGTTTGCACTTTGATTTTCTTTGAGTATAAATATTTGTAAAGATTTCACTAAAAAAAACTGTATAGAGCAAAATCTCCACCTTCAAGCTTGAAAGTGGAGATGTTTTTATTTTTTCAAAGTCTGTAGTCTTGGAACAATGGCTAGGGTTAGAACTGCGGAAATGACTAATTCTGCAATGGAGTTTGTTGAGATAACGGTTGCTAGGAGTTTTTGGATATTACCATCAAAGACATTTCCAAAAAGGTAGAAAATTCCACCAAGTACAAAGACTGTATTGGTAAGTGAACCAAGGGCACCAGCTAGAATCAGACCAGTTTTATTTTTCATCAGTTTATAGACTAGATAAGGAGTTAAACCAATCAAAATACGTGGAACGATGGCAATGATAGCTGAGTAGATGTTTCCGTTTGGGACGAATGGTGAGAAGAGGTAGCTTGTTGGTAGAATCGTAATTGTATTAACCGTCAAACTAAGTAACCCCATCAAAAATCCAAGTGTAATCCCAACTCGTGGTCCGTAGATAATGCTGGCAATAATGACAGGAATATGAACAATGGTCGGTTTGATTGGGAATGGAAAAAGGTTAAAGATAAGTGAGCTCAGAAAGTGTATCACGAGCATGGTTGCAAAAAAGATAGCAATGGGTGCAATATTAGAGCGTTTTTTCATCGAGAGTTTCCTTTATTCTTTCTAAAATAATTGTGAGGTCGGCTAAAGCTCCTCGTCCATGGTCGCCACAAGCTAGTAGGGATTCTTTTGGAGCAATCAGCTGATAGCCGTAGCTTTCTAATGTTTTTAGATTAGCCTGAGTTGTTGGATGGTCATACATTTTTGTATTCATTGCTGGTGCGATGAGTTTTGGGATATGACTTGGCAAGGCTAGAGCCGTACTGGTCACCATGTTGTCCGCAAAGCCGTGGGCTAGTTTTGCAATAGTGTTAGCAGTAGCAGGGGACACGATAAATAAATCTGCTTTTTTTCCCAGTTCTATATGATTGACTTGAGCAGGATAGGGTTCCTTCATGACATCTAAGTGGACGAAATTCTGTGAAAGTGCCTGTAGTGTCAAAGGTTGGATAAACTCTGTAGCAGCCTGAGTCATTAAAACAGTGACTTGATGACCTTGTTTTTTTAGAGAACTGACTAAATCTGCCGACTTATAAGAGGCGATTGAGCCCGTTACAGCCAAGAGAATATGTGCCATAGCTTTCCTTTCTAAGAATGATAGGCTTGAATTTTTTCAAGGAGGAGTTTTGCAATTTCTTCTTTAGTGTTAACCGTTTGAAGATAATCTTTCTCAACAAAGATTGCACGATGCTGGTTTGCTGATATTTGAGTTAGATCATTGGCTATAATCAACTCTGCTTGGTTTTTGATAAGACTTTTTCTAGCAATGTCAACCAGATGATCTTCGGTAACTTCAACCAGCAGTTTAAAGCCAATCAGATGAATAGCAGGATTCCATTCCTTGACTAGGGAGATGATTTTGGGTGTCTTTTTAAGGAACAAAACCTGAACCTCATCAGTTGAAGAAATCTTAGCTTGATGATTCTGCTTGCTTAAAAATTCTTCTAGATTGGAGCTAGCCTGAACTTCCTCAACCCCTGTCATATAAACAGGAGTGTAGTCGGACACCGCCATTGAGTGAATCAAAACCTGATAATCTGCAACACGTTCTTGCATTTCTATTAGAAGGTCCTTGGTATTGTTAATTTCTCGAATATTTAGGTTGGGATGGGCTTCTGGCTTCAAAGCTTGTTTTGTAGTAATTAAACAAACTTCATGCCCTGCAGCAAGCAAAGTTTCTGTGATGATTTTGCCCAGGCGACCTGTAGAATGGTTAGTGATAGAGCGGACGCTATCGATAGCTTCACTGGTACCGCCCGATGTAACTAAAATTTTCATAGCACTATTGTACACAAAAATAAACGGTAAGTAAAATGAAAGCAATAAAAATTTGGTAAAAGGAAAGAATATAGTTTCAAACTATAAAGCCATATAAAATTTAAGAAAGGGCTCTAAAAACCTTAAAAACAGGGATATTTACGAACGTTTAGAGAGTTTTAGGATGTTAAAAATCTTGTTTTGTGTTATAATGAATTATCATATAAGAGGTTAGAGGAGTTTTGAATGAAAACAGATATTGAAATTGCACAGAGTATTGAGTTGAAACCAATCGTTGATGTTGTAGAGAAACTTGGTATTTCTTACGACGATTTGGAGTTGTACGGAAAGTACAAGGCTAAGCTCAGCTTTGATAAAATTCGTGCAGTTGAGAGCAATCCGGTTGGAAAATTGATTCTGGTTACTGCCATCAACCCAACACCTGCAGGTGAAGGAAAATCAACTATTACCATTGGTCTTGCGGATGCCTTGAACAAGATTGGCAAGAAAACCATGATTGCTATTCGCGAACCATCTCTTGGTCCAGTAATGGGTATCAAGGGTGGTGCCGCTGGTGGTGGTTACGCTCAAGTTCTGCCAATGGAAGACATCAACCTTCACTTCACTGGAGACATGCATGCTATTACAACTGCCAACAATGCTCTTTCTGCCTTGATTGACAACCACTTGCACCAAGGAAACGAGTTGGGAATTGACCAACGTCGTATCCTCTGGAAACGTGTTGTGGACTTGAACGATCGTGCACTTCGTCATGTTACAGTTGGGCTTGGTGGTCCTTTAAATGGTATCCCACGTGAAGATGGTTTTGACATTACAGTTGCTTCAGAGATCATGGCCATTCTTTGCTTAGCAACGAACATAGAGGACTTGAAACGACGTTTGGCTAATATTGTTATTGGTTACCGCTATGACCGTACACCTGTTTCTGTAGGTGATTTGCAGGTTGAAGGTGCCTTAGCTTTGATTTTGAAGGATGCGATTAAGCCGAACCTGGTTCAGACAATTTATGGTACGCCTGCTTTTGTACACGGTGGTCCATTTGCCAATATCGCTCACGGATGTAACTCTGTCTTGGCAACTACAACAGCACTTCACTTGGCTGATTACACTGTTACTGAAGCTGGTTTTGGTGCAGACCTTGGTGCTGAAAAATTCCTTGATATCAAGACACCAAACTTGCCAACATCTCCAGATGCAGTTGTCATTGTTGCAACCCTTCGTGCCCTTAAGATGAATGGTGGTGTGGCTAAAGACGCTCTTACTGAAGAAAACGTAGAAGCAGTTCGTGCAGGTTTTGCTAACTTGAAACGCCACGTTGAAAATATCCGTAAATTTGGAGTACCTGCAGTTGTAGCAATCAATGAATTTGTTTCTGATACAGAAGCTGAAATTGCAGCCTTGAAAGAACTTTGTGCCTCAATCGATGTACCAGTTGAGTTGGCAAGTGTCTGGGCTGATGGTGCGGAAGGTGGAGTAGCTCTTGCTGAAACGGTTGTTAAGACTATTGCTGAAAACCCATCTAACTATAAACGTTTGTATGACAATGACCTTTCTGTCCAAGAAAAGATTGAAAAGATTGTTACTGAAATCTACCGTGGTAGTAAAGTGAACTTTGAGAAGAAAGCTCAAACACAAATCGCTCAAATCGTTCAAAACGGTTGGGACAAATTACCAATCTGTATGGCTAAAACTCAATATAGTTTCTCAGATAATCCAAATGCACTTGGAGCACCTGAAAACTTTGAAATTACCATTCGCGAATTGGTGCCAAAATTAGGTGCAGGCTTCATCGTTGCCCTAACTGGTGATGTCATGACCATGCCAGGACTTCCAAAACGACCAGCAGCTCTCAATATGGATGTTGAAAGCGATGGAACCGTTCTAGGCTTGTTCTAATAGTTTAATTGAATTCAAATGAGTTTGGAAATAATATCCAAGCTCATTTTTTATCTAGATATAAGAAGTTGCCTTCTACACGTAACCAGTCTAGGTAAAGATATTTTCCTTGAATTCTGATATAATAGAAATATTGACTTCAAGAGTAAGGAAGAGAAGATGAACGCATTATTAAATGGAATGAATGACCGTCAGGCTGAGGCGGTGCAAACGACAGAAGGTCCCTTGTTAATCATGGCAGGGGCTGGTTCTGGAAAGACCCGTGTTTTGACCCACCGTATCGCTTATTTGATTGATGAAAAGCTGGTCAATCCTTGGAATATCTTGGCCATTACCTTTACTAATAAGGCTGCGCGTGAGATGAAGGAGCGTGCTTATAGCCTCAATCCAGCCACTCAGGACTGTCTGATTGCGACCTTCCACTCCATGTGTGTTCGTATTTTGCGTCGCGATGCGGACTATATTGGCTACAACCGCAATTTCACTATTGTAGATCCTGGTGAACAGCGAACGCTCATGAAACGCATTCTTAAACAGTTGAACTTGGATCCTAAAAAATGGAATGAACGAACTATTTTGGGGACCATTTCCAATGCTAAGAATGATTTGATTGATGATGTTGCCTATGCTGCCCAAGCTGGCGATATGTATACGCAAATCGTGGCCCAGTGTTACACGGCTTATCAAAAAGAGCTTCGTCAGTCTGAGTCTGTTGACTTTGATGATTTGATTATGCTGACCTTGCGTCTCTTTGATCAAAATCCTGATGTTTTGACCTGCTATCAACAGAAATTCCAATACATCCACGTTGATGAGTACCAAGATACCAACCATGCCCAGTACCAATTGGTCAAACTCTTGGCTTCGCGCTTAAAAAACATCTGTGTGGTTGGGGATGCGGACCAGTCTATCTACGGTTGGCGTGGTGCTGATATGCAGAATATCTTGGACTTCGAAAAGGATTATCCCCAAGCCAAGGTTGTTTTGTTGGAGGAGAATTACCGCTCAACTAAAACCATTCTCCAAGCGGCTAACGAGGTTATTAAAAATAATAAAAACCGCCGTCCTAAGAATCTCTGGACCCAGAATGCTGATGGGGAGCAAATCGTTTACTATCGTGCTAATGATGAAATAGATGAGGCTGTATTTGTAGCCAAAACCATCGATGAACTGGGTCGCAACCAAAACTTCCTTCACAAGGATTTTGCAGTTCTTTATCGTACTAATGCGCAGTCCCGTACTATTGAGGAAGCCTTGCTCAAGTCAAATATCCCTTATACCATGGTTGGCGGAACCAAGTTCTACAGCCGTAAGGAAATCCGAGATATTATCGCTTACCTCAATCTTATTGCCAATTTGAGTGACAATATCAGTTTTGAGCGTATTATCAACGAGCCTAAACGTGGAATTGGGCCAGGTACAGTCGAGAAAATTCGTGACTTTGCGAATATGCAAGACATGTCCATGCTAGATGCTTCTGCAAACATCATGTTGTCTGGTATCAAGGGTAAAGCAGCCCAGTCTATCTGGGATTTTGCCAATATGATTCTGGATTTGCGGGAGCAACTGGACCACTTAAGCATTACTGAGTTGGTTGAGGCCGTCCTAGAAAAAACAGGTTACGTCGATATTCTAAATGCTCAAGCGACTTTAGAAAGCAAGGCTCGGGTTGAAAATATTGAAGAGTTCCTTTCTGTGACGAAAAACTTTGATGACACCTCTGATGGGCCAGAAGAGGAAACTGGTCTGGATAAACTGAGTCGTTTCTTAAATGATTTGGCCTTAATTGCAGACACAGATTCAGGTAGTCAGGAGACATCAGAAGTGACCCTGATGACCCTACACGCTGCCAAAGGTCTCGAGTTTCCAGTTGTCTTTTTGATTGGGATGGAAGAAAATGTCTTTCCGCTTAGCCGTGCAGCTGAAGATCAAGATGAATTAGAAGAAGAACGCCGTCTAGCCTATGTAGGTATCACGCGTGCAGAGAAAATTCTCTATCTGACCAATGCCAACTCACGCCTGCTTTTTGGTCGTACCAACTACAACCGTCCAACTCGTTTTATTAACGAAATCAGTTCAGACTTACTTGAGTATCAAGGATTGGCTCGTCCAGCCAATACAAGCTTTAAGGCATCTTATAGCAGTGGTGGTCTTGCCTTTGGTCAAGGTATGAGTTTGGCTCAAGCTCTTCAAGAACGGAAACGCAATGCTGCACCAAAATCTATCCAGTCAAGTGGTCTCCCATTTGGTCAATTTACAGCTGGAGCAAAATCAGCGTCTAGCGAGGCAAATTGGTCCATTGGTGACATTGCCCTCCACAAGAAGTGGGGAGAGGGAACTGTTCTGGAAGTTTCAGGTAGCGGTGCTACTCAGGAATTAAAAATCAATTTCCCAGAAGTAGGTTTGAAAAAACTTTTAGCCAGTGTGGCTCCAATTGAGAAAAAAATCTAATTTTCCATCCTTCTCACGAATAATAAAGTGAGGAGGATTTTTATGTATAGTATTTCATTTCAAGAAGATTCACTATTACCAAGAGAAAGACTAGCTAAGGAAGGAGTAGAAGCGCTCAGTAATCAAGAGTTGCTAGCTATTTTACTTAGGACAGGAACACGTCAAGTCAGTGTTTTTGAAATTGCCCAGAAAGTCTTGAACAATCTTTCAAGCCTAACGGATTTGAAAAAAATGACCCTGCAGGAATTGCAGAGTCTGTCTGGTATAGGTCGTGTTAAGTCCATAGAATTACAAGCTATGATTGAACTGGGGCATCGTATTCATAAACATGAGACTATTGAGTTGGAAAGTATTCTTAGTAGCCAAAAGTTGGCCAAGAAGATGCAGCAGGAGTTGGGACATAAAAAACAAGAGCACCTGGTGGCGCTCTATCTCAATACTCAAAATCAAATCATCCATCAACAGACCATTTTCATCGGTTCTGCAACTCGTAGTATCGCTGAACCGCGAGAGATCCTTCACTATGCAATCAAGCATATGGCGACTTCTCTCATCTTGGTTCACAATCATCCTTCAGGAGCGGTAGCGCCTAGCCGAAATGATGATCATGTCACTAAACTTGTCAAAGAAGCCTGCGAACTGATGGGGATTGTCCTCTTGGACCATTTGATTGTCTCTCATTCTAATTACTTTAGTTATCGTGAAAAGACAGATTTAATCTAAAGTTCATTAACGACATAGTCAAAGAGGTTTTTATCCTTGGGGCGATTTTCAAATAGAAATTCTGGGTGCCATTGCACACCGAGAAAGGCAACATCATCCGTACTCATGACAGCTTCAATGATGCCATCTTGAGGATCATGGGCCGCAATCTTTAAATTTGGTGCTAAATCCTTGATGCTCTGATGGTGGAAGGAGTTAATATGCGAAATTTCTCCATAGATTTCTCGAAGAACTGTATCAGGCTCTGTCATCAAGCGTTGAGTTGTGTACTCAGCAGAACAATCCTGCCAATGGTCTTCGATATCTTGGTACAAAGTTCCACCCATGGCAACGTTAAAGAGTTGAGTTCCACGACAGACAGAAAAAATTGGCTTTTTCTGTTTAATAGCTTCCTTGATGAGGGCCAGTTCAAAGATATCCCTTTGAAGGTGGTAGTCATCGCTATCGATGGTTTTTGTTTCACCATAGAATTTTGGATCAACATTTTGACCACCTGTCAAGATGAGCTTGTCAATCATACTGATATAGTGGTAGGCCATTTCTTGATCACCAATCGGTAGGATGATGGGAATCCCTCCAGCGTCTTTAACGCCTTCAACAAAGCCTTTTGTTGCGTAGCTCATCATGATGTCATCATCTGGATGAGTTTTTTCGTTTCCTGTAATCCCAATAACTGGTTTTTTCATAAAATGATTTTCGCTTTCTAATCCTCTTTTCGCATGAAGTAGAGGAGGGTTTGGAGTTCACTTGTCAAATCAACATACTGAACGACCACGTCTTTTGGTAAATGCAGATGGACTGGTGAAAAACTGAGAATTCCTTTCACGCCAGCATCTACCAAGAGATTGGCAACCTCTTGTGACTTGACGCTGGGAACAGTCAAGATAGCAGTCTTCACATCAGCATCCTTGATTTTATCCTTGATTTGAGAAATTCCGTAAATAGGAATCCCATCAGGAGTTTGGCTACCAACTTCAGGATGGTCATCTAGGTCAAAGGCCATGATAATCTTCATCTTGTTACGCTCGTGGAAGCGGTAGTGGAGAAGGGCATGGCCCATATTTCCAATACCAACAAGCATGACATTGGTAATAGAGTTATCATTGAGCAAATCGGCAAAAAACGTCATCAGTTTTTTGACATCATAGCCAAAACCACGACGACCTAGTTCACCAAAATAGGAAAAATCACGACGTACGGTCGCTGAGTCAATCCCAATGGCCTCTGCAATTTGTTTAGAGTTGGCACGTTCAATCTTTTCTGCATGAAATCTCTTAAAAATTCGATAGTAGAGAGAGAGTCTTTTCGCTGTTGCTTTTGGAATAGCAGACTGTTTATCTTTCACAAAATCACAACCTTTCTATTCTTCTATTTTATAGAAACATTGTGAAAAAATCAACAAAAATAAGAAAAAACTAAGAAAAATCTTAGTTTTGATGTAAAAAATCTGCATGTGATAGAAAACGGTAGAGGTCTCCGACCAGACCCTGATAAACTTTCTGGCCCTTAAAAGTCAGAGAAGTCACATAAAGTGTATCTGGTAGAGTCACACATCCTGATAGAGCCAGCATGAGAGCCTCGTAATCCTCATACTTTAGAGTCCGCTCTACATGATAGTTATCCTTATAGGTCAGTTCAAACATTTTGGCTCTATCTTTCCGATTTTGTAAAGACACCACGTTCTACCAAGCTATCCATGAGGAAATAGAATTTTTCCTGATGAATGTGGTGGTCTTCTGATTTGAAAATATCAACTAGACGTAGCCCAAACTTGTCAGTGATATTGATTTTAGCACCTGTAAGTTCCTTGTTAATGATGATTTTGAGCTGGAATCCCTCACCGCTGTTTGGAACCTTTTCAAGCAGGCGAGTTAGTTCATAGTTACCAACTTTTGTCTCAAAAAATGTGTTGTCCTTAAGGGTGAATTTCTTAACAGAAGGACTAAGAGTGTAGTCGTAACGACAATTTTTTAACTGAATGGTTTTTTCAAATGCCATATGGCTAACCTCCGATAATTTCTTTTAAGGTTTTTGCGAGGGTATGTAGGTCTTCAACAGTATTTTCTGGCGACAAACTGATACGAACGGATTCCTTCAAGCGTTTTGAATTTGCCCCGTACATGGCTTCAAGAACATGGCTGGATTGTACAATGCCTGCAGTACAGGCTGAGCCAGTAGAGATTGAAATTCCAGCTAAATCTAGACGAAGGAGTAAGAGGTCGTTTTTCTGGCCAGGAAATCCAATATTGAGAACATAAGGGAGATGATGTTGTCCTCTATTCAAGTAATACTGAACTCCCTCTAGCTCTGCAAGAAAGGCAGTTTCTAGATTTTGTACATGTTGAAAATTGTCTTCTTGCTTTTCTAGGTCTTCTTTTAGGGCCGCAAGCATGCCTACGATGGCAGCCAGATTTTCAGTCCCTGCACGTTTTTTCTGTTCTTGGTCTCCGCCATGTAGATAGGAATCAAAATCCATGCTAGATGCGTAGAGAAAGCCGATTCCCTTAGGACCATGGAACTTGTGGGCAGAAGCAGTGAGAAAATCAATGCCCAATTCTTCTGGGTGTATAGGGATTTTACCAATAGCCTGAACTGCATCAACATGATAGGCAGCAGGGTGTTGCTTGAGTATTTGGCCAATTTCAGCAATGGGAAGTAGGTTTCCAGTTTCATTATTGGCAAACATGGTAGAAACCAAAATCGTATCATCACGTAAAGCTTTTTGAATTTGCTGGGCTAAGATTTCTTGATTTTCTGGCTGAATAATGGTTACTTCAAACCCAAAGTGTTGAACCAAGTAATCAATTGTTTCAAGGACGGCATGGTGCTCAATGGCAGTTGTGATGATATGTTTTCCTTGTTCTTGATGACGAAGGCAGTAGCCAATGATGGCAGTATTGTTGCCTTCTGTCCCACCAGAAGTGAAAAAGATATGTTGAGGTTTTGTCCCCAGTAACTGAGCTAGTTCCTGACGGGCTTCTCGCAAGAGTTTGCCAGCTTGACGACCATGACCATGAATACTAGATGGATTGCCATGGGTTTCTTGCATCACCTTGGTCATCGCTGAAATAGCAACTGCTGACATGGGAGTCGTTGCAGCATTGTCCAAATAAATCAAAGAATCACCTTATTTCTTTTTGTTGTAAGCAAAGAGTGGGCTGACTGGTTTTCTTTCGTGGATACGGACGATAGCATCACCAATTAACTCACTAGCAGTGATGTAGCATACGTTTTTAGGAGTTTTTTCTTTTGTTGCTACTGAATCAGTCACAAGAATTTCTTTAATATTAGTATTGTCAAGAAGTTCAGCAGCTCCTTCGACGAAGAGGCCGTGGCTAGAAACAGCATAAATTTCTGTAGCACCTTCACGTTCAACGATTTTAGCAGCTTCAGAGAAGGTACGTCCTGTATTTAAAATATCGTCAATCAAGATAGCTTTCTTACCTTCAACATCACCGATGATATAACCTTCGTTGCGAGTTGCATCGTCTTGTGGGTAGTCGATAATGGCGATAGGAGCATCAAGATATTCAGCCAAGCTACGAGCGCGTTTCACACCTGAATTTTTAGGGCTGACAACAACAACATCTGAACCAAGTAAGCCCTTATCGCAATAATGTTTTGCAAATAGGGGAACTGTGAAAAGGTTATCGACAGGAATATCAAAGAATCCTTGAACCTGAACGGCATGTAAATCAAGCGTAAGGATACGATCAACACCAGCCTTAACTAGCATATTGGCAACCAGTTTTGCTGTAAGTGGCTCACGAGGTGAAGCGATGCGGTCTTGACGTGCATAGCCAAAATATGGAAGGACTACGTTGATGCTGTGGGCACTTGCACGCACACAAGCGTCGACCATGATAAGCAATTCCATTAGGTGGTTGTTAACAGGGAAACTTGTTGATTGGATGATGTAAACATCATAACCACGGACACTTTCTTCAATATTTACTTGAATTTCTCCGTCTGAAAATTGACGTGATGATAGTTTTCCAAGTGGGACACCAACAGCTTGAGCAATTTTCTGTGCAATCTCTTGGTTAGAGTTGAGTGCGAAAAGTTTCATGTTTTTTCTATCTGACATTATAGACCGTCCTCTGTAAACTTTTTAAATCCTAGTCATATCTGCCTAGCCTATATGAACTGGGATTTTTGTATTTTATCTTTTCTATTTTACCAAAAAATAGAGATTATTTCAGCTATTTTTCATGCTTTTGACAAATCGGACCAATTTTGAGGGAGCTTTTTGATAAGCAATCTGATTTTCCTCTAAAAATTGCTGGAAATCTTGTTTCCCTTGCTCGTGATTTTCAACTTCAAGCTCTAATTCGTAATCTGTAATATCAAAGTACTGACTTTCATCCAGCGCCATGAGACCGATAGCTGTTTGCATTTCATAGCGAAGCGTTGTTAGACAACCAAGGACCTGCCATTTTTTACTTTGGATACCATGTTTAGCCAATTCATCTAGCACAAGCCCTTGAGGAAGTTCTTCCTTGCTCAGATAGTTTTCAGCATCTTTTAGTTGCAATTTTTGATTGTATTCCATGTTTCCAACACTTTGCGGGACTTTGAGTGTCAATTCTGCCCAGTCTTCAAAGGTTCGAATGCGCATAGCAACTTTCTTTTCTCGCAGCTCAAAATCAGGTGTGTCTATGTAGTAATTTTTTTGAAGAACAGGAGTGACGTCTGTGAACTGGTCTTTGAGACGATTGTATTCATCTTTTTTCAAGAGTGTTTTCAATTCAATTTCTAAATGTTTCATTTTTCTTACCTTTTCTTTATCGTTGAAAGCGGATTTATGGTATAATAAGCATTGTATTTATTGTATATGAATCTGGAGAAAAAATCAAAGATATTTTTGAAGGATAATATGAGAATAAGGGAGAATATATGACCTTAGAATGGGAAGAATTTCTAGATCCTTACATTCAAGCTGTTGGTGAGTTAAAGATTAAACTTCGTGGTATTCGTAAGCAATATCGTAAACAAAATAAGCATTCTCCAATTGAGTTTGTGACTGGTCGAGTCAAGCCAATTGAGAGCATTAAGGAAAAAATGGCTCGTCGTGGCATTACTTATGCGACCTTAGAGCACGATTTGCAGGATATTGCTGGCTTGCGTGTGATGGTTCAGTTTGTAGATGACGTCAAGGAAGTAGTGGAGATTTTGCGCAAACGTCAGGATATGCGGATCATACAGGAGCGCGATTACATTACTCATCGAAAATCCTCAGGCTATCGTTCCTACCATGTGGTAGTTGAATATTCGGTTGATACCATCAATGGAGCCAAGACCATTTTGGCGGAAATTCAGATTCGTACCTTGGCCATGAATTTCTGGGCAACAATAGAACATTCTCTCAACTACAAGTACCAAGGGGATTTCCCAGAGGAAATTAAAAAGAGACTGGAAATTACCGCCAAAATTGCCCATCAGTTGGATGAAGAAATGGGTAAAATTCGAGATGATATTCAGGAAGCCCAGGCTCTTTTTGATCCTTTGAGTAGAAAATTAAATGACGGTGTAGGAAACAGTGACGATACAGATGAAGAATACAGGTAAACGAATTGACCTGATAGCCAATAGAAAACCGCAGAGTCAAAGGGTTTTGTATGAATTGCGAGATCGTTTGAAGAGAAATCAGTTTATACTCAATGATACCAATCCGGACATTGTAATCTCCATTGGTGGGGATGGTATGCTCTTGTCGGCCTTTCATAAGTACGAAAACCAACTTGATAAGGTACGCTTTATCGGTGTTCACACTGGACATTTGGGCTTCTATACGGACTACCGTGATTTTGAGTTGGACAAGCTAGTGACTAATTTGCAGCTAGATACTGGGGCAAAGGTATCATACCCTGTTCTGAATGTGAAGGTCTTTCTTGAAAATGGTGAAGTTAAGATTTTCAGAGCACTAAATGAAGCCAGTATCCGCAGGTCGGATCGAACCATGGTGGCGGATGTTGTGATTAATGGTGTCCACTTTGAACGTTTTCGTGGAGATGGGCTAACAGTTTCGACGCCGACTGGTAGTACAGCCTATAACAAGTCTCTCGGTGGAGCTGTTTTACATCCTACCATTGAAGCTCTTCAGTTGACGGAAATTGCCAGCCTTAATAATCGTGTCTATCGAACGCTGGGTTCATCTATTATTGTTCCTAAGAAGGATAAGATTGAACTTATCCCAACGAGAAACGATTACCATACTATTTCTGTTGACAATAGCGTTTATTCCTTCCGCAATATTGAACGAATCGAATATCAAATCGACCATCATAAGATTCACTTTGTCGCGTCGCCGAGTCACACCAGTTTTTGGAATCGTGTTAAAGATGCTTTCATCGGCGAGGTAGACGAATGAAGTTTGAATTTATCGCAGATGAACATGTCAAGGTTAAGACCTTTTTGAAAAAGCACGAGGTTTCGAAGGGGCTTCTGGCCAAGATTAAGTTTCGGGGTGGAGCTATTCTAGTCAATGACCAACCGCAAAATGCAACGTATCTATTGGATCTTGGAGATCGAGTTACCATTGACATTCCCGCTGAGGAAGGCTTTGAAACTCTAGAAGCAATCGAGCGCCCACTGGATATTCTCTATGAGGATGACCATTTTCTAGTCTTGAATAAACCCTATGGAGTGGCGTCTATTCCTAGTGTCAATCACTCCAATACCATTGCCAATTTTATCAAGGGTTACTACGTTAAGCAAAACTATGAAAATCAGCAGGTTCACATTGTGACTAGACTTGATCGTGATACTTCTGGCTTGATGCTCTTTGCCAAACACGGCTATGCCCATGCACGATTAGACAAGCAGTTGCAGAAGAAATCTATCGAGAAACGCTACTTTGCTTTGGTTAAAGGTGATGGATATTTGGAGTCAGAGGGGGAAATTATTGCTCCGATTGCGCGTGATGAAGACTCCATTATTACCAGACGAGTGGCTAAAGGCGGAAAGTATGCCCATACTTCTTACAAGATTGTAGCTTCTTATGGAAATATTCACTTGGTTGATATTCGCCTGCATACTGGACGAACCCATCAAATCCGGGTCCATTTTTCTCATATTGGATTTCCTTTGTTGGGAGATGATTTGTATGGTGGTAGTCTGGACGACGGCATCCAACGTCAGGCCCTGCATTGCCATTACCTATCCTTTTATCATCCATTTTTAGAGCAAGACTTGCAGTTAGAAAGTCCCTTGCCAGATGATTTTAGCAACCTTATTACCCAGTTATCAACTAATACTCTATAAAAACTGTTTCAGAGTATAATTATTATCTTAAAGGAGAAAACTCATGGAAGTTTTTGAAAGTCTCAAAGCCAACTTGGTTGGTAAAAATGCTCGTATCGTTCTCCCTGAAGGGGAAGAACCTCGTATTCTTCAAGCGACTAAACGTCTGGTAAAAGAAACAGAAGTAATTCCTGTTTTGCTTGGAAATCCTGAAAAAATTAAAATTTATCTTGAAATCGAAGGTATCGAAGATGGTTATGAAGTCATCGACCCTCAACACTACGATAAATTTGAAGAAATGGTTGCTGCCTTGGTAGAGCGTCGCAAGGGCAAAATGTCTGAAGAAGATGCACGCAAGGTTTTGGTTGAAGATGTCAACTATTTTGGTGTTATGTTAGTTTACTTGGGCTTGGTTGATGGAATGGTATCAGGTGCGATTCACTCAACAGCGTCAACAGTTCGTCCAGCTCTACAAATCATTAAAACTCGTCCAAACGTAACTCGTACTTCAGGAGCCTTCCTCATGGTTCGTGGTACGGAACGTTACCTCTTTGGGGACTGTGCTATCAATATCAATCCAGATGCAGAAGCCTTGGCTGAGATTGCAATCAACTCGGCAATCACAGCTAAGATGTTTGGCATCGAGCCTAAAATCGCTATGCTAAGCTATTCTACTAAAGGTTCAGGATTTGGAGAAAGCGTTGATAAGGTTGTTGAAGCAACTAAAATTGCTCACGACTTGCGCCCTGACCTTGAAATCGATGGTGAGTTGCAATTTGATGCAGCCTTTGTTCCTGAAACTGCAGCTTTGAAAGCTCCTGGAAGTACAGTAGCTGGTCAAGCAAATGTCTTCATCTTCCCAGGTATTGAGGCTGGAAATATCGGATACAAGATGGCTGAACGTCTTGGTGGTTTTGCGGCTGTTGGACCTGTTTTGCAAGGTTTGAACAAGCCTGTTAACGACCTTTCTCGTGGATGTAATGCTGATGATGTCTACAAGTTGACTCTTATCACAGCAGCCCAAGCTGTTCATCAATAATATTTAGTCCTCTTTCCCCTTGGAAAGAGGCTTTTTATACTCAATGAAAATCAAAGAGCAAACTAGGAAACTAGCCGCAGGCTGTACTTGAGTACGGCAAGGCGACGTTGACGTGGTTTGAATTTGATTTTCGAAGAGTATTAATACTAGGAAAAGGACAGTTAGAATCTTCTGTGTTATACTATAGATATGTTAGATTTGAAAGAATACGGTATCGTCATGTGGCCGGAGGAGAAGATCATTTCTTTTCGTGAGAAACTTCTCAACTGGTATGATGAAAATAAAAGAGATTTGCCGTGGCGTAGGAGTAAAAATCCTTATCATATTTGGGTGTCTGAAATTATGCTCCAGCAGACTAGGGTAGATACGGTTATTCCTTATTACGAACGATTCTTGGACTGGTTTCCAACAGTTAAAAGTTTGGCAACAGCTCCTGAAGAACGTTTGTTGAAGGCTTGGGAAGGCTTGGGTTATTATTCTAGAGTTCGCAATATGCAGGCTGCAGCCCAGCAGATTATGACTGACTTTGGTGGTCAATTTCCACATACCTATGAAGGAATTTCCAGCTTGAAAGGAATTGGACCTTACACAGCAGGAGCCATTTCCAGTATTGCTTTTAACTTGCCTGAGCCAGCTGTAGATGGTAATGTCATGCGGGTTTTGGCGCGTCTGTTTGAAGTCAATCACGATATTGGCATTCCAAGTAATCGCAAAATTTTTCAGGCAATGATGGAAATCTTGATTGACCCAGAGCGTCCGGGTGACTTTAATCAAGCCTTGATGGACTTGGGCTCAGATATTGAGGCTCCTGTAAATCCCAGACCAGAAGAAAGCCCAGTTAAGGACTTTAGTGCGGCATATCAGAATGGCACAATGGACCGTTATCCAATCAAGGCTCCCAAGAAAAAGCCAGTTCCCATTTATCTCAAAGCCTTGGTGGTCAAAAATGCTCAAGGACAATTTTTACTTGAAAAAAATGAAAGTGAAAAGCTATTGGCAGGTTTTTGGCATTTCCCCTTGATAGAAGTTGATAACTTTTCGCAAGAAGAGCAGTTTGACCTCTTTCATCAGGTTGCAGAAGAAAGTGTGAATTTTGGACCCAGTCCAGAAGAGAGTTTCCAGCAGGACTATGACTTAGATGTTGATTGGCTTGATATTTATTTTGAGACTGTTAAGCATATCTTTAGTCATCGCAAGTGGCATGTTCAAATTGTAGCAGGGCAAGTGAGTGATTTCCATGATTTTTCAGATAGGGAAGTTCGCTGGCTTTCACCAGAAGAATTCAAGAATGTTCCACTTGCTAAACCCCAACAAAAAATCTGGCAGGCTTATGCACAAGCCAACTTAGACAGTAGCAAAGACTAGCTATTGTGTCTTCTTTTTATTTTTTTGGTATAATAGTAGAGAAAAAGGTGAACAAATGAAAAAAATATTAATTGTAGATGATGAAAAACCAATCTCGGACATTATCAAGTTTAATATGACCAAGGAAGGTTACGAGGTTGTAACTGCTTTTAACGGTCGTGAAGCGCTAGAACAATTTGAAGCAGAGCAGCCAGATATTATTATTCTGGATTTGATGCTTCCAGAAATTGATGGGTTAGAAGTTGCTAAGACTATTCGCAAGACGAGTAGTGTGCCTATTATCATGCTGTCGGCTAAAGATAGTGAGTTTGATAAGGTTATCGGTTTAGAGCTTGGAGCGGATGACTATGTGACAAAACCCTTCTCAAATCGTGAGTTGCAGGCACGTGTTAAAGCTCTTCTTCGTCGCACGGACTTGGCTTCTGTAGATAATCAAGAGTCAGATGAAAAGAAAACCCAACCCTTGCAAATTGGGGACTTGGAGATTGTGCCAGATGCTTATGTAGCTAAGAAATACGGTGAAGAACTAGATTTAACCCACCGTGAATTTGAACTCTTATACCATTTAGCTTCTCATATTGGTCAAGTGATTACACGTGAACATTTGCTTGAAACGGTCTGGGGTTATGATTATTTCGGAGATGTTCGGACTGTTGACGTAACTATCAGACGTTTGCGTGAGAAGATTGAAGATACACCTAGTCGTCCAGAGTATATCCTAACACGTCGTGGTGTTGGTTATTATATGAGAAATAATGATTGAATTGATTAGAAAAAATATTCTTACTAGTGATTTTATCTTCATTTTAATTTTATTGGGTTTTATCTTGATTGTTACCTTGCTCTTACTAGAAAATCGGCGGGATAATATTCGGTTGAAGCAGATTAATCAAAAAGTTAAAGACTTGATTGCAGGAGATTATTCGCAGGTATTGGATATGCAGGGAAGCTCTGAAATCACTAATATTACCAATAATCTTAATGATTTATCAGAAGTAATCCGTTTGACCCAAGAAAATCTGGAACAAGAGAGTAAACGATTGCACAGTATCCTCTCATACATGACAGACGGAGTCCTTGCAACCAATCGTCGTGGCAAGATTACTATGATTAATGACATGGCTAAGAAACAGCTAGGTGTTCAGAAAGAAGAGGTTCTCAATAAAAGTATTCTAGAATTGCTTAAGATTGAAGATGAGTATGAACTTCGTGATTTGATTACCCAAGTTCCTGAGCTTATGATTGATTCTCAGGATGACAATGGTGAGTATCTGAGCCTTCGTGTACGCTTTGCCTTGGTGCGTCGTGAGTCTGGCTTTATCTCAGGTTTGGTTGCAGTTTTACACGATACGACGGAGCAGGAGAAGGAAGAACGAGAACGAAGACTCTTTGTTTCCAACGTTAGTCATGAGCTACGGACGCCTCTGACCAGCGTAAAATCCTATCTTGAAGCCTTGGATGAGGGTGCCTTGTCAGAACCTGTAGCGCCAGACTTTATCAAGGTATCTCTAGACGAAACCAACCGTATGATGCGAATGGTGACAGATCTTCTCCATCTTTCACGGATTGATAATGCGACCAGTCACCTAGATGTGGAACTGATTAACTTTACTGCCTTTATTACCTTTATTCTTAACCGTTTTGATAAGATGAGGGGATCAGATGAAGAGAAGAAATACGAATTGGTTAGAGATTATCCGATTACGTCTGTCTGGATTGAAATTGATACAGACAAAATGACGCAGGTGATTGATAATATTCTTAACAATGCCATTAAGTATTCACCAGATGGTGGGAAAATCACAGTGACCATGAAGACAACTGATGATCAGATGATTTTATCTATCTCAGACCAAGGTTTGGGTATTCCTAAGCAGGATTTACCACGTATTTTTGACCGTTTTTATCGTGTTGATCGTGCCAGAAGTCGTGCCCAAGGTGGTACAGGCCTAGGACTGTCCATTGCTAAAGAAATTATCAAACAACATAAGGGCTTTATTTGGGCCAAGAGTGAATACGGTAAGGGATCAACCTTCACCATTGTGTTACCTTATGATAAGGATGCAGTGAAAGAAGAAGTATGGGAGGACGAAGTAGAAGACTAGAATGAGTGAAACAGGCTTTAAATACAGTATTTTAGCGTCGGGTTCCAGTGGAAATTCCTTTTATCTGGAAACCCCTAAAAAGAAGCTTTTAGTGGATGCAGGCTTGTCTGGTAAGAAAATTACCAGCCTACTTGCTGAAATTAACCGTAAACCCGAGGACCTGGATGCCATCTTGATTACACATGAGCATTCAGACCATATCCACGGAGTGGGAGTTTTGGCTCGCAAGTATGGTATGGATCTTTATGCCAATGAAAAGACCTGGCAAGCAATGGAAAATAGCAAGTACCTTGGAAAGGTAGATTTTTCGCAAAAGCATATCTTTGAAATGGGTAAAACCAAAACCTTTGGAGATATCGACATCGAGAGTTTTGGTGTTAGCCACGATGCGGTTGCACCGCAGTTTTATCGCTTTATGAAGGATGATAAGAGTTTTGTCATGCTGACTGATACAGGTTATGTGAGTGACCGTATGGCAGGGATTGTCGAAAATGCAGATGGCTACCTTATCGAGTCCAACCATGATGTAGAGATTTTGCGAGCAGGTTCTTACGCTTGGCGACTCAAACAACGAATCCTATCTGATCTGGGGCATCTTTCTAACGAGGATGGTGCTGAAGCAATGATTCGGACACTTGGGAATCGCACTAAGAAAATCTACCTTGGACATTTATCTAAGGAAAATAATATCAAGGAACTGGCTCACATGACCATGGTCAATCAGCTAGCCCAAGCTGATTTAGGTGTAGGAGTAGACTTTAAGGTTTACGATACATCACCAGATACCGCAACACCATTGACAGATATATAAAAAGAAGGCGAGAGCCTTCTTTTTATATATTTTACAATCCTGCAAATTCTTTGATTTCTTGTGCTGACATTGAAGAGTCGCAACGGACATTGATTTGTCCATCTGCAATGTGAACGAAGCCTGGTACAGTTGGTATTCCGTAGCGTGAGCGGAATTCTTGCAACTCATTGAGTTGGCTTGATTCTTCACTGTTGATGAAGTAAATGTGAGCTTTGGTTTCAGCTACGACACCTGACAATGTACCAGCAAATTTACGGCAGTAAGGGCAAGTTTTACGACCGATAAAGAAGGTTGCAGTTTCTTTTTTATCAAGAGCTTCTTGCGCACGCGCAACTGTAGTGACTTCAAGGTCTTTGATATTATCTAAAAATTGTTCCATGAGATTACCTCGCTTTCATTGATAAGTCTAGTATGCCATAAAGTTTCTAAAATTGCTTAGATTTGATACGAAAAAAAGATGAGATTGGTTGGTCTCATCTTTTCTAGTGTTTTATTTTACAAATGCATTGATTTCTGCTTCGATATTAGCAATCTTAGCTTGTGATTCTTCGTTGGTTTCACCTACAACTGCAATGTAGAACTTGATTTTTGGTTCTGTACCTGAAGGGCGAACGGCAATCCATGAACCGTCAGCAAGTGTGTATTTCAACACATCACTTGGAGGAGTTGTCAAGTTTGTAACAGTACTGTCAGCAGCAGTAGCTGTTTGAGCTTTGAAGTCTTCTACGACAGTGATAGCTGTTGCATTCCATTCTTTTGGAGCATTATTGCGGAATTTAGCCATAATCGCTTTGATTTGTTCAGCACCATCGACACCTGAAAGGGTAACAGAGATAGTCTTTTCAGCGTAGTAGCCGTACTCTTTGTAGATTTCTTCGATACCGTCAGCAAGAGTCAAACCACGAGAACGGTAGTAAGCAGCAAGTTCAGCAACGACAAGAACGGCTTGGATAGCGTCTTTATCACGTACGAATGGTTTAATCAAGTAACCGAAGCTTTCTTCAAATCCCATCATGTAAGTGTGATTGTGTTTTTCTTCGAATTCTTGGATTTTCTCAGCGATAAATTTGAAACCTGTCAAAACGTTGAACATGGTTGCGCCGTAGCTTTCAGCAATCTTTGTTACCAAGTCAGTTGATACGATAGATTTGCAGAGAGCCGCATTTTCAGGAAGAGTTCCTGCGTTTTTGTGTGCTTCCAAGATGTATTTAGCCATGATAGCACCGATTTGGTTACCTGAAAGGTTGAGGTAGCTACCATCTTTTTGAAGAACTTCAACACCAACACGGTCAGCGTCAGGGTCAGTTGCGACAAGAACATCTGCACCAACTTGACGACCAAGTTCTTCAGCAAGAGCAAAGGCTGCTTGGCTTTCTGGGTTTGGAGATTTTACAGTAGAGAAGTCAGGGTCAGCAGTTGCTTGTGCTTCAACGACTTGAACAGAATCAAATCCTGCTTGGGCAAGAGCACGACGAGCCAACATTTCACCAGTACCATGTAGTGGTGTGTAGACAATCTTCATGTCTTTACCAAATTCTTCAATCAAGGTTGGGTTGATGTTAACGTCCTTAACTTCTTTGAGGTATTCTGCATCGACAGCTTCGCCGATGACTTCAATTAAGCCAGAAGCTTTTTCAGCTTCCACATCAGCAACTTCAACTGCAAATGGGTTTTCGATTGCACGGATATAAGTAGTCAAAGCGTCTGCATCGTGTGGAGGCATTTGTCCACCGTCTTCACCGTAAACCTTGTAACCGTTAAATGGAGCAGGGTTATGGCTGGCTGTAACCATGATACCTGCGAAACAGTTGAGGTGACGAACTGCAAATGATAGTTCTGGAGTTGGACGAAGGCTTTCAAAAACGTAAGATTTGATACCGTGTTTAGCAAGAACTGCTGCAGATTCAAAGGCAAACTCAGGTGAGAAGTGACGGCTATCGTAAGCGATTGCCACACCACGTTCTTTTTCGTTTCCACCTTTTGACTCAATCAAACGAGCCAATCCTTCAGTAGCTTGGCGAACAACGTAGATGTTGATGCGGTTTGTACCAGCACCAATCAAGCCACGCATACCTGCAGTACCAAATTCAAGATTAGTATAGAAGGCATCTTCCTTTGTTTTTTCATCCATATTTTCCAAATCTTGACGAAGGTAGTCAGGAAGATCCGCAAAATCAACCCATTTCTGGTAATTTTCTTGGTAAGACATTAAAATTCTCCTTTTGTAAATTGTTTTAACCGTTCACATTATAGCATTTTTTAGCATTTTAGTAAAACCTTAGCATAAATTTCAGAATGGTGGTGACATATGCCGGTTTATCAAGTCTTGAATGCCTTAGGGAAACATGCTATACTACTTGTATGATTATTTTACAAGCTAATAAAATTGAACGTTCTTTTGCAGGAGAGGTTCTTTTTGATAATATCAACTTGCAGGTTGATGAACGAGACAGGATTGCTCTTGTTGGGAAAAATGGTGCGGGTAAGTCTACTCTTTTGAAGATTTTGGTTGGAGAAGAGGAGCCAACAAGTGGAGAAATCAATAAGAAAAAAGATATTTCTCTGTCTTACCTAGCCCAAGATAGCCGTTTTGAGTCTGAAAACACCATCTACGATGAGATGCTTCATGTCTTTGATGACCTACGTCAAACTGAGAAGCAACTTCGTCAGATGGAGTTGGAGATGGGAGAAAAGTCTGGTGAGGCTTTGGATAAACTGATGTCAGATTACGACCGCTTATCTGAGAATTTTCGCCAAGCAGGTGGCTTTACCTATGAAGCTGATATTCGAGCTATTTTGAATGGATTCAAGTTTGATGAGTCTATGTGGCAGATGAAAATTGGCGAGCTTTCTGGCGGTCAAAATACTCGTTTGGCTCTAGCCAAAATGCTCCTAGAAAAGCCCAATCTCTTGGTACTAGACGAGCCAACCAACCACTTGGATATTGAAACCATTGCCTGGCTAGAGAATTACTTGGTAAACTATAGCGGTGCCCTTATTATTGTCAGCCACGACCGTTACTTCTTGGACAAGGTTGCGACAATTACGCTAGATTTGACCAAGCATTCCTTGGATCGTTATGTGGGTAATTACTCTCGTTTTGTCGAGTTGAAAGAACAAAAACTAGCTACTGAGGCAAAAAACTATGAAAAGCAACAGAAGGAAATCGCGGCTCTGGAAGACTTTGTCAATCGTAATCTAGTCCGAGCTTCAACGACTAAACGTGCCCAATCTCGACGTAAACAACTGGAAAAAATGGAACGTTTGGACAAGCCTGAAGCTAGTAAGAAAGCAGCCAACATGACCTTCCAGTCTGAAAAAACGTCGGGCAATGTTGTATTGACTGTTGAAAATGCGGCTATTGGCTATGATGGGGAAATATTGTCACAACCTATCAACCTAGACCTTCGTAAGATGAATGCTGTTGCCATCGTTGGTCCAAATGGAATCGGCAAGTCAACCTTTATCAAGTCTATTGTTGACCAGATTCCTTTTATCAAGGGAGAAAAGCGCTTTGGCGCTAATGTTGAGGTTGGTTACTATGACCAAACCCAAAGTAAGCTGACACCAAGTAATACGGTGCTGAATGAACTCTGGAATGATTTCAAACTGACACCAGAAGTTGAAATCCGCAACCGTCTAGGTGCCTTCCTTTTCTCTGGTGATGATGTTAAAAAATCAGTCGGCATGTTGTCAGGTGGCGAAAAAGCTCGTTTGCTTTTAGCTAAATTGTCTATGGAAAACAACAACTTCTTGATTCTGGATGAGCCGACCAACCACTTGGATATTGATAGCAAGGAAGTGTTGGAAAATGCCTTGATTGACTTCGATGGAACTCTTCTCTTCGTCAGCCACGACCGTTACTTTATCAATCGTGTAGCAACTCATGTTCTAGAATTGTCTGAGAATGGTTCAACTCTCTACCTTGGAGATTACGATTACTATGTCGAGAAGAAAGCAGAAGTAGAAATGAGTCAGACTGAGGAAGCTTCAACTAGCAATCAAGCAAAGGAAGCAAGCCCAGTTAATGACTATCAGGCCCAGAAAGAAAGTCAAAAAGAAGTTCGCAAGCTCATGAGACAAATCGAAAGTCTAGAAGCTGAAATTGAAGAGCTAGAAAGTCAAAGCCAAGCCATTTCTGAACAAATGTTGGAGACAAATGATGCCGATAAACTGATGGAATTACAGGCTGAGCTGGACAAAATCAGCCACCGTCAGGAAGAAGCTATGCTTGAATGGGAAGAATTATCGGAGCAGGTGTAAAAGGAGAAAACAGATGGTAGAATTTAGATATTTTAACACAGAATATAAGAAAGTAACCAATAAGACATTTTCAGATAGTTTTGTTTTTTTTAAAGATAATTGGAATGACTATGGTTATAATATTACTTTTAGTGTTTATTATTATGATAATGATTGTAGTGAAAGATACATAGGTAGTTATAGAATTTATGAATCTGAAATAGAAGAACAAGAGAATGCGGATGGAATTAAATCTATTTTTGAATTATCTAAAGATGATTTTGATAGGAATCAAAAATATTCTTTAGCTTGTAATCTAGAGTTTTATCAAAAATTGTATGAATTTTCACAGGATTACTATGATGATTTTCTAAAAGAGCACAATGATTTAACACTTAATGATATACCAGAAGATATAAAAGAAAATAGTGGAGTAAAGAAAGCTCTCTTAAGAAATGATGGGATAACAAAAAGTGAAGATATAATAGATTTTAATAGTGAAATACAAAGAATCGATTCAGAATTAAATGTTGGTAATTGTGTTTCAACTGAGAAATATTTAGAACTTATTTTTGATTATATTTTGGAAATATTAATGGATGATGAAATAACTGAGGATAATAAAAAGTTAGTTTTCAAAATTGTTGGAGGGTGTAATTTTAATTTTGAATTATTAAATAAATTAGCCAGATATTTTTTAGATAATCTAAACTATGGCCAACATCAAAATGGTATTGATTTATTACTTTCCTTACTTGAAAGAACTAATTTTGATCAATTAAAGTCAGAGCTAGAGACCATTAAAAATGAAGATTTAGGAAAAATATCAACTAGTGTTAAGAAAATTAAGGACAAATTAAGATACTCTCGAACTACAAACGATGACAGTTTTATTCACTATACTTCCCTAAATACATTAAAATTTTTGCTTTATAAAACTGATGATAAAAATAATTATCCTAGATTACGGCTTAGCAATGCCAGACAAATGAATGATCCAAATGAAGGATATACATTTCTCAATTTCATAGGTATTGAGAAAGAGAAGCTGTCTGAAACCGATTATGATACATCGCCGTTCTTCTTTGCTTCTATGACACAAACTGGAGGTGAACAAAATCTAGATGATAGTCTTCCAATGTGGAAGCAGTATGGTGATGATGCAAAAGGGATTAATCTAACATATCATTCTGAGTACATTAAAAGCTTAATAAAAGATGGAATAGAAATTTATAAAGTTTGTTATAATGTTAAGGAAGATTTACTAGAGGAAGAAATAAATTCAATAAAATCAGCATTTAATGAAATTAAAAATTATGACGATGATAAAGAAAAAGAAGGTATCTTTTTATCAGCATTAAACCTAATTGATGACATTCGTTATTTGTTTAAAGATGCAGATTACAGCTATGAAAATGAATATAGAATTATTCAATCTTATGAAGGCAACGAAGATGTTATTTTTTCTAGCGAAAGTTCTAATAGTGTGATTCCTGGTCTATATGCTTATATTGGCAAAGAACTAAAATATTCCAAAATTAAACTTGGTCCTAAATGTGATGATATTGATTTTGTTGCTCCCTATATAAAATTCGTTGATAGAAATATTGAAGTAACTAAGTCGCAAATATCTTATCGTTAATTCATTAATTTTGAATGTTTATTTTGTAAAAAAGGGTGTAAAGATGGAACATCTTGGAAAAGTATTTCGTGAATTTCGGACGAGTGGAAATTATTCTTTAAAGGAGGCGGCAGGGGAGTCTTGCTCTACCTCTCAGTTATCTCGCTTTGAGCTTGGGGAGTCTGACCTAGCAGTCTCGCGTTTCTTTGAGATTTTGGATAACATTCATGTCACAATCGAAAATTTCATGGATAAGGCTAGGAATTTTCACAATCATGAACATGTTGCCATGATGGGACAAATTATTCCGCTTTACTACTCAAATGATATTGTAGGTTTTCAAAAGCTTCAAGAAGAACAACTTGAAAAGGCTAAGAGTTCGACGAATCCCCTTTATTTTGAGCTGAATTGGATTTTGCTACAAGGTCTGATTTGTCAAAGAGATGCGACTTATGAGATGAAGCAGGATGATTTGGATAAGGTAGCAGATTATCTCTTCAAAACAGAAGAATGGACCATGTATGAATTGATTCTTTTCGGTAACCTCTATAGTTTCTACGATGTGGACTATGTCACTCGGATTGGTAGAGAAGTTATGGAGAGGGAGGAGTTTTACCAAGAGATTGGTCGTCATAAGAGATTGGTGTTGATTTTGGCCCTCAATTGTTACCAGCATTGTTTAGAGCATCTTTCTTTTGACAATGCAAGCTATTTTGAGACTTATACAGAGAAGATTATTGGTAAAGGTATTAAGCTTTATGAGCGTAATGTTTTTCATTATTTAAAAGGTTTTGCCTTGTATCAAAAGGGACAGTGTAAAGAAGGTTGTAGCCAAATGCAAGAGGCCATGCATATTTTTGACGTGCTAGGTCTTCCAGAGCAAGTAGCCTATTATCAGGAACACTACGAAAAATTTGTCAAAGATTAATTTTCCCAAATAAGGGAAAAAATAAAAAGCTCCTTTCAGTTTTGATACAATAGTTTCAAAATTTGAGAGGAGTTTTTATATGAATCGCTATGCAGTACAGTTGATTAGCCGTGGAGCTGTTAACAAGATAGGGAATATGCTCTATGATTATGGAAATAGTGTTTGGTTGGCTTCCATGGGAACTATCGGACAGACAGTTTTAGGAATGTATCAGATCTCTGAACTCGTCACATCTATTCTCGTAAATCCCTTTGGTGGAGTCATTTCAGACCGTTTTTCTCGTCGTAAGATTTTAATGGCGGCAGACCTTGTTTGTGGAATTCTTTGTCTGGCTATTTCTTTCATAAGGAATGATAGCTGGATGATTGGGGCTTTGATTTTTGCCAACATTGTTCAGGCTATTGCTTTTGCCTTTTCTAGACCTGCAAATAAGGCCATTATCACAGAATTAGTAGAGAAGGATGAACTGGTCCTCTACAATTCTCGTTTGGAGTTGGTCTTGCAGGTTGTCAGTGTGAGTTCCCCTGTACTCTCTTTTCTGGTTTTACAATTCGCAAGTCTCCATCTGACGCTCTTACTAGATGCTTTGACTTTTTTTATAGCATTTGTTCTAGTGGCCTTACTTCCAAAAGAAGAACCAATGGTTCAAGATAAGAAACCTTTTACTGGGAAAGATATTTTTGCGGATATCAAAGATGGCTTGCACTATATCTGGCATCAAAAAGAGATTTTCTTTCTTCTGTTAGTGGCTTCCAGCGTTAATTTCTTTTTTGCGGCTTTTGAGTTTTTGCTTCCTTTTTCAAATAAACTATATGGAGTAGAAGGAGCTTATGCGACTATCTTAACCATGGGTGCGATTGGCTCAATTATAGGAGCACTGATAGCAAATAAATTTAAATCAAGTATGAATACACTTTTGTTCTTATTGATTTTAACAGGAGTAGGAGTTTTCATGATGGGTTTGCCACTACCCAATATTTTAGCCTTTTCTGGAAACCTGATTTGTGAACTCTTTATGACGATTTTTAATATTCACTTCTTTACACAGGTACAGACCAAGATTGATGGAGAATATCTGGGTAGGGTATTGAGTACCATTTTTACACTAGCTATTCTCTTTATGCCGATTGCGAAAGGTTTGATGACCTTGCTTCCAAGTGTTCATCTTTATTCTTTCTTGATTATTGGACTTGGAGTTGTAGCCTTATCTTTCTTAGCTCTCGGATATGTTCGAACTCATTTTGAAAAAGAGACATAAGTTTGCTTGGACTTCAAAAATAATTCCAATCTAAGTGTTTTTTCCGCCCTTCTCGTTTGTGAGGAGGGCTTACTTTATGGTAAAATGGTTTTATGAATAAAAGAATGAATGAGTTAGTCGCCTTGCTCAATCGCTATGCGACTGAGTACTATACCAGCGATAATCCCTCGGTTTCAGACAGTGAGTATGATCGCCTTTACCGAGAGTTGGTTGAGTTAGAAACTGCCTATCCAGATCAAGTGCTAGCAGACAGTCCGACCCATCGTGTTGGTGGTAAGGTTTTAGATGGTTTTGAAAAATACAGTCATCAGTATCCTCTTTACAGCTTGCAGGATGCTTTTTCACGTGAGGAGCTTGAAGCTTTTGATGCGCGTGTTCGTAAGGAAGTGCCTCATCCAACCTATATTTGTGAGCTGAAAATAGATGGCTTGTCTATCTCGCTGACTTATGAAAAGGGGATTTTAGTTGCTGGGGCAACGCGTGGAGATGGTTCTGTTGGGGAGAATATCACGGAAAACCTCAAGCGTGTTAAGGACATTCCTTTGACCTTGCCAGAAGAACTAGATATCACAGTTCGTGGGGAATGTTACATGCCACGCGCTTCTTTTGACCAGGTCAACCAAGCTCGTCAAAAAAATGGAGAGCCTGAATTTGCCAATCCTCGTAATGCGGCGGCAGGAACCTTGCGTCAGTTGGATACAGCAGTAGTTGCCAAGCGCAATCTTGCTACCTTTCTCTATCAAGAAGCTAGCCCTTCAACTCGTGATAGCCAAGAAAAGGTGTTGAAGCACCTTGAACAACTCGGTTTTGTGGTTAATCCTAAGCGAATCTTAGCTGAAAGCATGGATGAGATATGGAATTTCATCCAAGAAGTAGGACAAGAACGGGACAATCTGCCTTACGATATTGATGGAGTGGTAATCAAGGTCAACGACCTAGTAGGTCAAGAAGAACTTGGTTTTACCGTTAAGGCTCCAAAGTGGGCAGTAGCCTACAAGTTTCCTGCTGAGGAAAAAGAAGCTAAACTCTTATCAGTTGATTGGACAGTTGGCCGTACGGGTGTTGTAACCCCAACTGCGAATCTAACACCAGTACAACTAGCTGGAACAACTGTTAGCCGTGCGACCCTGCACAATGTGGATTATATTGCTGAAAAAGATATCCGTAAAGACGACACGGTTATCGTCTATAAGGCTGGGGACATCATCCCTGCTGTTTTACGTGTGGTAGAGTCCAAACGGGTTTCTGAAGAAAAACTAGATATCCCTACAAACTGTCCAAGTTGTGATTCTGATTTGTTGCACTTTGAAGATGAAGTGGCCCTCCGTTGTATCAATCCACGTTGTCCTGCCCAAATCATGGAAGGTTTGATTCACTTTGCTTCTCGTGATGCTATGAATATTACAGGTCTTGGTCCATCTATCGTTGAGAAACTCTTTGCTGCAGATCTAGTCAAGGATGTGGCAGATATTTACCATTTGAAAGAAGAAGATTTCCTCCTTTTAGAAGGTGTTAAGGAAAAGTCTGCTTCTAAACTGTATCAGGCCATCCAAGCATCTAAGGAAAATTCTGCCGAGAAGCTCTTATTTGGTTTGGGAATTCGCCATGTAGGAAGCAAGGCCAGTCAGTTGTTACTTCAACATTTTCATTCAATTGAAAATCTGGCCCAGGCAGATCCAGAGGAAGTGGCTAGTATTGAGAGTCTGGGTGGTGTGATTGCCAAGAGTCTTCAGACTTATTTTGCGACAGAAGGCTCTGAAATTCTCCTCAGAGAATTGAGAGAAGCTGGGGTCAATCTGGACTATAAAGGTCAAACTGTAGTGGCAGATGCGGCCTTGTCAGGTTTGACCGTTGTATTGACTGGAAAATTGGAACGTCTCAAGCGCTCAGAAGCTAAAAGTAAACTCGAAAGTCTGGGTGCTAAGGTAACAGGCAGTGTTTCTAAAAAGACCGACCTCGTCGTTGCAGGAGCAGATGCTGGAAGCAAACTGCAAAAAGCACAAGAACTTGGTATCGAAGTTCGAGATGAAGCATGGCTAGAAAGTCTGTAATGATCTTTTAAAAACAGAGTTTAGACAGTATGACAATGCTTGTTAATCAGGACAAAATCGGTAAAGAATTTATTAGTGAAATAGAAAGAAAATAGAAGTAAAAAGGAAAAATAAACAATGTATAACTATCCTATGCGCATTCATTACCATCGCAAGAATGGAGAATACGACACCTGCTCTTTTGTAAAAAGTCAAGACCAGCGAATTGATTTGCTGACCTATAAAGAAGATTATTTTGGTGCCTTATTCAGTTTTGAACATCCAAGTTCCCATGCCTTAGAAAGCCTAAATTTTGTGGTTCACACAGGCCAAACTAGTAAGGAATATGCTATCCGTTTTAATCACTATCCCCTCTTAACAGAGGTTTGGATTTTGGAAGGAGATGATAGAATTTATTATTCTGAAAATCCTGCTATTGCAAGTCCCTTCTATAAAGATCAAAATCCTTTTGCCTTTGATAAGGCCATTAACAGTGCTAGTTTTGACCATCATTGGGGTTACCAAGGGGAATTGGGGTGCCGTGTAGAGGATAATCAAGCTCATTTTTCTCTTTGGGCTCCAACAGCGACAGAAGTGCAGATAGTCGTTTATGAATCAGCTGCTAATGACGCACCTGTTTGGAAAACTTTTGATATGGAAAGAGGCAATAGCTACTCTTATAATCATAAGGACAATACAATCGGTGTCTGGAGTTTGGATGTTGAGGAAGATTTGACTGGCAAGGCTTATCAGTATCAAGTTCAATTCCCCCATCACCAAACACTGACACGCGACCCATACACAATCGCGACCAGTCCCGATGGCAAACGTTCAGCTATTCTGAGTCATGAAGAAAAGCAAGTTGAAAACTTTGAGGTCAAGCACGGTTCGGAGGCTACTTGGCGCTTGGCTAATCCATGTAAGGCAGTTATTTGTGAAATGCACATTCGTGATTTGACCAAATCACTGACTTCAGGTGTGGATGAACATCTTCGAGGAACTTTCTTGGGTGCTGCTCAGTCTGGAACTGTTAACCAGTACGGTCAGTCAACTGCTTTTGATTACATCAAGAAGCTGGGCTTCAATTATGTTCAATTGCAACCAATTGCAGATCGTCATAAAGAGTATGATGCAGATGGGAATGTAACCTACAACTGGGGTTATGACCCACAAAACTATAACGCACCAGAAACGAGCCTTTCAACTAATCCAGAGGATCCAGCACAGGTCATTCGTGATTTGAAGACCATGGTTCAAGCCTATCACGATGCGGGTATTGGTGTCATTATGGATGTGGTTTATAACCATACTTTCTCAGTTGTTGATGCACCTTTCCAAACAACTGTCCCTGATTACTATTATCGTATGAATCCAGACGGTACTTTCCAGAATGGAACGGGTGTTGGAAATGAAACAGCCAGCGAACATGAAATGTTCCGCAAGTATATGATTGATTCCCTCCTATACTGGGTGCAGGAATACAATATTGACGGCTTCCGTTTTGATTTGATGGGGATTCATGATGTCAAGACTATGCAGATGATTCGTCAGAGCTTGGATGAAATTGACCCTAACATTATCCTTTATGGAGAAGGTTGGGATATGGGAACAGGTCTTGCACCTTATGATAAGGCTAAGAAGGACAATGCCTACCAGATGCCAAATATCGGTTTCTTTAACGACAATCAGCGTGATGCTGTCAAAGGTGGAGAAGTTTATGGTGCTATCAAGTCAGGATTTGTTAGTGGTGCTGCTACAGAGCCAATTCTTGCCAAAGCAATCCTAGGCAGTCGTGAATTAGGAACCTATACACATCCAAATCAAGTGCTTAACTATGTAGAAGCCCATGACAATTACAATCTTCACGATTTGTTGGCAACCCTACATCCAGACCAAAGTTCAGAGCAAATCATGCGCAAAGTCGAAACTGCCACAGCCATGAATCTACTCATGCAAGGGATGGCCTTTATGGAAATCGGTCAAGAATTTGGTCGTACCAAACTGGTTGCGACTGGTGAAAATGGTGAACTGACCCATGATGATAGAGAACGTGCTATGAATAGCTATAATGCTCCTGACAGTGTGAACCAAGTGAACTGGGATTTGATTAATGAGCGTCAAGATAGTATTGCGTTTATCCGTCAGATGATTCGATTGAAGACAGAAAGCAGTGCCTTTTCTTACCCAACTTATGATGAGATTTACCATCATGTTTTTGTTCATTCAGCCAACGAACATAGTGGTTGGATTGCCTATGAGATTCAAGGGGAAGAACATTTACTGGTTGTATTTAATGCTAAAGGGCAAGACTTCCAGTTTGAAAATGCTGGAAATCTAGAACTATTGGTGACCAATAGCCATTTAAGTGATAAAGACATGGTTGGTGGCGTCAGTGCCAGCGTCTTTAAAGTTTTGTAGAATAGATTTACAATTTAAATTCATTTGTGGTGCTTTATCTGTTAATAAAATCAGGAGATTCGTTTCCTGATTTATTTTTTTACTTAAAATTATATTTTTGTTAGCTAAATAACGAACTTTATGATAGTATTATAAAAAACAATTCGTTTTCAAAGCGTTTCTGAAAATTTCTTGATTTACAAGTGAACACATCAGTGAATTTGTTGAAGACTTTCAAAAGAATTTTTAGCAAATTCCGTAATTTACTTGAATCTTCCCTAAAAAGGTAGTATAATAAATCTATAGAAAACGCTTACAGAAATAGGAGGGTGTATGGATAAGAAACAAGCTTTAGAAACCTTTAAGACAGGTGAAAATTTTCACCTCCAGCACTATCTGGGAGCACATAGGGAAGAAAAAAATGGAGAGTATGGCTATACTTTTCGTGTGTGGGCGCCTAATGCTCAGGCTGTTCACTTGGTAGGGGATTTCACCAATTGGGTTGAACATCAAATTCTGATGGAACGGAATGAATTTGGAGTCTGGGAAGTCTTTACCAGTCTTGCTCAAGAAGGCCAAATTTATAAGTACCATATCACGCGTGCAAATGGTCATCAGCTGATGAAGATTGACCCTTTGGCTGTTCGATATGAGGCACGACCTGGGACTGGGGCTATTTTAACAGATATTCCAGAAAAGAAATGGAAGGATGGTCTCTGGCTAGCCCGTAGAAAACGCTTGAGCTTTGAAGAGCGTCCTGTCAATATTTACGAGGCTCATGCTGGCTCTTGGAAGAGAAATCCTGATGGTAGCCCCTATAGTTTTGCTCAATTGAAAGATGAACTTATTCCTTACTTGGTTGAGATGAACTATACTCACATCGAGTTTATGCCTTTGATGTCCCACCCACTCGGTTTGAGTTGGGGCTATCAGCTTATGGGTTACTTCGCTTTAGAGCATGCCTATGGTCGCCCTGAAGAGTTTCAAGATTTTGTTGAGGAATGTCACTTAAACAATATTGGGGTTATTGTAGACTGGGTACCTGGTCACTTCACCATTAATGATGATGCCTTAGCTTATTATGATGGAACACCGACTTTTGAGTACCAAGACCATAATAAGGCTCATAACTACGGTTGGGGCGCGCTCAATTTTGACCTTGGGAAAAATGAAGTCCAGTCCTTCTTGATTTCTAGTATTAAGTTCTGGATTGATTTTTATCATTTAGATGGTATTCGCGTGGATGCGGTTAGCAATATGCTCTATCTTGACTACGATAATGCTCCATGGACACCTAATAAAGATGGTGGCAATCTCAACTATGAGGGTTATTATTTCCTTCAACGCTTGAATGATGTGATTAAACAAGCTCATCCAGACGTTATGATGATAGCTGAGGAAAGTTCATCAGCTACTCAGATTACTGACACTAAGGATTCAGATGGTCTAGGATTTGACTACAAATGGAATATGGGTTGGATGAATGATATCCTCCGTTTCTATGAAGAAGATCCGATTTATCGTAAATATGACTTTAACCTGGTGACTTTCAGCTTTATGTACGTCTTCAAGGAGAATTATCTCCTACCATTTTCACACGATGAAGTGGTTCATGGCAAGAAGAGTATGATGCACAAGATGTGGGGAGATCGATACAACCAATTTGCTGGTTTACGCAATCTCTACACTTACCAAATTTGTCACCCTGGTAAGAAATTACTGTTCATGGGTAGCGAATACGGTCAATTCCTAGAATGGAAATCTGAAGAACAGTTGGAATGGTCTAACCTAGAAGATCCAATGAATGCTAAGATGAAGTATTTCACTTCTCAGCTAAACCAGTTTTACAAAGACCACCGCTGTCTGTGGGAAATTGATACTAGCTATGATGGTATTGAAATCATTGATGCAGATAATCGAGACCAGAGTGTTCTTTCCTTCATCCGTAAGGGGAAGAAGGATGATATGTTAGTCTGTGTCTTTAATATGGCACCTGTTGAACGAAAAGATTTTACAATCGGACTTCCTGTTGCAGGGATTTACGAAGAAGTCTGGAATACTGAGTTAGAAGAGTGGGGAGGCGTTTGGAAAGAACATAATCAAACTGTGCAAACGCAAGAAGGACTATGGAAAGATTATGAGCAGACCTTGACCTTTACTTTACCGGCTATGGGAGCAAGTATATGGAAAATCAAGCGTCGCTTGAAACCTACTAAAACCGACACAAGTAAAAAACAAAAAGGAGTAGAAAATGAAGAATGAAATGTTAGCTTTGATTCTTGCTGGTGGGCAAGGAACTCGTCTCGGTAAACTCACTCAAAGCATCGCAAAACCAGCTGTGCAATTTGGTGGGCGCTACCGTATCATTGACTTTGCTCTTTCAAACTGTGCTAACTCAGGCATCAACAATGTTGGAGTCATTACACAGTACCAACCACTTGCTCTTAACAATCATATTGGGAACGGTTCAAGCTGGGGACTAGATGGTATCAATTCTGGTGTCTCAATTCTTCAACCTTATTCTGCAAGTGAAGGAAATCGTTGGTTTGAAGGGACTAGTCACGCTATTTACCAAAATATCGACTATATCGACAGTGTTAACCCAGAGTATGTTTTGATTCTGTCTGGGGACCATATCTATAAAATGGACTATGATGATATGCTCCAGTCTCACAAGGATAATAATGCCAGTTTGACAGTAGCCGTTCTAGATGTTCCACTGAAAGAAGCAAGCCGTTTTGGTATCATGAACACAGATGCAAATAACCGTATTGTTGAATTTGAAGAAAAGCCAGCTCAACCTAAATCGACCAAAGCTTCTATGGGAATCTATATCTTTGATTGGCAACGCCTTCGCAATATGCTAGTTGCTGCTGAAAAGAGCAATGTCGATATGTCAGACTTTGGTAAGAATGTCATTCCAAATTACCTTGAGTCAGGTGAAAGTGTCTATGCCTACGAATTTAATGGTTACTGGAAAGACGTTGGTACGATTGAATCGCTTTGGGAAGCGAACATGGAGTACATTTCTCCAGAAAATGCCTTGGACAGCCGTAACCGTCAATGGAAGATTTACTCAAGAAACTTAATTTCACCACCAAACTTCCTTGGGGCAAATGCTCACGTGGAAGATTCCTTGGTTGTTGATGGCTGTTTTGTAGATGGAACTGTTAAACATTCTATCCTCTCAACAGGTGCGCAAGTTCGCGAAGGAGCAGAAGTAGTAGATTCAGTTATCATGAGTGGTGCAATTGTTGGTCAGGGAGCTAAAATCAAACGTGCCATTATTGGTGAAGGTGCAGTTATTTCTGACGGTGTCGAAATCGATGGAACAGAAGAAGTACAAGTTGTAGGATATGATGAAGTAGTGGGGGTAGCAACAGATGAAGATTGATAAATATTCTGCCATTTTAGGAAACACAGTTGGTTTTCATGATATGTCAACACTGACAGACCACCGTCCAGTAGCTAGTTTGCCATTTGGTGGTAAATATCGCTTGATTGACTTCCCGCTTTCAAGTCTTGCTAATGCTGGTGTCCGTAGTATTTTTGGTATTTTCCAACAAGACAATATCAGTTCAGTCTTTGACCATATCCGTTCAGGGCGTGAGTGGGGATTGTCAACTCTTCTTAGCCACTACTATCTAGGTATTTACAATACCCGTGTGGAAAGTAGTACAGTTGGAAAAGAATACTACCAACAGCTTCTTACTTATTTGAAACGTTCCGGCTCAAACCAAACAGTATCACTTAACTGTGATGTTTTGATTAATATTGATCTGAACCAAGTATTCCACCTACACAGTGCAAATAAGGGGCCAATCACTGTAGTTTATAAAAAATTGCCTAAAAAAGATATTTCAGAAGTAAACGCAATCTTGGAAGTAGATGAAACAGACCATGTTCGTTCTCATAAACTCTTTGATAGTAAATCATCAGATGAAGTTTACAATATGTCGACAGATATCTTTGTCGTTGATACACCGTGGTTGATTGAACGCTTGGAAGAAGAGGCTAAGAAAGAACATCCAGAGAAGTTGCGCTATGTTTTACGTGATTTAGCTGCCAAAGAAGGAGCTTTTGCCTACGAGTACACAGGTTATCTGGCAAATATTCATTCTGTAGAGTCTTATTACAAAGCTAACAAAGATATGCTTGAATCACAAAAATTCTACTCTCTCTTCTCACCAAACCAAAAGATTTATACAAAGGTCAAAAACGAAGAGCCAACTTATTATGCTAATACATCTAAGGTAAGCACTTCTCAGTTTGCCTCTGGTAGTATTATTGAAGGTCAAGTGGCTAATTCTGTTTTATCACGTAATATTCATGTGCATAAGGATAGCTTGGTTAAAGATAGCATCTTATTCCCTCGTGTTGTTATTGGAGAAGGTGCTCAGGTAGAATATGCTATCTTGGACAAGGGTGTTGAAGTTGCGGATGGCGTTGTGATTCGAGGAACTGCAGAACATCCAGTCGTCGTTAAGAAAGGTAGCAAAGTAACAGAGGATATTCATTCATGAAAATTTTATTTGTAGCAGCTGAGGGTGCACCCTTTTCAAAAACAGGTGGTTTGGGAGACGTCATTGGCGCTCTTCCTAAATCACTAGTAAAAGCGGGACATGAAGTTGCCGTAATTTTACCCTACTATGACATGGTAGAGGCTAAATTTGGAAATCAGATTGAAGATGTTCTTCATTTTGAGGTGAGTGTTGGTTGGCGCAGACAGTATTGTGGAATTAAGAAAACAGTATTAAATGGTGTAACCTTCTACTTCATTGACAACCAATATTATTTCTTCCGCGGTCATGTTTACGGTGATTTTGATGACGGAGAACGCTTTGCTTTCTTCCAACTTGCTGCCATTGAGGCCATGGAAAGAATTGACTTTATCCCTGACCTTCTCCATGTTCATGACTACCATACAGCTATGATTCCTTTCTTGTTAAAGGAAAAATACCGTTGGATTCAAGCCTATCAAGGTATTAAAACTGTTTTAACCATTCATAATTTGGAATTCCAAGGACAATTCTCAGAAGGAATGTTATGGGATTTGTTTGGAGTTGGCTTTGAACGTTATGCAGATGGGACCCTTCGCTGGAACAACTGTCTGAACTGGATGAAGGCTGGTATTCTTTACGCAGACCGTGTATCAACTGTTTCACCTAGTTATGCTCATGAAATTATGACTAGCCAATTCGGATGTAACTTGGATCAGATTCTTAGGATGGAGTCTGGTAAAGTTTCTGGTATCGTGAATGGAATTGATGCTGACCTTTATAATCCTCAGACGGATGCCCTTTTAGACTATCATTTCAATCAGGAAGATTTGTCTGGAAAAGCCCAGAATAAGGCAAAATTACAAGAGAGAGTTGGCTTGCCAGTTAGAGCTGACGTTCCACTGGTGGGAATTGTTTCTCGTTTGACACGCCAAAAAGGTTTTGATGTGGTGGTCGAAAGTCTTCACCATATCTTGCAAAATGATGTTCAGATTGTTCTTTTGGGAACTGGAGATCCAGCCTTTGAGGGTGCTTTCTCATGGTTTGCTCAAATCTATCCAGATAAGCTATCAGCAAATATCACTTTTGATGTCAAACTAGCTCAAGAAATCTACGCTGCTTGTGACCTCTTTCTCATGCCAAGTCGTTTTGAACCATGTGGCTTGTCTCAAATGATGGCTATGCGTTACGGAACCTTGCCATTGGTTCATGAAGTTGGTGGTTTACGAGATACCGTTCGCGCTTTCAATCCAATCGAAGGAAGCGGTACTGGTTTTAGCTTTGACAATCTATCACCTTATTGGTTAAATTGGACTTTCCAAACAGCTTTGGACTTGTATAGAAACCATCCAGACATTTGGAGAAACCTACAAAAACAAGCTATGGAGTGTGACTTCTCATGGGATACAGCCTGCAAGTCATACCTTGACTTGTACCATAGTTTAGTTAATTAATAGATAAAATCGTATGATGACTTCATACGATTTTTGGGCTGTTTAGAGAGGAGAACTGATGTCTCAAGTAAAAGGTTTGTGTGTTATGGATGTTGATGGAACCTTAATCCTAGAAGAAGTAATTGATCTTTTGGGAAGAGAGGCAGGCTGTGAGGAGGAAATTTCGCAGATTACAAGTCGGGCAATGAGAGGAGAGTTAGACTTTGAAAGCAGTTTAAGAAAAAGAGTGTCCTTCTTGGAAGGCCTTCCTATTTCGGTATTTGATAAAGTCTTCAATTCTATTCATCTAACGCCAAATGTTCAAGAATTTATCTCTATTCTCCAAAAGAATGGCATCCCAGTTGGTCTGGTGTCCGGTGGATTTACACCAATAGTTGCGAGATTAGCGAAATCACTTGGTATTGCCTATTTCTCTGCCAACCAACTTGAAGATAAAGACGGTCATTTAACAGGAAAATTGATTGGACAAATTATCAGTCCCCAGGTCAAAGAAGAGACTCTGGAACAATGGAGAGAGGAACTAAAACTTTCTAAAGATAGAACGGTTGCAATCGGTGATGGGGCTAATGATTTATTAATGTTGAAGTCAGCGGGACTTGGAATCGCCTTTTGTGCCAAAGAAGTGCTCAAAAAAGAAATACCGAATCATGTTGACAAGAGGGATTTTTTAGAAGTTCTTCCTTTGATTGATTTTTTAGAATGATGGAAAGTATGAAGATTATAATTGCACCAGATTCATTTAAGGAAAGCTTGAGCGCTGAAGAGGTGGCTGAAGCTATTAAAAGAGGCTTCCAACAATCGATAGCAGATATAGAATGTTTTCTCTGCCCTGTTGGTGATGGTGGCGAAGGTACAGTAGATGCTATTCGGCATTCTATTGACCTTGAAGAAAAATGGATCAAAGTGACAGGACCTTTTGGACAAAAAGAAGCCATGCGCTATTTTCAAAAAGGGGGACTGGCGCTATTTGAAGTTGCCGACTTGGTTGGCCTTGGAAAGATTCCGCTAGAGAAACGAAATCCACTTCAAATCCAAACTTGTGGTATTGGAGAGTTGATTCGTCATCTCATTGCTCAAGGGATTAAAGATATCTATATCGGCGTTGGTGGCACGTCCAGTAATGATGGAGGTATTGGGATTGCTGCTGGTTTAGGTTATCGATTTTATGATAGGGATGGAAATGTCTTGCCTGCATGCGGTCACTTACTAAACTTAGCTTCTGTTTCAACAGAAAATCTCTATGAAATTCCTGAAGGTGTTCAAATTCATATTTTAGCAGATGTCGTGAGTCCCTTATGTGGTCCTCAAGGTGCGACTTACACTTTTGGCAAACAAAAAGGCCTACAACCTACTATGTTTGCAGTCGTAGATCAGGCAATCCAAGATTTTTATAAAAAAGTTTCACCAGCAACATTGCAAATTAAAGGAGCAGGAGCTGGTGGAGGCATTGCTGCTGGTTTGTGTGCCTTTACTCAGGCAAATATCGTGTCGGGAATTGATACCTGCTTGAACCTGATCAACTTTGATAAGAAAGTTTCAGATGCTGACTTGGTTATTGTTGGAGAAGGAAGACTAGATTGTCAAAGCTTTGCTGGGAAAGCGCCTATATGTGTTGCAAAAAAAACCCTGTCGGAGTTCCTGTTATTGCTATTTGCGGTAGTCTTGCTGAGGATTTACCTTCCCTACCATTTGAAAATATTCAAGCTGCCTTTTCTATTTTGGAGAAAAGTGAACCTCTAGAAGATAGTTTGAAAAATGCCAGTCTCTATTTGGAGCACACGGCTGCCAATATCGGGCATTTATTAAATATGCGCATGATTTAGCCAAACCATTTCTTCCATAAGGATGTTTTGGCTGGTTCTTCCTTTTTAACTTCCCAAAGTTTTGCAAAAGCAAGTCGAAGGTTCTTTTCTTCTACTTGAACTGGTGCATTACTATGAATAATCAGGCCAAAAGGAGAAGAAGTATGCTCTTCTGATACAATGGTAGCTTGACTATCAGTTTCTTTAGCTTCCTTTAAGTAGAAAACTTGCTTGTCAAATTCGATAGTTGGAGAAATCTTTACAAATAGTGGCTCTGCTTTTTCCTGAAGGTTTTCTAAAATAGATAAAAAACCTTTTTCTAACTGAGGGCTATTTGCTGTGTCAATATCTGCATACCCAAGAACTCTTTCCTCAAAGGTACCAAGATAGCGTCTTTGCTCATCTGGATTTAATTTTGCTCCACCATGAGCTTTTTCAAGTAATTGTTTTGATAAATCTGTCATGAAAACAGTATATCATAAAAGTTAGAATAAAACAGACAAAAGAAAGCGATTACTTTATAAAGTTAAGGAAAATTTGCACAAAGATAACGTTTTTTCTTGAAAAAGGAGGGCTTTTAAGGTATTATAGAGGTGTAAAAAAATTAACTCATAAGGAGAGTAAAAAATGTCAATTATTACTGATGTTTACGCTCGCGAAGTCCTAGACTCACGCGGTAACCCAACACTTGAAGTAGAAGTTTACACTGAATCAGGTGCTTTCGGACGTGGTATGGTTCCATCAGGAGCTTCTACTGGTGAACACGAAGCAGTTGAACTTCGCGACGGTGACAAATCTCGTTACGGTGGTCTTGGTACACAAAAAGCTGTTGACAACGTAAACAACATCATTGCTGAAGCTATCATTGGCTACGATGTACGTGATCAACAAGCTATCGACCGTGCTATGATCGCTCTTGACGGTACTCCTAACAAAGGTAAATTGGGCGCTAACGCAATCCTTGGTGTGTCTATCGCTGTAGCTCGTGCTGCTGCTGACTACCTTGAAATCCCACTTTACAGCTACCTTGGTGGATTCAACACTAAAGTTCTTCCAACTCCAATGATGAACATCATCAACGGTGGTTCTCACTCTGACGCTCCAATCGCTTTCCAAGAGTTCATGATCTTGCCAGTTGGTGCGCCAACATTTAAAGAAGCTCTTCGTTACGGTGCTGAAATCTTCCACGCTCTTAAGAAAATCCTTAAATCACGTGGTTTGGAAACTGCCGTAGGTGACGAAGGTGGATTCGCTCCTCGTTTCGAAGGAACTGAAGACGGTGTTGAAACTATCCTTGCTGCGATCGAAGCTGCTGGATATGTTCCAGGTAAGGACGTATTTATCGGATTTGACTGTGCTTCATCAGAATTCTACGATAAAGAACGCAAAGTCTACGACTACACTAAATTTGAAGGTGAAGGCGCTGCTGTTCGTACATCTGCAGAACAAATCGACTACCTTGAAGAATTGGTTAACAAATACCCAATCATCACTATCGAAGATGGTATGGATGAAAACGACTGGGATGGTTGGAAAGCTCTTACTGAACGTCTTGGTAAGAAAGTACAACTTGTTGGTGACGACTTCTTCGTAACAAACACTGACTACCTTGCACGTGGTATCCAAGAAGGTGCTGCTAACTCAATCCTTATCAAAGTTAACCAAATCGGTACACTTACTGAAACTTTTGAAGCTATCGAAATGGCTAAAGAAGCTGGTTACACTGCCGTTGTATCACACCGTTCAGGTGAAACTGAAGATTCAACAATCGCTGACATCGCAGTTGCAACTAACGCAGGACAAATCAAGACTGGCTCACTTTCACGTACAGACCGTATCGCTAAATACAACCAATTGCTTCGCATCGAAGACCAACTTGGTGAAGTAGCAGAATACCGTGGATTGAAATCATTTTACAACTTGAAAAAATAATCTCTTTATGAGATGAGGGGCTATAAAGCCTTTGAAATAAGCACTTTGGGGCGCTTTCCCTTAGTGCTTTTTATAATTTAATACCCTTTTTACTACCCCTACTAATTTTTGGTATAGTAAGAGGGTAGCCCGGAAATGGGTCACCCTTATTTTTTATAAATTGCTGATAGCTGTTTCATAATTTGAGACGGCTTTTTTTGCATTCTCTTGGTTAGTATGCCAGTAAGTATTTTCAGTGATCATTAAATTAGAGTGTCCCAGTCTGTACTGAACATCTTTAGGGCTAGCTTGAGCGTAGAGCATCATAGTAGTATGTGTATGGCGGAAACCATGAAATGATACGTTAGTTACTCCTGCAGCATCAAAATGCTTATTTAGGCGTTTGCGTAAGTTACAAGCATAAGCATATTTTTCTGTAAATACAGAGAATACAACCGTTTCAGATCTGCCTAATTTCCAAGACTGAATTTGTTGACGGTTTTTGTATTGTTTCAGTAAAAATAATGTGGCTTTGTCTATTGGTATATCTCGATAACCAGCGCTTGATTTAGGTGAATTTATTTCCTGATAGCGGTTTAGTGTCTTATTGATGCTGATAACACCGCTTTCTAGGTCAATATCAGACCATTCAAGAGCTAGAGCCTCACTAATACGGCAACCAGTGGCCAATAAAGTCTTATACAGAACAACATCAAATAAGTTCTCATAATTTGATTGATCCAGAGCATCTAAATAATCAAGAAACTGTTTTAATTCTTTGTTGTCTAAGTATTTGACAGCAGCCTTTTCTTTCTGCTGTTTGCGTGGAACGATGACATCATTAGCTGGGTTGTATTGTATTACCTGGATAGCTACGCCATATTTCAAAATACGCTTATTCATGTTATGGAGCAAAGAGTAGTTAGCAAATGCTCCTTTTTCGCCTTTATTTGACTTGTCAGCCCATTTATTTACTTGCTGTTGAAGAATAGGCGTAGTGAGTTTAGAAAGCTTGTAATCGCCAAATACGGGCAATAAATGCACTCTAACCAATCCATCCATAGATTGTCGAGTATTTGGCTTAACTGTATTCTTGTAACTATCCCACCAAACTTTTACAAGCTCATTATATGTTGTAATTGTCGGCTTGTCTTTAACTGTATAGCCATTAGCAGCAAAAGTATTGATCGCATCACGCGCTTTTACTTTAACGCCCTTTTTAGTGGTTGCTGTAACAGTTGTACGGGCTTTTTTGCCCGTTAGTTGGTCAACGCCTAGATAAACACTAGCATAATAAACTCTTTGGCCATTCTTTTTGATTTTCTCTTTGATATTCATGTATTTGTACCTTTCTTTCCATCAGCAGGCAAGGCGCGTGATTTTGTTAGGTATTTATACACGAGTAACTGTTATTATTCGATAATTGGCTTTATTGCTTATTTTCAAAGTAGTTTTTGAATTGTTCAAATTCATGTTTCATTGTAATGTTTTGAATTTGAATATCTTTTAATTTTAGAAGTGCTTCTGATGAGGTTTCTAATTTGCTTATTTCACCAGCTAAAGCTATTAAGAGTTCACTTATTTTTTCAAAAGAGAACTGTTTTTCTGGATTAAGTGCTTTTACAACATTATCCAACTGATTGTTTACCTCTATCACAGCAGATTTGTAGAGCTCCAAGTAATGTTCATACTGCTCATCAGTTCTTTGTATGACAGTCGGTAACGTTTCATATAGTGCGCTATTTATTTCTTTTTCATAGCCTAGAAGATATGGGACAGTTACACCGAAATAATCTGCTAGAAGTTGGGCTTTGTCAGCTTTGGGAACTCTTTCGCCGTTTTCCCAGCGTAAAATTGTTAATTTAGTAACACCAATAATTGATGCTAGCTCTTCTTGTGTGAGCTTCTTCTCTTTTCTTAAAGTTTTGATATTGGTACTATTTGTGACTTTTAATTCACCCATTATATGACCTCCGTTTCAATAAGATTATAACATAAAATCTAAAAATGTAGCCAAAAATATATTTTTTTATTAAAACACTTGACAAAGTAACCGTTTAGATATAAAATAACCTTGTAATTAAATATCCGTTCGGATACAAAAAGAGAGGAGGAAATACATGATTATCACTGAAAATCAAGCTAAAGCTGTGCGTCGTAAGCAAGCAGATAGCATGTTGACAGCTAAAGCGGCAGCACAGGCTATTGGTATTAACCCAATCACTTATAAAAAAGTGGTACAGGGTGGAACAGTTAAGAAAACGGTTTATACGAAAGTCATGGAATGGCTAGCAAAAGGCTATTAAGATACAAAAAAGCCGTGTACAGGCGACCAAACCAACGTACACGGCTAAGGAAAAATAACAAAACTCAAGCAAAGGCAAGGCGCGTGGTTTTGTTAGGTATTTAGTAAGGGAGAGAAAAACAATCCTCCCCTTATCAAATATTTCTATTCTAATTTTACCAAAAATAAAGGAAAAAATCAAAAATGACATTGAGTACACAAAACATCAAGCGACAAGGCAACAAAATAGCTAAGTTACTCCCACATATTGAAATTATTCAACAGCTAAGTAAAGCTTTATTACTTGCTGATAATTCTGGAGCAGATAGCACAGTTTTACACCATCAAATGAAACAAGCATTTAGCGTTATTTTTGAAATGACAGATCAAGCATATCAAGAATTAGACCAGATCGCTTGTAAGTTGATAAATTGTGATGATAAAGAATTGGAGGTTATTACACAACATGAACGATAAGATTTTAAGTAGCTATGAATTGCTATGTACTGAGCTAGAAAGTGTAATTAGCACTTTAGAGATATCTATTACTGATATTGACCAAGACAAAACAACAGATCTTGTAACGGTAGCAATCAATGGGCTAAAGTATCTTGTTTTAGAACATACAGAATTATCAGATAGATTTTTCAAGGAGTTTAGCAATGAATGAATTAAATCTAACACCAACACAAAGTATTATCTTAATTATTATATGCTTGTTTATTCTAGTCCTATTATGGCGTTATGAAAGCTATATAGAGCTTGATATTACTCCCAAAATTGATAAAGTGGAGGGAAACACCGCAGACCATGTAAAAGAGCGCTACGGGGCATATATTTCGTTCTCAAACAAGGATTACAATTAGGAGGGGAGTATGGCGACATTTTCAGTTGAATTTGAACAGGACTTATTAGATAGAGTTGATAGACTAGCACAACAAAAGCTGGAGCTAGAGAAGAAGTTACAAAAGAAAACAGGTTTAATCACTGCTAAGGAACTCAAAGATGAGCTAGATATTTCTGGGACAACATTAAAAAATTGGATAGATATTGGGCTTGTATCGTATCAATCCCCTTTTGAAAGCAGCAAGAAACTTTATTTTAAGGTTTCTGATGTGATTAACTTTCTTACTGTACGCTAGGAGGTCTATTTTGAAAGTGGTTGTTATTGATGGTGATGGATGGAGAGGTAGAGCCCATTACTCACCTAATTTAGATGTGGTATTTATCAGTGATAAAGTACCAGGAAACATGCGCGATGAATTGATTGAACGTGTAACAAAATTAAATCATAGAACAATTTGGAGGTGAAACCGAATGGTAAAAGAACATTATACCGTAACTCATACGATGGCCGACGGGACAAAAAGAGATAGTATTGATGGATATGTTATCCCTGACGATAACCCAGTATATGCACTTTTTAGAAAAGTAAATGAGCGTAGAATGGAGGAGATGCGAAAAAATGGTAACCAGTCTGCAACCATTGATATACCAAAAGGGTGCATAGGAGAGGTAATCTTATAGAGCAGTTTGAGGAGGCAATGAAATGAATGAGTTAGATTTAACCAATACACAGGCGGTTATCTTTTCCGTGGTATTGATTGGCTTGCTGCTTTATCTAAACCACCGAGACCGCCAAAAAAGCGCCCAATTTGAGCGAGAAAGCAAACAGATGATAGAAACACCTAGCGAGGATTTAAGCCCTGATTATGGGCGATATATTCAGCTTACAGGGATCAATGTATGGGGAGGAATTGAATGAGTTTAGCAAGTAGTCGTAAGAGAGTATTAAAACTAATCAAGTTAGAGAATTATAAATAATCAAAGGAGGGAACAATGGCAAAAACAAAAGTCTATTTTTGGCTAAAAATTGATAAGAAATTTTTTGATAATATTTTTATCAAGAGGCTAAAGACGGTACCTGGCGGGTACACCATGACAGTCATTTATATTAGGCTCATGCTAGAGAGCTTAGAAAGTGACTGTATTTTATACTATGAGGGTTACTTTGACAATCTCAAGGAAGAGTTAGCCCTAAAATTAGATGTATCGGAAGATGATATAGATATGACCATGGCATACTTTACTAAGTGTGGTCTAATACAAATTGATGAAGATAAAAACGCAGAACTATCACAGGCAAAAGCCTTGGTTGAGAGTGAAACAAACTGGGCAAACTATAAACGTGAACAACGAAAAAAAGGAAAATTGGAAGAAGTCCAACCATCTTTGACATTTTCCAACTCGTGTCCAACAGAGAAAGAGAAAGAGAAAGAGATAGAGAAAGAGTTAGAGAAAGAGGTAGAAGTAGATAAAGAACAATCACCCACTCCCTCTACCCTCAATCAAGAATTTGTAAATCTCTATAAATCTTTTGAAGCTGAGACAGGTAAAGCATTATCACCGTTACAAATTCAAGAATTGAAGTATATGCTAGAAGATTTTAGCCCAGAGCTTATCCATGAGGCGTTAAAAGAAGCTGTCAGCCAGGGTAAAGCAAACTTTGCATACATCAAGGCAATCCTTAATCGTTGGAAACAGGACAATCTATTGACGGTGGAACTTGTTAGAAATAGCTTTGCAGCGCGTGAGGCTAGGAAACAATCTCCTAAGCAATCAGAACCTATGAGCCGTGAAGAATGGCTGAAAACACGAACAGAAGAAAATCCATTTTAGGAGGGTAAGCAATGGAAAATAAATTTGAGCAATATAACAACAGAAAAATTAGTGAAAAGGTATGTGAGGTTCACAAGGTCAATTATTGGCAAATTTCAACACCTAAGAGGGGTAGTAAGGAACGAAGTATACAAGAGTTTTGCCCTGAATGCACAAAGGAACTAATAGAGAGACAGGATAGGGAGGGAGTAGATAATAGCTTGAATGCTGAGACCTACCTAAAAACCTATAATGTGCTCATGCGAGACAGTACGATCCCTAGAGAGCTTAAAGAGGCTAGCTTTGAGAATTTCATAGTTGAGACAGCCGAGGAAAAGCAACTACTGGAGTTTGCTAGAGTGCAAGTAGAGAAATACCTGGACGGCATGACAGGGAATACCCTATTTACAGGATCTACAGGGATAGGAAAGAGTCATTTAAGCGTAGCTATTGCTAAGGCAATAAACGAGGGCTACAAGGCTAAAGGAGAGCCTAAAAGCGTGTTATTTGTCAATCTAACAGAAATCCTTAGACGAGTTCGAGAGAGCTTTAACGCTCCTACTAGTCTAGAGGGGCACTACTCAAGAATGCTGAAAGAGGTTGATTACCTAGTACTTGATGATTTAGGTATAAAATCGGACAACGCTAGTAGTAAAGGTAAATCAGTTTGGGAAGAAGGGTTTATTTTTGATATTCTCAGTAATCGAGATAAAACCATTATTACTACAAATCTAAGTAGCTCAGAGATTGCTAGCTTGTATAGTGATCGAGTGGCCAGCCGTGTCAGAACTGGCCTAGAGGGTAACTTTTTCAAGTCATTCACGATCAAGGATAAGCGATACTCAATTAATCAGTTAAAAAATAAGGTAAAGCAGTTAAATGGAAGTAATTGACTTACAAATCTAAACAAAACTAGACACTTTTCCTGGGGTGAGAAATCGCCTCTAAAAAAATTACTATGCTTTCCTCGACCAAACTAATCAAGCATGGTAATTTAATCAATGACGAAAAACAACTATTAGGTACACAAAAAGGGTAGTATTTTATAACACGAACCTTAAAAACCTAGTCAAATCAATAGACTAGGGATATTCAGATTATAATAAATCGAAATAAAGGAGAAATTCATGACTGAAAACAAGGATAATAAATTATTAGAAATGATGGAGAAAGGCTTTGTTTTATACTCAAAAAATGGTATAATAAAGTACATTGAAATTCCAGAACACGGGAGTATTAAGCTAAAAGCTCAAGATGGGCAGTTAGTTTATAAGGAAGTGACCACTGGAGGACATTGTTAATAAATACTGACTGGAAAAACCAGAGGTATGATAATTGAGTTTAACACTCTTTTGTCATACCTCTTTTACTTTTTGTCATAAGGAGGATAACATGACACTTACAACACTTAAAAATGACATTCAAGCATTTGGGAAGAAAAAAATAGAATATATGCGTGGTTATATCGCCATGCAGGACGATTTTCAAGATAAATTACACAAACAGTTAATCGGAAAAGTTTATGCAGAAGAAACACTGCTGAAATATAAAAAAGATGCAGAAAATTATTCTTCTAATACTTTTCAAATGCTGTGTCAACAACTAGAAAAAGAGAAAAATATTGAATTAGAAAATCTTAAATCAAAAGAAGAGTCTATTACAGCAGATGATGTAGCTGATTTATCTTTATTTTCTAGTATCAAGCCAACAGCGGTAGAAATGAAAGAATATTTAGAAAAGTATAAGAATAAACCTTTAGCAATTAGAAAGTTAGAGAATATTATCGAAAATGATGCTGATCTTTCTTATATTGAAATTGATATAGATCAATTCAAACAACAAAATCTTCTTGAAAAATTAATCATTTTCTTTACTAGGAAAATTAATTACTTCCATGATGGTTTATATATCAACGGTGATAAGATTGATTTAATGCAACATGAGATGATTGTTGAAAGCAATATTGAGTCGCTGGATGAAGAATTGCGTAAATATCTAGCATAAGAAATAAAGGGGGAACCCTTTATTTTGATAACAAGGAGGTAATAGATGGCAGGAAATGAAAATGATGGCCTTACATCCAAACAAATAAAATTCATAGATGCCATGCTTACCGAGCCAACGATAGAAAAAGCGTGCCAAAAAGCAGGGGTGTCAAGGGCAACAGGTCATAAGTATCTAAAGGTTGCAGCAGTTAAAAAAACATTGAGACTAAAACAAGATGAGATGATGGATAAAACTACACAGATGCTATATCTAGCCTCATCCAATGCTGTTTCTGTACTCAATGATATTATGATGGATTCTAAGGTTAACCCGTTTATAAGAACTCAAGCAGCAAAAGCTATACTTGAACAATCATATAAAACTCATGAAATTTTTGGAGTAGTAAGACAAATTGAAGAATTGAGGTTAGAAATTGAGGAAGTATCTAAAGGAGATCAAAGAGTTACAAGAACTCAAGGAATTATTAAGTAGTAGAAATACGCCTGAAGTTATCATCGTCGAGGGTAACGATGATTTGGGAGAATTTTTCCAAGTTGATGGTGAGTTATTTAGTGATATTGAACTTTTAGAAAACCTTAAAAAGTGGCGTGAATGGGAAGTGCAGGTTATCGTTGATGATTGGTGTAACCGTAGTCTAAATGAAGATGAAACAGGAATCTTATATTTTCCAAAGCATGAGGATAAAATGGACTATATCCGATTTAACAAAGGTTTAGAACCTTTATATCACGCGCTAGATGAACCTTATACAACAATCTCAAAAAGTGAGTGGTTAAAGCTATTAGATTAATAATTTAGGAGGTAATCATGCCAAAGAAGAAAATTGAGCGTATTTCAGTAATCCACAGAGAAAAAATTTTATGGCTCAAGTGGTATTTCATGAGAGATAAAGAAAATCCTAAGTATAGTGTCCTTGAGAGTAAAATGTTTGATGCTGCTAAAAAGCAAGATCTGCTTGCTTATAAAAAATACACCACGATTAAACAGATAACAGATATTAGGGTACAGACTAGTGAAGACGATTTTTTAACGGCCATTAAAGAGGTTTATGTGTATAATCACATGAATGTTATCGGAGCTTGTCAACGTATATTATTTGTTAGTCAGTCGTCAGCCTATAACAAGCTAAATAAATGGTTTGAAACTTATTCAGATTTGTATTTTAGTATTATTCCATTACCGAATATGGGAGCGTATCATGACTTGGTAGATATCTAATTGATTGTATGATATAATAAACCAAAGTACAATGAGTAGTATATAGGGATTGCGCCTTGATTGAGGAGATTCCGGTTCGAATCCGGGCTATTGTGCTAGCATCTAGGAAACTAGGTGCTTTTTGTTTCTATCAATTAAGTGCCTACTCCATTGCTGAATTAAAAAAATAACACTATGAAAAGTGCTATTTCTCTTGCCTGCTGAACTCGTCAATTTTATTACCTTTTTTGTTACCCCTCAAAAATACCCTACTTGTTTGTACCTTGTCACTTTTACTAGATTAGACAAAATAAGCTCTTTAAAATTGTGCATTTTTGGGGTACTTTATTATAGGTATATAACTTGAAAAAATAATAGTTGATTTAACAACGTTTTAAGCCCCTCGGATTTTATCCGAAGGGCTTTTTTTCTGTTCAGGGGGCAAAAAAGGGGCAAAACTTTCTTATAAAATTTTTTTCATAAAACCCTATCTAAGACATTGATTGCTTCATCTTTCATATTCTTTGTGACGTGGGTATAGATAGAAGTTGTGACATCAGAATCAGAATGTCCAACCCTATCCATGATTGTTTTTAGCGGAATTTTATTTTCAGCTAAAATGCTAATAGTTGTATGTCTGAAGATGTGAGGGGACAGATGTTTGGGAATTGGCTTTTTAAGGCGCTCATTTGCTCTCTGAAGCGACTTGCTTAGAATTGAACTATGAATCGGCTTACCAGTGTTTGTGACAAATATACGAGCGCTTTTGTGCCAATTTAGGTCAGTTTTTTCACTGATCTGGTTAAGTTCAATCATTTTATCTAGTATCTCAATCTCTCTTTTTGTTAAGTGTGTAGTTCGAAAGCTTGCAAATGTTTTAGGCCCATCATCGTCTGGAATATATCGGTTGAATGTTGTATGGATGTCTAATGTCTTGCTATCTTTGTGATATTTATCTAGCGTAAGGCCAGCTAGCTCTCCAAGCCGGCAACCATTCAGGATCATGAATTCACAGGCTAAAGCATATCTTAGAGTGATATCTTTTCTATACAGTTCTTTCAAAATTTCTTTATATTCTTTCGGTTCCAGGTATTTGTCTTTCGCATTTTTAATCTGCTCCAAGCTTTGTTTTTTTCGAGGTAACTTTGCTTTTCTTGCTGGATTATTTTCAATGAATCCTTGGTCGATAGCATAATCAAAGAAAACATTCAAAATAGATTTAACTCGGTATTTTTGGGTGTAAGTCCAGTCTTCAGTATCAAGCAATCTTTGAATTAGTCTCACATCCATATTTTCTAATTTAGTACCACCTTCGATTTTATCCGAGATTCTGTTATAGGTTGAAAGCATGGTCTTATACGTACTTAGTTTTATTTGTTTCTGATGGAATTCCCACCATTCCGAAAAAACTGTATGGAAGAAAGCAGAAGCAGTGGTCAGTTTCTGCAGTACAGTTTCAATCTTCTCATCTAGCTGCTTCTGTGCTTCTTTTTTCGCTCTTATTGATCCAGAGTCAAGGGTTATAGACACTCTTTTCCATTTCTCAGTATAAGGGTCTTTGTATCGTTCAAAGAATTTGTATTTTCCGTTTGGAAGTTCTTCTATCCACATTGATTTTACCTCACTTTTTTGTTAAAATGAGTATAAGAAAACGACCTTTTGAATGGTTGTTTCTTATACGTAAGTTCCTCACACTCAAGATTGCCGTCGGAGAGTGTGAGGATTTTTTGTTGTCTTTTTTTATTCCAAACCGTTACCAACTTTGGTAATCAATAAGAAAGTTCCATCATCTTGTTTTGCGAATGACAAGATAACAGCTTTATATTTAGTACCAATCGAAGTGTAAGAGATTGTTTTATTTTCGTGATCATTCACTGTACTTGTGTTAGTATCGCTCGGCTCACCGTGTTCTTTAACGATATCATCGTATTTAGAACCGCCTGCACCTCTATTAGCAATATCACCAGTAACAAGCGCATCAAACTGCTCTTTTGTCCAGTTAAATTTAGCATCTTCTTCTTTTTGTGAAGATTCGATTGAAGAACTTGCTGAGCTAACTGCTTGTTCCACATCTTTACCAATTTTATCAAGCGATTTAGCATACATAGCTTGAGTTGCAAGCACTATAGCAATCGAAACAACAGATAAAACAGTTCCGATAATAGCTAGTGTTTTTGGTCTTTTTCTGTTTACTGCAAAACCAATTAAACCGAAGATAAGAGCCAAAATAGCCAAAAGGAATGAAAAATTATTGATGATAGGCATCCACGAGCCAAGCAGTGCAAGACCTCCGAAGATAATGGCTAGAATACCTAAAACTTTACGTTCTTGTTTCATAAGAAACCTCTCTATCAGCTTTTAGTGTGGATCAGTTGTTGCACATTTTTTATTTCCGTTTTTTACATGCCAACTATTTCCAAAATGGAAACAGTTGCTAGATAAAAAGAAAAGTAGCCGTATCAAATACGGCTACCATCACGTTATGGATCTAAAATCCCAATGTAAACTTTATGGAGCTAAACTCCTAATAGCTGTATTGTAATATAATTATTAAAAAATGTCAAGAGATTAAAAAAGGTATAATTCTTTTAACTTTTCGTTAATTTTGTCCAATGTGTTATCAGATACTTTCATTTTTCCGATTGGATCTAATCTATTTTTCTTTAAAATTCTATCTTTGCTGATTGTTTGAAGGTTATTACACTTGGCATAAGAACGCTTAATGTATTTTTTGTAGTATTGAGTTAATTCAATAATGTCAGTTATTTCTGATTGTGTTCGTTTAAGGTTGTTATCGTCTACTATCTTAGGTTGAATTATTTCGTTTGAAAATTGTTCTGTGTAAGCTTGGTAGACATCCGATAAGGCAGCTTCAGTAATTGCATTATTGGAATCTAAATATTTTAGGTAGGCAAATAATTCTTTGTGTAATTTTTCAATATATTCATCAAGTAAAATAGAAGGATATTCCGCAATAATTTCGTCTATGAGTACAGTATCTATTTGATTTTTAGATGTTAGAGGAATTACTGTGAGTGTTTTTTTATAAGGACTATCTACTTTGTCTAAAACAATCGCCCAATGATTATTTGATAATTCTCCGCCTATATTTACACCGAACTCTACGAATACTAGAGAACCACGACTGAATTTCCAATATTTTCTTTTTTGAGTCTTAGCTTCAAATAAGAATTGTTCAGATTGTCTTTTAACTGCTGGTGCAAGAAATCTGTATTTAGAAGATGTATGCTTTGCTTTACCAAGTTTATAGAGTTTTTCAACTTCTATGTAGTTTTGTTTGGTTTGTTCAAAATATGGATTTTCTTTGTTCATTTTATTTCTCTCTATACACACTGACAACCTCACCTTCAAATCTGGAACTCGTCGTGTTTAATGGTTGTTTCTTATAGCCGATATCCTCACACTCAAAGATTGCCGTCGGAGAATGTGGTGATTTTTTTATTTACGAATTATGAACGATAACGTCCAAGGCTCCCATGATTCGCTGAGCGTTTTCGACTGCTTCTTTGTACTCTTTCGAAGTGTTCTTTACTGGCTTTCTAATCAAGTCAATAAATATGACTGGTTTGGTGAAGTCGTTTGAGGTCACACGAACTGTCATGTTCAAAATTTTAGAAGTTGATTTTCTTTTTGCTACAATACCGCCTGCGACAGCGCCAATCGCACCAAACATAGCACCTGCAATCAATGCTTGACCAACTCCTCCAGAAACAACCGTTTGATTATTGATAATCAATTCATACGACACTAAATCCTCAAATGAATACCAATCTGTGTCATTCTTATCTTTCTTAACCAAGGACGGTATCAAAGACAATCCCATCGTTCCCATTGCAAGCCCTGCTTTTAACGAGCCTTTAATTGCTCCTCCGACCAATCCTGAAGAGCCTTTTGCTTTTTGAGCTCCATGAATACGATAGGTACGATTATATCTATCAATCTCAAGCGGTCCGACTTTATCTGTCCGTCTGCTTTTAGCAGCAGGAGCAGGAGAAACTGGTTTCGTAGTTGGTTGAAGTTGCTCTGCAGGTTCTTGGTTAGCGATAGAATAACCGCAATTTGGGCAGAACTTGTAGCCCTCTACTGGATTACCACACTCAGGACAAAATTTCATATTGACCTCCAATTTATATTTTGTTATCTTTTCTTAATTATCCTATCAATTCATAATATTCGTCAATGACCATTAATTCGTCTGCGACTGTTCTAAGCTCATGTTTTTGCATGAAATGAAGATAGTTGAATGATTGATGGTCGTCTGATAGTGCGAGTTCTTCTTCTAACAACTTATGGATCATATGTCTATTAGCTTCATTCTCGCGCCTAGTGTGGTTGTTTTGATATAGTACAGTAGAATGTTCCAGATGTCCTAATTCGTGGTATATGACCCGTTTTTTTGCATCTTCGGACAGTTCACGGTTTATAAAGATAATACTGATTTCTTTGATATAAACTCCAGGTCTTTGCCAAAGTTCGTTATCAAAGTAAGCGAGAGTGACACCGTGTGAGTCAACTAGCTCTTCAATAGTCATAGGCTATCATCCTTCAAATATTTTTTTAAATTAGTTGTTTTATCTCATGAACTAGAGTAAAATAGAATTGAAAGGAAGTGATAAAAATGAAGTTGAAACTCTATGCACATTTAGCTGTACTGTTTCAAGTTTCAGCATTTGTTTTTTTGATTTGTTACTTTTTTCTAAGACAAATCCTAACACTTCCAATTATCGTTTTACTCAGTTTTGTTATTTCTGAAATTATTCTTCGACTTTTTCTGGAGATTCGGATAGTTCATTTTGAAGAATCTTAGTTGCTACTTCTGGAGCTTTAATATCTAGTTGAGATGTAGCGCCTTTAAACTGAGGACTCATCCCTTTATCTATTAATAATGCAATAGCCTCGGCATTTATTTTATTTGCCTGGGCTTTTTTGATTGCTTCATCCCCATCGCTATTTAACTGAGCTTTAAATTTTCCAAGCTTAGAATCGACTTCAAAGTTTGCACCATTGCGTTTAATTAAATTGCGAAAAGCAATTCCTCCGGTTAAAATAATGATAAATACTAGAACCGGGACTAGTATTTCAGGATGTCCAAGTAGTTCAATCGGTCCTTTCGATTGGACGTTGGTTCTTAGAACGACTTTCTCATCTTGTAATTCATCAGATTCTTTTATAACATTAACCATTTGTAGGACTGTGTGCAAAAATGTTGAGTATTCGAAGGCATCTATATTGTTTTCTTCTTGTACTTTAAAAGTAATGCTCATGTGGTCATGATCAATGTAGGCATCGTATAGACCTCGGTTGATGAACTTCTTGTAGGCATTTGCATCAGTGATGGTATGACCTGAATAGACTAATTTATAAAGCTGTGAGTCAATATCTCTATTTGGTATAACTCCAAACCAGTGCACGTTCATTCTCTTGTTAAATGGGCAAACGTTAGATGCGGACTCTATGTTGCTTTCGCTCTCTGTATAGGGTCTACTCGTTATTTCACCTACAAGAAAATCGTTAGGAGATTCTGACGGAACAATGACAATGTCTCCGATATTAAGACTATACGCAAACTTCATCATTTGATTGTAGGCAGAGCCAGGCTTTTCTATCCTATTGTCGAACTCCTTGATTTTTCCTTTGATTGCATCTTCGTCAAGATTTTTAAGGTCATCTAATGTTATATAGTTCCATCCAATGGCGATATAGCCACCAGTTTGAAAACTTTTATAGAATTGCCCTTTTTGAGCCCTTACAAACCAATAATCTTTAGAACTATCAACAGACGGGAGTTGATGATATATGTTTTCAAAAAGGGTATTGAAGAGCAAGGCATCTTGTTCGGTAATCGTCATACTATCTACCTCTCAAATAAATCTCAATGATGTTCTGGATGGCATCGATGTCTTCCTCTGTAAGCGGCTTGCCATCGAAGGTCTTGGCATTCTCTGCCATCTTTCGGAGGTCGTCAGACGTGTATCCTGCGATTGTATCATCCTTTGCAATAGTTGGATTATCTGTACGACCGAGCAGGTAGTCGGTGGATACGTTGAAGTAGTCGGCGATTTCTTGTAGGCGGTCAGATTTAGGAGTCTTTTCTTTTAAAGTATAGAGGTAATTTATACTATAGCCTAAATCTTCAGCAACTTTTTGAAGACTTATTCCTTGTTTTTGGGCAAGTTCCTTAATCTTTTCAAGTGTGGAAAACATTGTCATATTACCTTTTCTAAGACATGACAAAAAATATTTTATAAAAAAGTATTATTTCTATTGACAGGAATAATACTAAAGAGTAAAATAGTTTTTGTAAGTTAATGAGTTAGTAAAAAACGAAGTTAAAACTTATCTAAAAATAAATAGCTTTGGCGAGCAAGAAAGTTGATAGATACATGGTTTTATCAAGGTTTTTAATTATGCCCTCATTTTACACTATGGTGTAAAAGTTGTCAAGCATTTTATAAAATTTCTAACTTTTTTTCTTACTTTTGAAGAAAGGAGGGAGGCAGATGCCAAATATGGATGGTGGACGTCAAAAAATCAGGGATTATCTAAAAGAACACAACTTGACGATGGCGACGCTAGCGGTACAGTATAGCATGACTCGTCAGGATGTGACGAATATCCTGAATGGAAAGCTAAAAAATCCACAAGCGAATCAGTTCATCGCTCGTGTGATTGAAGATTTTAAAATTCGGTAAAAATTGGATTGAGTAGGAGGAAGGATGAAAGAATTTATTGATGCTCTTGAAAAAGAAAAGACCACCTTGAAAAAATCATTAAGGTAGTCAGCTCTGGTGGTAAATTTCTGAGATTGCCGTATCAAAAAAAGTCACGCTCGATTAGTGAGAATCTGAAATTGATTTCTCAAAATCTTGATAGACTGAGTGAGCAAGTTCGATAAACCAAGCTTCGGCATCCATGATTTCAAGATGACGAAAGAAACCTGTTTTGGTTTCCAGTTCGGAATCGTGTGCATAACGTAATATTTCTCTAGCAAAGATGGTTTCAAAATCAAAATCTTTACCATCATCGTAGATGTTGCGTTTGCTTGCTATTGTCAAATATTCTTTAAAAGTCATAAGGTTAACTCCTTTCTGCTTTTATTATAGCAGAAATGGAGATTAGAAACAGAAAGGAGGGCGGATGGAAGAAGATATCAGAGTTCACATGCCTTACGAGGTATTTAAAAACCTGCTTGTTAGAGCAGGTAGAATAAAGCGTGAAGAAGGCAAGCAGATAACTTGGACAAATAATACCGCTCCGTTTACAAAAGAGCAACGGAAGGAAATAGATGAACTCTGCGAGCAGTTCGCAGAAGATTGAAGGTGGAGTTTGTCATTGATATGTTTGTTAGCAATCAATAAACATTCATTAAACCTATCAAAAATATAGTGGTTTATATAACAAAATGGAGAAAGGAGCAAACATGAAGCAATTAAAACTAAGTATTAAGCCCAAACAAGAACCTACTGAGGATCAATCTCTTAATTCTTCAGGATATTCAGTAAAAATCAATGATTGGGAGCTTGGCCGAGGGGTAATTGATTTTAAACTAGAAATGCCTGCGGATAAGAAACCAAAAATCACTATCACAGCAATTCCAGATGTTATTGAAATCGATGCGACAGTGATTGCTGAAATTCAGAAATTACAATCTGAAAGCGATATAGAATCAGTGAACTATTTTATCCCGAACCTTGAAATTCAAAAGTTCGGCCGTTGATTTAACAACGTTTCTAGCCCCTCGGATTTTATCCGAAGGGCTTTTTTTCTGTTCAGGGGGCAAAAAGGGGGCAGTGTTTATGGTATAATAGACAAAAATACGTGAATTAGAAAGAAATTATGTCTAAAGAAATTGATATTGAGTACTACCACCAGCTAGCCTTACAAAAGCAGAAGGAACACCGTAAAGTTTTAGCCAATTTAAAGAAAAAGCCACCAAAAAATTTAGATAAGATAGCCCAGCAGATACACCAAGAAGTCTTTGAGGAGATTGATTGTACCGCCTGTGCCAACTGTTGTAAGACTTTGGGACCTGACTTTAAAGAAGCGGATATTACACGAATCGCCAAGTATTTTAAGATGAAATTACCTGCTTTTGAAGCGGAGTTTCTGCAGGTAGATGAAGATGGTGATAAGGTTTTTAAATCCATGCCTTGTCCCTTTCTAGGAGGAGATAATCTCTGTTCCATCTATGACGTTCGTCCAAAGGCCTGTCGTGAATTTCCTCATACAGACAGGAAAAAAATCCATCAAATCAACCATTTGACGATTAAGAATACTTTAACCTGTCCAGCAGCCTATCTCTTTGTTGAGAAATTAAAGGATAAGTTATAGAAATTTAAAGGATAAAAAATTTCTAATAATAACTAACAATATGAAGGGAGAACTCCTGTGCCTAGATCGAAAACAAAAGAGGAGCTAATGCTGGCCTCTAAGGAAAACTATGAAAAGCTCAATCGTTTCATCTCCCAACTAAGTGAAGATGAGCTACAGACTCCATTTGATTTTTCAAGAGACCCAAAGAAAAAAGAAGCTCACTGGAAAAGGGATAAGAATCTACGGGATGTCTTGATTCATCTTTATGAATGGCAGCAGTTACTTTTGACTTGGGTACATTCTAATCAAGAAGGTCAGGAAAGGACTTTTCTCCCTGAGCCTTATAATTGGAAAACTTATGGACAAATGAATGACGCTTTTTGGAAGAAGCACCAGAAAACGACATTAGAAGAAGCAACTAGACTCTTGGCGCAATCACATAGAGAGGTTTTAGAGTTGATGGAAGGCTTCAGCAATGACGAACTCTTTACCAAAGGTGTCTATAAGTGGACGGGAGGTACAAGTCTAGGTTCCTACTTTGTTAGTAGCACTTCTAGTCATTATGAATGGGCTAGCAAAAAACTCAAAGCACATCGGAAGAATTGTAAGTGTCGTAGTTGAGGTGTGGATGTGTTCTTCTAGGTTTAGAATACCTTAGTTTTCGTTTTTTTAGTGCAATTCTAGCTTTAGAATCCTTCAAAAATAAAAATTTAAGACAATCCATGACTTAGAAGAGTGCAAAAGAATTTAGTTTGTAGGAATTCTAGGTCTAGAATTGCATAGATATTTAGGAAAATAGAGGATTCTATGGTTAGGATTGGTCTATTATGAAAGTTTTGTGTTGAATTGTATAGGCTAGAGTACGAATTTTTTCAAGTTATTAAATTAGTTAATTGTGTGAGGAGCTTTATGGCTACAATGTTCTTAGTGAATTTTTAGAAAGCAAAGCTCTCAAATTATAATGGTATAACTTGTTAACATTCCAAAGATGTAATCGTTAAAAGGGGATTAAATCGTTAGATAGTTCGGATATAGTTAGTGTTTAATTGTTAGCGTTTTCGTGGTATAATATCATTAGAAAATATTATTGGAGAATCTAAATGAGAAACGATATTCAACCAGCCTTACAAACAGTAAAATCTTATTTTGAAAAATCAGAATTTTATATTCCTACCTATCAGAGACCTTATGCTTGGCAAGTACCACAATGTGAACAACTCATTGAAGATATTAATCTTCATATGGAAAATTTCGATGATACTTCCCAAGACAATTATTTCTTTGGGGCAGTTCTCATCGCTCAAGAATCTGGAGAAGATCATGAAGTAACCTTGATTGATGGTCAACAAAGAACAACGACATTTATGTTGCTTCTTAAGGCAATCCTATTGAAGATCGATAAGGAGCTTGCACTTCAACCGACTCTAGATACTGATGCACGCAGATTAGTCAAACGCCTTAATGGTCTTAAAGAGCAGATTGTAACAATGCTTTTCAATGTTTCAGATGACGAAAAAGATGATTTCGTTGATGGACTGTATTATCCTAGCGATGATAGAATAAAGTATCTAAATCATTCGATTTCAGAAAAATATGCTAGTGAGATGACTACTATCTTGCTAGGTAAAGATTTTATATCTATTAAAGATAGAGTTCACCAAATCTATCGTCGCCAGAAAGACAACCGCTATACTAACTTCTATAAAAACTTTAGATATTTTTACAATATGTGTAACGAATTGAATGTTTTTACTCTTATCAATTTTGCTAACCACTTTATTGATAATTGCCAAGTGATTACTATTACAAGTTATAATACTGACCAGGCAATAAATATTTTCAATTCTTTAAATGGGACTGGTGTTCCATTGACCCCAATTGAAGTAATTGTATCTAAGACCACCGCAAACGCATCAGATAGGAAAAACTTCGAAAAAAATTGGCAAGAGATTGTACAACGTACAGATTCATCTAGATTAGACTTAAATGCGTTAATTACTCACTATATTTTCGTAAAACTTTCAGAACAAAACAGTGCTGATCGAAGAAATCCTGGTATAAGAGCCTTTTTCTCAAAAAATAAACATCTATTGAATGAAGATGTTCTGTTTACTGCTGAACTAAATACAATCTTAAATAATTTTGAACGAGTATCTGATACTATCAATGGTCAATTGATAAACAAATTAAACGGTAATTTACGACCTTTTGTTAGTAGTTATTTATTTTTCAGACAAGACAACACATTTTTAGAATACTTACTTAAACTTGGAGTTTTGATTGAATTATCTGAACTTTCATATAGCCATAAACTTTTTAAAGGCTTTCTAGAAGAAATTAATTTGATGTACAGTCAAGTTGATTCAATTTCAATCGACGAACTTATTTCAAAAATAAAGAAGCATATTCATGACAATTTTGTTTATGAAGATGTTAAACAAACTTTGACTGAAAGTGGTGTTTCAAATTCTATTCTTTATGTAAATGAATTCTTATTTGCACTGGAAAAAGGTACTGACTTTAATTTAGAAGGGAATATTGATATTGAACATATTATGCCGCAAAGTGGTTTGAATAGAGAAAATATTATGTCAGATGCTGGACTAGAAAGTCAAGAAGAATTCCGAGATTATGCTGAAAAATTGGGGAATAAAATTCTCCTTGAATCCGAAATTAATCGTGGAATTGGAGATGCTTGGTTTAGAACAAAAAGAGAGAATACAATCACAAGTGGTCATGGCTATATAGGTAGTAAGTTTCCAATAGCTAAATCTCTTGTTAATTATGTAAATGACACCTGGACTAAAACTGACATTGAACTGGCAACAGAAAAAGCTGCTAAACGAATTGCTAATTTTATTTTTGAGTAAACTAGAACGATAGAATTAAGAGGTAAGTTATAATTATGTCATTAAATCAAGTTACAATAGAAATTCCATTAAATATTCAGAAAGGATTAGACTCAGGAATTTATAAACGTTATGGTTCAATAATCAGAAATTCATCTGGCCATATAGTAAAGCATCTAAAAGAAGTAAAGGCAGGAGAACCAGCTCAACAGGTCGTTAAAGGCCTTGCAAAAAATAAATATGTGCTAGTAACAGCTATTGGTGCAACTGTTCTAGCTGTTGGTGGTGTTGGTTATTATGCATTTATTTCAAATAGATATAAGAAGACTGTAAAGAAACTTATAGAAAAGCTAGTTCATTTCATTCAATTAGCCCAAAAAGGAGAAGTAAGTGAAGAAGAGGTTGATAATTTCTTAAAATTTTTACAAGATAATCAAAAAGGACTACTTTCTTTAAAACTAGACTCTGAAATAGATGAGTTGTTTGATCTTGTATATGATTATACAATTCTATTTGCTCAAGCAAATGGATTTGAGACTGATACTATTTCAGAAGTGGCAGAAAATAATAAAGTTATTAACTTGATGGATTATCTAAATCTACAAAAAACAATATATCGTTCTGATGCTGTTTAAGGAGGCGAGGATTAAATTTCCGGATATACAAAAGGAGCAAATCAGTTTTTTGCTCCTTGATTTATATTCGTTACAGTTTTTTGATAGCTGTACTTCCTAGTAAGTTTATTCTCTTTTAAAGTTTTTACATTGAAAATGAAGTAGTGATCACGATGATCTTTGGTTGGCATTTTCTTTATTTAATTTGAAGTAGTTCTTCATAGATTTAGCCATGGTAAGCATGATGTCGTCCGTTTGAAATTCATTTCTATGAAGTTCAAACTGCATTATGATTTACCTTTGGTTCTAATATGATAGTATTTAACTAGAGAGGGGAGTTCTATTTTTATGGTATAATGTAAACATATTTAAACAAAAATATCAAATTTTGCATCCCATAGAAAGGAAAACTCTTAAATTGTCCTACAAATTTCTACTCTTCGACCTCGACCACACTCTTCTTGATTTTGATGCTGCTGAGGATGTGGCTTTGACGCAACTTCTAAGAGAAGAAGGAGTTGCAGATATTCAGGTTTATAAAGACTATTACGTTCCTATGAACAAGGCTCTCTGGAAGGACTTGGAGCTGAAGAAAATCAGTAAACAAGAGCTGGTTAACACGCGCTTTTCTCGTTTATTTGGTCATTTTGGACAGGAAAAAGACGGTAGTTTACTTGCCCAACGTTACCAGTTTTACTTAGCCCAGCAGGGACAAACTCTTTCGGGCGCTCATGAGCTTTTGGACAGTCTCATTGAGCGTGATTATGAGCTGTATGCTGCGACAAATGGAATTACTGCCATTCAGACGGGACGTTTGGCTCAATCGGGTCTGGAACCTTATTTCAATCAAGTTTTTATCTCTGAACAGCTGCAAACACAAAAGCCTGATGCACTATTCTATGAAAAAATTGGTCATCAGATTGAAGGCTTTAGCAAAGAAAAGACGCTGATGATTGGAGATTCTCTAACCGCAGACATCCAAGGTGGTAATAATGCTGGGATTGACACGATTTGGTACAATCCTCATCGCGTTGAAAATCACACACAAGCCCAGCCGACTTACGAAGTCCATTCTTATCAAGACTTGCTGGATTGCTTAGATAAACTGTAAAAAGTGGTTTAGACAGCCACTTTTTGCTATAATAGAGGCAGTAAAAACGAAGGAGTCGGCTATGGAACATTCGTCTTGGCATGCTTTGATTAAGGAGCAATTACCTGAGGGTTATTTCGGGAAAATCAATCAGTTTATGAATCAGGTCTATGCTCAGGGGACTATTTATCCACCCAAGGAAAAGGTTTTTCAGGCTCTCTTGACAACACCGCTTGAAGAAGTTAAGGTGGTGATTCTAGGGCAAGATCCCTATCACGGGCCAGGTCAAGCGCAGGGCTTGAGTTTTTCTGTACCGGACTCTATCCCAGCTCCACCATCCTTGCAAAATATCTTGAAAGAATTGTCAGATGATATCGGGGTTAAGAAATCTCATGATTTGACAGCTTGGGCTGAGCAAGGAGTCTTACTTCTTAATGCTTGTTTGACAGTTCCGGCTGGACGGGCTAATGGTCATGCTGGGCAGATATGGGAGCCTTTTACGGATGCTGTGATTCAGGTGGTCAATCATCTAGATAGACAAGTCGTTTTTGTACTCTGGGGAGCTTATGCACGCAAGAAGAAGGCCTTAGTTACCAATCCTCATCACTTGATTATCGAATCAGCCCATCCCAGTCCTTTGTCAGTTTATAGAGGATTTTGGGGTTCCAAGCCTTTTTCCAAGGCCAATGCATTCTTAAAAGAAACAGGACAAGAGCCAATCGATTGGCTTAGATAAGGAGAAAATATGCCTCAGTTAGCGACGATTTGCTACATTGATAACGGGAAAGAACTGCTCATGCTCCACCGTAATAAGAAGCCCAATGATGTCCATGAAGGGAAATGGATTGGTGTGGGTGGCAAACTAGAGCGTGGTGAGACGCCTCAGGAATGCGCAGCGCGTGAAATCTTCGAAGAAACAGGACTCAAAGCCAAGCCAGTTCTAAAAGGTGTTATCACTTTTCCTGAATTTACGCCAGATTTAGACTGGTACACCTATGTTTTTAAAGTGACGGAGTTCGAGGGGGACTTGATTGACTGCAACGAGGGAACCTTAGAATGGGTTCCCTATGATGAAGTTCTCAGCAAGCCAACTTGGGAAGGTGACCACACCTTTGTTGAATGGCTTTTAGAGGATAAACCCTTCTTTTCAGCCAAGTTTGTTTATGATGGGGATAAATTGTTGGATACCCAAGTTGATTTCTATGAATAAAGGAGAAAGCAGATGCTACTAATCAAAAATGGTCGTGTAATGGATCCCAAGTCTGGTTTGGATCAAGTGTGTGATGTCTTGGTTGAAGATGGAAAGATTATCAAAATTGCGCCTGAAATTAAAGAAGAAGGCGCAGAAATCCTGGATACCACAGGTCTTGTAGTTGCTCCTGGCTTGGTTGATATCCATGTTCATTTTCGTGAACCTGGTCAGACCCACAAGGAAGACATCCATACTGGTGCCCTAGCAGCCGCTGCAGGTGGTTTTACCACGGTTGTCATGATGGCTAATACTAGTCCAACCATTTCAGACGTGGAGACTTTGCAAGAAGTTCTCCAGTCAGCTGCCAAAGAGAAGATTAATGTTAAGACGGTTGCGACCATTACTAAGAACTTTAATGGCCAAGACTTGACTGACTTCAAGGCACTCTTAGCAGCTGGTGCGGTTGGTTTCTCTGATGACGGTATTCCACTTGAAAGCAGTAAAGTTGTCAAGGAAGCCATGGAGGAATCTAAAAAGCTTAATACCTTTATTAGTCTTCATGAGGAAGATCCAGGTTTGAATGGGATTCTTGGGTTTAACGAAAATATTGCTAAAGAACATTTCCATATCTGTGGTGCGACTGGGGTAGCTGAGTATGCTATGATGGCGCGTGATGTCATGATTGCCTATGCAACCAAGGCCCATGTTCATATTCAACATTTGTCTAAGGAAGAAAGTGTTAAAGTAGTGGAGTTTGCTCAGGGGCTAGGTGCGCAAGTAACAGCAGAAGTAGCGCCACAGCATTTCTCTAAGACAGAAGCGCTCCTTTTGACACAAGGAAGCAATGCTAAGATGAATCCGCCACTTCGTTTGGAATCAGACCGTCGTGCTGTTATCGAAGGTCTTAAATCTGGCGTCATCACAGTTATCGCGACTGACCATGCGCCTCACCATGCGGATGAAAAAAATGTCGAAGATATTACCAAAGCGCCATCTGGTATGACTGGCTTAGAAACATCTCTTTCTCTCGGTTTAACTTATTTGGTGGAAGCTGGTGAGTTAAGCTTGATGGAATTACTTGAAAAAATGACATACAACCCATCCAAGCTTTACAACTTTGAAGCAGGTTACTTGGCTGAGAATGGTCCAGCGGACATCACTATTTTTGATGCTAAGGCTGACCGCCTTGTGGACTCCCATTTTGCTTCAAAAGCAGCTAATTCACCATTCATCGGTGAAACTTTAAAAGGGCAGGTTAAATATACCATCTGTAAGGGACAAATTGTCTATCAAAACTAGGTGGGAGTCTGCTCTTAAACCAAAAGAATAGAGAGCCTATATGTACCAAACCCATCATTTTAAAGACAAATTTATCTTATTTTTAAAGATATTTTTCCCTATCCTGATTTATCAATTTGCCAATTATTCTGCCTCCTTTGTTGATACGACTATGACAGGTCAATACAATACCATGGACTTGGCTGGTGTGTCTATGGCAACCAGTATCTGGAATCCTTTCTTTACTTTCCTAACAGGGATTGTTTCAGCTTTGGTGCCCATCATTGGTCACCATCTTGGTCGAGGAAAAAAGGAAGAAGTTGCATCTGATTTTTACCAATTCATCTATTTGGCCCTGGGTCTATCCGTTATCTTACTGGGGATGGTACTTTTCTTGGCACCACCAATCTTGAATCATATTGGACTAGAAGCACCAGTGGCGGCAGTAGCGGTTCGCTATCTTTGGTTTTTATCTATCGGAATTATCCCCTTGTTGCTCTTTAGTGTCATTCGCTCTTTGCTGGATTCGCTGGGCTTGACCAAACTTTCCATGTACCTCATGCTTTTGTTACTTCCTCTCAATAGTGGATTTAACTATCTCTTGATTTTCGGAGCCTTTGGTGTTCCAGAACTGGGAGGTGCTGGTTCAGGTTTAGGAACATCCTTGGCCTACTGGGTCTTGCTGGGGATTTCTGTTCTGGTTTTATTTAAACAGGAGAAGCTCAAAGCCCTACATCTTGAGAAACGAATTCCGCTTAATATGGATAAAATTAAGGAAGGGGTTCGCTTAGGTCTGCCTATTGGGGGAACTGTCTTCGCAGAAGTGGCTATTTTCTCCGTGGTTGGTTTGATTATGGCTAAGTTTTCGTCCTTGATTATCGCTAGTCACCAGTCAGCTATGAATTTTTCATCTCTCATGTATGCTTTCCCTATGAGTATCTCATCGGCTATGGCTATTGTCGTTTCCTATGAAGTTGGAGCCAAGCGGTTTGATGATGCGAAAACCTATATTGGTCTAGGAAGATGGACTGCCCTCATTTTTGCGGCCTTCACCTTATCTTTCCTTTACATTTTTAGGGGAAATGTGGCCAGTCTTTATGGTAACGACTCAGAATTTATCGATTTGACAGCGCGTTTTTTGACTTATAGCCTCTTCTTCCAGTTAGCAGATACCTTTGCAGCACCGCTTCAGGGAATTTTACGAGGTTATAAGGATACAGTGATTCCTTTTTACCTTGGTTTGGTTGGTTATTGGGGAGTAGCAATCCCAGTAGCTATGGTCTTTGATTTCCTAACAGATTTTGGAGCTTATTCTTACTGGATCGGTTTGATTATTAGTCTAATCGTGAGTGGGGCGCTATACCGTTGGCGTTTAACTGTGATTATGAAGAGATTTGAATCTTTAGCAAAATCTAAACGATAAAAAGTTTGTGAAAAAATATTCTTAATAAGGAAATCCCTTATTCCTATGGGGTTTTCTTTTTTATTTTGTGAAATTTCTTTTAGAAAAACTTTGACAGTATTTGTCAAAAACGGTAAAATAGTAAGGTAAGAAGAAAGTTAGAAAGGCAAGAAGATGTCAACTTTAGATAAAAATCTTTTGCTAGAGATGTTCCGAAAGATGGAAGAAATCCGTCGTATGGACTTAAAAATTGCGCAATTAGTAAAGAAAGGGAAAGTGCCAGGAATGACGCACTTTTCTGTTGGAGAAGAGGCAGCTAACGTGGGTGCTATGTTGGCTCTCAATCCAGATGATCTGATTACCTCAAACCACCGTGGTCATGGACAAGCTATTGCCAAAGGAATTGACCTAAACGGAATGATGGCTGAAATCCTCGGTAAATATACTGGAACCTGTAAAGGTAAAGGTGGTTCTATGCATATCGCTGACCTTGATGCTGGTAACCTTGGTGCCAATGGTATCGTAGGTGGTGGTATGGGAATCGCTGTTGGTGCAGCCCTCAGTCAGCAAATGCAACATACCGGAAAAATCGTTGTCTGCTTCTTTGGAGATGGTGCGACCAATGAAGGTGTTTTCCACGAAGCAGTGAACATGGCTTCTATCTGGAACCTGCCAGTCATTTTCTATTGCATTAACAACGGTTACGGTATCTCTGCGGATATCAAGAAAATGACCAATGTCGAACATATCCATCAACGTAGCGCCGCTTATGGAATTCCTGGAATGTTCATCGAAGACGGTAACAATGTCATCGACGTCTATGAAGGATTTAAGAAAGCTGTAGATCATGTTCGCAGTGGCAATGGTCCAGTCTTGATTGAAAGTGTAACTTATCGCTGGCTTGGTCACTCATCATCTGACCCTGGTAAATATCGTACGCGTGAAGAAGTGGAATTGTGGAAACAAAAAGACCCGATCGAAAACCTTCGCAAGTACCTCATTGAAAATACTATTGCAAGTGCCGTAGAATTGGAAGAAATCCAAGCGCAAGTCAAGGAAGCAGTAGAAGCTTCTGTTAAATTTGCAGAAGAAAGTCCATTCCCACCGCTTGAATCAGCATTTGAAGATATTTACGCAGACTAAGGAGAAAGAGATAAAATGGAAACAAAAACAATGTCCTTCCGTGACACCATTATCCTTGCTATGTCTGAGGAAATGCGTCGCGATGAAAATGTGTTCTTGATGGGAGAAGACGTCGGTGTCTTCGGAGGAGACTTCGGAACTTCTGTTGGAATGCTTGAAGAATTCGGTCCAGAACGTGTCCGTGACTGTCCGATTTCTGAAGCTGCCATCTCTGGAGCAGCAGCCGGAGCAGCCATGACAGGCCTTCGTCCCATCGTTGATATGACCTTTATGGACTTCTCGGTCATTGCCATGGACAATATCGTCAACCAAGCAGCTAAAACACGTTACATGTTTGGTGGGAAAGGTCAGGTTCCAATGACTGTCCGTTGTGCAGCAGGTAACGGAGTTGGTTCTGCAGCCCAGCACTCGCAATCACTAGAGTCTTGGTTTACTCACATTCCAGGACTTAAGGTTGTAGCACCAGGTACACCTGCGGACATGAAAGGACTGCTTAAGTCTTCTATCCGTGATAACAACCCTGTTATCATTCTTGAGTACAAGTCAGAATTTAACCAAAAAGGGGAAGTACCAGTTGATCCAGACTACACGATTCCACTTGGAGTTGGCGAAATTAAACGCGAAGGAACGGATGTAACAGTTGTTACTTATGGAAAAATGCTTCGTCGTGTGGTTCAAGCTGCTGAAGAATTAGCAGAAGAAGGAATTTCTGTTGAGATTGTTGACCCACGCACCCTTGTTCCACTTGATAAGGATATCATCATTAACTCAGTTAAGAAGACTGGTAAGGTTGTTCTGGTTAACGATGCCCATAAAACAAGTGGCTATATCGGAGAGATTTCAGCAATTATTTCAGAATCGGAAGCATTTGACTATCTAGATGCACCAATCCGCCGTTGTGCAGGAGAAGATGTGCCAATGCCTTATGCACAAAACCTAGAAAATGCAATGATACCAACAGTTGAGAGCATTAAGGATGCAATCCGAAAAACTTATAACAAAGAATAATACATAATATAAATTATGTAAAAAAAGCGGACGAGAAACTTTGTATCTTTTAGGTGCAGAGTTCTCTGCGCGCTTAATATCATAAATAGAATTGGAGAGGTCATGGCTGATGACAAGCTAAGAGCGACTCCTGCAGCTAGAAAATTAGCGGATGATTTAGGGATCAACCTCTACGACGTTTCTGGCTCAGGTGCAAACGGTCGTGTCCACAAAGAAGACGTGGAAACTTATAAAGACACAAACGTGGTTCGCATTTCGCCACTTGCAAAACGAATTGCCCTCGAACATAACATTGCTTGGCAGGAGATCCAAGGAACCGGTCATCGTGGTAAAATCATGAAGAAGGATGTTTTGGCCTTGCTTCCTGAAAATATTGAAAACAACACCATCAAGTCTCCTGCTCAGATTGAAAAAGTGGAAGAAGTTCCTGATAACGTAACACCATACGGTGAAATTGAACGTATTCCAATGACACCAATGCGTAAGGTTATTGCCCAACGTATGGTTGAATCTTACTTGACTGCGCCAACCTTCACTCTCAACTATGAAGTTGATATGACTGAAATGTTGGCTCTTCGTAAGAAGGTTCTTGAGCTAATCATGGAAGCAACTGGAAAGAAGACTACTGTAACAGACCTTCTTTCACTTGCAGTTGTTAAGACTCTTATGAAACACCCATACATCAACGCTTCATTGACAGAAGATGGCAAGACCATTATCACTCACAACTATATCAACCTTGCGATGGCAGTTGGGATGGATAATGGATTAATGACACCTGTTGTTTACAATGCTGAGAAGATGAGTCTTTCAGAACTGGTTGTAGCCTTCAAAGATGTTATTGGCCGTACCTTGGATGGCAAATTGGCTCCAAGTGAACTGCAAAATTCAACATTCACAATCAGTAACTTGGGAATGTTTGGCGTTCAGTCCTTTGGTCCTATCATCAACCAACCAAACTCAGCTATCCTTGGTGTCAGTTCGACAATCGAGAAGCCAGTTGTCGTCAATGGTGAGATTGTCATTCGCCCAATCATGAGTCTTGGTTTAACAATTGACCACCGTGTCGTAGATGGTATGGCTGGTGCTAAGTTTATGAAAGACTTGAAAGAATTAATTGAAAATCCAATCTCAATGTTGATTTAAGAACAAGAGTATTCATTTTTAAGATATAGATAAAGGAAGGAAGACATGGCCTTAGAAGTAATTATGCCAAAAGCCGGCGTGGATATGACAGAAGGACAAATCGTCCAATGGAATAAAAAAGTCGGAGAATTTGTAAAAGAAGGAGAAATCCTTTTGGAAATCATGACTGATAAAGTCAGCATGGAATTGGAAGCCGAAGAAGACGGTTACTTGATCGCTATCCTCAAAGGAGATGGTGAAACTGTCCCTGTAACGGAAGTTATCGGTTACCTTGGTGAAGAAGGGGAAAACATCCCAACAGCTGGAGCAGCAGCGCCAGAAGCTAGCCCTGTAACTGTAGCAAGTGATGCAAACGATGATGGTAAGAGCGATGATGCTTTTGATATCGTCGTGATTGGCGGAGGTCCTGCTGGTTATGTTGCAGCCATTAAAGCTGCCCAACTCGGTGGTAAGGTTGCCCTTGTTGAGAAATCTGAACTTGGTGGAACCTGCTTAAACCGTGGATGTATTCCAACCAAGACCTACCTTCATAACGCTGAAATTATTGAAAATATTGGTCATGCTGCAAACCGTGGTATCGTCATTGAAAATCCAAACTTCACTGTAGATATGGACAAACTTTTAGAAACTAAATCTAAAGTTGTTAATACTCTTGTTGGTGGAGTTGCTGGTCTTCTTCGTAGCTACGGAGTTACTGTTCATAAAGGAATTGGTACGATCACTAAGGACAAGAATGTCTTGGTAAATGGTTCTGAATTGCTTGAAACCAAGAAAATCATCCTTGCTGGTGGTTCAAAAGTCAGCAAAATCAACGTTCCTGGTATGGAATCTTCACTTGTGATGACTAGTGACGACATTCTTGAAATGAATGAAGTACCAGAAAGTCTTGTTATCATCGGTGGTGGAGTTGTCGGTATCGAACTTGGTCAGGCCTTCATGACATTTGGTTCAAAAGTAACTGTTATCGAAATGATGGACCGTATCGTGCCAGCTATGGATGCAGAAGTGTCTAAGAATCTTCGCTTGATCCTTGAACGTAAAGGAATGACCATCTTGACTGGTACTAAACTGCAAGAAATCATCGAGGAAAATGGTCAACTTCGTATTAAAGTTGAAGGAAAAGACGATATCATTGCAAGCAAAGCTCTTCTGTCAATCGGTCGTGTACCAGATCTTGAAGGTATTGGCGATGTTGAGTTTGAATTGGATCGTGGACGTATCAAGGTCAACGAATACATGGAAACTTCTGTTCCAGGTATTTACGCACCAGGTGATATTAATGGTACTAAGATGTTGGCGCACGCAGCCTTCCGTATGGGTGAAGTTGCCGCTGAAAATGCCCTTAAAGGAAATCATGCTGTTGCCAAACTGAACTTGACTCCTGCAGCCATCTACACTCTTCCTGAAGTAGCAGCAGTAGGCTTGACTGAAGAACAAGCACGTGAGAAATACGATGTTGCCATCGGTAAGTTCAACTTTGCTGCTAACGGTCGTGCTATTGCATCTGATGCAGCTCAAGGTTTTGTAAAAGTCATTGCAGATAAGAAATATGGAGAAATCCTTGGTGTTCACATCATTGGCCCTGCAGCTGCAGAATTGATCAATGAAGCATCAAGCATTATCGAAATGGAAATCACTGTTGAAGAAATGCTGAAGACTATCCACGGACACCCAACTTACTCTGAAGTGATGTACGAAGCATTTGCAGATGTTTTAGGAATGGCCATCCACTCACCTAAGAAAAAATAAAAGAAAGATAGACTAGACTGGGAAATATCTTTCTAGTCTCTATCGTATAAAGGGATATCATGAAATACATTATCAATCATTCAAACGACACTGCCTTTAATATTGCCTTGGAAGAATATGCCTTTAAACATCTTTTGGATGAGGATCAAATCTTCCTACTTTGGATTAACAAGCCATCTATCATTGTTGGTCGTCACCAGAATACCATCGAAGAAATCAACCGTGATTATGTTCGCGAAAACGGAATTGAGGTAGTTCGCCGTATCAGTGGTGGTGGAGCTGTTTACCACGATTTAAATAACCTCAACTACACGATCATTTCAAAAGAAGATGAAAACAAAGCTTTTGACTTCAAGAGCTTCTCAACTCCAGTTATCAATACTTTGGCTCAACTTGGTGTTAAAGCTGAATTTACAGGCCGTAATGACCTTGAGATTGATGGCAAGAAATTCTGTGGCAATGCCCAAGCCTATATCAACGGTCGTATCATGCACCACGGTTGCTTGCTCTTTGACGTTGATTTGTCAGTCCTCGCAAATGCCCTCAAGGTTTCAAAGGATAAATTTGAATCAAAAGGGGTGAAATCTGTTCGTGCTCGTGTCACCAATATTATCAATGAATTACCAGAAAAAATCACAGTCGAAGAATTCCGTGACTTACTCTTGGAATACATGAAAAAAGAGTATCCAGAGATGACAGAATACGTCTTTTCTGAGGAAGAATTGGCTGAAATCAATCGCATCAAGGATACTAAGTTTGGTACTTGGGACTGGAACTACGGTAAATCACCTGAATTTAACATCCGTCGTGGAACAAAATTCACCAGTGGTAAGGTTGAAGTCTTTGCCAACGTCATTGAATCAAAAATCCAAGATATCAAGATTTATGGTGACTTCTTTGGTATCGAAGACGTTGCTGCAGTAGAAGATGTCCTTCGTGGGGTGAAATACGAACGCGAAGATGTCCTCAAAGCGCTAGAAACCATTGATATCACACGCTACTTCGCTGGTATCAGCCGTGAAGAAATCGCTGAAGCAGTAGTTGGATAAATCAAAAAGAAGCTGGTCCTACAACCAACTTCTTTTTTTGATATTTATTTACATAACTTAAAATACGTAAAATTATAAACTATCTAGAGCATTCTTTTGTTCATCATTAACGATATGGGTATAGAGGTCAGTGACTTGTGTACTGGCATGTCCTAACTGGTGACTGACCAAAACTTGAGATTTAGTGGCATCATAGAGCCTAGTTGCTAGAGTATGTCGTAGTTTGTGGGGGGTTACACGCACTTTGAAGTCCTCAGAGTACTTAGCAACCATTTTTTCAACGCTAGAAGCATCGATACGATTAGGAACACCTCTGTAGAGAGTCAAAAAAAGGGCTGTATCTGTTTTTTCCGTCTTATAGCGTTGATTTCGAATGGCCAGATAATTCTCTAAATAAGGTTTTGCAAAGGCAGCAACATTTACCGAGTCACGTTTGCCCCCTTTTCGAGTGACATCGATAACCATCATTTTGAGATTGAGATCTCTTAGATCCAGATTAACAGCTTCAGATAAGCGGACACCAGACGCCAAGAGAAGGGCAATAATGGCCAAATCACGTTCTTTATTTTTGTTGAATGATGAGAGAGCGCGATTTGAAAGTTGTTGTGGATACTCTTGGTCAATATAAGATAGAAAACCTTCTGTTTCATCACCTAAAAAGAGTTTTTGCTTGATGTTTTCAGCTCTAGCAGCAAGTGTCTCTTTCTTTTTCTTTGTTGAAACTTTCTTCATTACATTACGATAGAAATAAGGTTCCCCTTGATCGTTTTCAACCTCCTCGGTCAGATACTTGTAAAGACTAGAAAGTGCTGACAAGGTCCGATTGATGGTTGTCTGAGAAACTCCTTGCTTGGTTGTATTAGCATTCAGCAAAGGACGTTCACGTAGGTAAAGGATAAAGGATTCCATGTCTTTCTTTGACATATTTTCCAAGACAGATAAAGGAATATCAGATATTTTATCAGCGTTTGAAATGCCAGACTCCAAAACCCAGCTGAAAAATCGATCATATTCCTTGAGGTATTCGTACAAGGTTGTAAAACTGTAAGGAACAGCAAGCTTAGATTGGTAGTATTCAAGAACATACCAGGGCATGATTTGTTTTAGTTTGTCGATTCGTTCCAGTAAAATCTCACGTTTCATGTATTTTCTCCATAAATAAGTCTACTAGTAGTATAGCATAGACTCATATATTTTTCAAGAAAATTATAGTTTTTCGGAAAGATGTTATAGAGCTTTTTAAAAAAGACTTAGACCTGAGTAAAAGGGATCTAAATCTTTGGAATTTCATTGTGAATCATTAGCTAGTGCTTTTTCTAGTTTCCAAATACTAAACCAGAATGAAATAGTCAGCAGAATAAGGAAAATAAAAAAGAAGATTATCAGTAACGAAACTTCTGTTCATTCTACATAACTGAAGAGCTATATAAGGAGCTATGAGACACAAAATACATTGTATAATTGCTATTGTTTTCTTTTTCATAATTTTAATCTTACTGTACAGATTTGATACAGTAAACTCCTTTCTAGCTTTATGCTTTTCATTTCTAACTTGATTATAGTCTTATTTTTACCAAAGTTCAATTACTTGTATGTGAAATATCTTATCTGTAAAAAATAACCGATCTCATTGTTGAGAATCGGTTTTCTAATATATTTAATTAAGAAATTTATTTTTACATAACATAAATTATGTAAAAACTCCTACAACAACAAATCTTTGACTTTCCCAATTTCACTTTTTGGAATCACCAGGTGGATCATATCCCCCAGATACATTCTGGTTGAACCGTTAACGGTTTGGCTTTTTCCATTATGAACTTGGGTTGTGATAAGGACATTGTGTGGTAAATTGAGTTCGTGTACTTGTTTCCCAGCAATTTTGTCTGATACAGGAATTTCAATAAGGGTAACTTCTCCTTCATCTGATGCTTCTTCAGGCAGCATTTTTTCCAACATAGCTTCATAGACTGGTGCACCCTTGAGTAGATCCATGATGATGTAGGCAACCAAGGTCACTAATCCAAGTGGCATGAGGTTGCGAATGTCGCCTACCATCTCGGTTACCAGAATCATGGCAGTTAAGGGAGCTTTAGATATTGCTCCAAAATAGCCACTCATTCCTAGAATAACAAATATAGGGAATTGCTCCTGACTGACAAGTCCAATATTCACACAAATGACACCAACTAGGGCACCAAGTAAGGAACCTAGCGCTAAAATTGGTAGGAAAATTCCTCCTGGAAGGCCACTTCCATAACTAATCATGCTCCAAACAAAGCGAATCAAAAAGTAAACTAATAGAACTTGGAAACTAAAATCTTGTTCAGTTAAGGAAAGAACCAGCTGATTTCCACCACCAAGGATTTGGGGTAAGAAGATTCCGACTGGTATGATGAGGATGAAGGCAAGAATCGGATAATAAGCTCTATCCAAACGGATTTTTTGACCAATCCAATCATAAACTTTACCAACATTGAGTACAGATTTCTCATAGAGAAAACCGGAAAGCCCGAGAAAAATTCCCATGAGGAGGTAAATCCAATACTGATCCAGGGTCATGAGTGGGATATTATCTGGCATATCCAGTACGGGTGTTAGGCCAAATATGAGCAGAGAAACAAAGTTTGCTACGAGACTGGCTGCTAGAGTTGAGACCCAGAAAAAGCGCGAAAAATGGTGATAAACTTCTTCTACAACAAAGAGAAGTCCTGCAATTGGTGCATTAAAGGCTGCGGCTAATCCTGCTGCAGCTCCACTAGCAATCAAGGAGCGTTCCTCTACTGGACTGGATTTGAGCCATTTGGAAATTCCTTTACCACCTACCGCTCCAAGTTGAATACTGGGTCCCTCTCGCCCCAGCATAAGTCCACTGGCAATAGCAAGAATTCCTAAAATATATTTTTTCCAAAGTACACCCCACCAGTTGAGGGTCATGAGTCCCTTTAATTCGGCTTCAACTTGAGGAATTCCTGAACCTTTGATGTCTTTTTCTGACCGAGTTAATTTCGCACTGAGCCAACAAACTATTAAATAAAATAGACCAATGATAAAAAGATTGCGCACTAGATGCGCTTGATCTTGATAAAGTCCTTGTATCAGGTGGAAGCCTTTTTCGATTAAGAAACGAAAGGATCCAACGATAATTCCAACAACGAGACCAACAATGATTCCTCGTCCAACTTGGGATAATATAGTACTTGAGGCAAAGGCAAATTCTTTCTTGGAACTGAGTGTTTCTGACTGTTCCTCCATAATCATTCCTTCTAACTTAACTTTCTTTTTCTCCTAAAACCAGTGATTTAACGGGTTCAAAACTTATTCGGTGAATTGGGGTAACTCCTAGTTTTGTGAGGCCTTCTAGGTGTTTAGCAGTTCCATATCCTGCATTAGCAGTAAAATCATAGCCAGGGAACTGCTGATCATATTCCTTCATCAATTCGTCACGTGTCACTTTGGCTACTATAGAAGCTGCTGCAATTGAAAGGGAATTGGCATCCCCTTTGATGATAGATGTTTGTGAAATTGGTAAATCCAGTTTCATGGCATCTATCAAAAGGTGCTCAGGTTGAGGACTGAGCTGGGAGATTGCTTCCTGCATGGCTAGTTTGGTTGCTTCATAGATATTGACTTGGTCAATGATCTGATTATCCATGATACCAATGCCGATTGATAAGGCTTGATCTTTAACGGCTTGGAAAATCTCCAGATGTTTCTTTTTAGGAATTTTCTTGCTGTCGTTGAGGCCTCTAATCTTACAATTTTTAGGCAAGATAACGGCTGCAGCAACTACTGGCCCAGCCAGAGGACCTCGGCCGACCTCATCAACACCAGCAATTAAGGTCAATCCTTGCTTGTAAAGTTCTTTTTCATAGGAAAGCATGGATTCCAAACGAAGATCCTCCTCCAATTCTGCCTGAATGGCTTTTTTACGCTTGCTGATTTCCTTTTGAACTCCAGAGCGATTATCCTTTTCAAAATCTAAAATAATAGGGCTATCAAGGTCCTTGACAGTAGCAAGGAGTTCTTTGATTTCTTTAATCGTCGCCATCGAGGTCTTCCAATGTATCTAAGGTATAGTTACCGAGTTTGCCGTCGCGGACTTCCTTCACGAAGAGACTGTAAAAGCGGTCATAGTCATCACGGAAACCGAGGGCGCGGGTCATGTCCATAATAATAATAGGCGCTTCTTCTTCAATTTTCATTTGCTTGAAGCGTTCAGCCAACTTTTCTGGATAATGTTCTTTGAAATAATTGAGGCCAAAAATAGTTACCTCATCCATAGGAAGCAACTGGTCTTTAATAGCTCCGGTCAAGGCCAACTTAAGCGCAACAGTTTCATCCTCAAACTTAGGCCAAAGAATCCCTGGCGTATCTAAGATTTCCAAGTCTTTGTTGGTTTTGAGCCATTGTTGCCCCTTGGTCACACCTGGTTTGTTTCCGACAACGGCAATTTTTTTACCAGCCAAGCGGTTCATCAGAGTTGATTTACCAGCATTTGGAATCCCGATAATCATGGTACGCAAGGTTTCAATCTTGATGCCACGTTCTTTTTGGCGAGCAATCTTATCCGCCATGAGCTTTTTGGCCGCATCTGTTACAACTTTTACAGTCACTTGCTCTTTGGAGTTGATAGCTAGCGTCTGAATTCCTTGTGATTCAAAATACTGGCGCCATTCCTTGGTCATTGCTGGGTCAGCCAAGTCCGCCTTATTTAAAATCAAGAGTTTTGGTTTGTCACCAACAATTTTGGTCAACATAGGATTTTGACTAGATAGAGGTAAGCGGGCATCCACCAAAATCGTCACAAAATCAACAAATTTTAAATTTTCCTGCACCTGTCGACGAGCTTTAGACATGTGACCAGGAAACCATTGAATAGTAGCCATAATATATCTCCTTCGGATTGAAAAAACTGTAAAAACGTTTTCTTTCTTATCCTCTATTCTATCATAAATTAGTCTTTTTTGCATAAGCTTTTGTTTGTAATAGCTACTTTTTAAAGGAAGACTGATTTCAACCCCACTTGATTTGTATATTAACCTTATATAAAATTATATATCTTATATATTTAGTTTTAGATGAGTATTCGAGATAAAAATGGGACTATACAATTTGTCAAAATTCCTTCTATCCAGCTTTCTTGTGCTGAGGAGAGATGCTCTGCTTGAAGGCTTTCTTTTAGAAAATCTCGAACTTGTTCTGGTGCGATTTCAAACTCAAAGGCTTTCATTTTATAGAAAAAGTCGAGCAGATGGTCTGACAGATATTCAGTTGAAAATGGCACTTCTCCACTTTTTCGATATTCTAATAAGAGTCGAGCAAAGCGGGATTTTTCGTCAGGAAGCTCACGGAAATAGGAATTGAGGAGCCAGGTCTGCTTCTGCTTTCTTTCAATTGGATCCTGACTAGCAATTCGTTGGTCTTTTTCCAGCTCTTTTTGGTATTGTTTGGCCTTGACAGCCCGTTCTGTCCTATTTTTACCAAAAAGAATTTTTTCCCACTTGCGTTCTTCTTGAGTTAGGGTTTCTGTAAAGCCAAAGTAATCTTGATAGGCACGCTCTGCTGGACCCATGGCTAGAACCAGATTGTCTGCATATTGTTTGGCGATTTTATCCCTCTTCTTGCGCTCTTTCTCTGCCTGGATACGGAGTTCTTGTTCGTAGTCAATTTTCTCCTTGCCTAGCTTGACAAGGTAGAGTTGGTCATCTGGTTTGCCAAGTAAAAAGGGTTTGATAAACTTTTCAAGGACTTCTTCCATCCGAGCCTTCTTCTTAGGCTCTGCCTTGGTCCAACTTCCTCCCTGAAAGACTACTAGGAAAAGCTGGTAGTCTTTCTCAGGTGAGAACTGATTGCCACGATTGGGCTTGAAAACACCTTTTTCCCAGAGCCATTTTAGAAGTCGTTCGTCAAAGTCACTTTTATTGACCTTGATTTTTTCCTTTTTCTTAGCTTTTCTGGTCAGATTTTCAACTTTTCTGAGTAGTTTTTCTTCCTCTTCCAATTGCTGGTCAAGAGACAATCGATGAAAATGACGAACACAATCGCTACCAATCGGAAAGAGGCGTTGACCTGTGACGCCGTTAAAGAGTTCGTAAGCGTACTTGATGGCATTTCCACAGACACAATTGCTACGGCCGATACCGTTAAAAATCAAGGAAACTTCATTCCATTCCTTGGTAGCTTGTTCCCAAGTATCAGCTTTTGAAGCCTGTAAAACCGCATCATGCAGGGATTTTCTAACTGGAAGTGTCATGAGGTCTCCTTTCTAGATTATACTTTTACAACTTGAACCTCTTCTTTACCTAGTAAAATCAAGTATTTCTCAATATTTTCAATCGAATAGGCTCGTGATAAAGCTTCTCCGTATAGGGCTAATTGACCACGATAGCGATCTATGAGTTGATTTGGATCATCATAGCGGTCTGTCTTATAGTCGAACAGAACGATTTTGTCTTCGTAAAGCAGATAGCCATCAAGGATACCACGGACAACGAAATCTTCCTGACTCTTTTGATCTCGTTTGAGCATGGAGAAGGGTTGCTCGCGATAGAGATGATCGGTATTGGCAAGAATTTCCTGACCGAGTGCTGTTTCAAAGAATGCAAGAATTTTAGCAAGATTAATCTTGTCTCTGACAGCTGGGCTGGTTTGAACTTGTTTGAGAGTTTCTGTCAGGCTAGCAAGCGTTGGTCGCTGGCTGAGGTCAATTCTCTGCATGAGTTCGTGGGTAGCACTACCAATCTCAGCTCCTGTTACCTTTTCTTTGCTTGAAAAATCTGGTAAATCAAAGCTGATTTTCTTGTCTACTGATTGAGCTTGTCCTGCAATCTCAACACCTTCCATATCCATAACTGGTTCGTAGAATTTCTTGATTTGACTTGGGGTTTGAACGCTAGGAAGTTCAATGGATGCGCGATGAAGAGTATTATAAACTTCCACTTCTTTCAGCATTTCAAGAGCTTCTTTAATGGTTTCTGACTGGCGATTGTTTGCTTGGGAGCTATCTTGGAGAGGGCTTTTGTTTTCCAACTGACCAATAGCTTCTCTAGTCAGCTGCTCTTCACTAACAAAATGATAGCTAAAGTTGAGATGATCCTTGGCAAATACTTTACAGATAGCCCAAATCCAATCTTGGAAATTCCTTGCTTGAAGTCTAGTGTTGCTATTTAGTTTTCCATTTTTAGCTGCTGGGTATTCCTTGGCTTCCAACTTTTCACGAGAACCTTTACCGACAAGATAGAGCTTTTTCTCAGCCCGCGTCATGGCAACATAAAGAAGGCGCATCTGCTCTGAATAGCTTGCCAGCTGTAATTCCTCTTCGTTCTGCCTATAGGTTAGGCTAGGGATGGAGAGTTTGATGGTTTTAGGATAGTGATCTTCCACTGCTCCTGTCTCCATTTTGGCAATATATTTGACACCAAGCCCATTTTTACGACTGAGAATGACTTCTGACATAGAGTCTTGCTTGTTAAAATCCTGATCCATATTGAGGATAAAGACGTAAGGAAACTCCAGCCCTTTACTCTTGTGAATGCTCATGAGCTCTACTGCATCTTTTGGCGGTGCGACGGCCACGCTTGCAAGATCGTGCTGGGCTTCCAAGACCTGGTTAATCATGCTAATAAAACGAGACAAGCCCTTGAAATTACTCTTTTCAAACTGGTCTGCTCTCAAAGCTAGGGCATAGAGATTGGCCTGTCTAGTAGGACCATTTGGCAAAGCCCCAACATAATCATAATAAAAACGGTCGTTGTAAATCTTCCAAATCAGGTCATAGAGGGAGTGAGTTTTGGCATGCAAGCGCCAAGAAGCTAGGATATCCATGAATTGGTTTAGTTTCTCAGCTAGAGCCGTGTGAATCAAGTTTTTCTGGCTTGTTACCATTTTTTGTGCATTGATCAGTTTTTCATAGAGATTTTCTTGGACTTTATCCTCTGCTTTCTGAAGGGACAAACGCGCTAACTCGTCCTCGTCAAAGCCAAACATAGGAGACTTCATAAGGGCAACCAAGGCATAGTCCTGAAGAGGATTGTGAATGACACGAAGGGTGTCTAGCATGACTTGCACTTCTAGAGATTGGAGATAGTTGTTTTGCTCTCCGTCTGTTTTGACGGGAATCCCGTACTCAGACAGGGCGAGAAGAATCTGGTCATTACGACTGCGGCTGGAGGTTAGAAGAGCAATTTCTTTAAAGGCAACACCTTTTTCCTGATGAAGTTTCAGAATCTCCTTGACGACTAATCGCATCTCCCCAGTTAGTTTCGTTTCTGACTGATCCTCTTCTTCCTCACCTGTATCGTCCTTGTCGTAGAGGAGAAATTCTGCCTTGTTGTCTGGATTGGGAGTCAGTTTGGTATTGGCAAAAACAAGCTGGTGCATGTTATCATAGTTGATTTCTCCGACATCTTGGTCCATAAGACGCTCAAAAACATCATTGGTTGCTGACAGTACTTCTGAACTACTACGGAAATTTTCCTTGAGGAGAATCAGCTTGCATTTGTGTGGATTTTGCGCATAGCGTTGGAACTTTTCATTGAAAATCTTCGGGTCTGCCTGACGGAAACGGTAGATGGACTGCTTGATATCTCCCACCATAAATCGGTTGTGGCCATTAGAAAGTAATTCCAGCATCCGTTCTTGAATATGGTTGGTATCTTGATACTCATCGACCATGACTTCGTGGAAACGCTCCTGATAAGCCTGACGAACTTGCGGGAATTTCTCTAAAATCTCAATGGTGTAATGACTGATATCAGCGAATTCAAAGGCGTTTTCCTGGCGCTTACGTTGACGATAAGCTTCCACAAAATCACTCATGAAAGATTGGAAGGTTTTAGCTAGTTCCCAGGTATCTCCATGATAACGTTCTTGATAGTCGAGAATCGTTATCTGATCTGCTAGTTGTCCTAGTTTAGCAAACTGGGTCTTTCTCTCTTCGTTGTAGGCATCGGCCAGTGGCTTCAAATCAGCCTTACGACTGGCATTAGTCAGAGCTCGACCATTTTTCTCTTTCGAAATTGCGACAACACGCGAAAGCACTGCTTGATAAGCCTGACTATCGGACTCTTGATTTAAGGGGCCAATTTCATCCAGAACTGACTGAACATTTTCTAAATAAGCAGCCTTTGCAAATTCCTTGGCATCATTATCCAGATGATAACGGAAAAAACTTTCCAAATCCCCAAGGGCTTGCTGGATTTGCTCAGTCAGTTTTTCTTTTTCACTGCTAAAATCAGCTTTTTCAAATCCTTTTAAGAAAGATTCACTCAGCCACTTTTGAGGGTTGCTGGTGGATTGGAGGAAGTCATAGATTTTATAGACCTGCTGGCGTAGCCCCCGTTCATCCTTGCCACGCCCAGCAAAGTTTTTCAGCAAATGGCTAAACTTCTTTTTCTGTTTACCTTGGTAATGGGCTTCAAAGACCTCATGGAAGACTTCGTTTTTTAGAAGGAGTTGCTCACTTTGGTTTTGTAAAATCCTGAAATTAGGCGCAATATCAATCAGATAGCCATGTTTACCAAGGAATTTTTGTGTAAAAGAGTCCATGGTACCAATAGCCGCGTTGGGTAGGTCTGCCAACTGGCGACCCAAGTGTTGTTTGAGGTCAACATCACTACTTTCTTGGATTTGTTGGCTGATTTTTTTTTCCAAACGTTCTTTAAGCTCTGTGGCAGCCTTAACGGTAAAGGTTGAGATAAAGAGTTGACTGATTTCCACTCCACGCGCCAATTGATCTAGAATGCGCTCGGCCATGACAAAGGTTTTACCAGAACCAGCCGACGCTGAAACGAGAATATTCTGACCAGAAGTGTAGATGGCTTCAATTTGCTCAGCAGTTTTCTTTTGTTCCTTGCTCGAATTTACTTCTGCTTCTTGCAATTTTTGAATTTCCTCCTCGGTTAAAAAGGGAATGGGCTTCATCGATTCAACTCCTCTCTTATTTTTTCAAACCAAGCTTGCTTGAGTTTCTCTCCTACCAGACGCTTGCCATCAGTTAAGTCCAACTTTTCTAGAAAACGGGCTTGGCCCAAGTGATAATTGGCTTCAAAGCCAGTAATGGCTTGATGTTGCTGGACGTATGGGGCAATACTTCTACCATTTTCAGTATAAGGGTTAATGGCGAACTGCCCTGCTAAAATCTTCTCAGCTGCTTTCTTGTAAAGATGGGCATTGTAGTCCAGTAGGAGCTGGAATTCCTCATCTGTCAGCTGATTAGCCTTGTTTTTGTTATAAAATTCGCCCAAATGACTGCTTTCTTTTTCTAAGAAGAGGCCTTGGTATTTCATTGACTTGCTAGCTTCTACTACTGCACCTGCTAGACTTTTAACGGCCATCAGAGATTGGACAGGCTCAGCCATTTCCAAGTACATGGCACCAAAAAAGTTCTGCTCCCCTTCTCTTTTTAAGGCAGCTAGATAGGTTGGTAACTGGGAATTGAGCCCATTAAAGAAATGAGGAAACTGGAACTGAGTCAGACTCGACTTGTAATCTACTACTCCTATCGATCCATCAGCTTTCAAACGGTCAATTCGGTCCACCTTGCCTCGTATAAAGACACTGCGACCATTGTCCAATTGAATAAAGGCCTGCTCTTTACCCCCGAAGTTCGCCTCTTCTTTGATGGTTTCGATGGCTGGATTGTGGCGGAGAATATGTCCAGTTGTCCGTGCAACATCAAGCAGAACTTCCTTGGTAAACTGGGCTTCTAAACTTTCCTGATAAATAGCCTCAAATTCCCGTTCTTGACTGGTTTCTTGGATAGCCTGTTCTAAACGTTGGTCAAAAGAGTCTTCATCAGATAACTGCAAGGCGCGTTCAAAGATACGGTGCAAGAAATTTCCGTGACTACGGGCATCAGGACGTAGACGCAATTCTTCTTGCAAGCCTAAAACGTAGCGAAGAAAATAACTGTATTCATTGCGATAAAACTCCGTCAAACCAGAGGTAGACAGGTAAAACTCTTTGTCAGCTGGATAGAGAGTCTGTAAGGTATCCTTGTTCAACTGCTTACTGCTTGGACTGGTTGGGAGGGATGGATTTTCCAAACCTTGCTGGTCTAGTTTTTTACCCATGACACGCGCCAGAACCTTAATAAAGGTCAAATCTTGCTCAGTATCACTCGTCTCGCCCTGCTGGTGATAGGCAACCAGACTGGACAAAAGACTGTGATATGACCCCATATCTTCCTTAGACAGCCCTTTGTGATTTATCCTTTTCTCTTTCCGCCTAAATCCAAAATGGACTAGCTCTTGAAGATAAGCTGATTCCTTGCTTTCACTTTCGTTAAAAAGGCTTGGAGCCGACAAGACCAACTGCTTACGGGCAGAATTGACCAAGGAAAGCATAGTGTAGCGATTTTTCTTGAGATTTTCACTGCTAGCAATCAGCAATTGCGCCCCATCTTCTGTCGCTTGGTTTAGGCTCTGTCTTTCTTCGTCTGTCAAAAGACTGGTGTTTTGCGCGATTTTTGGTAAATTGTCCTGAGTCAGCCCAATGGCATAGACAAAGTCAGCCGTTAAGGGCGCAATCAAATCGTAACTCTGCACCAGAACAGTATCCACTGTTGCTGGAATGGTGCGATACTGAGATAGACTCATTCCAGAATGGAGCAAGGCTAGGAAGTCTTCTAGACTAACCTGTGAACCAGCAAAAACAGTTGCAAATTGTTCTAAAACATGACAGAAAGCCTTCCAAACTTCAGCTTGTCTTTCCTGTTCAAGAGTTTCCATAGTAGCTGTCAAATCTTGAAACTGCTTGGTCACAGCTCCTTCTTTTAGAAAAGAGTTCCATTTTTGAAAGAGATTTTCAGCCTTTTGTTTTCTGCTAGTAAAAAGAGTCTCAAGAGGTGTTAAAATACGCAAACGAAGAGCATTTAAACGTTCTAAATCAAATTTTCCATGGTGGGATTTGGTAAAGGCTTGCTGAAAGGCTGGCAAGCCATTGATACCAAGGTAGCGGATATATTGCTCAAAAGCATCAATATCAGCTTGACTAAGGTCGGTATACAGACCTGTTCTAAGAAGGTTTATCAAATCCTCCTGACGGAAACGATAGCGTTTCAAAGCTAAAATAGACTCGACAAACTGTGTCAAGGGATGATGAGCCATGGATTCGCTTCTACCAAGATAGAAAGGAATCTGATACTGGTCAAAAATCGTTTTTAGAGATAATTGATAAGAAGCTACATCCCCCAAGAGAATACGAAAATGCTTGTAGCTCAGGTCTGAGTTCTCATGTAATTTCTGACGAATGCTACGGGCTACTAACTCCAACTCCTCCTTTTGCGTCAAGCAAGACCAGATTTGTAAGTTTTCACGATCCTTCTCATCGACATCCAATGTTAATTCTGAAAAGTCATAAGAAGACTCCAACAAACGAGAGGCCTTGTCAAAGCTATCCATCTTCTCATGAGTTTGAGAACAGTCCTGAGCAGGCGTTTGGTATTTAGCAGCTAAATGATGGAGAAACTCCACACTGGCTTGATAGAGATTGCCTTCAGCGAATGGGCTGGTATAGGCTTTCTTACTAGCATAGGCTCCAATGACAATCTCAACACCCTTGCCGTGAAGTAAGTCTACAATCCGCTCTTCCTCAGCAGAAAAACGGGTAAATCCATCAATAACCAAGGCGATTTGAGTAAAATCACTACTAACTTTGTCATTTTCAATAGCCTCAATCAAATGGGATAACTGACTTCCTTGAGACAACTGACCCTGATTGAGGTAGGCCGTTACCTTCTCAAAAATCAAGAGTAAATCGGCTCGCTTGTCCTCATCCGTCAAACTCTCCAAGTCCAAAAAACTCATCTGAGCAGTCGTCATCTCGTGGTAAAGCTCTATCAACTGCTGGATAAACTGAGGATCCTGCTTGATGGCGCCGTATACTCGTAAGTCTTTGGGATCAAGTTCAGCAAGACATCTGTAAAAGGCCATACCAAGACCGATGTCATCTAGACTGGTTTTGACAGGTAGGTCATTCAAAATCAGGTAACGAGCCATCTGCGCAAAGCGCGTGACGGTAATCGCAAAAGAAGCCTGCTGGGACAAGCATTCCAGCACGGCGCGTTCCTTTTCAAAAGAAAGAGAGTTGGGAGCTATGTAGAAGACCCGCTTGCCAGCAGCAACTAGCTCTTCCGCCTCTCTGGTTAGAATTTCAGTCAAAGAAGTCCGAATATCAGTATAAAGTAATTTCATCTCAGCCTCGTTGGAATTTTTCATTACCTTTTATTATACCATGATTAGCCCGAAGATTACTCCTCCTTTCTCCAAAATATGCTATAATAATACCAAAAGATAAAGAAGGAAGTCTTATGGTTAAACTACTAGCCTTGGATATGGACGGAACACTCCTCAATGAAGCCAAGGAAATCCCACAAGCTCACATTACTGCTATTCACCAAGCTATTGAAAAAGGTGTCAAACTGGTTCTCTGTACGGGGCGCCCCCTTTTCGGTGTCCTCCCCTACTACAAAAAACTGGGGCTTGACCTCCAGAACGAATATGTCATTGTTAACAACGGTTGCTCAACTCACCAGACCAGTGATTGGAGTCTGGTTGATTGGCAAGAACTCAGTCCATCTGACATTGAATACCTCTATGACCTAGCTGAAAAAAGTGATGTTCAGTTGACTCTTTTTGATGAGGAACATTATTTTGTCCTCGGTGGCAAGCCTAATGAAATCGTTCAAAATGATGCTAAACTAGTCTTTTCAGACCTGACTGAAATTTCTCTTGAGGAAGCGACTAGTGGTAAGTGCCGGATGTTCCAAGGTATGTTTTTAGGAACAGAGAGCCAAACGGACGATTTTGAGCAGCGTTTTGCTGGGGAGCTTTGCCAACGATTCAGTGGAGTTCGTTCGCAGCCTGTTATTTATGAAGCTATGCCACTTGGTACGACAAAGGCTACTGCTCTTTCACGACTGGCAGAGATTCTGAAGATTGATTCCTCAGAGATCATGGCCATGGGCGACGCCAATAACGATATCGAAATGCTCCAGTTTGCAGGGCTTGGGATTGCAATGGGAAATGCCAGCGATTATGTCAAATCGCTAGCTGATGCCGTTACAGCCAGCAACGAAGAAGACGGCGTCGCGCGTGCCATTGAGAAATATATTTTATAGTAAAGAAGCCCAGTTCATATCAACTGGGTTTTGATATTTAAAAATTCCTAAAACTTTAGAAACTCTTTAGAAATCCTTGAGCTTTCTTTGATTTCTATGCTTTATACTAAAGTTAACAAAATAAATCAAAAGGAGAGAATCATGAAAACAGTACTCGACATTCATGGATTGTCCAAAAACTTTGACAAACAAGCTATTCTTCAGGATCTTCATCTAACGATAAGAGAGGGAGATATTTATGGACTTATAGGAAAGAACGGAGCTGGGAAGACTACCTTAATCAAAATCATTACGCAACTACTGTTTGCGGATAAAGGGACTGTTTCCCTCTTCTCTAGCCAAACGGAAAATGAGTGGACCAAGGCTCTAACTCGAGTAGGTTCTGTTATCGAATCACCTGTAGCTCATAATCACTTAACAGCCTATCAAAATTTGAATTATTATTGTATGATTCGTCATATTCCAAATGCTGATCAAGTCATTCGAGAAACCCTGGATTATGTAGGTTTGCCAGATACAGGTAAGAAAGTCTTTCGTGATTTCTCGCTAGGAATGAAACAAAGACTTGGTATCGCCATTGCCCTCCTATCCAAACCAGACTTCCTTATTTTAGATGAACCTATCAACGGTCTCGACCCAATTGGGATCAAAGAATTTCGTCTGATGATTCAACGCCTCAATCAAGAAAAAGGAATCACCATTCTCATCTCTAGCCATATCTTGTCAGAACTCTATCTCGTAGCAAATCGCTTTGGTATTTTAGATCAAGGCAAGATTATCCGTGAAATCAGCAAAGCTGAATTTGAAACACTAAGTGAGGATTATATTGTCCTTAAGACAGCTGACCAAGAGAAAGCTTGTCAAGTATTAAAAGAACAAATCCAGCTCCAGTTCAAGGTTGTTAATCCAGAAAATGAAATTCACATCTTTGGTCAGGAACAAGATGTCAAACAGATTCTTAAGGAATTAACCTTGGCAGATGTCGCCATTGACGAGATTTACTATGCCCGTCAAAACCTAGAAGAATACTTCACTCAATTGGTCCAATAGGAGGAAAATCATGATACATACCATTCAAGCAGACTTTTACCGTCTTTTCCGCTCCAAAGGATTCTGGATTACAGAATTCATTCTCTTTGTACTCTTGCTACTGGGTGCCACTATCGGGGCTACAGGACATTTAATGGCAGTTCAGACAACACCTCCAGAAACTCGAACCCATGGTTGGAATGGGATAGAAGCTCTTATCAATGCGTCTAGCAATGATTCAAACCTCGTTTTTCTCTGCATTATTCTAGTGTGTTTAGTTCTTGGGGTCGATTTAATCGGCAAGCTTTATAAAAATAGTTTGACAGTTGGCGTTTCTCGTACAGAGTTTTTCCTTGCTAAATCCTTTGTTCTAGCAAGTATCGCTCTCTTACAACTCATCGCCAGCCTTGTGATTGCTTTTGTTCCCTCAACTCTACTAAACGGACTTGGTACGATACCTGATGGTTTTGTTACTAATCTCCTCTTAATGATTTTCCTTCAATTTCTCTGCCTTCTCGCTTGGCTTTCGATTATTTCCTTTATTCTCTACCTGACTCATTCTTATCTTGCCGTATTTATTGGTTATCTGATTAGCTCTATCATCCTTTCTATGCCAATGATCATTTTTCCAAATATCAAATTTTTACCATATTTGTCCTTGCATTTTTCCTATGCTATGACTGCTAATAGTGAATCCATTTTCTATACACTTATAGTTACCTTAGCTGTTATTGTAATCTTTAATCTAAGTGGACTGGCAGTTTTCAAAAAGAAAAGTCTATAAAAAAATGACCTCCTCTAGCTACAGAGGAGGGTTATTTTCGTTAAAAGTAAATGAAAACCGACAACCATTGCCCATCTGTGCTTAGTTTCATATCTGCACCGAGAAGATGACATAATTCCTCAGTGATATAAAGACCTAAACCAGAAGATTCTTCCGTATCAGATAGATTTTCAGAATAAAAACGGTTACTGAGATTTTCTATTCTTTTGATGGGCTGTTTAACAAGGTTTGCAATCTCTAAGACAAGCTGTTCCTTTTCCTTTCTCAAAGATAGACGCGCTTCTTCCTTGCCATGTTTGAGGACATTTCCAAGCAAATTTTGTAAAATTCGATCCAGCAAGTCTTCATCAGTCCTCATTTTTAAATCATCTTCAACCTTAAAATCAAGCGTGATATTCGCCGCCTGAAAAACATCATAATAAGCCAGAGTCTTTTTGGTGATAAAAGCTGAAAAATCCACTTCTTCCAGTTTCGGTTTGACAGCTCCTTCCATCAAACGACGATATTCTAGAAGAGCCTCTAAACGTTTGGAAACTAAATCAAGATGCTGGGCGATTTTTTGTAAGGTTTCTGCTTGCTTTTCAGGAGACTTTATCAATTGTTGGGTGTAACCTGAAGCGATAGTCAAAGGTGTTCGAATATCATGAGCGATATTGCTGATGGCCATATCCAGAGTCTGTTTTTCCCTTTTCATCACCAATCGAGATTGTTCCACTTCTTGAAATAGATTTTCAATTTGCTGGTAGAGATGTAAAAAATGTTTGGAAAAAATGTTGACTCCGACTCTTTTCATACTACCCGTGAGAATCTTGTCTTCAATCTGTTGACTCAAGTTTTTAAGTGCTAGATGGTAGCGAATCAATGCAATCGATAAAATAATTAGGAGTACCAGTAGAACAAAAATTATCATGTAGGTCATTGCTTGTCTCCTTTTAATCTTACCCCAACGCCCCAGATGGTTTCAATATATTCTTGATTTGGGTCAAGCTGGTTTAATTTTTTACGAAGATTACTCAAATGCGTATTGAGAGTATTATCTCCAGGTAGGTAGCTATCCTCCCAGACCAATTCATAAAGTTCTTCCTTGGTGAAAATTTTCTTTGGATATTTAATGAGAGTTTGGAGAATCAAGCATTCTTTCTTGGCAAGGCGAATCGTTTCCTGACTATTTTTGATTTCAAAACTTTCTGCATCAAACTGGATATTTTTCAAGTTTTGTGGCAGATTTTCAGTTTTTCCTATTTCCATAGGCTGTTTTTCTGCACTTTGGCGTAATTGAACAGTAACTCTGGCAAAGACTTCGTCCAAATCAAAAGGTTTGACTATGTAATCATTGGCACCGTCTAAGAGGTATTGACTGATTAACTTCTTATCGCTCAAAGCTGTTAGCATAATGACTGGAATTTGACTTTGTTCCCTGATGGCTTTTAAAACCTGATCCCCATTTTTCCCAGGAAGCATGATATCTAGCAAAACGAGGTCAATCCCACCTTGGTCAAAAAGCATGATTCCTTCTGTACCAGAAAAGGCTTGAATCACCTCATGCTCCTCAGTAAGAAGTGTTCGCAAAATCTCTTGAATGTCACTATTGTCTTCAATAACCAATATCCTAGCCATAAATACCAACCTTTCTGCAACTATTATAGCATGTTTTATTGATAAAGCTTAAACAGAAAAGCTCCTCGCATCAAAGCGCGAGAAAGCCTTAGAGGGTTAAAATATAAAATCCGCTTACTAGACAACATAGTATCCTTATAGTCGAAAATAAGAAGTTAATCTAGCAGAATGAATCTCTCATTTCTCTCCTACTAGTCCGTAATACGTTGATACATTTCGGGTCTTCTATCTCGAAACAAGCCCCAGTTTAGGCGTTCGCTTGCTCCCTTGTCTAGGTCATAAGTAGCTAACAGAACAGCTTCAGCTTGTCTTTCAGCTTGCTCTAGAATAGCTCCTGTTTCATCCGTCATAAAGGATGAACCGTAGAAGTCAAGACTGGAACTCTGTCCACCATTTTCCTCACTAGGAGTGACTTCCTCTAATCCATAACGATTGGCTGCAATAACTGGGACAATATTTGCTGCTGCGTGTCCTTGCATGGTACGTTGCCAATGACCACAACTATCTGTATCCAAAATCGGCTCTGAACCGATGGCTGTAGGATAAAAGAGCAATTCAGCACCATTTAACGCAAGACAGCGCGCTGTTTCAGGGAACCATTGATCCCAACAGATACCGATCCCAATCTTAGCATAGCGAGTATCCCATACCTTGAAACCTGTATTGCCAGGCGTGAAATAGAATTTTTCTTGATAGTAATGGTCATCTGGTATGTGGGTCTTTCGATAAACGCCCAGCACTTCCCCATCTGCATCAATGACGGCAATAGAGTTATACAAGACATTGCCATCTTTTTCATAGAAACTGATCGGTAAAACAAGCTGTAGTTCCTTAGCAATCACCTTAAAATGCTGAATGGCAGTATTTTCTGCTACAGATTGGGCATGCTGGTAGTAGTCATACTGACGTTCCTGACAAAAGTATGGACGTTCAAATAATTCGGGTAAAAGAATAATTTGTGCACCTTGTTCTGCAGCCTGACGTACTAAACGCTCTGCTGTTTGAATATTTGTTGCCACATCCTTGGCACATTGCATCTGAATGGCTGAAACTTTTACATTTCTCATCTTTTTCTCCTATTCTGGGATTTGTTGGGTGATACAGTGAATATTTCCACCACCTAAGAGAATATCTCTGGCTGGTATTCCGACAACTTTACGGTCTGGGAAACACTTACTGAGGATATCTAAGGCTACTTGGTCATTTTTATCCTGAAACTGTGGCACTAAAACAGACTTGTTGGCAATATAGAAATTGACATAGGAAGCAGCAAGCCTTTCACCTGCGTATCGCTCTTCTTCACCTTCTTCGTAGGAATAACCAGGAAGATCTTCTTCTGTCACAACTTGTCGAACTGCAGGGATAGGCAATTTATGAATGGTGAAGTGTCGACCTTTTGCATCTGTTTCCTTTTCTAAAAGCGCTAAATCAGCTGCTGACATGGCATATTGAGGATCGCTTTTGTCATCTGTCCAAGCTAAAACAAGCTCAGCAGGACCAACAAAGGTAGCAACATTGTCAACGTGTTCATTGGTTTCGTCCTGATAAATACCATAAGGAAGCCAAATAACTTTTTCAGCACCAAGGCACTCTAATAAGGTATTTTCAATTTCATCCTTACTAAGATGAGGATTGCGACCAGGACTAAGCAAGCAACTTTCAGTTACGAGAATGGTTCCTTGACCATCACTATGAATGGCTCCACCTTCCAGTACAAAAGGTTTGGCATCATAAACAGGTATCTCTAAAACTTCTGCAAAGCGACTGGCTACTTGGTCATCTGCTTCATAGTCTTGGTAGAGACCGTCAACAGCACCACCCCAGGCATTGAAAGACCAATCTACCGCCAACTTTTCCCTTTTATCATTAAGAAGAATGGTCGGACCTGTATCACGCGCCCAAGCATCATTGGTGGGAATGTCTAAATAAACTACCTTGTCTCCAAGATAAGATTGGGCTTCAGATAGATAGTCTTGCTCCACCAAGAGATAAACGGTTTCCCCTTCTGCTATGGTCTTAATAATCTGGCTAAATGCTGCTTTAGCAGCTTTTCCTTGAAAAGGCCATGAACCTGGTCGAGTCGGCCATATCATGAGGGTACCATGATGTGGTTCGTACTCTGCTGGCATGTGATAGCCTAATTTTTTTGGACTGTCCATCATGATAATCTCCCTTTAAAGTCTTGATAGCCAAAGGCTTTAACTAAGCTGCAGTCACCCTGCTCGTCCATGAGATAGAGACTTGGCAATCCAATACCATTAAAGGTGTTATTTTTAACAAATGAGTAAATGGCCATGTCTTCGAAATAAAGTCTGTCTCCGATTTGGACTGGATTTTCAAAACTATAATCACCAATCACATCACCTGTCAGACAGGTATTGGAAGAAAGTCTATAGGTATGGGCTTTTTCCTGTGCCTCAAAGCCATTTCTCAAAGGTGGACGATAGGGCATCTCAAGTACATCAGGCATATGGCAGGTAGCAGAGGCGTCTAAAACCAAGATTTCCATGCCGTTTTCTACAATATCCAATACTTCAGTTGCTAGATAACCTGCATTGAGCGCAATGGCTTCACCCGGCTCAATATAGACTTCAAGATTGTAAGTTTCTCGGATACGCTTGATTTCAGAAATCAGCAAATCTACATCGTAGTCTTCTCTGGTGATGTGGTGTCCACCACCCATATTGAGCCATTTAACTTGATGCAAATAGGATCCAAACTGCGCTTCTACTGCTTTCAAGGTTGTCTCTAAATCATCTGAACCTTGCTCACAAAGGGTATGAAAATGAAGACCGTCCACTAAATCCAACAAATCACTTGGTATCTTGTCTAGAGTAACTCCAAAACGAGATCCAGGTGCACAAGGGTCATAGAGCGCGTGATCTCCTTGAGTTGAACACTGAGGATTGAGACGTAAACCGACACTAATACCAGTCTCTCGACAACGAGCCCCATGCTTACGCAACTGTCTCTCCGAGTTAAAGACGATATGGTCCGTTATCTCAAGCAATTCCTCCAAGTCCGTATCCTTGAAAGCAGGCGCAAAGACATGGACTTCCCCCGTAAATTCTTCTCTAGCCAGCTTCGCTTCATAGAGTCCACTAGCTGTCGTACCAGATAGGTACTGGCTAATCATGGGATAGGTTTTATAAAGAGAATATGCCTTCTGGGCAAGTAAAATCTTGCAACCGGCTTCTTCTTGCACATATTGTAGAATGCGGCAGTTGGCTTCTAACTTTGCCAAGTCAATGACATAAGCTGGTGTTGGTACTTGTTCTAGCTTCATTAGTCCACCATTTGTGGATTTTCAACCACAACCCAAGGCAAGCCATACTCATTCAAAGCTTCCATGAATGGATCTGGATCCAATTCTTCAAGGTTGTAAACTCCAGGTTGTTTCCAAGTACCGTTCATAACTAATTTTGTCCCAATCATAGCTGGAACGCCTGTAGTGTAAGAAATAGCTTGTGAACCAACCTCTGCGTAGCATTCCTGATGGTCGCAAACATTGTAGATGTAGATGGTCTTTTCAACACCATCTTTGACACCTGTAAAGATACAACCGATATTGGTTTTACCAACAGTGCGTGGGCCAAGGCTTGCAGGATCTGGAAGCAAGGCTTTCAAAAATTGAATTGGAACAATCTCTTGTCCGTTAAAATTAATAGCATCTGTACGAAGGAGACCAACGTTTTCTAAACATTTCATATGTGTAAGATAAGATTGACCAAAGGTCATAAAGAAACGAATCCGTTTGACTCCTGGAATGTTTTTGGCAAGTGATTCAATTTCTTCATGGTGAAGGAGATACATGTCTTTTTGCCCAACTTGAGGGAAATCATACTCGCGTTTGATAGACATAGCTTCAACTTCTACCCATTTTCCATCTTCCCAGTAAGAACCTGGCGCAGAAACCTCACGGAGATTGATTTCTGGGTTGAAGTTTGTCGCAAACGGATAACCGTGGTCACCACCATTACAGTCTAAAATGTCGATATAGTGGATTTCATCAAAATAATGTTTGAGGGCATAAGCTGAAAAGACACTAGTCACACCTGGGTCAAAGCCAGATCCAAGCAGAGCAGTCAAGCCGGCTTCTTTGAATTTCTCCTGATAAGCCCATTGCCATGAGTAGTCAAAGTAGGCTGTAAATCCAAGTTCCTTACAGCGTTTTTCATAGATAGCACGCCACTCAGGGTCTTCTGTATCCTCAGCCTCGTAGTTGGCTGTATCGATATAGTGAACACCTGTTGCCAAACAAGCGTCCATAATGGTTAAATCTTGATATGGTAAAGCTACGTTCAAAACTGCTTCTGGTTTGTAGCTTTCGATCAAGGCAATCACTTCTTCAACCTTGTCAGCATCAAGAGCAGCAGTTTCAATTTTTGTCGTAGTTTTACCTTCTAGCTTCGCTTTCAAGTCATCGCATTTTGACTTGGTACGGCTAGCAATCATAATTTCTGTAAATGTTTCGCTATCTTGACAAATCTTTGAAATAGCAACTTGGGCAACGCCCCCACATCCAATAACAAGTAAACGACTCATTTTTTTCCTTCCTCTTCTTCTAAAATGTCCTCAACATACTTGGGCAACATAAAGGCCCCCACATGTAAGTTTGCAGTGTAGTATTCCGTGAAAAGCTGGCGTTTTTTCCAGCCCTCCTTGTCAAAATCTTTGATAGGGTGGTATTTTTTCGATGCAAATCCAAACAACCAATAGCCCGCTGGACTGGTTGGGATATGGGCCTGATAAACCCGACTGATTGGAAATGCTTGATTGACCTTGCGGTGCATGCTTCGGCAAGCTGACTCATCTTCGTCAAAGAAAGGACTCCCATGCTGATAGATCATGATTCCGTCCTCTTTCAAGGCTCTGTAACTGTTTCCGTAAAATTCCTTGGTAAAGAGCCCTTCCGTATGTCCAAATGGATCTGTCGCATCGTTGATGATAATATCGTAGTCATCTTCGCAGTTTCGTAAAAAGCGTAGTCCATTTTGGTAGTAAATGGTAACACGGGGATCATCTAGCCCTGCAGCAAAATCTGGAAAATACTCACGACAGACTTCAACCAGCATCTCATCCGGTTCCACAATATCGATTTGCTCCAATTCTGGATAGAGTGTTAAAACTTGGGCCACACCGCCGTCACCACCCCCTATAACCAATACTTTCTTTGGATTGGGATGCACAGCCATGGGTACGTGGACCGTCATTTCGTTGTAGACAAAGTCATCTGCATCTGAAAACAAGACATGGCCATTTAAGATTAATATTTTCCCAAAAGCTGGCGTATCCAAGACTTCTATATCCTGCCATTCACTTTTTCCAGCATAGAGTTGCTTGGCAGTTCTCAAGGACAATTTCACATCTGGAGTATGAACTTCAGAAAACCATAAATCCATCTAGTTCTCCTTTCTCTTAATGACGTTGATGTGATTGACCTCTGTATCTTCCGTCCCTTGGAGGGAACAACCACGTTCCTTGGCAAATTGGATATAGTCTACAATTTCTCGTGTAATGCGTTCACCTGGAGCCAAGATTGGAATCCCTGGAGGATAGCACATGACAAATTCCCCACAGACTTGTCCAACAGAATCATCCAAGGTCAAACTTTTTCTCTCTGAATAGAAGGCTTCTTGCGGAGACAGCACTAACTCGGGCTGGATATATTCTCCTGCTATCAAGTCCTTCCCATTTCGTGAGTATAGTCTCTTTATATCAGCCAAAGCACCGACCAAACGCTCGATGTCTTGGATACGGTCACCAATCGAAATATAGGCCAAGATATTGCCAATATCACCAAACTCAATCTGAATGTCGTATTCGTCTCGTAGGAGGTCATAAACCTCGATACCTGTTAAGCCAATACCCTGAGTGTAAACTGACAGCTTGGTCACGTCAAAATCACAGACCGACACACCATCTATTAGCTCTTTTGAGTAGGCATAGTAGCCACCGATAGCATTGATTTCACGACGAGCATACTCTGATAACTCAATGACCTTCTCAAACGACTCTTTACCACGAAGAGCCAAGTTGCGACGCGAAATATCCAAGCTAGCCATCAACAAATAAGAGGCGGATGTTGACTGGGTAAGATTGATAATCTGACGTACGTATTCAGGATTCATCTGCTCCCCGATTAAAAGAAGCGAACTTTGTGTCAAACTCCCACCAGACTTATGCATGGAAACTGCTGCCATATCAGCTCCTGCTTCCATAGCAGAAATTGGAAGTTTATCAGTGAAATGCAAATGCGCTCCATGGGCTTCATCTACTAAAACCATCATGCCAGCTTCATGAGCCATTTTTGTCAATCCCTTTAGGTCTGAACAGATGCCGTAGTAAGTAGGATTGTTAATCAAAATGGCCTTAGCATCTGGATGGTCCTTTATGGCCTGGGCTACTCGGTCATTTTCAAGACCTAAAGCGATACCAATTTTAGGGTTCACACTCATCTCGATATAGATAGGAATAGCACCACATAGAACCAGGGCATTGATAGCAGATTTGTGGACATTTCGTGGCAGAATAATCTTATCTCCAGCCTTGCAGGTGGAAAGAATCATAGTCTGCACCGATGAAGTTGTTCCCCCAATCATGAGAAAGGCATGGGCTGCTCCAAAAGCATCAGCTGCCAGCTCCTCTGCATCCCGAATGATCGAAATGGGATGCCCTAAATTATCCAAGGGTTTCATCGAATTAACATCAATGCCTACACATTTTTCACCTAGTAGTTCAACAAGTTCTGGATTTCCTCGTCCACGCTTGTGACCTGGAACATCAAAGGGAACAATCCGTTTCTTGCGTAACTTCACCAAGGCCTCATAAATTGGGGCTTGATTTTGATCTAACTCTTTCAAGACATACTCCTTTCAATATTTTTAGGACCTTATAAAAACTAAGGAACTAAAGGTTGACTCATGAAAAAAGAGCAGGATTTCACCTGCTCTGCAATCTTCTGACGTTTTTATGTTTGTTTCTGTTGAGTATGTCTGTTCCTGATGTTTCCTAACTCTCTAGTAGCAAATATTACGTACTTTATTGATCGTTTCACAAGATGACGTGTGCTTTCACCACACTAAAAATTTATGAATTAGGACAAGTGTCCTAACATCAACTTATAAAAGTAGGCTTTTAACCCTATCAATAATGTGGTTTTTCAACCACGCTTCGGCATTCAACCCTGCCTGTCCGTAGGCATTTTTTACTCGGGTTTATATTTGCTAGAAAACATCATCTCATTTTCTAAGCTTTATTACTATATCATACTTCCAACATTCTGTAAAGTACTTTTTTTAAAAAACATCTACTTTTGTTCGGAAATATAATATTTTATATAGATTTTTATAAACTGTATAATGTGAAAGCGGATATAAAAAGAACTAGAAGGCTCTAGTTCTCAGATTTTGTATTTAACGAATACTATGCTTATTCATCTTTTGATCAAAGATAGTCGTGATAATCTGACGCAATTCTTCTCTTTCTTTTTCTGGAATTTCACCACTTGTTTGAGCTGCAGCGTAGAGTTCAGGGTGTTCAATTGAAATGCGTTTAATCGTACGTGTTGTTGCATGTTTTCTGACGAAAAACGGAATGCGCTTAATCAAGTCTTGTGGTACTAGTGCAAGAATTTTCTCAGCAGTTTCCTTGTCACTAATCTTAGACGTCGTAAGCCCCTTCTTAATCATCTCTTGTTCTTTTTCTGTAAAATCTTTTAATTCCATTCGATTAGTCCTCCTATTTTCTTTAAGTTAAATTATATATCATTTATAGCAAGACGACAAATAGTCTGTTTGTAAAATTCTCTCTATCCTACAATTTTCCTGACACTCTTAATTGCTCTTTAATGAAAAATCACAAATCCATTTGGAGAGATAACAAGCTGATTCTCCAATTCTTGGCAATTGCTTACTAGTGATACTGCTTCTTTCTCTACAAGATAATCATCTTTTGATTGGTTAAATATTGCTTTAAGGACCCGGCCTTCGTATGTCCATTCCAGAGCTACTATATCTTGTTTGATTTCTTTTAGGCTATACTTGCCGTGCTGAATGGTTGATGACGCTTGTTTTCTAATATTAATCAGCTGCTTCATGAAATTCAGCATATCATTGTCACTTGATACACGTTCCCAAGGCATACAACGTCGACAATCTGGGTCTGGACCGCCGGTTAAGGAAAGCTCGGTTCCGTAATAGATGCAGGGTGTTCCTTTTTGTAAAAAGAGAAAGGCTAGGGCTAATTTAACCAGTTGAACATCCTCATTGGCCGTCCACAAGATTCGTTCTGTATCATGTGAATCCAAGAGATTAAACATGACCTCTGAAATCTGCTGCTTGTAATACATAGACTGACCATTGATTTCATCGATGAATTGGTCTGTCTTCTTAATTCCTCGTAAGAAATAGTCCTTGATACTATCAGATAAAGGATAATTCATGACCGCATGGAACTCATCTCCATTTAACCAAGGCTGAGACGTATGCCAGACTTCTCCTAGGATATAAAGATCAGGCTTTTTAGCTAAAACTGCTTTTCGAAAATCCTTCCAAAACTGATGGTCAATCTCATTAGCCACATCCAAACGCCAAGCATCGATATCAAACTCTTCAATCCAATAAGTCGCAACCTTTAAAAGATAATTCTTGACCTCTGGATTGGCTGTATTTAGCTTAGGCATATAGTCCTCGAAACCAAAAGCATGATAGGGTAAGTCTCTCTTATTAGCTGGCTTTTCAGTAGTCACTGGGAATTGTTGTATATGGAACCAATCCTTATAAGCAGATTGCTCACCATTTTTGACAACATCTTGCCATTGAGGAGATTGCGAACCGATATGATTAAATACAGCATCCAGCATGATTTTCATGCCACGCTGATGAGCTTGTTCGACCAGCTCCCGAAAGGTCTCCTTGTCTCCAAAATGACAGTCAATTTCAAAGTAATCTGTCGTGTTATACTTATGATTGCTCGTAGATTCAAAGATAGGACAAAGATATAGTCCAGTAATGCCCAAGTCTTGCAAGTAATCCAGATGGTCAATAATCCCCTGTAAATCACCACCAAAGAAATCATCACTCTGAGGTGTGTTAGATGAATCCCAGTCTAAAGTCCCTTCTAGGTTTAATAGAGCATTTCCATTGGCAAATCTCTCAGGAAATATCTGATACCATACCGTATTTGAAACCCAGTCAGGAACCTTGCAGGCATCAATCTCATGAAGATAAGGCAACTTAAATCCGTTTCCAATGGCATGAAGATTTTCTAGAGAACTTTCAACGCACCCTTTATCGCCATACAAAATACTTTGGCCTTCTGTATCCTTGAGTTCAAAGAGATACTGGATACGTGCAAAGTCGACGGACACTTCAACCTGCCAATAATCAAATAAGACATCAGAAGTTATCTTGATCATTTCTTTTGTATCCTGATAAAATTCCTCCATAAAGATAAAAGGATCACCATAATGCAAGTTGATGCTTTCGATGTCCCCTTTCTTAGTTCGAATCCGAATATGAAGCTTCTTATCCTTATAAAGATAGGCATACTCCGACTCAGGCCTGTGGTAAATGGCTGTTAATTCCATTGTATCTGTCTCCTAGTTTGCTTTTATACGTATACAACGCAAACGTTTTCACAATTGTTAATCTAGTATACTACTTTCGTATTTTATTTGCAAGGTTTGTCCATAGATTCTAGTGGTTTGGTTCTATAAATAAAAAAGCAGCCAGTCTTACAACTTACTACTTTTCAAACGATGATTTACAAATGTCTTTCCAGCCACTCAATCTTTTTAAAATCCTTATTGTTATTGTGGTCATTTCGATAGGAATCTTGGGAAGAAGCCTTGTAAATACTTAAAAACTGTTCCAAACTTGGAACGCGAAAAGTGATGTTCTCAAGATGAATCAGCTCTATATCTGATTCCGAAACTCCTGCAAAATCAGATAAAGAATCAATACTTCCAAACTCAACACTCAGACCATCTTTTTGGAATTCATGCTCATGAATATCTATTAAGGCATAGCCTAAGTGTTTCATCACTTTCATTATCTTGTCCCAATCATAAATTCTGAGATGATCAGGTACTTCCCATCCTCTAGGATCTCCAGGAACATGAATGTCAATGTCGGACGGCTGCCATTCTTCATTTGAACGGTATACAAAACCCAAAGACCCCATGAGCGTCGGAGTGATTCCGACTTGGTTTAAATGAGAACAAATTGTTCGAAATTCATCAAATAGTTTAATCATTAAAATCAAGATATCTATATTTTGGTGTTTAAATTAATAACATATACTTAAATATATATCATTTTTTACAATTACCAATATCAAAAAAATTAATCTAACTTAGAATTCTTAATTATATCATTTTCAACCCTGACTCTCTAAAAAAAGAACAAGATTTCTTTAATAGAAAATTATTGATTGCATGCGTAAAAAAATGATCAATTTCGTTTATATACCGATATTTGTAAATGTTAGCACATTTTTTATAACCACTTAAATTAAGACCAAAATTTTGGTATGGGTAAAAAATTTGATCTGAATTATATAATATGCAATACTTTAAAACTTCATTTTCAAAATAATACTTAATTCCATCATCAGAGTACGGTTTTTTTTCACCTATTGTTTGATCAAATTTACATGCGTCAGGAAATGTTTTTTCATACCATTTAATATCTTTCAATTCTAGATATTCTCTAATCTTTAATATTAAATCAATAGTAATATCCAAATTATCTCTTAATCCAATATATTTTAAGCCATTTTTTATAAGCTTTTCTAATTCCATATTTTTATAGCATTTCGGCATAATAAGCCCCCTTTCACTTTCTAAACAATATTAATATTTAATTGCAGTCCTTCTACTCTTTCGGTTTTGAAAATACTTCTACTCGCTGAGCTAGGACTTTGATTTCTACAGGTAGGTTATCCGATTTATCGCCGTCAACATCTGACTCCAATTCACTATCTGAAGAGATCTTAATATTACGCGCTCTGATATACTCAATATTATCATTGCCGACAACATCTCCTTTTAGTAAATCTGGAATGACGGATAATTTGGAGAATAGAGATGCATCTTTCAGAATCAAAATATTGGCATAGCCGTCTTTGTTTTCTTCAAAGATTTTCTTATCAGCGAAGTAATTTGTCAAGAGAACCAAAACATGGCTCGCTTCACCAACATAATTTCCATTTTCTGTCTCAACCTTAATGTTAAAGACCTGATCTGTCATGACAGACTTCATGGTATTTACAGCATAGGCTAAAATACCGAATTTTGTCTTGTCCTCGATTTCAACATTGTGAATCGCTTCAGGAAGAGAACCGATACTAAAAATATAACCAAAATAATTGTCATTCGCTTTTCCGATATCAATCTTATTGGTTAAGTTGAAATCCAGTTCATCAATCGCGCCATCGATGTCTTGATTGATTTCCAACAGTTTCGTAATGAGGTTACCCGTCCCACCTGGGATAATCCCTAACTTAGGAATGTAGTCTCTCTCAGCAATACCCGAAATGACTTCGTTGACAGTCCCGTCTCCACCAAACACAACCACTACATCATACTGCTCACGAGAAGCTTCCTCAGCAAAATGTGTTGCATCCAGCGCTTTTTCAGTAATTTTGGTTTCCACGTGCTCAAAATATTCTTTTGCTTTATTTTCCAGCTTATCTTTGTAATCCAAAGCCTTCTCGCCACCAGAAGTAGGATTGATAATTAACATTGCCTTTTTCATTAATTTCTCCTTAATTTTAAATAGAAATGTTTACATTTCGTCGTATGCAACTAAATGTACTCTCATTATACAATGAAAATATAGAAAAGAGAAATCTGACGTACTGGAGATTAATAAGCTTTTATTCTGTTTTCCCATCGTATAACTACATCCTTTAAGGGTTCATCCAAGTAAGAATAGGCCTTATCCTTGATCCAATCAGGAATACCATAAGCTGCCTCGGCTATACTTCCTGTGATTGCTGCAAGTGTATCACTATCGCCACCAAGTGAGATAGCATTCCTTATCGCATCTTCGAAGTCTCTACTTTCAAGAAAGGCAATAATGGCTTGAGGGACAGTTTCTTGACATGTTTCGTTAAAACGATAGTTAGGGCGGATTTCATCTAAAGTTTGAGATAGATTGTAGCCGTAAGTCTTCTCTATATAATCCTTAATCAGTCTTTTACACTCTGTAGGATTGTCATTAATTGGTTGTTCGTATTCTCTACAATAACCACCAAAGTAAAAACGACACAGAAAAATAGCATCAGCTATAGCCATAGCACCTTTGACACCTTCTGGGTGATTATGAGTTACCTCTGCAGAAAGACTCGCAAGTTCTCTAGATGATGGCCACATTCCGGTTCTAGCATAAAAACTACAGTCCATGGACCAAGCGCATGGAGAAACACGCATAGCCGAACCATTCCCAAAGCTATTATAAGGCTCACGGTTATCGCTGTTTAGCCATGCATTAAAGCGAGCACCATAATCAGCATCAGGATACAGTCTACCATATTTCTTCATAGCATCAATGAAGTCGTCTTTTTGTCCCCCATTCATAATCGCCTCTGCAACAGCACAGGTCATAACCGTGTCATCTGTAAAAAAGCAGTCCTTACGAAATAAAGGAAAGTCCTTCGTTTTGATATTGTTCCATTCGTAAACAGAGCCAACAATGTCTCCAACGATTGCTCCTAGCATAAGATTCCTCCTTGTGAACTATTAGTTTAGACTGATTTTTCTATTTCCCATACCCGTTTATTTTATCAGCATATTCAGTCAAAAGATTCTTTGAATAAATTTTTTCAGCCTTTGAATTTCTAACTTCTTTCCAAAGAATAGAAGCTATTTTTAACTTGTTTGAGTAGTTGCGGCTATTTTCGTCTGCACAGAAATCCTTTAAAAATTGATTCCATTGACAAACCGAATGATCATACTTGGCATAGTCTGAATTTCCATAATAGACTTTTAGCATATCTTGGATTGTAAAACTCAAATCATTTTCTCTTTTTACTTTTCTCCAAGCTGTAGCCATATCAGCAGTAAATTTAAAGGGCGAAACATCTGTTAAAGTTGAGAAATATTCTCTAAAGTCTGCATTAAAGGAGAATCCACATTCAAGTAAGGGCGTGTCCAAGGTAACGACTTCTACTCGTTTCTTTTTCCTTTTTATTGATGATTTTGTAATCAAATTGCCCTTAAAGTACTGCTCAATAATATCATTTAGTTCTTGTTTGGTACCACTATATTCAAGTCCTAATGACTTGCATATCTGTGAAAGTTCATCTCGATACCAATAGTATTTATTAAACTCATCAAAGGATGTGATTTTTTCAAACTCAGGTCTGCTTTCTATCAATATTTTACCTCCTTAAAACCAGTTTAGGTTTTCACCTTAAAAGAGTACTTTACTGTTTGCCATTTTTCATACTTAGGACACCAGATCACAATCACACACTCAGCGATTCGGACTTACCATATCATCCATGAAAAAACAATCCTCACGAAATAAAGAAAAACCTTCGTTTTGATATTGTTCCATTCGTAAACTGAACCTACAATATCTCCAACTATTGCTCCTAGCATCCGTTTCCTCCTTGTAAGATATCGGGAATTTGACCATCAACTATAGTTTTTAAATTATCTATTAACGAATTTTTTATAATTTATAGGTATTCATCTAATCAAATTATAATTAAATAACTTTTTTGATTTCATTATGTACTACATCTTCCTATTATACCTAAAACGGAAGTACACCAGCCATCAGCCCTTGAGCAATAAAACATCTATTATTTTGAAAATCTGGAAAATAGGTATCGCTTATAAAACTATATAAGCTATCAACGGGTCTATTGTACCAATCCTTGTAAACATAGTCCATATTATATATCAATAAAGCTTGTCCATCTTGACTATAGCCCTTGAAAGTTATCGAAAAGGCATCTCTATAACCAATAACTTTATCATTCTTATTTGAATTATTCCCCTTTCTATATTTCTCAAAATCAATAAGTAGCGTATATTTCATAAGTTTAGATAAGGCTTTTTCGGATAGTTTCTGACTATGTTCAAAAACGATCATTCCAGTATTCCCACACTCTTGGTAGGACAGTTCAGAGTTCATCAGATTACACTCAAAATAACCAAAAATTTCACAACCACAATGAATAATAAATTCAATTTTAGAAAAATATTCCTTAGTCCATATCATCTTATCTCTCCATTCCTAACTATGCTAGGATAAATTGTTTAAAAATCGTCAATCAACTTTTAGTGGAATAAATTTTACTTTTAGATATAATGCTAAATTACTCCTAATTTATCTATTAAAATTATATGAAAATTTTATGTATTAAACCAAACTGACAAATCGTCATCAGATACAAAATACTTCCAAGCAACTGTAAATCCATAGAGTTCCTTATATTTTTCAATCCATTCCGCATAATATGGAAGTCCAACGGGAGTTTCAGAGACTTCCTGTTCTAGATAAGAATATGGATGAGCCACAATACCTAAATCAATATTATAGACTTGCCAATTATAACCCTCTTTATGCTCACCACCTAAATTATCTATTAATCTTGAACTTCTTAAATCAATATCTGAGCAGATTGTCAACGATTTAAACTTTTCAAAATCTGGATTGAGAGGTTTTATGTAATAAGAAGCCTCCACATAGTATTCTTCATCATTATTTGGATAATGTGCGCCAATGGAAATTTTTATGGGGGAACCATTAAGCTCTAACCAAAAGTTTCCGATTGGCGTTTTTAGGATATCATAAGCTTGCTTTGAGTTTACTATATTTTTAGCTTCTGATAAATCGCAGATAACTCCTTCGCTTAATAGACTATTTTGAGTTTCTAAAATTTTTTTGTTTATAGTGGATAGTTTTCGTTCTACTTTTTTTATTTTTTCAAGAGGAAATGGCGGTTTATTGGCTTGTCTCTTGAAAACTTCAGTAACTTATGCTTCTTTTAAATGAGATTTGTTCCCAACAGGAACTTCTATCCAATCAAATTTCTCTATTGACTCATCAGGACAATAATACACATATTCTTTGTCATTCGGAAAGAATCGAACATTACAAAAATTCAATTCTTTACTTGGTTTCCATAACAACTCTGGTTCTAGGGGTCTTTTTTTAAAATAGTGTGTTTCATCACTATCCCAAAAATCTTTATACATCCATAAATTACAATAGGGGCAAAAATATTCATCATAATCGTCCAAATAACATTGATTAGCACCACATGTCTTACATATAGAATCTTCATCAATAAAACCCTCAAGTTTAACACCATTAACATACAGAGCGTAATCATCCTCTGGTTCATAAACAGTTGTCTCAACGGAATGTGGCAAACAACTCAACCAATCATCAAGTGGCAAAGAATTGATACTATAAATAGTAACTTCATCCCACCTCTCTTTTAGCGATTTACCATCATAAATCCTTGCTTCAAAAAGTTGATCAGCTGTTCGAAATCTTCTACCATCAGGTAAGTCACATAGACCCGCCCAATATGGCAAGGGCTCATTTTCTGAATAACCAATATAGCATATAAAATCCTGATTATCCTTCTCAAAAGAAAATGAAGTTTCATCAACATTCATCCCCGCTCTAAACTCTTGAATAAGGTAGTCAATATGTAAAGAAGAAACTTTAGGGACAGAATTTTGATTTATTTCCTGAGGAATACCTAAAGATACAGATTCCATTTTAAATGAAAAATATCCATTGACGAGTTGAAACTGAATATCATCGTCGTCCATCAGTATTTCAGAGATCCACCACTTGGAAAGGCCATCCATATCTTCCATTAAGAAATCATGCACTCCCTTACACTTTAAATCCCAAATAAGGGAAGGCGAATTGGTATTATTAGTTGTAGTAAAATCTTCCTCAATGGTTAACAAAATGGATTTTTCCTGACTATCATAAGAGAATGATCCAATTAAAAAATCGTGAAAGAAACCGTGTTTTTTCAAATAGTCCGAAATTTCGATAAATTGGGTTAAATACTGTTTACGTTGAGTCCACATACAAACCTCTCAATTTTTATTAACTATAGAATTTAGGTAATTGTAAATAAGGTGACTAAGGAATACAAGTCACAGACTTTTCAGACACACAAGAAAAAGTCTTAACTTCAAAGATTTTCATAATCTCTTTCGTTACAACGTTTTGACGCTTTTACTAGCAAAGGTGCATACTCACAAGGAACTTTGGTTGACTATTGAATCTCTCCCACCTCTTCTTTAACATATCCTTCTACATCTTCAATCTCTACAAACATTGGGTCTAAGTGACACAAGAAATGCCAATCTTCGGCACCTTTTTTTCTGTAGAGAATCGCTTCGCCGTCTTCACTTCCGAAAAAGCTTCTGTCTACTTCATATCCACTGCCTTCTAGAAAGTCTTTTGCCTGGCAATAGTTCACTTCTCTCGCTTCGACATAGGTTTTAACTTCATCGTTGTTAACAACATATGCATCAATTTTTGAATATCCTTCGATCACTCTATCGTTTTTGAGGGATAAATTTGAAATCTCTTTCCAAATAATGTCTACATTTTCCTCAGGACCGAACATAAATTTAGATAAAGGAACAATATTCCCGTTAAAAATAATTTCCATATAATCCGGTATGTTTTTAGGATTAAAATACTCCACTTCAAAACCATCTTCTGTTTCCAGAGTGTATCCCGGGATTTGAGCTACAAAGGCTTTCCCATCTTCTATGGAATCAAACGCAACTAAATCTTTAGAATAATCATTTTGGTACAATTCCAATATAACCATCGATAATCTCTCCATTTTAATTATCAGGCTAATGTAAATAAGCACGTCACCTGACCAATTCAGGCTCTCTGTATCATCTCATCATATTTCCTACTTACTTTACGAGTCCTATACCCAGAACACATCTTATCGACCTTCGGTCTCACCTCGTCGCATTGGCTGAGCATCTACTTCTACTTCACTGATATCTCAGCTCGTACAAGCAGTGATACCGCCTCAACGTGGTTTGTCGTGTCACTCTTTGCAGTTATGATACTTGGCAACTTGCCCCCTCTTTCTATGATAGAGGGAGCATTTCTCAAATACTTTGGGATTCCTGTGGCTTTCACATGGTTTATGTCTACAAAAACCTTTGATGGTAAAAAGCCTTATGGATTTTTGAAGTCTGTCATTGCTTATGCACTGCGACGAAAACTGACCTATGCAGGAAAAAAAGTAACGCTTGGCAGAAACCAGCCACAAGAAGCCATTACAGCAGTTAGGAGTGAATTTTATGGCATATCCAATTAAATATATTGAAAACAATCTGGTCTGGAATAAAGATGGGGAATGTTACGCTTACTATGAGCTTGTTCCCTACAATTACTCATTTCTAAGTCCGGAACAGAAAATACAAGTACATGATTCTTTCAGACAGCTTATCGCACAAAATCGTGATGGCAAGATTCATGCTTTACAAATCAGTACAGAATCCAGCATACTTTCTGCACAAGAACGTTCCAAAAATGAAGTCACTGGAAAGCTCAAAACGGTTGCCTATGACAAAATCGACCAACAGACAGACGCTTTAATATCCATGATTGGCGAAAATCAAGTGGACTACCGTTTCTTTATCGGTTTTAAGTTGCTTCTCAACGATCAGGAGTTTTCTATGAAAAGTCTTACCGTTGAAGCAAAAAATGCTTTTACTGATTTTGTCTATGATGTGAACCATAAGCTGATGGGCGATTTTGTTAGTATGAGTAATGATGAAATCCTGCGTTTTCAGAAGATGGAAAAGCTTTTAGAAAATAAAATCTCCCGTCGTTTCAAAATCCGAAGATTAGATAAGGACGACTTCGGCTATCTGATTGAACACCTTTACGGACAGACAGGCACTGCCTATGAAGAGTATGAGTATCCTCTATCAAAGAAAAAGCTGGAACATGAAACACTGATTAAAACCTATGACCTCATTAAGCCTACTCGCTGTCTGGTGGAAGAAAAACAGCGATATTTGAAAATCCAGCAGGAAGACGAAACCGCCTATGTAGCTTACTTTACCATCAACAGTATTGTCGGCGAACTGGACTTCCCGTCCTCTGAAATCTTCTACTACCAGCAACAGCAATTTACCTTTCCGATTGATACGTCAATGAATGTGGAAATTGTAGCGAATCGTAAAGCCCTATCTACTGTCCGCAATAAAAAGAAAGAACTGAAAGACTTGGATAACCACGCATGGCAAAGTGATAATGAAACCAGCTCTAATGTGGCGGAAGCTCTGGAAAGTGTGAACGAGCTGGAAACCAATTTAGACCAAAGCAAGGAATCTATGTATAAGCTGTCCTATGTTGTAAGGGTATCAGCAAATGACCTTGACGAACTTAAACGTCGTTGTAATGAAGTGAAAGATTTCTATGATGATTTGAGCGTGAAACTGGTACGACCTTTTGGGGATATGCTGGGCTTACATGAAGAATTTTTACCTGCCAGCAAAAGATATATGAATGACTATATTCAATACGTGACCTCTGATTTCCTCGCTGGTTTAGGTTTTGGTGCTACTCAAATGCTGGGTGAAAATGAGGGGATTTATGTTGGCTACAGCTTAGATACTGGACGCAATGTCTATCTGAAACCTGCTCTTGCCAGTCAAGGGGTTAAGGGTTCAGTAACCAATGCGTTAGCGTCTGCCTTTGTCGGTTCGCTGGGTGGTGGTAAATCCTTTGCGAATAACCTTATCGTCTATTATGCAGTGCTTTATGGGGCACAAGCAGTGATTGTAGACCCAAAAGCAGAACGTGGCAGATGGAAAGAAACCTTGCCAGAGATTTCCCATGAAATCAATATCGTCAATCTGACTTCTGATGAGAAAAACAAAGGCTTACTTGACCCTTATGTAATTATGAAAAATACCAAAGATTCTGAATCACTGGCTATTGATATTTTGACATTCCTTACGGGGATTTCCTCTCGTGATGGGGAACGCTTCCCAATCCTTAGAAAAGCCATTCGTGCAGTAACCAATAGTGAAGTGCGAGGGTTGATGAAAGTGATTGAAGAATTACGGGTTGAGAATACGCCACTAAGTACCAGCATAGCCGACCATATCGAAAGTTTTACAGACTATGACTTTGCCCATCTGCTTTTTAGTGATGGTTATGTAGAGCAGTCTATCAGCCTTGAAAAACAACTGAACATTATACAGGTTGCCGACTTGGTACTTCCTGACAAGGAAACTTCCTTTGAGGAATATACCACAATGGAGTTACTATCGGTAGCAATGCTGATTGTCATTAGTACCTTTGCGTTGGACTTTATCCATACAGACCGAAGTATTTTCAAGATTGTAGACTTAGACGAAGCATGGAGCTTCTTACAGGTGGCACAAGGGAAAACACTATCTATGAAGCTGGTTCGTGCTGGTCGTGCTATGAACGCTGGGGTATATTTCGTGACCCAAAATACAGATGACCTCTTAGATGAAAAACTGAAAAATAACCTCGGCTTAAAATTTGCCTTTCGTTCCACTGACCTTAACGAGATTAAAAAAACCCTTGCCTTTTTTGGTGTAGACCCAGAGGACGAAAACAATCAGAAGCGATTGCGTGATTTGGAAAACGGGCAATGCCTTATCAGTGATTTATATGGTCGTGTCGGTGTGATACAGTTCCACCCTGTATTTGAAGAACTGCTCCATGCCTTTGATACCAGACCACCTGTGCGAAAAGAGGTGTAAATGTGAAACCATCAATATTAAACAGAATAAAATCAAACTGGACGCTGAAACGTCTAGGTAAAGTGGCAATGACAGTGGCTTTCACACTTGTGATTGCCATTTTTCTTTTAGCCATGCTGGGAACGGTGGTTCAAGCTGCGGGCTTGGTAGATGATACGGTCAATGTGGCAAATGAATACAGCCGATACCCACTTGAAAACTATCAACTGGATTTTTATGTGGATAATAGCTGGGGCTGGCTACCGTGGAACTGGTCGGACGGAATTGGAAAACAAGTCATGTATGGACTATATGCCATTACCAATTTTATTTGGACAATCAGTCTTTATGTTTCCAATGCGACGGGTTACTTAGTACAGGAAGCCTATTCCTTAGACTTCATTTCCGCTACAGCAGATTCCATTGGCAAGAATATGCAGACCCTTGCAGGGGTTACGCCTAGTGGACTATCAACAGAGGGTTTCTATGTTGGATTCCTTTTACTCTTGATTTTGGTTCTTGGGGTTTATGTTGCCTATACAGGACTGATAAAGAGAGAAACCACAAAGGCAATTCATGCCCTCATGAATTTTGTGCTGGTTTTTATCCTATCGGCTTCCTTTATTGCCTATGCTCCCGATTATATTAAGAAAATCAATGACTTTTCATCAGACATCAGCAACGCTAGTTTGTCACTGGGTACAAAAATTGTCATGCCCCATTCAGATAGTCAAGGCAAGGACAGTGTGGACTTGATACGTGACAGCCTATTTTCCATACAGGTTCAGCAACCGTGGCTACTGCTTCAATATAACAGTTCAGACATTGAAAGTATTGGTATTGACCGTGTGGAAAGCCTGCTCTCAACCAGTCCAGATTCCAACAATGGGGAAGACAGAGAAAAAATTGTTGCGGAAGAAATTGAAGATAGAAGCAATACCAATATGACGATTACAAAGACGATTAACCGTTTAGGTACAGTCTTCTTCATATTTGTCTTCAATATTGGGATTTCCATATTTGTATTCCTATTAACAGGAATCATGATTTTCTCGCAGGTACTTTTTATCATCTATGCTATGTTTCTGCCTGTGAGCTTTATTTTAAGCATGATTCCATCATTTGATGGTATGTCAAAACGAGCCATAACAAAGCTCTTTAATACCATTTTGACACGAGCTGGAATCACATTGATTATTACGACAGCATTTAGTATTTCAACCATGCTCTATACCTTATCGGCTGGTTATCCGTTCTTTTTGATTGCTTTTCTACAGATTGTGACCTTTGCAGGAATCTACTTCAAGCTGGGCGATTTAATGAGTATGTTTTCTCTACAGAGTAACGATTCTCAAAGTGTGGGAAGTCGTGTGATGAGAAAACCTCGTATGCTTATGCACGCTCACATGCACCGTCTACAGCGGAAACTTGGACGTTCCATGACTACTCTAGGGGCTGGGTCTGCCATTGTTACAGGTAAAAAAGGACAGTCGGGTTCGGGGAGTTCTGCAAGGACACAAGCAGATCACTCCCGACCAGACGGAAAGGAAAAATCAACACTTGGAAAACGTATCGGTCAAACCATCGGTACAGTAGCTGATACCAAAGACAGAATGGTAGACACTGCTAGTGGTTTGAAAGAACAGGTTAAAGATTTGCCGACCAATGCAAGATATGCAGTATATCAAGGAAAATCCAAAGTAAAAGAGAATGTCCGTGATTTAACCAGTAGTATTTCTCAAACCAAAGCGGACAGAGCCAGTGGACGCAAGGAACAGCAGGAACAAAGGCGAAAAACCATTGCGAAGCGTCGCTCTGAAATGGAACAGGTCAAACAGAAAAAACAGCCTGCTTCTTCTGTTCATGAAAGACCGACTACAAGACAAGAACAATATCATGATGAACAGACCTCAAAACAGTCTAATATTCAGACTTCATATAAGGAATCTCAACAAGCCAAACAAGAGCGTCCAGCAGTTAAGTCCGATTTTTCAAGTCCAAAAGTGGAACGCCAAGGCAATACCGTTCAAGAAAAAACCGTTCAAAAGCCAGCAACTTCAACCACTACAGCAGATAGAACTTCACAACGTCCAATCACAAAAGAACGTCCGTCTACTGTTCAAAGAGTACCACTACAAAATACAAGAAGTAGACCACCAATCAAAACCGCCACCATTAAGAAAGTCGGTAAGAAACCATGAAGTTGAAAACTTTAGTGATTGGTGGTTCTGGATTATTCTTGATGGTCTTCTCACTGCTTCTGTTTGTTGCCATTTTATTTTCAGATGAACAGGACAGCGGAATTTCCAATATTCATTATGGAGGTGTGAATGTTTCCGCAGAAGTGCTGGCTCATAAGCCTATGGTAGAAAAATATGCCAAAGAATATGGCGTTGAAGAATATGTCAACATACTTCTTGCGATTATACAGGTGGAATCGGGCGGTACTGCGGAAGATGTTATGCAGTCCTCGGAATCCCTCGGTCTTCCACCTAATTCATTGAGTACAGAAGAATCCATTAAGCAAGGTGTGAAGTATTTCAGTGAATTATTAGCCAGTAGCGAAAGGCTCAGTGTAGATTTAGAATCGGTTATCCAGTCCTACAATTATGGTGGTGGTTTCTTAGGGTATGTGGCTAATCGTGGAAATAAATATACCTTTGAACTGGCTCAAAGTTTCTCAAAAGAGTATTCAGGTGGCGAAAAAGTGTCTTACCCCAATCCCATAGCCATACCTATCAATGGGGGCTGGCGATACAACTATGGCAATATGTTTTATGTGCAACTGGTAACGCAGTATCTTGTCACAACAGAGTTTGATGATGATACGGTACAAGCCATCATGGACGAAGCACTGAAATATGAGGGCTGGCGATACGTTTACGGTGGAGCTTCCCCGACTACTTCTTTTGATTGTAGCGGACTGACACAATGGACGTATGGAAAAGCTGGAATTAACTTACCACGAACCGCACAACAGCAATATGATGTGACCCAGCATATCCCACTATCGGAAGCACAAGCTGGCGATTTGGTTTTCTTTCATTCTACCTATAACGCTGGCTCTTATATTACTCATGTTGGGATATACCTTGGCAATAACCGTATGTTTCATGCAGGCGACCCAATCGGTTATGCCGACTTAACAAGCCCCTACTGGCAACAGCATTTAGTGGGAGCAGGACGAATCAAACAATGAGAAAGGAAGATTTAATGATGAAATTTAGAAAAAATCAGAATAAAGAAAAACAGATACCAAAGGAAAAGAAACCTCGTGTCTACTATAAGGTCAATCCTCATAAAAAGGTTGTGATTGCCTTGTGGGTACTTTTAGGGCTTAGTTTCAGCTTTGCGATATTCAAGCACTTTACAGCTATAGATACTCATACTATTCACGAAACAACTATCATAGAAAAGGAATACGTTGATACTCATCATGTAGAAAATTTTGTAGAGAACTTTGCGAAAGTCTACTATTCATGGGAGCAATCCGATAAGTCCATTGATAATCGAATGGAAAGTCTAAAAGGCTATCTGACAGATGAACTTCAAGCTCTCAATGTTGATACAGTACGCAAAGATATTCCTGTATCGTCTTCTGTAAGAGGATTTCAGATATGGACGGTAGAGCCAACTGGCGACAATGAGTTTAATGTAACCTACAGTGTAGACCAGCTCATTACAGAGGGAGAAAATACAAAGACCGTCCACTCTGCTTATATAGTGAGTGTCTATGTAGATGGTTCTGGAAATATGGTACTGGTTAAGAATCCGACCATTACCAACATACCTAAGAAATCAAGTTATAAACCAAAAGCCATTGAAAGTGAGGGGACGGTTGATTCCATTACAACCAATGAAATCAATGAGTTTTTAACGACGTTCTTCAAGCTCTATCCTACAGCGACAGCCAGTGAACTTTCCTACTATGTGAATGACGGGATATTAAAACCAATCGGAAAAGAGTACATCTTTCAAGAACTGGTAAATCCTATTCACAATCGTAAGGATAATCAAGTCACGGTATCGCTGACAGTGGAGTATATCGACCAGCAGACCAAAGCAACGCAGGTATCTCAATTTGATTTGGTACTTGAAAAGAACGGGAGTAATTGGAAGATTATAGAATAACAAATATTGGTACATTATTACAGCTATTTTGTAATCACGTACTCTCTTTGATAAAAAATTGGAGATTCCTTGACAAATATGCTCTTACGTGCTATTATTTAAGTATCTATTTAAAAGGAGTTAATAAATATGCGGCAAGGTATTCTTAAATAAACTGTCAATTTGATAGTGGGAACAAATAATTGGATGTCCTTTTTTAGGAGGGCTTAGTTTTTTGTACCCAGTTTAAGAATACCTTTATCATGTGATTCTAAAGTATCCGGAGAATATCTGTATGCTTTGTATGCCTATGGTTATGCATAAAAATCCCAGTGATAAGAGTATTTATCACTGGGATTTTTATGCCCTTTTGGGCTTTTGAATGGAGGAAAATCACATGAAAATTATTAATATTGGAGTTTTAGCTCATGTTGATGCAGGAAAAACTACCTTAACAGAAAGCTTATTATATAACAGTGGAGCGATTACAGAATTAGGAAGCGTGGACAAAGGTACAACGAGGACGGATAATACGCTTTTAGAACGTCAGAGAGGAATTACAATTCAGACAGGAATAACCTCTTTTCAGTGGGAAAATACGAAGGTGAACATCATAGACACGCCAGGACATATGGATTTCTTAGCAGAAGTATATCGTTCATTATCAGTTTTAGATGGGGCAATTCTACTGATTTCTGCAAAAGATGGCGTACAAGCACAAACTCGTATATTATTTCATGCACTTAGGAAAATGGGGATTCCCACAATCTTTTTTATCAATAAGATTGACCAAAATGGAATTGATTTATCAACGGTTTATCAGGATATTAAAGAGAAACTTTCTGCCGAAATTGTAATCAAACAGAAGGTAGAACTGTATCCTAATATGTGTGTGACGAACTTTACCGAATCTGAACAATGGGATACGGTAATAGAGGGAAACGATGACCTTTTAGAGAAATATATGTCCGGTAAATCATTAGAAGCATTGGAACTCGAACAAGAGGAAAGCATAAGATTTCAGAATTGTTCCCTGTTCCCTGTTTATCACGGAAGTGCAAAAAACAATATAGGGATTGATAACCTTATAGAAGTGATTACGAATAAATTTTATTCATCAACACATCGAGGTCAGTCTGAACTTTGCGGAAAAGTTTTCAAAATTGAGTATTCGGAAAAAAGACAGCGTCTTGCATATATACGTCTTTATAGTGGCGTACTGCATTTGCGAGATTCGGTTAGAATATCGGAAAAGGAAAAAATAAAAATTACAGAAATGTATACTTCAATAAATGGTGAATTATGTAAAATCGATAAGGCTTATTCCGGGGAAATTGTTATTTTGCAGAATGAGTTTTTGAAGTTAAATAGTGTTCTTGGAGATACAAAGCTATTGCCACAGAGAGAGAGAATTGAAAATCCCCTCCCTCTGCTGCAAACGACTGTTGAACCGAGCAAACCTCAACAAAGGGAAATGTTACTTGATGCACTTTTAGAAATCTCCGACAGTGACCCGCTTCTGCGATATTATGTGGATTCTGCGACACATGAAATCATACTTTCTTTCTTAGGGAAAGTACAAATGGAAGTGACTTGTGCTCTGCTGCAAGAAAAGTATCATGTGGAGATAGAAATAAAAGAGCCTACAGTCATTTATATGGAGAGACCGTTAAAAAATGCAGAATATACCATTCACATCGAAGTGCCGCCAAATCCTTTCTGGGCTTCCATTGGTTTATCTGTATCACCGCTTCCGTTGGGAAGTGGAATGCAGTATGAGAGCTCGGTTTCTCTTGGATACTTAAATCAATCATTTCAAAATGCAGTTATGGAAGGGATACGCTATGGTTGCGAACAAGGATTATATGGTTGGAATGTGACGGATTGTAAAATCTGTTTTAAGTATGGCTTATACTATAGCCCTGTTAGTACCCCAGCAGATTTTCGGATGCTTGCTCCTATTGTATTGGAACAAGTCTTAAAAAAAGCTGGAACAGAATTGTTAGAGCCATATCTTAGTTTTAAAATTTATGCGCCACAGGAATATCTTTCACGAGCATACAACGATGCTCCTAAATATTGTGCGAACATCGTAGACACTCAATTGAAAAATAATGAGGTCATTCTTAGTGGAGAAATCCCTGCTCGGTGTATTCAAGAATATCGTAGTGATTTAACTTTCTTTACAAATGGACGTAGTGTTTGTTTAACAGAGTTAAAAGGGTACCATGTTACTACCGGTGAACCTGTTTGCCAGCCCCGTCGTCCAAATAGTCGGATAGATAAAGTACGATATATGTTCAATAAAATAACTTAGTGTATTTTATGTTGTTATATAAATATGGTTTCTTGTTAAATAAGATGAAATATTTTTTAATAAAGATTTGAATTAAAGTGTAAAGGAGGAGATAGTTATTATAAACTACAAGTGGATATTGTGTCCTGTATGTGGAAATAAAACACGATTAAAGATAAGGGAAGATACTGAATTAAAAAAATTCCCCCTCTATTGTCCGAAATGCAGACAAGAAAATTTAATTGAAATAAAGCAGTTCAAAGTAACTGTGATTACAGAGCCAGACGCAAAGACGCAGAGCCGATAAAATGAGATTAATACAATCTCATTTTATCGGCTCTTTCCGTTATGTATGGATTCTTTTAATTAGTCTTCGATGTTTCTTGCTTCGTTGATACCGCTGGCTAAAGATTCCATTAAGGATAGTTCTTTGTCTGTAAAGCTATCCATGTATTTCTCTATCTGTAATCGTCGGGTGCTTTTTACCAAGTTATTAGCAGGTAGGGGTCCCGAGCGCCTACGAGGAATTTGTATCGATAAGAAATAGATTTAAAAATTTCGCTGTTATTTTGTACATTTAACTTGACGGTGACATCTCTCTATTGTGAGTTATTAGTGGTACAGTTTTCAACCGTTTTAATTATAAAAAAGTGGTGCATTTTTAAATTGGCACAAACAGGTAACGGTTATTGCAGGTGTATTTCTTATCTATGGGTTTAACATGGATTTTATCATTAAAATCATGAGTATTGTCCGAGAGTGATTGGTCTTGCGTATGGTTAACCCTAAAGTTATGGAAATAAGACTTAGAAGCAAACTTAAGAGTGTGTTGATAGTGCATTATCTTAAAATTTTGGTATAATAGGAATTGAAGTTAAATTAGATGCTAAAAATTTGTAATTAAGAAGGAGGGATTCGTCATGTTGGTATTCCAAATGCGTAATGTAGATAAAACATCTACTGTTTTGAAACAGACTAAAAACAGTGATTACGCAGATAAATAAATACGTTAGATTAATTCCTACCAGTGACTAATCTTATGACTTTTTAAACAGATAACTAAAATTACAAACAAATCGTTTAACTTCTGTATTTATTTATAGATGTAATCACTTCAGGAGTGATTACATGAACAAAAATATAAAATATTCTCAAAACTTTTTAACGAGTGAAAAAGTACTCAACCAAATAATAAAACAATTGAATTTAAAAGAAACCGATACCGTTTACGAAATTGGAACAGGTAAAGGGCATTTAACGACGAAACTGGCTAAAATAAGTAAACAGGTAACGTCTATTGAATTAGACAGTCATCTATTCAACTTATCGTCAGAAAAATTAAAACTGAACATTCGTGTCACTTTAATTCACCAAGATATTCTACAGTTTCAATTCCCTAACAAACAGAGGTATAAAATTGTTGGGAATATTCCTTACCATTTAAGCACACAAATTATTAAAAAAGTGGTTTTTGAAAGCCATGCGTCTGACATCTATCTGATTGTTGAAGAAGGATTCTACAAGCGTACCTTGGATATTCACCGAACACTAGGGTTGCTCTTGCACACTCAAGTCTCGATTCAGCAATTGCTTAAGCTGCCAGCGGAATGCTTTCATCCTAAACCAAAAGTAAACAGTGTCTTAATAAAACTTACCCGCCATACCACAGATGTTCCAGATAAATATTGGAAGCTATATACGTACTTTGTTTCAAAATGGGTCAATCGAGAATATCGTCAACTGTTTACTAAAAATCAGTTTCATCAAGCAATGAAACACGCCAAAGTAAACAATTTAAGTACCGTTACTTATGAGCAAGTATTGTCTATTTTTAATAGTTATCTATTATTTAACGGGAGGAAATAATTCTATGAGTCGCTTTTGTAAATTTGGAAAGTTACACGTTACTAAAGGGAATGTAGATAAATTATTAGGTATACTACTGACAGCTTCCAAGGAGCTAAAGAGGTCCCTAGCGCCTACGGGGAATTTGTATCGATAAGGAATAGATTTAAAAATTTCGCTGTTATTTTGTACAATAAGGATAAATTTGAATGGTACCATAAACGACCGTTTATGGTACCTTTTCATTTTCCTGCTTTTTCTAAATGTTTTTTAAGTAAATCAAGTACCAAAATCCGTTCCTTTTTCATAGTTCCTATATAGTTATACTTAATGAGTTATGGTACATTTAAATTATAAAATTAAGGAGGTTTTTTTATGATTTTTGGCTATGCTCGAGTGAGTACGGATGATCAAAATCTTAGTTTACAAATTGATGCACTTACTCATTATGGAATTGATAAATTATTTCAAGAAAAAGTAACTGGTGCGAAAAAAGACCGACCGCAATTAGAAGAAATGATCAACCTACTACGTGAAGGAGATTCTGTTGTCATTTACAAGTTAGATCGAATTTCACGATCAACTAAACATTTGATTGAACTTTCTGAATTATTTGAAGAACTTAGTGTCAATTTTATATCTATTCAAGATAACGTAGATACTTCAACGTCTATGGGAAGATTCTTTTTCCGAGTTATGGCTAGTTTAGCAGAACTGGAACGGGATATTATTATTGAACGAACTAACTCTGGTCTTAAGGCAGCCAGAGTCCGAGGAAAAAAAGGGGGCCGTCCAAGTAAAGGTAAGCTATCAATTGATTTAGCTTTAAAAATGTATGACAGCAAAGAGTATTCTATTCGTCAAATTCTTGATGCCTCTAAATTAAGCAAAACAACCTTTTACCGTTACCTCAATAAAAGGAATGCTTAAGATATGGCTATGAAAAGAATTTTAACTACTTCACAGCGTGAACAACTTCTTTCTGTAGACCACTTATCAGAAGAGGATTTTAAAGCGTATTTTAGTTTTTCTGATTATGATCTGGAGGTTATTAATCAACACCGTGGAAAGGTCAATAAACTAGGATTTGCGATACAACTTTGTTTGGCCCGGTATCCTGGGTGTTCTTTAAGTAATTGGCCGATTAAATCAACCAGACTAACTTCTTATGTGAGTCGACAGCTCCATCTTGATGCAATTGATTTAAATTCATATGATCATAGAAATACACGTGCAAATCACTTCAACGAGATCTTAGAAGTATTCAACTATCATCGATTCGGTAGTGCTAATACACAAAAACAGTTAATAGAATATTTAATTGAACTAGCTTTAGAAAATGATGACTCTATCTATCTAATGAAAAAAACAATTGATTTCTTAACTCGAAAAAGAATTATTTTTCCATCTATAGCTACACTTGAAGACATTATAAGCCGCTGTCGAGATAAAGCAGAAAACAACTTATTTTCAATATTACTCTGTTCATTAACAGATATACAAATTGAAAAACTAGAGAGTTTGTTTCAAATTTATGAAGAGACGAAAATAACTAAACTCGCTTGGCTAAAAGACATTCCAGGTAAGGCAAATCCAGAAAGCTTTATGAGTATTTGTAAAAAAGTGGAAGTGATTGCTTCCATGGGACTCGGGACAATTAATGTCTCCCATATTAATCGGAACAGGTTTCTTCAGCTAGCTAGACTAGGGGAAAATTATGATGCATATGACTTCTCCCGTTTTGAGCTTGAAAAAAGATACTCTTTACTTATTGCTTTTTTAGTCAATCATCATCAATATCTGATCGATCAACTGATTGAGATTAATGACCGCATTTTAGCAAGTATTAAACGCAAAGGGACACGTGATTCACAAGAACAGTTAAAAGAAAAAGGAAAATTGGCTACTAAAAAATTGGAACATTATGCTTCTTTAATTGATGCTCTTCACTTTGCAAAAGATAATGATAGTAATCCTTTTGACGAAATTGAACGAATCATGCCTTGGGAAGATTTAGTACAAGATGGAGAAGAAGCTAAAAAAATTACAGGTAATAAAAATCATGGCTATTTAGAAATGGTTCGAAATAAAGCTAATTACCTCCGAAGATACACGCCAATGTTATTGAGGACCCTTTCGTTCAAAGCAACTCCGGCAGCAAATCCAGTCCTCATGGCCCTAACTCAACTAACTGATTTACACAATAGTGGTAAAAGAAAAATACCGGCAGATACTTCTACTGATTTTGTGAGTAAAAAATGGAAAAGCCTTGTTCGGCCAGAAGAGGGGAAAATAGATCGGTCTTACTATGAGTTAGTAGCTTTCACCGAGCTAAAGAACAATATTCGATCAGGAGATATTTCAGTTGAAGGAAGTATGATCCATCGAAATATTGATGATTACTTAGTTGATTTATCTGCTTGTATTGATTCAGAAACTATTCCAGACACGTTTGAGGACTATTTAAAGGATCGGGAAATAATTTTAGATTTACAGCTTCAATTTTATTCGACAGTTGATAAGAGAATTTCAAGAGCAAACCTTAAAAAGTTGGAAAAAGTTACACCTAGCGAAGCAGAAATATATAGAAAAAAACTTTATTCAATAATTCCTAAGATAAGGCTTAGTGATCTTTTAATTGAGGTGGACAGTTGGACCAACTTTTCACAAGAATTTAGTCATGATTCTACAGGGAAACCGCCGAGTGAACAAGAAAGAAAAATTATTTTTGCTGCTTTGCTGGGTTTAGGGATGAATATTGGTCTTGAAAAAATGGCCCAATCAACTCCTGGAATTTCTTATTCTCAGTTAGCCAATGCCAAACAATGGCGCTTTTATAAAGAAGCTCTGACTCGTGCTCAATCTGTTTTGGTTAATTATCAGTTAAAGCTTCCTGTTGCAGACTTTTGGGGTGAAGGAAAAACCACTGCTTCAGACGGAATGCGCGTCCCAGTGGGCGTCTCAGCTCTAAAATCCGATGTTAATCCACATTACAAAAGTATGGAAAAAGGAGCTACAATGATTCGATCAATAAATGATAGGCATACGACTCATCATATCGAGGTTGCTTCAACTAATACAAGGGAAGCTACTCATACCCTTGATGGCCTACTTTATCATGAAACAGATCTAGATATTGAGGAACATTTTACTGATACAAATGGGTATTCTGATCAGGTGTTTGGAATGACCGCATTACTAGGCTTTGATTTTGAACCTCGCATCAGAAATATAAAAAAATCACAATTATTTTCTATCAAATCACCTTCCTACTACCCTAACTTATCAGAAGATATAAGCGGAAAAATCAATGTAAAAATTATTGAAGAAAACTATGATGAAATTAAACGAATCGCCTATTCGATTCAAACAGGAAAAGTATCTAGTTCTTTACTATTAGGAAAGCTAGGCTCATACGCACGTAAGAATAGAGTAGCTCTTGCACTGAGAGAACTAGGTCGCATTGAAAAGAGCATTTTTATGATAGATTATATTACAGATAGTGAGCTACGGCGAAGGATCACTCATGGACTAAATAAGACAGAAGCGATTAATGCTTTAGCTAGAGAACTATTTTTTGGGCGACGCGGAAAATTTATGGAGCGCGATATTCGCCGACAACTTCAAAGTGCTAGTGCGCTTAATGTGTTAATAAATGCAATAAGTATATGGAACGCCGTCTACTTACAAGCAGCTTATAATTATCTCGTCAAAATAGATCCCGAAGTAACTAAGTATATGAAGCATGTATCTCCTATTAATTGGGAGCATATCACTTTTCTTGGAGAGTATAAATTTGACTTGTTATCTATTCCTAAACACTTAAGAGAATTGAATATAAAAAATAAATAGGCCTTGAAACATTGGTTTAGTGGGAATTTGTACCCCTTATCGATACAAATTCCCACTAAGCGCTCGGGACCCCAGGTAAGAAAAATTCATCAACGGAAACATGAAGTAACGATACAAGGTCATAAAGAACTTGTATGCTGGGGTGTTGCCCTTTATTTTCAATATTAGTTAAGTACCGTGGGTCAATTTCAATCAATGCTCCCACTTGTTCACGAGTTAAACCTCGTTTCAATCGAGCTTCTTTAATGGCTAAACCAAAGGCTCTAAAATCATATTTATCTTCTTTTTTACGCATAGTAGACCACCTCTATACATTTTATTGTTCCTACTGAATTAAAAACAGGTATAGAAAAACGTGTTATATGGTTTATAGGTTTATATTTAATAAAAAGCACTACTAAACGCCAATAAAAAAAACCGTTATATGGTAGTGCTATTTACGCTGTTAAAATATTGTATATTACTTCCAAATGGCGGTTTGTTGGAGGTCAACGTCGCCATGAAGTACATCATATACAATAAATTTCCTTACATTGGGTTCTTGTCAAAAAAAGTCGTCTATCTGCAATAGATAAGTACGTCCACCAATGTGGTTTTATAAATCATATAGATAGAATAACAGAAGCATGTAAACAGAGAAATAAATCTGTTTATATGCTTTTTTGGCTATTCAGAACTTTTTTACAAAGTTTATTTATCAGTAATGCAACAAATCCCCCTTTCACATTGGGACTAAGAGTGAAAGGAGATAAACGAGCAAGGCTCACTTCCTTTCCTAGACAGAAAGGGGGTGAGAAACATGAAACCATCTTCTTTTCAGACCACAATAGAAAATCAGTTTGACTATATCTGTAAACGTGCTATGGAAGACGAGCGAAAGAATTATATGCTTTATCTTTCAAGGATTGCAAAGCGTGAGGTGTCCTTTTCGGATGTTGGCGATTATCTTGTTAGCCAGTTTGCGACAACAGATAACTATTCAACTGACTTTCAGATTTTTACACTCAATGGGTTATCAGTAGGCGTTGAAAATGATTTGTTGAGTGAAGCATTACGTGAGTTGCCAGACAAGAAACGTGAAATTCTACTGCTGTTTTACTTTATGGACATGAGCGATTCAGAAATTGCAGACCTGTTGAAATTGAACCGTTCTACTGTCTATCGGCATAGAACCAGTGGACTAGCCTTAATTAAAAAGTTTATGGAGGAATTTGAAGAATGAAAACACAATATCCTATGATTCCCTTTCCTCTCATTGTAAAGGCAACAGATGGCGATACCGAAGCGATTAACCAGATTCTACATCATTACAGAGGGTACATAACGAAGCGTTCCCTACGACTTATGAAAGATGAATATGGCAATCAAAGTATGGTCGTTGATGAAGTCTTACGTGGAAGAATGGAAACCAGACTGATTACAAAGATTTTGTCATTTGAAATTAAGTAATATCCTCTCTCCTTTCGTGGAAGCGTGCTAAACCATTCCACGCTTCCCGAACAGGGAGGTTTGTTATTCCACCAAAGCATATTGAGCTTTCAATGTGTTTTGATAGGCTAACGAGCCATTGTTCTTTGAAAACTGAATAAAAGTAATCGAATACGTTTCGATAAGAAAAGAGCCAACGGAACTAACCGCCATGACCTATCTTATAAAGATAGCGAGCGATTCATGTTAGTGATCCGAGAAGCAATCTTTAGCAGGATTGCCTGCAACGACATTCTTATCGTGATAATGATACTCCCATACAGTCAATAGTCCGAGCGTGATAAAACCGTCGCAGGCAATGAGTATGGCTACATGAGAACCATGCAGGGGTGGAACTCCCGTGAGCTTTGCTAGAGCTGTTCGATTGCTTGTAAAACAACTTTTATGAAATCCAATAAGTGATTTGGAAAGGAGGATTTTATGAAGCAGACTGACATTCCGATTTGGGAGCGTTATACCCTAACTATTGAAGAAGCGTCAAAATATTTTCGTATTGGCGAAAACAAGCTACGACGCTTGGCAGAGGAAAATAAAAATGCAAATTGGCTGATTATGAATGGCAATCGTATTCAGATTAAACGAAAACAATTTGAAAAAATTATAGATACATTGGACGCAATCTAGCGTCGCCAAAGGGTCTTGTATATGATAAAATAGTATTAAGTCGTATCAAGGCTCTTTCCATAAAGGAAAGGAGCAAATGCCATGTCAGAAAAAAGACGTGACAATAAAGGTCGAATCTTAAAGACTGGAGAGAGCCAACGAAAAGACGGAAGATACTTATACAAATATATAGATTCATTTGGAGAACCGCAATTTGTTTACTCGTGGAAACTTGTGGCTACAGACCGAGTACCAGCAGGAAAGCGTGATTGTATCTCACTTAGAGAGAAAATCGCAGAGTTACAGAAAGACATTCATGATGGTATTGATGTTGTAGGAAAGAAAATGACACTCTGCCAGCTTTACGCAAAACAGAACGCTCAAAGACCAAAGGTTAGAAAAAACACTGAAACTGGACGCAAATATCTTATGGATATTTTGAAGAAAGACAAGTTAGGTGTAAGAAGTATTGACAGTATTAAGCCATCAGACGCTAAAGAATGGACTATTAGAATGAGTGAAAATGGTTATGCTTATCAAACCATCAATAACTACAAACGTTCTTTAAAGGCTTCATTCTATATTGCTATACAAGATGATTGTGTTCGGAAGAATCCATTTGACTTTCAACTGAAAGCAGTTCTTGATGATGATACTGTCCCTAAGACCGTACTAACAGAAGAACAGGAAGAAAAACTGTTAGCCTTTGCAAAAGCTGATAAAACCTACAGCAAAAATTATGATGAAATTCTGATACTCTTAAAAACAGGTCTTCGTATTTCAGAGTTTGGTGGTTTGACACTTCCAGATTTAGATTTTGAGAATCGTCTTGTCAATATAGACCATCAGCTATTGAGAGATACTGAAATTGGGTACTACATTGAAACACCAAAGACCAAAAGTGGCGAACGTCAAGTTCCTATGGTTGAAGAAGCCTATCAAGCATTTAAGCGAGTGTTAGCGAATCGAAAGAATGATAAGCGTGTTGAGATTGATGGATATAGTGATTTTCTCTTTCTTAATAGAAAGAACTATCCAAAAGTGGCAAGTGACTATAATGGTATGATGAAAGGTCTTGTTAAGAAATACAACAAGTATAATGATGATAAGTTACCACACATCACTCCATGTCATTTGCGTAAAGGTTATGGGAAACGGAAGTCTAAAGTCATTGATGGAGTACAACACTTTCTCAACAGACCAGATACTGGTATAGCTTCGTATTTTCTTCATGTAATCAATCCTTTCATAAAAATGGGGATAGTCTTTTGACTACCCCGTAAACAAGAAAATCTGCCAGTAAGAATGTACCGACAGATTTAATAGACGATTTCAAAAATCCCATGATTGGTTGAGATAAACGTTCCTGAAAGGTCTAAATCCCGACCATAGGCTTGATAATCAATATAGTTTTGAAGACTAGCTGGTACTTCGCCTAAAGCACCCGTTTCTTCAATGTAGTAGCGTGCCACGTCATACATATCATCACAATCGGAATGAATGATAATATCCTCTTGATGTTCGCTTAGTTCTTCAATGCTTGAAAAATGAGTGAGCAGAGCAGATAGCTCCGATTGTAATTCTTCGGGTAATTCCGATACCATTTCCCATAGTCGATTGAGTTCGCCAATGGAAGTGTATTCGTCAACCGTAAAGGGTAACTCGTAGTCATGAATGGCGTATTCCTCATATTCATCATTCAAGCCGATTTTCTCTTTGACTTCCTCAAAGTCAATGGGAAAGGTAAACCACGCACCGACCAATTCGCCCTCATTGTATTTGCCTAAATTCGCAATATAGACTTGCATATCGTCCATATATTCACGTCCTTTCTTTGTAGAGATTCAAAAATCCCTACCGCACTTCGTTTGGTGTACCATTCCTTTGCGGAACATAAGAAAACCACTTATATTCCACAAAAGAACGGTTTTATTTAAGCACCAATAATGCGATTGAATAGCTCTAGTAAAATGTCTTTTACTCCAGCAGCGTTGAAGACTAAGCCAACCGCAATAATCGCAATAATTAAAAAGCCAATCAGTTTGCTAAACTCACGCTTGAAGCCAAGATACAAGCCAATCACAACGATTGCTAAAAGCACCAGTGATTGAGCGTTTGATAGAAACCAGTTATAAAGGTTTTGTCCAAAATTCATAAAAATGTTCTCCTCTCTATATTCAATGAATTTGTATTTGAGTTATTTTTTTGTTGTTATCACGTCCTGTTCTTTTACTGACTGTTGCTTCAAAATCTGCTTGTGTCGGTCTGTCAGTTTCGCATGGTCGAGAATGTCTTTTACAACCTGCGTCTGGTTGATTTCATCAAGTTTAATCGCAACCTTTAAGGTCGGGGCAACTTGATGAGATAGCCAGTTCAGCGTCCTTTGGAAGGAGTAAGGCTCTGGTTTTGTGGTTAGTTTTAATCGTTCACGATTGTTCCCAATAAACCAAGCCCATTCTTCATTCAGTTTCCAATCAGAACGAGGTTTGGAATCGTCTTTATCTACAAAACGGATATACCGATTGATAATTTTAAAGGCGGTATGCTCTGGATTGTCATAGACGAGTAAATCACGGACTGCATAATAGCACGCTCATTTTTCAATCGAATCTCAAAACGGTTTTTTACTTCTGCGTCTTCAATGGGAATATCATTTTTCTTGTACTGCTCGTAGTCCTTTTCATAGATACAGAAATAAACTTCACTTTGTAATGAACCGATATAGAGGGTGTTTCCCATACATTCCTTTTCCTCTTTGCGTACCAGTTCGCCACTGCGATAGCTTTTAAAACTGCGGAAGACGGAGATACATTCTTCCTGTTGGCACTTTTCAGTGAGTACAGGGATATTTAAAATCCCTGTCTTATCGTTAATGGCAAGGTCAAGGCGTTTCATCACACCGCCAGCCACCAAAACGTCCATAAAGAACTCATACCAGCTTCTTTGTTGTGCCAGAAGATAGCTTTCAAATTGTCTGCACCCACGACCTTTCAATTCCACCAGAACTCCTTTGTCCAGTTCATGGGAGCAAAGGACGAATATGTCGCCTAAAGCATAATGCTCTGAATAAGAATAGAAACCATAGTCCTCATGAAGAAAATAGGACAGTTTCAGTTGTAAGATGTTTTCGACCACCTGCTGTACGTCTGTTGTCGGAAAGCGAATTCTTACATAATCAAACAGCATTTCAAGGGGAGCGTCGGGATTGAAGCGTTCCAGAGCTTCCCAAAGGGACTGCTGTAAATCCTCTGATGGCTTGACTTTTCCTGTTTCAATATCGCTTAGATACTGCCTTGTAATACCAGTCGCAACAGCTAAACGGTTTTGAGATAGTCCATAAGCCAAGCGTTTTTCTTTTAAATGCTGTAACCAAGTTTGTTCATTCAGTAAAAATCCCTCCAATCAAAAAGGCGTATGTCAACTTTTAAAGCCCATTTGACATACGCTGAAATTTTGTAAATCCCTTGTAACCAAAGGATTTTCTAATGTTTTTTTGACTGTTTCCTGTCGATTTGTACCCCCCTGTTAGATACGGGGGGTTAATGGGCAGGGCAAGCCCTGCCCGACAAAGCCAGAACTTACGGTTTAAGACCGTAAAACCTGCCTTTGTCGTCTGTATCTGCCTTTGATTCTCCCTGTATGCCAGTGTAAATCACTACCAAATCAACTTCTGGTCTTAAATATTCCTGTTCAATCACTTCTGATAGACCGTCCGTTTTGAATGAATTTCTATCAAAAAGCTGAAATTCATATAGAATATTTTTGCTGGTAATACTATGTCGCTTCTCTAACCTCATTCTGAATGTGAACGGTGGTTTCTTCACTTCACGGATAATTTCATCAATCAGCTTATCTATTCTGGAATAGAATCGTACTTTTGGATTGACGGTAAAATGCCTGTATCGGTCAATGATGTATTGTTCACAATCTACCGTGAATTGGTCTGTATTCAAGCAAAGACAAATGACAGATTTTTCAGTCGGTGTATGATATATCTCCAATCTTTTAATATCCATTACTTTTATTTCTCCATTTCTTGTTGTTCTGATGATGGCTTTTTTGTGTCCTGTCTGCTGTTGGATAACTTTTTAATTTCCTCTAAAAAGTCATGTCCTTTTGGTACAAGGGGAGTATAAAACTCTGATATGACACTTGTTCCTACATCAACATAGCCACGACCTTTGATTCGCTTTAAGAAGAAATCCTTTTGTACGTCACTGCCAAACATCATGCCATAGCCCATTTCAGACATACGACCTAAAGCCACTCTGAAATTAAACTGGTCACGGATTCCGTCGCCTAGATATTTTGCGTCTGGACGCTGACAAGCCAGTATTAGAAAGAAGCCAGCTTGACGACCTAACATGACAATCTGTTTCAACTTATTTATAACTGCGGTGTTTTCTTTTGTTCCCAGCATTTCCATGAAAGCGACATATTCATCAAAGATTAAGAAGTGTGCTGGAAGTCCTAAGTAAGCATAATTTTCGCCAGTCTTATAATTTTCCATCTGCTTCATTTCCTCACTGCGTTTTATCATTTCTTCATAGAATGTATCAATGCAGGAAAGCAAGTCTTCTTTTCTGTAGTGGACATTTGCCATCACAGAGCCTAAATCGGCTAAGTCTGCATTTTTCGGGTCTAAGATATACAGCTTAGAATCTGTATGAAGCAAGGCTTCAATCAGTGTCAGGATAAAGTAGGTCTTACCGCCACCTGTACCACCAGCTATGAGCATGTGAGGCAGATTGTCATATTCCCACCACATATTTTTCATTAAGCAAAGTTTCCCATCATGAGCTTGTACTTCATCAATAGAAATACGACGGGCTATCATATCATAGAGCAAGGTATATTCCACGTAGGAATCCTTTAACTCTTTATCCGTCAGCTCACAGTACAAGCCACTTTCTAATTTCTTTTCCAAGTGTAGGAGCTGGTCTTGATATTTCCCCAGAGTGATTTCCACTTGTATCTGTATTAAGCCATTTTTAAGGCGATAATAGATTTTAGGGAAGTAGGTTATCTTTTCTTTGGTACGACTGGGGGAATCCTTGAAGAAGCCATCTGTTTTGACCTGTTCTGATTCATACCACTTATTTTCAAGAACCATCTTCGCCAGCTTTTGACGGTGGTAGAGTTGTTTAATCGTATCATAGCGATACCGTTTGAATAGAAACGCCACCAGCAAGCAGACAAGAATTGCGACACTGAAACTGATACTTAAATACGGAATGTCAATCTTATCTGCTTGTGATAGGTTAAAGTCCTGCCAGTTGACCTGCTGGATTGTCTTCACATGAAACAGTCCGACAACAAGCAGTAAAATAGGCAGTAAGGACGCTACTGTAAAATGAAAGACTAAATCTTTGTCACTCGGACGAATCCTTTTACCACGAAAGACACGCTGTTTCATGTTTGATTTTCTCCTTTCTCTCTAATGGAAGATACGTGGCTATTTGTCCGTAGCAGGTTCTTTCTTAGGTGGCTGTTGATTTCTAAAGGAATTAGAATCCTTTGTCAGCACAATATCGTCTGCCTTGATGTACCAGTCAACATCTGCTCCTTGAAAGGTAGCAGTAGCGACAGTATCCGCAATGGGATTGATAAGTTCCACCCGTGCGTTATATTCAAACTCTTTCAAAGGCACGCTGGCAGGAATACTTACTTGAATCATGCGTCCTTGCCCTTTGGATTTTAAGTCATAGGTACGTTCTTTGATTTCCTCTGAAACCGTACCGTCTTCATTTTGGATTCTCACTTCACGACGTAGAGCAGAGAATTTTAATTCTCCAAAAGTCGTGTCTTTATCTAATACGATACCATTTGCTAATCTCATCATTTTTCCTCTCTTTCTTTATTCTTTTACCATGTCGTCAGCATGTAAAAGGTAATTTGTAAAACCACGAGTGCCGATTTTATAGCCCTCGGCGGTAATACGTGGATTGACTAACTTAACACGTTCCTCAAAGCCGAAATGTTTTTCGCCAGCTTCAGCAGGAAGTACGACCACAATATCATCTGCTCTTTGAACGTCTGAATAGAGATTATAGCTTCGAGATAAGACGGTTAGATGTCCGTTGATTCTTCGCTGTACGACTTTATCCTCGCCAGCAAATTCTAAATTGCCGAATGTTTTTTCCATCTTGGGAATCACAAATTTAAGTTCCATATTTTTACCTATCCTTTCTTTTTTATGGTTGAATGAATCTCGTTTGTTTGATGGTCTTTCACGGTGGGGAGCGACCTTTATTCTCTTGTTTTTCTATTTTCGTAGTATCACGTCCTTTCAAATCGGGTAAAAAAATAGACACCTCATTTTTGAAGTGTCCACCTTTTGCCTATTCAATTTTTATTGGAAGTATCTTTGTTTCTTCACTTTTCAAGGGTAAATCGTCGTATCAAAGCTCATTCATAAGTAGTAAATTAGTAGTAAATTGATTGGTTTCGACCTTGATAAAGTGTGATAAGTCCAGTGTTTATACGGATAACTAGATTTTCATACTATTTTTAACTAAAAAAATCATTATACAAATCAAGCTACTAAAGATGAATTTATGGTATACTGGTGATAATAAATTGTTATCGGTAGGAGAAGTCAGTGTATAAAATTAATAAATTTGAAGGTGAAATCTATCAGAAGTTAAATAAAATTCTTGATTCATATAACCAAGAACAGAATAGCGTAATAAATCTTGCTGCATGTATTAGCTATCCATTCACCGAAGTATTAGAGATTCAAAGTTTCCCTCTCGCTACTCTGCCAACAGAGGGAGCTGTTGAAAAACGCTTTTTTCCTCATTGTACTTCATTGGATAATATTGAAATATATTCAGAAGAATTGTGTCTTCAACTTTTTGATTTAAATCCTGGTGATTATAGAGTTAATGTGCAACCACATTCAGGAACTCAGGCTAACCAAATAGTCTATAATTGTGTTTTAGAAAGTGACGATTATATTTTATCGTTATCTCCAAAAGACGGAGGACATATTTCACACACTTATACAGGCAAAGGTACTGTAAAATATTATCACTTAGATCATGATTTAAATATTGATTATATCGAATTAAAGGAATTATTAGATAAATATAAACCTAAATTGATTATTATTGGTGCTTCATCGTATGGAAATGAATTTAATTATCAACAAATTTATGAAATTATAAAAGAGGTTAGCCCCAATACCCTTATTTTAGCGGATATTTGCCATAGTGTTTTATATATTATGGCAAAGCTACATAAGTCGATTTTTCCATATGTCGATTTCGTTACTTTTACAATGGATAAATGTTTACGTGGGCCTCAAGGAGGAGTACTAATGTATCGTTCTATATTTGAAGAAAAAATAACTAATTCAATTTTTCCTAGAATACAGGGAGGTCCTACACAAAATGCATTATTTGCGAAATGTATCTGTTTAATCAAATTATTATCAATAGATATTCAAGATTATGCACAACAGGTTATAAAAAATACTTTATTGTTTATAAAACAATTAAGTAAAGAAGGGGTTGATGTTGTTTATAAAAACTCAAAGACTCATATAATTTTAGTTAATCTACTGAATCTAAACTTGAGTGGTAAGGATGCAGAGAATCTACTTTTTCAACATAAAATATTAGTTAACCGAAATCAAATTCCAAATGATACACACGGACCAATGACGACTTCAGGAATAAGATTAGGAACAATCGGAATTACAAATTTATCCTATACTGATGATGATATTAAAAAATTAGCTAAACTAGTAGCTAATTTATTAAAATATAAACAATATGATTATTCCATATATTTAGATCTCATTCGCAAGTACCATGAACAAATTAATATCTCCAATTAGGAGAAAGACCTATACAGAAATTATATTTTTTGTAAGGAATCAACAGATAGTATTTAGTGAGTCCGTCTTGATAATCATCAATATAAGTTTTTTCACAAACAAAAGGAATATCATCAAATTGTTGTAAATTGTATACTATTTGAAATTTATACCAAGGATCGTCTATGAGTGGAATTTCTTCCTCAAAGTTTCTTAGTGAATTTTGAAATTCTGTAAAAGAGATTCTTTCAGAAATCAATTCAATAATTAATTTGTTTAACTTGAGCATCCTAATATCTAAGGTCAAAGCTTTAGGACATTCTTGAAGTGATTTATTTATAAACTTCAGAGATTGTTGATAATTTTTATTCATCAAAAAAATAATTGATTTATTACAATATGGTTCAAAAATTTCATTTGAATCATATTTTTTTAGTATTTTTATGGCCTTATTTAGATTCTCTAAAGCTATATCATATTCTCCGTCCCAGATATTAACAACACCTAAATTATTATATACTGTTGCAACAGGTATTTGATATTCATTACGTTGAAAATAGTCCAATGCTAGTTTGAGATTTTCGGTAGCTTCTTTAGTTGGGAAATAATGAGCAGAATTTCGTAAAATAATATAATAGAAGTCGTCTTTTTCTACAGAATTCATGCTTTCATTAAGGAGTTTAATTGCCTCTCGATCTTTACCTAAATGACCATAAGCATTTAGCTTGTAGAGTAATGTTCCAGAGCAATTTTCTAACTTTTCCAGTGATTTTAGCGCCTCCTCAAATTCATATTTTTGAATTTGAAATCTAGGATAGTATAGCTGTAAATCTTTTGAATAATTATCTTTTTGAAGACTGTTTAAAATAGCTAAACCTCCATTAAAATCAGAAATCCACTGGTACGAGTTCAACATATAATGTAAGTATTTTTCGGGTAATAATTCTATTAAATGAAGTATCTTCTTACTCAAAGATACAATGTAAAAATATGAATTTTTCCTGTATTCGATTTCAAGTAACTGTTTGATATATTCTACATTTTGCCGCAACTCTTCAATATTACATATATTTATTAAGCAGTGAATTAAATAAGCTAACTCGCCACCAACTCCTATAGATAGGATAGTTTGCTCTAAATATATTTTTAGATTGTTGGTTACTAATTGAAGATCAGAAGCATTTGTGTGATTTAAAATACCATTTACAATTGATTCGTGTGAAATTTTGATTTTATCATTTGTATCACCATTAATATAGACAAAACCTGCATCAATAAGGGATTTTAGAGAATCAGCTACTTCAGTATTTTCGTCTAATATAGATTTAATGTAGTTAAAAACTATATCTTTTTTCATACCAGCAGGAAAAATTGATGATATGATAAGTATATTTTTTTGAATATCTGGAAGTTTGTCATATATATCAGAAATATTAAATAATTCTGAATTTGGATTATCAATAAGTCTGTTAATAATTAATTCAATATCTTTATAATTACCTTGTGTTATCTGCCAGATTTGATTCAATTTGACATTATCAAGTAAAGCAATTTTATTTCTTATTAGTAATTTACACTCATCCTCAGTAAGATACGATAAATTTAATACAGTAGGAGTATAATTGTCCAATGTATCTAGTTTATCAATCGATTTTAACTTATCATTTGTTCGGTTTATAATTGTTAAAGAGATTCCGCTTTGAAGTGTATTAAAGTCATCTTCAAATTTTATTTTTATATCTTCAGATAAAAATTGATAATTATCAATAATAATATTAAGACGGATTTTTTTTGAAACATGACTGAAATATCTTAAATATAAATCATTTTCAAATATTCCCTCCTTTATTTCAGTAATAACTTCTTCCCAAGGATAATCAATTACTTTTTTGTAAGTTGTATCGAACGCAATAAACGATCTGATTAACCTAAGACTATGTTTCAGAGTTAGATTTGTTAGTTTTTGTTTTCTTAAATAATTTGAAAACGAATATTTTTGAGGTATTGATAAGCATAGATTTCTTCTGAATTGTGTTGGGACATACGCTCCTTTTAGTAGATTTTCAAAAAATTTATTACTTTCAAACCCATCATTTATAACATCAATGTAGAGAATAAAGGCTTCTTTATCATGGCTGTAAACTCGTTGACAAACCTCTTTGATTAGCTCGGTTTTACCACTACCACTTAAACCATTAATAATATATAAACTATTTTTATCATTACTAGAAAATTTAAAATGCTGTTTTAATTCTTCTATTTCAGTATCTCGACCGTAATACATAAAACATCTCCTACCGATAACAATTTATTATCGCTATACAAAGCACCTAAATAGGTTTATAATAGCATGATTATTGATAAAGGAGATTTTTATGGATTATAAACTTATTTCTACTTACTTAGATTATTGCAAAACTCATAAGCGTTTGAGTTCGCACACGATTCGCGCTTATAAGAATGATCTTATGCAATTTTATAACTCAGACTATGATAATGTCGAATCCTATATAGAACAGTTGACACGATCTAACATAAAAACGAATACATTAAGAAGAAAAATTGCTTGTATGAAGGTGTTTTATAACTATCTAAAATACCAGAACATAATTGAAGAGAATCCCTTCAATCAATTGCGCTTTCAATTTAGAACTGAAAAAGTATTGCCTAAAACGATTCCGTATGACATTCTGAAAAGCATTTTTATATATTTAGAACGGAAAGTAATTGTATCTAAAACTGACTATCAAAAACAACACGCTGAAAGAAATCTACTAATTATTTCACTTTTACTTTCAACAGGCATCAGAATTTCTGAACTTTGCCACATTCATCTCAAAGATATTAATCTTTCCAATAAGACACTCCATATTATAGGAAAGGGTAAGAAAGAACGTATCCTATTTTTAGGAGATCAAAAAACATTCAATTTATTAGAAACATATATAAATAAAACAAGAAATGAATCAAATGATTTCTTGTTTCCAGGGAAACATTCTCTTAAACCATTGTCAGAGCAAAGTGTACGTTTAGTTATAAAGAGAATCGTTGAACAAAATAGCTTATCTAAAACTATTACACCACATATGTTTAGACATAGCTTTGCGACAATGCTTCTAGATAATGATGTAGATATTCGATACATTCAACAAATTCTTGGACACAGTTCTATATCAATCACACAAATCTATACTCACGTATCTCATTCAAAACAAAAAGAAATACTTAGTTCTTTTAATCCTGTATCAGCGATTCATTCTGAAATCGAATAAGAGAACTTTCCAAAGCCTACAGTTTAGTTCATCTAAAATTAATTTTTGTAGTTCGAATTTAGTTAATAGATTTTATGCTCAACAAAATCAAAAAACATATAAAACTTCACTTTGAATCAGCATTTATAATATATTCTGTATTTAAGAACTCCATAATTGTTTTTCTAAAATATATCTTTCAAATATCCTTAAATATAATAAAAAGAGATGGGCAAAATCTCAATTCCTGAAGAAAATGGAGTAAATCTTCCCACAAGAAAACGCATAATTTCAAGTTTTTCAACACCTGAGATTATGCGTTTTTTGGTTCTAAAAAATTTTCGCCCACCTTAATTAAACAACTAACAAAAGTTATAAGTAGACTATATTTTAAAATTTGTGTTCTAACAACTATTTCAATTAGTTAAATCTTTAAATCTTTCTTCTCCAGATTTAAGCATCTCTTTCTCTACCTGACTCCACTCCCCAAACAGTAACTCTTGAAGAATATCTGCTGCTGAAATTTTATCTTCTCTTGAATCATGTACACAACTTCTATCTCGTTGATAAATTTGAATTCTTTCAAAGATAGCTAGTTCTTCCAACTGTCGGGTATTATCAACTAGATGATTTACAATGAAATCATGATGTTCTTTTGGAGTTGCGCGTGCTTGATTTGGATTGATGGCGTACAGTTCTTCATAACGGATAAGAGTACTTATATAGGACAGCTCAGGCTTTGTTGCAATTAAGGCTAATTGTACTTCATATCCCTTATTTTTCAAGAGTTGTGCTGTTTTCTTTGGAACATCAACTGTTCGTAAAGTTCCCTCTATCAAAAGATTGTATCCCAAATTGCTTAATTCTGTTACTAAAGACTCCACCATTTTGCCTGCAAAATCTTTAGTGTATTCAACACTATCTTTACCATATACTTGCTGCAGTTCTAAATAGTGTGGATGCTGAGAACGAAAACTATCGCCATCTATGATAACAATATTTCCTTGAAATTCTTTCTGTTTAATTCGATGAATTGTAGTCTTACCAGCACCACTTTGCCCTCCAAGCAAAATCGCTATAGGTTGCTTACTGGACTTTTTTCCTCTTGTCAGAGAGCGAAGGTTCCTCTCTAAAGCATGTTTGAATTCACTATCGGTATAATCTTGGATTTCCATTAGGCTACCATCCGTTTTTCAGATATCTCTAACATACGTTCAATTCCATCCAAATAGCCGCTATACCTCTCTATTTCATCAAAATTCTCTACTAAATAGATATTCGTATGAATCAAGTCAGATAGATCATCACTCATTAAAATCCAAGGATTAGATTCATCATCAATGCTAATTCCCTGTCTATCTTGATAACGATAGATTCGAGATAATAGATTAGCACCTCTTTCTTTCACTATTTCAATTTTTAAAGTCAATTCATAATCTTCAACAGGATTCAGCATTTTATCTTCTCCTACAATATCGACATAAGATACATTAAACTTCTGACAAATGATGTCTATTAATTCGGTAGAGACTGAACTCGTTCCATTTTCATAACGACTCAGACTATTTCGTGAAATACCTACAATCCGTGCAAATTCGGGTTGTGTTAAGTCATGTGTTTTACGTAAGGATTTTATGTTCTTTCCAATCATGGCAAACTCCTTTATTTTTCTAAATCCATTATAGCATAAAAAAGCAGAACGCACCAAAATTGGTGCGTTGCTTCTTATTATGGCTTCAAGCTATAATAAAAAGGAGAACAATTGAATATTGTTCTCTCCTTAGATAAATATTTATTGTTGTATTCATTTTTCCGATACGCAAACGATATCTACAAATACATTTACATCTATGTGCCTTTTTAGGATTTTTTTGATGTCAAAATTGCCTTTATCTACAAAGACAAAATGCTTGTGAAATAGCTTGAAATCAAGGATTTTCACCCTTTTTTTCTTTGTAGCAACACTACACACTCCACATGATGCGTTTGCGGAAATAAGTCAACCGGCTGGACTTTCTTCAACTCATATCCCAATTCTTGGTAGAGTTTGATATCACGCGCCATGGTCGCAACATTACAGGAAATATAGGCAATGCGTTCAGCACCTGTTTGGCTACTTGCATTGATAAAGCTTTCTGTGAGTCCTTTTCTTGGTGGATCCACTAGGATAAGGCTTGGTTGAATTCCATCTTTGAGCCAATTCTTCATAGCATTTTCAGCTGTATCACAGACATAGTGGGCGTTTGAAATATTGTTCAGTTGGGCATTCTTCTTGCTATTCTCAACTGCTTCTGGAATAACTTCAACACCATAAACTTCTTTGACATGTTTGGCAACAGAGAGGCCAATCGTTCCGATACCAGAATAGGCATCAATAACCACATCATCTTCTCTTAACTCTGCAAAGTCAATGGCTGTTTGATAGAGCTTTTCAGCCATTTCAGTATTGACCTGGTAAAAAGCTGGTCCAGCGATTTGGTAGTCATTTCCCAACATCTGGTCAGTGATAAAGTCTTGTCCATAAAAGGTGCGCCATTCCTTACCAAAAATCGCATTGGTGTTCTGGTCGTTGATATTTTGCATGACAGAAACAATCTCTGGGAACTGCTTGATTAGTTGTTCAATCAATTGCTCCACTCGGAAAATCTTCGGACGAGTTGTCACCAAAATGACCATGATTTGTCCTGAGTAGTGACCTCTACGTACCACAAGATTACGAATCAAGCCAGATTGTTCCTTTTCATCATAAGGTTTTAAATCATAACGACGGAGCAAGTCGCGTAGGGCTACAACTACCTCATCAATCACAGGATCTTGGATAAAGAAATCTTCCAAAGGCATGATGTCGTGGGAATTTTTACGGAAAAATCCAGTTTCCAAGATACCATTAACACGACGAACAGGCACCTGTGCTTTGTTGCGGTACTTGACTGGATTTTCCATTCCTAGCGTTTCAGCAACCTCTATATCAGTAAATCCAGCAATCTTGTAGAGACTGTCCTTGACTTGCTTAGTTTTAAATTTGAGCTGTTCTGGATAGGCAAGATGACCTAAATCCGCGATTCCTGAACGCAGGTAAGCCAAATCTATATCTTGATTACGGTGTGGTGATTGGACAAGGTATTCTTCAACCTTCCCAAAGCCAATCTTTTTATTGACTTTGAGGACACGCATGAGGATTTTTTCACTCGGTAAAGCATTCTCTACAAAAAAGACCAAACCATCTACCTTGGCAACTCCTGCCCCTTCATGGGTCAAGTCAACAATTTCAACTTCTACAATATCATTTTTCTTTAACATTCTCTTCTCTTTCTATTGGCCGACAAAAAAGACGGCAACGTTACGGTTACCATCTATTATACCATGAAATTTCTTAAGAACCAAAACTCTTGAAGAAGTTGACAATGGCCTGCCAAAGGGAGCTTAAGAAGTTCCCACCGTCCTCTAGTGCCTTATCAGCATCAAAGTTAAGGTTGATATTTTTAAAACTGTCGCCAGCTTGTGATACGATGCTTTGTTTCAGGTCATTCAGTGTTTTAGTGAAGTCTGCATTGCTGAGGATATCACTCTTTGAGAGATTCAAAGCAAAATTGATGATAATATTGATCTGGTTTCCTGTTATAACCTGATCAAGTTTGTAATTTTTTAAGGTATCTTCAACGATTTTGCGGACATCTTCTTCTGTCAGATTTCCCTTACTTTCTTTAGCTTTGGCGAGTCCTGACTTGATATCGGCTAGGGCAACGTTTAATTTATTAGCATCATAGCCTGACTTGTCCTTGTTTTCAGCATTGATATCTGACAAAGCCTTCAGCTCTTCTTGAGCCAAGTCTTTATTGGCTTGTGGCACCTTGGCTCCATTAGCTTCCAGCGAATAGTAAATCCCGGCTAAGGCACTCTCACCTGTAACTGGAATAGGTGCTGCCACAGTGATTTTAGCATGTTCTACACCCAAGGTTACTGCTGCATTGCGGTACATATCCTGAGTCACCTTCGTGATGTTTTCTGGTGTTTCAATCTTGACCTCAAGTGGCGATTTGTCACCTAGTTTTTGAATCTTGGCTGATGAATACAACTGTAAACTTGAGTCATTGGCAACATTCATAATCTTAGAATAGACATCAGGTGTCATGGTCTTGAGTTCTTTGGTGTCTGTTGAGGCATTGTAGCCTAGTTTTTTAAGGGTTTGATTTTTTTGATCTTCAGACAATGATGAACCTAGGACATATTCAGGTTGAACGTAGGTTTCATCGATGACTTTTTGAACATCTGTTGCTGCATGGACGCTATTCATAGCTGTTACTGCCCACAAGACCGCAGCACTAGTCAGAAAGAGTTTCTTTCTCATAGGGAATTTCCTCCTTTACCTTTCTAGAGTAATATATCTATCTTAAAGAAAACTTATAGCAAAAACACCTGGACTAGCCAGATGTCGAAAAGAGAGTGAAAGTTTTAATGATGTAAAGGTTGAGTTGCACCTGTCTAGAATAATAATAGTTTCCTCCATTTACATAGAGTTCGGCACCGTGAAAAATGGAAATGGGGTGAATATAACTATAAGTCTTTCCAGTGGTATTGCCAAGCAAGGGAGCAACAGTCTCACGAGAGTACTGTTTGGCCAGAGCCAAGGTATTTTCCTTGCCATTTTGGGCGATAAAATCGATATAGGCAGGTCCAAAATTATAGGCTTGAACAGCCGTCCAAACATCTACATCCTGCTTCTGGGCCAGATAGAGATTGTCGGTCAGAGTTTGAATGCCTTGCCGAATGCTAGAGGCATTATCATTGATGGTGTTGGTGGAACCACTTGCAGACTCACTAGACTGCATGACATCGCCTTCTTTTCCTTTTGTTTCGGTATAAATCATAGCGAGCACAAGCTCTTCGTTTGCTGGGGTGTCTTTTTCACTCAAGATTTCTCGCACCATGGGTTGATAGGTCATGACTTGCTTGACATCTTGGTGAACGCGGTAAGCTTTATAGCCAGCAAAAAGGAAGACTGCTAGTACAAGCACTCTTCGAATTCGTTTAAACATTATTTACTTTGGATATCCTCGATATTTTTGATTAAGATAGAGTAGGTTCCATTATCGTTTTGGATAAACTCAACAGACTCGGCGTCTTGATAGACGTTATTGGGAACGATGAGCTCAATTCCATTTGACAAGGAGAGTTTTTGGTTTTCAAATTTCTTTAATTGGCGACTGGCATCAATTTCATCGAATTGAACAGGCTCTGGGACAGCTTCTTTAACTTGATCAATAAAGCTCAAACGAGCAGTCAGATTATTGTCAAAAAGGTCGTTGGCCAATTTCTCAGGCGACAATTCATTGCTTTCTTCTAAGTTGTTGAAAATCGCTGATTTTACCTTAGATTGAAATTGAAAATCATCTGTATTAAAAGATTCGGCAATTCTCTGGGCTGTTTTTTCCAGTTCTTTGATGGATTTCTTAGGAGAAATTTTAGGAGCGACAGCAAGAAGATTATCTGAAAAATAGTTCAAAAAAGTCCCGTTGTACTTGATTCGTTTTTCAATCAGATGGTACTTGCGACTCTGAAGATTGACTACCAAGGCCTCGTCAGCACCCGTTCCAAATCCAGGCAAGTTATTCTGAGTTAGCTTGATTGGATTATCAACTTCTCCACCGAGGTGGGTCAAGGTCTCCCGCAGGGCAATTCGCAAGAAAGCGAAATGTTCTACACCTTCTTTAGTAAATTGCACAAAAATCAAGTCATTGGTCTTGAGATTTTCTGAAATGCTGAACTCCTCTTTCCAGAGGTTAGCCAGCGTTACTGATGCCTCCAACAAATCGTCTGTGATGTGATTGAAGAAGGGATTTTCTTCTTCGAAAATCCCAGTCTTGGCTTCATCTGAATACACACGTTCAATTTTTTTACGCAGGTATTCTTCGATTTTTGGAGTAATATTGAGAAACTTATCCGCTAGTAACAGCTCGGTATCATCCGGACTGAACTGGTGAATAATGGCTTTCTTAATATAAATGTCCATAAAAGTTTTAGTCCTCGTATAATGGGAAGGCATCTGTCAATTCTTTGACTGCACTTCTCACTTCTTCTAAGACAGCCTCATTTTCTGCATTTTTAAGGGTTTTAATGATGAGTTCAGCCACTTTGCGACTTTCTTCTTCACCAAATCCACGTGCAGTAATGGCTGCTGCTCCAATACGAATACCACTTGTTTTGAATGGGGACAAGGTTTCGTAAGGGATTGAGTTTTTATTTAGGGTAATATTGACCTCATCCAGCAAGTTTTGAGCAACTTTTCCGTTTTCTACAACCTTAGTCACATCAACAAGGAAGAGGTGGTTTTCAGTCCCACCAGAAATGATACGGAAATCAGGGTCTTGCAAGAAGACATCTGCCATAGCCTTGCTGTTTTTGATAACATTAGCAGCATATTCCTTGAAGGCTGGATCTAATACTTCTTTGAAGGAAACTGCCTTAGCAGCAACAACATGCTCCAAAGGTCCCCCCTGAATACCAGGGAAAATAGCTGAGTTGATTTTCTTAGCTAAATCTTCATCATTGGTCAAAATCAAACCACCACGAGGTCCACGAAGGGTTTTGTGGGTCGTTGTTGTAGTAATATGAGCGTATGGAACTGGACTTGGGTGAAGACCAGCCGCAACCAAACCAGCAATATGGGCCATATCGACCATGAGCTTAGCCCCAACAGCATCAGCAATTTCACGGAATTTTGAAAAGTCGATAATTTGAGAATAGGCTGAAGCACCTGCTACGATCAATTTTGGTTTTACTTCTTGAGCTTGTTTCAAGATAGCATCAAAATCCAAGAGTTCCGTTTCAGGATCTACACTATAAGAAACAAAGTTGTAGGTTTGACCTGAGAAGCTAACTGGAGCTCCGTGGGTCAAGTGTCCACCTGCTGCTAAATCCATCCCCATAACGGTATCACCTGGCTCAATCAAGGCCATGTATGCCGCACAGTTAGCTTGGCTTCCAGAGTGAGGTTGAACATTAGCAAATTTTGCACCGAAAATTTCTTTTGCGCGTTCAATAGCAAGAGTCTCTACAACGTCCACCACCTCAGTTCCACCATAATAACGGCGTCCTGGGTAGCCTTCGGCGTATTTATTCGTCAAGATAGACCCTTGAGCTGCCATAACAGCCTTGGAAACGACGTTTTCCGAAGCAATCAACTCGATATTGTTTTGTTGGCGTTCTTCTTCTTTTGCAATAGCATTCCAGAGATCAGCATCATATGCTTTAAAATCATCTTTGTCAAAAATCATAGGTCTTCTCCTTTATAATGTGACAGGTCATTTAGTTTAAGAAAATAAACTAAAGGATGCGAATAAACCGTTTCTGCATTTTATCACAAGTATAACCAACTTTTTCATAAAATGCATGAGCACCCAGACGATGATCGGCAGAATTTAAGCGGATAAACCCATAACCACGTCTTTTTGCTTCGTCTTCCAACCCTTGCAGTAAGCATTTACCGATACCTTGCCCTTGTGCTTGAGGAGAAACTGCTAAGGCTAAGATATTAAATCCTGCTTTAGAATAAAGGGATTCATAAACCACAGCGTGGACATATCCCAGCAAGACATGGCTGGCTGCATCCTCATAACCAAGAAGGAAATGATGGGAATCTTGAGATAATCTAGCTAATTGACTAGCTGTTTCCTCTGGACTAAAAGAATAACCCAAAGCCTCTTGGTTGATGTCACATATAGCTTTCACATCTGTTTCTTGTAAATCTCTTAGCATCTCATTCCTCCTCAAAAGAAATCTCTGGCAACTGAGCAAGAATATCCTCTCGCTTAATGGCCCCTTGGCGTAAGATTTTCACCTTGTCTCCAGACAAGTCCAAAATAGTTGAATCCTGTCCAGTTAGAAAAGCATCGTCTTCCAGCCCCAGAACCTCTTGGTCAAAATCCTCTAGAATCTGACTAAAGGTCACTCCACTTGCCTGACCTGAGATATTAGCAGACGGCCCAATCAAGGGACCTGTCTCTCGAATCAAATCAAGTGTGATAGGGTGACTGGGCATCCGAAATCCAACAGTTGCAAGACCAGAATTAACCCAATAGGGAACTCTGTCATTAGCTTCGAGAATAATGGTCAAGGGACCTGGTAAAAAAGTCTCTACAAGTTTTTGAAGATAGGTTGGCTGATTCTTAGAAAAGTACAAGATATCCTCTATAGAAGCAACATTTAGGTTAAGAGCTTTGTCTCTAGGACGATGTTTGAGCTGGTATACATAATCAACTGCTTTTTCGTCTAGAGCTTTAGCAAAAAGACCATAAACTGTCTCAGTAGGCAGAACAACAGCCCCACCCTTTTCCAATTCTTGTCTAATCCTGTCCATCATCAACTACAACCATCCTATCTTGACCAAATTGGTCTTTTAGTGTTCGTACTCTCTTTTCAGGAAGATGCTTCCTAAAAAGTTCAGGAACACTTTGACCTTGCTTGTATCCAATTTCAAGGTAAATCTTACCACCATCTTTGAGATAGTCTTTTGCATCTTCCGCAATTTTACGGTAAATAGCTAAACCATCCTCATCTGCAAAGAGAGCTAGGTGAGGCTCTGAATGCAAAACATTCAAACCTACCTCTGACTCATCTTCACGAGAGATATAGGGTGGATTGGATACAATTATATCATATTTTTCAGAAATTTCTGCAAAACAATCAGATTTTTTAAAAAATATATTAATTTTTTGATTTTTAGCATTTTCGCTAGCTATTTCTAAAGCCTCTTGAGAAATATCCGCTGCTGTCACTGACCAAGCCGGTCTGTTTTTTGCTAAGGCGAGAGCAATAGCTCCACTACCTGTACCTATATCCAAAATTGATAGATTCATCTCAGGATTTTCAGCCAAGATAAGCTCCACCAACTCCTCTGTCTCTGGACGAGGAATCAAAACCCGCTCATCAACTGTTAACTGCATACCAAAGAAATCTGCCTGTCCGATGATATACTGTGCCGGTTTATGAGCTACTAACTGTTGGAAAATTCCTTTTACAAATACTTCTTCCTCTTCCGTCACTTCCTGCTGAAGAGCAAAAACAAAGTCAGTAAAAGAAAGATTTTTCAGGCTACGATAGACAAAAGAGAGGCTTTCAGCTTCCTCTCCTTGTCTTATCAATTCTTCTTCAAAATCTGAAAATAATTGAGCTAATTTCATTATTTGTTTAATTCTTCTAATTTTTGTGTTTGGTCATAAAGAACCAAGGCATCCACAACTTCGTCCAATTTACCAGATAAAATCGTATCTAGTTTTTGGAGGGTTAGGCCGATACGGTGGTCTGTGACACGGTTTTGTGGGAAGTTATAAGTACGAATCCGTTCTGAACGGTCACCAGTACCGATTGTCGACTTACGCTCAGCGTCTTGTTCATCCTGAGCAATTTGTGCAAAGTGGTCAGCAACACGCGCACGGATGATTTTCATGGCCTTCTCACGGTTTTTCTGCTGGGTACGTTCTTCCTGCATCTCAACCTTGATATTGGTTGGCAAGTGAACAATACGAACGGCAGTCGCAACCTTATTGACGTTCTGTCCACCAGCACCAGAGGCGTGATAGATATCAACACGAAGATCTTTTGGATCAAGATCGTATTCAACTTCTTCCACTTCAGGCATAACAAGCACTGTCGCTGTCGAAGTATGAACACGGCCTTGACTCTCTGTTACAGGGACACGTTGCACACGGTGGGCACCTGATTCATACTTGAGTTTAGAGTATACAGATTGACCCGAAACCATAGCAACCACTTCTTTGAAACCACCAACACCGTTCATAGAAGCTTCCATAACTTCAAAGCGCCATCCTTGAGCTTCCGCATACTTTTGGTACATAGTTAAAAGGTCTCCAGCGAAAAGTGCTGCTTCATCACCACCAGCTGCTCCACGGATTTCTAGGATGATATTCTTGTCATCGTTTGGATCTTTAGGAAGGAGCAAGATTTTCAGTTTTTCTTCGTATTCTTCTTTTTCAGCCTTGGCATCTTTGAGTTCTTGCTTGGCCATTTCTTCCAAGTCAGCGTCTCCACCTGATTCCTTAATCATCTCTTCAGCATCAACGATGTTTTGCAGGACTTGTTTGTACTCACGGTAGGCTGTTACTGTATCACGAGTTGAAGCCTCTTCTTTTGAAAGCTCCATAAAACGTTTGGTGTCTGAAACGACATCAGGGTCACTGAGCAATTCTCCTAATTCTTCATAACGGTCTTCTACAGCTTGTAGTTGATCATAGATGTTCATTTTTCTTCATTCTCCTTATTGATTTCAGGTGCGAAATAATGTTTACGGCAAACCGAGATATAGGTTTCATTGCCACCAATCTGAATCTGCTCACCATCATAAACGGGCAGTCCATCCTGTGTACGCAAAACCATAGTCGCCTTTTTCTTACAATACTGACAAATGGTCTTGATTTCGTCAATCTTGTCTGCTAAGAGCAAGAGATACTTGGAACCTTCGAACAGTTCATTGCGAAAGTCATTTTTCAAACCAAAGGCCATGACGGGTATGTCTAGCTCGTCCACAACACGAGCTAGGTCGTAAACATGGTGACGTTTGAGAAACTGAGCCTCATCAACCAATACACAGTAAGGGTTTTCTGGTAGGTCTCGGATATAGCCAAAGATATCCGTCGTTTCCTCAATCGCAATGGCAGGGCGTTTCATGCCAATTCGACTCGACACATAACCAACACCGTCACGAGTATCCAGAGCCGAGGTCATAATCACAACACCTTTTCCTTGCTCCTCATAGTTATAGGCCACCTTGAGAATCTCAATCGTCTTACCAGAGTTCATGGTCCCATAACGATAATACAACTGTGCCATGTTTCTTGCTTCACGTCCATTTCTAAATTTTTGCTACATTCTAGTATATCATAATTTTCTTAAGCTTTAAACGGCAAAATGTGGTAAAATAGAAGAAATCAAAAACTAGTGGAGGAAGCTATTATGCCATTTGTACGCATCGATTTATTTGAAGGACGCACGCTCGAACAAAAGAAAGCTCTTGCTAAGGAAGTAACGGAAGCTGTTGTCCGTAATACTGGGGCCCCTCAATCAGCTGTTCATGTCATCATCAATGACATGCCAGAAGGAACTTACTTCCCTCAAGGTGAAATGCGCACCAAATAAGCTAGCTTAAGCAGAATTGCTTAGGCTTTTTCAATCTCCAAGTAGCATCCATTGAAGAAATAGTTCAAATTTGTTACAATTTGAAAAGAGACTTGGAGAATTTTCCAAGAAAAGATCTATTTATTAAAGGAAACATTATGATTACACGTGAATTTGATACCATCGCTGCTATATCTACTCCACTAGGTGAAGGAGCTATCGGTATTGTCCGCCTGAGCGGTACAGAAAGTTTTGCTATTGCACAAAAGATTTTTAAAGGAAAAGACTTGAGTCAGGTTGCTAGCCATACCCTTAACTACGGTCACATCGTTGACCCTCAGACAGGAAAAGTCATGGACGAGGTTATGGTTGGAGCTATGAAGTCTCCAAAGACCTTCACTCGTGAGGATATTATCGAGATTAACACTCACGGTGGGATTGCGGTGACCAATGAGATTCTCCAGCTAGCTATCCGTGAAGGAGCTCGGCTGGCAGAACCTGGTGAATTTACCAAACGTGCTTTTTTAAACGGTCGCGTAGATTTGACACAGGCCGAGGCAGTGATGGATATCATCCGCGCCAAGACAGACAAGGCCATGAACATTGCGGTCAAACAACTTGATGGTTCCCTTTCTGATCTTATCAATAATACCCGTCAAGAAATCCTCAATACACTTGCCCAAGTCGAGGTCAATATTGATTATCCTGAGTACGACGATGTTGAGGAAGCCACTACTGCTGTTGTCCGTGAGAAGACTATGGAATTTGAGCAATTGCTAACTAATCTCCTTAGGACAGCCCGTCGCGGCAAAATCCTCCGTGAGGGAATTTCAACAGCTATCATCGGACGCCCCAACGTTGGGAAATCAAGCCTTCTCAACAACCTCTTGCGTGAGGACAAGGCTATCGTCACAGATATTGCTGGTACAACCCGTGATGTCATTGAAGAATACGTCAACATCAATGGTGTTCCTCTCAAATTGATTGATACAGCTGGTATTCGTGAAACGGATGATATCGTTGAACAAATCGGTGTTGAGCGTTCGAAAAAAGCTCTTAAGGAAGCTGACTTGGTTCTTCTAGTGCTAAATGCCAGTGAACCACTGACCGCTCAAGATCGCAAACTCTTAGAAATCAGTCAGGATACCAACCGAATTATTCTCCTTAATAAAACCGATCTGCCTGAATCGATTGAAACAGAAGAACTACCTGAAGACGTCATCCGCATTTCAGTTCTTAAAAACCAAAACATCGATAAGATTGAAGAGAGAATCAACAACCTCTTCTTTGAAAATGCTGGTTTGGTTGAACAAGATGCTACTTACTTGTCAAATGCCCGTCACATTTCCTTGATTGAGAAGGCCGTTGAAAGCCTACAGGCTGTTAATGAAGGGCTGGAACTAGGTATGCCAGTTGACTTGCTTCAAGTTGACTTGACCCGTACTTGGGAAATTCTCGGAGAAATTACTGGAGATGCTGCTCCAGATGAACTCATCACCCAACTCTTTAGCCAATTCTGTTTAGGAAAATAAGAAATCCATGATCGTTCAATCGGTCATGGATTTTATTGTAATTATTAGTAATCTGGTCTTAAGACACCTGTTACAGTTGCCTTAGTTGCTTCGTAGTCGCCATCTACAACAACCTTGATAATGCGTTTGGCATCTTCTTCTGGTGCTGGAACAAGAGGTAGACGAGTTGGTCCAGCTTCAAATCCCATGTAGTTAAGAACCGCCTTAACAGGAGCAGGACTTGGATAAGAGAAGAGGGCATTGACTTTAGGAATAAATTTACGCTGAATAGCTGCTGCTTTCTTCATATCGCTTTCTTCAATGGCCATAAACATCTCGTGCATTTCATCCCCATTTGTATGAGAGGCAACAGAAATAACCCCATCCGCACCAAGGTTCATGGCATGGAAAGCATCTCCATCTTCACCAGTATAGACCAAGAATTCTTCTGGCTTGTGCTCAATCAAGTAAGCCATATTGGCCAAGCTGGTACATTCTTTGACACCAATAATATTTGGATGGTCAGCCAAACGAAGCATGGTTTCTGGAGTTAATTCGACAACCACACGACCTGGAATGTTATAGATAATAATTGGTAGGTCAGAAGCATCTGCAATGGCCTTAAAATGCTGATACATTCCTTCTTGAGAAGGTTTGTTGTAGTAAGGAACAATAGCAAGCCCAGCTGCGAAACCACCAAATTCTGCGACTTCTTTGACAAACTCGATAGAGTCACGCGTATCATTGGTACCCACACCCGCAATCAAAGGAACACGTCCATTAACAACCTTTTGAACTGCCGCAAAGAGTTCCAACTCTTCATCGTGGGTCAAGGTTGGACTCTCAGCAGTCGTTCCAGCTAGAAGAATACCGTCTGTATGATGGGCCAATAAATGCTCAATCAAGGCTGGAATGGCATCAAAGTTAATGGAACCATCCTCATGAAAGGGGGTAATAAAGGCTGTGATGATTTTACACTCTTTTAAATCTTGATAAGACATGAGAAACACCTCTCTATTTCAAAGAAGGAGTTCATCTGAACTCCTAAACAATATGACTATTTTAATTCAAATTTCAATTCTGCCGTTGGACGAACCAAGCCACGTTCGTGAAGCGTTTCTGCAATCTGAACTGAGTTCCAGGCAGCACCTTTGAGAAGGTTATCTGAAACAACCCACATGTGGATTCCTTTTTCTGCATCCAAGTCTTTACGGATACGACCAACAAAGGTATCACGTGAACCAACTGCATTGATGGCTTGTGGATAGATTTGATGCGCTACATCATCTTCAAGAACTGCACCTGGAAAGGCTGCGATAGCTGCTTTCACTTCTTCGATTGGGGCCACTTCTTTTGTTTCGATGTAAACAGACTCAGAGTGAGCTGACAAAACTGGAATACGAACACATGTTGCAGACACTGCGATGCTATCATCTTCCATGATTTTCTTCGTTTCCTTGGTCATCTTCATCTCTTCATAAGTGTAATCATTGTCAGTAAAGACATCGATTTGTGGAAGAGCGTTAAAGGCGATAGGATAGTGTTTCTTGTCACCACCTGAAGGCAAGATTTCCGCATGCAAATCACGTGGATTCACACCGTCATTCAAGACTTCACGAAGTTCACGTTGTGTTTCAAGAATCGCTCCCATACCAGCACCTGAAACCGCTTGGTAAGTTGAAACGATGATACGGTCCAAGCCCCATTTTTGACGAACAGGCTCAAGAGCCACCATCATTTGGATTGTTGAACAGTTAGGGCAGGCAATAATCCCGTTGTGGGCATCAAGTGCATGAGCATTGACCTCTGGAACAACCAAAGGAACATCTGGATTTTGACGGAAATAAGATGTGTTATCTACTACTACAGCTCCAGCTTGAACTGCGTATGGTGCATACTTAGCTGATGTCGAACCACCTGCTGAGAAGAGTGCAATATCAACACCCTCAAAAGCGGTCTCAGTCGTTTCTTCAATCGTAATATCTTGGTCCTTAAATTTCAAAGTCTTGCCTGCTGAACGTGCAGAAGCAAGGTAACGAATTTTATCGATTGGAAGTGTTGATTCTTCCAACATTTTTATCATCTGAGCTCCGACAGCACCTGTCGCGCCGACTACAGCAACTGTATATCCCATAAATAACCTCTTTCGGAATTTTCTAAAAATTTCTATAATAGATGTATTATACTACTTTTTCAAGAAATTGAAAAGCATTTTTGGGTTATATTTTCTGAAAATTAAAAATCCCCAGTCATTGACCAGGGACTAAGAGGCATCTCCATGTGATGAGCAGGTTCACACAACTCATCAAGGTCCGCTCCTGCGTTATGACCTCCTTATGCTCAATAGTAGTCCGAAGACTACCTATCGACTCATCGCGTCTATTATATTACTAGAAATAAGTGGGTTTGTCAATAAAAAATTTTTGCAGGATGACTTTTATTATACAAAAGTCAGAATTTTTTCTCGCGAGCATAAGAAAAAACTCTTGTGTTCAAGAGTTTCCCTGTAAATATCATGCTAATTGCCGGGATTGAACCGGCGACCTCATCCTTACCATGGATGCGCTCTGCCAACTGAGCTAAATCAGCTTACTTAAAAAGTATACTATAGTTAGAAAAACTTGTCAAGTTTCCTTAGAAATTTTCCATAAGAAAAAGCCAGGTAAGAGCTACCTAGCTTATCTTCTTCTATTTGCTTAAATCAATTCGACGACCAATTTTACCAATAATAATCGCGCCAATAATCAATGAGGCAAATTCACCAATTCCTGTTGTAAACCAAGTAAGGAAAAATGGTAATTCTGCTACAATATTTAACTCGGCAGCAATGGTAAACATGGAAATTGAAAAGAGGATTGAAAAGAAGAAATGATCTTTTCGAATCAATCCATTAAAGAGGTAATCCTTGCTATATTTTGCAAAAAGCCAAACACCTAGACTGAGAAATACTAAGGTTGAACCACCACCAACAAAGACATCTAGCAGTCCGAAGCTAAAGAAATTAGCAATCATACAACCGATAGTAACTCCGATGATGTACTTAGGATTGTAAAAAGCCATAAAGTTCATCATTTCTGAAATACGGAACTGATAAGCACCATAGCTAATGGCATTTAGGGGCGGTGTAACAGTCAAAACGACATAGATAGCAGCGACAATTGCAATATCTGCAACATCACGAATAGTTAATTTTTTCATTTTTTCTCCTTTGGCGGTTTCCCGCGTATAATATGCTTGGTGAAAGAAGCTAAGCACCAAGGGTTGCTTGAATCAACCTTACTAGTATAGCACAATAGTCTGCTTTATGCTATACTAAAAGCATGAAAAAACGCATTCAAAATCTCTTCGTGAATGAGCTCTTAGCCTATCTTTTTTTTGGAATAGCAACTACTCTTGTCTCCATTCTAGCCAGATTAGTCATTTATCAACTAACTCATAGAGAACTCCTTGCTACTGGGCTAGCAAATAGTATCGGTATCCTATTTGCTTTTATCACCAATGATACAATTGTATTTAAGCAAGCTAGGCAGGATTGGCCAAGACGTCTAGTGAAATTTACTCTAGCACGTCTTTCTACTTTTCTTTTAGACTTATTTTTAACTTTTCTCTTTGTAACTCAGTTTCCTAATATAATCGGGCAATTTGTAAATTATAATATTAATAAGGTGAATGGTATTGAAACAGTTATTGCACAATTCTTAATAATTATCCTCAATTACATTTTTAGTAAGGTATTTATTTTTAAAAAATAAGAAAAATTTTAAACATATAGCTTGCAAGAACTTCTTAATTAATATATAATTAAGTGTAAAAATTTTTTGAAAGGAAATTATGAAAATGTTAAAAGATCTTAAAGCATTTTTGCTTCGTGGTAACGTTGTTGACCTTGCTGTCGGTGTGATCATTGCCACTGCTTTTGGTGCAATCGTTACATCACTTGTTAACGATATCATCACTCCACTTATTTTGAACCCAGCCTTGGAAGCTGCGAAAGTACAAAACATCGCTGAGCTTGCTTGGAATGGTGTTACATATGGTAAATTCTTGAGTGCTGTTATCAACTTCCTAGTTATCGGTACTGTTCTCTTCTTCATTATCAAAGGTATTGAAAAAGCTCAAAGCCTTACTAAGAAAGAAGCTGCTGAGGAAGCTCCAGCTGGTCCAACTGAGTTGGAAGTACTTCAAGAAATCAAAGCTCTTCTTGAGAAAAAATAATCGATTAAAAGGATCTAGCACAAAGCTAAATCCTTTTTTCTTTACTCTTTCGGTAACTTGCCTGCTTTCTCAAGCATTTTCTTAATAAGATAAGGCATCTTAACATTTTCACGACCTTTTTTCTCAATCAATTTTTTCACAAATTCCGGCATTTGTAAATCTTGAGATTCGGCCAAGATATTTTTCGTCTCATCTGAAGGAACTAATTCATCAAAGGTTTCTTCTTCTGGGAGAAATTCCTTAAACTCTTGATGTTCATTAGCTCTGACTGTATTAACCAAGGCATCAATCAAACGAGAATCCGTATTTGGCATTGGTGGACGATGGTAGTTCACACCCAATTCCTGACATAAGTCATAACATTCCACATCGTTGTCAAACAAGACCTCAATGTGCTCACTGATAAAACTGATAGGAACAAAAATATAATGGTCTGGATGTTCTGTCTGTTCTCTGAGATACTCCAAAACATCTGGCTTAATCCATGGAATCCCGATATCACTTTCACTCTGCCAAGTGTTGGTATATTGCTCGGAACTCAAGCCTAGTTTTTCAGCGACTAGCTTGCTATTTTCAAAAATTTGGTCGATATAAGGATCACCAAAGTCCAAGGCAAAAATAGGTACACTATGGGCTGAAAAGACGACTTTAAAGCTATCTTGCTTCACTTCTTCTTTTAAAATCTTAGCAATTTCATCTGCCCAATAGTTTAAGAGCGCTTCTTCTTGATACCAGTCCTTGATAACTAAAAATTGAATTTGTTTGCTTTCTAAAAATTTCTCGTATCCCATGACAGAGTAAAAAGAATAATGGGGCTCCAAAATCAGGCAAATACACTGTTCAATGCCGTCTGCTTCCATCTGACCAATCACATCTGGAATAAAAGGTCTGGAAAACTTATTAGCAAAATAAACACTATACTCATTCCCCAACCTAGCTTCTACCAAGGCAACCTCTTCTCGAGTAATTTTTTGCAGAGGCGTCCCTCCAATTAGTACATAATTATCATAGAGAGTTTGAATCTCGTGGTCTTGAGGTCTCACTCCACGACGAATATTTGTGAAAAAATCAGCCACACCTTCAAAGGTAATCTCTTCTGGCGAACCGAAAGTCATCATTAAAATTGCTTTTTTCATAATCGCTTCCTTGTGATATTTTTATCAAGTTTATTTTATCATTTATCCATTAATAAGTAAACGCCAACATAGCGAATTTCCCAAACTTCTGTTTTTTGTTTTTCTCTCTTTTCTATGATACAATGGAAAAAATGAATTCAAAAGGAGTTTTTTATGACTTACCCCAATCTCTTGGATCGCTTCTTAACCTACGTTAAGGTCAACACGCGCTCTGATGAACACTCTACTACTACTCCAAGTACGCAGAGTCAGGTAGATTTTGCTACCAATGTCCTTATTCCTGAAATGAAACGTGTTGGATTACAAAATGTTTATTATCTACCAAATGGTTTTGCAATTGGAACCTTGCCAGCCAATGATCCATCTTTAACACGTAAGATTGGCTTTATATCTCACATGGATACTGCTGATTTTAATGCCGAAGGAGTCAATCCACAGGTAATTGAAAACTACGATGGTGGTGTGATTGAACTTGGAAATTCTGGTTTCAAACTCGATCCAGCCGACTTCAAGAGTCTTGAAAAATATCCAGGACAAACACTCATCACAACCGATGGAACAACCTTACTAGGAGCTGATGACAAGTCAGGGATTGCTGAAATTATGACTGCTATTGAATATCTGACTGCCCATCCTGAAATCAAACACTGTGAGATTCGTGTTGGTTTTGGTCCAGATGAGGAAATCGGTGTTGGTGCTAATAAATTTGATGCAGAAGATTTTGATGTTGATTTTGCCTATACTGTAGATGGCGGACCTCTCGGAGAACTTCAGTACGAGACTTTCTCAGCAGCTGGGGCTGAATTGCATTTCCAAGGACGCAATGTCCACCCTGGTACCGCCAAAGATCAGATGGTCAATGCCCTTCAGCTAGCAATTGATTTTCATAATCAACTTCCAGAGAATGACCGACCTGAGTTAACAGAAGGTTACCAAGGCTTCTACCACCTAATGGATGTGACAGGTAGTGTCGAAGAGGCGCGTGCAAGCTACATCATTCGTGATTTTGAAAAAGATGCCTTTGAAGCTCGTAAAGCAGCTATGCAGTCTATCACTGATAAGATGAATCAAGAACTTGGTAGCGACCGTGTCACTCTAAACTTGACAGACCAGTACTACAATATGAAAGAAGTCATTGAAAAAGATATGACTCCAATTACCATTGCTAAAGCCGTTATGGAAGATTTAGGTATCACTCCTATAATCGAACCAATCCGTGGAGGGACAGACGGCTCTAAAATTTCCTTTATGGGAATCCCTACTCCCAATATCTTTGCGGGTGGTGAAAATATGCACGGACGTTTTGAATACGTCAGCCTTCAGACTATGGAACGTGCAGTTGATACCATCATTGGTATCGTAGCTTATAGAGACTAAAAAAGACGAGGTAGCTCAGCTACCTCGCCTTTCTTTTTATTCTGCTGGTTTTTCTTGATTTCCAGTACTTGTTGTAGATTCTGTTGTTTCCTTTTCTGAAGTTGATTCATCTGGTTTAGAATCTGTTGCCTTGCTCGGTTTGTTTTCGTCGATGGCAGTTTCACTGTTAGATTCTGTAGTTGAGTTAGGTTGGTTTTCAGCACTTGTCTTATCACCATTTGATTCAGCATTTGTTGATGGAGTTGTTTCTTCACTTGCACTTGATTTTGACTTGATTTCTTGATTCAAGACCAGTATAGCTTTTGTCAATTCAAGTAAAGCGGCTTTATCCTTACTCTTAGCAGAAAGTTGATCTAGTAATGCATCCACCTTATCAAAGTCGGCATCAGAACCCCTATTGTTTTCTAAGTATGCGTGAAGTGACATGAGGATATCGTAAAGTTTTTGATAGAGTACAAGTGTCTGAGGATCTTGCTCTGCATTTTCCTTCTCTTGTTGAAGGGCGCTAGCGATACGAGTCAAGACATCTTTTACCTGGCTGTTTACTTCATCCAAGTCTGCATCAACCTTGTTTGTAGCAGCTTTGAGATTTTCTACTTCTTCTGCCAAGGATTGTCTGATTCCTTCTTCTTGGATTTGTTCCAAGAGTTGAGTTGCCTTGCTCAAAAGACTTTCTACTTGCTCCTTGCTGACATGATTGACATGCTCTTCAGGCATAAAGTCTCCGTACAATTCTTTCAAGAAGCCATAAATAGCTGTCTTAGCAGTTTGGTTATCTACTTTTTCAGTATCTAGAACTGTCTTAGTCGATTTAGCAGTAGTTGGTTGAGCTTTCAAAGCTTCTTCCACTTCTTGTTTTGCCTGATAGATGCTTGGGAATAATTTGTTCAATTCTGCTGCCTTAAGGAAAGATTGAGATTGATACAAGGTCCAAGTCAACTGAGCCACTTTATTACGAAGTTCATCATTTAAACGACCGTCATTTACGTGTTCGTAGAAATACTTGATGTATTCTACAGTTGTAACACCTGTTCGATCATTAAAATCTTGAAGAGCTTGAAGTTGTGATTCAACCGCTGCTAAAGCAGCCTCATCTTTTGCCAATTTAGCTTCTTGAAGTCGAACAAGAAGGTCTTTCTTAGGAAGTCCATAAGAGTCTGTATCCAGTGTATTTATTTTATCAATCAAGGCTTGATATTTCTTATCTAAAGCACTTGTTTCAGTAGGTTTAACACTTTCATCAATATGGATATATTGCTTATCAAAGAGATCAAGTGTCGCAAGATAACCTGCTGTAGAGTTAGTTGCCAGTTTCTTCATGTTCTCAGTAAACTGACCTAAGGCTAACTCAATCTGTCTTTGTTCGATAGGCTTGTCTTTGTAGATGCTTCTGCTATCAGCTAGAAGTTGATCTACTTTTGCCAAAACTGCCTTTTCATCAAAAGCTCCAGGTTGGTAGTTAGATTGAAGAGCTGGAATTTTATTTTTCAAAGCCACTTCATAGCCCTTAGTTTGCACCTTGATGTAGTGATTGTGGTCGCCATGAGGAATCACAAAACTACCATTTTCTACCTGTAAACTATAAGGAGACACACCATCTCGCAAAGCAGTGGTATAGAGTTCATTTAGGAAATCAAGTTCTGGATTGCCAGTTTGTAGCGGAAGACGCACATGTTCCTTACGAACAGCATATGGATGGATATGAGTTGGATCGTAGGCTTGGTCTGGATTTCCAAAGACAAAGAATCCGTTTGAAATTCTAATCGCTTCAAGTGGAACTCCGTATGTTTTAGAAATATAAGCAATCTTTTCTTCATCGCTAGCATCTCTTGAGAAAGACTCTACCGTTTTAGCAAGAGGTTTTACAGGCTCCGCATCATGATGTGTTTTCAAATGATCCTGAGCTGCCTTAATTTGCTCTGCTGTCAAATCTTTCTTGAAGAAGTAATGATTGTGGTCACCATGACTCATGACAAAGCCTTGTTCATCCTCACTGATGACACGATTAGCATCAAAACCGTGATCATGGTCTTTATCATGTTTGTGGCCATGATTATCGTTATCGTGTTCATCATCATGGGCTGGGCTTGGTGTTACTGTCGTTTTACCTCTCAAATGATCCTGCGCGGCCTTAATTTGGTCAGCTGTCAAATCTTTCTTGAAGAAGTAATGATTATGGTCTCCGTGACTCATGACAAAGCCTGCCGCATCTTCACTGATGACACGATTAGCATCAAAACCGTGATCATGGTCTTCATCATGTTTGTGGCCATGATTATCGTTATCGTGTTCATCATCATGGGCTGGGCTTGGTGTTACTGTCGTTTTACCTCTCAAATGATCCTGCGCGGCCTTAATTTGGTCTGCTGTCAAATCTTTCTTAAAGAAATAATGATTGTGATCACCATGGGTCATGATAAAGCCTTGATCATCCTCACTGATGACACGATTGGCATCAAAACCATGATCATGGTCTTCATCATGATGAGCGTCATGTCCATGTTCTTCATGCTTAGGGGCCTGACTTCCATGGTCACCGTCTTGCTCATGATGATGGTTTTGCTGAGTAGGTTTTTCTGCTGGTTTGCTTGGATTCTCCAATGGTGTTGGTTTCACACTGTCACTAGTTAGAGGAATCATTCTCGCAATCTTTTCTTCTAATGCAGAAAGCTTTGCATAGGGAATGAAATGATAGTGATTTCCATGAGGAATCGCTACACCACTCGGTGTCCTGCTTAAAATCTTAGCAGGATCAAAAGTCAAACCATCCGATTCAGCATATCGTTGAGTACTTGGAAGAGCATAGAGCTGCTGTAATAGACTTTGAAGACTCTCGGCTTTATTACTTGGTATTTCAGCCTGTTGAATAGGCTTGGTAGTTTGACCAGTCCCATTTGTACTTGGACGATAGTCAGTCACACTCGCTTGTTTTCTAGTTCCAGAGAGATAGGCTTGTGCTGCAGCCAATTCACTAGCAGACAAGGAACTCTTTGGAATGTAGTGGTAATGTCCTCCGTGAGGGACGATATAAGCATCACCAGTATCCTCTATAATATCAGATGCATTAAAGATGTAGCCATCATCAGTAGTATAGCGACCTTGAGATTGAGCAAGCGCCACTGCACTATTAGATGTTGGTGCATCGTGAGTATGACCTTGTTTTTGGCGTTCAATTTCGTCCTTCGAACGAACGTTATCCGCATGTGCCACATCCTTAAGGTAAACATAATACTTACCATCTACCTTGATAATGTAACCACCTTTGACTTCGTTGACAATATCAGCGTCTTTCAATTGATAATTGGCATCTTTCATCAAAAGTTCTTCACTGAAAATCGCATCAAAAGGAACTTTCCCATTATAATAATGGAAATGATCACCGTGTGAAGTCACATAACCTTGATCGGTGATTTTCACAACAATTTGTTCAGCCTGGATATCTTCTTTTTTGCTAACTTGCTCTGGTGTTTGTGTCTCTGTTTTTTGAGTGTCTTGTTTCCCATCGACATAAGATACACGATTCGTATCTTTATTCTCTCCTGTCTGATGTTGATTCAATGCATAAATACAAAGACTTAAAGAAAGGACAACAGCTGCACCAGCAGCAAGTTTCTTCTTATTTATTTTCATTCTTTCCTCATTTCAATTCTTCTGCTAAAATACTCATATTGTCTTCTAGGTTTTCTAGATAAGTTTTGTCATTTTGTGGGTCTGCCTCTAAAGGATTCAGAGTTTTAAGACCCACACCTGTTGATTTGACAAGAGTTTCAGCTACTTTTGAAGAAGCATTACTTTCTGTAAAAATCGTCTTAACCTTATAGGTTTTAACAAATTCCTGAATTTCTGTTAGTTGTCTTGGACTTGGTTCTTGTTCTGGAGAGATACCTGCAATACCAAGTTGATTGAGTCCAAATCGCTTAGCCAGATAAGAAAAGGCTGTATGTTGTGTTACAAATGTTTTCTGACTCGCTTTTTCAAATTTAGGTTGGAATTTCTTAGTCAATTCTTGAGCTTTTTTGATAAAGGCTTGTGCATTTTTCTGGTAAGTTTCTTTATGCTCACTATCAACCTCTGAAAGTTTATCAGCTATAATCTGAGCTTCTTCGCCAGCTTTTTCAGGATCTAGCCAAGTATGAGGGTCATAAAGCGTTTTTTCATCAACTCCCTCACCTGCTTCCACATCTTCTAGACCAGGGACACGATCCAATGTCATTCCTTCAGAAGCCTCTAAAACCTTAACTTTGGATTTTTTTAGATTGGGATCCAGACTTCCTGCCCAAGATTCGAGCGTATGAGAATGGTAGACAAAGACATCTGCATCATAGATGGCTGCAATATCATTTGCTGAAGGTTCAAAGGAGTGAATTCCGCTACTTGACTGAATCATTCGAACATCATTCAAGTCACCAGATACTTCCTTGACCATGGCATAGATAGGATAAAAACTGGTCACGATTTTCATCCCTTTACCTGACTGGCTTTCCTTTTGACCACAAGCAGCTAATACCAGAGCCAATACACTGGTCATCAATACTAAAATCGTCCTCTTTTTCACTATAACTCCTTAACTAGTGTTTAACCATTTAATTAACTAGTAAATAGTTTATCTTTATTTAGAGAATATGTCAAGAATTTTTACACAATTTCATAAAAAAGAGAACAGAATCCATATTCTGCTCCCTTTTTATCTTCTATAATAGTTGTATAGTCACTTACTCTCCTTTAACAAGACTAATAGCTTTTCAGCTTCTGCCATAATAGTATTGTTGTCCTGAGAACCAAATAACAGGTTATTTTTTAATCCTGTGAGAGTTTCGTTGGCATTTGACTTAAGAATTGGATCCTGAATCTTTTTAAGTAACTCTTCCGCCTCTCTCAGTTTTTCTTCAACCTTTTCAGTTTCAACCTGAGGTCCCTCTGGTTCCGATGGTAATTCTTCTTCTGATTCCTCTGATTCTTTTGGTTTTGGAGATTCTGCTTTCTCATTTTTCGGTTTTTCTTCGCGAGGTTTTTCCTCCTCAATTTTTTCTGTCTGAGGCTTCTCCTCTGTTGGTTTCTCTGTTTGATTGTTATCAGCTTGACTATTGTGGTTTCTTTGAACATGGTCGCTCGCATTGCCCCAACCACTATCTGAATGCGGACGTTCGTTTGGATGTTCAACATAATACTTCACAGTCTCAAATAGCTCTTCTAAAGTATACCCCTTAGGTGCCTCATAAAGTCCTTCGTCAAACCACTCAAATTTGATGTTATGGTAATGGTCATAATGAGGTATAATCAGACTTCCATTTTTAACTTCCACAGTATGTTGGAGATTGTAAGGCATACGGTCAAGTGGTACCTTCTTAACTGCTTTTACTCGATTGTAAATCGCTTCTGCTCCCTTAGCCTCAGTATTTCCTGAACTTTGATGATTTGTTGAAGGAGGCGTCAAACCTTTCTCTTTAGCATAAGCTTGCCCTGCTGCTCTTTCAGCTTCAGACAAACTATCTTTCTTAATCCAATGACTGTGGCTCATATGCGGAGTTACATAGGCATCCCCCTCATCACTGGTGATATCACGGGGGTCAAAGATATAGCCATCTTCTGTTGTATACTTGCCTGCCAACTTGGCTACTTGAATCTCATCATCTGTGTAAGCTATTTGTGCATTTGGTTTTCCTAAACGTTCTGGATGACGAATCGGCGCTAGAAAAGCAAGGATATCATCAACTAACTTGACTTTATCACTTGACTCATCGTTGAGACGTTCCAATAGTCTATCCAAAGTGTCAAAATCAGCTTGGCGCCCTTTATTGGAAATCAAATCTTGATGAACTGTTGCTAGTAAATCATAAACTTTGTTGTAAAATTTTTGATCACCAGATGCAAGATTGGTTTTCTTAGCTCCTAACTCATGAGACAAACTCTCTTGTTTGGCAAGTTTATCATCAATGGCTGCAACAGTTTCTGCTGAAAGTTCCTTGGCAGAAATATAACGCGAAATTCCATTCTCTTCGAAGACATAACCATCAACCACCTTTCGAATCACCTGTTTTACCAATTTTCCATCAATTGGATTGCTTGGAGTTGGTTTAGGATTTGGTACAGGTTGTGGACTTGGTATTGGGGTAGGCTCTGGAGCAGGAATTGGATTTGGAAGGATTGGAGTCGGAATTGGTTTTAATTCTTTACCACCTGCAGTAGTATGATTTCCTTGATAATTTTCAGAAATCATTCTTGCAATCTTCTGCTCTAAGTCAGACATTTGAGAATAAGGGATAAAGTGATAATGATCTCCGTGCGGCACTGCAACACCATTCGCAGTTTTTCTTGTAATCTGCGCTGGATCAAAAACAAGCCCATCTGATTCCACATGTCGTTGACTAAGCGGCAAGGCATAAAGCTGTTTCAGGAGACTAGATACGTCTTCACTCGAACTAGCTTGATAACTATTATCTACTTGTGGGCTAACACTTGGAGCCCATCTTCTGGTATTTGCTTCAACATTGCTTTGATTAGTTTGTCTATATGAACTACTATTCGATGTCTCTGATGCGCTACTGCTAGAAGAATTTGTTGAAGGACGATACCCAACTGAGCTTGGGTGTTTACCTTTCCCAGATAGAAAGGCTCGAGCTGCAGCCAGTTCACTGGCAGACAAGTCACTCTTAGGAATATAGTGGAAATGATTGCCATGAGGAACGATATAGGCATCACCTGTATCTTCTATAATATCAGACGCATTGAAGATATAACCATCATCCGTTGTATAACGACCCTGAGCTCTAGCAGCGACTACCGCATTATCGTTAGAAACTCCTCCATGATTACTACTGTGTTCCTGCTTCTGACGAGTGATTTCTTCTTTTGAGCGAACATTATCAGCATGCGCTGCATCCTTTAGATAGACATAATACTTACCATCTACCTTAATCACATAGCCACCCTTGATTTCATTGACAATGTCTGAATCCTTCAACTGATAATTTGGATCCTTCATCAGCAGTTCTTCACTGATAATAGCATCATAAGGAACCTTGCCATTATAGTAATGATAATGGTCTCCATGAGAAGTCACATAACCTTGATCCGTAATCTTGATAACGATTTGCTCGGCATTTATACCTTCTTTTTTACTGACTTCATCAGGTGTCAAAGTCTCTGCCTTTTGGCTTGGTTGGTTGCCATCGATATATGAAACACGATTATTTTCTTTTACAGTTTGGGCTTGATGCAAACCTAGTTCATAAGCACATACACTTAAAACAAGTGCTACTGCTGACCCAGCTAGATATTTTTTATTGATTTTCATTCTTTCCTCTTTTCTTAACTCTATTTGATTCACTATAAAATAATAAACCAGTTAATTAACTAGTTAATAGTTTACTCTTTTTAGTACTGCTTGTCAAGAATTTTTCGTATATACACAATAAAAATGAAAGCCTCTTTATCGAGACTCCCATTTTTCATTAATTTGTTTTTTCCTTACTTACAGGCGAAGGATTACTACCTTTTAACAACGCAAGTAATTTTTCTGCTTCTGCCATGATACCATTATTATCCATGGTTTGGAGACTCAAATTATTTCGTAAACCAGCTAGGGTTTCTGTCGCATTTCCTTTCAGACTAGCATCCGTTACTTTCGCAAGCAAAGCTTCTGCTTCTTTGAGCTTGGCTTCTACTTTTTCAGTCTCTACTTGAGGAACTTCTGGCTCAGCAGGTGTTTCCTCTACTGGTTCTTCATCCGCTTTGAAGTTCTTTTTGGGATCTTCACTGTGGTCTTTCTTACCTAAGACATGGTCGCTGGCATTTCCCCATCCGTCATTAGAATGTGGACGTTCATCAGGATGTTCAACATAGTACTTAATCGTCGCAAATAAGTCTTCCAGAGTATAACCATTTGGAGCTTTGTATGAGTGATCATCAAACCAAGCAAATTTAATGTTATGGTAATGATCCTTGTGAGGAATAATTAAATTACCATTTTTAATCTCAACTGTATGCTCAACCATGTATGGAAGTCGAACGAGTGGAATTCGTTTCTCACCTTTCACACGATTGTAAATGGCCGCTGCACTATCTCCAGTTGGATTTGCTTGAGCATCTGCGTCTGCTGACGGAGGTAGGATGCCTTTTTCTTTAGTATAAGATTGAGCCGCAGCTTTTTCCTTATCAGAAAGGCTGTCTTTTCCAATCCAGTGACTATGTCCCATATGAGGCGTTACATAGGCATCTCCTTCATCACTGATAATATCATGTTCGTCAAAAATGTAACCATCTGAAGTTGTATACTTATCAGCTAATTGAGCAATGCGGACTTCATTTTCGGTATACTCAATCTGAGAATTTGGTTTGCCAAGTCGCTCTGGATGAGTAATTGGTGCTAGGAATGCCAATAAATCATCTACCAATTTTCCTTTATTAGAAGATTCATCATTCAAGCGTTCTGCTAATTTGTCTAAGGCTTGGAAATCAGAAGTACGACCCTTATTTTCAGATAAAGCTTTATGAGCCTCGGCCAACAGATTATATGTTTTATCATAAAATTCTTGGTCACGAGGAGCAACTTTTTCTTTTTTAGCAGTTAAAGCGTGTGAAACACTCTCTTGTTTTGATAACTTGCTTTCCAGATTTTTAACAGTGTCAGATGGTAAATCTTTCGCAAAGACATAACGAGAGATGCCCTTTTCTTCGAATACATACCCTTCCCCAACTTTTCGTACCAGCTGACTAACCAAAGAAGAATTTGAGTCTATTTTAGGATTTGGAGTAGGAGCCGGCTTTACAATAGGTTTCAAAGGTTTTAAGGTAAGAGCTGGCAAAACAGGAGATGGAATTAAATTTGGAAGACTTGGATTCGGAATTGGTTTTAATTCTTTGCCACCTGCAGTAGTATGATTTCCTTGATAATTTTCAGAAATCATTCTCGCAATCTTCTGCTCTAAATCAGACATTTGAGAATAAGGAATAAAGTGATAATGATCTCCGTGTGGCACTGCAACACCATTCGCAGTTTTTCTTGTAATCTGCGCCGGATCAAAGACAAGTCCATCTGATTCCACATGTCGTTGACTGAGTGGCAAGGCATAAAGTTGTTTCAAGAGACTAGATACGTCTTCACTCGGACTAGCTTGATAGCTATTATCCACTTGTGGGCTAACACTTGGAGTCCATCTTCTAGTATTTGCTTCAACATTGCTTTGATTCATTTGTCCATATGAACTACTATTTGATGCCTCTGATGAGCTGCTAGAAGAATTTGTTGAAGGACGATACCCAACTGAGCTTGGTTGATTACCTTTTCCAGATAGGAAGGCTCGAGCTGCAGCTAATTCACTGGCAGACAAGTCACTCTTAGGAATATAGTGGAAATGATTGCCATGAGGAACGATATAGGCATCACCCGTGTCCTCAATGATATCAGAGGCATTAAAGATATAACCATCATCCGTTGTATAGCGGCCCTGAGCTCTAGCAGCTACTACCGCTTTATCGCTAGAACCACCTCCGTGATTACTACCGTGTTCCTGCTTCTGACGAGTGATTTCTTCTTTTGATCGAACATTATCAGCGTGGGCTGCATCCTTTAGATAGACATAATACTTACCATCTACCTTAATCACATAGCCACCCTTGATTTCATTGACAATGTCTGAATCCTTCAACTGATAATTTGGATCTTTCATCAGAAGTTCTTCACTGATGATAGCATCATAAGGAACCTTGCCATTATAGTAGTGATAATGGTCTCCATGAGAAGTCACATAACCTTGGTCCGTAATCTTGATAACAATTTGCTCAGCATTTATACCTTCTTTTTTACTGACTTCATCAGGTGTCAAAGTCTCTGCCTTTTGGCTTGGTTGGTTACCATCAATGTATGAAACACGATTATTTTCTTTTACAGTTTGGGCTTGATGCAAACCTAGTTCATAAGCACAGACACTTAAAACAAGTGCAGCTGCTGACCCAGCTAGATATTTTTTATTGATTTTCATAATCTCCTCATTTCAATTCTTCTACTAAAATACTCATATTGTCTTCTAGGTTTTCTAGATAAGTCTTATCGTTTTGTGGGTCTGCTTCTAAAGGATTCAGAGTTTTAAGACCTACACCTGTTGATTTAACAAGAGTTTCAGCTACTTTCGAAGAAGCATTACTTTCTGTAAAAATTGTTTTAACCTTATAGGTTTTAACAAATTCCTGAATTTCTGTTAGTTGTCTTGGACTTGGTTCTTGTTCTGGAGAGATGCCTGCAATACCAAGTTGATTAAGTCCAAATCTCTTCGCTAGATAAGAAAAGGCCGTATGTTGGGTTACAAAGGTTTTCTGAGTCGCTTTTTCAAATTTAGGCTGGAATTTCTTAGTCAATTCTTGAGCTTTTTTGATAAAGGCTTGCGCATTTTTCTGGTAAGTTTCTTTGTGTTCACTATCAACCTCTGAAAGTTTATCAGCGATAATTTGGGCTTCTTCGCCAGCTTTTTCAGGATCTAGCCAAGTGTGAGGATCATAAAGCGTTTTTTCATCAACTCCATCACCTGCTTCCACATCTTCTAGACCAGGGACACGATCCAATGTCATTCCTTCTGAAGCTTCTAAAACTTTAACTTTGGATTTTTTTAGATTGGGATCCAGACTTCCCGCCCAAGATTCAAGTGTATGCGAATGGTAGACAAAGACATCTGCATCATAGATGGCTGCAATATCATTTGCTGAAGGTTCGAAGGAGTGAATTCCGCTACTTGACTGGATCATTCGAACATCATTCAAGTCACCAGATACTTCCTTGACCATGGCATAGATAGGATAAAAACTAGTCACAATTTTCATCCCTTTACCTGACTGGCTCTCCTTCTGCCCACAAGCAGCTAAACACAAAAGAAAGACACTTAACAACACTAAAAACAAATTTTGTTTCTTCATAAAAACTCCTTAACTAGTTATTTAACTAGTTAATATTCTACTCCGATTTTTTTTATTGTCAAGCATTTTATGAACTAGTTAATAGATTTTATGATTTTAAACTATAAAAAAACCTTGCAACTTAGTTGCAAGGACTTTTCGATTAATCAAAGTTAACGTATTCTTTTTGAAGTTCAAGAACTTCTTCCATTGTTGAACACTCTGTAAGGGCACGGTTTGCGTACTCTTCCATCTTAGCAGTATCCAATTTCTTCATCAAGCTACGTGTACGAAGGACAGATGTTGCTGACATAGAGAATTCATCCAAGCCCATTCCGACAAGAAGTGGAACAGCTTTTTGGTCACCAGCCATCTCACCACACATACCAGCCCATTTACCTTCAGCGTGAGCTGCCTTGATAACGTTGTTGATCAAGCGAAGGATTGATGGGTTATATGGTTGGTAAAGGTATGAAACTTGCTCGTTCATACGGTCTGCTGCCATTGAGTATTGGATCAAGTCGTTTGTTCCAATTGACATGAAGTCTACTTCTTTTGCAAATTGGTCTGCAAGCATTGCTGCTGCAGGGATTTCAATCATGATACCAACTTGGATGTCATCCGCAACTGCAACTCCTTCAGAAAGAAGGTTTGCTTTTTCTTCTTCATAAACTGCTTTAGCTGCACGGAATTCTTTCAAGAGGGCAACCATTGGGAACATGATACGCAATTGACCATGAACAGAAGCACGAAGAAGGGCACGGATTTGTGTACGGAACATTGCATCTCCAGTTTCAGAAATAGAGATACGAAGGGCACGGAATCCAAGGAATGGGTTCATTTCGTGTGGCATATCGAAGTAAGGAAGTTCCTTATCTCCACCGATATCCATTGTACGAACAACCACTGGTTTACCATTCATTCCCTCAAGAACAGCCTTGTATGCTTCATACTGCTCATCTTCTGTTGGGAAGTCTTGAGAATCCATGTACAAGAATTCTGTACGGTAAAGTCCAACAGCTTCTGCACCGTTGTTGTTAACACCTTCAACGTCTTTTGGAGTACCGATGTTAGCAGCCAACTCAAAGTGTTTACCGTCAGCAGTCACTGTTTGAGCATCTTTCAAAAGTGCCCATTCAGCTTTTTGTTTAGCATAAGCTTCACCAGCTGCTTTAAATTCTGCCGCTTGTTCATCTGTTGGGTTGATAATCACTTCACCAGTAATTCCGTTAACGGCAAGGATATCACCGTCTTTCACTACTTCAGTAATGTTATTTGTTCCCAATACAGCTGCAATTTCAAGTGTACGTGCCATGATAGCTGAGTGGCTTGTACGTCCACCGATGTTTGTTACAAAAGCTTTTACAAAGTTTTTGTCCAATTGAGCTGTATCAGATGGTGTCAAGTCATGCGCAATTACGATTACTTCTTCATTGATAGAAGCTGGGTTTGGCAATTTTTTACCAAGAAGGTTAGCCAACACACGTTTTGTCACGTCGCGGATATCCGCTGCACGTTCTTGCATGTATGGATTGTCTTCCATTCCTTCAAAGATAGTGATGAACATGTCAGTCACTTCTTTAAGACCTGCTTCAGCATTGACTTTCTTAGCGCGAATTGTTTCTTTAATCTGACCAATCAATTCTGGGTCAGCAAGAACCATCAAATGAGCGTCAAAAACTTGAGCTGCTTCTTCACCTAGCGTACCTACAGCTTTCTCACGGATAAGAGAAAGCTCGTTTTGAGAAGCTTCAAGAGCTACATCCAAACGAGCCTCTTCTGCGTTTGTATCTTCGACTGAAACAGTCTCGAATGACAAATCCGGTTGAACGAGTAGATATGCTTTTGCAACTGCAACACCATCAGATGCTGCGATTCCTTTAAGCATTTCTGTCATTTTCCTTATGCCAATCCTTCTTTTTCCATTGTTTCTGAGATTGCAGCGATAGCGTCATCTGCATCTGCACCTTCAGCTGAGATAGTTACATCAGCACCTTGGCCAACACCAAGACTCATAACACCCATGATTGATTTAAGGTTAACTGATTTACCTTTGTACTCAAGAGTGATATCTGAAGCAAATTTGCTAGCAGTTTGTACCAACAATGTTGCTGGACGTGCGTGAATACCTGTTTCTGCCACTACGTGGAAATCTTTAGAAGCCATAGTTTGACTCTCCTTTTGTTCTTTCTTTTTTGAGTTATATGTGATAACCCTTACAATTTGGTATTATATCATCTTCTAGAATTTTTTTCAAGCATTTTATGGGATTTATTCGATTTCCTTTCAGATAACTTGCTGAAAATCTTCTATTTTAGATAACAAAACACAGGATATAGTTTTCCAAAAAACTACTTGTAGGATTATCATCACTATTTCACAAAGCAAACACTACATATTGTGTTTTGTGAGCTCGAGCAGAAAAATAGACCACTATATTTAGTTTCAAATCATTGACAAAAATTTATTTTCTGATATACTAGGAAAGTAATCTATTTTGAAAGAGGAGTTACACAATGGTAACCGTTTATTCTAAAAACAACTGTGTCCAATGTAAAATGACCAAACGTTTCTTGGACAGTAATAATGTCGCTTATCGCGAAATCAATCTCGATGAGCAACCTGAGTACATCGATCAAGTTAAAGAGCTCGGTTTCAGCGCAGCTCCTGTTATCCAAACACCAACTGAAGTCTTTTCAGGTTTCCAACCAGGAAAATTGAAACAATTAGCATAATCTTAGTACATCATCCAGAAGAAACTGCTTCTAGGGCTAACTTAGAAGCCTTTCTTTTGTAATTAGATAAGGGAAATTTTATGGGATTAAAACATCTTGAGGACGTGACTTACTTCCGTCTCAATAACGAAATCAACCGTCCTGTCAATGGACAAATCATGCTTCATAAAGATAAGGAAGCCTTGGATGCCTTCTTTAAAGAAAATGTAGTTCCAAACACTATGGTTTTTGATTCAATCAAGGATAAAATCAACTACCTCATTGAACACAACTACATCGAAACAGACTTTATCAAGAAATACCGTCCAGAATTTTTGGAAGAATTGTCGCAATTTATCAAAGATCAAAATTTCCAATTCAAGTCTTTCATGGCTGCCTATAAATTTTACAATCAATATGCTTTGAAAACCAACGACGGTGAATATTATCTTGAAAGCATGGAAGACCGCGTCTTCTTTAACGCCCTTTATTTCGCTGATGGCAATGAAGCTGTTGCAATCGATATTGCCAATGAAATCATCCACCAACGCTACCAACCTGCTACTCCTTCCTTCTTGAATGCTGGACGTGCTCGTCGTGGGGAGTTGGTATCCTGTTTCTTAATTCAGGTAACAGATGATATGAACTCTATCGGACGTTCTATCAACTCAGCTCTTCAACTTTCACGTATCGGTGGTGGTGTTGGAATTACCCTCAGCAACCTTCGTGAAGCTGGTGCACCTATCAAAGGCTATGAAGGAGCAGCTTCTGGGGTCGTTCCAGTTATGAAACTTTTCGAAGATAGCTTCTCTTACTCAAACCAATTGGGTCAACGTCAAGGTGCTGGTGTTGTCTACCTCAACGTCTTCCACCCAGATATTATTGCCTTCCTTTCCACTAAGAAAGAAAACGCCGATGAAAAAGTTCGTGTTAAGACCCTTTCACTTGGTGTTGTGGTGCCCGATAAATTCTACGAATTAGCACGTAAAAATGAAGAAATGTACCTCTTCAGCCCATACTCAGTAGAGCTTGAATACGGTGTGCCATTTAACTACATCGACATCACTGAAAAATACGATGAGCTAGTCGCAAATCCAAATATCCGCAAGACAAAAATCAAGGCGCGTGATTTGGAAACTGAAATCTCTAAATTGCAACAAGAATCTGGCTACCCTTATGTAGTCAACATTGATACGGCTAACCGTGCAAATCCAGTTGATGGTAAGATTATTATGAGTAACTTGTGTTCTGAGATTCTTCAAGTTCAAGAACCAAGCTTGATCAACGATGCTCAAGAATTCCTTCAAATGGGGACGGACGTTTCATGTAACCTTGGTTCAACCAACGTGGTTAACATGATGACTTCCCCTGACTTTGGTCGTTCTATCCGTGCTATGGTTCGTGCCCTTACTTTCGTTACAGATAGTTCACACATCGTAGCTGTGCCTACCATCGACCACGGAAATAGCCAAGCTCATACCTTTGGTCTTGGTGCTATGGGACTTCACAGCTACCTTGCCCAACAATTGATTGAATATGGATCGCCTGAGTCTGTTGAATTTACAAGCATCTACTTCATGCTCATGAACTACTGGACCTTGGTTGAGTCAAACAATATCGCGCGTGAACGTGGTATTACCTTCCATAACTTTGAAAAATCAGACTATGCTAAGGGAAGCTACTTTGACAAGTATATTACAGGCGAGTTTGTTCCAAAATCAGACCGTGTTAAAGAACTCTTCAAAGATGTCTTTATCCCAAGTGCTGCTGACTGGGCTGAACTTCGCGACAAGGTTCAAGCAGATGGTCTTTACCACCAAAACCGCCTTGCTGTAGCACCAAATGGTTCTATCAGCTATATCAACGATGTTTCTGCTTCTATCCACCCGATTACGCAACGTATCGAAGAACGCCAAGAGAAGAAAATTGGTAAAATCTACTATCCTGCTGCTGGTTTGTCAACAGAAACCATTCCTTACTACACTTCTGCCTACGACATGGATATGCGTAAGGTGATTGATGTTTACGCTGCTGCGACTGAGCACGTGGACCAAGGACTTTCACTCACCCTCTTCATGCGTAGTGACATTCCAAAAGGACTTTACGAATGGAAGAAAGAAAACAAACAAACGACACGTGACTTGTCTATCCTTCGTAACTATGCCTTTAACAAGGGAATCAAGTCTATCTACTACGTCCGTACCTTTACAGACGACGGTGGAGAAGTCGGTGCTAACCAATGTGAAAGCTGTGTGATTTAATCTTTGCTTGAGGAAACTACATTTTCTCAAATTAGTGATTCATTCACCCTGCTAAACTAAACTGGAATAAGCATCTATACTATGGAAAAACACAAAAGTCGGACTTCCGACTTTTTGTGCGATACTCCTCTAGAATTATGATAAAATAAAATAATTGTGAGTTCGCAATACTAAACACAGAAAGAGATTTCAAAATGGAAACTTACTACAAAGCCATTAACTGGAATGCCATCGAAGATGTCATCGACAAATCAACTTGGGAAAAGTTGACGGAGCAATTCTGGCTCGATACACGTATTCCCTTGTCAAATGACTTGGATGACTGGAGAAAGCTATCAAATGTAGAAAAAGACTTGGTAGGAAAAGTCTTTGGTGGTTTAACCCTTCTCGACACTATGCAATCTGAAACTGGGGTTCAAGCCCTTCGCGCGGACATCCGTACACCACATGAGGAAGCTGTTTTCAATAACATCCAATTTATGGAATCTGTCCACGCTAAATCTTACTCATCAATCTTCTCTACCTTAAATACTAAGGCTGAGATTGAAGAAATTTTCGAATGGACTAATACCAATCCTTACCTACAAAAGAAGGCTGAGATTGTCAACGAAATCTACCTAAACGGTAGCCCACTTGAAAAGAAAGTAGCCAGCGTCTTCCTTGAAACCTTCCTCTTCTACTCTGGTTTCTTCACTCCCCTCTACTATCTTGGTAACAACAAGCTAGCCAACGTTGCGGAAATCATTAAATTGATTATTCGTGATGAATCTGTTCACGGAACCTACATCGGATATAAATTCCAACTCGGTTTCAATGAATTGCCTGAAGAAGAACAAGAAAAGTTAAAAGAATGGATGTACGACCTGCTCTATACTCTTTATGAAAATGAAGAAGGCTACACAGAAAGCCTCTATGATGGTGTTGGTTGGACGGAAGAAGTCAAAACCTTCCTTCGCTACAATGCTAACAAGGCACTTATGAACTTGGGGCAAGATCCACTCTTCCCAGATTCAGCAGATGATGTCAACCCAATCGTTATGAACGGTATTTCAACAGGAACATCTAACCACGACTTCTTCTCTCAAGTCGGAAATGGTTACCTTCTTGGCGAAGTTGAAGCCATGCAAGACGATGACTACAACTACGGTTTAGACTAAGTCAACAATTTCAGAAGTGATATCAATATCATGGTTTGTTTAAAACAACCATGATATTTTTGTTTTTGTTTTCTTTTGTTTTTTAAATTGATTGATTGAATACTTTATGATAAAATAGTAATAGAAATAGAGGTGATAACGATGCTAAAGCAGGAAAAACTAGATAATATTCTAGAAACGATAAATACAAAGGGAACTATTACTGTAAAAGAAATCATGACTCGCTTGGATGTGTCTGATATGACTGCTAGACGCTACTTGCAAGAGTTGGCAGACAAGGATTTACTTGTTCGGGTGCACGGGGGAGCTGAAAAAATTCGCACAGGTTCTATTTTAAATAATGAACGTTCCAATATCGAAAAACAAAGCTTACAAATCGCAGAAAAACAAGAAATCAGCCGTTTTGCAGGCCATTTAATCGATGAGGGTGAAACTATTTTTATCGGCCCTGGTACGACCTTAGAATCTTTTGCTCGTGAACTTCCAATTGATAATATTCGTGTTGTAACAAACAGTTTACCAGTCTTTCTCATCTTAAACGAACGAAAACTAACAGATTTGATTTTAATTGGTGGGAATTACCGCTCTATCACTGGAGCATTTGTGGGAACACTAACCTTGCAAAACTTGGCCAATTTACAATTTTCTAAAGCCTTCGTTAGCTGTAATGGTATTCAGGACAATGCGATTGCGACCTTTAGTGAAGAGGAAGGTGAATCTCAACGCATCGCCCTCAATAATTCCAATAAAAAATACTTACTAGCTGACAATAGTAAGTTCAATAAATTTGATTTTTATACCTTCTACAATATCTCTGATATTGATATCATCGTTTCAGACTCTAAACTGAGCAAAGAAACGTTTGAACAACTTTCAAAACAAACAAAAATTATTCTTTCTAAACCATAAAATGATCCCCACCGATTGGTGGGGATTTTTGTAAGTATTAAAAATTTCAGTTTTAAAAGACTTTCTTACACGCGTTCTTTCCATGAAGTCGCTGTTGTTTGAAGAACTTTATTGAGCTCATCAATGTTTTCAAATCCAGTTGTGCGAAGCCATTCACGAGCTGCTGCTTCACCATCTTTGATGTAAGCTTCAACTGATCCAGCCCATGTAGCACGGCCACAAAGAACTCCGTTAAAGTTTGCACCTGATTCATGGGCAAATACAAGAGTATCTTGGAAAAGTTTAGCTGATACACCAGCACTCAAGTAGATGTATGGCAAGTTAGTTGCTTCATCTTGTGCTTTGAAGAAGGCTGCTGCTTCTTCACGTGTATAAACTACTTCACCTTCAGCGAAGCCTTCAACATATTTAATGTTAACAGGAACTTCTACTTTCAAGACGTCAATGTTAAAGCGTGGGTCTGAGAAGACTTTCATAGCACCGATAACTTTGTGTGGTTTTACTTTCGCATATTCTACAGAACCGGCGTCAGCAATTTTTTCATCGTAAGCAAGGATTTCAAGGAAGAATGGGATATCTTCAGCCACACACTCAGAACCGATACGTTCGATGTAAGCTTGTTTTTCTTGGTTAAGTTCGTCTGAGCTATCTACATCATAGTAAAGCAAGAATTTAACTGCATCTGCACCTTCTTCTTTAATACGTTTTGCAGACCAAACATCCAAGCAGTCTGGCAAGCGTTTTGTGCTTGTTGTATCATAACCTGTTTTTTCATAAGCAAGGAGAAGACCAGCTTTTTCATCAAGAGCTTTAGTCGCTGGAAGTCCATACTCAGGATCAAGAAGCATTGATGAAGCGTATTTAGTCAATTCATCTGCTACCAAGACTTTCAGTTCTTCCATTTGAGCTACAGTTGGTTCTTCTGTTTGGTGTTGAGCCATGAGGCGTTTCAAAGCACCACGTTGGTCAAATGCAAGAGCTGAGATGATTCCATTTTCATCAGAAAGTTTTTCTAAGCGTGCACATTTTTGTTCTGTTAAAGCCATTTTATACCTCTTTTACTATTAATTGATCATATAGAGCTTGATAATTGGCCATGTTGATATGACCAGTCATTTTTTCTTGAGCATTGAGCATACCAAGGACATTTGCCTTGATGAGTAATTCTGCATCCGATTCTTTGTGAAGAAGTCCTGAAGAAATTCCTGCTACAGTAGAATCTCCAGATCCAACAGGATTTACCACCTGAATTCTAGGAATATCTACCTTGTAGAAAGTGTCTCCATGTTTGGCAAAGGCACCGTTGGCACCAAGTGAAACGATAATCCATTCAATACCTGCAAACAAAGGTTCTTGAAGAACTTCTTTTAATTCATCCAAATCCTCAGAAACTTCTCTTCCTAGAAGTTGAGACAATTCCTCATTATTTGGTTTGATGACTGTTGGTTTATGTGGTAATTCAAGAACAGCCTGAAGAGCAGCACCAGAGCAGTCCAAGACTACAGGTTTACCAGCTTGATTAGCAAGTTCTACCAAGCTCGCATAGTAATCAACTGGAAGACCAGCTGGGAGACTACCTGAAATAGCGACTACTTCAACTGAATCCAGGAGATTTTTGAAATGTACCAAAAAGTCTTGACCTTCCTGATCCAATACAACAGGACCTTTTTCAAGAACTTCTGTTTGATTGTCTCCGTGGAGAATAGCGATACAGTTCCGAGTTTCTCCCTGAATTGAGAAGAAATCTTTCTTTACTTGATCATCGATATTTTCAACCAAAAACTCACCAAGTTTGCCACCCACTAAACCAGTAGCAAGAACAGAATCCCCAAATTCTGAAAGTACTCGGGTAACATTGAGTCCCTTACCACCAGCCGTTTTGGTTACATCCACCACACGATTGACAGTATCAATCTTCAACTCATCCAAGGGATAGGAAATATCAATGGATGGGTTCATTGTGACTGTTAAAATCATAGGTCACCTCTTAGTCGTGGTATTCTCCGCGATCCCATTTTTCAAGGAATTCAGTGAAGAAGTTTGCGTCTGTTTGTTGAGCATTGTGACTTTCAACGTGTTCAATTTTCGCAATCAATTTCTTGTTTTCTTCAGATGGTTTGTATTCAGCATGGATGAAAGCTTCGATGATATCGCACATGAGCAATTCACCAGTAATCTTACCACCAAAACCGATAACGTTAGCGTTCAATTGCTCTTTAGCATAAAGAGCTGTTGTCATATCACGAACCAAGGCAGAACGAACACCTGGAACTTTATTTACAGCGTTGTTGATACCAACACCAGTACCACAGATACATACCCCAAGATCAGCTTGACCGCTAGTTACAGCTTCACCAACTTTTTTACCAAAGATTGGGTAGTGAGTACGTGTATGGTCATATGTACCAAAGTCAATGACTTCATATCCTTTTGATTTCAAAAATTCTGAAACCGCCATTTTTTCATCTGTTACGATGTGGTCACATCCAATTGCAATTCTCATTAGTTATTCCCTCCGATTAATTATGTAAATCTAATATCATTTATCCCTACTCAAGAAAAATCAAGATTAGCTTAGGAAGCGAGCTGCAAGCATAACTGAGGTTAGCTAAAGTGAGCTGACAACAGATTATCTTGATTTTTGAAGAGTATTAGCACATTTTGTTCAACATATCGACACGAATTTGGTGACGTCCACCATCGTATTTACCGTTAACAAATCCTTTAGCGATGTTTTTAGCCAATTCATCACCAACAAGTTGTGCACCCATAGTGATCATACGTGAATTGTTGTGACCACGAGTCATATAAGCTGAACGTTCGTCAGATACCTCTGCAGCAACCATTCCTTTGATCTTAGTTGCAACCATAAATGGACCAGCTCCATAAGCATCAATCACGATACCAAGGTTTTGTTCTTCTTTATTTACTTCTGCAGCAACAGCAAGAGTCACATCAACAAAGTCTTGACCTTCAGCTGTAACATCCACAACGTGGAAGTTTTCTTTTTCCAAGAAGTCTTTCACAACTTCTTTCAATCTCAAACCTGCAGCATCTGCACCGATAACAATAGACATATTGTATACTCCTTTTTATTTTTCTAGGCTAGTAAAGACTTTTATAGTTAGCAGTTTACCTACAAAAAGCTTTCTAGCAGTTTATTGACAAATTAGATTGAATGAGATTAATGACACCTTATTCAAGTTTAGGAAACCATTTCCCTAGAAATAATCTTTCTCCACGAAAGAAAATATAACAATTGATTATTTGTTTGTTACAAACATCATTTGTTGCTTACAAACATAATATACTCCTATTTTCTGAAAAAGTCAACAGTTTATGTTTGTTTTTGTGTTTTTTTAACTAAAAAATTTCGATGTCAAAACCAATTTGATCCACTTGACCAGGTTCTAGGAGGCGAACATTCTTCTTATCTTCTAGATGATCTCCTTCTTCAAGGGATGTTGACAAGCCTGACCAGGGTTCAAAAGCAATGAAAGGTCCTTTATTCAAAGTTGACCATATAATGAGGTTTGGAAACTCTGTAAAGTTCACTTTCAATCCCTTATCATGTTTCCGAGAACGAAGCGCAATTGTTCTAGATTGCAATTCATCTAAGGTGACTGCATCTGTACTGAAAAGATCATAGCTGAGGTCTAATTCTTTTTGACCCTCTAGCCATGGACTTCTATCTTGAAAATCCAGCATACCCGTTTCTAGGAAAGGACGTGGAACAGAGCAAGTCTCTTCTTTCTCAAACTCTAAATAGTAATCTTCATAGACTTCATCATCCAGTAAGGGACAATTAAAGCCTGGATGTCCACCAATAAAGTAAGGCATGACCTTGCTAGTTTCTTTATTGAAAATCTTGTATTGAGTCCGTACTGTCTTTCCAGTAAGGATATAAGTGATTTCTAGGCAGAAATGATAAGGGTAGTTCTGATAGCTATTCTCATCGTCTTCAATTGCAAAAGTTACACTATTATCTGTCTGTTCAACTAATTCAAATTCTTTCTTGCGAACTAAACCATGACGAGGAATGTTTCCTTTGCTGTCCTGCCCCTTCTCATCTATATATACGGCTGTATCCTCTCTCAATGAACCACAAATGGGAAAGAGAACAGGAGCTTGTCCACTCCAATAAGTAGCATCCCCTTGCCACAAATACTCAAGTCCCTCAGCATCTTTTATAGAAGAAAGAGCCCCACCAAAACTGTTAAATTGAACTCTTAATTGTTCTGATTTTAATTCAATTACCATTATTTTCTCCGATTTCTTGATAGTTTATAAAAAACTAGGCTGTCACTCCTAATGGTATGACAACCTAGTTTCAACAATTTACATTTTATAGGAGCGCATTATTTTGCTTTTGCTGCGTACTCTTCGTTACGTTTGATCATTTGTTTTCTGTACCAAGCAAAGATACCGATATAGAATACAAGGAAGACTACAGCACCAAGGATTGCTTTGATATCACCAGTTGTAGTGTTACCAATTGTCCAACCAAGAAGTTTTTCGATTGGTCCTTCAAGAGTTGAGTGAGTGATCAATTGAGTTTGGCTCACACCTTCTGGGAAGGCACCTACACCTTTAGCAAGTTCTGTTGCAAATGGCGCGATAAGTGTACCTGAAAGAAGGAAGAGTGGCAACAAGAGTGTTCCGAAGATAATCATGCGGAGCAATTTACCACGTGTTACAACCAAGAGAGCTGGAGTAACACCCATAGCGATGATACCTGCAAGTGGCAAGATACCATTTCCGACGTTTGAAAGAAGTACTGCTTCAATCAACATAATTGGTGCAAGTACGTTTGCACAAGCCCAGATTTCAGCACGACCAGCGATGAATGGCCAGTCTAGACCGATGTTAAACTTACGTCCTTCCAAACGTTTAGTAGCAACGTTTGTAATACCTTGTGAAAGTGGTTCTACGGCAGCAATGAACCATGAACCGATAAGTGAGAAGAGTTCCAAAGCTACACCGGCTGTCAAACCAAGAGATAACCAACCTTTGATAACTTCTTGCCAGTTTGCTGCATCTTTAAGTCCTTCAACTGGATGTGGAGTACCCATCAAACCAATAACGATACCAAGGATGAAACCGATGAAGAATTTAGATCCCCAGAAACCGATTTTTTTGTTCAATTTAGCAGCATCAAAGTCATATTTATCTAGACCTGGGAAGAATTTTTCAAAAATCTTATCCAAAACCATGATAACTGGGTTCATCATGTAGTTCATGTGAGTTGAAGTCATTGGTGATGAACTTGGTGCGTTAAGAAGGTCATCAAATGTAGGTTTCATCAAATCAGAGTTGATGATTTTAAGAACACCTACAAGGACAACTGCTGCAGTGGCGATGAAGAGTGAAACTCCTTGGCTAACTCCATTGTTGTCTGCATACCATTTAATCAAAAGACCTGTGATAGACAAGTGCCAGATATCGAAGATATCGACGTCAAGTGTGTCAGTTTTCTTCATAGCAAGCATCACTACGTTGACAATCAACATGATGAGCAAGAAGTAAAGTGTCCAAGCAGATCCCCAAGTGATTGTAGCAAGTGGTGCCCAACCAACGTCAGTGATGTTCAATTGAATACCAGTATTTTCAACGAATTTTGCAAGTGATGCTGAGAAAGCACCATTTAGCATACCGATGATAGCACCGATACCAGTAAGAGCGATGGCAAGTTTGATACCACCTTCAAGCGCTTTGGAGAATTTCACTCCAAAAAGTAGAGCCAATACTGTCAAAATAATCAGCATGATGATTGGTCCACCCATATCCAAGATAGGTTTGAACAGCTTATTGGCTAGTTCGATAATGACATCCATAATAGTTCCTCCCTTATTATAGTTATATGAATGTTAACAAATTAAAATTAGCTTAATCCGTGTTCTTTGATAGCTGCTTCAATATTGTCAAATACTGGAGCACTCATAGCTGGTATACGGAATAAGATTGGTCCAGCTTCGATAACTGGAATACCTGGTTCAAAACCAAGGTCTGTAGCAGCAATTGGTGTGAAGATGTCATAACCTTTGATAAGGTCTTCGTTAACGTCTTTGACCATGACTGCATCACAGTGGACATCAAAACCGCGGTTTGAAAGTTCTTCTTCAAGAGCACTTTTAATTTGGTGGCTTGAGTTAACACCTGCACCGCAGGCAGCAAGAATTTTAATCATATGGATTTCCTCCGATTTAATATTTTTAATAGACAAGATTAAGCAATTGCTTCAGCAATATAAGCATAGAGGGCTTCTGGTTCAGAAATTTTTGATAGGTCTTCAAGATGACCATTTCCAGTAAAGAAGTCCATCAACTGAGCAAGAATGTTCGTTTGACTTGAACTTGAGTTATTAATGATAAAGAAGAGTAAGGATACTTCTACTTCCTTATCTGGCGCAATCATATTGTGGAAAGTCACTGGTTTTTCTAATCGAACGACCACAACTTTTTCGGCTAGATTATGAACAATATCCGTGTGAGGAATAGCCACATTCGGCAAATCTTTACCCAAAAATTCCATATCTAAGCCAGTTGGAAATGACTTTTCACGCGTGATCAAGGCTTCACGATAAGTTGGAGTTACGATTTCTCGTTCTTCCAATAAAGTTGCAACCTGATCAAAGAGATGTTCTTGATTATCCGCTTCTAAGCAAAACACAAGGTTTTTGTCAAAGAAATGATCTAATCCCATAAGGTTTTCCCTTCTTTCCATTAACTTTATGCTATAAGTATAACACTATATGAAACCGTTGTCAATATTTTTTGTTGTTTTTTGTCCTTTTTTTGATTGTTTTGTTTATTTTTTATCTTTATAACCAAAACAAACATTAAAAACAAACATTAAAAACGGTTTTTAATGACTTAAACAAAAAAAACAGGATACCAATCCTGCTTTAATAATTATTTTTGAATTGTCCAACTCTCTTCAATCATGGGAAGTAGATTTTTTAATGTTTCTGGAGTCCCTTCTAAAGCAACATATCTGAACTTACCATCACTAGATTTAAAAATCCATGTAATGATGTATTTTCCAGACTTAGAAATTGCGTTAACTACATAGGCTTCATAACCTCCAATAGTTGACTTAGAACCCCAAACTTTAGTGAATTCTGGATTACTTTCTTTTGAAGTGAAAATACTATCAGAAATACGAACTGTTTCAAGTTTTTGAAATTCATTATCAGAAATACCAAATTGTTCTGCTTTAAAAGTATTCAAGGTGACAATATTCACATCCGTACCGTCTGAATATTGAATATCATTGCCTCCCTGTACTTCATTAAACTTAATCCAAGACTTTGGCACTTTAACGAACCCATACTCATCAGAACCAATAACCTGTGTTTCTTCAGTCTTCTTATCAGAATTTGTAGTCGTCGAGGTAGACGCTTCCTGACTACTTGAAGAACTAGTAATCACATTCGTGCTAGATTCTGTTTGACTCTTATTTGAACATGCCGTTAATGCAAAACTTGATATAAAAATTGTTGCTAAAACTAAACTTTTTTTCATAAACTTCCTCCACTACCTACTATAGTAGAAGTAAGGATAGATGTCAAATTATAACAGTAATAACAAAAACTCTTGAGAAATCTTCAAGAGTTTTGTTTTCATTTCTATTCCTCATCCATACTCAAGACGCTAAGAAAGGCTTCTTGTGGAACTTCTACTGATCCGATGGCTTTCATACGTTTCTTACCAGCCTTTTGTTTTTCAAGGAGTTTACGTTTACGAGAAACGTCACCACCATAACATTTAGCAAGTACGTTCTTACGAAGGGCCTTGATATCTGTACGAGCCACAATCTTGTGTCCAATTGCTGCTTGGATTGGTACCTCAAATTGTTGGCGAGGGATGATTTTCTTAAGCTTATCAACGATGAGTTTCCCACGTTCGTAGGCAAAGTCCTTGTGAACGATAAAGCTGAGGGCATCCACCTTGTCTCCATTGAGAAGGATGTCCATTTTGACCAGCTTAGATGGACGGTACTCTGACAATTCGTAGTCAAAGCTTGCATAACCACGTGTCGAAGACTTAAGCTTGTCAAAGAAGTCAAAGACGATTTCAGCCAGTGGAATTTGATAGATAACATTGACACGGTTATCATCGATATAATCCATAGTCACGAAGTCTCCACGCTTACGCTGAGCCAATTCCATCACTGCTCCAACAAACTCTTGCGGTACCATGATTTGCGCCTTAACATAAGGCTCTTCAATGGTCGCAATCTTAGTTGGGTCTGGAAACTCAGATGGGTTAGACACATCCATTGATTCACCATCGGTCAAATTAACTTTATAAATAACAGATGGAGCTGTCATAATGAGGTCGATGTTGAACTCGCGTTCCAAACGTTCTTGGATAACATCCATATGGAGAAGTCCAAGGAAACCACAACGGAAACCAAATCCAAGTGCTTGAGATGTTTCTGGTTCAAACTGAAGACTAGCATCATTTAGTTGCAATTTTTCAAGGGCTTCACGCAAGTCATTGTACTTGTTTGACTCGATAGGATATAGACCCGCAAAGACCATAGGATTCATCTGCTTGTAACCATGTAATGGCTCTGCTGCAGGATTGGTTGCTAAGGTAACGGTATCACCCACACGAGTGTCCTGAACTGTCTTGATAGAAGCTGCAATATAACCAACGTCACCCGTCGCAAGGAAATCACGACCAACTGCTTTGGGTGTAAAAATACCAACTTCTGTCACATCAAAAGTCTTGCCATTGCTCATAAGCTGAATCTTATCGCCAGGTTTAACTACTCCATCCATGACACGCACTTGGAGAATAACCCCACGGTAAGCATCGTAAACAGAGTCGAAAATCAAGGCCTTAAGTGGAGCCGTCACATCACCCGTTGGTGCTGGCACTTTTTCCACGATTTGCTCGAGAATTTCTTCAATCCCAATACCAGCCTTGGCAGATGCTAAGACTGCTTCACTGGCATCCAAACCAATGACATCTTCAATTTCAGTACGCACGCGCTCTGGATCCGCTGCTGGCAGGTCAATTTTGTTAATGACTGGCATGATTTCCAAATCATTGTCCAAGGCTAGATAAACATTGGCAAGGGTTTGAGCCTCAATCCCTTGAGCGGCATCAACCACCAAAATCGCCCCCTCACAGGCAGCTAGCGAACGTGAAACTTCATAGGTAAAGTCAACGTGCCCCGGCGTGTCAATCAAGTGGAAAATATAAGTTTCGCCATCTTTTGCAGTATAATTCAGCTCAATGGCATTTAACTTAATGGTAATCCCACGTTCTCGCTCTAGATCCATGCTATCCAAAAGCTGAGCTTGCATTTCACGACTGGAGACTGTCTCTGTTTTTTCCAAAATGCGGTCTGCTAGAGTCGACTTTCCATGGTCAATATGGGCGATAATAGAGAAGTTACGGATCTTCTCCTGTCGTTTTTTCAATTCTTCTAAGTTCATGATTCTCTTCCTTTCAGGGTATCTATTTATTATAAATTGTTTTTGACATTTTGACAAGACCATACCCTGCTAGGAGTACTAATCTTCAGCGATAAAGCCGTCATTTTCGATAAAGTGATGTTCTGTCATTCCTTGGTCTGTAAAGACAATACCGTGAAGGACACCACCATAAACAGCTCCTCCATCCATTCCAATCTTGCCATCTTCTGTAGTCCAGAGCTCAGCTGTACCACGCTCCTGCTTCAGCAAACCATAAACCGGTGTATGACCAAAGACAATGATTTTTCCAGTATGATTTTCTGCTTCGTGGAATGGTTTTCTAAGCCAGACTTTTTTATAATCTGTGGTTTCATGCCAGTCTTCCAAGGTCAAATCAATACCTGCGTGAACAAAGATATACTTGTCTGTCTCTACCACAAACGGCATTTGACGAATAAATTCGACCAAGTCTGCTGCTTCAGTAGCAACACGCTTGGCATCCTCAACTCCATCAACTGGTGCATCCAAGGGACGACCTAGGATAGAGTTAATGGTTGTATCTCCACCATTGCGACGATAATGGTCATAGCTTTCTTCTGGGTTATCGAGCCATGTCAAAAACATATACTCGTGGTTTCCTGACAAACAGATAGCCCCTTGATTGTCCACCAAGTCCTTAACCATCTCTAGGACACGGCGACTATCCTCACCGCGGTCAATCAAATCACCCAAAAAGAGCAACTGAGTCTGACCATCCCAAGTTTTGAGAAGGTCTTCCAGCATCCCAGCTTTTCCGTGAACATCTCCAATTACATAATAGTCTGTCATCTTATTTCTCCCTGTTTCTCAACAATTCTCTAGCTTGCGTCAGGGCTGCTTCCGTCACATCATCACCTGCCAACATCTTAGCAACTTCTTCCACTCGCTCTTCAACCGTCAAGAGACGAACAGTCGAAACCGTTGAATGCTCATTGCTAATCTTCTCAATAAAGAATTGGTAATCCGCAATCGCAATCACTTGTGGCAAATGGGAAATAGCCAGAACCTGACCATGTTGGCCAATCTTGTGAATCTTCTGTGCAATAGCTTGAGCTACACGACCTGAAACTCCTGTATCCACCTCATCAAAGACAATGCTAGTCTTGCCTTCTTTACGTGAAAAGGCAGACTTAATGGCTAGCATGAGACGAGATAATTCCCCGCCAGACGCAACCTTAACCAAGGGTTTAAAGTCTTCACCAGGGTTGGTTGAAATGTAAAACTCGACCATTTCATTTCCTTCACGACTAAATTTGCCCTTGCTAAAACGAACTTGAAACTGGGCTTTTTCCATATATAGGTCTTGAAGCTCTTGTTTAATCTCTGCTTCGAGCTGCTGAGCCAAGTCATGACGAGCAGATGCAAGCTGACCTGCCAAATCAACAAGATTGACTTCCAATTTCTTGAGCCCAGCTTCCATATCCTCAGACGAAAGATTATTGCCAGTCAAGAGATTGTATTCTTCCGTAATCTTGGCAAAATAAAGTAAGACATCATCTACAGTCCCACCATACTTACGGGTAATGGTATGAAGGAGGTCCAAGCGATTCTCGACCTGCATGAGGCGATTACCATCAAAATCTAAATCCTCAATGATTGCTTCCAAACGTTTGCTAATGTCTTCTAAGACATAGTAGGTCTCAGATAGTGAGCTTGAAATTTCACGATATTCAGGGTCATACTCTTCGACACTTTCCATGTCATTCATGGCTGAACGAACGTTGGCCAGACTTGAAAAATCTTCATTGTCTAACATACTGTAGGCATTGGTCAGTGTATCAGCAATATTTTTATGGTTGAGAAGTTTCTCTCGCTCTTGATTGAGAGATAAGTCTTCACCAGCTTGCAAGTTTGCTGCCTCAATCTCTGCCATTTGAAATTCCAACATTTCAATACGAGCCTTGTGTTCCTGTTGGTTTTTCTTGACTTCCAGAACCTGCTTACGCATTTTACGATAGGCATCAAAACTCGTTTGATAGGTTTCTTTCAATTCCCAAAAAGCTGCGTCTCCAAATTCATCCAACATCTGGATATGAAGTTGAGGTCGCATTAACTCCTCTTGGTCATGCTGACCATGTATATCCACCAGATGTTGCCCAATAGCACGCAAAACAGACAGATTAACCATCTGGCCATTGACACGGCTGATACTACGACCATTTTGCAAGATTTCCCGACGGATGATAATTTCATCCCCCATTTCTAAACCTTGCTCATCAAAAATTTCCTGTAAAAGGCGACTATTCTCAACTGAGAAAAGTCCCTCAATCTCTGCCTTTGGCGCACCATGACGAATAACATCTGTCGTCGCACGAGCTCCCAACATCATATTCATGGCATCAATGATAATTGACTTCCCTGCACCCGTTTCACCAGTCAGGACAGTCATACCTTTCTCAAAATTGAGGGAAATAGCCTCAATAATGGCAAAGTTTTTTATCGAAATTTCAAGTAACATACAGACCTACCAATTTTTTACTTGTTCAAAGATTTCCTCAGCTAGACTTTCACTTCTGGCAATGACTAAAATCGAGCTATCATCAGCTAAACAGCTAAAAATCTTGTCCGCAAAAGTCTCAATTAACTGAGCTTTTACAAAAGCCGTATTCCCTGGGATGACTTGGAGATTGATCATCTTATCCATCAATTCAGCTGACTCAATATTGTCTTCAGCCAGTTGCAAACTTTTTACGATTGATTTTGGTAATTCATAGACATAGGTGTTGTCTCTCAAAGGAATTTTGACAATCCCCAGTTCTTTGATATCTCGGGATACCGTTGCCTGAGTGGCAGTGATGCCTGCCTCTTTCAAATGTTCTACGATTTCTTCTTGTGTACCGATTTGATAATCTGTCACAAATCGTCTAATTTTTTCAAGTCTCTCTTTTTTATTCATTTTTAAATTGACTATGCGCCCTCTCTACTACTTCTTCAATCTCAGCAAGAACCTGATGGCTTGCTGACTCTTCTTTTTTCAAATACGCTAAAAATTCAATATTTCCATGCCCACCTTGGATGGGAGAAAAGTCCAAACCAAGGACTGAAAAACCTTCCTCTACTGCCATTGTTGTGACAGATTCAAGAACATTCTGGTGAACCTTGGAGTCTCGAATGATTCCATTTTTCCCAATTTGCTCACGGCCTGCCTCAAACTGAGGCTTAACCAGAGCCACAACCTGACCCTGATCTGCCAATACACGGTGCAAGGCCGGAAGAATCAGACTGAGGGAAATGAAACTCACGTCAATACTGGCAAAGCTCGGTTCCTGCTCGAAATCAGTCTTTTCAGCATAGCGGAAATTGAACTGCTCCATGCTAACAACTCGTGGGTCTTGGCGTAATTTCCAAGCCAACTGATTGGTACCAACATCGACTGCAAAGACCAACTCGGCACCATTTTGCAACATGACATCGGTAAAACCTCCAGTAGAAGCCCCGATATCAATCGTGGTCGCGCCATCCACTGACAAATCAAAGACCTGCAAGGCCTTTTCCAATTTCAAGCCACCACGGCTGACATACTTGAGTTTCTCCCCCTTGAGTTTTAGCTCGGTGTCATCTGGAATTTTCTCTCCTGGCTTGTCAAACCGTTCTCCATTAAGTACTGCTACGACTAGGCCAGCCATAACACCACGCTTGGCCTGCTCTCTCGTTTCAAACAAGCCCTGTTTATAAGCTAGTACATCCACTCTTTCCTTAGCCATTGATTCTCAAACTTTCTACTACTTCTACGATCGATTCTATCTCAAAGGGAACCTGCTGGGCAATTTCTTCCAATTTTGCATTAGCTTGATTCAGAGTCTGGTTACAAAAGGCAATAGCCTCTTTCAATCCTAACAAAGCAGGATAGGTTGATTTTTCTGCCTGCAGGTCCTTTTGTGGTGTCTTGCCAATTTCCTCAAAACTGGCGGTCACATCTAACACATCATCTCGAACTTGAAAAGCAAGACCAATTAGTTCACCAACAGTTTTCAGCTTTGCCTGCATTTCAGGTGCCAATTCGGCTATGATGGCTGCTGCTTGGAAGGGATAGGCTAGTAACTTTCCAGTCTTATTAGCATGAATAGTCTGGAGTTCTTCTAAGGACAAGTGTTGGTGCTCGCCCTCCATATCCAAAACCTGCCCTGCCACCATGCCCAGACTTCCTGAAGCAAGAGATAAGTTGGCAATCAAGTCCACCTTGATCTGACTTGGCAAATCTGCCTGTGATATCAAGGCATAAGGATCTAGGAATAAAGCATCTCCAGCCAAAATGGCCATAGCTTCACCGAATTTCTTGTGATTGGTCAAGCGTCCCCGACGGTAATCATCATCATCCATAGCTGGAAGATCATCGTGAATCAAACTACCTGTATGAATCATTTCTAATGCTGCAGCCACCTGCGCGTGAGCAGGTTTGATGGTAACTTGTAAGGCTTCCAGAACTTCTAACAAGAGAAAGGGTCGAATACGCTTGCCACCAGCATGAATGGAATAGAGAACAGACTCTCGCAAACTAGAGGCAAACTGCTGGTCTCCATAAAAATCTTCCAAGGCTGACTCGACAAGAGCTAATTTTTCTTGCTTTTTCATTCAAAATCACTTTCTGTTCCATCTTCTTGCATGACCTTAACTAAGGTCTTTTCAGCCTTGTCCAGCGTCGCTTGGAGTTCTTTTGACAAGACCATACCCTTTTGAAAGGCAGCAATCGCATCTTCCAGAGCAATTTCACCATTTTCCAAACTTTGGACAATGGTTTCCAGTTCTGCTAGATTTTCCTCAAATTTCTTTTGTTTTGACATCTTTAACCTCTAATTCTACTTGACCATCTCGCATCAAAAGCGTCACTTGGTCTGTTCTCTTTAAATTCTCAACCGAATCTACAACGGACTCTTCTTTTTTGACAATAGCATAACCACGCGCCACGATTCGACTGGTATCCAGCATCAGCAAGGCTTCCGAAAGTCGTTTCACCTCAGCAACCTTGGCATCATAAACCAAAGCCATTTGGCTACGGAGGAGCTTGTCCAACTGACCAAGACGATCTTGATAACGTTGTATTTTAGTAACAGGTGATAATTGTACCAGTCGATGCGTCCTTTCTTGGACGACTTGTTTGTTATCAGAAATCCGTGTTCGCAAACTTTGTTTTAAGCGCAGTTGCAGCTGATCCAAGCGTTGCAAATAACCATCATACAAACGCTCTGGCTGTCTAAAGATGACTGACTGACTGCATTTTTTCAAAGCTTCTTGTTTCTTAGATAGCACATTTCGAACTGCCGTTGCCATCCGTTTTTCCTGATTTTGCAAATGAGCCAACACATCCAACTTGGTCACAGGTGTCGCTAGTTCAGCAGCTGCTGTTGGCGTTGCAGCCCGGCGATCTGCCACAAAATCTGCCAAGGTCACATCCGTCTCATGCCCCACACTAGAGATAACTGGTAAACGAGATTCAAAAATAGCTCGTACCACAATTTCTTCGTTAAAGGCCCAGAGATCCTCGATAGAACCTCCACCACGACCAATAATCAGCAAATCCAAATCGTCCCGTTGATTGGCACGCGCAATATTTCGAGCAATTTCCTCCGCAGCTCCCTCACCTTGTACCTTTGTCGGATAGAGAAGAATGTCCACACCTGGAAAGCGTCTGCTAACGGTCGTGATAATATCTCGAATAACGGCTCCGCTGCGACTGGTTACTACCCCAATTCTCTTAGAAAATTGGGGCAGAGGTTGCTTGAAACGTTCTTGAAACAGGCCTTCTTCTGTCAATTTTTTCTTGAGTTGTTCAAACTGAATCGCAAGCGCACCAACTCCATCAGGCTCTGCCTTTTCAATGATGATGGAGTAGCTACCACTTGGTTCATAGACCTGCACACGTCCAATCACATTGATTTTCATTCCTTCTTCCAGGTCAAAACCTAATTTCTGATAAATTCCAGACCAGATGGTCGCTTGAATGACTGCATGATCATCTTTTAGGGAGAAATATTGGTGAGTAGGTCGTTTACGAAAATTGGAAACTTGACCAGTTAAATAGACCCGTTCCAAGTAAGGGTCTTTATCGAATTTCATTTTCAGATACTTGGTCAAAGTTGTTACCGATAAATACTTTTCCATCTCCACCTACTATTCATTTTCTTGCTCTTTCATGGGTATTATTATACCAAAAATATGCCTAAAAATCTCCATTTATGTACCATTATGAGGGAAAAATAAAAAAGGAGGCAAGCCTCCTCATCTGATTATTTACTGTTTCGAGCTTCTTCCAAAATCTTTGCAATCTTGGTTGTCAACAGGTCGATAGCCACTATATTGCTGACCCCTTCAGGAATGACGATATCAGCATAACGCTTAGTTGGCTCGATAAACTGATGGTACATAGGTTTGACTACGCCTAAATACTGGTCAATAACACTATCAAGGCTACGGCCACGCTCTTCCATATCACGCTTGATACGACGAATAATGCGCACATCATCATCCGTATCCACAAAAATCTTAATATCCATCAAATCGCGCAGACGCTTGTCCTCCAAGACCAAAATCCCCTCAACGATAAAGACATCTTGAGGTTCTTGACGATAGGTCTTGCTACTTCGTGTATGCTCTGTATAGTCATAGGTCGGGATGTCCACCGGACGCCCTGCCAACAATTCCTTAATCTGCTCGATCATCAAGTCTGTATCAAAGGCAAAAGGATGGTCGTAGTTGGTTTTGACACGCTCTTCAAAGGTCAAATGAGACTGATCCTTGTAGTATGAATCATGCTCAATCATGGAAATCTTTTCATCAGGAAAATGCGATAAAATGGCTCTTGAAACACTGGTCTTACCACCACCAGAACCACCTGTCACTCCGATAATGATTGGTCTATTTTGCATGCTATCCTCCGTTTTTTTATCCGTCGTCTATTCTATCATATTTTTTACAAAATTTATAGTCTGGTTTGGATAATCTAGGGGAAACAACACTCCTTACACCCCAGTTAGACTAGCTAAAAACCTTCCTTGGCTTGTAGAGATTGTCCCGTTTTTCTAGAATAGCTAACAATTTATCTCCTTCAAAAGCAGCTAATTCCTTATCCGACTGTTCTAACTCAATAAAACGACCAAAGCGTACTTCTGTAGCCTCTTCTTGAGTTAGGAAAACTTTGACAAGGTCTCCTGTCCCAATCTCTAGAGGATGAAGAAAGTCCAATTGGCCAGCCCCCACTTTTGCAGCAATTTCTTCCAAGGTAAGAGCATCTTCTAACTGTAAACCAGCTGCACTAGTTCGAGTCAGGTGAGACATATGGGCCGCATAACCAAGCTTCTCTCCCAAATCAACTGACAATGTACGGATGTAAGTCCCTTTACTGCATTTTACACGAAAAGTAAAGCGTGCAAGATGACCCTCATAAGAAATTGGACTTGTCCGCTCAAATTGATAAATGGTCACCTGACGCTCTGGACGCTCTACTTCTTGACCTGCACGCGCATACTCATAGAGTTTGCGACCATTAACCTTAACAGCCGAATACATAGGTGGTATCTGGGTAATAGGCCCAGTCAAGCTAGCAATCGCTTCATCGACAAGCTTTTCATCCAAGGGCGATAAAACAGGTGTCTCTGCGACCACTTCCCCACTAGCATCCTCTGTCGTCGTTGAATAGCCAAGAGTGATTTCCCCCTCATAGACCTTGCCCTCGTCCTGCATAAACTCGACCATGCGGGTTGCCTTGCCAACTGCAATAGGCAAAACACCCACCACATCCGGATCCAAGGTCCCACCATGACCAATTTTCTTTGTTCCCAAAATCTTACGCAGTTTAAAAACCGCATCATGCGAGGTCATCCCTGCTTCTTTTTTTAAGTTGATAATACCGTTCATATGTTACTTTCTACTCCCCCTTCAATGCTTCAAACTTCGCTTTCATGGTTGGATTTTTACGGGTCAATTTTTTAACAGAAACATCTTCCAATTTATTGTTCGCTAGACGGAGTTGGTTTTCGGATGTAGTTAGGAATTTCTTAACCTCTTCCATCCGTTTTATGGCCTTGTCAATTTCATCGATAGCTTTGCCAAAGTTAGTCGAAGCTGAATTATAGTTCTTAGCAAAGGCCTGTTTAAAGGCATCCAAGTCTTCTTCAAAATGAGTAATATCAATATTTTGCTCACGAACCAAGGCCAACTCCTGCTTATATTTAAGAGAATTAAGCGCAGCATTACGCAAGAGCCCAATCAACTGGATAAAGAATTGAGGACGAACCACATACATCTTTTCATACTCGTGGCTGACATCAACAATCCCCGTATTAAAGTAGTCATTATCGGCCTCTAGCATGGTCACCAAAACAGCATATTCGCAATTCTTTTCACGACGGTCCTTATCCAATTCCTTATAAAAATCGGCATTCTTGTGCTTCTTCTCTGTTTCATCTGCTTCATTTTTCATCTCAAACATGATAGAAATGATTTCAACCCCATTTTCATCACATTCACGGAAGATAAAGTCTCCCTTAGACCCACGCGCGGAGACCTTGTTATCCTTCTCAAAGTAGGCATTTGGAAAGGCAAAACTACGGACCTTGTTAAACTCACTCTCTGCATACTGTTCCAGACTTTCCCCGATAGCTTTTGTAGACTGCTGTGCCTTGAAATTCTTATAAAATTCGACTTGTTCACTAGCTGCTTTAAGCTGGGCTTCATAGTTTTGCTTAACAGAAGCCAAAGATAACTCATTTTCCTTTTCTTGCAAAAGGAGTTGATTTTTGACCTGATCGCGTTCTTTTTCTAGGTCAGATAGGGTCTTCTGTAGTTGATTTTCATGCTCCAAACGCAAGGTCGCCAACTGGTTTTCCAAGGCCTGTACTTCCTTGTCCTTTTCTAATAAAGCCTGATGGCTTGTCTGTTCAACCTCTTTCTTGGCCAATTCTTTTTCTGTATCAAAGTTTTGGATTTGACTCTGTAATTGCGCAATTTCTTGGTCTTTTTGAGCTAGTTTAGACTGTTGTTCATTCATTGCCTTTTGCTCAACCAAAGCCAGTTCCTGCTTCATCCGATCGTGCAATTCCTTATCAAACTCTGCTGTTCTCACTTGGGATAAAAGTTCGGCATACTGACTTTCATTTACTGTAAAGACTTCCCCACAGTTAGGACATTTGATTTCGTTCATATCGTTCCTCTTTCTAGACTTCTTTAACCATTATATCATGCCTAAGGGAAAATCAAAAACAGTGAGTCGAAACCCACTGTTTATCTTCTTTTACTTTAAATTTTTTCCAAGGCCAAGCGCAAGTCTTCAATCAAATCATCTACATTTTCAAGTCCGATAGACAAGCGGATTTGGTTTGGTGTAACACCTGCTGCTTCTAGGTCCTTTTCTGACAATTGACCATGAGTGGTTGTTGCTGGATGGACAACAAGCGATTTGGCATCTGCCACATTTGCTAGGTCAGAAAAGATTTCTAAATGATCAATTACCTCGCGGGCTTCGGCCTCCCCACCTTTGACATGGAAGGTAAAGATGGAACCCACACCTTTTGGTAAATATTTCTCAGCCAAGGCATGGTAAGGACTATCTGCAAGTTTTGGATAATTGACCTTTTCTACCTTAGGATGGTTAACAAGGAAATCAACAATTTTCTCTGCATTTTGTACATGGCGTTCCACTCGAAGTGACAGGGTTTCAAGTCCTTGGAGCAAGAGAAAGGCATTGAATGGTGACAAGGCTGCACCTGTATCACGAAGCAATTGAACACGGACAGCGATAATAAAGGCTGCTGCCCCCACATCACGAGTATAGCTCAAATTGTGGTAGCTTGGGTCTTCCTCAACAAATTGAGGGAATTTTCCTGAAGCTGCCCAATCAAAACGCCCGCTATCGACAATCACTCCTCCAATTGTCGTACCATGTCCACCGATAAACTTAGTCGCAGAGTGAATGGCAATATCTACACCGTGAGAAAAAACGTTAATCAAATAAGGTGTAGCAAAGGTATTATCGGAAACAAGTGGAATCTGATGTTTATGAGCAATCTCAGCCAATTTTTCCAAGTCAGGAATGTTAATCAAGGGATTGCCCAAGGTTTCAATCAAGACAAGCTTGGTATTGTCTTTGATCGCTGCTTCCACTTCCTCTAAATTATCCACGTCCACAAAGGTTGTTGTGATACCATAACGAGGAAGGGTTTCTTTCAAGAGATTGAAGGTTCCACCGTAAATAGTTGATGCTGCCACTACATGGTCACCTGCATGGGCAAGCGCCAAAATCGTATAAGTCACTGCAGCCATACCTGATGCGGTTGCAAGAGCTCCGACACCACCTTCAAGGGCAGCAATTCTTTCTTCAAAGGCAGCTGTTGTAGGGTTGGTGATACGAGTATAAATGTTCCCTGGTTTTCTCAAGGCAAACAAATCGGCACCTTCCTGCGTGTCATCAAAAACAAAGGATGTTGTTTGATAAATCGGTACTGCACGAGACTTAGTTGCTGGATCAACTACTTGCCCAGCATGCAATTGTAAGGTTTCAAATTTTAAATCACGAGTCATAAAACGACCTCCAAATAGTTTGATTAAGGATATTGTAGCACCTTAAGGTATAGTTTACAAATATCAGTTTTCTATATTTTGATATAAGAAATAGCTATTACCCTATTTTAAAAACGAAAAAGCACGACTTAATCGTGCTCATTTTCTTAATCTACGTAAGTATCTTCATTTTTATTGAGGAAGGCATATGGAAGACCCATCAAGAGGCCTCCTCCGATAAAGTTTCCAATGAAGGTTACACCCCAGTGACGAAGCATATTTCCAACACCGAAGTTAGCAATTGAATCAGCAGCAACACTGAATTTTACAATCGCGAAAGAAGCAAAGTTCGCAGCGATGTGCTCGTTTGTTAAGAATACAAACATGTAAATCGCTGATAAAACGAGCCATAGTTTAGCACCACCATCTTTGACCAAAACAAATGAAAGAATCGCAATATTAACGAAAATATTTGCCAAAATCGCCTCAAGCAAGATTAATTCATTTGAACGGCCTAACTTCATCTCAACAACACCTGAGATGAAGCTATCGTGAGTTAGATGTGCATAGGCTGCCGAATGAGCAAAGCCCCAACCTGCTATCAAGGCCCCGATAAGGTTGAACAAGGTACAGTAAAGTAAAATCTCAGCTGTTTTTCTCCAAGAGATTTTTTTCAAGAAACTACCAGCAGTTAAGAACATCATGTTTGATGTTACCAACTCGGCATTCAAGAAAACAATGTAGGCCAATCCCCAAGCAAAGACAAATGGGAATAGGAAGCGTCCACTACCCGGTGCAATTTTATTAATCAAGTCAGCTCCAACTGCACCTGCAGCTGTACTGAAGGTTAAAAATGCACCTGCGAACATCGAACGAATCGCATACTTAAATTTGCTTTGACTATAAAGACTTTCTTTCTTCTTGCAAGCAAATTCAATCTTTGAGATAAATTCTGAAGAAACCATAATAAACTCCTAAAACTTTTATTTGTGATAATTATATCACAAACTTTAGAATTAAGGAAACGTTTTCTGTATTTCATAAAAGTTTATTTTACGAAAATATTAAAAGAATCAATGAAACTTAATCTTCACTGATTCTTTTAGAACTAATAAAATTGTTTATATGGTTGATTGAAGGCTGTCAAAATTTCGTCAGATGTTTGTGAATAATCTTTTGTTTCTTTCAAATCACCCTTTACAATGATCCGCTCAGTAGCTGCTGCATCCTCACAAGTTACTAAAGTAATTTCATCAACACCAGTTCGGTCATCAATTTCATCTACTCTATCTGGTGTAACTCGTTTCACTTCACTAATTTCATAGGTATACACTTTATTCTTATCTGTCAAGTGAATTTTCATCCCTTTTTTCGCACGATCTAGTGGAGAAAAAAGCATCTGACTAGCATTATCACCTGTGAAAATATGATGGCTAGCTAATGAATAATTCCCTTTACCCATTTCTTGGTCACGCTTCATGGTACCCGCACCGTATAAAAGATTGACATTTGCAATCCCCTTAAAGATAGGTAAATTAATTTCAAGCTCAGGTATTGCAATTCCTCCGATAACAGGTAATTTTTGATTATCCCATTGAGAGGCTAAAACAGCTTCAGAGGAAATGGCTTTTACTGAATCAAAATCAAAATTTCCCTCTGTGTCCTGATTTTCTTCTATTTTTTCTTTTGATACTTGACTAACTTGGTATTTATTACTATTCCAAGCAATAAATGCATCACGAATCTTTGCATTAAAAATTAAAGCAATAGAGATCAGTATGAGAAATACAGCCAAGATATTTGTCAGCAGATTTTTTCGTTTGATTTTCTTATTATTCTTTTTATGAGACATTATGCTTCACCTTCTGTTTCGTTTTCTGTCCCAACTTCTTCTTTTTCTGCCGCTGCAACCGTAGTAAAGGTTACAATTTTAGCATCTTGGTCCAGGCGCATCACTTTAACTCCCATAGTTGAGCGACCTGTTTGTGAAATATTGGCAACGTTAGTTCGAATCATGACACCAGTATCAGTGATAATCATCAAATCTTCATCACCTTTAACTGTCATAAGACCAGCAAGGGAACCATTCTTTTCAGTAATTTTAGCAGTTTGCATCCCTTTACCACCACGACCTTTTGTTGGATATTCAGTCGCAACGGTGCGCTTACCATATCCTTTTTCAGTGATGATAAGAACTTCGTCCTGGTCTGTAATCACACTAGCACCAACAACTGTGTCTCCGTCACGGAGATTAACACCTTTCACACCCGTAGCGATACGACTCATACCACGAACAGCTGATTGATTAAAGCGAACTGCATAACCAAACTTTGTACCAATGATAATATCCGTGTCTTCTTCCGTCAACAATACATTAATCAACTCATCTTCATCCTTGAGGTTCAAAGCCTTGAGTCCATTCTGACGAATGTTAGCAAATTCCTTGACGCTGGTTCTCTTCACAATGCCATGACGGGTTGTGAAGAAGAGATAAGCATCATCACTGCGTTCAGACTCAACATTGATAATAGTCTGAATACTTTCGCCTTCATCCAATTTTAAAAGATTGACAATCGGCAATCCCTTGGCTGTACGGCCATATTCAGGAATTTCATAACCTTTAAGACGATAAACACGTCCTTTATTTGTAAAGAAGAGCAAATGATCATGCGTGCTAGTTGATACTAACTCACGAACAAAATCGTCATCCTTAACACCTGTACCTTGAACACCGCGCCCCCCACGTTTTTGAGCAGTAAATTCGCCTTGGTCCAGACGTTTGATGTAACCCTTGTTAGACAGTGTAATTAAGACATCAGCTTCTTCAATTAGATCCTCATCTTCAAGACTCAAGACCTCACCAACCATCAATTCAGTACGACGTTGGTCACCAAATTTACGCTTAACTTCGTCTAATTCATCTTTGATGATCTGTGAAACACGTTCCGGCTTAGCAAGAATATCTGCTAAATCGGCAATCAGAGCCAAGAGATCATCATACTCAGACTGAATCTTATCACGTTCCAAACCTGTCAAACGACGAAGACGCATATCAAGAATGGCTTGACTTTGACGTTCAGATAACTTGAATTTACTCATCAACTCAGCTTGTGCTTCCGCATCCGTTTCACTAGCACGGATGATACGAATCACTTCGTCGATGTGGTCTAGCGCAATCAAGAGACCTTCTAAAATATGAGCACGCGCTTCTGCTTTTTCCTTATCAAAACGAGTACGACGAACAACCACTTCTTTTTGGTGTTCGATATAAGCATCCAAAATCTGACGAAGAGACAAAATCTTCGGCACCCCATTTTGGATAGCAAGCATATTGAAACCAAAGTTGGTTTGCATCTGGGTCATCTTGAAGAGGTTATTGAGGATAACATTTGCGGATGCATCTCGTTTGACCTCGATTACGAAACGAACTCCTTCACGGTTTGACTCATCACGGACTGCTGTGATGCCCTCAATGCGTTTTTCCTGAACCAAACGAACAATATGCTCATGCACCTTTGTTTTATTGACCATGTAAGGAAATTCTGTTACAACGATGCGCTCACGGCCAGTCTTAGTTTCTTCAATTTCAGTACGAGAACGAAGAACAATAGAACCTTTACCAGTTTCGTAAGCCTTATGAATGCCTGATTTCCCCATAACCAGGGCACCAGTTGGAAAATCTGGCCCAGGCAAGACTTCCATCAAATCCTTAGTGGTCACTTCAGGATTGTCCATGACCAACTTCACAGCATCAATAGTTTCACCCAAGTTATGAGGTGGAATATTGGTCGCCATACCGACAGCGATACCAGTAGCTCCATTAACTAAAAGATTTGGAAAACGAGCTGGAAGGACTAAAGGTTCACGTTCATTGGCATCATAGTTATCAACGAAATCAACCGTATTTTTATTGATATCACGAAGCATCTCCAGAGCAATCTTGCTCATACGTGCCTCAGTATAACGCTGGGCGGCAGCACCATCACCATCCATGGAACCAAAGTTCCCATGACCATCTACAAGCATGTAACGGTAACTCCACCATTGAGCCATACGGACCATGGCTTCATAGATAGAGGAATCCCCGTGTGGGTGATATTTACCCATAACATCCCCTGTAATACGAGCAGATTTTTTATGAGGTTTGTCTGGAGTAACACCCAGTTCATTCATTCCGTAGAGAATCCGACGGTGAACAGGTTTCAAGCCATCTCGAACATCAGGAAGGGCCCGCGCTACGATAACACTCATGGCGTAGTCGATAAAGCTCGTCTTCATCTCCTTTGTCAGATTGACATTCACTAAATTTCTATCCTGCATTAATAAATGCCTCATTTCACTATTAGTATAAAATATATTATACCATAATGTCCGCCATATTTCAGGTATCTAAAACCACTAAAACGTTTACATCAAGAACTGCAAAGCATATCCGTGACAAAGCTTTTTAAAAGTGATAGAATTGAAATAACTGGGGAAATCCCTGAATAAAATTAAGGAGATGTTTAGAATAATGACTTCAACTAAACAACACAAAAAAGTTATCCTTGTCGGTGATGGTGCTGTAGGTTCTTCTTACGCTTTTGCACTTGTTAACCAAGGAATTGCACAAGAGCTTGGAATTATCGAAATTCCACAATTGCATGAAAAAGCTGTTGGTGACGCGCTTGACCTTAGTCACGCCCTTGCTTTCACTTCACCTAAAAAAATCTATGCAGCTCAATACTCTGACTGTGCAGACGCTGACCTTGTTGTGATTACTGCAGGTGCGCCTCAAAAACCAGGTGAAACTCGTCTTGACCTTGTAGGTAAAAACCTTGCTATCAACAAATCAATCGTAACTCAAGTTGTTGAATCAGGTTTCAAAGGTATCTTCCTTGTTGCTGCTAACCCAGTTGACGTCTTGACTTACTCAACTTGGAAATTCTCTGGATTCCCTAAAGAACGCGTTATCGGTTCAGGAACTTCACTTGACTCAGCTCGTTTCCGTCAAGCACTTGCTGAAAAATTGGATGTTGATGCTCGTTCAGTGCACGCCTACATCATGGGTGAACACGGTGACTCTGAGTTCGCTGTTTGGTCACACGCTAACATCGCTGGTGTAAACCTTGAAGAATTCCTTAAAGACACTCAAAATGTTCAAGAAGCTGAATTGATTGAATTGTTCGAAGGTGTTCGTGACGCAGCTTACACAATCATCAACAAAAAAGGTGCAACATACTACGGTATCGCAGTAGCTCTTGCTCGTATTACTAAAGCAATCCTTGACGATGAAAACGCAGTACTTCCACTTTCAGTATTCCAAGAAGGTCAATACGGAGTTAAAAACGTCTTTATCGGTCAACCAGCTGTTGTTGGGGCACATGGTATTGTTCGTCCAGTAAATATCCCATTGAACGACGCAGAAACTCAAAAAATGCAAGCATCTGCTAAAGAATTACAAGCTATCATTGACGAAGCATGGAAAAACCCAGAATTCCAAGAAGCTTCTAAAAACTAATTGTAACTAGGTTCTCATTAAATGAGAACTCCATACCGAAGACAAACATTATTCTAGTGTTTGTCTTTTTTATTTCTCCAGATCTCCTATCCTTAAAAAATTTGAAACCTCTACAAAATACTTTTCAATGCAAAACAAAAAACTTTCCCTCCCTGTTTTCCTTGCTTTTTCCGAACTAAGTCAATCTTAACTTCCAGTTACTCACTTATAAACTTAGCTTGATTATCAACACTTTGTGAGTATATTTGTGGTTATTGGATACGATTCAGTCATAGATGAAGGAAAATCAATAACTTGTCCAATCTGACTAAGAAAATGTTCTTGCGGAACGAGTTCATCTAGCGTGTAAAAGACAACCTGATTGCGGTTATTGTCTGGATTTTCTTTATGAAACATAGGAAACATCTCACAACTTTTCTGACATCTATTATACGACTTTAGAAAAAATGCCCTTAGAAACTTTTAATCTAAGGGCTTTGTTTTCAGTCTGAGTTTCTTATAAAATGAGAACTTTTCTTTTTATTGTTATAAAATCTAAGATTGTACTTTTAAAAATATTACTTATCTCACTTCTTATGTATTGTATTGTAAATTCGAATACAAACACAACAACTCAAATATACTCTCACCATACAATAGATAAAATAACCTGTAGATGATACTATGAAAAATGATAAGATATAGATTTAAAACATTTTATTCCTGCAATCTCTCATACAATTCTTGCATTTGCACATCATCTGGAACCAGTTTTAAGTAAGCTTGCGCATTGACTTTTGCTTCTTCAAAATAACCCAATTCACGCAAGAGATAGATATAGTGTTCCAGAAACTCTGGATTGTCCTTTAAATCTCCTGCCAACCCTTGATAATGCTCGTAGGCAGTATCCAAATCGTCCATTTCTTGATAGGAACGAGCAATCATCCACTTGGTCAAAAGATTCTCTGGCTCATCATTTTGCAAGTCTAGAATGTCCTCATAACGTTCCTGTTCTAGATAAATAGTGGCTAGACGGAGTAAGATTTCTTCCGTATCCTCAGCGTCTTCTTTTGCAGTAAGGAGGTAGTTTTCTGCACCACTGGCATCATGCAATTCATAAGAGAATTGTGAAGCAGCCAGCAAGAGGCGAGTTTCAAAGGGATTTTTCTCTAAGCCTTGCTTAGTGATACGCAGGGCTTCTTGAACTTGATGTTCCTTATGTAAGGCCTGACTGTAACCATACTCATATCCTTCAAAATCAGGTGAAATGGTATCAAGTTGCTTAAAGTAGAGGACAGCTTTTTGGTATTCTTCTCTATCAAAGTAAAGACTGGCCAACTCAAAAGCTGTTAGGTCATCGTATTCTAACTCCAGGGCTTTTTCTAAAAACTCTGTAGCTGTTTCAAATTTCCCTAACTGGGCATAGGCAAAGCCAATCCGTTGATAGGTAGAAATGCCTGTTTGCTCATAAATAGTACGATTATCTAACTGGGCATAGCCTTGAATAGCTTCTTGGTAATTTTCCAACTCACTATCCAACTCTGCCAAGCCCAATATCAAGAGTGGATCCTCTGAATAGCTCAAGGCTTCTAGTAATTTCTCACGCGCCACATCTGTCAAACCTTCCATCTGGTAAAGGTCTGCCTTAAGCGCCAAAGCCGAAACATACCAGTCACTGTCAGCTTGTATTTCCTCTAGATAGGCAAAGGCTTCCTCGATTTGACCATCCTCGCTAGCAATAGCTGCTAGATTAAGATGAACCTCTGGAAAGTCCTCTACGATTTTCAGGTAAATTTCCTTGGCCTGAGGATAAAAACCAATTCCTTCAAGATAAGTAGCTAACTCATACAGAAGGTCACTTGGATCATTTTCTAAAGCTTTAGCGAAATAATGCTCAGCCTTGGTTAAGTCTTGCTCCTCCAAAGCCTGTAACATCTGTTGACTATTGTTCACTCTTGATTTCCTCTCCCTCTAGTTCATATAGGCCACTAACTACCTTATACCATTCAAAAATCGCTGAAATAACAACCTTTGCAGAGGCATAAACTGGAATACCGAGCAAGACTCCCCAGATACCAAACATAGAGCCCGAAGTTAACAAGACAAAGAGAACATTAATAGGATGGATGTTTAATTGACTTCCCAAAATCAATGGAGAGACAAAACGGCCTTCAATAGTTTGTTCTACGATAAAGACAATCACTACTTTTAAAAGCATGACTGGCCCAGCAATCAAGCCCAATACTAGGGCAGGAAGCATGGCTAAGAAGCTACCCAAATAAGGAACCAGATTTAAAATACCAGCAGTAACCCCCAACGTAACTGCATAGCGTAGACCAATGATTTTGAAGAAGATGATAAACATTACTGCTACAATAATAGCCACTGTTACTTGTCCTCTAACATAGTTGGACAACTGTTGATTCACATCTGACAAAACCTGTCCTACAGGTTCCTTCAATTTCGTTGGCATGAATTGGGTTAAATAGTTACGCAAGCCTTTCCCATCACGCAAAAGGTAAAAGAGCATGAAAGGAACGATAATCAAGGCAACAATCACTTGAGATGCCCCGCTAATAAATGCACTCACCCAGTTGACAGCCTGAGATGAAACCTTACTTGCCCAAACTGTAGCCTGACTAGAGAAGTTTGTTAAAACTTGCTCTAATTGAGGTCTGAAATCATCTGGTAAACGCTTGGTGACCAAATCATTAACAACTCTGTCTGCATCTTCGAGGTAGACTGGAACATTCCTTGCAAAACTTAAAACTTGACGTTGCAGATTTGGAATGGCGACTGCCAAGCCCCAAATGATAAAGAGAGCGATGATGACAAAGACAATACTGATTGCGATGACACGATTAATCTTATGCTTCTCCATCCAATCAACGATAGGATTTAATAAATAATATAGCAAACCAGATAGAATGACTGGCAACATAACAACTGCCAAAAAGTCTAGAACCGGTGAAAATAGAAAACTAATCTTACTTAAAATAAAAAGATTCAGTCCCAATAATAAGGTTACCAAAAATACCGTAATTGCCTTGTTATCCAAAAACCACTTGAAAAACCAAGATAGGCTAAAATGTTTCTCTTTTTGCTCCATAAATACTTCCTTTCTATTGTTCTCTCATTATACCATTTTTAAATCAAAATAACTCTTTTTTAAAGTGCTTACATTCCATTGAATTGCACCGCATAGCATATTATAAATTCATTTTGTGATATAATAGACTTATCTTTATAAAGAGGTAAAGTTATGAAAGAAACTGTTTATTTTGGAACTTATACACGTCGGACTTCCCAAGGGATTTACAAGGCAGACTTCGATACAGAAACTGGTCAGCTTTCAAATCTAGAACTTTTTGCAGCTGAGCCAAGTCCGACCTACCTTGCCTTTGACCAACACCAACATTTATACACTGTTGGTAGTCAAGACGATAAGGGGGGGATTGCAGCCTATCAAACTGATGGAACCTTATTAAATCATGTCGTGGAAGAAGGAGCTCCCCACTGTTATGTTGCCGTTGATGAAAAGCGTGATTTGGTGTACGCAGCAAACTACCACAAGGGACAGGTCCTTGTTTATAAACGTCAGGAAGATGGTCGTCTTCTACTTAGTGATGTGGATCAACACAGTGGCCAAGGTCCACATGAAAATCAAGCTTCTCCACATGTTCACTATACAGATTTAACACCTGACCACTATCTAGTGACTTGCGACTTGGGAACTGACCAAGTCATCACTTATGATCTTGATCAAGAAGGAAAATTATCTAAACTCTATACCTATCACAGCCAGCCAGGAGCAGGCTCACGCCATATTATTTTCCATAACCATTATAAAATTGCTTATCTCATTTGTGAACTTAATAGCACTATCGAGGTTCTAATCTACGATGGTGTTGGCGAATTTGAACGCATGCAAGTCATTTCAACTCTACCAGACGGTTATGAAGGCTTTAATGGTACTGCTGCTATTCGTCTCTCTAAAGACGGTAAATACCTCTACGCTTCTAACCGTGGTCATGATTCTATCGCAGTATATACAATCCTTGCGGACGGTAGTTTAGAGTTGTTAGAAATCGTTCCGACTCATGGTCAGACTCCACGTGATTTTGATTTGACACCGGATCAAGAATTTATCATTGCTATCCATCAAGACTCTGACAATGCAAGCGTTTTTAAACGCAATCCTGAAACTGGTCGTCTTGCAGAACTTTCTAATGACTTCCATGTCCCAGAAGCGGTCTGCATCAGATTTGCTAATTAACATAATTATAACTGACCAACTAACGGAGCTACACACCAAAGACAAACATCATTTTAGTGTTTGTCTTTTTTATATCAACAAATTACTCCCCCAAAAAAAGATGGAACCTTTCTCAAAACAATTTTTCCATGAAAAGTAAAAATATTTCACAGCCATCATTTATTTGTCTCACACCTAACGGAGCTAGACGAACTAATAGTGACATAATGAAAAAGAACCTTGCAAAGCAAGATTCTTTTAGTGTCTGACTTAAATAATTGTTCTTCTGGGAACTAAATCGAATTAAGCTTCGATTTCTGTAACCATACCTGAACCAACAGTACGTCCACCCTCACGGATAGAGAATGTAGTACCTTGTTCTACGGCGATTGGGTGGATCAACTCAACGTCGATTGTCACGTTATCACCAGGCATTACCATTTCAGTACCTGCTGGAAGTTCAATTGAACCTGTAACGTCAGTAGTACGGAAGTAGAATTGTGGACGGTAGTTGTTGAAGAATGGAGTGTGACGTCCACCTTCTTCTTTAGTAAGGATGTAAACTTCACCTTTGAATTTAGTGTGTGGGTTGATTGAACCTGGTTTAGCGATAACTTGTCCACGTTCGATTTCGTCACGTTGAACACCACGAAGAAGGACACCTACGTTATCTCCGGCAAGACCTTCGTCAAGTTGTTTACGGAACATTTCAACACCAGTAACAACTGCTTTTTGAGTTTCTTCTTTGATACCAACGATTTCGATTTCGTCGTTGACTTTAACGATACCACGGTCGATACGTCCTGAAGCAACTGTACCACGTCCAGTGATTGAGAATACGTCTTCGACTGGAAGAAGCAATGGTTTCTCAGTGTCACGTTCTGGTTCTGGGATGTACTCATCAACTGTGTTCATCAATTCCATAACGATGTCTTCGTATTTAGTGTCACCTTCAAGGGCTTTAAGAGCTGAACCTTGGATAACTGGAAGATCGTCACCTGGGAAGTCGTATTCTGACAATAGGTCACGGATTTCCATTTCAACCAATTCAAGCAATTCTTCGTCGTCAACCAAGTCAACTTTGTTCATGAAGACGATAAGGTGTTTAACACCAACCTGACGTGAAAGAAGGATGTGCTCACGAGTTTGTGGCATTGGTCCGTCAGTTGAAGCTACTACAAGGATAGCTCCGTCCATTTGAGCGGCACCAGTGATCATGTTTTTAACGTAGTCCGCGTGTCCTGGAGCGTCGATGTGAGCGTAGTGACGTTTTTCAGTTTCGTACTCAACGTGCGCAGTGTTGATTGTGATACCGCGTTCGCGTTCTTCTGGAGCAGCATCGATAGACGCATAGTCTTTAGGTTGGTTAACTGATGAAGGCAAGCGACGTGCCAAAACAGTTGTGATAGCTGCAGTTAGGGTAGTTTTACCGTGGTCAACGTGTCCGATAGTACCAATGTTAACGTGTGGTTTACTACGATCGTATTTTTCTTTTGCCATTTGAGTAAAAGCCTCCAATAAAATATATTTTATAGATAGACAGTAGGCAATACAGTCTAACTTTCCTTACTATTTTATCAAATTTCAGCTAAATTGCAAGTGTTTTACAAAGTTTTTGTGAATTATTCTTAATCTACTAATCTAAACGACACTTCTGCTCCTATCACTTAGCTAAACAAAAAGAAAAATCAGGAATTTCCTGACTTTTACTTAGCTAATTCTCTTTCTCGTTCTTTCATTATTTTATGATTTTCATACAAACGTGATAAAAACTTAGAAATTTCTTTCAAGATAGAATAGGTTGGTACTGCGACAATCATGCCAATGACACCATAGATATTACTTGATAACAAAAGCAATACTAAAATCGTAATTGGATGAACCTTCATTACCCCACCAACGATTCGAGGGTAGAGGATATTTCCATCCACTTGTTGAATAATTAGCATATAAACAACTGCAATCAGCATTCTATGAGGATCAGTAAAGACATTAGCGATAATCATTGGAATCAAGCCAATACTTGGTCCTACATAAGGAATGAGATTGGCTAATCCTGAAAAGATGGCGAAGACCAAAGCATATTTTAAACCAATAATACTATATCCAATAAAGGCCAAACACCCAATAATAATCGCATCAATTGCAACTCCACTAATATAGCGAGCAATTGTCGCATTCAAATTCTTTAATAGGCCTGCAATATGTAGCTTATCTCTCTTTAAAACAGTACGTTCAAGCATCGGCAAGAACTTGTTACCGTCTAACAAAAAATAAATTAAGAACACAGGGGTCATGATAATAATCAAAACGGTACTAAAGAGCGCAGATAAGACACTTCCAACACTATTCGTCACACTATTTAAGATATTTTGTAGAATATCTACATAGGATAGATTTAATTGTTGAATTGTCGCTTGAATATCTATATTTTGAAAGGCTGGATAAGTAGATAAATCCACAATCAAATCTTGCAAACGACTATAAATTGTCTGACTTGTTGCTATCAAACTGGTCAACTGATTAATCAAAATCGGTAAAAGATAAACTACCCCAATAACTAGCCCCCAGACCAAGGTACACAAGGTTAGTAAAATACCAATGATACGGTTAATTTTGAAATACTTTTGTAAAAAATTTACAATAGGATTGGTCAAATAATATAAAAAACCACCTAAAAGAAAGGGAATCATTATAGTGTTTGCAACGCTTACAAAAGGTGTAATAATCGCTCCCATCTGTCTCCATAAATAGAAGATGATGGTTAATAGTAAAATCTCACTGGTCCAAAAAAATAATTTATTCTTACGAAACATGAAGTACCTCCATTCATCTATTTTACCACACTTTCAAAAAAGCTTCTTTCTTCTATCATGAAACTGGGAATATTTTTTTCTTTATGATAGAATAAACTTACTATGAAAAAAATAATTTTAACTCTTTTAAGCCTTTCCATTATTGGCTCAGCATCTACTGTTGCTGCTCAAGATTTTAATATTGCTGCTAAACATGCAATTGCTGTTGAGGCAAATACTGGTAAAATTCTCTATGAGAAAGATGCAACCCAGCCAGTTGAAATTGCTTCAATCACAAAGTTAATTACTGTTTATCTTGTCTATGAAGCCTTGGAAAACGGCAGTATTACACTATCAACTCCGGTAGATATTTCTGATTATCCTTACAAATTAACGACAAATTCTGAAGCGAGTAACGTTCCTATGGAAGCTCGTAATTATACCGTCGAACAACTACTTGAGGCAACCCTGGTATCTAGCGCCAACAGTGCGGCTATTGCGCTAGCTGAGAAAATTGCAGGCTCAGAAAAAGATTTCGTCGATATGATGAGGGCAAAACTCTTGGAATGGGGAATTTCGGATGCAACTGTTGTCAATACGACGGGGCTTAACAATGAGAGTCTAGGTGATAACATTTACCCAGGCTCTAAAAAAGATGAGGAAAATAAGCTCAGTGCTTATGATGTCGCTATCGTTGCTCGCAACCTCATCAAAAAATACCCACAAGTCTTAGAAATCACGAAAAAACCTTCTTCTACTTTTGCTGGAATGACAATCACTTCTACCAATTACATGTTAGAGGGTATGCCTGCTTATCGCGGTGGTTTTGATGGATTAAAAACAGGGACCACAGATAAGGCTGGAGAGTCTTTTGTTGGTACTACTGTCGAAAAAGACATGAGGGTTATCACAGTTGTTTTGAATGCGGATCATCAAGACAATAATCCTTACGCTCGCTTCACAGCTACATCTTCACTAATGGATTATATCTCTTCTACATTCACACTTCGCAAAATCGTTCAGAAAGGTGATGCCTATCAAGATAGCAAAGTCCCTGTACAAGACGGAAAAGAAGATACAGTCACTGCTGTTGCTAAAGATGATATTTCTCTAATTGAACGTATTGGGAATCAATCTTCTCAATCTGTTCAATTCACACCTGATTCTAAGGCAATTCCAGCACCACTTGAAGCCGGAACAGTGGTTGGACATTTGACTTATGAAGACTCAGACTTGATTGGTCAAGGTTACATCACCACAGAACGTCCTAGTTTTGAAATGGTAGCAGAAAAGAAAGTAGAAAAAGCCTTCTTCTTAAAAGTTTGGTGGAATCAGTTTATCCGCTTTATCAACGAGAAGCTATGATATAATAAACTTCTTAAAGCTAAAAAATAAATATTATGTTTAAAGAAAAAGAAGGGGAATCTGTATAATACAGAACTCCCTTCTTTTTTAAACTTAATTTATTGATAGCAAAAATCCCCTAAATCTTAGATTAATACTATCTAAAATCTAGGGGATTGATTGTATAAATACTATTTTAAAATCTTGATTCTAGTTCATTTCTTTAAAGGCTGCTTCTGCATCCTCGTTGCTGATGACACCAAATTGAATCTTTCCAATCTTTCCTTGACTATCAATCAGGTATTCTGTAGGAATGCTTCGAATTTGATAAGCTTGGAAGGTGGTTCCTTTTGTGTCATAAAGTACTGGGATATCTTTATATCCTTGATCTTGGAACCATTGTGGAAATTGCTCGACAGTTTTTTCACCTTGAATTCCTGGTGCAATGACACTAAGAATTTCAAAATCACGATCTGGTTTCGCTGCTAATTCCATCAACTCAGGCATACTTTTCTTACATGGACCACACCATGAAGCCCAAAACTTCAAGTAGACTTTTTTCCCCTTATAATCAGATAACTTAACTTCTTTACCATCCATAGATTGCAAGGTGAAGTCTGGAGCATCTTTTCCAACAGCAATTTGTTGTACAGGCGTTTGTTGCTGTTGTTTTGGGGATTGTTCTGGTGCTTGAGTCTTTTTAGTCTCTTCCTCGCCACAGGCCATCAATACAACTAGTGACAAGAGGCTTAAGCCAGCAAACATTACTTTTTTCATCTTTTTCTCCTTTATTCAAAAATACCAGCTAGAACATTTACTTGTCCTAATAGTAACAAAATTCCCATTAAAATAATGAGGAAACCACCAATTTTCTTCAGTAGCATCATATGACGCTTGATTTTACTAAAATAAGGCATCACTACGCCTGAAGCTAGAGCCAAGACCAAGAAAGGAATGGCCATACCCAGAGTGTAAATAAGAGTATAGATTGCACCTTGCCAAGCGCCATTTCCTCCAGAAGCCGCAAGCGCTAAAACAGAACTCAAAACAGGACCAATACAAGGCGTCCAACCAAAGCTAAAGGTAATACCGAGTAAAAAGGCCGACCAATAACGATTGGCTTCTGATTTCTTAAAAGTAAAGCTTTTTTGAACCTCTAATTTCTTAAAATGAAAAATTTCCATCTGGTGAAGGCCTAAAATGATAATAATTGTTCCCATGGTATAGCGAAACCAATTGGCATAGAGAATGTTACCAAAGTAACCAGCACCGAATCCTAGAATAAAGAAAATGAGTGAAATGCCTGCGATAAAGCAAAGAGTTCGAATCAGACCTGACCAGGCAACCTTTCTCCCAAACAAAGAAAAACTTTTTGCGCTTTCTTGATCATCCAATAAAATTCCAGTATAAACAGGTAACAGAGGGAAAATACAAGGTGAAAAGAAGGACAAAATTCCTGCTAAAAAAACGGAGATTGAAAATACTATCGTTTCCAATAAAAAACCAACTTTCTTAATAATTCTAATTCTATTTTACTATAATCAATTTCATTTGTATGATTTCTGCTACGCAAATTGAACTATGCAATCTTTTAATTATCTTTTATATCTCTAGACAATTCTAATTTTGCATCAGTTTTGCTCCCTAAGAAAACATAAAAAATGAACTTGGTAACTCAAGTTCATTTTTTTCTTATAGTCTATTTCCGACATTAATACGGTTAATGGCACGTTGCAGTGCAATCTTCGCACGACGTTCTTGGTCAATCAAGTGTTTGTCGTGTGCTTCTTCAATTTCACGCTCTGCTCGAAGTTTGGCACGTTCTGCACGACTAACGTCGATATCACGAGCACGTTCTGCAGAGTCAGCAACAATTGTGACAACGCCATTGGCAACTTCGATAACGCCTCCGTTTACTGCAATCCAGTTCACGTGATTTTCATCATCTACACGTTTAACCTTAACCTCATCAACTGCTAAAACTGCAATCATATTTTCATGTCGTGGCAAGATTCCCATCTCACCATCCAGAGTTCGAACTGATACAAAGCTGGCATGGTGATCATAGACGAGACCATCTGGTGTCACGATCTGGACAGTTAACTGAGCCATAGATCACCTCTTAAAATCCCATTTTTTCAGCTTTTGCAATCACATCTTCGATAGAACCTACACCACGGAAGGCATCTTCTGGCAAGTGGTCGTGTTTACCATCAAGTATTTCCTTAAAGCCACGAACAGTTTCAGCAACTGGAACATAAGAACCTGGCTGACCAGTAAATTGTTCCGCAACGTTGAAGTTTTGTGACAAGAAGAACTGGATACGACGGGCACGAGCAACCAAGGTCTTTTCTTCATCAGAAAGCTCATCCATACCAAGGATAGCAATGATATCTTGCAATTCATGGTAACGTTGAAGAACGCGTTTTACTTCAGCAGCAACTGCATAGTGCTCTTCTCCAACAATTTCAGGTGCCAAGGCACGTGAGCTTGAAGCAAGTGGGTCAACGGCTGGGTAGATACCCAATTGTACCAACTTACGTTCCAAGTTAGTTGTTGAGTCCAAGTGAGCGAAGGCTGTTGCTGGCGCTGGGTCAGTATAGTCATCCGCTGGCACATAGATAGCCTGGATAGAGGTTACAGAACCCTTCTTAGTTGATGTGATACGCTCTTGCAATTGACCCATTTCCGTAGCAAGTGTTGGTTGGTAACCAACGGCTGATGGCATACGACCCAAAAGGGCAGATACTTCTGAACCAGCCTGAGTGAAACGGAAGATATTATCGATAAAGAGAAGCACGTCTTGTCCTTCTACATCACGGAAGTATTCAGCGATTGTCAAACCAGTAAGGGCAACACGCATACGTGCTCCTGGTGGCTCATTCATCTGACCAAATACCATGGCTGTTTTCTCGATAACACCTGATTCTTTCATTTCCCAGTAAAGGTCATTCCCCTCACGAGTACGTTCCCCAACACCAGTAAATACTGAAATACCACCGTGTTCTTGGGCAATGTTGTGAATCAATTCTTGAATCAAGACAGTTTTACCAACTCCGGCACCACCGAAAAGTCCAACTTTACCACCTTTAAGGTAAGGGGCAAGAAGGTCGATAACCTTAATCCCTGTTTCAAGGATTTCAGAAGAGGTAGACAACTCATCAAAAGTTGGAGCTTTTTTATGAATTGGCTGACGCTCTGCATCTTCTGTAAAAGGAGCTTCCAAGTCAATGGTATCTCCCAAAACGTTGAAGACACGTCCCAAAGTTTCTTTACCTACTGGTACAGAGATTGGACGACCTGTGTCCAATACTTCCATTCCACGAGTCAAACCATCTGTTGATTCCATGGCGATAGTACGAACCATACCATCTCCCAACTCCAAGGCTACTTCAAGGACGATTTTTGTTTTTCTTTCGTCATTTTTGTAGACGACAAGTGCATTGTTAATCTCAGGAAGTTTTTCCCCTGCTGCAAACAAGACGTCTACAACGGGACCGATAACCTGAGCAATTTTACCTGAACTCATCTCCTTCTCCTATTCTATATAAGATACTGTCGGTCCCTAGCTTAACTAGGTCCTAAGTTCATTTTCATACGAGCTGGACTAGTGCCTATTCTAAGGCACTAGCTCCTGCTACGATTTCTGTAATTTCTTGTGTAATCGCCGCCTGTCTGGCACGGTTATACTGAATTGTCAAATCATTAATGACTTTCTTAGCATTATCTGTCGCTGTTTGCATGGCGGTCATACCCGCAGCATTTTCAGCTGTCTTAGCATCGATAATAGCCCCGTAAATCATACTTTCTGCAAACTGAGGCAACAACTGCTCCAAAATTTCTTCTCGGCTAGTTTCCAATTCAAAGGTCAAGCTGTAACTGTCATCTGCTTCATTTGGATCCAAGTCAACAATTGGAAGCATTTGCTCCACACGCATTTGACTAGTTAGCGTATTGACATGGTGGTTGTAGCAGACATAGAGTTCATCAAAAAGTTCATTTTGGTACATTTCAACAGTTTTTGAAATAATCTTACGAACTTCATCAAAGCTAGGTTGGTCTGCCAAGCCACGTAATTCATAAAGTGGTTGAATACCACGAGCCTTAAAGAAATCAGCTCCCATTCCACCAATACAAATCATTTCAAAACCTTTACCGTCTGGATGGTATTCTTCTTTCAGCTCCATAACGGCTTTCAGAATAGAAGAATTATAACCTCCAACCAAACCGCGGTCTGAAGTAATGACGATATAGCCTGTCTTCTTAACTGGACGACTAATCAACATCGGATTAGTTGAACTACCAGCTCCATTACCATGAAGAATATCCGTCAAAAGTTTACGAACTTTTTGAGCATAAACTTGGAAGTTGCGAGCAGCTTCTTCAGAACGACCTAGCTTAGCAGCTGATACCATCTGCATGGCATTAGTGATTTGACTCGTATTTTTTGTTGAGGCGATTTTTGTTTTAATATCATTTAGAGATACTGCCATCTGACACCTCTATTCTTACTGGAAGCTGGTTTGATTGAGAAACTCTGTAATCGCAGCATCCAAGACTGCTTCTTCTGGCAAGTCTTTTGTATCACGAATGGTTTCCAAAATCTCTGGATGTTGAGCATCAAAGAAGGCATGGAACTCTTCCTCAAAACGAACAATTTCATCTACTGGAACAGTATCCAAGAAACCATGTGTCAAAGCATAGAGAATGGTTACTTGTTTCTCAACAGGTAATGGTTTGTGAACAGGTTGTTTCAAAACTTCAACTGTACGACGACCACGATTCAACTTAGCCTGCGTTGCTGCATCCAAGTCAGAACCAAACTTAGTGAAAGCTTCCAACTCACGGTATGAAGCAAGGTCGATACGAAGTGTACCAGCAACCTTTTTCATGGCTTTGATTTGTGCAGAACCACCTACACGCGATACAGAAGAACCCGCATCGATGGCTGGACGAATACCTGCATTGAAGAGACCATCACCAAGGAAGATTTGTCCATCAGTGATTGAAATCACGTTGGTTGCGATATAGGCAGAGATATCTCCTGCTTGTGTCTCGATAAACGGTAGGGCTGTAATAGATCCACCACCAAGTTCATCAGAAACTTTAGCTGAGCGCTCAAGCAAACGGCTGTGAAGATAGAAAACATCCCCTGGGAAGGCTTCACGACCTGGAGGACGACGAAGCAAGAGTGATAGTTCACGATAAGCTACCGCTTGTTTTGATAAATCATCATAAACAATCAAAACATGCTTACCTTGGTACATAAATTCTTCCGCCATGGCAACCCCAGCATAAGGAGCTAGGAAGAGCAATGGAGATGGTTGTGAAGCAGAAGCTGTCACAACGATTGTGTAGTCCAAGGCACCGTACTGACGTAGTGTTTCTACTTGTGTACGAACTGTTGATTCTTTTTGTCCAATCGCTACGTAGATACAGATCATATCTTGACCCTTTTGGTTCAAGATTGTATCAATCGCAATTGTTGTTTTCCCTGTCTGACGGTCACCGATAATCAACTCACGTTGACCACGACCAATCGGTACAAGGGCGTCGATAGCTTTCAAACCAGTTTGCAATGGTTCTGATACAGACTTACGTTGCATAACACCAGGAGCTGGCGCTTCTACTGGACGAGTTTTATCAGTGTGGATTTCTCCAAGACCGTCAACTGGACGACCAAGTGGGTCCACAACACGACCAATCAGACTTTCACCTACTGGGACTTCCATGATTTTACCTGTACGGCGGATTGTATCGCCTTCACGGATATCTGTAAAGTCACCTAGGATGATAATACCAACGTCTGTTGACTCCAAGTTTTGAGCCATCCCATAAGAGCCGTTTTCAAAAATCAACAACTCTCCACTCATGGCATTTTCAAGGCCGTGAGCACGCGCGATACCGTCCCCGATATAGGTTACAACACCTGTTTCAGTCACATCAAAATTGGGTTTGAAATTTTCAATTTGTTGCTTAATTAAAGCGCTGATTTCTTGTGCGTTAATTGCCAAAAGAACACCACTTTCTATTTCAAATTTTCTTTAACAACTTTAAGTTGTTGTTTAATACTCACATCAATTGTCTTGTGATTGGCAAAAATGACAAAACCACCAATAAGACTTTCATCGATTTGTTCTTTTACACTCCTTACTTTAAGAGACATTTTTTTCTCAATCAAAGGGAGCAAGCGACTCTTCTGTTCATCAGTTAAAGGATGAGCTGACGTAATCGTCACTTCAAATCGATTTGTTTCTTTTTCAAGTCGGTTCAAGCAATCTACAAGAATATCATAAAAAAGATTTGCTCTGTGATTGTAGATAAGAACCTGAATAAAGTTTTGCAATAAAGATGATACTGAATCTTGGAAGAACGCAATCGTTTTTTCCTTGTCAGACTCGTCTACTGCCACTTTTTTTAAAAAAGAAGGTAAGCCTGTTTCTTCAGCAACTTGCTTGATTTGAGCTAAGTCTGAAAAGATACGGTCTTCTTCTCCTTTTTCTAAAACCAATTGGACAAAAGGCATGCTGTATTTTTCAATTACCTTTACTGTTTTCTTGTCCATTAAGCTTCTCCTAACTGATCGATATACTGATCAATGAGTTCTTTATGGGCATGACCGTCAAGGTTTTGTGAGATGATTTTACCAGCCAAGCTGATTGTCAAATCTGCTACCTCACCCTTAACGCTTTGTAAAGCTTCAGCTTTATTTTGAGCAATTTCTTGGTTCGCTTTTTCTTTCAAGCGTCCTGCTTCTAGCTTAGCATCTGCTAAAATACTAGCTTTGCTTTTCTCAGCTGTTTCTTTCGCATTCTCAATGATTGTCTTAGCTTCTTTACGGCTACCAGCCAATTCATCTTCGCGTTTCTGAGCCAATACTTCTGCTTTTTGACGTGCTTGTTCAGCTCCGTCAATATCTGCTGCAATTTTTTCTGCTCTTTGTTCGAAAATGCTAGTCAAATTTGACCAAGCGTATTTCTTAACCAAGACTAGCAAGAGAATAAAGGAACCAGCGATTAGTATAAAATCACCAAGTAATTCACCTACTGTTACATTCATAAACTACTCCTTTCTATTCTTCATCATTAATTTTATTTCCTAGGTACATTGAAGATAACAATGTAAATACATATGCTTGTACACAAGAAATAAAAACAGAAAATGCAGTCCAGATTAGATTTGTTCCAAAAGCAATAGGATACCAATAGAAGGCCTGATGAGAAAGTAGGACTAACATACTTGCCATCACTTCCCCTGCAAAGATATTACCAAAGACCCGCAATGCAAGTGAAAGGAGATTGGTAACTTCTTCTAAGAGATTCATTGGTGTCATAAAACCTGGTGTTACAAATGCTTTTAAATACTTTTTGATTCCACGACGACGAATTCCTTCTACGTGGGTCATCAAGATAATTGTAAAAGACAAGACCAAGTCAAATGACAAATTTGCTGTTGGTGAGGTCCAAAGATTTACACCATCTGTAGTCTGAATTCTAGCCATTAAGCCAATATTATTTGCAATGGCCATAAATAGGAATAAACAGAAATAAAAGAGAGAATAATCCTTTATCATTGGACCAAGGTTTGATTTTGTAAATCCAACAACAAAATCAAATAAATACTCTAATACATTTTGTTTTCCTGTGGGTCTCAAAGTCATATTTCGAGTTGCCCAATAAATAAAGCCAAAAATAAGTGCTACAGTCAACAAAGTCAAAACTACTATGGTTAAATTAAAGGTAACAGGACCAATATTGATGGTTGGATTAATACTTTCTTCCATCTAAAATCCTCCCTTTTTCAATTTATACTTCTTTTATTTGATGATAAATGAAAAGACAAGAGTAACAAAGAAAGTACCTTCAATAAAGGCAACCCCTAGGATCATCAAACTACGTAGTTCTGAGATGATATCTGGTTGGCGAGCAACTGATTTCAACAAACCGTTCATCAACATACCTTCACCAAGAGATACACCCATACAGGCAAGACATAGACCGAAAAATGTTAAATTCATGACGAATTCTCCTTTTAATTAAAATTTACTTACTTAGTTTAGTCCTAAAAATTGGATTTGTCAACTTTTTACTAACATTGAAAGCGTTTAATGAAAATTATTTACAATTTTACTATTTTTTAGCTTATTATATAGAAAACTTTGGAAAAAACTTGTAATAAATCCGTCCATTATCTAGGTCTTTCTGAAAAATAATGAAAAAATCCGAGATGAAATCTCGGATGGAAATTAATATATTTTCTTTAACCTAATGCTCTTTTAGTAAGAAGAATTAAAGGGAAAGCAACTAGAAAACTTTCGTCCCCTACATGTTTATTAAGCACGCACTGTGACGCTGGTTCCATCTTCCTTATAAAGATTGATGAGTCCTTCTTTGAGAGCTCGAACCATGTCTCCTGCTTGAACAGGTTGAGGCACCTTAATAGTCAATAGTTCCATCGGATTTGGAGCGCGGTCGATTTTATTGCCTTTGGCATCATGTAAATCTTCGATATACGTTTCAAAATGACGGAAACCTGGGCCATAAAACTCAACTTGGTCGCCTTCGTTAATGACATTCCGTTGACGAATGGTCGCTGTTTGTGTCGCTTCATCATAAGAAACCACTTCAGCGACAAACTTGTACTCAGGAATTTTACGACGAGCACCAAACAACTGCTCATTTTCAGATGGTGTACCGTAGTAGAAACCTGTTGCCAATTCACGTTGGGCGACCTTCCACATCTCATCAATCAAGTCTTGTTTGATCGCTTCAAACTTTTCAGGACTTTCTAGATAAGCATCAACAGCAGCCTTGTAGCAGTTTGTTACTGTGGATACGTAGTGAATAGACTTCATACGTCCTTCGATTTTGAGACTGTCTACTCCATTTTCAATCATATCTGGAATATGGTCAATCATAGACATATCAACGGCTGACATTGAAAATTCTTCAGGAATCTCACCTTTCAAGCTCTTACGTTCTTTCCCAAATGGCATATCGTAGAGATCATATTTCCAACGGCAAGACTGAGAACACCCTCCACGGTTGGCATCACGCATACTCATGTGGTTTGAAAGAGTACAACGACCTGAGTAAGAAATACACATAGCTCCATGGACAAAAGCTTCAATCTCAACGTCTGTGCGTTTGCGAATTTCTGCCAATTCTTCCATTGAAACCTCACGCGCCAAAACGACACGCGTCAAGCCAAGTTCTTTCCAGAACTCAAGAGTTTCATAGTTAGTGGCGCTGGCTTGAGTAGAGAGGTGAATTTCAAGCCCCGGTGCTTCAGTCGCTGCAATCATAATCAAGGCTGGGTCAGATACGATAACTGCAGCAATCCCGATATCACGCAGTTTACGGAACCACTCACCAGCACCAGCTTCATTTCCTTCGTGCATAACCATGTTGGCAGCCACATAGACCTTAGCCCCATACTTGGCAGCAAACTGCACGCCTTCTTCCATCTGTTCGAAAGTAAAGTTACCTGCACGACTACGAAGACCATAGGCCTGACCACCGATAAAGACAGCATCTGCCCCATACTGAACAGCTACTTTTAGCTTCTCTAAAGTTCCTGCAGGTGATAAAACCTCAGGACGTTTTAATGTTTTTGTCATGTTTTCTCCTATTTGCAATATAAAAGTTTGACGTTTTTCCTTCTCATTTTATAGTAAATAAGCCATAAAATCAAGCCTAGACAGATTGTTTTGACAATTCTAATCTTTTAGGAAATCAAAAAACTAGCCTTTCTAGACTAGTTATTTTCAAGATAAAATTCAAAACGTTCGCCAACATACTGACTTTTCACGTATTCAAAAGCTGTCCCATCTTCTAGATAGGAAACCTGGGTTAATCCAAGAATAGCATGTCCTCTTTCAACTTCCAAATAGTGAGCAATCTTTTCTTTAGCTAGACGAGCGTAAATAGTCTGCTGTGATTTACCGATACGGTAGCCGTGTTTTTGCAGGGTTTGGAAGAAATGACTGGTGATTTCTTCTTTTTTAAAGTCCTTAATGAATTTTTCAGGAATAGAAGCAACTTCATAAACTAGAGGAACTTGGTCGGCATAGCGGACCCGTTCCATTCGGATAATATTTTCGGTAGGAGAAATTCTTAGCTTGGCAACTTCCTGCTCATTGGGAATTGTTTTTCTGTAGGAAATGAGCTGGCTAGAGGGTACTTTACCTTGGGACTTAACAATTTCAGTAAAACTGGTTGTCCCTCGCATCTTTTCTTGTACTCGAGTACTAGAAACAAAGGTGCCACTTCCTACGCGGCGCTCTAAGACGCCTTCTTCGACTAACAGAGATACAGCTTGGCGGAGAGTCATGCGACTAACCGCAAACTGCTCTGCTAAATCTCGTTCACTGGGAAGTCTCTCACCAATGGCCCAACGATGTTCGTCAATATCCTTTTTAATCTGATCATGGATTTTCATATAAGCGGGTAACATATTTTTCACTTCATTTCTATCTTTTCTCTATTGTACCCCAATAAACTAGAAAAAGTCAAACTTTGCCTTGTTTAGTTGGTAATTCGCCCTTATTTGTGATAGAATATTGGAAAAAGATATTTCTTTTGAGAAAGGAAAAAGATGAGCAACATTTCAACTGATTTGCAAGATGTAGAAAAAATCATCGTTTTGGACTATGGTAGCCAATACAACCAGCTGATTTCACGCCGTATCCGTGAGATTGGTGTTTTTTCAGAATTAAAGAGCCATAAAATTTCAGCTGCTGAAGTTCGTGAAATCAATCCGGTAGGAATCATTCTTTCAGGTGGTCCAAACTCTGTATACGAAGATGGTTCATTCGATATTGACCCAGAAATTTTCGAACTTGGAATTCCTATTTTGGGAATCTGTTATGGTATGCAGTTGTTGACCCATAAACTTGGAGGAAAAGTTGTTCCCGCAGGTGATGCTGGAAATCGTGAATATGGTCAATCAACCCTAACTCACACACCATCAGCTCTTTTTGAATCAACACCTGATGAACAGACTGTTTTGATGAGCCATGGTGATGCAGTTACTGAGATTCCTGCTGACTTTGTTCGTACAGGGACTTCAGCTGATTGCCCTTACGCAGCCATTGAAAATCCAGATAAACACATTTACGGTATCCAATTCCACCCAGAAGTTCGTCATTCTGTATACGGAAATGATATCCTTCGTAACTTTGCCCTTAACATCTGTAAAGCTAAAGGCGATTGGTCAATGGATAACTTTATTGATATGCAGATCAAAAAAATCCGTGAAACAGTTGGAGATAAACGTGTCCTTCTTGGCCTTTCAGGTGGGGTTGACTCTTCAGTTGTTGGGGTTCTTCTTCAGAAAGCAATTGGCGATCAATTGATCTGTATCTTTGTAGACCACGGTCTTCTTCGTAAAGGAGAAGCTGACCAAGTTATGGACATGCTTGGTGGTAAGTTTGGTTTAAATATCGTTAAAGCAGATGCTGCAAAACGTTTCCTCGACAAACTTGCTGGTGTTTCTGACCCTGAGCAAAAACGTAAAATCATCGGTAATGAATTTGTCTATGTATTCGATGACGAAGCAAGCAAGCTCAAAGATGTGAAATTCCTTGCTCAAGGTACCTTATATACAGACGTTATCGAGTCTGGTACAGATACAGCTCAAACTATCAAGTCACACCACAACGTGGGTGGTCTTCCAGAAGACATGCAGTTTGAATTGATTGAACCACTCAACACTCTTTATAAAGACGAAGTTCGTGCCCTTGGTACAGAGCTTGGTATGCCAGACCATATCGTATGGCGCCAACCATTCCCAGGACCAGGCCTTGCTATCCGTGTCATGGGAGAAATTACTGAAGAAAAACTTGAAACCGTTCGTGAGTCAGACGCTATTCTTCGTGAGGAAATTGCTAAAGCTGGTCTTGATCGCGATATCTGGCAATACTTCACAGTTAACACAGGCGTTCGTTCAGTCGGCGTTATGGGTGACGGTCGTACTTATGACTACACGATTGCAATCCGTGCGATCACTTCTATCGATGGTATGACTGCTGACTTTGCCAAAATTCCATGGGATGTCCTTCAAAAAATCTCAGTACGTATCGTAAACGAAGTGGATCATGTTAACCGTATCGTCTATGATATTACAAGTAAACCACCTGCAACCGTTGAGTGGGAGTAATGGAGAGGCTTGATTTACCTTCAAAATAGCGATTCTACAGCAGTTTAGCAGGAACAAAATAGTCTAAAAAGGGTGTATCTTCATTTGATTCCCCCCTAAATCCCCTCGAAAAGTTAGTTAAAAATTTTTTTGACCAACATTTTTGGAGGGATTTTTATAATAAAAAGTACAAAGTATTTTTATAGCACGTAATTTTATTTTTCAAATGTAAAAAATATATATGATTTCTAGAGTAAAATTTTATGATGTAAATGACTTATCTATCGGTTTCTATTTTCCAAGAATTCAAGAAATTTTAGATGCTTATTTATCGAATTCTTATAGTCTAAATTCTTTTTTGGAAGCCCTTGAATTTTATAATATTATCAAATTCATAGAAAATGAGGTTTTTTCAATTGACTGGTCGCTAAGCTATATTGAAAAAATAAAGAAATCTCTTCCTTCGATGATTCAACTACAAAATAATTATTTTGGTTCTGCTCCGAAAGATGAGATTTTAAATAACATAAAACTTCTACAAAGCGAATATAACTATCGTGAAGACTTTTTTGAGATATTTACATTATTTAACTATGGTCAAAAAATTAGTGAAGTAGAGTTTGTGCAATATTTTATAGAATCCAATCTACATTTATGTCATCTCTTAAAAAATACCTATTTTCTAAAAAAGTATCCTACTTTCATTAAGCAATTTTTTCTGAGTTCACCCTCTCATCTTGAAATATTACTCGATAATTTTGTAGATTCAAATTCATGTAAAAATGTTATCCCAAGTAATATCACAAATTTAGAGTGGAATGATTTAATTGAAAAATATATTTGTGACCCCGATGTGAATATAAATTATTTAAAAATTTTAAGAAACCCTATAAAAGGTTTCGATAAGAATAGATACTTTCAACTTACAGATAAACAAAAACTGTTGATTGACAAAAAAATTCAAGAATTTAATTCTAGTTTTAATGATAAGGATTTTGGAATTCAAGTTGATATTAGAGTATATACAAAGAAGGAAGCGTACTATTACGCAATTAAAAAGAGTAGGGAACTTCATATTGAGGGAATTGAAAAAGGTTTGTATAATCCTATTGCAGTCGCAACAGGTGGATCTAGGCCAAAACAATATGAATATACAATATCAACTTTTATAGATAGTGCTAAACTTTTTGAAAAACATAATTTTCAAAATATATTAGACTATTTTTGTAAAGACTTTGAACTGAGCACAAGTGTTGGTACTTTTGCATTAGCAAGCTTTCCTCAACTAGAGATGGGGGTACTTGAAAGAACGTTAGGCATTTCGACTAGAAATCACTATAAATTTGGTTTTTACTTCTCAGTCAAGCATCAACTATACGTGATGAAACTGATTGCTTTATCAAAAATACTACAGAAATTCAGTCTAAGAATTGAAGATTTCATTACTTGGTTTTTCGATATTTTCCTGACTAATCAGTACGGTATTGATTGGATACATTTTGATGTGCCTTCAATTTCAGAAACAACGGGAAATAAAACAGCAACACTTTTTAGAATCGAAGAATCATTAAGAAAACAATACAAATTATTGAGTGAAGAAGGGCTTATTGATGTAAATTTATATAATATTACTTCTACTCCTTCAATTGAATCTTTGCAGAGTTTTACTAAAAGAAAATACTTCTCAATGAATAATTCAGATAATAATATTCAACAGATTGTTAATTTATTATTCTCTGACCAAAGTCCTATTCATTTTATTAATGAGGAATACAAAGGAAGCAACTTTAAGGAATTAATTTCACAACAATGCTTGAGTTATGCAAATTTTCATGAATATCAAATAGATTACATAAAACTACTAATAGATGCTGGAATTTGCCAAAATGATACAGGTGTTATATCTTTTAAAGATATGTCCCAAATAAGTCTTTTAGAAAAAATGTTCTTATATGGCTCTGTTAATAGTATATCTTTATCTGAATCTGAAAAACTCAGTGCTGATAGGATGCTTGATAATGGATGGTTAATATTTTCGGATACCTTATTTTCAATTCAAGAAATTAATTATTTGAATTTTGTCCTAAATAACAAATCATATGACAATAGCTGGGGAATCAGAAATAAGTATTTGCATGGAGTACCTATTTATGATTCTATTCAGCAATATGAGTATGACTATCATCTCATTCTGCTCATATTAATTTTCTATATTATCAAAATAAATGAGGAACTCAAACATCGTAGTTATTGCTAACCAAATTCATTCATAAATAATATTCTACTGATTAACTATCGGAGCTTTTTATGACTACAATATTCTTTTCATGGCAATCTGACTTACCGAATAAAACAAATAGAAATTTAATTGAGAATTCTATAAAATTAGCATTGAAAAAAATGAACCAAGATTCTCCGTACTCTCTTATCACTGAAATTGACAGAGATACAAAAGGTGTTCTAGGTAGTCCAGATATTGTTGATTCAATATTAACCAAAATTGATAAGTGTGGCCTATTTATAGCAGATATATCAATTATAAACAGTAGTTTAAATGGTAAAAGAACTCCTAACCCTAACGTATTATTTGAATTAGGATATGCAGTAAATTGTCTAGGGTGGGATAGAGTTATTTGTGTGTTCAATTCTGATTTTGGCGATGTTTCAGAACTACCTTTCGATTTACGTAATAGACGAATTCTAACTTATGAAACATCCAATATTTCCGAAACAAGGAAAAAGTTAGCTGATATATTTAAACAAATAATTGATAAGAATTACTATACTTTAGAACAAGTCCAAGAAGTTAGTGACTTTTATAGTATAAAAATCTATTCATGCTTTATTAATATCATATCAAGAATTATAAAGGTTTTATATGGAAGTGAAACTGTCTGCTCTTTTGAAGCAATTACTAATGTTTTAAATATGACTCCTACAGAAATAAATAGACTACTTTCGCATGAATTGCTGGGTTTTAACTTATTTACAAGCTATGACGAGCAAATTAAAATATTAACAAACGAGTTAGATAGAATCACCTCTATTAATATGTTTAATACAAACCTGTATGTACCCATTATTAAATTAATTAAGGAATTAAAATCCCATAATCTTTTTATTAATAGAGAACATTTTTTTGAAAATTTTAAAGTAAATACACCCATTATGAATGACTATAGTATCATTCATAATAGTGATAATAACGAAATTCCGAATAGATATGCTCTAGGAAAGAAAATTGATACCAAAAGAGCAAAAATCGTAGATTTCACCGATATTAAACGAACTGACCATGTTAAATTTGCTTTAACTCACTTCTGTTTAGATGTAAATACATATAACGTTTACTATAATCATTATGTTTGTATTCTTAAATATATCAATGAGTTTATTAGTAATAATGATGGGAAATTTTTAATTGACAATACAGAAATATTAATAAAAAATGTAAAAAAACTGTAATTAGATGATTAATATAAAATATTACTTACAATCTTACAAGAATAGAGCCTGATAGATTACATATCAAGCTCTCTTTTTTGGTTTATTCTATTTACTTAATGTTACTGTTTCACCACTATCTCCTGCTAAATCAGGCATTGTTACAGAATCTCCAGAAACTGAATATTTCAGCTCAGTACCATTGTTATCACTGATAATCTGTTTGTCTGTATCAATAGCTACTTTCTCGGAATAGAGATACTTCACATTATTGCCTATCTCTGAAAGGAGATTGATATTAAATATGTTTTCATCACCACTTACTTTTAGTTCGTAATGCAATGTCAATTCTTCGTCTTCGAATCCCATTTCAGAACCATCAATACCGCTTTTTTCGTATGAATATGTTCCTGATAGCTGACTATCATTAGTACTTGTACAGTGGTGCTGATAAAGAGATAGCTCAACTACTTACAAATGCAATTACCGTACAAACCGCATCAGAAACAAGAGTAAAATTTAATTGAAATCAGCATATGAAAAAATCAATCCCCCCGAAAAATCCCCCCATTGAAGTATATAACCCTTCTAAACCCTTGATTTACAAGGGATAGGGATATACCAGTCTCAATTGAGTGGGAGTAGAGTTTCCTATAAAATAATACTGCTGGAGCATGGACTACAGTGGTATTATTTTTTATAATTTCAATATTAGGAAAATTTCTCGACTCTCAACTCCTCTTTTTAAATCCCTGAAACCATGCTATAATATAGTAAGTATAGCTCCAATAACCTAACTATAAAAGTCAGCGATAAAGATTTCTTACATCATCCGTAAGTATTATTCTACTCTGATTCATATTATAATGAAAGTAACAAAAAATGGAGGTGTTTCACATGGAAACCATTTTACGAGTAGAATCATTAAAAAAGCATTATGGGAAAGAGCCCAATATTACCAAAGCCTTGGATGGCATATCTTTTCAAGTTGTCAAAGGCGAGTTCTTAGGAATTATGGGGAGTAGCGGTTCTGGGAAAACAACCCTTCTTAACTGTCTCGCTACTATTATTAAGCCAACTGATGGCTCTATTCAAATGCAAGGAAAAGATTTAGGTCAGTTAAAAGGGAACCATTTGGCTGATTATCGTGGCAAGGAAATTGGCTATCTCTTCCAGAATTTTGAGCTTTTGGACAATCTGACTGCCAAAGAGAATATTTTACTTCCCTTATCTTTGCACAAGGTCGATACTAATGAAAGCAAGGTTCGGTTAGAATTGCTTTCCCAGTATCTGGATATTTCTGAACTTCTAAATAAGTTCCCATCTCAATTATCAGGTGGTCAACGGCAAAGGGTAGCTGCTGCGCGCGCCTTAATTTTAGACCCTAAGATTGTATTTGCGGACGAGCCCACAGGGGCTTTGGATTCAAAAAATGCGACCATTTTGATGCAAAAATTATCCGAAATGAATCAAGTGGAAGAAACCACCATTCTCATGGTGACCCACGATTCCGTAGCAGCTAGCTTTTGCAACCGCATCTTGTTTATCCAAGATGGAAAACTATTCCATGAAATCCGTCGCGATTATCCAAGAGAAAGTCAAGAAGACTTCTACCACAGAATACTAAAGGTCATGGCTGCACTAGCTGGAGGTGATGGTAATGTTTTCTAAATTAGTCTCAAGAAATAGCAAGAGAGATCGAAAAAATAACGGCTTGTATTTCAGTTCTATGGTTCTGTCTATTATCTCCTTTTACATCATCCTTTCTTTGTCTCATCAAGATGTGATGCACTTTCTAAAACAAATAGAAAGTGACGCTGTAAATAAACTCTTTAGCATGATTCCCATTCTTTATGTAGCAACGCTCTTTATTCTCTTTTTTCTAGTCTACTTCTCAAGCAGTATGCAGATGGAAAGGAGAAAACATGAATTTGGTGTCTATCTCACACTGGGAATGCGAAGAAGCAAACTGTTCTTGCTACTTCTGCTAGAGGATTTGAGAAACAGTGTCCTTGCCCTTGGAATAGGACTTCCTATTTCCATCTTAATTTCAGAATTGATTAGCCTAATAACCGCTAAAATTGTGGGACTAGGGATTATTGAACATCAATTTTCTCTATCTACCACAGCTCTACTCTATACAGTCATCGGCTTCCTAGCCGTAAAATTAGCTGTTTTTGTCCTTTTAAGTGCAAAGACTGCCAATATGGAAATCGGAAACCTGCTCGCCTATTCTCCTTCTGGGATGAAGAAACTACTCCCCAAGGGGGTGTACCTTCTTGCTTCTGTCCTCGGAATTTTGCTTCTAGGAACAGCCTATTACATGGGTATGAGTGGACGAGCTTGGGAAAATGTCATAACAATGGGCATCACCGTTCTCTTAGGAACTCTGGGAACTATCCTACTCTTCTTTGGTATGCGTTTATTCATAGACTTTTTGGTCAAGCTTGGAAACAATCGAAAACTTCATGCCTATAATTTTAGACAGATTCAGGAATTAGTTATCCAACGCTCAACTATACTGGCTGTCTGCTCCCTCTTAATCTTCTCTGCCTTGTGCCTCTTTGGAGCAGGTGTGGCCATTGCAAGCGGCAATTCAGGCAATCAAACCCACGTATTGGATTATACATTTAGAGATAGTAAGCAGGAAACAGATGAAAATCTTGATGTAAATGCAGTTAAAAAAGAGCTTGAAGCTGCCGGACTAGTATCACAGTTTTCAAAGATTCTGCAAATTAAAGTAGGCCAAACTAAAGAACACGAATCCGTGTCCTTTGAAGAGGTCATCAAGGAGTTGAAAAATCAAAAAGACAACAAGAACAAGGAAGTTTTGCTCCATAAATTTAAACAGTCTACTAATTTCCACCTCATACCAGTTTCCGAATACAATGAACTTAAAAAGGCTGCCAATCTTCCTCCTCTAGAACTAACTAATAAGGAAGCATATTTGTATATGGGGAAAGATTTTCTGCCAGATGAAAGTCTTGTCAACTCTGTCCTAAAGACAAAGCCTCAAATCAAAGTCATGGGAAATGATGTAAAATTGATTGGCGAGGTGGAGTCTTTGCCAATCGTAACGGATCATGAGATAACCCTCTCTGTCGCTCTCATAGTTCCAGATGAGATTTTTATGAGCTATACAGACGGTCGCTATTCGAACTATGTTAGCGGTATCTTGGCTCCTGAGCTAGTCAAGGAAAAAGGCTTGATGAGAGCTATCTCAGATACCAATGAAAAGCTAAATCAAACCTCTCTTGGCTATGAAAGCTATATACAAAATATGGGAAGACAATTGTTTTACATTATCTCTGCCAGCTATGTCACCATCTATCTGTCTATCATCTTCCTTGTTGTCGCAAATACAATTATCGGCGTTCAGTTTTTGATGGGACAAAGACAATCCTATAGACGATACCAGACCTTAATCCATCTTGGTGCCAACTACGAAACTCTTTGTAAATCGTCAGAAAAGCAAGTCAACTGGTATTTCGGTCTACCAATAGCCCTTGCACTTATCAGTAGTAGCTTCGGAGTGAGCTCCCTCCTCACAGGAATAGTGCCCACTAGCGCAAGAATGCTTAAGGGGCAGAGATTTATCACAGCCATGCTGATCGTACTGCTGTTAGCTGGCTTTGAAGTCATCTATATCAGAATTGTAAAGAAAAATAGCAACAAGTACTTATTGTCATTAATGGAACCCAAAAGAGATGAATAAGGTAGAATAAAATAGGAAAAGGAGGAACCGATATGAAGCATATTCTGGTTATTGAAGATGAAGCCTTGATTCGAGATGAAATTGTCATCTTGTTAGAGAAAGCGGGTTATCAAGTTGATAAGTTGACTGACTTCAAAGATACAAGCCAGCAAGTGCTGCAATACGATACAGATCTAATCATACTGGATTTGAATTTGCCAGGAGAAACAGGTTTTCAAATTTGTAAAAATCTCAAGTCAAAACGCTCTGTCCCTATATTAGTTCTCACCTCCCGTGAACAATTAAAAGATGAAATCTACGCTCTGAAATTAGGGGCAGATGAATATCTAACAAAGCCTTTCAAGAAAGAAAGATTTTTGGCACGTATAGAAAATATCTTGAAACGCTATGAAGGCAGACAAAATCTACTTGAAAAAGACAACTTTCTGCTGGATAGACAGACCTATACCCTTTATATCAATGGACAGTCGATTTTACTCCCCCAAAATCAAGGGAAATTGTTAGAAACTTTATTAGTGGCAACTGATTCTGTCGTCACAAAAGAAGAACTAAGCATGAAACTGTGGAATACAACTGAGTTCATAGATGAAAATGCCCTTCAAGTAAATATTGCAAGACTCAAAAAGGTGATGAAACAGGCTGGTATTGCACTTCAAGTCAAGTCCGTCAGAGGCATCGGTTACAAATTGGAAGAGGAAAGGGAATATGAAACAGAATCCTAAATATTTGGCTACCTATCTGCCTTGGTTACTTGTTCTCTTAGCATTTGATCTATTCACAGCTGTCCTGCTTTGGCTTTCAGACGTGAGAAAGTTTCAAGCCCTCATCATTCTCTATCTTTTAGCTACTGTCCTGCTCTTTTTCATCCTATCATTCCTACTGATAAGAAAAGAAAGAAAAAAATCCGCTGCCTATAAAGCCTTCATAGCCAATCCCAAGGTCGATACTGAGCTGGAATTATTGCGTTTATCAAGTGCCTCAGAGAAAGAAAACATCGAAGAAATCGCAAATGCGCTTTATCAAAGGCAAGCGGAAATAGGAAAGCTCAACTCATTACTAGCCGAATACGAGGACTATGTTGAAAAATGGGCTCATGAAATCAAACTCCCTCTATCCCTTCTTTCCCTCCTTTTGGACAATCAAAGTGACCAGTTGCCAAAGGATACAACTTTTAAGTTGGACTATGTGAAAAATCAAATCCAAGGAAATGTATCACAGATACTATTCTATTACAGGGTGAAAAGTGAAAAAAATGATTTTCTATTTGAAGACCTTGACCTCCAAGAGTGTATCCAAGATCTTTTGGAAAACTTTGATCCCTTGCTCAAAGAAAAGAAATTTACGATTCAGCTAGAGAACATACAAGGAATCTGCTACACCGATCAACGCAGTTTTGAATTTATCCTCTCTCAAATATTCGCCAACGCCCTTAAATATAGCTCTGACAAGCCCGAACTCAGTATTTCTATGTCAAAAGATAAGGGGCGCACAAGTCTGATTATTAGGGATAATGGTTGCGGAGTTAAAGCCTGTGACCTTCCTCATATCTTTGAAAAAGGCTTTACAGGTGATTCAGGTGATACAAGGAAAAAATCAACAGGTATGGGGCTCTATCTAGTCAAACAATTAGCAGATGCTTTAAAAATCGAAATCACAGTAAAATCCGAATGGACGCAAGGATTTGAAATCTCTCTTTCTATTTAGTCAATTTTTCGATTAAGAAAATTGCCTAATCATAGAAAGCACATATTCTATATCAAAAAGGAAAGCACTTCTGCTTTCCTTTTTTATTTGCGTTTCTTCTTCGCTTTCTTCATTTTGTTAGCCATGCGTTTCATGGACTGTTTCATAGCAAATTCACCGATTTTACCTTTTAGTCCACCACCAAACATCTGGCTCATATCTGGCATTCCCGCTCCTCCTAGAGCTGATAAGTCAGGCATACCACCTTGTCCCATCATTCCTTCAAGGGCAGACATATCCATTCCTCCCATATTTGGCATATTTTTAGGAAGATTGTTTGGATTGATTCCCATCTGCTTCATCATCTTGTTCATATCCCCAGACATAACACCCTGCATAAGCTGTTTAGCTTGGTTAAAGTCTTTGATGAATTTATTAACTTCGACAAAGGTATTCCCAGAACCTGCAGCGATACGACGGCGACGGCTCGGATTTAACAAATCTGGATTTTCACGTTCTTCAGGTGTCATTGAAGACACAATAGCACGTTTGCGAGCAATCTGACGCTCATCTACCTTCATGTTTTGAAGGGCTGGATTGTTAGCCATACCTGGAATCATCTTGAGCAAGTCTTCCATCGGCCCCATATTTTGCACCTGATCCAACTGATCAATGAAATCATTGAAATCAAAGGTGTTTTCACGCATCTTCTCAGCCATTTCAAGGGCTTTTTGCTCATCGTATTCCTGAGAAGCTTTCTCAATCAAAGTGAGCATATCCCCCATACCAAGGATACGGCTAGACATACGGTCTGGGTGGAAGGTTTCGATATCTGTAATTTTTTCACCTGTACCAGTGAACTTGATTGCTTTTCCAGTGATGTGACGAACCGATAGAGCCGCACCACCACGAGTATCCCCATCAATCTTGGTAAGGATGACCCCAGTGACTTCCAACTGAGCATTAAACTCACGCGCAACATTGGCCGCTTCCTGACCAATCATGGCATCAACGACAAGCAAGATTTCATTTGGTTGAGCCAAGGCTTTCACGTCACGAAGTTCATTCATCAAAAGCTCATCAATCTGCAAACGACCTGCCGTATCAATCAAGACATAGTCATTATGATTAGCTTGGGCTTGTTCCAAACCTTGACGAACAATCTCAACAGCTGGAACCTCTGTCCCAAGAGCAAAAACAGGCACATCAATCTGTTGCCCAAGAGTTTTGAGCTGGTCAATGGCTGCTGGACGATAGATATCCGCCGCAATCATCAAAGGACGGGCATTTTCTTCTTTCTTGAGTTTGTTGGCCAATTTACCTGCAAAGGTTGTTTTACCAGCCCCCTGCAAACCGACCATCATGATAATCGTCGGAATCTTAGGAGACTTGATAATCTCTGCCGTATCAGAACCTAAAACAGCAGTCAGTTCCTCATCAACGATTTTAATAATCTGTTGCGCAGGATTAAGGGTATCAATGACTTCATGTCCGACTGCACGCTCACGAACTTTCTTGATAAAGTCCTTTACAACGGGCAAAGCAACATCGGCCTCAAGCAAGGCCAAGCGAATCTCTTTGGTTGCTTCTTGGACATCAGCCTCAGAGATTTTTCCTTTTTTGCGTAGATTTTTAAAGACGTTCTGCAAACGTTCTGTTAAACTTTCAAATGCCATTTTTCTTCCTCTTATTCTCTATTATCAATGCTTGTTAGAATTTCTATCTGCTCCTGCAGAAAGTCATCCTTGGGATAGCGCTCCAAAATCTGGTCAAAAATCTGACTACGGACAATGTAGTCCGAGTACATGTGCAATTTCATCTCATAATCTTCCAGAATCTTTTCTGTCCGCTTGATATTATCATAGACAGCCTGACGACTGACACCAAACTCTTCAGCAATCTCAGCAAGGCTATAATCATCAGCGTAGTAGAGCTCTATATAATTCATTTGCTTGTCTGTCAAAAGCGCCGCATAAAACTCAAAGAGCGCATTCATACGATTGGTTTTTTCGATTTCCATAACTTTTATTATACCAAAAAATCTATTATACTTCTACATTAGAAGTCACTCTAATAGAGATAGAAAAATAATATTAACTTCTCAAAGTGACTTCCACTTAACATTTCTTTGTTTTTTCCGATCCAAGTCAATCTCAACTTCAAGTTGCTTACTCATAAACTTAGCTTGCATGTCTATAACTTGATGAGTATATTTGTGGTTATTAGCTATGGCCTTGATATGAGTTCCATCAATAAAAATCTCAGTTTAGTCAACAAAGAAAAGCCCTTAGAAACTTTTAGTCTAAAGGCTTTGTCTTAAATGGCTCTATAATATTTGTAGTGGGTACCCCCTATAGATATTATGGAGCCTATTTTGTTGTAGAAAAAAAGTCCCATAAGATCTATAATGAAAAGTGACCAAACAACTCATTAGAAAGATTCATATGGAACAATTACATTTTATCACAAAACTACTCGATATCAAAGACCCTAATGTCCAATTTATGGATATCATCAATAGGGATACTCACAAAGAAATCATCGCTAAACTAGATTATGAGGCACCATCTTGCCCTGATTGCGGAAGTCAAATGAAGAAATATGACTTCCAAAAACCATCGAAAATTCCTTACCTTGAAACAACTGGTATGCCTACCAGAATCCTCCTTAAAAAGCGTCGTTTCAAGTGCTATCATTGCTCTAAAATGATGGTCGCTGAGACTTCTATCGTCAAGAAAAATCATCAAATCCCTCGTATTATCAACCAAAAAATTGCGCAAAAGTTAATTGAAAAGACTTCTATGACTGACATTGCCCATCAGCTTTCCATTTCAACTTCAACTGTCATTCGTAAACTGAATGATTTTCACTTTAAGCATAACTTTAGCCAACTTCCTGAGATTATGTCCTGGGACGAGTATGCCTTTACCAAGGGAAAAATGAGTTTCATTGCACAAGACTTTGATAATCTCAACATTATCACCGTTCTTGAAGGTAGAACACAAGCTATCATCCGAAATCACTTTCTGCGCTACGATAGAGCCGTTCGTTGTCAGGTGAAAATCATTACGATGGATATGTTTAGCCCCTACTACGATATTGCCAGGAAACTTTTTCCTAACGCTAAAATCGTTCTCGACCGCTTTCACATTGTCCAACATCTCAGCCGTGCTATGAGTCGTGTCCGTGTCCAAATCATGAATCAATTTGAGCGAAAATCTCATGAATATAAGACCATCAAACGTTACTGGAAGCTCATTCAACAGGATAGTCGTAAACTGAGTGATAAACGTTTTTATCGCCCTACTTTTCGCATGCACTTAACAAATAAAGAAATTCTAGACAAGCTTTTGAGCTATTCAGAAGAGTTGAAACACCACTACAATCTCTATCAACTCTTACTTTTTCACTTTCAGAACGAGGAACCTGACAAATTCTTCGGACTTATTGAGGACAATCTAAAGCAGGTTCATCCTCTTTTTCAGACTGTCTTTAAAACCTTCCTCAAGGATAAAGAAAAGATTGTCAACGCCCTTCAACTACCCTATTCCAACGCCAAATTGGAAGCGACCAATAATCTCATCAAACTTATCAAGCGAAATGCCTTTGGTTTTCGGAACTTTGAAAACTTCAAAAAACGGATTTTTATCGCTCTCAATATCAAAAAAGAAAGGACGAAATGTGTCCTTTCTCGATCTTAGCTTTTCTTCAACCCACTACAGTTGACAAAGAGCCTCTTAAATCTGACACCAACGTGGATAACGTTGGTCTTTTACTTTTACCCAATCACACTTCCGTTTGGTACAGCTGGATCAACTGTGAGGAGGGTTAATTGACCATCATGTTCAGCTGAGAGGATCATCCCTTGACTGACATATTTTTTCATCATCTTGCGTGGTTTGAGGTTGGCAACGATTTGAACTTTCTTACCGACCAATTCTTGTTCGTTTGGATAGTATTTTGCAATTCCTGAGAGGATTTGACGGTCTTGACCATCACCAGCATCCAAGCGGAATTGGAGCAACTTATCAGAACCTTCTACTTTAGAAACTTCTTTGACTTCTGCGACACGAATTTCAACCTTATCAAAGTCCTCAAACTTGATTTCTTCTTTGTTGAGTTTGAGTTCGACTTCGTCTGGATTCCATTCTTTTTCGACAGCTGGCTTATTGCCTTCCATTTGTTCTTTGATATAGGCGATTTCTTCTTCCATATCGAGACGTGGGAAGATTGGTGTTCCTTTGGCAACTACAGTCACACCTGCAGGGAAATCCGCCAAGTTCAGGTTTTCAAGGCTAGAAACTTCTGCTAAACCAAGTTGAGTCAAGACTGCACGACTGGTTTCCATCATAAATGGCTCAATCAAGTGAGCTACAACACGAAGGCTGGCTGCCAAGTGACTCATGACACTTGCCAATTGGTCACGGAGTGCTTCATCCTTAGCCAAGACCCATGGAGCTGTCTCGTCGATGTATTTGTTAGTACGAGATATGAGAGTCCAGACTGCTTCTAAAGCACGTGGGTAGTCAACTGCTTCCATGTGTGTATGGTAGTCAGCGATTGATTGTTCTGCAACCTGAGCAAGAGCATTGTCAAATTCAGTCACGCCTTCTACATAGTCAGGTACTTGCCCGTCAAAGTACTTATTAATCATAGAGACCGTACGATTGAGGAGGTTTCCAAGGTCATTTGCCAATTCGTAATTGATACGGCCTACATAGTCTTCAGGGGTGAAAGTTCCATCTGAACCAACTGGAAGGCTACGCATGAGGTAGTAACGAAGTGGATCTAGTCCATAACGCTCTACCAACATTTCAGGGTAAACCACATTCCCCTTAGACTTAGACATCTTACCGTCTTTCATGACAAACCAACCATGGGCAATCAAACGATCTGGCAATTTGATATCCAACATCATAAGAAGGATTGGCCAATAGATTGAGTGGAAGCGAAGGATGTCTTTTCCAACCATGTGGAAGACTGTTCCATTCCAGAACTTATCAAAGTTACCGTGCTCATCTTGACCGTAGCCAAGTGCTGTCGCATAATTAAGAAGGGCATCAATCCAAACGTAGACAACGTGTTTAGGATTTGATGGGACAGGCACTCCCCATGTAAAGGTTGTACGAGAAACCGCCAAGTCTTCCAAACCTGGCTCGATGAAGTTACGCAACATTTCATTCAGACGACCATCTGGAGTGATAAAGTCAGGATGAGCTTTGAAAAAGTCTACCAAACGATCTTGGTATTTGCTGAGGCGAAGGAAGTATGATTCTTCAGAGACCCATTCCACCTCGTGACCTGATGGAGCGATACCACCAGTTACATTTCCAACTTCATCACGGAATACTTCTGCAAGCTGGCTTTCTGTAAAGAATTCCTCATCTGAGACTGAGTACCAACCAGAATATTCACCCAAATAGATGTCATCTTGAGCAAGCAAGCGTTCAAAGACTTGTGCGACAACTTTTTCATGGTAGTCATCAGTTGTACGGATAAATTTATCGTATGAGATATCGAGTAATTGCCAGAGTTCTTTAACTCCAACTGCCATCCCATCAACATAGGCTTGAGGGGTGATTCCAGCTTCTTCTGCTTTTTGTTGAATCTTTTGACCATGCTCATCAAGACCTGTCAAATAAAAGACATCGTAGCCCATCAAGCGTTTGTAACGTGCTAAAACATCACAGGCGATGGTTGTGTAGGCAGATCCGATATGAAGTTTACCAGATGGATAGTAAATCGGCGTTGTAATATAAAAATTCTTTTCAGACATAATTTTTCCTTTCCAGGCAAATGAAACCTGTTTTTCTAACACTTCATTATATCACATTTTTAGTGATTTTCGATAGGGAAATCCATACAAAAACAAGATAGACAAGTGTCCATCTTGTTGATCTTATTCATAACGAAGAGCTTCAATTGGATCAAGTTTCGATGCCTTGTTGGCTGGCAAGACTCCAAAAACGATACCCACACTAGCCGAAACTGCAAGACTAAATAGGGCAACTGGAATTGATACTCCAACTTCTATACCCGCAATCAAACCTTGCAGTAACAAACCTGCTAATGCAGTTAAACCACTTGCAATTGTCAAACCAATTAATCCACCTAACAAGGTCAAAATCATGGATTCAATCAAAAACTGGATTAAAATATTGGCACGAGTTGCACCCAAAGCCTTACGGAGACCAATCTCACGGGTACGCTCTGTCACCGAAACCAGCATGATATTCATAACACCAGTTCCTCCAACAAAGAGGGAAATACCTGCAATGGCACTAATAATCGTAGTTATAAAGCCGAACAGTTGTTGTACTTCTTGGAAGGCTGCAGTCGCATCTGCCACCTGATACTCCCCTTGCTGAAGACCAGCAATCTCGGTCAATTTTCTAGCTAATTCTGGTCCCACCGTCGGTGTCAAACTGGTATCATTGACACGGAAGACAATATCAGAAATTTCATCCATATTGAAATTATTGGCAAGAGAAATATTAGTCGTAATCGGAAGTCCACCAATACCAAAAGTCTTGGCAGTCTTGGCCTCATCGCTAGTATAGACACCAATGACACGGTAACTAAAGCCACCAACATCTATAATCTGGTTAACAGCTTCTTGAGCTGAACCAAACAGACTATTGGCAAGTTCTTGGTCTAGTAAAATGACACTGGCCACGTCTTTATAATCCTGAGCTATAAGACTACGGCCTGCAACAATTTCATTTTCAACCGCCTTCATGTAGGTAATATTCCCACCTGTCAAGCTAGCACGCTCCACTTTTTTATCCTTATAAGCCAGGGTGGTATTGGTTGAGTTGGTTACATAGTAACTATCTACACCCTTCAGTTTTGCCGCTTCCTTGACCCAGGATTCTTGTGGTTTTGGTGGTTCCACAGGAACATCCTCTTCTTTTCCAGAAACTGTCAAAGCTGATTGCTTTTGGGTAAAAGAACCATCTTTGCTTTTGATAGGTGAGAAAAAGACATGGATATTCTTCTGTGACTTGGTCATGTTTTTATTAACCTGACGAGACATGGAATCTCCCAGAGCCATAATCACAACAACTGATGAAACACCAATAATAATCCCTATCATAGTGAGAAAAGAGCGCATCTTGTGGGCCATGATAGATGAAAAGGCAAATTTCAGATTCTGCATCTTAGTTTTCCTCCTTTTCTAACTGTGCACTATCAGACGAAATGACCCCATCTCGAATGACAATCTGGCGTTTGGCATAAGCTGCGATTTCGGGCTCATGCGTTACCATGATAATGGTTTTTCCTTCATTATTCAGTTCAACTAATAATTGCATGATTTGGTTACCTGTTTTAGTATCCAAGGCTCCTGTCGGTTCGTCAGCAAGAATAATAGAAGGATTGTTTACCAAGGCACGCGCAATAGCCACACGTTGCTTTTGACCACCAGATAATTCCGAAGGCAAATGGTGACTTCGTTCTGTCAATTCAACCTTATCTAGATATTCCTCAGCTAACTTGCGCCGTTTTGAAGCTGAAACTCCTGCATAAATCAAGGGCAATTCTACATTTTGCAGAGCATTGAGTTTGGATAGAAGAAAGAACTGCTGAAAGACAAATCCGATTTGTTGATTGCGGACCTTGGCTAGTTGTTTTTCACCAAGGCCAGCTACTTCTTGACCTTCAAGATAATACTCTCCACTGGTTGGTGTATCCAACATGCCAATCGTATTCATCAACGTAGACTTACCAGAACCAGATGGTCCCATGATGGCAACAAATTCACCCTCATTCACTTCTAGGTTGATATTTTTGAGAACCTGCAGTTCTTGGTCACCATTACGGTAGCTTCTGCAGATATTTTTTAGACTAATTAGTTTCTTCATCAGCCTTCACCTCTTTTCCTTCCTCTAGAGAAGACGTTGGGTTACTGATGACCTTGACTCCATTTGTCAGACCTGAAGTGATTTCTTGATTGTCTGCATCAGCATTTCCCAAACCAACTTCCACTTTCTTGGCCTTTTTCTGCTCGTCAAGTACCCAGACATAATTCTTATCATTTTCCATAACAACACTTGTTAAAGGAACCAAAATAGCTTTACTCTTGTTCTTGACCTCAACACTTACAGAGAATCCTTGTTTCAGGTCACCGATTTCACTTGTAACATCGATGGTATATGGATATTTTGAGCCAGAATTACCAGCTGCTGCGGCAGCCGCTGTACTCGCTGCTTCGCCATTGTTTTTAGGGTAGTCAGAGATATAGCTAATCTTACCAGTCCAGCTCTTATCTTGGTAAACTTTAGATGTAAAGGTTACTTCTTGTCCAATAGATAAATTGGCAAGGTTATATTCAGATAGTTCTCCCTTAACTTGCAAGTTTTCATTACTTACGACATGAACGACCACTTGGCTAGATCCTGTTGGAGATTTAGAAACATTACGGTTAACTTCGACCACAGTTCCCTCTAGGGTACTGAGAACCGTCATGGCATCCAACTGACTTTGAGCCTTGCTTAATTGCGCTGCTGCATCTGCACGTGCATCACGAGCATCACCTAGCTGTGCATCAATAGATGACACTGCATTTCCTGAGACTGGTGCTGGAGTTTGCCCTGCAGCTCCTTCGCCTCCTGCTGGCGTTGGCAACTGTGGAGCCGGAGCTGAAGCAGCTTCATTTCGTGCTTGATTGAGTTCGTTGATATGACGGTCTGCCTTAGCTACTGCTCGACTGGCTGAATCATAGGCCGCCTGGGCTTCTGAACTACTGTACTTGACTAAAGCCTGTCCTTCGCTGACCTTATCACCCACAGAAACAAGGATTTCATCTAAATCTCCCTTACTAGCATCAAAATAAACATATTGTTCATTTTTTGCTGTTACTGTCCCTGACAATAAAACAGAGGACGCTACGCTTCCTTCCTTGGCAACAACAAGATGAGTAGGCTCATCTTTTACAGCAGTCTGAGATGGTTGTCTAAAGAGCAAAATCCCTCCAGCCCCCAATACAACTACACTTGCAGCACCAATTGCTGCATACAATTGCCACTTTTTAGCTTTGCGATTCTTTTTCATAATGAAACTCCTTTTTTATTTAAAGTCCTTAACAATATTATATAAAAATTACCAAATATAAACAATAACAGTTCAGAACGAAATAATGACATTTCAGGATTTAATTATTGTTCGGAATTTTTTTAACTATCATTGTACTAGTTATATAATACACTTTATTTTTCTTTTTTGCAAGCCTTTTCTTTAATTTTTTTTTGAACGTAGCAGATTTTTGCAATCAATTCAAAAAAAAGATAGAATATGACTATCAAAAAATGACACTCTACTATTTAAAAGAGTACAAAGGAGTTTTCAATGAGAGAATACGATATCATTGCTATCGGTGGAGGTAGTGGAGGAATTGCTACCATGAACCGTGCTGGTGAACACGGAGCTAAAGCAGCCGTTATTGAGGAAAAGAAATTAGGTGGAACCTGTGTCAATGTCGGTTGTGTTCCTAAAAAAATCATGTGGTACGGGGCGCAAATCGCTGAGACTTTCCATCAATTTGGAGAAGACTACGGTTTTAAGACTACTGATCTTAACTTTGACTTTGCAACCCTACGTCGCAATCGTGAAGCTTACATCGATCGCGCTCGTTCTTCTTATGATGGGAGTTTTAAACGCAACGGTGTAGACTTGATTGAAGGTCATGCTGAATTTGTAGATTCTCATACTGTCAGTGTAAATGGTGAACTGATTCGTGCTAAACATATCGTGATTGCTACTGGTGCCCATCCAAGTATTCCAAACATTCCTGGTGCTGAGTTAGGTGGCTCTTCTGATGATGTATTCGCCTGGGAAGAATTGCCAGAGTCAGTTGCAATTCTAGGCGCTGGTTATATTGCCGTTGAATTGGCTGGCGTACTTCACACCTTTGGTGTCAAGACAGACCTCTTTGTTCGCCGCGATCGTCCTTTACGTGGTTTTGACTCTTACATCGTTGAAGGTCTGGTTAAGGAAATGGAAAGAACAAACTTGCCACTTCATACTCACAAAGTCCCTGCTAAGTTAGAAAAAACTACTGATGGCATTACCATTCATTTCGAAGATGGTACTAGTCACACAGCTAGCCAAGTTATCTGGGCTACTGGTCGCCGTCCAAACGTTGAAGGCTTGCAACTTGAAAAAGCTGGAGTTACTCTGAACGAACGTGGCTTTATCCAAGTGGATGAATACCAAAATACTGTTGTTGAGGGAATCTACGCTCTAGGTGATGTAACGGGCGAAAAAGAACTGACTCCAGTTGCTATCAAGGCTGGTCGTACTTTGTCTGAACGTCTCTTTAACGGCAAAACAACTGCTAAAATGGACTACTCAACTATTCCAACCGTTGTCTTTTCACACCCTGCTATCGGAACTGTTGGCTTGACAGAAGAGCAAGCTATTAAAGAATACGGCCAAGACAAAATCAAGGTTTACAAATCAAGCTTTACTTCTATGTACTCTGCTTGCACTTGCAACCGTCAAGAAACACGTTTCAAATTGATCACAGCTGGTTCAGAAGAAAAAGTTGTCGGACTTCATGGAATTGGCTACGGTGTTGATGAAATGATTCAAGGATTTGCTGTTGCTATCAAAATGGGAGCAACCAAGGCTGACTTTGATGCAACTGTGGCGATTCACCCAACTGCATCTGAAGAATTTGTAACTATGCGTTAATCAAAACAAAAGAAGCTGATACAAATGTGTCTGCTTCTTTTTTGATGCTTTCGAATCAACAAAACAATAATCCAACTTAACCAGTAAGCAAAATCGGCCGTTACAGTTTTTGTTACCTTATCTTTAAAAATTGGTTGACAATGATTCCACTATGAGTATAATAGTTACTATACATCAGAAAAGAGGTTAACTATTTTGAAAAAAGCTCACGTTTATGCTATCCCTGCGATTGGGGCTGCTCTCATTGCTGTATTGGCACAAATCAGTCTCCCAATTGGACCTGTCCCCTTCACTCTGCAAAACTTTGCAATCGGCTTAATTGCTACTGTCTTTAGACCGAGAGAGGCTGTACTTTCTGTTGGTCTCTATCTTCTTCTAGGCGCTATCGGTCTTCCTGTCTTTGCAGGAGGTGGAGCAGGATTTCAGGCTTTAGTTGGCCCTACTGCAGGCTATCTTTGGTTTTATCTTGTGTACTCTGGACTGACTTCCTCTCTAACCAACAGCAAGAGCGGGATTGTCAATATTTTTCTTGCAAATCTCTTGGGTGATGCCCTTGTCTTTGTCGGAGGGATTCTCAGCTTGCATTTCCTAGCTGGAATGGCATTTGAAAAAGCTCTTGTTGTGGGGGTCATTCCTTTTATCATTCCAGACCTTGGTAAACTTCTAGCTATTAGTTTGATTAGCCGTCCCCTACTTCAACGCCTTAAAAATCAGGCTTACTTCGCTAACTAAAAAAGGATATCGAGTTGTCATGACTCAATATCCTTTTCTTTCATTTTAAAAATTTAATTTCCTTTAAAGGCATCCACCATCGTTTGAAATTCTTCATTTGATAGAGTAATTCCTTTGCCCATCTTAGTGTGGTCTGGGCTCCAAGCACGAATATCAAACTTTGCAGGGGCACCATTAAAGCTCACACGGTTGATTTCCTTGGTCCAACCTTTTTCGTTTTCAGAAAGAGTCAACAAATGCTCTTCGATTTCAAATGTAAATTCTGCCATTTTCTTCTCCTTTTTTAGCTTTCATTTGATTATTCGTAAAATCTTGTAGATTTTAGGAAAATTTTATATAATATTGATATAAAAGAAGGGAGGCCGATATGAAACATAAATTCCAGCAAGTTCTAGATAAAATACATGACTTTTTAAATGGACATGACCAACCTGACCAGACTGAAACCAACTCCCTTACGGCTACTATTGAAGAGGCTATCCAGAAACAAACCGCTGTTCATCTTATCTTGTCTGAGACAAGCTTTACGGGTGACATCATCAAATACGATCAGCAACGCCAGCAAATTATCGTGAAAAATTTTGCCAAAAATGTGACCCGTATTATCCGTATAAGCGATATTCAACGCCTGCGGTTTGTCCCTTCAACTGTCCAAACAGCCCAAAAAAATAGATTTAAGAAAGAGTGAGATGTAGTTGCTTCATCCCACTCTTTTTTCTTAGCGAATTTGTTCAAAATGCAAATGAACCGCGATATGATCCCCATAACCACTTCTTTCCAAGTCACGTTGTAGACGATAGGAAATATAATGTTCTGCTATGGTAATGTAACCTGCACCCAGTAAACGATGTTCAACCATAGACTGAATCATGCTGATGGTAGCACGTTCCACCTTGGCTTCTTCCAAATCCAAAACCACTTTCTTAGTGACTTGTGCAAGGTTTTGACGCAAATCATCTGTCAATACATAGACAGTCTGAGCCGCCTTTAAGATAGCTTGGTAAATCTTATCTGGATTAAATTCAGCAATTTCTCCATCACGTTTGATTACTTGCATAGGTATCTCCTTTATTCTTTGTTTTCTTTGATTTCTGCCAGCATTTTTTCTTCTTCTGCTGTCAGTTGATAATTTTCTAACAAATCCGGTCTGCGCTCGTAGGTTTTCTTTAAACTCTCGTACAAGCGCCACTGACGGATTTTTTCATGGTGCCCGCTCATCAGAACATCTGGGACAACCATACCTCGATAATCATAGGGACGTGTGTACTGAGGATATTCGAGAAGGCCTGAAGAAAAACTATCATCTTGGTGGCTAGACTCCTTGCCAATCACTTCTGGAATCAGACGTACCGTAGCATCAATCATGGTCATAGCCGCCAATTCACCACCAGTCAGGACATAGTCCCCCAGGGAAATCTCATCTGTCACCAAGGTCTTAATGCGCTCATCATATCCTTCGTAGTGCCCACAGATAAAGATTAGCTCTTCCTCTTGAGCCAAATCCTCAGCATAAGCCTGATTAAACTGCTTTCCAGCTGGATCGAGGAGAATCACGCGCGGATTTTTCTTTTCAATAGCATCAAAGGCATCGAAAATGGGTTGGGCTCGAAGTAACATCCCCTGACCACCTCCATATGGCTCGTCGTCCACATGGCGGGCCTTTTCAGCATTTTCTCGAAAATTATGATACTGGATATCCAAGAGCCCTTTTTCTCGAGCCTTTCCAACGATTGAGTGCTCAAGTGGAGAAAACATCTCTGGAAAGAGGGTTAAAATATCAATCTTCATCGTCTAATCCTTCTAAGATTTCCACATCGACCCGTTTATTTGGAATATCAACATTGAGAACCACTGGTGGGATATAAGGCAAGAGCAAGTCACGCTTACCTTTTCGCTTGACCACCCAGACATCGTTGGCACCTGGTTGCAAGATTTCCTTGATAGTCCCAATCAAGTTCTCTCCCTCATAGACTTCCAAACCAATAATCTCGTGATAGTAGAATTCACCATCGTCTAGATCATTCAAATCTTCCTCAGCAACCTTGAGACTGTACCCCTTGTACTTTTCGATAGCATTGATATGGTACATATCTTTGAATTTAATAATGTCAAAGTTCTTCTGTTTACGGTGGCTAGCAATGGTCACTGTTTGAACAAACTGATCTTTTTCATCAAACAAAGCCAGCTTAGCCCCTTTTTTAAACCGTTCTTCTGCAAAATCTGTCACAGACAAGACTCGCATCTCACCCTGCAACCCCTGCGTATTAACGATTTTCCCAACATTAAAGTAGTTCATCTTGTCTCCTGTACTCTCCTTTTTTTCATCTTATTCTGACAATTCTCGAATAATAGTCGCAATTTTTTCGGGTTCAGACCACTGTAAATAATGGTGACTCCCTCCTAAAATGAGTTTAGTATTGGAAGTCCAATATTCTGATTCTCTGTACTCTTTTTCTCTATAAGGCTGACAAAAAATAAATACAGGGATATAAGATTCTATAGATACATTCTCAAAATCTTCCTCAGTAATCTCTCCAGATATCTGAAATCCTGTATCTTGATTTTCCAACTCTGAACCTTTTTCTTGCATTATTTCCCAGATTTCTTTATTAATTTCAGTGCTAAATGTCTCTTGAGTTAAATTCTTAAAATAAAATTCAGGACCACACTCTTCAATCAACATCATCTGCTTTTCCATTTCTGGATAAGGATTTTCTGAAAAATCAGCAAACATGACTTTTTTAGTTGTCGGTTCAATTGCTACTAAAGCCTGACACTTAATTGGTTTCTTGAGTAATTTGCAAGCTAAAATTCCACTCAAACTATGTGTACAAAGTATATATTCAGAAATCCCTAATTCTTCAAGTACTTTATAAACTGCATCTGCAAGATTATCTAGATTTTTTCCAGCTTGGTCATGAATCGGACTCCTACCTGTGTTCGGAAAATCAATTGTCAAATAACCAATTGTAGGAGGAAGTTTTTCAAGTATAAGTGAAAAATTTTCATAACTTGGTAGTAAACCTGCCCCACTTAAACAAACTAGCATTTTCTTTTGCTTTTGATAAGTAACAGAGAGACTACCAATTTCTGTAGATACTTCAATCCTCTTCATAAAGAAATCCACTCGTTCTATATAATGAATTATTAAAAATCCTTATCCCTTATTTTATCACGTTCTATGGATTTTCTCAAGTTGGAGTAAGAGGACAATAGCTCTACTTCCCCTTCAAAAATCCTTCCAAATCTCGTTCATGCTGATATTTGATAGCCGCCTTTTTGTCTTTTTCAAAAATGGTCTTGGTTAGATCTATGTCGTTGATGGCCGCAATTGCGACAGTGTAGTGAATGATATCAGCCAATTCTTTTGCTAGTTCCTCGTTCGAATCTTGAACTCCTTCTTTTCGACCAGAGCGTCCATTTAAAACCTCAGCAACTTCTCCAACTTCTTCTACTAGCTTAATAAAAAGCCCTTCTTCTGTTCTAGATTGTCGGTAATGGTCAAGTAAATATTCCTCTAGTTGTCTAACTGTTAAATCTCTCATTCTTTCTCCTGGCAAAAAAAGCGAGACATTCGTCCCGCCCTTCTTATTTTTCGTCAATAACGATTCTTACTTTTTTGTCTTCAGTTGGGACAGAGTAGACAATCGTTCTTATCGCAGAAATAGTGCGACCCTTACGACCGATTACACGACCCACATCGCTTTGATCAAGATCCAAATGATATTCCAAAAATTCTGGTGTATCTTCAATCTTGATAGTTAAGGCATCTGGTTGTGAAATCAAGGGTTTCACAATCGCAATAATGAGATTTTCAATCGTATCCATCTGTCAACCTACTTTAAACTTATTTTGAGAATTTAGAATCGTGGAATTTTTTCAATACGCCTTCTTTTGAAAGGATGTTACGTACTGTATCTGAAGGTTGAGCTCCATCAGCCAACCATGCAAGAACGCGGTCTTCTTTCAAAGTTACTTGGTTTTCAGCAACAAGTGGGTTGTAAGTTCCAACTGTTTCGATGAAACGTCCGTCACGTGGTGAACGTGAATCTGCTACATTGATACGGTAGAAAGGTTTTTTCTTAGAACCCATACGAGTCAAACGGATTTTAACTGCCATTTTTAAAGTCTCTTTTCTTATTTTTTATTTCGGTGAAATAGCTGAGCTATTTAGCACATGTTCTATTATAACAGATTTCTAACAGGTGTCAAGAAAAAAACTTGACAGACTATAAAATTCTTAAATCATTTAGAAATTTGTTATATTTTAAAGAAAAATCAGAAAGAGAATGTCATAAATACTATTTTAGAAAAATTTTATAAAGACCATAAAGTCAAACCCTCCATCTCTCCTGAACGTGATTTGGATGCTTGGCTTCTAAATTCCAAGCCTGTTCCCAAGCGAAATATCAAGGATTTTAAGAATGATATCTACTAAAGTTGTTTGACTATCAAGGGCTTTTATTAAAAAATTTTTTCAAATAATTGCCACCTTGGCACATAAATTCTTGCTTTCCAAATTTAAATGTGATATATTTATAACATAAAATTTAAGTGTTATATATTTATAACACAAAAAAGGAGTCTATCATGAAAAAAAGTCAAAAAATGCGTGGCCTCATTGCAATGATTGCTGTAGCTCTCTTTATTGATTTTATTGTTTTATTTGGTTCTAATCTTAGTTGGGGACCCAAGTTAGTTATTACTGGTATTTCAGTGTCAGGTCAAATTGTAGCTATTTGTAGCTGGCTACATAAGAGTCAGAAAGGTAAGGGAAAGATTATTTTTGACTTATCTGCTAAGCTTTACACGATACTTGTGTTTGCAGCAAGCATTTTTTATACAGTAGGAATTTGGGTTGCGACCCCAAGCGAAAGTTCTGGTATTAAAGAATGGATTTTGGGAATTGGCCTCGTTATTGAAGTGATTGTATTTGGTTTTTTCTCTTTGAAAAATGTCAAGGAAACTCCGGACGAACGCTTTTATGCCAATTTAGCAAAGGCAGCTAGCTTGATGTTAGTTTTTACACTAGGCGCACTGATGAGCCTAACAGTTATCATTGGGTATATGGGGTCTCTCACTCTTTACATGGGTCAAGTCTTTATTAGCATAGCTGCCTTGATTTTCATCTTTGCGGTTGTCTACTTTATCTTGGAACGGAGAGGATAAGCATGGCCAAAGAAAGCAAGATTATTACTAATCTTAAATCTGTTCGTGAGTCGACAGGCATGACCCAGCAGGAGTTAGCCGACCTCATCGGCATGCGACGCGAGACAATTCTGCACTTGGAAAATAACCGTTACAACCCTTCGCTGGAAATGGCTCTTAAAATTGCTCAAGTTTTTAATCTGAAAGTAGAAGACCTCTTTGAACTCAGACAGAACGAGGAAGCATAATTCTTTTCGAGACCTAGTATTAAGTTCATTGATTAATTAGGAATTGAATTCAAAAGAAAAATCCTTTGAAAATGTGCTCTTTTAAAATATAGTAATTCTTTCGAATTAACCTTTACTAATTGTGATGCTTTACGAGCTTTCTTAAGACCTGGTTGGGGCACCACTTATTTTATCCAATTTCAAAATGCTTTAAAATCAACGTTTTCATAAGTTTCTAAAAATTCAAATTTCAATTAAGTTCAATCACTTTCATTTAAATAAGGTAAACTTTCATTAAAAATAAGATAAAATCGAACCAGAATATCAAAAGTTTACCTTATTTGGTTTTTACAGAGGTGAAATAGGGGTTCACTACACGTCAATAGATGTTAGAAACCTTGATTTTAAGCGATTCTTGAAATTCTAAATTTCACTACATTGCAATATAAATCAACCGAATCACTACCTTTTTCACTACCTTTTTTGAAATAAGAATAATGATTCGGATATATAAAAGAAGAGGAACTTTATTGTGAAGCTCCTCTTTTTGTTATGTGTTCTTTTTCTCACAGATCGTATGACCTGGTTTGACACAGTTGGATTTCAGGTACTTTCAGTTTAGCTTTATATCAACCATCATCAAAATCCAACTATTTTCTTATTTTAAAAAATATGAATAAGTTTGATTGAATGAGGGAATTTCTTTAAATTTTTTCTTAGCACCTATAAGTTAATAATACTATTCTTTAAATTATAGTTTATAATTATCTGATGTTTCAATGACCACAAAACAAAGTACAGCGAATCACTTCCTTTAGTCAAACATATAACTGAACAACATTGTTTATCTTCCTGCACTTTCATATTTTTTCAATCCTTTTCTAAAAATTGTACGACTGATAATAATCAAAAAAACTGTAAAAACTATTTGATAGAAAAATAGGTTCAATGTATCTTTCCCTAAAAATATTAATACTGCAGGATTGGCAATTAATAAATTGGGAACAAATAACATAGTGATCAATCTGTTAATACCTGTAAAAATATTATATGGATACTTAGAAATTCCAATATAATTCAAAAATACATCTACTTTTGAAAATTTAGTTGGGAACCAAAATGAACTAATCGTTATTAGAAACCAAATTGAATAATATATAATACAACCACACATTAAAGAAAGGATATAAAATAATATTTTTAATGAATTTAAATGTACATTTAAATTTCCATAACTTATAAAAATGATCGCAAGACCAAAAAAAGTATTCACGAATTGAACTAAATTAAATGATCTAAAAATATAGAACAACTGAGTATCAAACGGCCTCAATAAAATTTGATCCAAGTTACCACTCAAAATATCTGATTCTAAAATTCCCATACTTCTAATTAACAATCCCATCATAACTCCATCTACAATAGTGTAGGAACCTACCAAAAATAAAATTTGATAATAGTCCCAACCATTAAAAGAGTCTATGTTTAAGAAAATCAATCTAAAAAATACAATAGGTAAACCAATCCACAGTATCGACGAAAATAGACCACAAAAGAAGTCAAAATGAAAATTCATATCAGATTTAAAACCAAAATGAAGTAGCCTAAAAATTACTTTTATTCTAAACATTTTATCCTCCCACATTTGAGAAGTGCTCCACTCCTTTTCTCAATATGAATCTTGATATAATATAAAAAATGATGCACCAAATCAATTGAATACAAATAATTCTCAAATAGTCTATTAATTTATATGTATCATTACTAAACATCTGAAGCGGTTCATATACTAAGTATTTAAAAGGTAATACATCTAAAAACAGACGAAAATTATTTGAAAAAAAACTTAAAGGCAATAATATTCCTGATAAAAACTGAATTACTATTTCTTTAACAGTAAGGACAAAAAATATATTTTCTAACCAAAAAGAAAGCATACCTACACAACATGATATTAAAAACCATAGAACCATAGATAGAATAATTGCAATACTTCCTAAAATAAGAATTTCAATGGTTAATAACTCATTCTTGTAATAAACACTGGAGAATAAAATGACAGGAATGATGATAAATAATAAATGAGCAAGCCTATCTCCAAGCATTTTACAAAAATAATACTTATAAAAAGTAACAGGTTTTATTAATATGCTAAAAAAATTTCCTGAATGAACATCGTCATTGATTTCCCAATCAACTGGATAAAAAACAAAATATGAAAAAATTATAGTCCCCAAATAGTATTGAACCATTGAGGTAAAATCATATCCTGCTATATTTATCTGGTTACTCTGATATATATACGTCCATAAAAATACTGATATCATAATTTGTATACTTGCCTGTAACATTAACAATAGTACACTTGATTTATAGTTCAAAATAGATCGAAATGATATCAGAATAATAGACATTTCTTTTTTCAATTGTGCTCCTTTTTTGTAAAATAGTTTTGTAAAATAATTTCTTCTAAAGAAAGATTTGATATTTCAAAATCTTCTATATCTACAAGCTTATTGATTGATTCTAATGTCTCAAAGACAAAATCTCTAGGTATTTTTAGTATACATTCCGATTTTGTTTGAGAAATGACTACTACTCCTTTAACAGAGCATAACTCTGGTACCAAATCTAATGTCATTTTTATCTTTAAATATTTAAAATCAGAAAATTTAGATAAAATAACATCCATTGACTCCTGCAAAATAATTTTTCCTTTGTCAATGACGATTAATTCGTCACAAACAGACGAAATATCATCCATATCATGACTCGTTAAAATAATAGTAGTATGACATTCTTCATTCATTTTCTTTAAAAATGTTCTGATATCTTTTTTAGACTGTATATCTAACCCTATAGTAGGCTCGTCTAAAAATAATATTTCCGGACTTGTTAAAGATGCCGCGATAAACTCCATTTTCATTTTTTGTCCAAGAGAGAGGGTCCGGACCTGCTGGTAAAGCTGATCTTTTACATTCAACAAATTGCTTAATTCCTGAATTCGTTCTTGTAAAATCGCCGGTTCTACCTCATATAAAGTACCAATCAATTGAAAATAATCCATAGCCGAAACATCTTGAAATAACTGTAATTTATTTCCTACTACTATTGAAATTTTTTTTCTAAAATTTATACTTCTTTTAAATGGAATTTCTCCATTCACTTCTAATTTTCCGGAACTAGGATAAAGAGTCCCAGTCAACATTTTAATCGTTGTGGATTTACCAGCTCCATTACTCCCAATAAAGCCAACTATACTCCCTCTCTTAATCGTAAAACTAATATCTTGAACAGCTCGAATCGTTATTTGATTACGTTTCAAAAATCTCTTGATAAATGGGAGTCTTGAATCAAAATTATAAAAATTTTTAGATAAATTCTGAGCATTAATAACTATTTCACTCATATATCTCTCCTTTCGATAAAATATATTTACTTGTACTTTTTCCATACTTTACCAAAATGCTAAAGATTGAGCTAAAATCTTCGGGATGGGTAAAATAATATTTGTCTTTAAAAAGTTTCTCAAAACCTTCAAGGCGATTATTGAAATCATTAAATTTTGTATTGTCTAGCTGGTTGAATGTCTCTTTAATATCCATAAACTTTCTCCGTGATTCTTTATTTCACTTTATAAATAGAAGAGTGTCTATATATTTATAGATCCTCAAGAACTTGCATTTTATCAAGTATAAGTAGAATAGTATGTAAGGGTTTATATATTCATATTATATGATTATTTAAGGAATCCGTCAATTTTCCACATTATTATATGACAAAATGTATTTTTTAAAAATGCAAAAATCTATGAGCAAGATGTTTGACTTCCTTTTTTAAAGTATATATACTTATATTAACCTTAGAAAAGAAAAATGTTTGAACAGATATTCAATAATAATTACTTTTTTTAAAATTAAAATTCGAACTTTAAATTTTTATCTTTTTTATATTATTGAGTAACCTAAATTGCCCAATTTGTAAAATTTAGCTAGACAAAAAAAGACATCCAAGAGAAATTTCTTAAATGTCTGTAAACGTTGATATAAGCGTGTTGATTAACGTTTTGATAATTGTGATGCTTTACGAGCTTTCTTAAGACCTGGTTTCCTAAATACTTCGAGTACACTTATGGTATTGATACCTCTAAACAAGCGACCTTCAGGTTGACTTCCTCTTAAACTGTCTTGTCACTAACATTTGAAATCCACTTCCTTTTAGGGTACAATGGTAGAAATGAATTTTTGAGAGGAACAGAATGAAAAAACTAGCAACCCTTCTTTTACTATCCACTGTAGCCTTAGCTGGATGTAGCAACATCCAACGTAGTTTGCGTGGTGATGACTATGTAGATTCTAGCTTGGCCGCTGAGGAAAGCTCCAAAGCAGCAGCCCAATCTGCCAAGGAGTTAAATGATGCTTTGACAAACGAAAACGCCAATTTCCCACAACTATCTAAAGAAGTTGCTGAAGACGAGGCTGAAGTGATTCTCCACACAAGTCAGGGTGATATCCGTATTAAACTCTTCCCTAAACTCGCTCCTCTAGCAGTTGAAAACTTCCTTACTCATGCCAAAGAAGGCTACTATAACGGCATTACCTTCCACCGTGTCATCGATGGCTTTATGGTCCAAACTGGAGATCCAAAGGGAGATGGTACAGGTGGTCAGTCCATCTGGCATGACAAGGATAAGACAAAAGACAAGGGAACTGGTTTCAAGAACGAAATTACTCCTTATCTCTATAACATCCGTGGTGCTCTTTCTATGGCCAATACTGGTCAACCAAACACCAATGGTAGCCAATTCTTCATCAACCAAAATTCTACAGATACCTCTGCTAAACTCCCTACAAGCAAGTATCCAAAGAAAATCATCGAGGCCTATAAAGAAGGGGGAAACCCTAGTCTAGATGGCAAACACCCAGTCTTTGGTCAAGTGATTGACGGTATGGATGTTGTAGATAAAATTGCCAAAGCCGAAAAAGATGAAAAAGACAAGCCAACGACTGCTATTACTATCGATAGCATCGAAGTGGTGAAAGACTACGATTTTAAATCTTAAAAACCCAAAAATACAGTATCCACATTCGATACTGTATTTCTTTTACTCTCATTCTTAAGTTAAATTATTAAAATCCCATACTTGGTCCATCCAGCCTTCATAAAAGTCTGGTTCATGGCAGACCATAAGAATAGATCCCTTGTATTCTTTGAGGGCACGTTTGAGTTCATCCTTAGCATCCACATCCAGGTGGTTAGTCGGCTCGTCCAACACTAAAACGTTGTTTTCACGATTCATCAAGAGACAGAAACGCACTTTTGCTTGTTCCCCACCTGACAAGACCTGAATTTGACTTTCGATATGCTTGGTTGTCAAACCACAACGAGCAAGGGCTGCACGGACTTCTGCTTGATTAAGTGCAGGAAAGGCATTCCAAACTGCTTCTAGTGGTGTTTGACGATTGCCTCCTTCTACTTCCTGTTCAAAGTAACCAAGTTCTAGGTAGTCTCCGCGTTCCACTTCCCCAGCGATTGGTGGGATAATTCCCAAGAGACTCTTCAAGAGAGTTGTTTTCCCGATACCATTTGCTCCGATAATGGCAACCTTTTGATTACGTTCAAAGGTGAGGTTTAAGGGCTTAGTAAGAGGACGGTCATAACCAATCTGCAAGTCCTTGGCTTGGAAGATAAAGCGCCCTGGTGTACGAGCTGGTTTGAAATCAAAGGATGGTTTTGGTTTCTCACTTTGGAGTTCGATAATATCCATCTTATCCAATTTCTTCTGACGAGACATGGCCATGTTTCGTGTTGCAACACGCGCTTTGTTTCGCGCGACGAAGTCCTTGAGGTCTGCAATTTCTTTTTGCTGACGTTCATAGGCTGCCTCTAGCTGAGATTTCTTCATGGCATAGACTTCTTGGAACTGGTAGTAGTCACCAGAGTAACGCGTCAGCTGTTGATTTTCCACATGATAGACGATATTAATCACATCATTGAGGAATGGAATATCGTGCGAAATAAGGACAAAGGCATTCTCATAGTTTTGGAGATAGCGCTTAAGCCAATCAATATGCTCAGCATCCAAGTAGTTGGTCGGCTCGTCCAAAAGCAAGATATCGGGCTTTTCAAGGAGGAGTTTAGCTAAAAGCACCTTGGTTCTTTGCCCACCTGACAAAGAGGTCACATCCGTATCCATACCAAAGTCCATGACACCAAGGGCGCGCGCTACTTCATCAATCTTAGCATCCAAGGTATAAAAATCACGACTCTCCAGACGGTCTTGGAGTTCTCCCACTTCTTCCATGAGAGCATCAACATCCGCTCCATCTTCAGCCATTTCCATATAGAGATCATTGATACGGGCTTCTGCTTTGAAAAGCTCATCAAAGGCTGTACGGAGAACATCACGCACCGACTGTCCTTCTTCCAAGACAGAATGTTGATCTAAGTATCCAGCAGTAACATATTTAGACCACTCAACCTTCCCTTCATCTGGCAACATCTTACCAGTCACGATACTCATAAAGGTTGATTTTCCTTCACCATTGGCACCGACCAGGCCGATATGTTCTCCCTTTAGGAGACGGAAGGACACATCTTCAAAAATTGCACGGTCACCAAAACCGTGACTCAGATTTTTTACTTCTAAAATACTCATTTTAATTCCTTATCTTGTTTTTATGTAATTGTTTATAGAGGTACCAAGCCAGATAGCCACCCAAGGTATTAGTCCACAAATCATCAATTTCAAAGACGCGATTAAAATCAAAGAAAAAGTCCAAGACTAACTGCGTACACTCGATTCCAAGGCTCACTAGAAAACTAAAAAGTAGCACCTTTTTTGTTTTCCGCAAGTTTGGAAGGAGATAAAGGAGTTGGAACACCAAAGGAAAAAGCAAGAAGACATTGAGGATATTTTGTAAAAAAATCCAAGATAATTGTCCCACATCACTCACTTGGCCCAGTTTCCAGAGAGAATTGAAAGGAGTCAAAAGAAAAACCAGGCGTCCAAGATGCTGAATACCTGGAGTTTCCACTCCCACGGGAGAATGTCCTTGAGGAGTAAAGCAAAAATAGACAATGCAAATGCTATAGAAAATGACTCCCCATACTAAAATATGATTATAAGTTTTCTTCATCATTAAGGATTGACTGCTGCGACTGCTTTCTGGCGGTCACGTTTCATTGTGTTAGAGCGCAATTGTCCACAAGCTGCATCAATATCTGTACCATGTTCTTGACGAACCACACAGTTGACCCCCTTTTTCTTAAGCGTATCATAGAAAGCCATCACGCGCTCTTTAGGACTACGGCTATATTGGTCATGCTCACTAACTGGGTTGTAAGGAATCAAGTTTACATAAGACAATTTCTTAATATTCTTGAGCAATTCAGCTAACTCAAGGGCCTGTTCAACACCATCATTAACTTCATTTAGCATGATATACTCAAAGGTCACACGACGATTTGTTGTCTCAATGTAGTACTCAATAGCTGCAAAGAGTTTTTCAATCGGAAAGGCACGGTTAATCTTCATGATGCTTGAACGCAACTCATTGTTAGGTGCGTGAAGGGAAACGGCAAGATTGACCTGAACTCCTTCATTAGCAAAATCACGAATTTTATGGGCCAAACCTGAGGTTGAAACCGTGATGTGACGAGCACCGATAGCCATCCCCTTGTCATCATTGATGGTACGAACGAAATTCAAGACATTGTTGTAGTTATCAAAGGGCTCACCGATTCCCATGACAACGATATGGCTGACGCGTTCATCCTGACCACGCTCATCAAAGTATTTCTGAACCAGCATGATTTGCGCTACAATTTCACCGTTATTGAGGTCTCGTTGCTTCTTAATCAAACCAGAAGCACAGAAGGTACAACCGATATTACAGCCGACCTGAGTGGTCACACAGACTGACAAACCATAGTGCTGACGCATCAGTACAGTCTCAATTAGCATACCATCAGGCAACTCAAAGAGATATTTGACCGTACCATCAGCAGACTCTTGAACGATACGCTGTTTCAAGGGATTGACTACAAACTGGTCATTGAGCTTAGCAATCAAATCTTTTGAAAGATTGGTCATTTCTTCAAATGACTGCACACGTTTTCGGTAAAGCCATTCCCAGATTTGATCTGCACGGAATTTCTTTTCTCCCTGCTCCAAAACCCATTCCTGCATGGTTTGACGTGTTAAACTATAAATTGACGGTTTCATTTCTTCTCCTTATTCTCTACTCACTTCTGACGAATGACAAAATGACGTTGCCCCTTGTCCTCTTTCTGAGAATGCTGGTCTTTCTGACGACGTCTATTTTTCTTATCTGCATTCGGTTTTCGTTTTGTTTGAGTCGGTTTCTTTCCTTTTTTAGAAGGATGTTCTTCTTCCTTCTTACGCATTTTCTTGTCAAATGATGCTCGCTTAGGGGCTTCATTTTCTAGGACAAAATAGGCACAACCATAACTACAATACTCTAAAAGGTAGTCTTGTAAACGACTGATTTTTTCAAGTTTTTCTTCTGTTCGGTCATCCTTGTAAAAACCTCGTAGGCGAAGTTGTTCGTTACTCCAATCTCCCACGATATAATCAAACTTGGTTAAGACTTCTGAAAAACGCTGATTAAAAGCTGTCACATCGAAGGCATCCTTGCTATTTTCCACCAAGGAAAAAGCGATCCCTTCCGTTTCGACCTTGTCCCCGTGTAAATGGAACTCAGGACCAGGAAACTTGTTATAGTTGTATAATTCAGGTGCAATTTCTTTTCGCATAGATATCCTTTTTCCACGATTACTTAATACTTTATTCTACCATAATTTCTAGCAGTTAGCACGTTTCTCTTAAAAAATGAAAAAAGTCTGACGATTTTGTCAGACCAAAATAATATAACCTTAAAAAGAGAAGAACAATTCTTCCCTCCAACTATCATTATTTAGCAGCTGCGTACAATTCATCTACTTTGTTCCAGTTGATTACTGAGAAGAAAGCTTTGATGTAGTCAGGACGCACGTTGCGGTATTTCACGTAGTAAGCATGTTCCCAAACGTCCAAGCCCAAGATTGGTTTTTTACCTTCTGAGATTGGTGTATCTTGATTTGCTGTTGAAGTCACTTCAAGTTTACCTTCTTTGTTGACAACCAACCATGCCCATCCTGAACCGAAACGAGTTGTTGCTGCTGCAGTGAAGGATGCTTGGAATTCTTCAAATGAACCAAATGTTGCATCGATTGCTGCTGCAAGTTCTGCAGAAGGAGCTGTTTTCTCAGGAGTCATCAATTCCCAGAAAAGAGCGTGGTTCAAGTGTCCACCACCGTTGTTGATAAGCGCTTGACGGATATCAGCTGGGATAGATTCTACATCAGCAAGCAAGGCTTCAAGATCTTCACCAATTTCAGGGTGTTTTTCAAGAGCTGCATTAGCATTGTTGACATAAGTTTGATGGTGTTTGTCATGGTGCAAGTGCATTGTTTCCGCATCGATGTATGGTTCCAAAGCGTCGTATGCATATGGAAGATCTGGTAAGATAATAGCCATCTGTAATACCTCTTTTTCTTTCTATATGAAAATGATAACGCAAACATTCACTTTTTTCAAGTTTTTTGCTTATAGATAAGGAAATCACTGAAATACTTTCTAATAATACTCTTTGAAAATCTCTTCAAACCGCGTCAACGTCGCCTTGGATTATATATGTGACTGACTTTGTCAGTCTTATCTACAACCTCAAAGCAGTGCTTTGAGCAGCCTGCAGCTAGTTTCCTAGTTTGCTCTTTGATTTTCATTGAGTATAAAATAAGCAAATCAGCAAGAAACCCACGACAAGATAATATTGACGCGGGTTGTAGTTTCAAAAATAGTATCAATTTACCTGACTAGCAATCTGCAGGAGTGCCTTTTCAAAAAGGAAACCTTTTTCATAAAGACCTGTCTTAATCTGATAGTCTGTCTCAATTAAATAGGAAATAGCTTGCTTCAAAAAGCTCAAGGAAAGTCCTCGTGAATCCCTCAGCGCAAACTTGATTTGATAGGGATTCGGGGTGCGCCCCAGAAAACTGCCTAAACTACTTGCAATCTGTGCTTCTGTTTGGCCAGATTCCGCCAAAATTTTCACCTGAGTAAAAGTCCGAAATTGTCCTAACATGACAGCTATAAGCTTAATTTCGTCTTCCCCTTGCAAGGTCAAGTCTCTAACCAAATCGCGCGCCTGATCCATCTTTTTAGTCAGAATAAACTGAGTTAAATCAAAAATATTGTCCTGCAAGGTCTTGGGAATAGCATTGACAATATCCTCTTCCTCGACAACAGAGTCTTCCTTATAGGACTGTAAAAAGAGGAGATTTTTCTGGATTTCACTAAATTGGAAACCAGACTTGACGAGAAGATTTTCAAAAGAATGATTGGCAAACTGCAGACCTTGTTTCTGGCTCCACTTTTGGAAATACTGGCGCAATTCTTGTTCTTTGGCTTCTACTGCATCAAAGACCTTAGCATCACGCTTCAGTAATTTAACCAACCGCCTTTTGCTATCCAGTTTTCCTTCCGCAAAGATCAACAACTTGGTTGTTGGCGAAGGATTGTCAAGGTATTCCTCAAACGACTTGAGTTCATCATCTGTTAAAAAGCGTTTCTTGGCTGTTGTGATATCGACAAAATGATCCAATATCACGATTTTCTCATCAGCAAAGAAAGGAAGGCTGACCAACTCCAGTTCTACATCTTTGTAAACTACTTCTTTCATATCAAAGTAGGCAAAGTTAAGGTCAGCAGAATCATAACCAATCTGTTTCAATACTTGACTCTTCATAACTTCAAACTGACCCTGGTCTGTCCCTGTAAAAAGGCTCAGGCTCGGTAAATTTGATAAAGTCAACTTCTGACTTTCTTCAATGGCTAGCATCTTCTCTCCTTTCTTCTAACTTTTTAGTTCATTTAATCAATATAGCGCAATTTCCCACGGAAATCTTCTAGGCTTTCGTACCCTTTTTCCGCCATGATTGCTTTCAGTTCATTAGTAATGCGTTCAAAAGCTCCAACACCTTCTTTATGAAGAGTTGTTCCTACCTGCACCATACTCGCTCCACAGAGGATATGTTCAAAGGCATCACGACCAGTCAGAACGCCACCTGTTCCAATGATTTGGATTTGAGGGTTTAATCGTTGATAAAAGGCATGAACATTAGCTAAAGCAGTAGGTTTGACATACTCTCCACCAATGCCCCCGAAACCATTTTTAGGACGGATAACGACAGACTCATCTTCTATATAAAGGCCGTTTCCGATAGAGTTAACACAGTTAACAAACTTGAGCGGATACTTGTTGAAAATAGCTGCCGCTTGGTCAAAGTGAACAATATCAAAATATGGTGGCAATTTAATCCCAAGAGGTTTGGTAAAGTAGGCAAATACCTCTGACAAGATACGGTCTGTTGTCTCAAAATCATAGGCAATCTGAGGTTTACCTGGAACATTTGGACAGGAGAGGTTTAGCTCAGTTAGACCACGAAAATCACTCTCTTGGACTTTTTTCAAGATAGTATGGGTTTCTTCTGGAGACATGCCGACTAGAGATAAGAAGAAAGTTCGGTTTGGCTCTTTTTCCTGCAAGTCCAAAAGATAGTCCAAATAATAGTCTAAACCATTATTTGGCAAGCCCATAGAGTTGATAGAACCAAGCGGGACATCTTGGTAGCGTGGCTCAGGATTCCCCTGACGGAAGTCCAAAGTCGCTGTCTTAGTGACAAAGGTTCCTGCCGCTGAGTTTTTAACCCCTTCTAACTCCGCTATCGTCATACAAGCCACACCTGCTGCATTCATCAAGCAATTGTCAAACTCAAAACCAGCAATTTGTGTTTTCGTTGATACCATGATTCTGATCCTCCGGATTCCATTTATTGCTAATATTATACCATATTTTCAGCTTTTCTCTTTGAGAAAGTCATTTATAAGAAAAATGTTCGTTTTTTATCCAATTTCAAAAAATTCCAATTTCAAACAATCCCAAAAATCAAATTGAAAGAATTTTTAGAAAATTTTTGTTTTTCTCTTTACAGTTAAAAAAAATTCTGCTATAATGACACACATAATTAAATTAGAATTTAAGGAGAACGATATGACATCTGCTAAAGAATATATCCAAAGCGTGTTTGAAACTGTAAAAGCTCGTAACGGGCACGAGGCTGAATTCCTCCAAGCTGTTGAAGAATTTTTCAACACTTTGGAACCTGTATTTGAAAAACACCCTGAGTATATCGAAGAAAATATCTTGGCACGTATTACTGAACCTGAGCGAGTGATTTCTTTCCGTGTTCCTTGGGTTGACCGTGATGGAAAAGTTCAAGTAAACCGCGGCTACCGTGTTCAATTCAACTCAGCTGTTGGACCATATAAAGGCGGACTTCGTTTCCACCCAACTGTAAACCAAGGGATTTTGAAATTCCTCGGATTTGAACAAATCTTTAAAAACGTCTTGACTGGACTTCCTATCGGTGGAGGTAAAGGTGGATCAGACTTCGATCCTAAAGGTAAAACAGATGCTGAAGTGATGCGCTTCTGCCAAAGCTTCATGACTGAATTGCAAAAACACATCGGACCATCACTTGACGTACCTGCTGGTGATATCGGTGTTGGTGGACGTGAGATTGGTTACCTTTATGGTCAATACAAACGCCTTAACCAATTTGATGCTGGTGTCTTGACTGGTAAACCTCTTGGATTTGGTGGTAGCTTGATTCGTCCAGAAGCAACTGGTTACGGTTTGGTTTACTACACTGAAGAAATGCTCAAAGCTAACGGTAACAGCTTTGCTGGTAAGAAAGTTGTTATTTCAGGTTCTGGTAACGTAGCTCAGTACGCTCTTCAAAAAGCAACTGAACTTGGTGCAACTGTTATCTCTGTATCTGACTCAAATGGTTATGTCATCGATGAAAATGGTATCGACTTCGATCTTTTGGTTGATGTTAAAGAAAAACGTCGCGCTCGTTTGACTGAGTATGCAGCTGAGAAAGCAACTGCTACTTATCATGAAGGCTCTGTATGGACTTACGCTGGTAACTACGATATCGCTCTTCCATGTGCGACTCAAAACGAAATCAATGGTGAAGCAGCTAAACGTTTGGTTGCCCAAGGCGTTATCTGTGTCTCTGAAGGTGCCAACATGCCAAGCGACCTTGATGCCATCAAAGTTTACAAAGAAAATGGTATCTTCTACGGACCTGCCAAAGCTGCCAACGCTGGTGGTGTAGCCGTTTCAGCTCTTGAAATGAGCCAAAATAGCCTTCGCCTCTCATGGACTCGTGAAGAAGTTGATGGACGTCTCAAAGACATCATGACAAACATCTTCAACACAGCTAAAACAACTTCAGAAACATACGGTCTTGATAAAGACTACCTTGCAGGAGCTAACATTGCTGCCTTTGAAAATGTAGCAAACGCTATGATTGCCCAAGGTATTGTTTAATACTTGAAAAAAGTTAACAAAAAGCAACAGCTAGACAGTTGTTGCTTTTTGTGTTTTAAAGAAAATAAACTTGCTAGGTTTTAGAAACAATATCAAAATAGCTATAAGATAATAGCATTTCGATTATCTTAAAATCAAGAAACTATAAAAGTTTTACTGCAAGTTGCACAGGTCAATTCAGTTCCAATGACTCCATCTGTTGGCTTATGACAAGTAGGACAATAAACACGTTTCGCTGATAATCGATAAGATAACTCATCTCGCAATTCTTTCCCCTTAATTTCAATAACATCCTCACCTTGTTCTTCAAACTTAAGAACTGTTATCAAAGCTTTATCATATTGTTTCATACGCGGCTGTTTCAAAAATAAAAAAGATGATATAATCAAAAATAGGAAAAATAAAACAAACAAAATTGTAACTATTAAAAGCCACATAAAGTAGAAATCATAAAGTAAACCTTCTTTTTTTCCTAAAATCCATCTTATGTAGTTATCAATGTACTGATAAAATTTCAATCCGGTGACAATACATATGAAAGATACTATAGGATAAACAACCTTGGAAATGATTAAACGATAGCGTCTCATTTATATTTCCTTTCTAGATAACCATGCACCACAATAATCACATGATTTACCTTGCCCTAGGTCAAGCAGATTCTCACCACTACATGATGGACAAATAACGGGATATGTATTTTTGTTAATCTGGTGCTTTTCAAATAAAGTGAATAAAGCTTGTATTTGATTTCGTTTCTTGACTTCTTCTTGTCTCCTAGACTCACAATAAGTCATTACCAAAATTAAAATCACACTAAGCAAATACCAAGGAACTAAAAGAAATAAAAATCGAATAGACCATTCCCTAGATTTTTCATATTCAAAAAATGATGATAAAATGATTAAAACAAGCATTTGAAGTAAATTCTTCTGTTTTAATTTCTTCAAGGAAAAGGAATCTTTAATTGTTTCTCGAAACAAATATAAAATAACTAAAGCAACTGGCACAAAGGTAACATTTTGAAATGATAAAAATAAAAAACTGATAACAACGGGAATTCCAATAGATTTTGCCAAAATTATAAAATCAAGATTTTTCAATATAAAGATTCTTGGTTCATCATCTATAGAAAAGATAGCAAGTGATAAAACTACAAAACAGAGTATTACTATATTTGAAATTAACCAATGAAAGCCTTTTTTCCAATTATTCTTAATATACTGTTTCACCTATCTTCTCCTCTAGTTGCTATATATTCTCTATAAAGAGCTTTCCCATTATATATCTCATCCAAAGCTTTGACTTTAATTTTTATATTTTCTAAAATACCAAAGCTATAAAATGCAAAGGATGACAAAAAGAAACCTGATAAAGAAAAAATAATAGGAATCAATATTGAGAAAATCGGCCTACCATGTTCAAGAAATAGAGTTATAGCCCATAGTGAAAGAAAAAATGTTGCACTTGTTAATCCCATAAAAAGTATACTTAATAAACGAAATACTTGGTACATCCAAAATATCCTCCTGTCATAGAACTTGTCTAAGTAATCCCTTACTCTTTTAAAAAGATTTCCTAATATCTTTCAGGGAATCATTGTATTTATTCATACATTTCCATACTTAGAATTACATAAATTGAATGATTTAAAAATACAAACAAAGAAATCATAGTTTTCAAATTTCTAAGAAAAAGGGAAATTCTGGCAATACCAGACTTCCCAAATAAAACAAAAGTAAATTTGAAAATACAAAAAATCAAAGATTAAAGATAATGCTTAAACAAGATTGATATAAAAATGATTTTCCAATCATTTGAACTATCTTTCGTGCCCGCAATTAGAACAGAAGTTTGCTCCTTCCAAAAAAGCAGTCCCGCATTGGCTACAAAACTTAGCTAAGCCTGTTTCTCCTTTGAGGTCAGTTTGATGCTGATTCACATCTTTGTCAAATGAATTCCTATCTTCAATCTGATCCACCAAGTTGCTAAATTTAGCTCCCAAGGAAAGTCCCATAGCTATTTCCACGCCTGCTCCCATTAGATTTCCTGCAGAATCATTATTTTTTGCTGCCTCTTCTAAAAGATCAAATTGTCTCTCTTCTTGATAAGTATACTCTTCAATATCTCGACCAGCCTGCTTGCTTTTGGCTTCCAAAATTTGCTTGTGGAATTTAAAGATTTCTCTATATCCATTGCTATTCTGATTTACCTTTAAAGCCTCAATGTTAAATTCCTCAATACTAATTCCATATTTAGAAAAATGGCTGGATAAAATAGCTGACAAAGCAACAGACATATCAAAACTGTGCATCTCAATATCAAGAATTGGAATCTTATGGTTGTATATTACTTGTGAAATAGCTGAACTAATCAACCCACTAAAAGTTTGTCTAAACCGTTTTTGTAAAATAGGAGCTGTTATAATATCGGGGTGACTTGGCATAAATTCTAATATAAAAGCTTCTAAGTCTACAATTCGAGGAATGAAATTCCCATGTATTTTCAATTCTACAGGAATATCACTTTCTGGATCTCGAACCATTATAGGAGAAGAAGTTCCCCATCCAATCGGTTGTAAATCATACATATTCACAAACCACAAAAACAATGAGTCAGACGAAATACCTCCACTTAGAAAGTTTTTTATTCCTGAAACTACTTGAATATCATATCCTTCAATCTTATGTTTACCAGCATCATAAGTAGTTACTGCTCTTCCATTTGAAAACAATACAGCACACTGACCAGGGTTTACAATTACAGTTGCTCCTATCTTGATATTCGTTTTAGGATGTCTCCAAGCAAGTATATTCCTTGTATCTTCACCTTCATAACGAATAACATCAAACAAATTTAATGCCATCTTTTCTCCTCTAAAATGAAAACTATAAATTATAAGATTAATCTTCCATACCTATATTACTATTATATAACCCCTTTGTTGAAAAGGCAACTCATACTTATAAAATATTATCTTTGGAGCAATCCCCTATATAAGTTATTGATGTCCTGGAGAAACTTTATAAATAGTTTGACCCTTTTTTGCCCCTTTTTAAACCAAAATAAAAACCGCTACTCCTAAGAATAGCGGTTTAATCATATTTTTAAGCTACTAATGTAGTCGCTCTATTATTTAAGAGTAACTGAAGCTCCAGCTTCTTCCAATTTAGCTTTGATTTCTTCAGCTTCTGCAGTTGCAACGCCTTCTTTAACAAGTGCTGGTGCACCGTCTACAAGTTCTTTAGCTTCTTTAAGACCAAGACCTGTGATTTCACGTACAACTTTGATAACGCCAACTTTTTTGTCGCCTGCAGATGTCAATTCAACGTCGAATGAATCTTTAGCAGCACCAGCGTCAGCAGCACCAGCTGCAGCAACAGCTACAGGAGCAGCTGCAGTTACACCAAATTCTTCTTCGATAGCTTTTACAAGGTCGTTCAATTCAAGGATTGAAGCTTCTTTAATTTCAGCAATAATGTTTTCAATGTTCAATGCCATTGTTATTTCCTCCAAATATGTTTTAAATTTATAATAGATTTCGTAGCTAGGCTACGCTGCGTAGCTTAAGATTAAGCTGCGTCTTCTTTGTTGTCTGCAACCGCTTTGACTGCAAGAGCAACGTTGCGCACTGGCGCTTGAAGTACAGAAAGGAGCATAGAAAGAAGTCCTTCGCGGTTTGGAAGAGTTGCAAGAGCAAGAATCTCTTCTTTAGATGCGACAGCGCCTTCGATTGCACCACCTTTGATTTCAAGTGCTTCAGCGTTTTTAGAAAAGTCGTTCAAGATTTTCGCTGGTGCGATAACATCTTCGTTAGAAAATGCTACTGCAGATGGTCCAACAAATACTGATGCAAGTTCTTCAAGACCAGCTTTTTCAGCTGCACGACGCAAGATTGAGTTTTTAATCACTTTATACTCAACTTCACTTCCACGAAGCTCACGACGAAGAACTGTATCTTGCTCAACTGTCAAACCACGAGCGTCTACAACGACGATAGATGCAGCAGCTTTCATTTTTTCAGCTACTACATCAACTAGTTCCGCTTTTTTAGCAATAATTGCTTCACTCATTAGTGTGTTCACCTCCGTTATTATTTTGCTTGGGGAAATTTTTCAAAAGAAAAACGCGCCCAAACCTAGACACGAAAGTACAATACGCTTCTTTTTACATGATACGTTTTGTCCTCGGTAGGATACTTATGAGTCGAGCTCCCCTACTGTCTTAGGCAGTTTTTTCAAACCGTATATAAGTATAGCATAGTCAAAAAAAGAATGCAAGATTTTTGCAAACTTTTTTTAAAATTTTTTCGTGATTTTTCTTCTAAAGTTCTACTGTCAGGACTTGACCTTGCTTAACAACCTGTTCTCCAGCGATATAAACATCATCAACATCACTGGATTTAACAGCATAGACTAGGTGAGAGAGCATATTTTCTTGGGGTTGAAGATGGATTTTCCCTTGTGGTTGAATAACGAGAAAATCTGCCTGCTTGCCGACTTCCAAACTTCCTACCTGATGTTCCATTCCTAGAACCTTAGCCCCTTCGATTGTCAGTGACTTGAGAGCTGTTTCGATAGGAAATTGGCTGGCATCCCCACTTTTCATTTTCTGTAGGAGAGCGGCTGTCCGTCCTTCCTCAAACATATCAAGGTTGTTGTTGGAAGCAACTGAATCTGTCGCAATTCCCACAGCCACTCCCGCTTTTTGGAGCTGGATAATTGGAGCAATTCCTGATGCCAGTTTGAGGTTACTGATAGGATTGTGGGCAATAGCCACTTGAGAAGTTGCCAAGCGTTCAATTTCTCTCTCGTTTAATTCGACCCCGTGAGCAAATACAGACGGATGCTCTAAGTAACCCAGTTCTTCTAGAAAAGCGAGGGGGCGTTTGCCGTATCGTTTCAGGATAATTCCCGACTCCTCCTTGGTCTCCACCACATGGATATGGATAGGAATATTCAACTCTTTTGCCATATCCAAGCTTTCTTCCAGCAAGTCTCTACTACAGCTATAAGGAGAATGTGGAGCTACCATGACCTTGAAATTTGGATTTTTATATCCTAAGATTTCCTCGATGATGGCTCGTGTTCTAGCAATGGTCTCAGTAGTTGTTTCACCCTCTGAAGAAAAGAGGGTCGGTGAGAAATAACAACGCATCTTGGAAGCTTTCACTGCCTGATAAATCCGCTCAATATCCACACCATTGGGATTATACATATCATTAAAGGTTGTTGTTCCTGACTGGAGCATCTCTGTCAGAGCTTCTTTGACCGCCTTGGTAGTCATGTCGGGAGTAAATCCTGCTTCTGCAGGCCAGATATAGTCATTGAGCCATTCATGGAGATTGCTATCATCTCGAATCCCTCTCAAGCCTGTCATAGCAGAATGGGTATGGCAATTGACCAAACCAGGCATGATCCAGGCTCCCTGATAGTCTATAATCTGCTCAGCTTGCTCTAAAATCTCTGACTTCTCTTGACCAACATAGACGATTTGAGAATCCTTAACAGCTAAGATTCCATTTAGATAAACATGGAAATCTTTGTCACAAGTCACGATATTTACATGCTGAAAGACTTTCATTATAGGCTCCTTTTCTAAAATACAATTTAAAGTGAATAATTTTTCTAGCTATTGTAACAAAAAAGTCACCCTAAGGCAACTTTTTTTGTCCATAAGATTTTAAAGTAGAAATGATTAGTCAGAGCTAAAAGCTGCAGCTTGCTGCATTTGGTAATACTTGCCCTTTCTAGCCATTAGTTCCTGATGATTACCATGCTCAACAATATCACCATCAACCAAGACAAGAATCAAATCCGCATCTTGAATGGTTGACAAGCGGTGGGCGATGATAAAACTTGTACGTCCCTTCATGAGCTTGGCAAAGGCATCCTGAACCAATACTTCTGTCCGTGTATCGATAGAAGAAGTCGCCTCGTCTAAGATAAGAATCTTTGGAATAGCCAGAAAGACACGCGCAATGGTCAAAAGTTGAGCCTGACCGACAGAGAGAGATTCACCTGCATTTTCCAGTTTGGTATCGTAACCCTGCGGCAACTGTTGGATGAAGAAATCGGCATTGGCTGCTTTGGCAGCAGCAATCACCTGCTCCCGACTGGCATCAGGATTCCCAAAGGCAATATTGTCATGAATGGTCCCTTGCTTGAGCCAGGTTTCTTGGAGCACCATGCCAAACTGCTGTCGAAGAGAAGCACGACTATAGTCATAAATGGATCTCCCATCCAGCAAGATATCTCCCGAGTTAACGGGATAAAAACGCATAAGGAGATTGATAAGGGTTGATTTTCCGGCACCTGTCGGGCCAACAATAGCTACCTTGTTGCCAGCTGGGATGTCAATAGATAAATCCTTAATCAAGATCTTTTCAGGATTGTAGCCAAAAGAGACCTGTTTAAAGGAAATTGCTCCCTTAACCTGGTCACTGGTCAAGACTTCCTTACCTGTTTCAGCCACCTCAGGACTTTCTAAGACAGCATAAACACGCTCTGCGCAAGCGAGAGCACTTTGCAACTCAGCTAGCACTGAAGAAATATCGTTAAAGGGTTTGGTGTATTGCTGGACATAGTTCAAAAAGGTCACTAAACGCCCGATGGTCAAGGTGGACCCCATCATGATACGATAAGCTCCCACTCCAGCTAGAAGGGCATAAATCAGTGCATTGACGAAACGAGTCGAAGGATTGACCGTTGAAGAATAAAAGATAGCTGACTGAGAATAGCCTGCGTAGTTGTCATTAGCCTCACGCAGCCTTTGGATAAATTCTGCCTGAGCATTAAAAGACTGGATAATGGTCTGCTGGCTCAGCGATTCTTCAATTAACTGAGTCTGAATTCCCCTTGTCTCTGTTTGCTTCTGAAATAGATGATAGGAGCGTTTAGCAATAAAGCGTGAGATTACCATAGATAGTGGCGTCAACAGCAAAACTAAGAGGGTCATGAGGAGATGAATTTGGAGCATGGCTAGAATACTAACCAAAATCATCAAGACGCCAATGAAAAATTGGTTAAAAATCATGGTCAAGCCAGCTGCCAACTGTTCTATATCCGTGGTTACACGACTGACCATTTCTCCACTGCCTTGCCGGTCTACAAAAGAAATCGGTAAACGATGGAGCTTATGGATGATTCGCTCTCGCAAGTTTCTAGTATAAGAGAAGATTAGGCGATTATAGAGGAGAGGATTGACCCATTGAACGAGAGTATTTCCTATGACCACCAAAATCATCTGAATGAAAATGTGCCAAAAAACTGATGATGAACCAGTCACTAGGACTTGGTCGATGACCTGCCCAATCAAGATAGGTAGGTAGATTGATAAACCAACCTGAGCAATAATTCCTAGAAAGGCTAAGAAAAGGAGGAAAGGATGGCTTGCTAAATCTTTGGCCAAACGTTTGAGCGTCTGGTTTGCAGTTTGTCGTCTCATGCTAGTCCTCCTTTCCATGTTGAGATGCATTGATTTCACGATAGACTTGACTGGATTTCATCAAGTCCTCGTGTTTGCCGATAGCTAAAAGCTCACCTTTTTCCAAGAGGAGAATCTGGTCAGACATCTGTAAAGTCGAGGTTCGTTGAGAAATCAAGATTAAGCTTGTATTTGGTAAGTTCTTTCGGATAGCTTTCAAGAGCTTGGACTCCGTAATGGTATCCAACGCGGAGGTAGCATCATCTAGGATGAGAAAAGGGGCTTGGCGCAAGACTGCTCGAGCGATCGACAGTCTTTGTTTTTGTCCTCCTGAGAAATTTCTCCCTCCTGCCTCAACTAGGGCATCCAAGAACCCTTCCTTTTCACTGACAAAATCCTTTGCTTGCGCAATTTCCAAGGCCTGCCAGAGTTCTTGATCAGTTACTTCTTGATCTAAACCTAGAGTCAGGTTGGAACGAATAGTTCCCTTAAAAAGTTCGACTTTTTGGGGCACATAGGCAATCCAGGACCGCCACTGCTTTAAATTACGAGGACTAGACCCATCTCGATAGAGGTCAATGCTCCCCTTGTCTACTGGATAAAGACCAAGTAAGACTTGCACCAAGCTTGATTTACCAGAACCCGTTCCCCCAATAATACCAAGGATTTGCCCTTGCTTCATATCAAAGGAAATGTCTCTCAGAGAAGGCTGGGACGCATCAGGATAGGTAAAGGTCAGTTCTTGAACTTGTAAAACCTGATCACTGGTAGCTTGCTTTTGTTCTAATTTTGAATGGATATCCTCTGGAGCCTCAGCAAAGACTTCCTCGATTCGCTTAGCAGAGATATAGGACTGGTTGAGAGAATTGATTAGCATAGCTAATTTGACCAATTCCACCAAAATCTGTAGGAGATAGTTGATAAGGGCAATGAGGGCCCCTTGACTGAGCAATCCTCCTTGAATAGAAACATATCCCTGCCAGATAATGACTAGGAGGGTTCCATTAACAATCAGATAGGTTAGAGGTGTTAATAAACTAGACCAGAAACCTGTCTTTTCTTGTAATCTAGCATAGACTTGGTTAAGGGTTTGAAAAATTTGTAACTCTCGTTTTTCTTGACCAAAAGCACGAATAACCCGCATCCCTTGTATTTGCTGGCGTGTTTCCTGAACTAGTTGATCCGTTTTCTTTCTCAGGCTGCTGTAGAGAGGATTGACTAACCGAGAAAGGCCTACAATAACGATTGTCAGAATCACAACCATGACCAAAAACCAGAGAGTCAGCTCAGCTGAGATTCGATAAGCCATAAAAATGGCACCAAAAACGATAATAGGCGCTCGCAAAAAGAGACGCAGGAATTGATTAATCCCAGTCTGAATCTGGTAGGTGTCCGAAGTCAAGCGAGTCACCAAGCTAGAAGTTGTCAAACGGTCTCTGCTGTCCTTTGGCAAGGAAAGAATATGACGATAGAGGTCGTTTGTCAATTCCTTGGCAAAACCCACCGCAGCCTTAGCTGAGTAGAACTGGGCTATTAAGGCCACTACAACACCAATTACTGCAAAGATAAGGAGCAAACCAATCTGCATCCAGAGATGACCTTGATTTTTCTGGGGCAAGGATTGGTCAACAATCCCAGCAATCACCATGGGAACCAAGAGCTCAAACACAGCTTCTAGTAACTTGAACAAGGGTGCTAAAATTGATTCCTTGATGTAGGGTTTAAAGTAAGATAATAGGTGTTTCATAAATCCCTTCTATTCGTATTCTGGAAATGAAGAAAGTGGGAAGCACCCACCCTCTCTGTTTTATTTGTTTAAGTAAGGTAATAAATAGCCATATCCTGCTTCTTCCATCTCATCCTGGGCCACAAAGCGCAAGGAAGCAGAATTGATACAGTAACGGAGGCCACCAAACTCACGCGGTCCATCTGTGAAAACATGACCCAAGTGAGCATTTCCTGACCGAGAACGAACCTCGATTCGCTCCATTCCATGACTCAGGTCCTTGTAGTAGTGAATCAACTCTTTGGAAATTGGACGGCTAAAACTTGGCCAACCACAACCTGAGGCAAACTTATCCTTGGCAAAAAAGAGTGGCTCACCTGTCGTGATGTCTACATAAATCCCTTCTTCAAAGGTTTGGTCATAGGCATTGGTAAATGGAGCCTCTGTAGCAGCTTCTTGGGTGACACGATAGGACTCTTCAGTTAAGCTTTCCTTTAACACCTCTTGGCTAGGCTTTTCATAGTTTGCCACATCAATCAAGGGCTTCTCAGCATCCGTCACATCGATATGACAGTAACCTGAAGGATTCTTCTTAAGATAGTCTTGATGGTAGTCTTCAGCCAGAATGTAATGGCGTAGTTTCTCCACTTCCACTGCAATCTTTCGCCCAAGCATGCGCTCCTGCTCCTGCACCACTGTATAGATAGCAGGTAGGTCTGATTCATCCTGATAATAGATCCCAGTTCGATATTGGCGACCACGGTCATTCCCTTGTTGATTGACTGATAATGGATCAATAACACGGAAATAATAAAGCAAAATTTCTCTGAGTGACACTGCTTTCTCATCGTAAATCACTTGAACCGTTTCTGCATGGTCTGTTTCCTTGAGCAACTGGTAATTGGTCGTTTCGACTTTTCCATTAGCGTAGCCAACACTGGTTGCTAGCACTCCAGAAATGCGTGAAAAATACTCCTCTAAACCCCAAAAACAACCACCTGCTAGATAAATTTCTGCCATCTTTATTTCTCCTTTATCAAGTTTTTAACTAGACTTCTTTTCAAAAAAAGGATAGGAAGCCCTCTGGTCGAGAGTTTCCCCATCCTATCTTCTATTCTTTATTTTGCTTCGACACGAACACCTTGGGTATCAACCTTCAAGTCATGCAGTTTTCCTTTGAAGGGTTGCTTTTCCAATTCAGCCTTAATCGTTGGCATCTTGTCATGAGAAGCCAAAACCATAACTGTCGGCCCAGCACCAGAAAGGTAGGTTGCATAGGCACCATTTTCTTTGGCTACTTGCTTAATCGTCGCAAATTCTCTCACCAAGTCCTGACGATAGCGCTCGTGGAAGAGGTCTCCCTCGATTGCTTGCCCAGCAGTCGCCATGTCTCCTGCCAACAAGGCCGCAACCGCCACATTGGCGATAGAACTAGCTGCAACAGCTTCCTTATAGGACAATTTCTTAGGCAAGACACCACGGCTGTCTCGAGTACGCAATTCATAGTTTGGAATGTAGGCTAGGAAATCACACTCTGGGAAGTCTGCTACAATAGCTGAAACTTGCCCTTCAACGGAACTTGCAATAACGAGATTACCATAGATGGCGGGTGCCACATTGTCAGGATGTCCCTCAATCTTAGTTGCTAACTGCAGTTTTTCGTGATCAGTTAAATTAAGATTTGCAAGTTGGTTAGCTAATTCAATCCCAGCTACAATAACTGAACTGGAAGAACCCAAACCACGCGCCAAGGGAACATCACTGGTCATTTTCAAACGTTTTGGTTGCAGGTCCGGTACAATTTGCAAAGCGATTTTGAGCAAGAGATTACGCTCGTCATGAGGAATCCATTTGCCAATCTGGTGTTCAATCAACCACTCATCACGTTCTTCACATACCTCAATTTGAAGATACTTGGTTACAGCTACACCGACCGAGTCAAAACCTGGCCCGATATTGGCACTGGTTGCAGGTACAATAATCTTCATCTTATTCTCCTAGCACCTTGAAGGTATTCAAGAGGTCGAATTCTGAAACCTTCTTCAATTCAGCTGAGACATTTTCAAGTTGGGCTTTATTAATCTTGTGTGTGATGATAACGACACGCGCCTTGTCACCTTCTTTTCCATCTTGAAGGATTTGCTTGAAGGAAATATCTTGGGCATTGAAGATTTCAGCCAATTTCAAGACCTGACCTTTTGAATCTGGAGCTAAGATTGAGAAATAGTAGTTTGCTTTAACATCTTCTGGATTTGCCAAGACCAATGCACGGTTGTATTCGTTGAAGTCTTTACCGATGGTTCCATCATTCAGGCGACGAACGATACGGACAATATCTGCTACAACACTTGTTGCAGTTGGTTTTTGACCCGCACCTGGTCCGTAGTACATAGACTCACCAATACCGATAGATTCTACAAAGACAGCGTTCATTACGCCATTCACACTGGCAAGTGGATGCGCTTTAGGAAGGAAGGTTGGAGTTACTTCTGCAGCAATACCTGAAGGAGTTTCCTCGATAGAACCAACCAATTTCACTACATAACCAAGCTCTTGAGCCACAGCTACATCTTCTGGTGTGATGTTGCGGATTCCCTTGTGAGCCACATCGTCAAAGGCAACCTTCATGCCAAAGGCAAATTGGCTCAAAATCACCATCTTGTAGGCTGCATCAATCCCATCTACGTCATTTGTAGGGTCACTTTCTGCAAAACCTAGTCTTTGTGCTTCCGCAAGAGCATCATCGTAAGACCAGCCTTCTTCCACCATCTTGGTCATCATGAAGTTGGAAGTTCCGTTGACTACACCAAGCACACGAGTGATTTTGTCAGAAGCTAAGGAATTTGCCAAGGTACGAAGAATTGGAATCCCACCAGCTACTGCTGCTTCATAGTAAAGTGCTACCTTATTAGCTTTAGCGATTTCTAACAATTCTGCACCATGGACAGCCAAAAGGTCCTTGTTAGCAGTCACAACGTGTTTGCCAGCCTCCAAGGCACGAGTGATAAAGGTTTTAGCTGGTTCGATACGCCCCATCAATTCCACTACGATCGTAATGTCTTGATCTGACAAAATGTCATCCACATTGGTTACAAAGTTAAAGTCATTCCCTGCTGCAAGCAAGCGGTTCTTTTCATCTTCGTCCTTGACCAATACCTTAGCAACTTCAATATCTGAATGTGCCGATTGATTGATTTTTTCTCCATTTTCCTTTAGGAGGAAAGGCACACCACTTGCAACGGTACCAAATCCTAGTAAAGCAATTTTAACTGTCATGTTTGTCTCCTCGAAATTTTCTATTATAGCCATTATAACAGAATTTTGTGAAAATTCCTATCATAGTAATTCACTATTTCAGTATAGAAAAGAAAAAACGAATCAAACGATTCGTTCTTCTTATAATCTAGAAATAGCTTTCCAGAAATGATTATCCGATTTTTTGCAGATTAAGCACTGCATCGTGATTCATCAAGACTTGGCCATACTCTTGCAAGACTGAGCGACTGATGTCACTATCGTCCGCAAACTCGCGCATACGAGCCAACAGCCAAGCTGGATATGGACTTGGATGATTTTCAATATCTACTAAAATGGTCAAATAATAGCGCTCGTTCATCTTGTAGAGTTCAGAAGTTTCCATCTCAAAAGTCACTGTTTTGGCAAAAGACACCAAGTCAGCCAACTTAGCAAAAGAAAGGATGTAGTAGATGTAAGGCTCTTTCTTGCTTTCAGCTTCTTGTTCAACCTGCTCCTGCTCTTCTTCCTTGGCTTCTACTTGCTCTAGAGATTGAATGGCTTCAATATCATCCTTGGTTTTGTCTGCGATGCTTTTTTCCAAGGTTTTGATAAATTCATCAGGCGACATTTGAGCCAATTCTTCCATATCTGGTAAATCCGATAAGTCTTCAAAATCTAGATTTTGGTCAATCTTTGATTTGGTTACAAAGACATCTACCTTATCAGGTTTTGGAGTCACACGAAAGCTCAACATACCTGTATCTAGAAAGCTATCAGGCATCTCTAACTCATCCAAGATAGCATAAAAGAACTCTTCTGTTTTTTCTTGAGGAACGAGAAAGTCAGCAATCTCCATTCCTCGATCCATCAAATCCTCTAAAGACATCGTGATTTTTAAAGTTGTATCACTGATTTGTTTCATTTTCATTGCTAGTAACCTCATACTTTCAGTTCTATCTATTATACTAGATTTTTACGATTTTATCAAAAGAAGGCTCCTCTGTCGGGATAGATTTTCCCTAGGGTAACTTCTCAAAGTAACTTCCACTTGCCTGACCGAAGTGGAAATTAGTCTAAAACGGATTTTTATGGTGGAATTCAGTGTGAGACGTTTGAGTTAGAAATAAGGCTCACTATGACAAAATATAAACATCTTACCCTTTCAGACCGTAACGATATCCAATTAAGCTTAGAGCGCGGGGAAACCTTCAAAGCTACCTGACAATCCATTCTAAAAGACAAAACTACTGTTTCCAAAGAAGTCAAACGAAACAGACAGTCCGAGAGTCTACATGCGATAACCTTCCTTGTCCTCTACTCGACAAAGCTCCCTTTATCTGTAACGGTTTCCCTAAAAGAAGACAGAATTGTGGCTATAAGAAGATTTTATACCTAGCTAAACAAGCTCAAAAACAGTACGAACAAACTATTGATGAAAACTACATTTCTTATTACACCATTGCTTCCAGCATCGTTATGTTGATTGCCAGTGTCTTGAGTGGAACTATCAACATCAGTATTCCACGTCTCGGCTACTATCTCGGTAAGAAAGACTACGAATCTTATAAAAATCTTCTGAATCAAGGTGCTTCCCTCTTTTATTTCCTTATCATTCCAACCAGTATTGGGATTATGGTATTAGGAAACTACGCAGCAGTCATCTACTCTCCTGAAAAATACCTCGAAGCAGGTATTGTGACTAGTGTCTTCGCTTTTCGTACTATCATTTGGGCCATTGAATTAATCCTTGGTAAACAAATTATCTTCATCAACGACCACGAAAATCGTTTAACAGCCTTTTACTTCCTTGGTGATGGAGCTAATATCCTATTCAACAGTCTCTTGTATTTCAATAATATTTTTGCACCAGAGTACTACATTGCTACTACTATTATTGCAGAAACTGTAGTTGTTCTACTGGAAATTTACTTTATCAAGAAACATAAGTTGCTTGATTTAAAAGAAATCTTTATTACCTTAACACGCTATACTATTGTATCGCTCGGATTTATTCCAATCTACTTAGCGTTTAAATTCCTTTTCCAAATCAACTCTTATACAGTCAACTTCAATATGGTACTCATGGTTCTCGCGACTGTTGCGACTTGCGGTATTTATTATCTCTTGACGCTATTTCTTACCAAAGATAAAACACTCCACTATGAACTCAATCTTGCACTTGCTAATATTAAAAGAAATTAAAATAATCCCCTGCTAATAGACTATTCTACTAGCAGGGGATTTTCTCATTATTCCTTTGATTTCTTGTTGGAAATACTTTGATCTACAATTGAGTCCTCTTTTTGTTTTTCTGAATTAGAAGAGTTCATTTCTTTTTGTTTTTCTTGTTTATCTTCCTTATTCATATTTTCTGATTTATCAGTCAAAGTAGACGTTTCCTGTTTGTTTCTAGATTGATTTGGATTCTTATCAACAGTAACTACTTGTTTCCATACACCTTCTTCATTAACTTTATAACCATCAGGTGTTGTTGCATTCTTCAATAAAGAACCATCAGCTTGGAAATAGTACCAATTACCATCAACCTGTTTCCAACCTATTTGCATAGCTCCTGATTCTTCAAAGTAATATTGATTACCATTGACTTTATGAAGGCCAACCAACATAATGCCATCTTCAGGATTTAGATAATACCAGACGCCTTTGTCTTTTATCCAACCAGTTTTCATGGCTCCATTTGATTCAAAGTAACGGTAATGATTATCAAACCATTTCCAGCCAGTCTGCATGGCTCCAGACGCACTAAAGTAATATTGCTTGCCATCTACTTGATTGAGGTCAACCAACATAATGCCATCTTCAGGATTTAGATAATACCAGACGCCTTTGTCTTTTATCCAACCAGTTTTCATGGCTCCATTTGATTCAAAGTAACGGTAATGATTATCAAACCATTTCCAGCCAGTCTGCATGGCTCCAGACGCACTAAAGTAATATTGCTTGCCATCTACTTGATTGAGGCCAACCAACATAGTGCCTTCCTTAGCTTCAAGATAATACCACTTATCATGATCTTTTAGCCAACCTGTTTGACCAATTCCTGAATCAGAATAAAAATACCAGTTCTCCTCAAGTTTCTGCCAACCAGTCTGCATGGCTCCACTTGTACTCAAAAAATAACGCAATCCACTAATCGTATGGGCACCAGTCTGCATGATACCTTCTTTGTCCAAATAGTACCATTTTTCATTATCCTTAACCCAGCCAATCTTCATCGCACCAGAACTTGAATAGTAATACCAGTTCTTATCCATTAATTTCCAACCAATTTGCATCGCTCCACTTGTGTTTAGATAGTAACGAATTCCACTGATTTCTTGTTTTCCGGTTAACATGATACCATCTTTGTCTAAATAATACCATATATCTTTATCTTTAATCCAGCCAGTTTGCATCGCTCCAGATGCTTCATAATAGTTCCAGTGACTATCTACCAACACCCAGCCAGTTTGCATAACACCTTCTTGATTAAAGAAATAAGTTGTTCCATTTATAATTTTTTTACCAAGTGAAGGGACTCCATTCTCATCGTAATAATACCATTTTCCTAACACTTTTTTCCAACTAGAAGGTTTCCCATTAGATTGAAGGGCACCATTAGTAGCAAAGAACATTTTTTTGCCGTTAAACTCGTGCAATCCTGTTAACATTTTTCCTTCTTTATCAAATAAATATTTTTGTCCAGAAATCTCCACTAATTCATTATATTTCCGAGCCCCTGTAGAGGTAATATAGTACCAAAAACCGTCTTTCTTAAACCAACCGGCTTCTTGCATGCCTCCATTGTTGTTTAGGTAATACCAATTTCCATCAAGCTTTTCTCTAGAATCTTTCAAATGCAACCATTTGCCAGCTTGCATTTGTCCTTTTCCATTAAAGAAATAATAAACACCGTCTATTTTTCGCCAACCAATCGTCATTTCTCCATCGAACAAGCGATATTTCCAGTAACCTTCTTCTTTATACCATTTTTCTCTAACCGTCGGTATATCGGGGAAAACTTTCGAAACATCAGTAAACCCTTCTTCATCTATATCAAAAACAGTCGCATCTTTTGTATGACTAAAAGCTTTTACTATTTTTATATTCTTTTCTCGTAGTAGAGTCCTAGTAGATTCACGATTAATATCTGATCCACTTGTCTGAACAACAATACTTGGTAATAAATTATTAATAAAGTTAACTGTATTAGAAATGTTAGCATCATAGTGATGATTCCATTTCATCATATCTACTTTACCAATTACAGGACCTAACTTATCTTCTGCTCCCTCAGCATTATCCAAGTCACCACCCAAATAGATTCTCTTACCTGCCACTTTCACAACTGCTACAATTGAGTTGGAATTATCATCAAATACCCTTTTTAGATTTCCATTGCTATCATACTCATTTTTATAGTTATATAGCTGAATATCCATGGAACCCAAAGTAAAATGACTATCTGTATCTGAGATATCTTGTATCAATTTTACTCCTCGTTCTCTAGCAGTATTAACCGCATTATCATAATTAAAAAGATTATCCCACAATCTCCATTTTGTTGTAATACGTTCATCAGCATATCGTTTTAAGTAAAATCTATCAACAGGAAAACGTTTAAGAACTTCATCTGCAGAACCAATGTGATCACTATGGACATGAGTGCCCAAGATAAAATCTAGCTTTTTAACACCAACTTGTTTCAAATGACGGAACAATCGATCCTCTAAAACTTGGTCATTGTCCATGGTTATTCCCCACCTATCTGGATAACGTGGGTTACTTCCATCTGGGAAATCATAATCCTCACCCATATCAATTAAAGCAAAGTGTCCTCTGCTTTCTAAGAGAATAGCATCACTCCCTGACTTAGATTTTAAATTAATAAAATGGATTCGATTACCACCCCCTGCGGAAATGGTATCCGCATCGACTGATGATAATTTGGTAGCTATAATTAAAGTACATATGAGAAAGATAAATAATATTAATTTTCTTTTCTTTAAATTCTTCATTGTATGTCACACGTTCCTTTATCATTTCTATAAAACATAATTTTAACCCATTTTCATATCAAGCTTTGTATATGAATTGTACTGTCCTGATTTTCCAAAATAAACAACCAAAAGATTCGCTCTCTTATAAGCCTGTGCTACTTCTCTATCTTGCGATAAGCTCTAATACTATGACTATACCATTCTTGCATTTCCTTTGATGGTGGTGTCATATAATCCCCATACATCTGGGTTAAAAAGACATCATAATTTTTAGGAATTGGTAACATTCTTCCCTCAAACTCTGTTAAGATTAACTCTTTGAAAGTATTTATTTGGAAAACACCCTTCATTCCCTCTTTATCAACTCCAACCATTCCCTCATATTTCGGCTGTTCTACAACACTATTCTTAACTAACTTATCTATTTTCTTATAGAAGTATCTCGGATTGACAAATCGGAGAGCGTACCAGCTACATAATCTAAGAAAATCTTTTAATTTGCTGTCACCGTGAACTGCGCGTGATTTTTTGATATAAGCTAGTTGACGAAGGGCCACATACTTATAACTCTTGTCGACAATGCTCAAATCTGTAAATCGATCAATTGGAAAGACGTCGATAAAGAGACTGGTGTCATGACGTTTGTACTTAACATGGTCTTCGATAACGGTAGAAGTATCTAAAATCGATGCAAAATTATGGAAGTACCAAGAAGAGGTGTCATAAGAAAGAACCTTATAGCGAGGATGATCTTCTTCCTCAATAATCTTCAGTAAACGCTCATAATCTTCACGATAGAGAGAAATATCAATATCATCATCCCATGGAATCATACCTTTGTGGCGGATAGCTCCAAGCATGGTTCCATAACTTAGAAAATAAGGAATATCATGTTTCTTACAAGTTTCATCAATATAGTCTAGCAGGGCTAGTTGAATTTCTTTAATTTCTTCTTTTTCTAAATATTGCATCCTAATCCTCCAATTTATAAGCGTGAAATTCATGACTGTAGAAGCGTTTTTCTTCTGGTGGTAGTGTCATATAATCTCCATAAAATTGTGTCAAAATAGTATCAAATTTTTCAGGTGCTGGAAGGCTTAAATTTTCAAAGGGTAAATCAATTGTTTTATCAAAGGTAGCACTTGGAAAGACTTCCTTTTCCTTAAATTTAGAAGGGATAAAAGCCATGTACTGCCCATTCTTACGACTATATTTTTGAATTTCTTTCTCGATTTTATGTGCGAAATAACGAGGAGAAACAGGGCGAAGGAGCAACCAAAAGGCTGTTCGTATCCAATCTTTTATAATGCTATCTTTATAGACAATATTTTTCTGTTTACTGAAAGACAGAAGTTTGAAGCTTTCTAGTTTATAACAAGTATCAATGACCTTAGGATCATCAAAGCGATCCATAGGGAAAATATCGATAAAAACACCAGAATCATAGGTTTTTGTATTTCGAGTATCGATTATTTTAGTCGTACTGTCGGTTATTTTGATAAAGTTGTTAAAGTAGTTCTTATCAGTTTCTAAGGAAAGGAGCTTATATTTGCTTTTTTCCTTTTGAAAAATGTTTATAAATCGTTGGTAGTCTTCTCGAGGCATGGACAGATCAATATCGTCGTCCCAAGGAATAAAGCCCTCATGTCGAACCGCCCCAATCAGAGTACCGTAGTTAATAATATAGTTGATATTGTGCTTTTTGCAGAGAGTATCAATATAATCCAAAATTTCTAATTCAATTTGTTTGGCATCTTCAATGCTAAGTTGTTTCATTTTAAACTCCTAAGATTTTTTGAATTTATTTTTTAAGGCTAGGACATGGTTTAAAAATTCATAGAAAATGCTATCTTTGGTGAAGACAAGTAGTCCAATATAAGAGATGGCTGATAGCAAGACAATCAAACCAGTATTAATCAAAAATGGCAAATTAATGACCATATCCACAGGATACAAGAAATTAATAAGGAAGTAGATTCCTACAAAGGAAAGTGAAAAGAGCGAGTATCGAACGGTATAGCTAAAGATATGTCCTAAGTGGATGAGCTGTTTTCTATGGATGAAAATGATATAGAAAACAAGTAGAGAGGCCTCTGATAGCATAGTTGTCAGTAAGTAGTATTCAGGAGCCACGATGTGGTTAAAAAAGAGGAGACTATTTAAGCCCAAATTGAGTAATCCTGCAAAGACTGTATAGACTGTGATTCGTTTTTCATAGCCATTTGTAAAGAGAATTTGAGAACCAAGAATGGTATCCAGTGCCAGGATAATCGTACGAAAAGCGAAGAGAGAGGTTAAGATACCGCCTCCGATATATTTTTCACTACCATAAAGTAGGATAGCATTTGGTCCTAAAACCATGAGTCCGAAACTGAGTGGAATGATAAAGAAGTTAAAGATTCGACTTCCTCTGTTAACCAGAGAAACATAGGCTTCTTTGTCTCCTTTACCCAAATAGTAACTGAGACGAGGTACACTCACTCCGATAGCTCCTGTTACAACCCCAGCTATAACGGTCACAATTCGCTGAGCCATGGTATAGTAACTAACGTTGACATCAATCCCTGTTTTAACGAGGAAGAGACGATCCAAAAAAGTAAAGAGCATATTGGCATTGGCAAAGACTAACATGGCTGTTAGAGGGAGAAAGAGCGGTTTAAAATCACTTATGTGAATCTTAACAAGCTTAATGTCTCTTTTAATCCAAAAATAACTAATCAGATAGTTAATCAATGTCGATAAACTCATTACAAGTGTATAGACAACAATATCGTGTTCATTTTTGACAAACAGGAAAATAGAGACCAGCATCAGGATACGGATGAAGGCAGTCTTGTAAAAGAGAAAACTGTAATTTTCCAGAGCTTCATTGACCCACTCGATTGAAAAAATCTGGGCAATGAGTTGAATCCCCATAACAAGGTAGACTTTTTTGACGATTGGATTATCTGTAAAGAAGAGAGGATAGGCTAGGATATAGACAGCGGTGGTCAAAATCGTACAAGCTATGCACAAATAAAAAAGACTAGAGAAGGTTCTATTCAGATCTTTTTTGTTATCCTTGACATTACTGATGGCCCGTAAACCGTAGTTATAGACCCCATAAGTCGCAAAGGGTAAGAAAAATGACAAAATTGTGTCGACAGAGTTGAAGTAACCATAGTCAGTACGGTCCAAGACACGCGCGACATAGGTTCCAGTTAGGATGGGAAAAATAATATTTAAGACACGAATTCCCATATAAGATAGAGCATTTAATTTTATACTTTTCATTCAATTTACCTCGTTTTTCATTATATCATAAAGTTAGCTAAAATAAGCCTTTTGTTTTTAACAACTAGTTTTTACTTATTCTTGACCATTTTTAGAACTCAAATCCCTCAATATTTAAGATTAAAAACTAACTTTTTGAGCGTTTCAAATAAAATTTATTGGACTTGAATCAAGGCAAACTATATCATAAAAAACAAATAACTCCAGTTGGGATTGACAATACAAAATTGTCAGAGACTTAATTATTTAGTTGCAGTATGATTGTTGTAAAAAAATTGAATGTTAATGATTGATATCTATCATAGAAGTCTTTTCAATTAGCTTCTTACCATTCTTTTGGTTAAAAATATATCGGATTTGTTAATTTTTCTTTACTAAAGAAGTCTTAGTGACTACCCGATTTTCAAGCAAGACAACAAAATAGGCTCCATAATATATATAGGGGATTTACCCGCTACAAACATTATAGGGCCTCAAAAGCAAACCTCTTGTCCAACTTTTAATACATAATATATCAGAATGCTTATAATTTAAAGGTTGCTACACCGAGGATAGAACGATTTAAGTTTCGAAGAATTTGAAGACTTTGCTCAAATTTCTTATAACGAGTTACTCCGTATTCTTCAACAAGAAGGACTGTATCTCTTTCTAAAAGAGATGGTACGTCCTGTAAATCTACAAAATGAATTCCTTTTAAAACCTCTTGATTTTGTTTCAATTTATCTAGGATAGCTTTATTTGAGCTAACGATAGTCAACTCTTGACCAGAGTTTTTGTATGACAAGACATCTGCTAGATTAGCCATTGTTGTAATCTCTGTCACAAAATCAATTTGATATTGAGAAAAATCACTTGCTCTATTGATTGTTGGGTTAAAGAGATAAACCAATACATTTCCCATCACAACCAAAATCACACAGACAACTCCAATAATTGCTAAACGAAGAATCAGATTCTTCACATTTAATCCAAGCGCTGTCTCACCGTTTGCGTTCAATTCTTTAGAGTTGATGGTTTCCAATTTTTCAATTTTCACGTTTGCATAGGTATTTTTAAATTTATCAACCAGTGCATCAATCTTTTTCTCTAACAAGTCATTGGCGTCTTTACTTGGTGTCAAAATTTTCACACCAACCCCTGCATCGTCAATCATATAATAGACGGTCAATTTTTTCCACCAATAGTCGCTTGTAGAATTTTTCAAGGTTGACTCTGTCGTATCCAATTCACTGGCAATTTTTTTCAACTCACTCGGTTCTACATCATTGAAAAGATAAGCTCCATTTAAATTCCCTTCAATTAATTTCCCATAAAAATCACTATACCCACCAATTTGATGATTCAAAATCGTTTTGGCTGAATCTTCCGGAGGTGTAATTTTATAGCTGATATAAGTTGAATAACTTGTTGTGTCTTTGACAGTGTTTTTATTCTTAACTGCTTTAATTGTAAATGGTACAGCAATGATAGCAAATAAAGTGATAAGAGCTAGAATATTTGCTTTTCGTTTTTTGTAAAGATTCGCAAATAAATCAGCTACTGAATAATGTTCAAACATGATTTTTTTCTCCTTTGTTTAGTAGATACTGGTTTTCTTTTGTAAGCATTTTTGCTACGAATATAATCACAAGAACAATTCCCCAGAATTGCATTGTAAATAAACTGAAGAAACTTTCTGAAAAGCTACTTCTTGGCATAAAGAATAGATTATTCAAGATGAGTAAAGACAAGGCAAATAGGATTGTTCTTGAGCGATAGGCTGCTTGCAACATGGCTATAAACAATACACCAAGTAAGAGACTAAGTAGAAAGACTCCTATCATACCATAGTCGGTATACAACTCCATAATATAGCTACTTCCGATACCATGTCCTTTCAAGTATTCCTTGTTCAAGACAAGATAGGATAGATTATGGGCATAACTATTACTATCAATAGCTAGTTCCACACTATTGGTTGTATGTTCAAAGGCTTTTCCTCCGAAAATGGCTCCCAAACTCCCCCTTGCAAAATAATCAATAACAGGCCCAAAAGTAAAATTGCGTAAATCTCGGTAAGGTAGGCTACTGTTAAATAGAAAACCTCGTGCCAGAACACCAAAACTAGTCCCTTGTTTATAGATAAAATCAAGCAGGATATCCCAAAATCCTGTATGGGAAACTTGGACATTATCCCGTACATAATTGAGCACTCCCATCGCCAACATGAGAATAGGAGAACCTACAAAAATCGCCAACTTTTCTTTAAACCCAATCCATTTTCCTTTTTCAGTTTGCTCCCGCATAAAGTAATAAACAAAAGCAAATAAAATACTTAAAATAAAGGGATTTCGTGTCCCGATTGCCAAATGAATGGTATTAGCTGCAATAAAGGAGACAAGCACTGCTGTAGCCTGCAATTTCTTAGGCTTGGTTGCCAGATACATACACATTGCATAGACCGTAAAGGTAGACAAAATGTAGGTAAAATAGGGCAGTTTACTTTCAAAATTTGCATAGTAGGCATAGTAGGAAGTCTGCAAGCGATACAGGAGCCGTTCAAATAACCGAATGAAATAGAAAGGATAGGTTAGAAGAAAAACTCCTAGCGATACAAAGCGCAACCGCTTGATATAAACCTCTTTTAGAGAACTTCCTATCTTGGGTACTTTAATTTGCTTCCTAGCTATAAAATAACGAGCCAGGATGCCTCCTGTCGTCAAGCCCAGAATCGAAACCATGACAACTATAAAGGCAAAACGATAGGCTATCGGATGATAGGTATCCAAAGCACCATCTCTAAAATAATCAATGGTTGGCCTTGATACCAAAAAGACAAAAATGGTTAAAAAGAAAATAAAATGAATGATATAATACTTGATATCGTTCCAACAAGCAATTAAGCTACTAACCAGTAAGAACAATAAAGTAGAAAGCAAGCTAACATTGTTATTATTAAACAAATACACAATTCCACTTACTAGCGTCAAGGCGTAGCTGACTATGGTCAAACTAAATAACAATCGTTTTCCATCAATCACTCGCTCACCCCCGTTCTAATGTAATTTTTTAGATTTTTCAATATTTTTCAGCAATAAGAATCGGTATAAGGAAATATTTAGGAATAGAGCCAAAGCACTAATTCTTCTGCCCTTACGGAAAATAGGATTCCTAGCAATAGCAATGGCATGGCCTTTTAAAAAACGATGAATCTGGGAATAGGCTTCAAACTGTTTATACTGATCATCTAGCAACATCTTATCCAGAATAAAGAAGTGGGCATAAGCCAGTCTAAAGAAAGCAACCTCTTTCAAGTCAGGATAGTTTTTCATAACTTCATTATAAAACTTTTGATAGATATCAATATAGGCTAAATCCTTCTCTGCATAAGGCTTAGTTGTAATACTATCCCCTCTATGGAAATAGTAATAATAGGGTTTAGTATTAACCACATACTTCTTAGCCAACTTGATTAAATCAAAATGATAATAGGCATCTTCGTATATTAATCCCTTAGGAAAGGATAGGGCAGTTGCAATTTCTTTCTTGATTAGCTTATTGCAAATCGTTCCAGGAATTTTTTCACCTATGAGGTATTCCCTTAAAAATGTTTGGGAATCACAGACAAAATAGTCATCCTGATTAGCTGACTGCGGGCTCTCATCATTAGCATAGACATTCATGACACCACAGCTCGAAACATCCGCATCTTCTTGAATTAATTGCTCATATAAACTCTGAATCATTTCTGGATGGATATAATCATCCGAGTCAATAAAAATCAGATAATCTCCGTGAGCCTGCTTCATTCCATCATTTCGTGCTTGCGACAAGCCTTCGTTCTTTTTATGAAGTACTGACACCCTATCATCTTGTTCAGCGATTGCATCACACAAGCGACCACTTTCATCTGTTGCACCATCATCAACAAGAATAATTTCCAGATTTTGATAGGTCTGCTTCTGAATGGAAGCTATCGATTTTTCTAGGTACTGCGCCACATTATAGACTGGCACAATGACACTAATTAATGCAGTTTCCATGCTACTCCTCTAATAGTTTTTCTACTTGTTCGATTTGTTTGGCAATTGTGAATTGTTGAATGAATTGGCTAGCCTCATTAACATCGAAGTTTGAGGCAGAGGTCATGTAGTTCGTAATTGCCTGAGCTGCCTTTTGATTGCTCTCAATGATTTGTCCAAATCGTCCTTCTTGGGATAATTCCTCAGCCCCTCCGACATCGGTAGAGACAAAAGGAAGTCCCAGACTCAAGGCTTCCACATACACTCCAGGAAAACCTTCTTGTTTAGACATAGACAAGAGAACTTTCATCTGAGACAAATACTGGTATGGATTTTTTTGATAACCAAGGAAATGTACATAGTCTTCAAGCTCATATTCTTTGACGCGTTTTTTCAGTTCCTCTTCCATATCACCAGCCCCGATAAAATAGAGATGATAGTTTTTTCCCTCTTGGTGTAATAACCTCATCACTTCCACCACGCGGTCAGAACCCTTATTTTCCTCAATCCGTCCAATAGTACAGATACTTTGAGGCGCAATCTCGATATTTATCTTCTCTTGAGATTTTTCTAGAATACTCTGAAAATCATATCCATTGTAGACCGTCTGTAATTTCGAAGCATAGTCTGGATAGACTTCCTTGATAGAATTGCTGGTTTTATTCGAAATTCCTACAATGGTATCCGCAGCATCCAACTGGCGTCTATGTGATTCTCTTTTGGAGCTATCCTTAAGAAATTCTTCGATACTTCCATGAATCCAAGAGATTTTCTTGACTTCTTTTCTTTTAGAAAACAAAAGTGGAGGATTCATAATGGTAAAAGAAACTTCAACGTCATAGTCATCTTTTACAAGCAAGCGACGAGTCAGTCTTGGAAAATAAATTCTCATTCTCCACAAAAGTGCTCGTAGCCATCTGGCTTGGCGATAATCTTGAAAGGATTTTAAAATGCCTATATGCTTGGGCACAGATTCGTACCCCTTGTCAAAATGCTCCATTTCAAGAATATCAATATCATACTTTTCTGGATCCAGATTTGAAACAATTGTCGACAGAATCTTCTCTGCTCCACCCCCGAGAGAAAAAGACCACATAAAAAATAATATTTTTTTCTTAGCCACCATATTCTCCCTTGTACTCTGTGTAGCTCTTGTCCATATCTGCTATAATGGCGTCATGATGCGGTACTTGCTTGTCCGCTGGTGGAGGTGTCATGTAGTCTCCAAAAGCAGTGCTGAGATAGGCATCATAGCCGATTGGAATGGGCATCTCTGTCTCTTCAAATGGCAAGAAAAGATTATCCTCAAAAGATTCGATTAGGTACTTGTTTCTCATGTAACCAGGACCCGAGCATAATTCCGTGATTCCATCGCTCTCAGCTAGACTATACTTGGTCATTTCTTTTTCAGCTTTTTTCCAAATGCGATAACGTAGAGATTTTGGAGTCAGGCCGAGTAAGATGCGACTTCCCCATTTCATGATGGCACCATGCTTTTCTGGAATAGTTTGCGCACAAAAAAGAGAATACATCAAGGCCCAGTGAACCTGCTTTTTCCGCTCAGCTGGATTTTTAGGATAATAATCCAAAGGCAAAACATCCAACGCCAGACCATGTGGCAAATCCAAATCCTGCTGATAAGGTTTGATACAGGTGGTTTCCTTGTCACGAATGGTAATAAAAAGATTGCGGTCGACAAAATCCTTGTTACTCTTTGACAAGAAATAACGTTCATCTGCATAACGAGGCCATAATTCTGCCAATTTTTCATAATCCTTACGGGGCATAAAAAAATCTAAATCATCATCCCAAGGAATAAAACCCTTGTTTCGAAGGGCACCAATAGCACCTCCACCACAAAGATAACAAAGCAAATCATGTTCTTTACAAAAAGCCACAAAATATTCAGCCATCTCCAGACTTCGAGCCTGAATTGCTTTTAAATCAGTCATATTGTTCATTATTCTTTCTATCGTATCGTTCCATTATACCACAAATAAGGGATGAAAATCTATTGCAGACTGTAAAAAAATCAAAGCTTGACTGCTGGATAAATAGCCTTCAAACCTTGATTTTTCCTGTATTAGTTTATCTCATCCTCATCTGAGATAGTTTAGTTTGATATTTATTTTGGTCTACTAAGAGTGCCTGTCCTCCATAGACATCATAGGCATCGACCCAATCACCTAGTTCTGGAACTGTTAATCTCTCAATGCCATTTTGCGCTCCATCTAGGAAGGATAAACCATTGGTCAGTAGGAAACTATAAGGAACATTCGTAGAGGTCATCCCAAAGACCTTACCAAGTGCTTCTGATCCAGTAAAGAGTTTGGTTGGATCCTTGAGTTGTTGCAGAACAGCTGTCAATACTTGCTGTTGTCTCTTGGTACGACCATAATCCCCTTCATCATCATCACGGAAGCGAGCATAATTTAGCAAGGTTGAACCGTTCATCTGCTGTTTCCCAACTTTGATCGTCTGGGTTGGAGACTCTGTCTCTGTAGCATGCAAGTCATCTCCCACCGTAGCTTCGGTTAAAGGTTGACCTTCTAAGGTTGAGAATTTGGCATCAATCGTCACCCCATCAGGGAAGAGAGTATCAATAGCGGTTGCGAAGGCCTGGAAATCAACCAAGGCATAATACTTAATATCCAAGTCAAAATTGTCTTTTAGGACTTTTCGGACCATTTCAGCCCCTTTTTGGCCTTCTTGTTCCCCTAGTTCATAGGCCACATTTAACTTATTATCAGACTGCTTTCTACCGTTAATGACTTGGCTATAACCATCTATATAAACCAAATTGTCACGCATAAAGCTGACCAGCTTAATTTTCTTATCTGAGCCTCCAACATTTAATACCATAATAGAGTCTGTTCTCGTCTCAGCACTATTTTGGCCGATCCGTCCATCCGTCCCCATAATCAAAATATTAACTCCATCCTTGGTATCTTGACCATGAAAAACTTCTACTTGAGCCGCCTTAGCATTGGCAGGTTTATTTGGATCCGCATTTGAATAGCCTTTTAGGAACATAAAAATCATGCCAAAACCGACACAGGCTAGAAGGGCAAGCAGTCCAGCAAAAATGCGCCCCCAACGAATCTTGCGTTTTTTGGACTTAACCTTTGGAAGAGAATGACTTTTCTGATATTTTTTTGCACGACTACGGCTACCATAGGATGGAAGAGGAGACTGATTGATTGGTTCCATGAAGGACTCTTCCAAATCGTGATTTTCATTATAAATTTCTGGAGAAACTTCACTACCACTAGCCATATTTAACTTACCTTGCAAGTAAGCAAACTCTTTTTTCTCTCGCTCATTGAGGTAATGAATGTTCTTAAAGAGATAGTCATAACGCAACTGCTCGTGATGGCTTAAAGGATTTTCTTTGCTCATCTTCTCTCCTTTCCATGGTCTGATATTGGATAAATGGGATAGGCGCCCAGTACTTTATACTGGATTCCAATCGCTTCTAATTCTTTTTGGGCAAAGTGGACCAAGGCCTTATCGGCATAGTCCACATCAATAATGAAAAAGTATTCTCCCAGTGCTGTCTTGAGTGGACGACTTTCAATTTTTGTCAGGTCAATCCCTCTCCAAGCAAAGGTCGAAAGTGCCTTGTAAAGTGCACCTGGAAGGTTGTCCGGTAAGGTCAAGGCCAAACTCATTTTCTCAGTTTGTGATTTCAAGGGAATAGAAGGCATTTCAGCTCCCAAAACCCAGAAACGTGTGAAATTGGCTTCCATTTCCTGAATATCCTCGGCAATCAGTTCTAAACCATATTCTTCAGCAGAACTTCTTGGTGCAATGGCTGCATAAGGCTGGTCTGGATGTTCGGAAATAAAACGGGCCGCATAGGCTGTACTAGCTGTTACCTCGATTTGGGCCTCTGGATATTGTTCATCGATGAATTTCTTTCCTTGAGCCAAGGCCTGTGGATGTGAAAAAATCTTTTCAATCTTAGTGTGACCTGGAACCACCATCAACTGCTGATGAATAGGCTGAACGATTTCTGCTACTGCTTGGATACGAGCCTGATGAAAAAGGTAGTCCAAAGTTTCATGAACACTACCCTCGATAGAATTTTCAACTGGCACCACAGAATAGTCCACCAAGCCTTGCTCATAGGCCTTGATGACATCTGTAATGTTGGCAAAGGCCTGCAATTCCTCATGAGGAAAAGCTGTCTGCACAACGTGGTGTGAAAATGATCCCTTGGGACCTAGATAAGCAATTTTCATCTCAGTTCCTCTATAATTTCCTCTGGGCTTAGCTTGGTCACATCCAAAACCCGACTGGCAACTTCCTCATACCAAACCTGTCTTTCTTGGAAAATAGCTGCAAGTTCTTCCTTGCTATTATTTAGAAAAAGCGGGCGCTGATTGTCCTTATCAGCTGCTATGCGTTGGTAGAGGGTTTCAAAATCAGCTTTTAGGTAGATATTATCAGAATTGGTCTTTAGTAAGTTGCGATTTCTCTGAGAAATAACCACGCCTCCACCAGTTGACACAACTTGATCTCTTTGTAGTAAATCAGCTAGGACTTCAGACTCTATCTGACGAAAAGATTTTTCTCCCTTTTCAGCAAAAAATTCCGCAATGGACATACCGAGGCGTTTCTCAATCAAGGCATCCATATCAAGGTAATTAGAGTCCAATCCTCTTGCAATAGTCGATTTGCCAGCTCCCATAAATCCTAGTAATACCTTAGCCATGAATCAAGTTCTCCAAATCATCAAAGAAGCTAGGATAGCTGGTATTGATGGCTTCTGCACGATCAAGCTCCACTTCACCATCTGCAACCAAGAGGGCTGCGATAGCCGTCATCATGCCGATACGATGGTCTCCAAAAGTATTGACTCTAGCACCGTGAAGGGCTGATTTTCCTTTGATAATCATTCCATCTGCTGTAGGTGTGATATCCGCACCCATGCTATTTAAAGCGTCTGCCACAACCTGAATGCGGTCTGTTTCCTTGACCTTAAGTTCCTCAGCATCCTTAATAACTGTTACACCTTGAGCTTGGGTCGCAAGTAGGGCAATAATGGGCAATTCATCAATCAAGCGTGGAATCAAAGCGCCACCAATTTCTATTCCTTTCAAGTCAGAAGACTCAACAGTCAAGGTTGCAGATTTAGCGACTGGGTCAATTTCAGTAACTTCTAATTTTCCACCCATGGCGCGAATGACATCAATGATACCTGTACGCGTTTCGTTGATGCCCACATTCTTAAGCACCACACGAGAATTTGGAACAATCAAACCTGCGACTAACCAAAAGGCTGCACTGGAAATATCTCCTGGAACAACCACCTTTTGTCCTGTCAATTTTTGCGGTCCTTGGACTGTGATTTTCTTGCCATCCACACTTAAATGACCACCAAATTGTTGCAGCATATCTTCAGTATGATTACGGGTGCACTCTTTTTCGATAATTACAGACTCCCCTTGGGCCTGCAAGGCTGCAAAAATCAAGGCTGACTTGACTTGAGCAGAGGCAATTGGCAATTCATACTGAATAGGTCTTAGGTTTTTTGTCCCTTTTAAATGAAGGGGAGGCAGGTCTCGCTCAATTTGCCCTGAAATGCTGACACCCATTTTTTTCAATGGAATCGTCACACGGTCCATAGGACGTTTGGAAAGACTGTCATCTCCAAACATTTCTACTTCAAAGTCTGCACCAGCAAGAACGCCTGAAATCAGGCGAATCGAGGTTCCAGAATTTCCCATATCCAAAGCATTTTGGGGCACTTTTAATCCTTCCATACCTACACCTTGAATAGTAATCACATCGTCTTTATCCTCAATCTCAACACCAAGGTCACGAAAGACTTGCATGGTCGAAAGGACGTCTTCGCCACGTAATATATCATAAACCTTGGTCTCACCCTCAGCCAAACTTCCAAAGATAATGGAACGATGGCTAATAGACTTGTCACCTGGAACTCGGATACTGCCGTGTAAGTGGCTAATGTTTGTTTTTAGTTTCATACTGGACCTCATACTTGCAATACTTTTACTTATTTTATCATAAAAAGCCAGAAATTCCTTAAAAATTTCTGACTTTATGATAGTTATTTTCTTATTTTAGCAATTCTGAAACTGGTTCAAAAACAATTTTTTCAATGTCAGAAAGGTAAATTGCCAATTGTTGTTGCTTGGTAAAGAATTCTGACAAGAGGCTGTTCCCCTGAATCTGCTTGCCAAAACCTTCCATCTTCGCTTGGAAGGAAGCGTCTGGCATTTGACCTGTCTGGGCGAATCTTTGAATTTCCTCTTGGAAGGCAAGATATTCTGTAAAAATTTTGCTCGCCTCAGCATCTGCTGAAATCGCATCTTTAGCTGCTTTGACAGCCTTGTATTCTGGTAATTCGCGAAGACCGCGACTAAGTTCGTTTGCACTATCGTAAATATTTGACATGATTTTCTCCTTTTTCATTTCTTTTAAAATTACTAGTCACTCTGTGGTCTTTATTATTGTGCAATCACTTTTATATGACCTCTTGAATGTCCATTGCTTAATTCCTTATCTGGTATATACTCTATCTTCAAAGAGCCTAAATTAGAATCTGTTATAGTTTCATTTGACATAAGATTATCAAAATAGTTATTTATCTCATCATCAGATAAGGATGATTCAATCGATTTAACAATATCATGAAATACTTCTTTCATTCCTGTAACACCAGATTCACTATTTTCATTTGTCTGATTAATTGTTACATTGATTTTATCAGTATCATTTGCATGTAAAAGCTCCAAATAATATCCGTAGCTTGATGCGAAATATTTTATTTTTATATTTCCTTTTTTAATATTTTCTAATGGGCTATTAGAATTTTGATTATAGCTATTAATAAAATCATTAATAATTCTATCGTCTACATACTTTGAATTATTTTTCTCTTAACTTATTTCTTTCTTGGATGGTTCATTTTTTGTCTCAACACTTGCTTCTGAAGTAGTTTTCACATCTTTTTTAACAGCGTAAGCTCTAAGTAAGATAAAAGAAATAAAGATAATACCAAATATGAATCTAGGCTCTATTTTAGGCATAATTTTCTCCTTACTTGATGACGACTGTGTAGTCGGTATTTTCTGTTATGAGATGCTCAGCTCTTTCTAAGTCTTGAGCGTTTTTAAATGAAATTTGTAGGATCCCGTGAATATCTTCACGGTTTTCCTCATTGATGTGAATATTAACCAAGGAAGTTCCACGTAGTAGTTCCAAAATCCTCAAGATGACGTTTTCTTCATCGGGAACGTCAACATAGAGGTCATAAGAGCTATCCACACCACCACGCTTATGGATTTCCATAGCCTGACGTTGCTCACGCGCTTGATTGAAAAAATTCCAGATTCGCTCTTCATCTCCCTTACTGATAGCTTGTCCAACCTCATCTAAACGTTCCTTGAAATCCTCAATACGGTCTAGAATAGTCTCACGATTGGACAAGAGAATGGAGGTCCACATACCTGGCTCGCTTTCCGCAATTCGGGTCATATCTCGAAAACCACCGGCCGCAAAACGCCTTGCCATCTCATGTTCTTGAGCATAGACCGCGGTCTGTTCCATGAGACTAGAAGCCAGAATATGAGGAAAATGGCTAATCTGAGAAGTGACACGATCATGCTCCTTGGCATCAATCTCGATAAAACGAGCATGAAGACCTGAAAGCAGATCCTTCATTTCCTCAAGCGTGTCCTGACCTGTCAGACTCGAAGGTGTAAAGATATAATAGGCATTTTCAAAGAGATTGACATCCGCAGAAGCAGCCCCTGTCTTGTGACTACCAGCCATGGGATGGGCCCCGACAAAGCGAACAGATTTGCCAGTCAAATACTGCTCCGCTGCATCCACAATGGCTGACTTGGTCGAACCAGCATCTGAGATAATCACGCCTTCTTTCAAGTCCAAGTTGGCCAATTCCTTAATGAAAGCAATGGTTTGTTTGATTGGCAAGCTAAGAATAATAATATCCGCCAAAGGAGCAAAACTAGCAAAATCATCCGTTGCACGGTCAATCATGCCTTCTTTCAAGGCGATATCTCTCGAAGCTTGACTGCGATTATAACCTAAAATTTCATAATCTGGATGATCGCGTTTGATACCTAGGGCCATGGAGGCTCCAATCAATCCAAGACCTGCGATATAGACTGTTTTTGCCATAGGAACTCCTTAATAGTTCTTTGTATAGTCTCGGTGTTTGGCTACCGCTTCTCTTAATTCCTCTAGATTGTCTGATGAGAATTTTTCGAGGATTTCTTGTGCCAGAACCGTTGCCACAACGGCTTCCATAACTACACCTGCTGCTGGAAGAGCAGTCGGATCACTTCTCTCCACAGTTGCCTTGTAGGGTTCATGGGTTTCGATATCCACACTCATAAGAGGCTTATAAAGAGTAGGAATAGGCTTCATAACTCCACGAACAACGATGGGTTGCCCATTGGTCATACCACCTTCAAAGCCACCTAGATTATTGGTACGGCGGGTATAACCGTCTTCTTTAGACCAGAGAATTTCATCCATAACTTGGCTACCTTTGCGGTAACCAGCTTCAAATCCAAGACCAAATTCCACCCCTTTAAAGGCATTGATAGAGACGACAGCTTGGGCCAATCGTGCATCCAATTTTCTGTCCCATTGGACATAGGAACCAAGTCCTACTGGAACACCTCCAACGACTGTCTCGACAACTCCACCGATGGTATCACCGTCACGTTTGATTTGGTCAATATAATCCTTGATTTCCTGTTCCCGTTCTTGGTTGACAATAGAAACTTCAGACTGGGCAGCTCGTGACTTAATCTCAGCGACTGTCAGATTTTCAGGAACATCAATTTCCTTACCACCAAAGACTACGACATGGTTGGCAATCTCCATATCCAGCTCAGCCAAGAGGCGTTTGGCTACTGCCCCAACTGCCACCCGCATGGTGGTTTCACGAGCTGATGAACGCTCCAAGGAATTACGCAAATCATCAAAACGATACTTGATGCCCCCGACCAAGTCGGCGTGACCTGGACGAGGATGAGTGATTTTTCGTTTGCTTTTAAGGCGGTCTTCAATGTCCTCTGCAGACATGATATCCAGCCATTTTTGATGGTCTTTATTGATGACATCCATGGTAATGGGAGCCCCTGTCGTCTTCCCATGGCGAACACCTGAAGTAAAGATAACTTGGTCACTCTCAATCTTCATACGACCACCGCGGCCGTAGCCACCCTGACGACGTTTCAAATCCTCATTGATGTCCTCAGCTGTCAAAGGAAGTCCAGCTGGAATTCCTTCAATGATAGCCGTCAGACGGGGTCCGTGTGATTCTCCTGCAGTTAAATATCTCATACACTCTCCTTATTTTACCAAGTAGTCTTTCATCTCTTCCAGAGAAACTGGATGAATGGTCGCTGAACCAAGCTCTGGCACTAAGACCAATTTCAAGGTATTGCCACGCGCTTTCTTGTCATGAGTCAAAGCCTGATAAAGCTTGTCAACATTCCAGTTTTCATAGTCAACAGGCAAGCCAAATTTCTGACACATAGCTGTGATGGACTGGGTTATTCCAGCTGGCATGAGGCCTTTTTCCTCAGCAACCTTGGCAATCTGTACCATTCCCATGGCCACAGCCTCGCCATGCATGACCTTTCCATACCCGGCAGTCGCTTCAATAGCATGGCCAATAGTGTGGCCAAAATTGAGGTAAAGGCGAACACCATTGTCCAACTCATCCTCAACTACCATCTTACGCTTGACCTGGCAAGAATGTTCAATCAAGGTCTCAGCATGTTCCAGAATACTCTCTACAGAACCATCCAGCTCTGTCAAGAGAGCCCACAGTTCTGGATCCTCAATCAAGCCATACTTGATAACCTCACCCATCCCTTCAATCAACTCTCTTTTACCGAGCGTTTCAAGGACAAGCGGGTCAATCAGAACCCCATCTGGTTGGGCAAAGGTTCCCACCATATTTTTAGCAAATGGAGTGTTGACACCTGTCTTTCCGCCGATAGACGAATCCACCTGGGCTGTCAAACTAGTCGGAATCTGAACAAAGTGGATTCCCCTCATATAGGTGGAGGCTACAAAACCAGCCAAGTCCCCAACGACACCCCCTCCGAGAGCCACGATTCCATCGCTACGAGTCAGACCTTGCTTGACTAAAAATTCATAGACTTTCTGAACAGTTGTCAAATTTTTCCGTTCTTCACCTTCTAAAAAGTCAAAAACGGCTACCTGAAAACCAGCATCTTCTAGGCTGAGTTTGACCTTCTCCGCATAAAGAGAGGCTACATGGTTATCTGTCACAATGACTACCTTTTGTGGTTGCCAGAGTTCTCGCAACCATTGACCAGCCTGAGCCAGACAGCCTTTTTCAATTTGAATATCATAAGGATGATGAGGAATATCGATTCTGATTTTCATAGGAGAATCTCCTTTTCTTTATTGGTATTTTTCTGTTAAGGACTGCCAAATCTCTTCCGTCGGCATCTCCTTTCCTGTCCACAGTTGAAAAGCTTCTGCAGCTTGATAGAGCAACATTCCCAGACCATTGAACGCTGGATTGCCCTGACTTCTAGCCCATTTCAAAAATGGTGTTTCAAAGGGTTGGTAAATGATATCTGCTACTAAAAGAGTTTCTGATAGGACAATGTTTTCAGGAACTGGAGATGATTGACCATCCATCCCTACACTTGTCGCATTGACTAGTAAGTCCGACTCAGCAATCCTTACTTGCAGTTCAGAAACATCTTCTAAAGCATACAAGTCCACCTTAAAGCCTGTCTGCTCCTGTAACTTGTCTAGGTAAGGTCTTGTTTTTTCCATCGAAACCGAACGAACAAAAACCGAAATCTGGCTGACGCCATCCAAAATAGCTTGTGCCAGAATGGACTTGGCCGCACCACCAGCACCCAGCAGAGTCATCTTTTTACCTGTAATTGTAAAAGAAGGCAAGCTCTTAAAAAATCCCTTGCCATCTGTATTATATCCAATTAAATTGCCATTCTCATTGACAACCGTATTAACCGCACCGATCAAACGCGCTTCATCGCTCAGCTCATCCAAATAAGGAATCACCCGCTCCTTATAGGGCATGGAAAGGTTGATACCAAACATCTGGTAGCGACGAATATTGGCTACTGTTTCTGCCAAGTCAGGCTCTTCAATCTCCCAAGCCACGTAAGCACCGTTGGTAGCTGTCGCCTCAAAGGCCCTATTGTGAATAAAGGGGGAAATAGAATGTTTTATAGGATTGGCAACAACGGCAGCTAAACGTGTATAGCCATCAAGCTTCATCCAAAATCTCCCTGATTTTTTTCATGTTAGCTAGAGAAATCTGACCTGGTGCACTGGCCTCATCTAGACTAGCAAAAGACCAACTAGAACCAGTCACATCTGCAGTGATTCGAGAGACCTTACCCACCTTGCCCATAGAAATGGTCACATATTCCTGCTCAGGATTGAGGGTTTTAAAACCTCGTGTATAGTTCATCAAGTCTAGAACATCCTGCTCCGTGTGAGCCATCACCGCAACCTTAACAAGTTTTGGATTTAAGCTCGTCAACTCTGACAAGATTTCCATCATATTTTCAGGTGTTTCTTGGAAATTATGGTAACTCAAAACGAGATTTGGGAAGTCCAACATTTCCTCAAAAACGTCCTTGTAGCTGTAATACTCAAAATCAATATAGTCTGGTTGATAGAGTTGCGCCACTTCCTTGATTAGATGGATATATTCTTCTGGAGAAAGGTCGATTTCTCCCCCTTCATAGCGAGTTCTCAGCGTGAAAACCAACTCACGGCCAGCGAATTTTTCAAAAATAGCTGGAGCTACCTGCAAAATCGCTTCCTTAGGCAGATAGTCGGCACGCCATTCAATGATGTCGGCATCTAGGTACTTCGTGGCATCCAGAGCCTGAGCCTCCTCTAAACTTCTTGGCATTACTGAAACGATTAATTTCATTTACTAACCTTCATACTAATCACCTTGAGGTAATTACTACTTTCATCTTTTTTATTATAGGCAAAATCTGCTGGAAGACCGTATTTGTTTAAAATCTGGTAACTTCTTCCTGCAAAGCCTTTATCAATTTGTTCTGTAAATTTCTGACGGGAAACATTGGCAGCATTGGTACTAGCAATGATAATCCCTCCCGGATTTAAAATCTCAAGACTCTGGGAAATCAACTTGTGATAATCCTTGGCCACAGAAAATGTTTGTTTTTTGTTCCGAGCAAAGCTAGGCGGATCTAGGACAATCACATCATAGGTCAAGCCTTTTCGCTTGGCATACTTGAAATACTCAAAAACATCCATAACTATAAAACGATGGTCGTCTGTGCTGATTCCATTAGCCTGAAAATGCGCTTGAGACAATTCTCGTGAACGTTTAGCTAGGTCAACCGAAGTAGTCTGGCTTGCTCCTCCCATGGCCGCAGCCACTGAAAAGGCTGCTGTGTAGGAAAACATGTTGAGCAAGGATTTACCCATAGCCAACCCATCCACTAAACTACCGCGAACTTCATGCTGGTCTAGGAAAATCCCTGTCATCAAGCCATCGTTCATAAAGACTTGATACAGAACACCATTTTCCAAAACAGTGAAGAAGTCAGGTGCTTCTTGACCATAAACATGGGCAGATTCATAGTCCAAACCCTTAAAACGGATCTTCTCATATGCTCCTAAAACCTCAGGAAAAACCTGTCTAAAAGCTTCTGAGATAACCTTGCGAATCTGATAAACATAAGAGTTATACCAAGAAAAAGCAGCATAGTCGCCATAAAGCTCCACTGTCAGACCGCCAAAGCCATCTCCCTCTTGGTTAAAGAGACGAAAGGCAGTAGTCAAATCATCTTGATAGTAGGCACTTCTCTTTTCTTTAGCTTGTCTAAACAGTGCTTCAAAGAAAGCTTGATTGAAGGTCACCTTGTCTGTGCTCACAAACCAGCCCAAGCCCTTGTTTTGCTGAGAAAGGTAGGCAGTACCAAGAAAGTTTCCATCTTGACTATGAACTTCTACTTCCTGATCCTTGAGACTGATATTCTCAAGATCGCTGGCTTCTAGTAAAACAAGCCCCTTGGAAAGCTTTTTTTCAACCCGTTTGTTGACTCTTATTCTATTCATAGTCCCTATTATAGCAAATTTTGTGACAATTCTCAAAAAAGAAACTACCCTTGCTTTTTTACTCTAGTTTTAAAAAATGGTATACTAATACTAATAAAAACTTAGGAAGTAATTGTGTGAGAATCAATTTTAGCAAAATCCAAAAAGCCATGGGTACCAGACTGGGTTTTGTCCTAACCCTTTCAATCCTCTATTGGCTCAAAACCTTATTAGCCTATACCGTTGACTTTAATTTAGATATTCAATTGGGCAAGTTGCAAGGGAATTACCTTGCCTTTATCGCTTTTTTCAATCCCCTTCCTTTGGGACTCCTCCTGCTGGCTCTAGCCTTCTATGCTCGGTCAACCAAGATCTTTTATGGCCTGAGTATAGCTATTTATAGCCTTTTATTCATTTGGCTCTATTCCAATGTCTTTTACTATCGAGAATTTAGCGACTTTATCACGGCCAATACCATGAAAGTGGTCAGCAAGGTATCTGTTGGTACTGCGGAACTAGAGTTACTGCGCTTTTGGGATTTCATCTATTTTATGGATTTCCCACTGCTGGCTTTCCTTTTCTATAAAAAATTCATCCAGTTGGATAGGAGACCTTTCAAATTCCGATCCAGTGTTGCCATCACTGCTCTCTCGGCCCTGCTCTTTTCAGCTAACCTTTTCTTGGCTGAAATTGAGCGTCCCGATCTCCTGTCACGAGGATTTTCTAATTATTATATTGTTCGTGCCCTTAGTTTGCCAGCATTTTTAGGCTATAGTGCCAACCAGTCCTATAGCGCCAACAAAGAACGTGCCAAGGCCTCTGAGACCGACCTTCAACCTATCACAGACTATATTCAAGAACATTCTGCTAAGCCCAATCCAGACTATTTTGGCTTGGCCAAAGGGAAAAATGTGATTTATCTCCACTTGGAAAGTTTCCAGCAATTCCTACTGGACTATAAACTCAACATAGATGGAACTGAGCATGAAGTCACTCCCTTCCTTAATTCCCTCTACCATTCGCAATCAACCCTAGCCTTTTCTAATATCTTTAACCAAGTCAAGGCTGGTAAGACCTCAGATGCGGAAACCATGCTGGAGACTGGTTTGTTTGGACTTGACCAAGGTTCCTTTATGGTCAATTACGGTGGTACCAATACCCAGCAAGCAGCTCCTTTTATCCTATCAAAAAACGGCTATCAATCTAGTGCCGTCTTTCACGGTAATATTGGGACCTTCTGGAACCGAAATACAACCTACAAACAATGGGGCTACCAATACTTCTTTGATGCTTCCTATTTTACCAAGCAAGACAGTAGCAATTCTTTCCAATATGGTTTAAATGATAAAATCATGATGAAAGATTCTATCCAATATCTAGAGCACTTGCAGCAGCCTTTTTATGCTAAGTATATCACGGTATCCAATCACTATCCCTATGCTAGCAATCTGACAGGCGATGAGCTTGGTTTCCCCTTGGCTAAAACCAAAGATGAAACCATCAACGGCTACTTCCAAACAGCTAACTATCTGGATAGTGCTATCAAGGCCTTCTTTGACTATCTCAAAGAAAGTGGCCTCTATGAAAAATCCATCATCGTCATCTACGGAGACCATTATGGCATTTCCAATTCCCGCAATCCTGACCTGGCTCCCTTGATTGGCAAGACTTCTGAGAACTGGTCGAATTACGACAATGCCATGTTGCAACGAGTGCCTTTTATGGTGGTCATGCCTGGCTATGAAAAGGGACAAATCATCAATACCTTCGGTGGACAAATCGATATCTTACCGACTCTCGAACACCTCCTTGGTATTGAGTCCAATTCCTTCCTTCAAGTCGGCCAAGACCTTCTGTCTCCAGATCATCAAGAAATCATTGCCTTTCGAACTGCCAATTCCTTCGTCACACCAAAATACACCAGTTATGACGGACGAACCTACTACACTGAGAGCGGTCTTGAAATCAGCAATCTTGATGAACAAGCTCAGACTGAACTAGAAATTGTTCGTCAAGCAGCTAGTCAACAGCTAAAAATCAGCGACCAGATTCAAACTGGTGATTTGATACGTTTCTACCAAGCAGATCATCTTGGAAAAGTTGATACAGAAAGTATTTCTTACCTCAATTCTTTACCAATTCTGCAAAAGATTGAGCAGGAAAAGGGAAGTCAGTCAACTAGCCTCTTTAGCCAACGACAAGGTAAAACCAGTACTGACCTTTTCAAAGCTCCAAGTTACCAAGAACTCCACCCCGAGTCTGCAGAAACTGAATCAAAATCACAATAAAAAATGCTCTTCCGTCTTGGAGGAGCATTTCTTTTTATAAAATTTATCAATCAAGCGACCAACTATCTCATCTTTTTTCTATTTCTGCCAATATGCGTGACAGGTAGTAATGATAGACAAAAATAGCAAGAGCAAGCAGAAGGATAAGAACTCCTACTCCCAAGCTAATGGCAAGGATAGTAGAGAGAGACTGAACCAAGAATAAGCTCCCTATTACAAGGGCCATTAGGATTGCAATATAAATAAACAATAAAACCATTGCTACTATACGATTTGAACGATTCACCAGGTCCGTAATGTTACTCCAATTGGTTGACAGATTTTTAACGTCCTTAAAGTAATGGTGGCAAGAAAGGATGACACTGGCAAGGAACCATGCCACAAGAAGGTAAATCATCGAAAGGATGGGCAAACCTAAATATAGAGAAAGACCAAGTAAAGTCAGAATTGGTAAAAAGGACTGGACAGCAAAGATAATCCAAAATTTCACTTTCACATAACGAGCAAAGTCAAAGGGTAAACTCTTCAGAAAATCAACATTTTCCCTCTCTAAAGACAAGGCAATTGAAGGCAGGCTGGTGATATTGTTATTGACAACTGCTATAAACAATCCTATAAAAAACAAGGGTAACCAGTATGGAGGATGAATGTCTGGAACTATCTGAGAATCTCGAATTTTGGAAATCAGACCGATCATCATGAGATAAGGAAGAAAAGCACTTGTAAAAAGCACTGTAATCACGCCAGTTCCCTGTCCCAAGAGGGTGAGGTGGTAGCGTAAAACCATACGGAAAAAGCCCTTTTTAGTAGTTGAAATTCTCTCCTTACTGTGACGTTCTTTCTTGACCTTCTCCTCACTGTTAAGCAGAATCACGTCATAAAAACGAGGAAAAACCTTCTTTTTGCTCAAGTAAAGCAGGAAGAGTGTTAGTCCTATCCAAGCGAGCAGACCCAGGATGGCTTCTTTCGAAAAAGGCTCCACTGCTATTTTGTAAAAGAGATGAATAGGATAAAGAAGAGGTGGAATGTCTCTAACTCTGTCAACTATAACTCCAGAAGTCGACTGTAGAAAGAAGACAAATATTAAAGGTATGAGAACCCCTATCCCAATCATCACATTCGAAAAAATAGACTGATACTTTCTGAAGACCCTAGTCTGAGCCAAGAAATGTACTGCCACTACCATCACTAAAGTAACAGAGACAAATAATAAGGTCAAGGACAGTAGCATCAAAGGCAAGCCTAGCCAAAGAGAAGGTGCTAGCCTAATATAGAGGACTAGAAAATAAGCTAGGATTGGTACAATTCCAGGCAGAGCTGGCAAGAGGACAGACAGTCCTTTAGCGATTATAATCTCTGATTCTTTAAAGGCATAGGGCCTATAGGAGACTAGGTCCTTACTCTCATAAAAGACATTGTAAAAAGCTGTTAAAGAAGTTGAAAAGGCAATCACTAGTAAAATAGCAACCATGAAGCTAAAATAAACAGGCATTTCCTCAAAAGGAAAACGAAAGGCTATATTTATAAACATGAAAAGCATCAAGAGACTAGAAAAAATGTAAGAACTTAGGACTCTAGCGGAAACATTTACTTTTTTCCCAGGATTCTTAGCCTGCTTCTTTCGTAGATTAGCCAGATTAGCTTCTTGAGATGAATAGAGGATATTGATATCAACTAATTTTTTAATGACCTTTAGACGCATCCGCAACCTCCTCTTTTCTACCAGCAAGACTAAGGTAGATACTTTCCAAAGACTGGTCTGGGTGGTCTTTTCTCAAGTCCTCTACGCTACCACAATAAATCAAATGCCCTTTTTTCAAAATAGCAATCCGATCACAGACTTGCTCGGCTACCTCTAGGACATGGGTTGAAAACAAGACAGTCTTACCTTTTTGCGCATGTTCCTTCATCATTTGCTTCAAATCAAAGGCAGCCTGGGGATCCAAACCTGTCAAGGGTTCATCCAAGACCCAAATATCAGGATCAGACAAGAGTGCTCCGATAACAAAGACTTTCTGACGCATTCCGTGAGAAAGGGTTTCAATAACCTGATAGCGGTTTTCAGCAAAATCAAAAACGTTCAATAGCCTAGCTAGACTAGCCTCCAAGTCAGAGCTAGTTAGCTCATAGGATGAGGCAATCAATTCCCAAAATTCATTGGCCGTTAAGCGTAAAAATAAGTCAGGCGAGTCTGCTACGTAGCCAATCTTTCGTTTAATAGCCAAGCGATTTTCAGATAACTCCTGACCGTCTACCAAAATACGACCACTGCTGGGTGAAATAATACTGACTAAGGATTTTATGGTGGTCGATTTTCCAGCTCCATTATGGCCAATCAAGCCCATAATCTCTCCATTTTCAATCTGCAAATTGAGATTGCTCAAGGCCTCTTTATCACCATACAACTTACTAACATTTTGAAATTCAATCATGAGAAATCTCCTCTCTTTATCTATGTAATTCACTATCATTATAGCGCTTTCATTTTAAAAATCAACACTTTATCTTGAATAGTTGAAATACATGTCTTCTATTTTACGCAAACGTTTGAGCTAACCGATACTTTATGATAGAATAAAGAACAAGATTGACAAGTAAGAGGAAAAATCATGCAAAATCAAACACTCATGCAATACTTTGAATGGTATCTGCCCCATGACGGCCAGCACTGGACGCGTCTGGCTGAAGATGCTCAACACCTTGCTAATCTCGGTATTAGTCATGTCTGGATGCCACCAGCTTTTAAGGCAACCAATGAAAAAGATGTCGGCTATGGTGTCTATGACCTATTTGACCTTGGAGAGTTCAACCAAAAAGGGACAGTCCGTACCAAGTATGGTTTCAAAGAAGACTATCTTCAAGCTATTCAAGCCCTAAAAGCACAGGGAATCCAGCCTATGGCCGATGTGGTACTCAACCACAAGGCTGCAGCCGATCACATGGAAGCCTTTCAGGTTATCGAAGTAGACCCTGTAGACCGTACGGTTGAACTTGGAGAACCCTTCACCATCAATGGCTGGACTAGCTTTACCTTCGATGGTCGCCAAGATACCTACAATGACTTCCACTGGCACTGGTACCACTTCACAGGTACAGACTATGATGCCAAACGCCGTAAGTCTGGGATTTATCTGATCCAAGGTGACAATAAAGGCTGGGCAAATGAGGAATTGGTCGATAACGAAAACGGAAACTATGACTACCTCATGTATGCCGACCTAGACTTTAAACATCCTGAAGTCATTCAAAATATCTATGACTGGGCTGAATGGTTCATGGAGACAACTGGTGTAGCTGGTTTCCGCTTGGATGCCGTTAAGCACATTGACTCTTTCTTCATGCGCAATTTCATCCGAGATATGAAGGAAAGATACGGTGACGATTTCTATGTTTTTGGTGAATTCTGGAATCCTGACAAGGAAGCCAATCTGGACTATCTTGAAAAAACGGAAGAACGCTTTGACCTTGTCGATGTTCGTCTACACCAGAATCTCTTTGAAGCCAGTCAAGCTGGCGCAAACTATGACCTTCGTGGTATTTTCACAGATAGCTTGGTTGAACTCAAACCATACAAGGCTGTAACCTTTGTCGACAACCACGATACCCAACGTGGTCAGGCTCTTGAGTCTACTGTTGAAGAATGGTTCAAACCTGCAGCCCATGCCCTCATTCTATTACGCCAAGACGGCCTTCCATGTGTCTTTTACGGAGACTACTATGGGATTTCAGGGCAGTATGCTCAACAAGATTTCAAAGAAGTCCTTGACCGCCTCCTAGCCATAAGAAAATACTTGGCCTATGGAGAACAAAATGACTACTTTGATGATGCTAACTGTATCGGTTGGGTACGTTCAGGTGCTGAAAATCAATCCCCAATCGCAGTCTTGATTTCAAATGACCAAGAAAACAGAAAATCAATGTTTGTCGGCCAAGAATGGGCTAACCAAACCTTTGTAGATTTACTTGAAAACCACCAAGGTCAAATTACAATTGATGAGGAAGGTTATGGACAATTCCCAGTCTCAGCTGCTTCGGTAAGTGTCTGGGCAGCCAATACTATTTAATAGTTCATAATATTCAAGCCAGGTCCAATCGGATTTGGCTTTTTTGCATTCACAAAAAGACCTACCCAAATGGATAGATCTTTACTTGATTACAATTTACCTGCTACTTCATCCAACAATTCTTGGATTTTAGCTTGATTGCTTCCTCCTGCCATGGCCATGTCTGGTTTACCACCACCACGTCCATCGACGATTGGTGCTAATTCTTTGACAAGGTTTCCTGCATGAAGGTCTTTTGTCTTGCTTGCTACAAGAACATTGACTTTGTCACCGATAGCAGCAACTAGGACAAGAAGATCAGAGTAGTCTTTTTGTTTCCAGTTATCTGCAAAGGTACGAAGGGCACCAGCATCTGATACAGAAACTTGGCTAGCAATGTAACGGTGACCGTTGACTTCCTTAACATCCTTGAAGATATCGCCTGCGGCTGCAGCTGCGGCTTTTTCTTTCAACTCAGCATTTTCTTTTTGAAGTTGACGAAGTTGTTCTTGAAGTCCTTCTACCTTGTGAGGTACTTCTTTAAGTTGAGGTGCTTTAAGAGTTGCTGCGACAGCTTTAAGAGCATCCTCTTGTTCACGGTAAGCTTCAAAGGCTTCCTTACCAGTCACTGCCAAGATACGGCGAGTTCCTGATCCAATCCCTTCTTCTTTGACAATCTTGAAGAGTCCAATCTCAGAAGTATTGCCAACGTGGGTACCACCACAAAGCTCGATAGAGTAGTCACCGATAGTAACAACACGGACTTCTTTGCCGTATTTCTCACCAAAGAGAGCCATAGCTCCCATTTCTTTAGCAGTGTCAATATCCGTTTCAACTGTCTTCACTTCAAGAGCTTCCCAGATTTTCTCGTTGACTTGCTGTTCAATGGCACGCAATTCTTCAGCAGTCACTGCTTGGAAGTGGGTAAAGTCAAAGCGAAGGAATTCGACTTCATTAAGAGATCCTGCTTGTGTTGCGTGGTTTCCAAGGATATTGTGAAGGGCAGCGTGAAGCAAGTGAGTCGCAGTATGGTTTTTCATAACACGGTGACGACGATTTGTATCAATTGCCAAAGTATATTCTTGGTTCAAGGCAAGCGGTACAAGGACTTCAACTGTATGAAGTGCTTGTCCGTTTGGTGCTTTTTGAACATTTGTCACAGTAGCCACGACCTTACCTGACTCATCCAAGATTTGTCCGTGGTCAGCGACCTGTCCACCCATTTCAGCATAGAATGGCGTTTCCGCAAAGATAAGTGAGGCAGTTCCTTCTGACACAGCTTCTACTTCTGCATTATCAGCCACGATAGCTACCAATTTAGAAGACAATTGGCTAGCATTGTAGTTGAAGACACTTTCTACAGTGATGTTTTGGAGGGTTTCATTCTGCATACCCATTGAACCACCCTTGACAGCTGAGGCACGCGCGCGTTCTTGCTGTTCTTTCATGGCTGCTTCAAAACCTTCACGGTCTACAGTCATACCAGCTTCTTCGGCGATTTCTTCAGTTAATTCAACTGGGAATCCATAAGTGTCATAAAGTTTGAATACATCTTGACCAGCAATGACAGATTGTCCTTTTTCTTTCAAGTCTGCTACGATGCCTTGGGCAAAGTGTTGACCTGAGTGAAGAGTACGAGCAAATGATTCTTCTTCGCTCTTAACGATTTTTTCGATAAAGTCACGTTTTTCAAGAACTTCTGGGTAGTAGCTTTCCATGATTTTTCCAACGGTTGGAACGAGTTTGTAAAGGAAAGGCTCGTTGATTCCCAATTTTTGACCATGCATAGAAGCACGACGGAGAAGACGACGAAGGACGTAACCACGACCTTCATTTCCAGGAAGGGCACCATCACCGATTGCAAATGAAAGTGAACGGATGTGGTCAGCGATAACCTTGAAGCTCATGTTGTCACCATCTTGGTCATAAACCTTACCAGACAATTTCTCCACTTCACGAATAATCGGCATGAAGAGGTCCGTTTCAAAGTTTGTCTTAGCCCCTTGGATAACGGCTACCAAACGCTCCAAACCAGCGCCCGTATCAATGTTCTTGTGTGGCAATTCCTTATATTCGCTACGAGGAACAGCAGGGTCTGCGTTAAATTGTGACAAAACGATGTTCCAGATTTCAATATAACGGTCGTTTTCAATATCTTCTGCAAGCAGGCGAAGACCGATATTTTCTGGGTCAAAAGCCTCTCCACGGTCAAAGAAAATCTCTGTATCTGGTCCAGAAGGTCCCGCACCGATTTCCCAGAAGTTGTCCTCAATAGGAATCAAGTGACTTGGATCCACTCCCACTTCAATCCAGCGGTTGTAAGAATCTTTATCATCTGGATAGTAGGTCATGTAAAGTTTTTCAGCAGGGAAATCAAACCACTCAGGGCTTGTCAAAAGCTCATAAGCCCAAGTGATGGCTTCGTCACGGAAGTAATCCCCGATAGAGAAGTTCCCCAACATTTCAAACATGGTATGGTGACGTGCAGTCTTCCCTACGTTTTCGATGTCGTTGGTACGGATGGCCTTTTGGGCATTGGTAATACGTGGATTTTCAGGGATAATAGTTCCGTCAAAGTATTTCTTAAGGGTTGCTACCCCAGAGTTGATCCACAAAAGAGTTGGGTCATTTACAGGAACCAAGCTCACTGATGGTTCTACAGAGTGACCTTTGGTCGCCCAGAAGTCAAGCCACATTTGGCGTACTTGTGCACTAGATAGTTGTTTCATATTATCTCCTTATTTACTTGTTTAATGTGATTGGCTTTCCAGCATTTCCACATAGTCAATCGCGACACAAAGGGAAATGACTAGGTCTGCATAAGCGTCCTCAAGAACTGTTACGTTATAAGTAGAGGTCAGATGGAAGAGTTCTTTCCTGATTTCCGCAATCAACTGATCACGATCATCCAGCAATTTGAAATTCAAATCCCATATATTACCCTCGATACGAAGCCCTAGATTATCAAACTCATACTTATCTCGCCAGAAGGTCAACTTCTTACGAATGACAAAACTCGAGCCATCCCGAAGCTGAATCTCAAAACGAGGAAGCAAGGTCAAGATTTCTTTACTGATCTGACTGACTTGTTCACCATTAACATCATAGATGGTAAAAGTTTTGGGAATCTTAAAAAATGATCCCTCTACCTGATAGGCGATTTCTCCCCTATCATCCTTGATAGCGAAGCGTTCGCCTCCAAGACGAAACTTTTGTTTGACAAGAAATGTTTTCATCAACACCTCCAAAAATCAAAAGACAAGCCATTTCACGAAGGGCGAAAAACCGCGGTACCACCTTCATTCAATGAACTTGTCATTCTCTTGTTCTTATGCAATTGTATGATTGAGTAGCATGACTTTCTAGCTTAGATGGCTCGCAGCACCGCCATTTCTCTGGACTAAGATGATTGAAAATCAATTCTCAACTTTCTTATTATAACGTTTTTTTAAGCTTGCGTCAACTGGAAATGATTCCTATTTAAATAACCCATTACCTACATCTCAGATTACTTTTTCAGAATATATTTTTTCTTACTGCTATCACTCTTTTTATCCCAACTTTTATCCCAAAGTTTTGAATTGTTAAAGATAGCTACGAAAATATTTGCAAATATAAAGAACCCTATCACCAAATGTATGGAATCAGTTGTTAGGTATTGTCGATCCAAACCATCCTTTAAATGGAATAGTATAATTGTTTCGTCAACAATCAAAAAGGTTGGCCAATAAAATTTTTTGAAAAAAGTAGATATTTTCATTATTTGTTACCGCTTTCTGTAAGGTTAAACTTAGTATACTACTGGGAAAGAAAATAAGCAACTATCATAGAAAAAGATACCGTTACGAAGATTGCCTTTTATTTTTTAAAAAACGAACCAGCTTGACTGATTCGTTTTGTGACTTCTAACTCCTACTTCCGATACATTTTAAACTGTAGGAAGAGGTCGCTATATTTACCTGTCCATTTATGGTCAAATTTCTCATAAACTTCTAGATGTTTCATGGTTTCAGCATCTGGATAGAAGGCCTTGTCTTCTTTTTTCTCCTCTGGGAGTAATTCCTTAGCTGGTAGGTTTGGTGTTGAATATCCGACATACTCTGCATTTTTAAGAGCATTTTCAGGTTTCAACATAAAATTGATAAAGGCATAGGCTGCATCTTGGTTTTTGACTGTTTTGGGAATAACCATATTGTCAAACCAAAGGTTGCTGGCTTCTGTCGGTACCACATAGCGTAAATTTTCATTTTTTTCTAGCATTTGACTGGCTTCCCCAGAGAAGGTCACGCCGATAGCAGCATTATTCTGAATCATGTATCCCTTCATCTCGTCCGCCACAATAGCCTTGATATTTGGAGTCAGTTTATAGAGCTTATCCACTGTCTCTTCCAACTGCTGGGAATCCTTGGAGTTAAGGCTGTAGCCTAGCGAATTGAGTCCTAGTCCCAGTACCTCACGCGCCCCATCAAAGAGCATGATAGAGTTCTTATACTCTGGTTTCCAGAGGTCATCCCAATGCTCAGGCGCCTCATCTACCATGGTTTCATTGTAGACAATTCCTAAGGTTCCCCAGAAGTAAGGAATGGAGAATTTATTGCCTGGGTCAAAGGACTGGTTGAGGAACTCTGGTCCGATATTTTCAAGACCTTCAAGTTTTGAATAGTCAAGCGGTACCAAGAGGTTTTCGTCCTTCATCTTGTTGATCATATATTCACTTGGGATAGCAATATCATAAGTCGTTCCACCCTGCTTGATCTTGGTATACATGGCTTCGTTGGAGTCAAAGGTCTCGTACTGTACTTGGATTCCTGTTTCTTCTGTGAATTTCTCCAAGAGTTCTGGATCGATATAGTCACCCCAGTTGTAGATAACCAGTTTTTGACTATCTCGGCTATTGATTTTACTATCTAAATGCGTCGCAATTCCCCACAAGACCAGGATAATCGCTACAATTCCTGCTAAAAATGAATAGAGTTTTTTCATGCTTGCTCCTCCTTCTCACGTGAGATAAAGTAATATCCAACAACCAGGATAATACTAAAGAGAAAGACGAGGGCAGACAGGGCATTGATTTCTAAGGAAATCCCCTTACGAGCTCGAGAGTAGATCTCGACTGATAGGGTTGAAAAGCCATTTCCCGTTACGAAGAAGGTCACGGCAAAGTCATCTAGCGAATAGGTGAAGGCCATGAAGTAACCTGCAATGATAGACGGAGTCAGGTAAGGAAGCATAATTTCCTTGAACATCTGAAATTGACTGGCACCAAGGTCATAGGCCGCATGAATCATGTCACCGTTCATTTCCTTGAGTCGAGGCAAGACCATCAAGACCACGATAGGAATGGAGAAGGCCACGTGACTAGATAGAACGGTCAAAAAGCCAAGTGAAAACTTGAGTTGGGTAAAAAGAATCAAGAAGCTGGCACCAATCATAACATCAGGCGCAACCATGAGGATATTATTGAGTGAAAGAAAGGCTTCTTGGTATTTCTTACGAGATTGGTAAATATAAATGGCACCAAAAGTCCCGATAATGGTCGCAATCAAGGCTGACAGGAAAGCCAAGAAAAAGGTCTGAGTCACAATCAACATGAGACGACCATCGCCAAACATGGTTTTAAAATGGCTCAAACTAAAGCCTGTAAAGCTATTCATGTCGTTACCTGCGTTAAAGGCGTAGCCAATCAAGTAAAAAATCGGCAGGTAGAGGACAAGAAAGACCAGTCCCAGATAAAGGTTGGCAAATTTTTTCATCGTTCTCTCCTTTCCTTGGTCACCCACATGGTGATGAACATGGTCAGGATGAGAATCACACCGATGGTTGAACCCATACCGTAGTTGTCATTGGTTAGGAAATTCTGTTCAATAGCCGTTCCCAGCGTAATAACACGGTTCCCACCAATCAAACGGGTCAGCATGAAGAGACTCAAGCTTGGAATAAAGACCGACTGAACTCCACTTCGCACGCCGTTCATAGACAGAGGGAAGATGACATGACGGAAAGTCTCCCACTTGGTCGCACCGAGGTCATAACTGGCATTGATGAGGTTGTTATCCATATCGTCCAAGACATTGAAAATCGGCAATATCATAAAGGGAAGCTCGATGTAGCTTGCGACAAAAATAAAGGAGAAATCGGTAAAGAGCAACTGTTGTGAACCGATTCCGATAAATTCCAAGAATTGGTTAATAGAGCCATTTTGACCAAAAATTCCGATAAAGGCATAGGCTTTAAGGAGCAAATTGATCCAAGTCGGCAGGATAATCAGCATAAGCCAGAGTTGACGGTGTTTGAGACGGGTCAAAAAGAGGGCTGTTGGATAGCTGATAAGCAGGGTTACAAAGGTCACAATTCCTGCATAGAGTACAGAGTTGAAACTCATTTTAAGGTAGGTCAAGTTTTGTGACGCAAAGTAGGACTTATAATTTTCTAAACTGAACTGGCCTTCGATATTGAAAAAGGATTGACCGAAAATCAAGACCAAGGGTGCCAGGACAAAGAGGGCAATCCAAAGCATGTAGGGCACTACAAAGAGTTTAGAGCTTGTTTTCTTCATCTCTTTCCTCCTCGATTGCATTGATCAGACCTGCTTCTTGCTCTTCGATTTCTACGTATTCTTCGATACGGGCATCGAACTCTTCCTCGGTTTCGTTGAGACGCATAATGTGGATATCTTCTGGTTCAAAGTCCAGACCAATTTCCTCACCCACGATGGCCTTACGGGTTGAGTGGATCATCCATTCATTTCCAAGTTCGTCATAGGCGATAATTTCATAGTGCACCCCACGGAAGAGCTGGGTATCCACCTTAACTTGGAGCTTGCCTTCTTCAGGAAGAGTAATACGCAAGTCCTCTGGACGAATCACGACCTCAACAGGTTCATTGGGCTTCATCCCCCCATCAACCGCTTCGAAGCGTTTGCCGTTAAACTCAACTAAGTAGTCCTCAATCATGGTTCCTGGCAAGATATTTGACTCACCGATAAAGGTCGCAACAAAATGGTTGATTGGCTCATCATAGATATCTACTGGTGTTCCAGACTGGACAATCTCGCCATCATTCATGACAAAAATCCAGTCACTCATGGCCAGGGCTTCTTCCTGATCGTGAGTGACAAAGACAAAGGTAATACCCAATCGTTGTTGCAGTTCACGTAGTTCATACTGCATATCTGTTCTTAATTTCAAGTCTAGCGCTGATAAAGGCTCGTCCAACAAAACCACACGGGGTTGGTTGATGATGGCACGGGCAATAGCCACACGCTGGCGTTGTCCTCCTGAGAGTTTACGAATGGAACGTTTTTCATAACCTTCCAACTGAACCATCTTGAGAACTTCCGCTACGCGTTTCTCGATTTCTTTCTTGTCAATCTTGCGCAAGCGGAGCGGAAAGGCAACATTTTCAAACACATTCATATGTGGAAACAAGGCATAGGATTGGAAGACCGTATGGACGTCTCGCTTGTTGGTTGGGATATCATTGATACGGACACCATCCAGTAAAATATCTCCTGTCGTCGCATCCAATAAACCTGCAATGATGTTAAGGATAGTTGATTTCCCTGAACCAGATGCGCCTAAAAGGGTGTAGAATTTCCCTTCTTCCAACTCAAAGTTGATGTCTTTGAGAACCTTGGTGTTGCTGTCTTCAAAAACTTTAGAGACGTTTTTGAATTCAATAATTGGTTTTTTCAATTGTCATTTATTCCTTCTTTTTCATAGATTAACAGATCCGGGCTCTGTCAGGCCGCTACTACCTCGTGTAGGAGATTGAACTGCCTACATTCTTCTGCACTGACGATAGGCTTTCACCCCCTTTCCATGACATAGCAGCAGCTTTTTAGCTAAAGCTTCCTACTTGCTTTCACCCAAGATACGGACTTCTCTCTCAAGAGTGACGCCAGAGTGTTCCTTGACTTTTTCGATCACAGACTCAATCAAGTCCTCGTAGTCTTTGGCCGTTCCGTCTGCAACATTGATCATAAATCCTGCGTGCTTTTCTGAGACTTCTACTCCACCAATACGATAGCCTTTCAAGCCGGCTTCTGAAATTAATTGACCTGCAAAATGCCCTACTGGACGCTTAAAGACCGAACCACAAGATGGGTATTCTAAAGGTTGCTTGAGTTCACGTAGATGCGTCAAGCGGTCCATTTCTTGCTTGATGATCTGATGGCTTCCTGGAGCAAGGGCAAATTTAGCTGACAAGACAACTGCACCAGACTCTTGAATGGCTGAGTGGCGGTAACCAAAAGCCAAGTCCTTGACAGACAGGGTCTCGATTTCTCCATCCTTGGTCAAGACCTTACAAGACTGCAAGATGTGAGCAATTTCGCCACCATAGGCACCCGCATTCATAAAGACAGCACCGCCGACGCTCCCTGGAATGCCACAAGCAAACTCAAAACCAGTCAAACTATGACGAAGGGCAATGCGTGTCGTTTCAATCAAGTTGGCACCGGCTTCTGCTTCAATGGTATAGCCATCAACGGAAACATTATTAAGCTTGTCACACAAGATAACAAATCCACGAATCCCACCATCACGAACGATGATGTTGCTGGCATTCCCAAGAACCATCCAAGGGATATTTTCTTGATTGGCAAATTTAACAACGCGAGCCAACTCAAAACGATTTCGTGGAAAGACCAGATAGTCAGCCTCTCCACCTACTTTTGTATAACTATAGCTATGCAAGGGTTCCTTGAAACGGACATCAATCCCTTCTAAGATTTCAAGCATTTTTTCTTTTACTGACATGACACTCTTCCTTTTACAAAATTCATTCCATTATACCATTTTTAAGACCATTTGACGACCCTAAAAAAATCTTGGGCTTATTTTTAACAAAAAAAGAGGTTTCCCCCTTTTCTTATGATTTTTTGCAAAAGATTGCCTTGGTTCCATAGGCAACCAGAACGAGCTCTAGTGCTAGGACAACTTCCACCAAGACTGGATTGGTTAACCAACCAACTTGGGCTAGAGATGGAGCTAGGTCAAAGAAGGCATGTAGTCCATAGGCTGCTAGGAGATAAATCCATTTCTTCTGGCGAACAGCTTGGTAAACCCAAACAGTCAAGAGTAATTGGAAACCTAGGGCCAAGATTCTCTCAAAACCAAGCAAATAAATCTGCCAGACTGATAGCGACTGAATAGTTTTCAACATATTTTCAGACAGCAATTGCATGACCTGTGGATTCTGAGTTTGAACTGCTGAGAGAACGATGTAGAGATTAATCAAACTAGTAAGACCTAGGAAAACCAACTCCAAGCCACCATGCCCCAATCCATAAGCCAAGGCATCTGCCTTTTCCAAACTTCTCTTTTTCTCCAACCATTTGAAGAAAATAAGACGAGCAGTTTCCTCAAAAAATGCTGCCATGGCTAGGCCATAGATGATATAGACAAGCGGATGGTCTTGCAAGAGGGCAATACTACCGTCTTTTTGAGGATGTAAAACCAAGATATGCACCAGTTTTTCTAAAATCTGTGAAGAGACAAAGAAGGCAACAGCCCCCAAGCCCAAGACAGCTAGATTAATCTGGTGTTTCTTTTTGGCATACCAAATGCTTCCTATCAAGAAAGCCAGCAACAGCAACATGGTAATAATGATATGAATGGTCATTTTCTTCTCCTATTCCGCCTTTTCAATATCTTTTTTCATCTCGTCAACATTGAACTTAGCAAACAAGTATTGACGGTCTTGAACTGGGAAACGTTGGTCTAATTGGTCAACTGCCCCCACTTCGATGATTCCTTCTTTTATGACAAAGTCCATGACATGCCCACCGAAGGTCAAATCATCTGAGATGAAGTGTAGATGATAGCCTGCCACACTGACTCCATGGAAAATCTCTGGCGTCCAGAAACCAACGATGGTTCCTGCTACATTGTCTCGACGATATTCAGGTTGATGGGTTGCGACCTCAGCAAACTTGGTATCTGGTGTCGACTTGGGAATCATACGCACATGCATATGCGAAAATTCCCCACGAATCTTGATAGAACGGAAAAGATTTTCCCCGTCATAATAAGACTCAATTCGTTCTTCCAATTCCTTGTCTGTCATCTCAAAGCGCTGGCGGAAAATAACTTCTGCCTGATGTGGTACTACTGCTGCATAAGGAATAAGGGCATCTGGTGATACTTCCACAATTTCTGGCTGATCTCCTGATCCTTTGGCCTGATAAGCCTTGCCATCCAAGACAATCAATTCCCCATCAATAGAATCCAAGGTTCCCAAACCAAGGTCACCATGCTCCAGCAATTCTCCTACTGTCATGGTACCACCATAAAGGCCTGCCATCAAAGCTCCAAGGGTATTGTATTGAAATAATTTCACTGGTTCCTGCACGTTCTTATCCATTCACTTTCTTGTCTGTTATTCTATAAATGTTACTCCTAAGTATACCACATTTGCCCCTAGATGTGAACGATAGAAACACTCTAGACATTGCCAAGAAGGAAAAAAAAAGGTACAATGTAACAAAATCAAGGGAGGTCTGGAATGAAGAAACAAAGCAAGTACCAAGAGGTCGTTTCCTATCTGAAAAATAGTATCGAGTCTGGGCGCTTTCCAACGGGAAGTCGCCTGCCTTCTATCCGTCAACTGAGCCTTGACTTTCACTGTAGCAAGGATACCATTCAACGAGCCCTACTGGAATTACGACACGAACAATACCTCTATGCCAAGCCCCAGAGTGGCTATTATGTCCTAGAACAAGGGCAACATCAAGATCTAGAAATCGAGGTTACGGACGAACATGCCAGCGCCTATGACGATTTCCGACTCTGTGTCAATGAAACCTTAATTGGCCGAGAAAACTACCTCTTCAACTACTATGACAACCAAGAAGGTTTAGAAGACTTAAGACAATCCATTCATAAACTGCTCTTTGACCAAGCCCTCTACTGCAAGGCTGATCAACTTGTACTGACTTCTGGAACCCAGCAAGCCTTGTTTATCCTTTCTCAAATATCTTTTCCTAGCCAAGCCAAGGCAATCTTGGTGGAACAGCCGACCTACCATCGGATGAATCGTCTCTTGATTGCTCAAGGTCTGGACTATCAAACGATTGAACGAGGCATTGATGGGATTGACTTGGAGGAACTGGAAGGCCACTTCAAAACAGGAAAAATTAAGTTTTTCTATACCATTCCTCGCTTCCACTATCCTCTGGGGCATTCCTATTCTGAGCAGGACAAACGAGCTATTCTTGACTTAGCTGCCAAGTATGGTGTCTATATCGTAGAGGACGACTATTTGGGGGATTTGGACTCCAAGAAGGGCCAGACCTTCCACTATCTAGATACAGAGGAGCGCGTCATTTATATCAAGTCCTTCTCAACCAGCCTCTTTCCAGCCCTGCGGATTACGGCACTCATTCTGCCAAATGCTATCAAAGAAGCCTTTGTGGCCTACAAAAATATCCTAGACTACGACAGCAACCTCATCATGCAAAAGGCCTTATCACTCTATATTGACAGTCAATTATTTGAGAAAAATCGTCTGGCTCGCTTGTCCAATCAGGAAACTTACCAAAAACAAATCGAGGAAATCTTAACTAAAACACCTTGTCCCCTTCCTCATTATCCCCTACACGATGGTTTATTGCTCGATCTCAGACAGTATCCTAAAATCGCCAGCCTAAAACACAGTCAGCTGAAATTGGACTTCTTTGAGGAGGCTTACTTGGATGCCTGCCCTTATCAATTTGCCAAGGTATCCTTAGAAAATCTGGAAAAGGTTTTAAACTATTTAAAAGCAGAATTGGATTGACTTCCAACTCTGCTTTTTTCTTATACTCTTCGAAAATCAAATTCAAACCACGTCAGCGTCGCCTTACCGTACTCAAGTACAGCTTGCGGCTAGCTTCCTAGTTTGCTCTTTGATTTTCATTGAGTATTATTCTTCAACTTCTGTTAAGGTTGCCGCTTTTTCAAGATATTTTTGGTAGGTGCCGTCATCCTTGAGTTTTTGGATGACCTTGTCCACCACTTCTTTCAAATCAGCACTATTTTTTCTAAGGGCAACTGCATTAGCTTCGCCGTCCTTCATCTTCAAGCTGACAGTTGCGACAGCTAAGTCTGCATTTTTAGCAGCATAGCTAAGGGCAACAGGCTCATCCATGTGAACAGCATCTACTTTTCCAGCCTGTAATTCATTAACAGCTTCACCCATATTAGCTAGGGAAGTCAATTGAGCTTTTGGCAATTGTTCCTTGACCATAGATTCTGGAACAGTCCCTTTTTGGGCCGCAATATTAGCACTTTCTAGGCTAGTTAAATCCTTGTATTTTTCTTCATCAGCCTTACGAACCAAGAAACTAATCTTGTTTTCATAGTAAGGGATTGAAAAATCAAAGACTTCTTTTCTCTCGTCAGTAGCGCTAATTCCCGCAACCGCTAGATCAGCCTTACCAGTTTGAAGACTGGTTAAGACATTATCAAAACTCATGCTTGAAATTTCCAACTTCACCCCAAGTTCATCAGCGATAGCTTGGGCCATATCAATATCCGCACCGACTACCTGGTTTTTTCCGTCAACTAAGGATTGGAATTCAAAAGGTGCATAGTCAGGACTAGTCGCCACAACTAATTTCCCCTTTTGCTTAATGGCCTCAACAGCTGACTGAGAACCATTAGAACCTGACTGGCAAGCTACTAAGAAGAAACTTGCAAGAAAACTACATAAAACAAATATCCATTTTTTTGATTTCATAAATAAACAACCTCTCTGTTAATTTTGTATAATTATAACGCTATCCAAGTTGCTTGTCAAGTGTTTTTTGAATTTTTATCTTAAAAACATTTTTTTAATTCAATAAAAGGAGCTATCAATTGATTTCAAGCTCCTTTTTATACAGAATGAAACTATTTTATAGTTCGACAATCTTACCTGTTTCAAAGTAAACAACCCATTCACAGATATTTTTGGCATAGTCTCCAATACGTTCCAAGAAGGCAATCACTTGGAAATAATCACGACCTGTAACGATGGCATCTGGATTTTTCTTGATTTCTTCTGTAGCCAAGTCACGAATGCTATCAAAGTAATGGTTGATTTTTTCGTCCATTGCTGCTACTTCATAGGCCTGATCCACTGAACCATTGAGATAGAGTTCAAGGGCTGCTTCAACGAAGTTCTTGACATCACGCCCCATTCTCTTAATTTCTTCTTCAACAGCTGGGATGCGTTGCTCTCCCTTCATACGAATGGCTGCTCTTGCAATGGAAACGGCATGGTCCCCCATACGTTCCAAGTCAGATACGGCTTTTAAGACTGTTAAAACGGTACGCAAGTCCTGAGAAACCGGTTGTTGGAGGGCAATCATTTCAAATGATTTCTTCTCCAATTTCACTTCGTATTCGTTTACTTCTGCATCGTCTTCGATGACTTCTTTGGCCAAATCACGGTCATGCGTAACAAAGGCACGCACTGTACGATTGATTTGGGATAGCACTTCTTGTCCCATAGCATAGAACTGGTTGTGCAATTTCTCTAAATCTTCCTCAAATTGAGAACGTAACATCATTTATCTCCTTATCCAAATTTTCCTGAAATATAATCTTCTGTTTCCTTGTGTTGTGGGTTGAGGAACATCTTCTTAGTATCGTTAAACTCAATCAAATCTCCATCTAGGAAAAATCCTGTCTTGTCAGAGATACGAGAGGCTTGTTGCATGGAACGCGTAACCAAGAGCATGGTGTATTTATCTTTTAGACCATACAAGGTTTCCTCAATCTTACCGGCCGAGATAGGGTCCAAGGCTGAAGTCGGTTCATCCAAGAGAATGATTTTAGGACTGGTTGCCAAGACACGGGCAACACAGACACGTTGCTGTTGTCCACCTGAAAGCCCGATAGCTGAATCATGCAGGCGATCCTTGACCTCATCCCAGATGGAAGCTCGTTGCAAGGCTTTTTCCACTGCTTCATCCAGAACCTGCTTGTCCTTAACTCCATTGATACGAAGCCCATAAACAACATTTTCGTAGATAGACATAGGGAAGGGGTTTGGTTGTTGGAAAACCATACCAATTTCCTTCCGCAATTCAACTGTATCTGTACGTGGGCTGTAAATATTGTGACCGTTGTAAACCACCGAACCTGTTGTGGTCACCTCTGGATTGAGATCCCCCATGCGGTTGATAGCCTTGAGGAGAGTTGATTTCCCTGATCCAGATGGACCAATCAAGGCTGTAATTTCCTTAGGTTGGAAAGATAAGGAAACACTATTCAAGGCCTTTTTTTGATTGTAGTAAACAGACAGGTCTGACACCTGTAAAATCGCTTCTGTCATACTGTTTCCTTTCTATCCAAAGTGTCCTGTTACGTAGTCATTGGTTGACTGTAGTTTGGCATTTTGGAAAATATTAGAGGTCTTATCGTACTCGATCAAGTCACCCAAGTAGAAAAATCCTGTGTAGTCACTAGCACGCGCAGCCTGCTGCATACTGTGGGTCACGATGATGATGGTAAAGTCCTTCTTCAATTCTAACATGGTTTCTTCCAGTTGGGCTGTCGCAATCGGATCCAATGCAGACGCCGGTTCATCCATCAAGAGGATATCTGGTTTAACAGAGATGGCACGAGCGATACAGAGACGTTGCTGCTGACCACCTGATAGGGTCAAGGCTGACTTATGAAGGTCATCTTTTACCTGGTCCCAAAGGGCAGCTTGACGAAGAGAGGTTTCCACAATTTCATCCAAGACTTGCTTGTCCTTAACCCCTGCACGTTCATGGGCAAAAGTGATATTGCGGTAGATAGACTTGGCAAAAGGATTTGGTCGTTGGAAGACCATTCCGATGTGCTTACGCATCTCATAGACGTTAATTTCTGGACGGTTTACATCAATCCCTTGGTAGAGGATTTGACCTGTGACCTTGGCAATATCAATGGTATCATTCATACGGTTGAGACTGCGGAGGTAGGTTGATTTCCCAGATCCAGATGGGCCAATTAAGGCTGTAATTTTATTTTTTTCAAATTGCATATCGATGCCCTTGATGGATTCTTTTTTACCGTAGTAAACATGTAAATCCTTAGTAGAGAGGGCCACTTTCTCTTCAGGAAAGGTGATGATATGCTTTTCATCCCAATTATATTTTGACATGGCTTCTCCTTTAGGCAGCGGTTAATTTCTTATGTAGGTAGCTTCCGAGTTTACGGGCTCCAAAGTTAAAGATGAGGATAAAGATGAGGAGCACAGCTGCAGAACCTGCTGATACAATGGTCCCATCAGGAATAGTACCTTCACTGTTGACTTTCCAAATGTGGACAGCCAAGGTTTCTGCTTGACGGAAGATAGAGATTGGGCTAGTAACACTGAGAATATTCCAGTTAGACCAATCAAGGGCTGGAGCGGATTGTCCTGCTGTATAGATAAGGGCAGCAGCCTCACCAAAAATACGACCAGAAGCTAAGACGACCCCAGTCACAATACCTGGAAGGGCTTCTGGAATGACCACATGGACCACAGTCTCCCAACGAGAAATCCCAAGGGCCAGACCAGCCTCACGCTGCGTATGGTGAACATGTTTCAAACTGTCCTCAACATTACGAGTCATCTGAGGCAAGTTAAAGACTGTCAAGGCCAAGGCACCTGAAATGATTGAAAATCCATACTCAAACTGAACTACAAAGATCAAGTAACCAAAGAGACCTACAACCACAGATGGCAGTGAAGACAAGATTTCAATACAGGTTCTGACAAAGTTGGTCACAGGACCTTTTTTGGCGTATTCAGCTAGGAAAATCCCAGCTCCCATAGACAAAGGCACAGAGATAATCAAGGTAATGACCAAAAGGAAGAAGGAATTATAAAGCTGAATTCCAATCCCTCCACCTGCTTGGTAAGAAGAGGATTTGCCAGTCAAGAAAGACCAAGAGATGTGGGGCAAACCACGAACCAAGATATAAAGAATCAAGGATGCCAAGATGGCAACGATAATTCCTGCAATTGAGTAGAGGACAGCTGTTGCAATTTTATCTAATTTCTTAGCGTGCATAGTTTTTCTTTCCTCTTTCTTTCGTAATCAATTTAATCACACTGTTGAAGGCCAAACTCATCAAGAGCAAGACTAAGGCCAGTGACCAGAGAACGTTATTATCAACTGTTCCCATAACAGTATTTCCAATACCCATGGTCAACACAGAGGTCAAGGTCGCAGCAGGTGTTGTTAGTGAAGTTGGGACAACTGCTGAGTTTCCGACCACCATCTGAATAGCCAGAGCCTCACCAAAGGCACGCGCCATCCCAAAGACCACTGCTGTAAAAATACCTGAACGCGCTGCCTTCAAAGTCACACGCCAGATGGTTTGCCAACGAGTAGCTCCCATAGCCAAACTAGCTTCGCGGTAGTGACGAGGCACCGCACGCAAGCTATCCGTTGTCATAAAGGTTACCGTTGGTAAAATCATGACAAAGAGAACAAAAATCCCTGACAAGATCCCAAAACCAGTTCCACCAAAGACACTACGGACAAAAGGAACTACGACCTGCAAACCGATAAATCCATACACAACTGAAGGAATCCCGACCAGCAATTCAATGGCTGGTTGCAAGATTCTAGCACCTTTTGGTGAAACCTCCGTCATAAAGACTGCTGCACCAATGGCAAAAGGAGTTGCGATCAGGGCTGATAGGATTGTGACAATAAAGGAACCCAAGATCATAGGAAGGGCACCAAATTGCTTACCTGAAGGATTCCAAGTTTGGCCAAAAAGGAAATCAAAGATGTTGACCCCATTGACAAAGAAGGTCGACAAGCCTTTTTGGGCTACAAAAATCAAAATCATAGCCACAATAATGACAATCAAAGACAGACAGGCAAAGGTCAAGCCTTTTCCTAGTTTCTCTAGACGAGAGTTCTTTGAGGGAGAAAGTAATTTTTTAGCTAATTCTTCTTGATTCATTATTGACTCCCTTCTAGTGCTGTCACCGTTCCTACGGCATCTTTTTCAACCTTCATTTCCTTGACAGAAATATAGCCCATCCCCTTAACGATTCCACTTTGCGCTTCATCTGAGAGGACAAAGTTGAGAAATTCTGCCACCAATTCATTTGGTTGACCTAGGGTGTACATGTGTTCATAAGACCACAAAGGCCAGTTATTGCTTGTAACATTTTCTGCAATCGGCTCATAGCCATTCAACTTCATGCGTTTCACCGAGTCATCCACATAGGCAAAGGCTAGGTAAGAAATGGCTCCTGGTGTCTGGGAAACAATGTTTTTGACCATCCCATTTGAATCCTGTTCTTGACTCTGCACGGCAGATTGACCATCCATGACAACACTATCAAAGGTTGCACGTGAACCTGAACTTGCCGCACGGTTGATAATGGAAATGGCTAGGTCTTTCCCACCGACTTCTTTCCAGTTGGTCACTTGACCTGTGAAGATGCTACGGAGTTGTTCTGTTGTCAGATTTTCAACGTCAACTTCCTTATTTACAATCACTGCTAAGCCCGCTACTGCAACCTTGTGATCCACAAGAGCGGATGCGTTGATACCGTCTTTTTCCTCGGCAAATACGTCTGAATTTCCTACATCAACGGCTCCAGACTGAACCTGAGACAGACCTGTACCAGATCCTCCACCTTGGACGTTGACTGTTTTCCCAACGTGCAGAGAGCCAAATTCATCTGCTGCTGCTTCGACCAAGGGCTGAAGAGCCGTTGAGCCAACAGCTGTCATGGATTCTCCACGATCAATCCAGCTAGCACATCCCGCCAAAGAACCTGCTAGCAAGAGAGCTGCAAGGGATAGAGCGAGTTTTTTCCTTTTTTTCACTGTTTTTCTCCTTGAAAATAATGGTGAATGCTGTGAATTTTTTCAACTATTTATTTATGTTTTTCTTTTTTAAAATTGGGAGCCAACTAAAGTTCTTATACTCAATGAAAATCAAAGAGCAAACTAGGAAACTAGCCGCAGGCTGTACTTGAGTACGGCAAGGCGACGTTGACGCGGTTTGAATTTGATTTTCGAAGAGTATTAGCTTGGTTTAACTAGAAATTTGCTTAGTTACCATCTCCACCAATTTTGACTTAAAATGAAAGACAATTTGAAAAAATCCATACTTCCACTATAACATAGACAAGCTACTTTGACTAGCATTTTCACTTGAATCTTAGGCCTTTTGGAAAATAATTTTTCAAAACATTTCCCGTCACCTTAGCAAAGCCCAACCCATTGCCTTGAACCAAAACTTGGTACCAACCATTTGGCATACTTTTCGCCAGCTGAACGGTTTCTCCAGCCACATACTTTACAAACGCTTCTTGGTCAATTTCAACCGACTGCTTGACCTGAATCGGTTTCAAGGCTAGACCAAGAGCAAAACTAGGCTCAAAGCGTTTCTTCTTAAAGGTCCCCAGATGCAGTCCATTGCGAGCAATCTTGAGTTTCCCTAAATCTGGCAAGAGTTCTGGCAAAAGATAGAGTTGATCCCCAAAAGTCTGCAAGATACCCGGTAGATTAACCTTCAAGTGTTTTTGGGCAAATTCCTGCCACAAGGTAATTTGTTCACGGCTGAGATTACTCTTACTTGCCTTATATTTCGGTGCTGGATTTTCACCCTTAAACTGTAGATGAGCTACAAACTGACCCTCTCCCTTAAAATGATGAGGATACATCCGAGCCGTTTCTGGCAAGTCAATACCAGCTACCATTCCATTGATATAATCAACTGGTAGCAAATCAAAATCATACTCTTCCAGCAGCCAGTTGACAATATCTTCGTTTTCCTCAGGTGCCCAGGTACAGGTTGAATAAACCAGACGACCTCCCTCTGCTAGCATGGTCACTGCATCTTCCAGAATTTCTCTTTGCAAACTAGCACATTGACTCGGATAATCTACGCTCCAATAGTCCATAGCATCTGGTTGCTTACGAAACATCCCTTCACCAGAGCAAGGAGCATCAAGGACAATCAAGTCAAAATAGCCTTTAAAGACCTTGGCCAAGCGATCAGCAGATTCATTGGTCACCACGACATTTGTCGCTCCAAAGCGCTCCATGTTTTCTACTAAAACCTTAGCCCGTTTGCTTGAAATTTCATTGGAAACCAGGAGACCTTCTCCTGCTAAATAGGCTGCTAGTTGAGTTGATTTGCCACCCGGTGCTGCTGCAAGATCCAAGACCTTCATTCCAGGACTGGGCTGGGCTACCTGCGCTACCATCTGGGCAGCGGGTTCTTGCGAATAAACTAGACCTGTAGCATGCTCAGGCGATTTCCCTGAAACCTTTCCATAGTGGCCCCAAGGGGTTTGAGGGATAGCATCAGGAAAGGAAACTGGCGCTTCTTTTAAAGGATTGACCCGAAAGGCCGAAACCGTTTCCTCCTCAAAAGAGGCAAGAAAATCCCTTGCCTCATCTCCTAGTATCTCTTCATATTTTTCAACAAATCCTTCTGGAAATTGCATTTAAGTTTTTTTCCTTTCGTAAATATAGGACTGAATTTCGTCCTGCATCTCAAGAGGTAGCATCATGACCGGCTGTCTGGTTTGAAAATCAGGAGCTTCACCAGATAGGGTCACAACCCGATAGCCCAGACTTCCTCCTAAAATACTAGCTGCAGCATAATCCCATGGTTGCAGATAGGTGACATAGGTCAACAAACGCCCTGATAAAATCTTGGCAAAACTAATGGCCGCACTCCCATAGACACGAACACCAAGAACCGCTCGACTCAAATCAGCCAAGCCCCATTCATTTGTTTCTAGCATGCCACTATTTCCTGCAATGAGAAAATCTCCAAGGGGTTTTGCTTTAAAGGGAGCTAGGAGCTGATTATTTCGGCAAACTGGAAACTTACCACCACCGTGATAACAATCCCCTTTGACCACATCATAAATCAGACCAAACTGGCCATGACCATTTTCAAAATAAGCCATCATAACAGCAAAATCTTCCTGCTGGGCCACAAAATTATTGGTACCATCAATGGGATCAATAACCCAAACCTTGCCCTCTTGAACCGAGGCTCGTAGACAACCTTCTTCAGCACAAATCTTATCCTTAGGATAACGGGATAGAATTTCACCAACCAAAAGTTCTTGAACTTCCTTATCCAGTCTGGTCACCAAATCCGTTGGAGAGGACTTAGTCTCAACATACAAGTCTTCCTTCATATGGTCAAGAATGTACTGCCCCGCCTTCTTGACAAGCTCCTTGGCAAATTCAAATTTACTTTCCAAGAGAAATCTTTCCTTCCACTTTTTCCTTGGCAGCCTGAACTGCTCGGTAAAGCGAATAGCCACTAACTGTTTCAAATTCTCGTCCCAAACGTTTTTCTTCGCTCTTACTTGGCACGACCGCCTTGAATCCCTTGTAGGAGTCCAGTAACTTTTTAGCCTCTACCTTGCTTTCATAGGCAGCTTCAACATCATTAAAAAAAGAAAGCACTGAAGCAAGTTCTTCAGTGCTCCACGACAAATCTAGTGGGTAACTATACTGTTTGTTCATTAACTAATACCAGCTCTCATTCTTGCTTCTTTTAGTTCTTGCTTACGGTAACTACGAGGGAGAAAAGCACGAATCTCATCTTCATTAAAACCGATTTGCATGCGTTTGGCATCGATAATAATTGGACGACGCAAAAGACTAGGATGCTGCTCAATCAAATGAAGCAATTCCGATACCGAGATGCTCTCTACATCGATATCTAATTTTTGAAAAATTTTTGAACGAGTTGAAATGATGTCATCAGTACCATTTTCGGTCAAGGAAAGGATATGTTGCAATTCTTTTCTTGTTAAAGGACTGGTCATAATATTGTGTTCCTCAAAGGGCACCTTATGTTTTTCTAACCAGGCCTTCGCCTTACGACATGAAGTACAGCTCGGTGATAGAAATAGTGTAATCATGCTTTTCTCTTCTTATCTATACTTTGCTAATTCTATTATACAAAAAAATAAAGCGCTTGACTAGAGATTTTTAGAAAAAAAAGCCTATTTTTTCAATAAAAATAGACTGTTTGCGAACGATTGATAGATTTTGGATTTAGTTAATTCATTCTTAACGATGATTTTAAATTATATACAATTATATATACAAATTAAAAACATCTTTCTTTCACTTCCTACGACTTTTCAGGTACAGAAAACCAAAGAAGCTTTCATAAAGGGCGAAAAAGAGAAGGAAGGCATAAAGGAAGAAGGTCTCTGGTAAAATTAAAATAACTGGATCCTTGGCTGGGTCAAAAAGCCAAGTATCATCTCCCACAAAGAGAATTTGATGGAAAAGGGTAAAGAATTGGTCGAAACCAATCAACACTCCCCCAAGCCCAATCAGTAAAGGCAAAACCACTAGAGCCAAAAGCCCTTTACTAAATAGAGACAAGAAGTCCTTTTTCACAATCCCTTTGACAAAGAAATAGAAACTTGGTAGTGTCACTAGAGCAACTAGCTGCACCAAGTGAAAGAGATTCTTCACCACCGCAAAGTGATGTAGCCCAGATGCTGACGAACGAAAATCAGGCATCTGCAAGTCCTGACTAAAAGGATTGGTCAGGTAATTCATCAAGATATGAAAGTTGTACTGAATAGTTTCTGGTTTTAAATAGACCCTATCTGTTAAGTTAAGCCACTGAATTTCCAGAGGATAAAAAATCCAAGCCAAATAAATGGTCAAAAGGATTGAGAGGGAGAGGAGAAAGAGCATAGAGCTCCAAAAGGTCAGTTTAGTTTTCATCAAAATCCCACTCCGCAAGACTAGAAACCACATGAGTCGGTGCGATTGGCAAGTCTGCCACTTCTTCTGCCTTGGTAAAACCTGTTGTCACCAAGAGCGTTGGAATGCCATTGTCAATCCCTGCTCGAATATCCGTCAAATAGTTATCTCCAACCATGATTAATTCTTCACGTTCCAAACCTAAGTGCTCAACCGCCTTGTCCATAATGATGGCATTTGGTTTTCCAATATAAACAGGTTTTACTCGTGTTGCCACTTCAAGAAGGGTAATCAGTGAACCAGCACCTGGCAAAAGACCGCGTTCAGTCGGGATGTTTAGGTCAGGATTGGTTCCGATAAAGTGAGCTCCCTTTTGGATAGCAAGAGTTGCTGTCGCAAATTTTTCATAGTCAACTTGCCAGTCCAGACCTACTACTACATAGGCAGGATTTTCCTTGTCTTCCACATAACCAGCCGCCTTGATGGCTTCCTTGAGCCCTGCTTCTCCGATGACATAGACGGTCTTTTCAAGACCCAAGTCATTCATATAGTCGATAGTCGCCAAAGTCGCTGTGTAGACAGTCGATAGGGGCGTATCGATATTAAAATTCTGAGCCAACATCTCCTGAACACTCTCAGGAGTACGGGTTGTATTGTTGGTTACAAAGAGATAGGGAATATCCCGCTTTTGCAATTCATGAACAAAAGCCTCCCCTGCTGGAATTCTGTCTTTCCCCTTATAAATCGTTCCGTCTAAATCAATTAAATAGCCTTTATATTTCATCTATTTCTTCCTAATCCTTTTTTATTTCTTGCCAAGTGATGATAGCTTGGGCATTGGTAGCCCAGTCGCTTGTGATCTCATGCTTGCTTTCCAGTCCAGTCCGTTCAACAGACGATGTGATCACCCCACCTGGTCGAACTTCCTTGACATACTTGAGGTTGATTTTCTTGGGAATATACTGGGTCAAAAAATCCGCTCCCATGACTTCAAAAATCCAGTTCAGGTATTTACTATTATTGACATGACCATTCATATCTAAATCGTAAAAACGGACATGGTAATCCTTGCTGATTGGCTCTTCCAAGGACTCATACTTTGGTCCGCGGATAAGTTTTTTATCAAAATCAGACTGGTAAGGAGCCACGATCTCAGGTTCAACAGCATGAACTTTTCGACTGTCTCGATCCATGAGAACAAAGGTCGCCATCATGTGGATGAGCTCCTTACCTGCTTCATCATAGATAGTGAAACGACGGTAGCAAAAGAGTCGATTGTAGCTCAGGGTTTCCGTTTCGATGGTGATTTCTTCCGCAAAACGAGGCAAACGAGCCACCTCAATATCATAGTCTGTGATAATCCAGACCAGATTATAGTTTTCCAAAATGGCCTTATCACTAACACCCAATTCAATAGACTGTATCCCTGAAACTTGTAGGGAAAGCAAAATCACATCTGGAATCTTGATATGACCGTTCATATCAGCCATATCAAAAGGAATTTTCATTTTCATTTGATAAGTTAAGCCCATCATTCTACTCCAAAATAAATCGTTCTGCTACAGTGTCTCCTAAAAAGAGACCTCTTTTTGTCATACGAACTCGGTCATCGTCTAGTTGCATGAGACCTTGTTGAACCAAGTCCTTGACAATTTCTCCATAAAGTCCATCAAAAGACCGTCCAAATTTTTCCTCAAATCGTGCCATAGAGACCCCTGATTTCTTGCGGAGTCCCAGGAACATCTCTTCTTCCATTTGCTCTTTTTGACTCAAGTGCTCTTCTGTGATACGAGCATTGCCTTCCTCAACCGCACTGAGATAATGACGTATCGGACCATGATTTTTATAGCGCACGCCATTGACATAACCAGATGCCCCAGCACCGATGCCATAGTACTCAGCATTGTCCCAGTACATGAGATTGTGGCGACTTTCAAAACCAGGCTTGGAGAAATTAGAAATCTCATAATGCTCAAAACCAGCTCGCTCCAACTCTGCAATAATATACTCAAACATCTCAGCTTCCAGCTCCTCCTTAGGCAGAGGCAATTTCCCTCGTCGCATACGGTTCATAAAGACCGTATGATTTTCTAAAATCAAGCTATACAGACTCATATGGGGAATATCAAGTCCAATGGCCTTAGCCACATTTTCCTTGACCTGCTCCATGGTCTGACCAGGCAGCGCATAAATCAAATCGATAGAGATATTATCAAAACCAGCCAGTTTCAGGCGGTCGATATTTTCATAAATATCCTTCTCCAAATGACTGCGCCCAATCTTTTTCAGCATCTTGTCATCAAAGGTCTGTACACCTAGCGAAACACGATTGACTGCCGAGTTCTTCAAAACAGCTATCTTATCCGCATCCAAATCGCCTGGATTGGCCTCAATGGTCAACTCTTCCAAGACTGACAAGTCCAAGTTTTTAGTCAAGCCCTTCAATAACACCTCCAGTTGCGAAGCTGACAGGGCTGTTGGTGTCCCGCCACCGATATAGAGAGTTCGCAACTTTTGAATATCATAAGATTGAAACTCTTCTAACAGATGTTCCAAATAACTATCTACCGGCTGATTTTTTATAAAGACCTTTGAAAAGTCACAATAATAACAAATCTGGGTACAAAACGGAATGTGCACATAGGCTGACGTTGGTTTTTTCTGCATAGTAATATTATTATACCACAAAGACAGGCTAGGAGAAAAAAATCACCATCCCCAGATACATAGTCCGTCCAGAGATGGTGATGATTTATTCTTCTGTTATGTCAATAACAATCTCTTCTGATTCATCAAGAGTTTCGGCTTTTTCTTGCCATTGCTCCTTTAGATTATTGAATCGATCTTTTGATGCTTCTGTCGCTTGACGAGCACATGATTTGGCTTGAGCAAGTACACTGTCCACAGTGATTTCACCCGCCTCAACCTGTTCTTTGGTTTTAAGAACAAAATCTGTAGCCTGCTCCTTGACTTCTGTCAGTTTTTCACAGACCTGCTCCTTGGCATACTCAGGATCTTCTCTCAAATCATCTAGAAAATCTTGAGCCTGACTACAAACTTGTTTGCCCTTGTCGCTTGTTAAAAACAAGGCAAGAGCTGCACCTGAAACGGTTCCTAAAAGGATTGAGGATAGTTTACCCATAAGTATTCTCCTTTTTTATTTTTTGAAAAATTTACTTGCAAGACGAAGAGCTGACAAACTTGCACCAGTCTTAATGGTTTTTGAACCAGCTGATGAAGCTTTCTTGCTCAAGACACGCGCATGGTCATTGAGGTCGGAAACAGATAGAGATAAATCTGCAACAGCACTAAAGAGTGGATCAATCGTTGCTACCTTGACATTAATATCATCTGCCAAGACATTGACCTTAGACAGCAATTCATTGGTATGATGCAAGGTCACATCCACATCTGAAGTTAAGGTTTTAATCGTCTTCTCTGTTTCATCGATCACACGTCCAAGCTTTTGTACAGTAATGATTAAATACACTAAAAATACAATCAAAGCAAGGGCTACAAGAATATATGCAATTTCTAACATTTAGTTTTCCTCCTCTGAAATATAGTAAGGGGCCTTCTTTCGATTTTGATATAGAATGATAAAAATACCCAGTCCGATAAGGACAACTGATAGCCATTGAGACACTCGAAGACCAAAGAACATGAGGCTATCTGTTCGCATGCCTTCAATAACCATACGACCGAAACCATACCAAATCAAATAGAAAGCAGTGATATGACCTCTTCTGAGACTCTTCCATTTTCGTCTGAATATCAGAATCAAGGCAAATCCAAGTAGATTCCATAGAGACTCATAAAGGAAGGTCGGTTGACGGTAGCTCCCCTCTATATACATCTGGTCACGGATAAAGCCAGGTAGATAATCCAGATTATCCACTGCTGCACCATAAGCTTCTTGGTTAAAGAAATTGCCCCAGCGCCCCAGACTTTGGGCAATCATGACGCTAGGCGCCGCAATATCTAGAAAATCCCAAGTATTGATGAGTTTACGATCAGCAAAGATATAGAGTACAAGAGCCCCAGTAATCAAACCACCGTAAATGGCCAAACCACCATTCCAAATGGCAAAAATCTCTCCTAAATTCTGACTATAGTAATCAAAACGGAAAATAACATAGTAGAGACGAGCTCCTAAAATAGCCAGAGGAAAGGCTACTAAGATAAAATCTAAAATATCGTCTGGTATGATTTTTTTTCTAGGCGCTTCTTTCATGGTCAAATAAACCGCAAGAATCAAACCTGTCACAATACACAAAGCATACCAACGAATGGCTAGAGGACCTAGATGAATAGCAATTGGATCAAGCATGAGGCACCTCCTCATTTTGAGCAATAAGATTGGTCAAACGTTCTTCGAACAAACGCGTCGCATCAAAGCCCATTTCCTTGGCACGATAATTCATGGCAGCAGCCTCAATCACGACAGAGATATTCCGACCTGTTTTAACTGGAATACGGATACGAGGAATGCCTACGCCAGAAATTTCTATTTCTTCAGCATTGTTTCCAAGACGATCAAAAGTCTTATGCGTATCGTAATTTTCCAAGTAAACGGCTAGCTGGACTTGTGAAGAATCCTTGACCGCACTCGCACCATAGAGGCTCATAACATCGATAATCCCAACCCCACGAATTTCAATCAAGTGCTTCAAGATTTCAGCTGGTTCACCCCAAAGAGTAATCTCATCCTTGGCAAAGATATCGACACGGTCATCAGCTACCAAGCGGTGACCACGTTTGACAAGTTCAAGACCTGTCTCACTCTTACCGATGCCACTATCGCCTTGAATCAAGACACCCATTCCATAGATATCCATCAAGACACCGTGCACACTGGTCCGTTCTGCTAAACGAGAATCCAGATAACTAGATAGCTCTCCAGATAAACGACTAGTAGCTGTACGACTAGTTAAGATGGCAATCTTACATTCTCTGGCTGCCTTTAACATTTCCTCTGGAACCACCAAACCACGAGCAACAATGACCGCAGGTGTCTCAGGTAGAAACATTTTTTTCAAGACTTGGTAACGGTTGTGAGAGGACATCGAAACGAGATAAGACCACTCCTTCATCCCCAAAAGTTGAATCCGCTCAGGCGTATAATAGTCAAAATAGCCCGTCATTTCAAGACCAGGTCGCGTAATGTCCGCGGTATTAATTTCCTTTTCAAGTAATTCTGGTTCGCCATAGACAATGTCTAGTCTAAGCTTTTCAATCACTTCTTTTACTAAAACCGACATCATTTCCTCCTTCAAATGAGTTCTTCTCTCTATTATATCAAATTGTAGGAGGATATTTCAGATTTTTGCAGGCTTTGGAGTATTTATTTAAAAGAAAAAGGACTAGATTTCTCTAGCCTTTCATTTCTAATTAGAATTTTTTACGTTTACGAGCTGCTTCTGATTTACGTTTACGTTTTACAGAAGGTTTTTCATAGAATTCACGTTTGCGTGTTTCTTGAAGAGTACCAGCTTTAGTAACCGCACGTTTGAAACGACGAAGTGCGTCGTCAAGAGATTCATTCTTACGTACTACTGTTTTAGACATTTTTTTCACTCCCTTCAAGTTCAAGATCTACTCTATTTTACACGTAAAAGGAATAAATGTCAAGAAAAAATGCGGTTTAATTTTGATTTTTTCTGCCATTTATACAAGTCTTGGAAGCATTCAATAGAAAAACTGAAAAGTTTTGCTTTTTTATTTTTCAAGTAAGCTGAGCGCTTCAGCATCTGCAATAATCGTCACATCAGGGTGATTTTGTAGGCTACTTGCTGGTAGATTCTCAGTCACTGGGCCAGACACTGTTCCGGCAATTGCTTCTGCTTTTGATTCACCGTAAGCAAAGAGAAGGATTGACTTGGCATCCAAGATATTTTTAATCCCCATTGAAATGGCTTGAGTTGGGACGTCTTCAATCTTGTCAAAGAAGCGCGCATTGGCTTCAATAGTAGACTGGTCAAGTTCTACTAGATGCGTTTGACTGTCAAATGGAGTACCAGGCTCATTAAATCCGATATGTCCATTGCGACCGATTCCCAAGATTTGGAGGTCAACAGGATGGTCAGCCAAAATTTGGTTGTAGCGTTCAACTTCAGCTTCAGCATTGTCCTTAACCCCACGAGGCAAGAAACTTTCTTTAAATGGTTTTTGGTTGAACAAGTTTTCTTGCATGAAATAACGGTAAGACTGTGGGTTGTCACCATCAAGGCCTACATATTCATCAAGGTTCACACTAGTTAGGTTTGAAAAATCAAGGTCACTTTCAACAATTTCCTTGTAAAATTCAAGTGGGCTACTTCCTGTCGCAAGTCCTAGGGTTTGAGCTCCATTGGCCAATTTTTCCTTCAAAATCTCGAAAGCAACTTTTCCACCTTCGATTTGGTTTTCAACTTTAATAACTTTCATCTTTTTATCCTCCGTTTCAATCTATATTTATTATATGGTATAGACCAATTTTTGTCAAGTGAAAACGATTTAATTTTCAAAAAAAGAGCGTCCAAACTTGAAACATGTTATAATGGATAAGATTAGAACTTAGAAAGAATGAACAGATATATGAATACAGCTGATTTTGATTTCCACTTACCCGAGGAATTGATTGCCCAAACGCCTCTTGAAAAACGGGACGCCTCTAAACTCCTCATTGTCAACCGTGAGACAGGAGAAATGCAGGATAAACACTTCCACTCTATTATTGATATGCTGGAACCTGGTGATGCCCTTGTTATGAACGATACCCGTGTTCTCCCTGCCCGCCTCTATGGTCAAAAGGAAGAAACCGGAGGTCATGTGGAACTGCTCCTACTCAAAAACATTAGTGGCGATGAGTGGGAAGTTCTGGCTAAACCTGCCAAACGCCTCAAGATTGGTACTCGTGTCAGCTTTGGTGATGGTCGCCTCAGCGCTGTCGTTACAGAAGAATTGACCCACGGGGGCCGCATTGTCCGCTTTGAATACCAAGGAATTTTCCTAGAAGTCTTGGAAAGTCTGGGTGAAATGCCGCTGCCACCTTATATTCACGAAAAACTGGATGACCGTGAACGTTATCAAACCGTTTACGCCAAGGAAAGTGGCTCTGCTGCAGCACCAACTGCTGGACTGCACTTTACCAAAGAACTGCTGGCAGAAATCCAAGCTAAAGGAGTTCATCTAGTCTATCTGACTCTTCATGTCGGGCTTGGAACCTTTAGACCAGTTTCTGTTGATAATCTGGACGAACATGAAATGCACTCAGAATTCTACCAACTTTCTGAAGAAGCAGCTGCCACCCTTCGCTCTGTTAAGGAAAATGGCGGACGTGTCATCGCTGTCGGAACCACTTCTATCCGCACCTTGGAGACTATTGGTTCCAAGTTTGATGGGCAAATCCAAGCAGATTCTGGCTGGACCAATATCTTTATCAAACCTGGCTATGAATGGAAGGTAGTGGATGCCTTCTCAACCAACTTCCACCTGCCAAAATCAACTCTGGTCATGTTGGTTTCTGCCTTTGCAGGTCGCGAATTGGTCCTAGATGCCTACCACCATGCCATTCAAGAACACTACCGCTTCTTTAGTTTTGGCGATGCCATGTTTATCTATTAATTTTCACAATCAAAAAAAGCGCATATTATCAAGGTTTTATAAAGCCTGATAATATGCGTTTTGTAATGGATAAAAAATGAGTTAATTTATTCTAAAGCTCGGATCTTTCAAACTCTGGACACTGGCATTGATAACCGCTCCGACAATTAAAATCTTAGCAATAAGAATAAACCAAAACATCATGACCACCACGACGACGGAACTGAAAAAGCGGACGTCCACTAGGTGATTGACATAGTTGTTAACATAGACTGAAAAGATATTGAGCAGTAAGGACAGAGTCAACAAGACAAAGGCACTACCCGGCAAAACATGTCGAATCCGTCGGACCTTAACATTGGGTAGGAAATAGTAGAGCATGACCAGGATGGCAAAAATCAGGGCATAAACCAAGGGACCTGTTAGGTCTTGCAGATAATCAAAGATAGGACTATCCGATTTCCAGTAGCTTTTGATAAGGTTGAGAAGCATACGGCCAAAGACACTGAGAAAGAGAGCTAAGGCAAAAAGGATTTGCAAGCCAAAACTGACTAGTAAACTCATCAATTGCTGGTAAATTAAACCTCTACTCTTAGCTACTCCATAGGCCTTATTAAAAGCTTTTTGGAGATAATTCATGGATTTTGAAAAAGTCCATAAAGCTGATAAGACCGCAAAACTCAGTAAACCTGTTGATGGCTGAGTCAGAACTTCCATTACAATTTTTGCAATAACATCATAAACCGTATTAGGCAAAAAACTATTAGTCACGTTTAAAAAATTGGAAACTGGAATCTGAAAATAAGGGAGGATATTGACCACCACCAAAAGCAGGGGAAATATCGAAATCAACCAATAGTAAGCTACTGCAACACTGGTCAACTCACTATCTGATGCTTGATAATAATGCAAAAAGGCTTTTAATAAAGGCTTATCTATCAGCTCTTTCCACCACTTCTTCATGTCACACTCCTTCACTTATAATCTTGATTAATTTCTTCTTACCAATTCCACCATATCATAAGGCAGGGTATTGGCAGCTTCCTTCAAGGAATAGTTCTCTAAGTTATTCACATTTTGTCGTAACTTCTTGGCATACTTGGTCGTAATTAACCGTTTTTCTTCATATTCAAAAATCAGCTTGCGCTCCAGATAATAACCTCTCAGCATTTCATCGATATTGTTGGGCTTGACGCGATTGATAACCCGTTCGACAAAGGCACCACTGGTGATGATAGCTGTTTCTCGGAGACGAGAATCCTGCATGAAACTGATTAAAGAACTCTTATAAACCCCTTTTAGGTTCTCCAAACTTTCGATAATCATCTCTGTATTTTCTAGATAGAGCTCTGCTATTTGGTCATAGTCAAGGGCTCTGAGTTTCTGTGATTCTTCATTTTTCCAACTGCGGAAAGTCTTGCCAAGAGTAAAGACTTCGTGGAGGAGAAAACGTAAAATCCGCAAGGAAACAAGGAAATAATAGGTCAATCGTGAAGCAAACTTGCGATTGATACCTTGTTCCATGCTTTTCAAATAACGTTGATAGACTCGATAAGCACGCTCACTCATCTTTCCTTCTTCGTAGGCTTGTTCTAAACCATCACTTTCAATACTGAGGATAAGAAGCTTCAAGGCCTCCCAGTCTTCTTGAGCCCCCTTATTTTCTTGACTCAGGATCAGATTTTCAATTCGTCCATGATAATTGTCAATAGCCGCATAGAGAGGAAGTTTATTTCTGGTGTCTTCCAACTCTTTTTCCAACTCTAGCGTTACCTCATTCAAAATAGCGATATGCATGAGATGGTCCTTGCTTTCTTCCTGTTCATCAGAAAGATGAGGCAAGACCACGAGGCCTGTTAAAAAGCTTACAAGCGTCACACCTGCGACAAGGAAAAGCAAGAGAGGATACTCCTGCTCCAGATTACTTGGTATCAGAAGAATCGTAGCAATCGACACTGTTCCCTTGACACCTGAGAAGGTCAAGAGAAGCATATCCTTCATATACTTATTTAACTTTTTTTTGAGGCGTCGAGTCCTATAGACATAGTATCCATAGATCATGACAAAACGAATAGCAAAAAGGATAAAGGTCAGGGCTATGAGAGATCCCAGCAAGAGCAGAGGATTGTAGATTGGATTGGTTAAGATAGGCTCTGCTATCATTTCCAGCTCCATCCCTAAAACCACAAAGACAGAACCGTTCAGCATAAAGTTCACTGTGTGCCAGACCGTCTCGGTCACCGTATCCACTTGGGCTTCGAGGAGCGTAATTTTCTTAAAACGGCTTGCCTTTAAAATCCCAGCAACTACAACGGCAATAATCCCTGAAACGTGGACTTCTTCTGCCAGGAAGAAGGTTACCAAGGGCAAACTCAATTCTAATAAAAGTTCGCTGGCAATATCCGTTGCTCGTACACTAAGTAAAAAACTATGAAGGAAACGGTTGGTCATGGCTGTTAAAAAGCCAATCAAAAAACCGCCTAGGATTGAAAAGATGAGCGAACTACTAGCTTGCCCAAGGGAAAAGGCCCCAGTTGTCCAAGCTGTCAAGGCCACCTGAAAGGCAACCAATCCAGAAGCATCATTCAAGAGTCCTTCACCTTTAAGAATATTGGACACGCGCTTAGGAAAGCTAAAGCGCTCTGAAAGAGAGGCAAAGGCAACCAAGTCTGTAGGTCCAAGGGCTGCCCCAACAGCCAAGCAAGCCGCCAAGGGAAGGCTAAGCCAAAGAAGATGGGCCAAGCCACCCAAACTCAAGGTAGAGATAAAAATCACTGGAAATATGAGATAGACAATGATTCGCCAGTGTTTTAAAATAGCCGTAATATCCGCTTCCTCAGACTCTCGGAAAAGCAAGGGCCCGATAACCAGAGCCAAAAACAACTCCGTATTGAGGTGAAAGTCGGTATTGGGTAAAAAGAGACCAATCACAATTCCCAACAGAATTTGCACCAAAGGAAGAGGCAAAAAGGGCAGGAGCTTATTGGTTGTACTTGAGACAATCAAGACCAGTAAAAATAGGATGAGGTAAATCAGTAATTCCACGCACGTCCTCCTTAATCTTTTTTACAACAAGATTCAAAAATCTCCTTCTGCTCTTTGATTTTTTGATCAATCTTGGAACAATCTTTGTGTTCAATTTTTCTCTGGCACCGTTCCATCTCAAGAGCAACTAATTTTTTCTTGATTTTAAGCATTTTTTTGCTCATATGCGCTTGGTCTAGTACTCCCACCGCTCGTTCGTGGTGGGTTGATTCAACAAAATTCTGGCGCATGGCATCCAGCTTTTCACGTAGGTATTGTTTATCCATGTTTATATCTCTCTAATTTTTCAATCATCACTAAAAACGGTGGGTTGTTGACTTGGTTTAAAGTTCGGTAAATGGCAGCTGTGTACTCTTGTTGCTTCAACTGACTGACAAAATCCAAGACAGCGTCCCTCTCGAGGTCGCCTCCTTCATGACCATAGTAGATCATGATAGCAATCCGTCCCCCTTTGACAAGCAAATGACACAGCTTTTCTAATGCTTCAATCGTTGTCTGAGGTTGGGTAATGACAGACTTATCAGCAGACGGCAGATAGCCCAGATTAAAAATCCCTGCCTTGGCTTCTGTCACAAACTGGTCCAGTGTCTCATGGCCTTGCAAGATTAACTTGGCATTTGTCAGATCAACTTGGTTCAAACGCTCTTGGGTTTTCTCCAAGGCTTGCTCCTGAATATCAAAGGCATAGACTTTCTTGGCTAGCTTGGCTAGAAAAAGGGTGTCATGACCATTTCCCATGGTCGCATCCACTACGATATCATCCTGAGTTACAACCTCAGCCAAAAAATCATGTGCCATCTCAAGTGGTCTTTTCATTTTCAAACTCCTGTTTTACAGCCTTGCATCCTTGAACGCTTCCACGACGTCGCATCTCCATCTCAATGCTGTTGAGGACTTCCCATTTATTGAGGCTCCACATAGGACCAATCAGCATATCTCTAGGTGCATCTCCTGTGATTCGGTGGATGACGATATGCTTGGGAATAATTTCCAATTGGTCGCAGATGACCTTTACATATTCGTCCTGGCTCATCAGTTGTAAGCGTCCCTCATGGTAATCCCGCTGCATACGCGTATTGGTCATCAAGTGAAGCAAATGCAGTTTAATTCCTTGAATATCGTTATCCGTGACACAGCGACGGACATTTTCAACCATCATCTCATGGGTTTCACCAGGCAAACCATTGATCAAATGGGAAACAATCTCAATTTTTGGATATTTCCTCAAACGCTTGACCGTTTCCACGTACAATTCATAGGAATGGGCACGGTTAATCAGGTCAGAGGTTGCTTCATAAGTGGTCTGCAAGCCCAATTCAACCGTCACATGCATGCGCTCCGACAACTCAGCCAAATATTCGATGGTTTCGTCTGGTAAACAGTCTGGCCGTGTTCCGATATTGATTCCTACTACACCTGGCTCATTGATGGCCTGCTCATAGCGTTCCCGAATGATTTCCACCTTTTCATGGGTATTGGTAAAATTCTGAAAATAAACCAGATACTTCTGAACATCTGGCCACTTGCGGTGCATAAAGTCAATTTCCTTATAAAATTGCTCACGAATAGGCGCATCTGGTGCCACAATGGCATCTCCAGAACCGGAAACCGTACAAAAAGTACAACCCCCATGAGCCACAGTTCCATCACGATTGGGACAGTCAAATCCCGCATCAATAGGGACTTTAAAGGTCTTTTCTCCAAATAGTTTTCGATAATAATCATTCAAAGTATTATAAGATTTCATAACTTTCATTATAACAAAAAACATCTACAATCTCAAAAGCCTGACTTTCCTATAAATTCCTCTGTTTCTCGTTTCCATTAGCGATTTTTTATGATACAATATGGGTATGATTTTAATGAAATTAGCATCTATTTTATTATTGATACTGACTTTAGTAGTCTGCATTATCATAACCAAACTTTTTAGATTAAAAAAACTAGGACGAAACTTTGCGGATTTAGCTTTTCCAGTCTTGGTATTTGAATATTACCTTATTACAGCTAAAACCTTTACCCATAATTTCCTCCCTAGACTGGGCCTAGCCCTCTCACTCCTAGCCATTATTCTCGTTTTTTTCTTTCTTTTGAAAAAACGTAGCTTTTACTATCCTAAATTCATCAAATTCTTCTGGCGTGCAGGATTCTTATTAACCCTTGTCATGTATATCGAGATGATTGTTGAATTGTTCTTAATGAAATAATCGAATCCCTAAACATTTTCTAGGGATTTTTGCTTTCTCTACAAAATAGGATAGACAATAACACTATACAATTTTATACAAAGAAAATCCCTTAGAAACTTATATTCCAAGGGATTTATCTTCTATCTAAGACAAGAGCTTCTCGCTAGTCTTTAATGATAAAGAAGGTATCAAAATTTCTAATCTTCTTTTTTACCTTTAGTGGCTACTAATCCTGCACTCAAACCGAGAAGAGCTAAGCCTGCTGCTACTGCTGCTTGGCTTGCCGCACTTCCTGTATTTGGTAACTGCACTTTATTAGCTTGACCGGCTTTACTTGAAGCGATTTGTTTTGTATCTGCTTTTTCTGACACTTGTGGTTTTTTAGCTTCTTGAGCTACTGGTTTGGTTGTTTCACCAGCTGTACCGACTTCTATGATGCGATCCTGAACCATAACTTTATCATAGCTATCCTTTTCAGTTCGCTTACCATTTTCAACCTCAATCAAGTGAACACGAACTCCTTGTCTTCCTTCTTGAATGACACGGGTTTCACCTACTGGAAGTTTGTCATTCTTTTGTTCCTGAACCTTGAAATCGATTGTTTCTTCTTCAATTACAAGTTCTGGTCTGTTAAGCACAAGATTCTTCACTTCGTCTTCTGGAAGAGAAGTGCCTGGGTTGGTCCCCACTTCCACGATACGATCTTGTGCAGCAACTTTATCGTAAGTTTCTTTAAGTTGGCGTTTTCCATTTTCCACTTCAATCAAGTGAACACGGACGCCTTGTTTTCCTTCTTGGAGGACACGGGTTTCACCTAGATACAACTTATCAGACTTACGCTCCTGAACCTTGAAGTCAATGGTTTCTTCTTCGATTACAAGTTCTGGTCTGTTGAGCACAAGATTTTTCACTTCGTCTTCTGGAAGAGAGGTGCCTGGTTTTGTTCCAACTTCCACGATACGATCTTGTGCAGCAACTTTATCGTAAGTTTCTTTAAGCTGACGTTTTCCATTTTCTACTTCAATCAAGCGAACACGGACACCTTGTTTTCCTTCTTGGAGGACACGGGTTTCACCTAGATACAACTTATCAGACTTACGCTCCTGAACCTTGAAGTCAATGGTTTCTTCTTCGACTACAAGCTCTGGGCGATTCAGAACAAGATTTTTCACTTCATCTTCTGGTAGAGAGGTGCCTGGGTTGGTTCCGACCAAGACGATGCGGTCTGTTGGTGCCTCTACCACTTCATGGAGTTTTTCTTCCTTACTTCCATCAGGATTAATGCTTGTAAAGATACGTTCCTTACCAAGTTTTCCTTCTTGTTCTACACGAGTTTCACCAAGAAACAGTGTTGAATCCTTTTTCTCAACTGTCTTGTAGGCCAAATCTTTTTCAACAAATTCGAGTTTTGGAAGTTCTTCTTGTACAGCAGCAACTGTTTTCTCAGAAACTGGTTTTTCCTTGATCAACTGGATACGGTATTCCTTAACTTGTTTTCCACTTTCTGAAACGAGGCGAACAAGTACTGGAAGGCTATCATCTCCACTATCAACAACTGTTGAAGCTACTTGATTGTTTTCTTCAACTGCGACTTTTGGCCGTTGACCTTTATAGGTAATTTGATAGTCTTGACGATTTTCAGCGAAATCAGCAAGTTCTTTTCCATCTACAAGAATCTTTGATTGAGTGCTTTCTTGAGGCAATTCGCTTGGTGCAAGGAAAGTCATCTCAATCATCGCAACACCGCTCTTATCTGCTTTACGCTCCATACGCCATCTCATGGCTTTGGCTTTGACAGCTTTAAATGTTACGTTTATTTCATCACCAGCTTCAATGTCTTTATCCGCACGATAAGGAACAGCTTCCCAATTTTCTGGGTTGTTGAATGGATGTCCTGATTCGTAAGCTTGGTAGTTTGAATAGTAGGTTGGCACTTCAAAGTCTGGACCGACATAGCGCTCTAAAACAAGTTTAGAAGGCGCATCCGTACCACTATCTGCAAAGAAGTGAAGTTTGGCTTGCGCAACAGTCCGCTCTACAATCTTACCATTTTCACGGAAGATCACACCTGCTGATACTTCTGGATTAGAAGATGGCGTTTTAGACCAGTTTGTCCAACGACGATTTTCAGAGTGATCTCTATCATTGATATAGTCTACACGGTCATGAGAACTGTCGTCAATATCATTAGTTGCTGAAGCAAAGGCCTGGTTACTGTTTTCATCATAGTTAGGGTTATCTGAAAGAGCCTCACCAAGTTTGTCTGTCACTCGTACAGTGAACTCAGCATTAAGATTGCTACCAAGGACACGACCTCGAACAGTAAATTGACCTGCTTTTGTCAGATTTTCTGCTGGAACTTCTTCCCATTCAACTGTCATGTCTTTTGCTTCGTAACCGTCTTTACCTGTGAAGTAAACTGGAACCTTAGTTGGCAATTCAAGTGGTTGGCCTAGTTGCAACAAGCGAGCTTGTTTAACTGCAGCAACTGGTTTACGAGAAAGTAAGTCTTTATTCTTAGTGAAGTGCAGACGGTATTCTCCTAAGATGTCGCCATTTTCAGCTTTCGCGATGACACGAACTGGCTCACCTTCACGAACGCTTGGAACGACGGTAGCGAGACCATTGTTGCTGACACTTGCTGTTACTGCGGGAACTTTTCCATCTACAGACTCAAGGTAGTAGTCTGTCAAATCAGGGTTGAAGTTTGCTAAGTCTTTGCCGTCAACTTGGATTCTTGTTTGTCCTTGTTTGGCTGCCGCAACTTGTTTCGCAAAGATTTGTACTTCTGTAATAGACGTTCCAAGTTTGTTGTCTGCTCTCACCATACGAATACGGACAGCATAGGTTTCAACTTTATCAAAGCTAAAGTGGTTCATTTCTCCAGCCTTGAGTTGAGCTGGAGCTTTGAGATTGCTTACCTCTTTCCAGTTTGCAGGATCGTTAAAGACATGTTCTTCATTACCTACAAAGCTAGGGTTTTTAGGAGCTGTTGGAACAGTCTTACCAACATAATACTCAATCACATAAGACTTCGGTGCACCAACTCCATGGTCTTCGTGGAATCCGACACTTAGATTATCAACTGAACGTTTGCTCAAGATACCTGAATCTCCGAACAGGACACCAACTGAAGCTTCTGGATTACTGCGATTCCAGTTTGTCCAACGATTGGCTGGTCGGTCGTTAAAGGAAATCAATTTATCGTTGACATTTGAAACAGGGTCGGTTGGATTTGAATCTGAAGCAAAGGCAAGTGGCAATTCTGAACCGGTCCATTGGTCAGAAATGTTTGCACCTTGCTCAGTTTGAGCAGATACGCGAACATGAAGTTTAGTTGTTAATTGAGTACCTTCTAAGCGACCATTAACTGTAAAGACACCTTCCTTAGCGTATTGCTCTGGACGAATCGCATCCCATGCAACCTTAGCTGATGAAACGTGACCATTTGAATCATATGTACGAACGCTTTCTGGTAATTGTGGTGCTTCTGCGATTGGAGTTGTCACACTGACTTCTTCAACTGAAACGATGCCTTCTACAGATACTTTAGCACGCGCTTCCAGGTCAATTCCTTCAACTTTACCTAACACTTCAAAGCTTTGATAGTGGTCTAGTTTTTCTTTTGGAATAGCTTGCCATGTAACTTTATGAGTTTTAGGGAAACCTTTGTCATACTCAACCGTTACTGTTGACGGAAGAGTAGGTTCTTGATGCAAGTCTGTCACTACATTCACTGGACGAATGGATTGCGCAACCTTCGTCTCAGTATTGGCTTGGATGGTGAGTTCAACTTGGCCTTTAGCCCCCTCATATTCAGCTTTCAGAGTGATTGCTCCTGGTTTATGTAACTCAAGCATTCCTTTACGAACTGCGACTTCCCCTTCACCACTTGTAGAGAAGCTTACTTTATCAGCTGGTAATACAGCTTGTGTTCCGTCCTGATAATGAGCGAGTACAGATAATTTCACTGTTTGGTCTTCTTTAAGACCGTCAGCTTGTTCCACTTGCAAGCTCAAATGAGCAATTTTTGGTGCTTCTTCTAGGAATTGAATTGCATAGGTTTGAAGAGGACCACCATCTTTAGACTGAACAAAGATGCTCGCACGCATGCCGTTTGCTGCGCTTGCTTGAAGAACTGTAACATCAGCATTTTCAGCACTTGCTGTGACTTCTGGCAATTGGGCACCATAAGCAAGAGTGCGGTATTGCATTGGTTGTTGGCTAGTAAGCCCTGTTACTGCCTCACCGCCAACAGTAACAGTTGGCACTACAGGTGCTGCAGCTTTTCCTTCTTCTACCACAAGGGTTGCATGAATAGTTTCTCCAGCTAACTGACCAGTCATTTGAATACGTGATCCAGCTACTGAAAGTTTGGCTTTATCTGCTTCCGCAATCTCCCAGCTATCTACTTCGTACTCTTGTACACTTCCATCGGTTACAAGTATTGACACATATTTATCTACAGTGTTCAAATCTGCTCCTGGAGCAACACGTTTAACTGTTGGTAATTCTTTCGCAATTGCTAGAATCTCGACACGAGCCTCTACCTCACGTCCATTTGCTGTACCTTTAACAGTCACAACTCCTGCTTGACTAACATCGACTTGAGACCAAGTTACTGGAAGTTTTTCACGACTACCATCGCTGTATACAAAACCTACTGTTTTCGGCATTTTGGGTTCTTTACCGATTAATGTACGAACTCTTGCTACTTCTGTCCCCAAAACAGTCTTCTCTTGTCCTTCTTTTTTACCAGTAAAGACAGTTACTTGACTAGATTTCAAGAGATCTGAATGGGCTGTCAGTGTGAATTTACCTGCTTGTTCAGTTGATTTGACAATGGCAACACCTTTACCATTAAATGCTTTACGAATCCAAGAACCATCTGCTTGCGCCTTATAGCGTTCACGGCTGGCTTGTTCTCCGTTATCGACACCGACAAGTTGACCTTGTCCGTGTAATTGGAAGCGAACCAGATTATTGGCAGTTGGTACTACATTCCCTTGACTATCAACGATTTCGTAGTAGATGTATGTCAAGTCTTTTCCATCTGCTGCGATTGCATGATCTTCTTTGATAAGACGAACAGCCGCTGGCTTACCAGCAGTCGTAATCTTATCTCGAGCAATTTCCTTGCCAGATTCATCACGAGCAATTGCTTCCAAGGTACCTGGTTGATAAGCAACTTTCCATTCAAGATAAAGTTCATTAGCATTAGCACCTTCTTGGTAAGTTCGTCCATCGCTAGTTTGTTTTTTGTTGAAAGTCTTAAGACCAAGAGATTTTCCATTCAAGAACAATTCTACACTTGCAGCATTAGAATAAGCACGTACAGGGATTTTATTTTCCGCGTCTGCTACATTATCTATCAACTCTTTGTTTTCCCAGTTCCAGTGAGGAAGAAGGTTAACCATTGGTTTTTTCTTTGCAGAAACCCATTGACTTTGGTAAAGATAAAAATCGTTTTTTGGAATACCTGCAGTATCTACTATACCAAAATAAGAGCTTTTAACCGGCGTGTTGTTTTGGTTGTGCCATGGAGTTGGTTCACCGATATAGTCCGTACCTGTCCAAATGAATTGACCAGCATAGCCAGCATTGTCACGGTCAAATGTCCATGAAGCAGTTGCCGTTTTACCCCAACCAACACGGTCATTTCCATAATCGGACTGTTCATAGTTACGCCATGACTGATTACTTTGTACCCACTCACGCTCTGGGTGGAAGTAACTTCCTCTTGTACGCGTTGCTGAAGATGTTTCTGACCCATAAATCAACCATTTTGGATGCTTAGCTCTAAGGGCTTTGTAATTATCTTCAGAGTAGTTGAATCCAACAGCATCGAGTTCATCAGCAATTTTTTCATGCCCACCGCTGCCATTACCGAAACGGAACTTATCTGCTCCCATGGTAACATAACGAGTCTTATCAACATCCTTGATAACTTTGACTAGACGTTTAACAGTCGCTAGAGAATGGGGATCCCCATTTGCTTCACCGATTTCATTTCCGATTGACCACATAAAAACAGCGGGATTATTTTTGTCTCTCTCTACCATAGTACGTAGATCGTAGTCGGACCATTTTTCACCTTTTTTAGCCTCAGGATGGGTAGCATCTTTTTCAAAGAAACGTCCATAGTCATAAGGTTTCTTTCCGCCATACCAAGTATCAAAGGCCTCTTCTTGAACAAGTAAGCCAAGTTCAGCTGCAATCTGCAAGGTCTGAGGACTTGCTGGGTTGTGAGTCGTACGAATCGAATTCACTCCCATTTCCTTCATTTGTTTCAGACGACGATATTCTGCCTTATAGTTTTCTTCTGCTCCTAGCGCTCCATGATCATGGTGCAAGGAAACTCCATGGAATTTAATGCGTTCACCATTCAAAGAGAAGCCCTCATTTGGAGTCCAGTTATAATATCGGTAACCAAACAGATCTTTCTTAGCATCAACTAATTGACCGTCCCGGTAAACACGTGTAACTAATTCATACAAGGCCGGTTTGTCATTTAAAACGGTCCAGAGTTTTGGTCTTTCAACTTCTAAAATCGCATCAAGACTAGTTACTTCATGTGCTTTCAAGGTACGACTCTCTGTACGTACTAGACCTGTCACAGCCTGACCACCACGTTCAACGATTTGATATTCTGCTACAAGTTGATGGTCTTTATCGTCTGTATTGACAATTTTGCTGGTCACATGAGTTTCAACCTTGCCATGTTGTTGTTCTTCAAGTTTTGGTGTTAAAATAGTTGTCCCATTTTTCTCAACATGAACCTTATCTGTCACTTGTAAAGTCACATCACGGTAGATACCACTTCCTGAATACCAACGGCTGCTTGGCTGCTTGTTGACTGCATGAACAGCAATTACATTCTCACGTCCATCTTTGTTCAAATAGTTAGTGATGTCATATGAAAATTGGTTATAACCATTTGGGTAATGACCCACTAACTGACCATTGACATAAACTTGAGAATCCATGTAGACGCCATCAAAAGTAAGGCGCACATTTTTCTTAAGGTCTTTTTCATCTAGTTTGAAAGTCTTACGATACCAAGCTTCCCCACCGTTAAGCTGTCCACCTTCGTTTTGTGCAGGAGATTCATGATCAAAATCGTTAAAGATACTCCAGTCATGCGGTAAATCTAATTTTTTCCACGTAGATACATCTGCATCCGGTTTAATGGCTTCCTTAGAATTTGCATTGAGTTTAAAGTGCCAATTTTGGTTAAAATTCACTTTTCTGTCTTCAATCATTTGATTGACTTCTTCATTTGTCACAGCTTTAACATCTTCCTTGAGCGGTTTTTCTTGACTTGAAGCTTGTGATTCTATCTTTGGAGCTTTTTCTTCAGATTTTGAAGACGCTTTTTCCTCTTTTGGAGTTACTGCTTCATCTTCTTTCTTCTCAGATGAAATAGACTCAGTGGCACTAGGTTGTTTTTGTGCTGTACTTTCGACTACATTTTTAGTTTCCAAAGCTTGATCAACCTTTTCTTCTACTATCGGTTTTTCCTCTTTAGGTTTCTCAGCAGTATGAGTAATAGGTGTTTCATCCGCATTAACTACAGATTCTCCAGCTATATTTCCAGCGAATAGAACTGCACAAGTTCCAATCATTACTGAGCAAGCTCCTACAGCAAATTTACGAATGCTATAGACTCTTTTCCGATTCCAATGGCTTTTTTCCATAAAACCCTCCTTTTAGTAATCGCTTTCATTTTTATGTAAGCGCATACTTTTAATAGTCTTTTACCCTTATTTTATTAAATAATATAGGAATTTTCAATACTCTAGCATATGAAATAATATTTTTGATAGTTTTTTCTAAAATTTGTAGAAGAATTAAAAAACTGAATGTAGTTTTAAAAGAAAAAACACTTATTAACCTTTAAATTAAAAGAAGTAAAAAAGTCCCTTTAAAAGGAACTTCTTCTATTTATAATTAAAAGTCTCCCCTGCCAGCTTATCAGCTAGCTTGGGAAAGAGGGTATAAAACTTATGGGCTAGGTTCAACAACATCGGTAGATTGAGTTCTCGTTTGTTTTTTCCTATAATCTTGACAATCCTTTTAGCCACTGCATCTGGTTCTAGCAGGAAGCGGTCAACCGACTTGAGATAGGTTCCATCTGGATCGGCCTGGTCAAAAAATCCTGTGCGGATTGGTCCTGGATTAACCGTTGTCACATAGACACCATAAGGCATGAGTTCGAGGCGCAGAGCATTTGAAAAACCAATAGCCGCAAACTTAGTTGCTGAGTAGAGACTAGACTTGCCAGTAGCGATCAAACCTGCCATGCTGACAATATTGATGATATGACCTTTTCGACTTTCCTTCATTCTTGCCGCAATGCGACGAGACAGATTCATTAGGGCAAAGGTATTGACCTCGAACATCTGATGAATATCTTGGTCGGAAATCTGGTCAAATTCCTCAAAGATCCCGTAACCAGCGTTGTTTATCAAAACATCAATCTCGCCATAGCGGAGATAGAGGGCTGCTAGCAGAGTTTCTAAGGCTGAATCATCGGTAATATCGATTTCAATCAATTCTGCATGGGGATGATTTCCGTAGAGTTGGGCTAATTTTTCCTTATTTCTACCAAGCAAGATGAGTTGGTCATTTGGCAAGAGTTTGACCATTTCTTGGGCTAGGCCACCGCTAGCTCCGGTAATAAGAATAGTAGGCATACTTATCCTTTCTCAAGCTTTTAGATTTCCACTTCTTCCAAGTCTTTGACCACATGGACATTTTCAAAAATGCTAGCAGCATCTTTCTTGAGCTTGCTGATATCTTTTGAGAGGAAACGGGCACTGATATGGTTGAGTAGGAGGCGTTTGGCACCTGCTTCTACTGCTACTTGTGCAGCTTGCATGTTAGTAGAGTGGCCATGGTTACGAGCAATTTTTTCATCACCCTTGCCATAAGTCGATTCATGGACTAGGACATCGGCATTGACAGCCAGACGCACACTGGCATTGGTTTTTCTGGTATCGCCTAGAATGGTAATAATCTTACCAGGACGTGGCGCTGAGATATAGTCTGCTGCCTTGATTTCAGTTCCGTCTTCCAAAACAACATCCTGGCCGTTTTTGATTTTCCCAAAAAGTGGGCCAAATGGGACGCCAGCAGCCTTGAGCTTTTCAGCATCCAGCGTTCCTTCCAAGTCCTTTTGCATGACACGGTAACCAACACAGAAAATAGTGTGGTCCAGCTCTTCTGCATAGACAGTGAATTTATCGGTCTCAAGGATTTTTCCTAAAGAATCTTGGTCAAATTCATGAAAATGAATGCGATAAGGCAGACGCGAACCTGACACACGAAGGCTGGTTAAGACAAAGGACTTGATCCCTTGCGGTCCATAGATTTCCAAATCTGTCTGCTCTTCATTGGCCTGAAAGGCACGGCTAGAAAGGAAACCTGGCAGGCCAAAAATGTGGTCTCCATGTAGGTGGGTGATAAAGATTTTGCTGACCTTACGTGGTCGAATTGTGGTTTCAAGAATGCGATTTTGCGTACCTTCTCCACAGTCAAAGAGCCAAACTTCGTTAATCTCGTCCAAGAGTTTCAGGGCGAGACTGGAAACGTTGCGGGCTTTAGAGGGCTGACCTGCCCCCGTTCCTAAAAATTGAATATCCATTCGATACTTTCTAATTAATCAATATATAACAAGGCAGTGCGGTTTTCCGATCGGAAATAGCGCTTGCCAGAAAAAGCTGTGGCTTCTTGTAATAACTCCTCTTGGCTGTAACCTTTGAGACGTTTACGACTGTCAGCCAAGCTTTCCAAATCAGTCAAAGCTGTGAGATTTTCCACACTAACAACTTCCTCGTCCCCGACAGCCTTCATGTAAATCTTGCCAGACTCCTCAAATACTAGCTGATGAGGGAAAATTTGCGCAATTTCAAAGAGTAAGTCATCCGAGATTACCTCTTTATTTTCAGAGAAAATCCGACCAAGACCCTCACTCTCATAACAAAAACCAAAGGATTTACCAGACAGATTAAGCCGAATAAAAGGCTTATTTTCTAGGGTGAAACTTGGTTCAACATTGTAAAGATTCAGTTCCTGACTGAGTTCCGCAAAATAATCAGTCGCAGCTTGAGGACTCTTTTTCTGGTAGAGTTCTGCAAAATAAGCATTGACAACGCTGGGCGGAGGTGTAATAAGTGCCAACTGCTCCTGCTCTGTTTTACCAGCTAGAAGTTGGTCCAGATAGACCTTATCCAGACTTGTATAGCCTCCATATTTTAGAGCCAAGGTTTTGATATCAGTCATAAAATTCTTCTAACCTCCATTTGTTTTTCTCAGAAATGTAGCCTCTAATCACTTCGCCGTCCTCCTGATAATCACGTTCTTCCAAAATCGCAACACTTTCTAAATCATGAATCTTGTAGGACTTAGAAAAAGGCACGCGCAAGGTAAAAGATTCAAAAATATCCTTGATTTTCTCTAAAAATAGTGCCTGCAAGTTCTCACGACTATCCTCAGACTTAGCAGAAATCAGAGCATAAGGTGTTTGGGTAGGCGTGAAATCCTCTACCAAATCCGCTTTATTATAAAGGGTCAGGCGAGGAATGTCCTCCATATCCAAATCTTTCATAATAGACAGAACTGTTTTTTCATGCTCTTCGTGGTAAGGGTTGCTGGCATCGATAACATGCACTAGAAGATCAACATGCTTGCTTTCTTCCAAGGTTGACTTGAAGCTGGACACCAACTCTGTCGGCAAATCTTGGATAAATCCAACGGTATCAGTCAAAGTTACTTGGAGATTTCCACCCAGATGGATACTCTTAGTCGTCGCATCTAGAGTCGCAAAAAGCTCGTCAGCCTCATACTGTGTCTTACTGGTCAAAGTGTTCATGATCGTTGACTTCCCAGCATTTGTATAACCGATCAAACCAATCTTAAAGGTGCTGGACTCCAGACGTTTTTCTCTGACTGTCGCCCGATTTTTCTCAACCACCTTGAGTTGGCGCTCGATATCCGTGATTTGATTGCGAACACTACGACGGTTCAGCTCCAGTTGGCTTTCACCAGGTCCACGGGAACCAATTCCCCCTGCCTGACGGCTGAGCATGATCCCTTGACCAACCAAGCGGGGCAAGAGATATTTTAGCTGGGCTAGGTGGACTTGGAGTTTTCCTTCATGGCTTCGAGCTCGCATAGCAAAGATATCCAAAATCAACTGCATACGGTCAATGACCTTAACACCCAGAACTTCTTCTAAATTGACATTTTGCCTTGGCGTCAGACGGTTGTTGACAATGACAGTAGTAATTTCTTCTGCATCTACCATGAGCGCAATCTCTTCCAACTTACCAGAGCCAACAAAGGTCTTAGAATCATACTTTTCACGTTTTTGTCTGTAAGTATCAACTACGACAGCTCCAGCAGTCTTAGCTAGACTGGCCAATTCTTCCATGGAGAGGTCAAAATTATCCATGCCCTGGAGTTCAACTCCAATCAGCAGGACTCGTTCCTCTTTTTTCTCCGTTTCAATCATCTAAAAACTCCTCTATCTGGCTTAAAATGCGGTCCTCCACGCCAGGCTCTCCTATCTGATAAAAAGTGACCTGCATGCGATTACGGAACCAGGTCAGCTGACGCTTGGCAAAACGACGAGTAGCCTGTTTGAGACTCTCACTAACTTCTTCCAAGGTCTGCTCGCCACGGAAGTAAGGAAAGAGTTCCTTGTAACCAATCCCTTTAGCAGCCTGCACATCAGGGTAATGGTCAAAAAGCCACTTGGCCTCATCCAAAAGCCCAGCCTCAAACATCAAATCCACTCGATGATTGATTCGTTCATATAATTGACTGCGTTCATCATCTAAGCAGATAATCAATGGTTCATACAAGGTCTCTTGATTTTCCAAATCCTGACCAAAATGGGCAATTTCCAAGGCACGCATAGCACGACGACGATTAAACTGGGGAATCTCAAGGCCAGCTTGCTCCACAAGATAGGCTAGTTCCTCATCTGTATAGGGCTCTAAACTAGCCCGATAGGCCAAAATTTCCTCATGGGGAGTCTCCCCACCTAAATGGTAGCCTTCTAACAAGCTCTGGATATACAGTCCAGTCCCACCAGCGATAATGGCTAGCTTGCTACGACTGTGAATATCCTCAATAGCCATCTTAGCTTCTGAAACAAAATCAAAAGCCGAGTAAGACTCGGTTACCTCTCTAACATCGATTAAATGATGAGGAACAGCTGCCTGCTCTTCTGGACTAGCCTTGGCCGTCCCAATATCAAGTCCTCGATAGACTTGCTGGCTATCTCCACTAACCACTTCGCCATTAAAACGCTTGGCTACTTCAATGGCTAGAGCCGTCTTTCCAACTGCAGTCGGTCCAACAATCACAATTATTTTTGTTTTCATCTTTTTTCCTTGAAAAATTCCCATTTTTTCGTTACTATTATTATAACACAAAAAGGTCAGTCAGAAAAATGTGACCTCTTGAAGGGGCTGACTGATTGAGAATATAAAGGAGGAAGACTCATGGCTAAAGGATTCGCTAAAGGTCTTGTAACAGGTGTCGCAGGAACTGTCGCTGCAGTCGCAGGTGCAGTATACGCATTTAAAAAGAAAGTAATCGAACCAGAAGAGCAAAAAGCTGCTTTCATCGAAGAAAACCGTAAAAAAGCAGCTCGCCGCCGCGTATCACGTTAAGAAACAAAAGAAGTTGGGATTCATTGCCTCAACTTCTTTTTTCTATTCTTTTAAATAGCTAGGTCAAACTTCAACTGTGGCTTGACAGGGTCATAATCCACCAACTCAAAATCTTCCGCTTTGATATCAAAGAAGTTGGTTTTGTCTGGTACATTCAAGACCAAACGTGGTTGGCAGTTTGATGGCTCACGACGGAGCAATTCCTGAGCTTGTTCAAATTGATTATCATAGATATGGAGGTTGTTGATGAAGTAGAAGAACTTCCCAACCTTCCAGCCAAAATGCTTGGCAATCATCATTTGAAGAGCTACATACTGCATAGCATTGATGTGGTGGGCCACCAACATGTCATTCGAACGCTGGGTCAAGGTCGCATCCAGATAGATTTCTCCATCTACACGGCGGACATCAAACATGGTCTGAAAGGCGCATGGGAGGAGGCCGTCCGTCTCATCAAAAGCTTGGTAATCCCAAAGGGAGATAATGTTGCGACGGTTCCAAGGATTAGCTTCCAACTGCTTGAGAAGCTTATTGATAATATCGTGTTTCTTAACGACTGCCCCGTAACGCTCACCAATAGTTCCCGTATCTCCCACTTCCCAGTCATTCCAGTAGTGAACATTGTACTTGCTATTCAGCACTTCTAAGCTATTAGACTGATCTTGGTAAATCCAGAGCACTTCCTTGATGGCGGATTTGATGGCAATAGGACGCAAGGTTGTAATGGGGAATTCCCCCTTTGCCAAGTCATACTCGGCAAATGCACCCGTTACATACTTGGAGTTGGCAACTGTCCCATCCTTGTACTTGGGGCGTGCTTGTTCAGAAAAGACACCATCTTTGAGGATTCGTTCAATATTCTCTTTAAAAATCGTATCTGCTTTTGTCATTTACTCTCACCTCATTTGTTTCCTAACTAGTATAGCATAAAAAAAGCTTTTCTACATGCTCAGATAATCAATAGCTTTCTTGTATTTTTCAAATCGTTCCAGATCCTTTTCAGTAATTGTAGCTAGTCTAGATAAATCTGAATTATGTTTCAAATCTGCTAATTTGACACAACGTGCTATAGGATTCGATTTAACAAGTTCCAAATATTGTTGGTAATCTTGTCCCTTTTTCTTGGTCAGTACCTGCACTGCAGTAACAACAGTCTCTGGTAAACCAGCTAATATTAGTTCTTCTGCTGTATAAGGGCTATCTTCAAGAACATCGTGCAATAGAGCGACTGCCTTTTCTTCTTGCGTATCGACCAGACTTGCTACAAAAAGAGGGTGTTTGATATAAACTACTCCAGCCTTATCATATTGTCCCTCATATGCTTTTTTTGCAATGGACAAAGCCAATTCAAACATGGATTGTTCTGACTTATTCATTTAAAATCTCCTTTCTAAAATCAAAAAGTTAAGAGTTATATTTACAATTATGATCTTGAAAAAGAGCCTGATGAATCACCAAGCTCTGTCATTTTTATTTTATTGCAATACAAGTGATGCTGCTCCAATAACTCCAGCGTCATTTCCTAGAGTTGCAAGAGCCAATTTAGTTGTTGTGCGTACTTGTGGGAAGGTATTTTCGTCGTAAACCTTTTGAACACCTTGTAGAAGGAATTCTCCTGCAGCTGACACACCGCCACCGATAACGATTGTTGATGGGTTTAGGATTGAACCAATGTTGGCACAAGCGATTCCCAAGTAACGTGAGAAGTTACGATAAACGATCAAAGCAAGGTCGTCTCCTTCTTTTGCAAGGTCAAAGACAGTCTTAGCAGTTACTTCTTCTCCGTTATCAATCAAGCGTTTCAAGGCTGCATCGCCTTCGTATTCATCGGCATAGCGACGAGTCAAGTTGACAATCCCTGTTGCAGAAGCGACTGTCTCAAGACAGCCTTTCTTACCACAGGTACATGCGATTGGTTGGTCAAAGTCAACAGTGATGTGGCCAAGCTCACCTGCTGCACCAGCAACACCGTGAAGCAATTTGCCTTCTGCAACGATACCGCCACCAACACCAGTACCGAGTGTCATAAAGACAACGTCTGGTTGGTTATCTCCAGCACCCATCCAGCGCTCACCAAGAGCAGCTACGTTGGCATCATTATCGATGAAGAAAGGAATGCCCAAGGCTTTTTCAATCTTTTCTTTGATTGGTTGAAGGGTTTTCCAGTTGAGGTTGTAGGCACCAATAACAGTTCCTTTTTCACGGTCAACCACACCAGGTGATCCCATTCCAATACCTTGGAAGTCTGCTGCTGTCAATCCAAGCAAGTCCAAACGATGTTGAATAGACTCAATCATATCATCTACGATATGACTTCCCTCATCCAAAATGTTGGTCTTGATAGACCATTTTTCTTGGATTTCTCCTGCTGTTGTCAAGATTGCAAATTTGATAGAAGTTCCACCAAGGTCAATCCCAATAATCTTTTGACTCATCGTCTTCTCCTTTTTAATTGAAAATGCTTACAGATATAGTATAACAAAATCGTTAGATTTGTGCAAAGCTTTGCATGAAAAAGTTACATCTAATAATTAATAACTATTTATCCCCTAGTTTTTGAATTGCATAGTTGGCTTCTTCTTTGGTAAATTTTCTAAAATAAGGAGAAGTTAGCCTCTCATAAATTTCTGTCTTTGAGAGATTACTATATTTTCGATATTCTCTTGCTTTAGCTAAGGCATTTGCCTTATAATCTGCATTCAAGTGATCGATGGCATACTGCACTGCTGAACTTGAAAAACCATGCCACGTTAATTGCTCATAGAGAGCTTTTTTTGACATATTTGCCCACGAATTATAACTCTTTGCCTTTTCTAAAGCAGCATTGTACTGGTTCCCATCTGCTGGTTTTGGTTGCCGCACACCATCGTATCCTACATAGTAACGGCCACCATCTACCCATTTATCCTTCACCATATAACCTTTAGAATCGACATAGTAACGACCGCCATCTACCCATTCATTCTTGGCCATCTTTCCATCCGATTTATAATAATAAGCTCCTACCCATTTATTGCGAACATGGCTGCCTTCTGATGGTAGATTAAGTTTTTGAATGGCATAGTTTGCTTCTTCTTTTGTAAATTTTCCAAACCAAGAAGAAGTTAGCCTGTCATAAATTTCAGTTTTTGAGATATTACTATATTTTCGGTATTCTCTTGCTTTAGCTAAGGCATTTGCTTTGTAATCTGCATTCAAGTGATCGATGGCATACTGCACTGCTGAACTTGAAAAACCATGCCACGTTAATTGCTCATAGAGAGCTTTTTTTGACATATTTGCCCACGAATTATAACTCTTTGCCTTTTCTAAAGCAGCATTGTACTGGTTCCCATCTGCTGGTTTTGGTTGCCGCACACCATCGTATCCTACATAGTAACGGCCACCATCTACCCATTTATCCCTTACCATATAACCTTTAGAATCGACATAGTAACGACCGCCATCTACCCATTCATTCTTGGCCATCTTCCCATCTGATTTGAGATAAGAATTTCCTATCCATTTATTGCGAGCAGAGCTTCCTTCTGCTGTTAGATAATAATATGAACCATGCTTTTTATCATAAATCCAGTCACTTTTAACCTTTTTTCCATCAGAATCAACATAATAACGACCACCATCTACCCATTCATTTTTAGCTCTCTTCCCATCTGATTTGAGGTAGTAATTTCCTACCCAGCCAGTCTGAACTTTAGATTTTGATTTATCCTGTTTAGGAGTTGTTTCTTTAGGTTTCGGTGCTGGCTTCGGCGCGGGTTTTGGTGCCGACTTCGACGCAGGTTTTGGTGCTGGCTTCGGCGCAGGTTTTGGTGCGGGTTTTGGTGCTGGCTTCGGCGCGGGTTTCGGTGCCGGCTTCAGCGCAGGTTTTGGTGCCGGCTTCGGCGCGGGTTTTGGTGCCGGTTTCGGCGCGGGTTTTGGTGCCGGCTTCGGCGCGGGTTTTGGTGCCGGTTTCGGCGCGGGTTTTGGTGCTGGCTTCGGCGCAGGTTTTGGTGCTGGCTTCGGCGCTGGTTTCGGTGCCGGCTTCGGCGCGGGTTTTGGTGCCGGCTTCAGCGTGGGTTTTGGTGCTGGCTTCGGCGTGGGTTTTGGTGCCGGCTTCGGCGTGGGTTTTGGTGCCGGCTTCGGCGTGGGTTTTGGTGCCGGCTTCGGCGCAGGTTTTGGTGCTGGCTTCGGCGCGGGTTTCGGTGCCGGCTTCGGCGCGGGTTTTGGTGCCGGCTTCAGCGTGGGTTTTGGTGCTGGCTTCGGCGTGGGTTTTGGTGCCGGCTTCGGCGTGGGTTTTGGTGCCGGCTTCGGCGTGGGTTTTGGTGCCGGCTTCGGCGCAGGTTTTGGTGCGGGTTTTGGTGCGGGCTTCGGCGCGGGTTTTGGTGCGGGTTTTGGTGCGGGCTTCGGCGCGGGTTTTGGTGCGGGTTTTGGTGCCGGCTTCAGCGCAGGTTTTGGTGCGGGTTTTGTATTCTCTTTTACAATTTTACCATTTTTAGACGCATCTTTTTCTTGAGCAGATACTTTCTGAGATGAGAAAGGCAACATCCCCATTGTATCTGAAAGAGAAACAAGTGCAAGTGTAGTTGCTGCTAAACTTGTAACCAAAATTTTTTTGATTTTCTCATAAAAATCTCCTTTAAATTTTTATTGTTTACGATTACATTATAACAAAAATATGTATTAATATATACTAAAAGCTATTAATAGCTAAAACTCACAATCCTATCACTTGCAACTCATACAAATCTCTCACTGCATTACAGCCGTAAATAGCTTCAGCTTGGTCTATGTCTGCAAAGGTCAAGACTTTCTCTTCTAGCTGTCCTGTTTCTAACAAATGCTGACGATAAATTCCTGGCAAGATTCCAAGTCGGATAGGTGGCGTGTAAAGTTTCCCGGCAATTTTCAGAACCAAATTTCCAATAGAGGTTTCAAGTAATTCTCCTCTTGTATTATGGTAAATCTTCTCGTGTTTTCCTAAATTCAAATGCGATCGGTAAGTGGTTTTAAAGTAGGTAAAGGCTTGTTGCAAATTTGCTTCCTGAAGGCAAAGTTTTGCTTGACAGAAGGTCGGACTGAGAGGTTCCAATACTTGACGATCGACTTCTATCTCTCCAGACTTGTTGAGAGAAATTCGCAAGCGGTAATCTTGATTAGCATCACAAGCCTGACACTCTGCTTCAATCTTTTGTCTCAAAATTTCTGGGTCAAAAGGAAAAGCAAAATACCGACTAGCTATTCTCAGTCTTTCCAGATGTTGTTCTTCAAACAACAAGTTCTTCTGGCTGATTTTCCCTGTAGTAATCAGTTTGAAACGAGCTTGTTTACGATAGAGAACAGCTGCCTTTTGATGAACCTCGCGGTATTCAGACTCCCAAGTGCTATCCCAAGTAATGCCTCCGCCAACTCCATAGATGGCTTTCCCTTGATACAGTTGAATAGTCCGGATAGCAACATTAAAAATCCGTCGTCCATTTGGAAGCAAGAGACCAATCGTTCCACAGTAGACTCCACGCGGTTGTGGTTCCAACTCCTTAATAATTTCCATAGTCGCTATCTTAGGAGCTCCTGTGATGGATCCACAAGGAAAGAGAGAGCGAAAAATGGTAACCAAGTCCACATCTGGTCGCAACCGACTCTTGATGGTCGAAGTCATCTGCCAAACAGTTGAATACTGCTCTACCTGACACAGACGCTCCACATGCTCACTGCCCACTTCAGAAATACGATTCATATCATTGCGCAAGAGGTCCACAATCATCATATTTTCAGAGCGATTTTTAGGATCCTGCTCCAACCAACTAGACTGCTCTAAGTCTTCATGGTCAGTTACCCCACGCTGAGTCGTTCCCTTCATTGGTCGCGTTGTCAACTCACGGTCATTTTGCTCAAAAAAGAGTTCTGGACTCATGGAAATCACTGCCATTTCATCATGTTCAACATAGGCATTGTAGCCCGCCTCCTGCTCTACCACCATGCGATTGTAAATGGCAAAAGGATTGGCACTTAATTTTTGCTTGAGTTGGACGGTGTAGTTGACCTGATAGGTGTCCCCCTGCCGCAAATGATGATGTATCTGTGCAATCGCCTTTTCATAATCCTCTGCAAGCGTTACTTCCTGCCAATTTGAGGGCAAATCAACCTCATCATAAGTCAGAGGAATAGGGGATGTTTCTACCCTATCATGAACGGTAAAAAATAGCAGGTATTCTCCCAGTAAAGGCGCTTTATGAACTGCTAATTTCTCCTCAAAAGCAGGTGCAGCCTCGTAGCTGACATAGCCCACCACATAGTAGCCCTGCTCTTGGTAACTTTCCACTTGTGCCAGCAAGTCTGCCACTTCTGCCAAATCTCTCGTTTTTAACTCTTTGATAGGCTGGGTAAAGATGTATCTTTCCCCCAAAGCCCTAAAATCAATTACTGTTTTTCTATGCATATCTTAAGTATAGCATAAAAAGGCAGATTCAGATAAAACTGATCTACCTTTTTATTATTCTATTAGTCCTATCTACTATTTAGTAAACAACTCTCCAGTAAATCCATTAGATTTTTGTAGAAGTTGTTTATAAACTTTCTCTTTCAGACTAACTGTATTTCCAAACCCATTCCCTTTAAGATCTTTTTCAACTGCTTCATCAAACAATTCTTGAAGTCTTGCATAAGTTGAAATTTTCTCACCATTAATTTCAATTTCAACAAAGCCTTTTTGAGCTTTCTCATGAACTTCATGATACCAAGCAGATTTCCATTCTTCTAAGTTTTGGAATCTTCCATTTGAAACTTTCTTAATGATGAAATCATCTCCAACATAACCGTTGTTTTCTTTCTTAGCAGCATCTTTGTATTTATTAGAAGCATATCCTAAGAAACCATCAAGGTAACCAAAGTAACCCCACATACGGAATGTATTATGTTTAAATGAAATGGAACCTACAGCACTTCTGCTTGTATTACCACCATAGATGCCTGCCATCATATTAACGGTTTGATAAGCAGAATCGAAACCTTCCGAACGGTAACGTCCATTACCAGGCATTCCATGCTTGGTAACAAAGTTGTTGTTTACCAATTGATCAATCGTTGTTAACTTCATGTTTTTCTCTTCATCGTTTAAATCACGAAGTTTATCCCATTGATGTGGTTCACCTTTTAGACTGTTACGATCAGCATTTGAACGCCATTCTCGATCCATTTTCTTGAACCATTTATCGTTAGTTCCAGTATTTTTCTTAATTACAGATTCAGCTTCTAAATAATCAAGCATCATCATAGATTCATTGTAATTCTTCATGTAGTGATCGATTTTCTCACGACTATTTAACACATTTGGATTATAGTTATACCATTGGTTACCATCATTTTGACGTTCATATGCCATATTTAATCCTAAGGCACCATATTCACCATTTGGATTTGAGACTGATGGTGATTGTAGCATACCCTGAGCAAAGGCTTCAACGTCTGTTCCTTCACGGTGACGCCATGTTCCTAAGTAGGCCATACGATCATTGATGTGAGTTGTTTCGTGAGTGAATGCAGATGTACCAAAATCACTAATCATGCTAGAGATGATGTAATATACCGCCTCTTGTGGTTGTGGATTTTGGAAGATATAAGCGTATGCACCCATTCCATTGTATCCATGCCATTTATCAGTCGGACCATAGAATTCACGAATTGGAGCAAAATCACCTTTCTTCGTATGTCCCATACGGTCAACCCATCCCAAACCTGGTACATCATGGTTATCCCAAATTGCAGATGGTACCATATTTTCACTCTTAAGAAGATTATTTCGTACATTATCTGCAGCAAGTCTTGACCAGAAGTCTAAATAATTGATTTGTTCTTGCGCACGTAAATCAACTTGCTTCTTGAACGCTTCACGTTCTTCTGCTGTGTTCTTACCGTATTTCTCAAATGAACTAAACGCAATGGTATTATAGGTCGTAATTAAGATCATATGCGCTTTCTTCAGGTTCAGAAGTGGTAGAATATAACGTCCGTGATGTCCATTATTAATTACTTCATACAATTTATGTTTCTTATTCGCAAAATCAGGATTTGATGATTGTTTCTCAACGACATAAGCGTTATCTGCAATGTTATTCTTGAACCAAGTATTCATATCTGTTTCACTAGTGAATAATTCCATGTTGTACTTCAGAAATTCGTGTAAGTTAGCTTTACCAGTAGCACTTGCAAGAGCTCTGTTAAATGCATCGTGTGATTGATCACCTTTTAGGTTGTTACCATTTGAAGCAAAGCTGATTAATCTATCAAGTACGTTAACGTTCTTACCGTAGAAATCAGGTTTGAAGGTCATCATATTTTTGATATTTAATCCGTCAAATTTAATTCCGTAGTATTGGTTTAAATAAGCCAGAGCTAACATGATTTTAGCTTTGTTATCTTCAACTTTTTTAACTAAGGCACGTTTAGCTGCTTCGTCCGTATTTAATTGATGGTCTTCATTTTCAACTAAAGCTTTAACTAAAGCATCTAGGTTATCTTTTACTTCTTTGAAGTTTTCATCTAAGTATAGCATTTTCGGATCACCGTGGATCTTACGAACTTCATCAGAATATAATTCAACAGAAGCTAATTTAGCTTTGATATCGCTGATTAACTGTGTCCTATCTTTAACAACCATATTTGGTGTATAGACAACATCACCTAATCCTTCAATACTATATTCACGAACTTGTTGAACTTTAGATTCTTTTTGTGTAATAGCTTTAATTTCTTTCGTCTTATCAGCGTAATGAATCATAATGTGATCAGCATCTGATAAGTCGGTCACAAATTGTCCATCTTTCATACCTGTAACAGATAATACTTCAGTAGTTAATAATTTAGAATCTGCAGGAATCTTATTACCTTGATTTACAATCCATTCTTTGTTGTAGAACGGTTGAAGCTTTTCAATATTACGGTAAGCAAGCTCACGAGATACATCGTAATCTTGAGTATCCTTGTAAGTGTCAGATTTTGGTTTGATGTTGTTAAGGGTATTAACTACTGGCTCGTTAATTGCATAGTCATGAGCAGTAATTCCTAATGATGCAATTTTTGTATCTGCTTCTTCTTGAGGTACTGATTTAATACGATGCTGTTGTTTAGAGAAATTATATGAAGATTTACCTTCACTTACTCCTGTAACAACAAGGTTTCTATTAAGTCTCATCCCTGACCAGTAACCACCATCATCATCAATATCTTCAGATCCATAGAAGATTTCTCCGTTACCTTTATTAACTTTCATCATAGATACGCTATCTTCAACTGAACCTAGCATATGATTACTACCAATAAAACCACCAGTTTTAATAGGATCTTCTACATTAATAGTTCCTTTAGCTACTGATTTCTTAATAGCACCCTCTCTACCTACAGCATTGTTATCCCCACCATTTTGAGACCAATAAACAATACCTGCAGCTTTAGCTCTCTTACCAGTGATATTAGCGTTGACATAAGCACGTTCAACGTAACCTTTCCAGTTTTCACCAACAATACCTGATAAATATTGACCACCAGTACCAACAGAAGTAACATTACCAATAAATGCAACATTGACTAATCTACCACCACTGTCAATTTTATCAATAAATCCAGACACCCAATCACGACCAACTACGTTACCAGTAACTTTAACATTTTCAATAGTTGTTCCACCTTTAATAATGTTAGCGATTGGTGCTACTTGATTATCCCCTGGCATATTAATATCTACATTAGCTAAGTTAATATCATGGATGTGACCACCTTGAATATTTCCAAATAATGGACGACTTATATTATGGATTGAATAATGCCCACCATCAACACTTGATAACTTACCTTTAAATACTGATGTAACATAAGATTTTCCATTAGGTTTTACGTTTGCTGCATTAAGGTCTGCACCAAGTTTGAACTCTCCAGTAGGGTTAGCTTGCATATCTTTTACAAGCTCGTTGAAGTTGTAGTAAACATTACCTTCTTTTAATTTTTGTTTTTCAAAGTAATGGACATACTCGTTTGCCAATTTAGAAGCATCTGTGTGTTGAACTAAATCAGGAGCTGTTGCAGTAACTTTAAATAACGTTTTTCCGTCTTTTTCTACTTCTTCAATCTTGTCAACAGCCAGTCTTGTAACTTTGTTGTCGTGAGTTGTAACTCGTAGGTAGAGTGGAGCAAGATCAGCTGGTTTTTCTGTCAGCAAACTAGTGTCTGTTTCGTTACCGTCAGCATCAACACTCATCAAGCTTGTTTCTTTGATGTTCTTGATTTCAACTTTTTTGAGGTCAATTCTTAGAGGTTCTTCTTTCAGAACTTCTTCCTCATCACCCTCACCACGGTCATAAACCATCTTCGTTTCAAGTTTATAATCTTTGTAGTACTGTAAGTCTGTCAAAGAAGCTGTTAGATCTTCTGGTGAAACATTCAATGTCTTCACAATCTCGTCACCTTTTTTCAGAGTTAGGGTGATAGATTTAATGGCTGCCTTACTTGGATTTTCCAAATTATAACGAATTTGAGATGATCGTTTCAAATCTTGAACATCAACAAGTGACAAACTTAAGATTGGTTTTTCAAAGTTTTTAGTTCCTAATTTGACGATACGATCTTGATTTAACTCCAGAACCTGTTCCACAATTTTAGGTGCTTCTTCAGTTTTTAAACCTTTGATAGTTTTGTAAGTCTTGGTAACTTTTTTCTGTCCATCTTTTCCTTCTTGGACAGTAACTCTTTCACCTTTTTTCAGTTGGTCATCTTCTTTAACAACTTCCTTAAATGGAATCTTTTCAAGACTTTCTTCTATCAGAGTTCCTTCAATTGGTTTTGTCCCACGACTTATTTTTTTAGTGACTGGTTCTTTGATGACATCGGTTGTTGTATTTAAAACTTGATCAGTCTCAACACCTTCGAGAGTCTTATAAGTCGTTTTGGTAATTTTACTACCCTTTTCTCCATCTTGGACTACAGTTTCTTCATCCGTATATTTGGTTGGATCCTCGATAATTTCTGTCTTATAGTCAATCTCAGTAGTAGTTTCTTTCGTAACCGCGCCCTCAGTTACTTTATATTCAGGTAACTTTTCTTGAACTAAAGATTCGCCTTCTTTACCGGGTTCTTGAGTACCTTTGGCTTCAACTTTCCCAGTAAATTCTGTTTGTGGTTCTTGAACTAAAGAATCGCCCTCTTTACCGGGTTCCTGAGTACCTTTAGCCTCGATTTTGCCTGAATATGCTGTTTGCGGTGCTTGGACTAAGGATTCGCCCTCTTTACCGGGTTCTTGAGTGCCTTTAGCCTTAACCTTTCCAGTATATGCTGCTTGCAGTTCTTGAACTAAGGATTCGCCCTCTTTACCGGGTTCTTGAGTGCCTTTAGCCTTAACCTTTCCAGTATATGCTGCTTGCGGTTCTTGAACTAAGGATTCGCCCTCTTTACCAGTTTCCTGAGTACCTTTAGCCTCAACCTTTCCAGTATATGCTTCCTGTGGTTCTTGAACTAAAGATTCGCCCTCTTTACCTGGTTCTTGAGTGCCTTTAGCCTCAACCTTTCCAGTATATGCTGCTTGCGATTCTTGAACTAAAGATTCGCCCTCTTTACCTGGTTCTTGAGTGCCTTTAGCCTCAACCTTTCCAGTATATACTGCTTGCGGTTCTTGAACTAAAGATTCGCCCTCTTTACCAGTCTCTTGAGTGCCTTTAGCCTCAATTTTTCCTAAATATGCTGTTTGCGGTTCTTGAACTAAGGATTCGCCCTCTTTACCTAGTTCTTGAGTACCTTTAGCCTCAACCTTTCCAGTATATGCTGCTTGCGGTTCTTGAACTAAAGATTCGCCTTTTTTACTACTTGTGTTGATAGTCGATTTTGATTCTTTAAAGTAACCAACATACTCATATCCTTCAATATGAATAACTCCTTTAGCCAAGCCTTCATGTGTAGAGGCTGAAATAGTTTGGTTATAAGAAAGTAACTCTTTATTTTCAAATGCAAAGGCAGTAAAAGGTACAAAATTGCTGACTCCAATAGAGCTGATTAACAGAACCCCTAGTACTTTACTGCGGTGTTTCTTTGAAACTAATAGAACCGCTAGCGAGGCTGTTGCCAAGCCAAGACCCGCTAGAGCGACTTCCTTACTTCCTGTGTAAGGAAGTTGTTGACTAGTAGTCGCCTTCTTGCGATAAACTACATAAATAATATCTTCATCTTGAAATTCTGTTGGAACCTCATGATGAATCAGAGCTTTTTCAGACTCGGTCAATTCCTGCTCCGCCAAATAACGGTAATGAACACTATGAACACCGCCAACTTCATTGGCTTGAACCTTATCTACTGAAAGGGTACTAGCACCAAAAAGGAAGGCCCCAATGGCTACAGGACCTACCCCAACAGTTAGCTTACGAATGGAATATTTGGTAATTTTTTCTAGTTGTTGTTTTGTTTTTTTCATTCTCACGACTTTCTGATAGAATCTTGTGGATAATGCGCACGCGCACCTCCAATTAATTTTGGACGGCTAGCAAGGGCCGTTACATGGGCATGCCCAATTTCTCTCAAAAGAGGGCGAATCGGAACCTGAACATGCTTGACATGCATACCAATTGCAGTGTCTCCGATATCCAATCCAGCATGAGCCTTGATAAATTCAACCTCAACTGGATCTTGCATAAACTTGAAGGCTGCCAACTGACCTGAACCTCCTGCATGAAGGGTAGGAAGGACACTGACGATTTCCAGGCCAAACTGCTCTGCCACCTGACGTTCAACAACGAGGGCCCGATTGACATGTTCACAACCTTGAACAGCTAGATGAATTCCTTTTTCCTCTAGGATATCTAGGATGGTCTTCACAATGATTTCCCCAATTTCTTGGCTTGATTCCTTGCCAATCTGACCACCTATCACTTCACTAGAAGAAAGGCCCAAAACAAAGATGGATCCTTGCTTCAAATTGGCCTTTTCTAATACATCTTTTACAATTTGGCTTGTTTCTCTTTGAATGTCTTTTTCCTTCATACTTGATACCTCTTTTGTCATTATCTATCATATCGTTTTTTCCACTTTTTAGCAAGATAGACAACCTAGAAAGCTTACTCAATTACGCATAAAACTCCCAGAATGAACCGGGAGTTAACTAGTTTCTATTCTATTTATGTATATTTCAACCTTCGTTCCTTTTAAAGGGGCAGAAACGATCTTCATCTGGTAATCTTCTCCAAAATGAAGTTTAAGCCGCTGGTCAACATTTTGAAGACCAACTCCTCCACGTTTGAGTTGACTTTGACTACTATCGCCCGTATCTTGGAAGCCAACTCCATCATCCTCAATACGAATGACCAATCCTGAATCCTGTTTCTGGACAGAAAGTTTAATATGTCCCTGACCTTCTTTTTCTTTAATGCCATGGTAAAGAGCATTTTCTACAAGGGGTTGTAGCACTAACTTAGGCAAGACTAGCTTATCAAAGGCAGGATTTTCATTAATTTCATACTCCAGCTTATCGCCATAACGTTGTTTCTGAATAAAGAGATACTGGCGGACATGATTGATTTCGTCAGACAGGCAAATCAAATCTTTACCCTGATTGAGCGCCAAGCGGAAATAGGTTGCCAAAGACTTGGTCACCTGAACCACTCGCTGACTGTCCTGAAATTCAGCCATCCAGATGATAGTGTCTAAGGTATTATAGAGGAAATGCGGATTAATCTGGCTTGATAGGGCTTGAAGTTGGTACTGACGGGTCGTTTCCTCCTGGCTACGAATATCCATCATCAACTGATCAATCTGATCCAACATGGCATTGAACTGGCGAGTCACCTCTCTCAGTTCATAGGCACCAGTTTCCTTGGCACGAAGATTTTGAGAACCAGAAGCAATCTCCAGCATGGTTTCTCTCAAATCCTTCAAAGGGGCAATCCAGCGTTTAAGAGTAAGCCACACCAAACAGAGACAGGCAAGAAGTGATGTGACACTAGCCCCTAGCAAGGTCCACAAGAGTTGACTCCGAACCTTGTCTAACTTTTCCAGTGAGGACACGCCAAGCACCGTCCAATCAGTTCCTGCAATCTTTTCTTGACTGACGTAGGATTTGTGATCTGGAGTATAGCCCTGCCCTGTCTCAATATAGGGTTTCATGGCTTCCATCTCGCTAGCTGAGCTATAGACTGTGTGTTGAGGATGGTAAACAAATTCATGGTTTTCATTGATGATAAAGGCAAAGCCCTGCTGACCCAACTGGAGTTGATTGAGATAGGCTTCCAGAGTTTCATAGGAAATATCTAAACGAAGAACGCCCAAATCGGCTCCCTTTGCATCAAGAAGTTCCTGAGTGACAGAAATAACCCATTGACTATCTGATTTATGAGCTGGGGTCAAAACTGGCTTAGCACCCTGATGAATGGCCTTTTGGTACCAATCCTCAGTCATCATATCTGAAGATGTTTTCATCTGCACAGTGTCATCTGTAGAAATGAGCTGACCAGACTTGGTTACCAGCACAACAGCTTTCAAGTCCTGATCTGCCTTCAAGATGGTCAAAAATAGATCTCGAATTCCCTTTACCTTGTCTTGACTGGGATTCTCAGCATAGGCTAGGACATCCGTCTGCTGGGTCAAACTGGTCGAGGTGGTTTCTAATTTTTTGATATAAGACTGGATAAAGTGGCTAGTCTGACTGATAGTCGTTTGGCTATCGCCTTCAATGGTAGCCTCAATGGCTGAAGAACTAGATCGATAGTAGAAAGTCCCAACCACAGCTAGGAGAATGAGAAAGACCAAAAAGATAGAAATAACCATTCTAACTAGAAGAGACGAACGTTTCATCGACCTTCCCCCTTCTTAAACTGACGAGGCGTCACACCCGCAATCTGTTTAAAGCGTTGGGTAAAGTAATTCATATCTTCAAAGCCAACCTTCTCTGCAATCTCGTAAATCTTCAGATCTGTAGTCAAAAGCAAAAGCTTGGCTTGTTTGACACGTTCTCTCACCAGATAATCCTGAAAAGGCAGGCCCAACTCTTTCTTAATCAAAGAACTCAGATAAGTCGGGCTAAATCCCAAGTCACTGGCTAAAGACTTTAAACTAAATTGGCTATCATCTAGATGAGAATGGATTTTCTGGGCCAAGTTTCCTTCAAACTTATCAGTCAATAGATCTTGTAACTGCTCTTCCTTTTCTTCCTTATCCAACTTTTGCTTGATTTTCCCCAACATTTCCTCAATATCCTGACGAGAAAAGGGTTTAAGCAGGTAGTCATCCACACCTAGTTTGACAGCAGACAAGGCATAATCAAAATCATCGTAGCCTGTTAAAAAAACTAGATGAACCTGTGGATAGGTTTCTCGAACCAGACTGGCCAACTGGATGCCATTTAGCTGAGGCATGTTGATATCGGTTAGAATGATATCTGGCACCTGCTTTTGTATCAATTTCCAAGCCTGCCTTCCATTTTCAGCCTGACCGATGATTTCCATATCGTAGGCTGCTACATTGACCAGCTTGGTCAAACCTTGTCTTACCAGATATTCATCTTCTACAATTAAGATTGTATAGGTCATGCTCTACTCCTTTGTCACTTACTAGTATCAGTATAGCAAAATTCTCCTCTAACTGCTTAGGAAAGCCCTCTTAATCAACATAATCTAGTAAATAAGCGTAGCCTTTTTCTTCCATTTGATCTTTGGGAATAAAGCGGATAGAGAGACTATTAATACAGTAGCGCAAGCCACCCTTGTCCTGTGGTCCATCCGTAAAGACATGGCCAAGGTGAGAATCTCCAACTCGGCTCCGCACTTCCATGCGTGTCATATTGTAAGACTTATCTTCCTTATAGGTGGCGACATCTGGACTGATTGGTTGGGTGAAACTAGGCCAACCACAACCAGACTCAAACTTGTCCTTTGATGAAAAGAGGGGTTCGCCAGTTGCTACATCCACATAGATACCGGATTCAAATTTATCCCAGTAGCGGTTGGAAAAAGCTCGTTCTGTTTGATTTTTCTGGGTAACTGCATACTCTTCAGGTGACAAGGTCTTTTTCAATTCTTCATCACTTGGTTTAGGATATTTGCTGGCATCAATGACGGGGTAGGCTGCCTGATTGACATTGATATGACAGTAGCCATTTGGATTTTTCTTGAGGTAGTCTTGGTGGTAATCCTCAGCCACTACAAAATTCTTCAATGCCTCCTTTTCAACTGCCAGAGGTTGGTCGTATTTCTTAGCCACCTCATCAAAGACTTGGTTAATCACCTCTAAATCCTTGTCATCTGTGTAATAAATACCAGTACGGTACTGGGTTCCCACATCATTTCCTTGTTTATTTTTGCTAGTTGGATTGATAATGCGGAAGTAATGAAGCAGGATTTCCTTGAGAGAAATTTGCTTGGCATCATAAGTGACATGGACAGTCTCCGCATGACCTGTTTGGTTAATCAATTCGTACTTGGTTGTCTCCCCTCTACCATTTGCATAGCCTGATACAGCATCTGTCACACCGGGAACGCGTGAGAAATATTCCTCAACTCCCCAGAAACATCCCCCAGCCAGATAAATTTCGTGCAAGTCTGCATCTTTACTCACTTCTGTTTTTTTCACTGTTTTTCCTCCTTGGCTAACTGCCGCTTTCTCAATTTGCGAGCTATCTGTCTGCCCTGCATTTCGCATCAATAGAAAATAGAAACCGCTTATGGCTAGGAAAAAGATCCCTGCCAAAACAAACAATTTTACTTTATCATTCATGACCTTTCTCTACCCCATTTCTTTCAATGTCTTTAAAATCATATCCTTATCCATAAAACCAGGTTGCGTTTTGACCAGCTTTCCTTCCTTGTCTATAAAGGCTTGAGTTGGGTAAGAACGGACACCATAACTTTCCAAGAGTTTGCCTGATGTGTCAATTAGAACTGGGAAATTTTTATAATCCAAACCCTTGTACCAATTCTTAAATTCTGATTCAGCTTGTTCCCCCTTGTGTCCAGGAGACACCACTGTCAAGACCACATAATCATCACCAGCATCCTTAGCAATTTCATCTGTATCTGGTAGACTGGCTAGACAGATGGAACACCAAGAAGCCCAGAATTTGAGATAGACTTTCTTGCCCTTGTAATCAGACAAGCGGTAGGTCTTGCCATCTACTCCCATCAGTTCAAAATCAGCAACCGCCTGACCCTTGGTGGCAGTTTGCGAACTGACTTGTTCTGTTTTTGTTTGCTCCTTCATAGTAGATTCGTCTGACATATTTTTAGTCGAACAGGCTGCTAAACAACAGATTGAGCCTACTCCAAGGAGACATGTTTGCCATTTTTTCATTTCTTCTTCCTCTCTATTCAAATAATCTTGTCAAAATAGAAGCATTTCCCAAAAGCACCAAAATTCCCATTACGATTATGAGGAAACCACCCACTTTTTTGAGAGTTCCGAGATAAGGATGGAGTTTTCGGAAATGTTTCAAAACATAGCTGGAGGCTAGAGCTAGAACCAAAAATGGTAGTGCTAGACCTAGCGTATAGATTAACATGAGACCAGCTCCCTGCCAAGCACCTGAGCCACCTGAAGCCGCCAAGGCTAAAACAGAGCCCAGAACCGGTCCCACACAAGGCGTCCAAGCAAAACTAAAAGTCAACCCCAGTAAAAATGCCTGACTATAGCCCTTACCCTTTTGCTCCTGTCTCTTTAGTTGCAGCCTTCTTTCCTTGTAAAGTCCCTGAAAATGTAAGACCTCCATCTGGTGCAAGCCTAAGAGAATGATAACCGCACCCGTCACATACTGAAACCAAGAGGCATACAAAAGGTCTCCTAAAAAGCCAGCTCCATAGCCTAGTAAGATAAAAACAAAGGATATCCCTGCTATAAAGGCCAAAGTTCTCAATAGACTAACAAGTGAGATTGAATATTTTCCACTAGAAGCCTGAGAACCATCTTTATCATCCAACAAGACCCCTGCATAGACCGGTAACAAAGGTAAGATACAAGGAGAAAAGAAGGAAAGAATTCCAGCAAGAAAAACACTGATAAAAAAGATTATATTATCCATTGCCTTCCTCCATTCTTTGATTTGATAGGACTATTATAGCTCCAAAAATCAAGAAAAAATAGGGACAATGATAGGGAAAAATAGGAATTTAATCAGATTATTTAAAAAAAGGTGCAAAAAAAGCCAGACAAGGTCTGACTTTGATAGAAACAGAAAAGAAATCACCTGTCCTCCCTACTTATCTGATAATAAATAAGGTCCGCAAGATAACCTTTCTGCTCAACACCATTGATAACGGTTTTCAAATAGGACATCCCTGCCTTCTCCATGACACGACCTGAAGCTGGATTGAGGCTAGCATAGCGAGCTTTCACGCCTTGTAAGTCGAGCTGAGTGAAACAGAATTCTAGAACAGCTATTAGAGCCTCCGTCATAATGCCACGACCCCAGTAGGCTTTGCCTAAGACATAACCGATTTCACAAGAAGAATCGTTCTCATCTACTGCAACGATGCTGATATCTCCTATCACCTGCTCCGGGTTTTCTTTGAGACAAATAGCCCATTTGTAATAGTTGGGATTAGCATAGGAAGCAACCCAATTACGAATGGAATTTCGAGTCACATCGACATCAGGATGAGGATCCCAAGTGACATAGGTCAGATTCTCAGCAGACGAAGCCCAATTCTGAAACATGGCTTCTGCATCACTTTCCAAAAATTTTCGCAAGATTAAACGATCTGTCTGTAATATTTGCGTACCGATTGCTTTCATGACGCTACCTCGCTTTCTGATAGATGATTCTCTGCCCAACTTCAACTTCAATTTAAATTTACTTTGCTTTTGAATTTCAAGGTAATAAGCTAAAAAGGTCCCCCGGACCTTTTCTTATTTCAAGTTGAGAGGCTGAAAACCTCCACTAGAGGTTCCTCATTTTCCTATTTCTAAACTCGGGGTAAAAAGACTAAACTCAGTAACAACTAAAAAACAAGTTTTTAATCTAGTTCCTTGACGCAGTCGCTGTCTGGTTTGAAATGCGCTCTAGTAAGCTTTTTCAAACCTAGTCATCGTTGCGGGGGTGAGATGACGAAATCGAACTCGGTGAGTTACCGAACCTTCTCTCACTTTCTTATTTCAAGGTGAGAGGCTGAAAACCTCCAGTGGAGGTTTTCACTCCCAAAAGTCATCAAATACGGTGATTGGTAGGTGGCGTTTGTGTTGGCCTTTGTGCCACCAGTTTTCAATGGTCGCTTGGGCTTCTGAGCTGATTATTTTGCCTTCTAGGTAGTCGTCAATCTCTTCATAAGTGACTCCGAGGGCTACTTCGTCAGCTAGGCCTGGTTTGTCTTCTTCTAGGTCTGCCGTTGGGATTTTTTCATAAAGGGCTGGATTTGCACCAAGTTCCTTCAAGAGTTGTTTTCCTTGACGCTTATTGAGGCGGTAAAGAGGGAGAATATCCGCACCACCGTCACCAAACTTGGTAAAAAAGCCTGTGATATTTTCCGCAGCATGGTCTGTTCCAATGACCGCTCCGCTATGGGAACCAGCAAGGGCATACTGAGCAATCATACGGCAACGAGCCTTGATATTGCCCTTGTTGAAGTCTGAAACAGGGCTTCCTGTCGCTTCAACTGCTGCCGTCATGGCGTCAGCTGATTCCTTGATATTCACCACTAAACTGATATCTGGCTGAATGAAGGCTAGGGCTTTTTGAGCATCTGCTTCATCAGCTTGCACTCCATATGGCAGGCGAACAGCGATAAATTTGTAGCTATCGTCTCCCGTTTCTGATCGCAGCTCTTCCATGGCCAGTTGAGCCAATCGTCCTGCTAAGGTTGAATCTTGTCCTCCAGAAATCCCTAGTACAAAGGTTTTTAGGAAGGGATGTTTTTTCAGGTATCTTTTTAAGAAATCAATAGAACGACGAATTTCTTCCTGGGCATCAATCACTGGTTTGACACCCAGTTGCTGAATAATAGTCTCTTGCAAACTCATTCTTCTTCTCCTTCACCAAGGGCTTCCTTGCGCATCTTATCAATCAAGTCCATCTTATCTTGCCATACATCACGCGCCAAATCCACTGGATAATGCTGCGGATTGAGCACACGCTTGTATTCATCCCAAAGCTTGTCAAATTCCTTACGAGCATAATCCTGAATCTCAGTCAAGCTAGGCAGATTGTAAATCAATTCCCCGTTTTTAAAGATATCCACCAAGAGAGGAACAGTGTCAAAATTACGAACCGTCTTCTTGATGTAGGTATAAGTAGGATGGAACATCTTGATTTCTGTCATGCTGGAAACATCAACACCATCATAGGTTATGTAGTCGCCTTCTGACTTGCCTTTTTCACGACTGGTAATCCGCCACACCTGCTTCTTACCTGGCGTAGACACTTTTTCGGCATTATTTGACAGCTTAATGGTATTGCGCATGTTCCCATTTTCATCTTCGATTGCAACAATCTTATAAACTGCCCCAAGAGCTGGCTGGTCATAGGCTGTAATCAGCTTGGTTCCCACACCCCAGACATCAATCTTGGCCTTTTGCATCTTGAGGTTGAGGATGGTATTTTCATCTAGATCATTAGAAGCATAAATCTTAGCCTCTGTAAATCCAGCCTCGTCCAGTTGCTGACGGACTTTCTTAGAAATGTAGGCAATATCCCCAGAGTCAATCCGCACACCCATAAAGTTAATCTGATCACCCAGCTCACGCGCCACCTGAATGGCAGCTGGCACACCGATACGAAGGGTGTCATAGGTATCCACAAGAAAGACGCAATTTTTGTGGGTCGCAGCGTAAGCCTTGAAAGCCTCATAGTCATTGCCATAAACCTGCACCAAGGCATGGGCATGGGTCCCCAAGACAGGAATGTCAAAGAGTTTACCAGCACGCACATTGCTGGTCCCATTGGCGCCACCAATCACCGCTGCGCGTGTTCCCCAGATAGCCGCATCCATTTCTTGCGCCCGACGTGTTCCAAACTCCATCAAGGGCTCATCTTCTATAACCGAGCGAATACGAGCTGCCTTAGTCGCCACTAAGGTCTGGTAGTTGACGATGTTCAAAAGAGCCGTTTCGACCAACTGACATTGAGCTAGAGGGCCTTCCACCTGCACAATCGGTTCATTAGCAAAAACCAAGTCCCCTTCTTGGGCAGAACGAACAGTCAACTCCAACTTGAAATTGCGGAGATAGTCCAAGAATGCCCCATGATAGCCTAGCGACTCCAAATAGGCAATATCACTATCTGAAAAACGCAGGTCTTCCAGATAATTCACAATTCTTTCTAGACCTGCAAAAACCGCATAGCCATTCTTAAAAGGCTGTTGGCGGAAATAAACCTCAAAGACCGCCTTTTTATTGTGAATTCCTTGGTCAAAGTAAACCTGCATCATGTTGATCTGGTACAAGTCCGTGTGCAATGTCAAACTATCATCTGGATACATACTTTTCCTACTTCCTTAGCTAGAAACACATGAAAATTTTTAAGAACTTTCATGTATTCCAATAAATTAGTACTATTATAACACATTTTGGCTGGATTGAGAAAAGAGTAACAAGCTATTCTCCACTCTCCAGTTCATCCATGTCTTGTTCAAACTTTTTCTGAGCCCATTCGCCATAGCTCTTAAGACCAAGATTGCCAATAAAGACCCAGGGAAGGTAAATAACATAAGTAATTGCCCAAGCAGATAGGTATTTAACGTTCAAAGGATTGTGCTGATAAACTTCTATGTTGAATTGATAATTCTGTAACATCAAAAGAGCCGTAATAGCCAAGGTTAGGAAAAAACAACCCAAAATCGTAAAATGAAAACGACTATAGTAGGTCACTCCCAGATAACGGGCACGATTGAAAAAGAAGAAAATTCCTACTATCAGAGTATAGACTAGAAAATTCGGATTAAAAAGAGATGGAGCCAACACTGCCACCAAATAGCTTAGAAGTACAAGCCCAATAAAGAGTGAAAAAGACTCTGCCCCAGCTTTATTGATTAGTTGTTCTTCTCTTTCGTCAAGTAATTGATAATGAATGAATTTATTTACCATCTTCTTCCTCCCAAAATAGTTGGTCTAGGGTTTTTCCTAAACATCTGCAAATAGACTGGCAAAGCGAGAGACTGGGATTGTATTTCCCTGCCTCTATCAAACCAATAGTCTGGCGCGTCACCCCCACAGCCTCTGCCAATTGACCTTGAGTTAAATCAAGCTCTACCCGAGCTAATTTTAATTTTAAATTTTTAGCCACCTGCGTCCTCCTTATAGTTTTAATACTCATCTACTCTTAAAAAATCCAAAATCAACACAAGCTGTCAGCTATTTATTATAACCTCATTAATTAGCACTCCAATATTATCTTCAGACTAAAATCAGTATGTTGGATTGTTTGAAATAAACTTCCTAGTTTGCTATTTGATTTTTTGTTTAGTATTAGCTTTAGTAGGGTCTTTTAAACGAGTTTTGATTGCTTGTATTCTTATTTAGTTGCTTTCATATCACTATTATATAATGCTTTTGGAAATGAGTCTAGCATAAGACAAAAACGTGTACACAACAAGAGCAGGAGCATAGCAAGATGACTGATTTTTGCTGGATTTTAAGTCTGCAAAATAATACTAAATGAAACTAAAATGAATACTCCTTGCTTTTCTTGAGAGTGAACAAGTACAGTAAAATGATTGTAGTGATTACCACAAGATACTGACTAATAGACATCGTATTTGAAGCTACAAATACAGGTAAAGAATAAAAAGGAAGAAGTTCAATTGCTTTGATAAACAAATCATTACTAGTATTCATCATAATCGTATTTAATATATTAGGGATAAAGAGTAGTAAAGCTACTAAAATACCAAATACCAAGCCACTTTTCAATTTGTATAAATAGAAAATATAAGATAATAGAAAATAAAATAGGACTAACAAAATTGTATTGACTACAATGGATACTATAAAATCTAATCCTAAATCACCTGGAACACCCAATTTACTTACGATGACTAGTAGCACAATGCCATTCAAAGAATAAATAATGGAAACTGAGATGACATATAGAAAATTAGACCAGACGTAAATCATCCGATTTTTCTGTTGATTATAAAATAAACTGATCGTATTGTGGGAAAAATCCCTGCTAATAATTCGATTAGCATGTATAATAGCCATTAACATACCGAGCATAGCATAAAAGTTTGAAATATGCTTAATACCAAGCGATGTCCCTTGAGTCTTTAGAATAAAGAATGTAACCAATATCGGCGGTATAAACGAGATAATCAAACCGAGATATATTACGCCTGATGAATATAAATCTCTTATATTTTCCTTAAGAAAATTCAATTTATTTAATTTCATGATTATAACCTTCCTTTATTTTGAACGATTTAGATAAATATCTTTAAGCGTCTCTTTTTTAGTTTCAAAATCAACTACTTTAATAGAGTTTTCGTTAAAAAATTTAAAAAGCTCACTACTTTGAATATTCCCAGACATAGTAATTCTCAGTCCCTCTTCCTGAACAATATCCCCAAATTCTTGTTTGGTAATAAAAATGTCTTTATCTGTAGCTGATGAAAAAGCTATCTCAAACAAGCAATTATGACTATCTTTTCCTACTTTTTGAAATGTCAAAAGCCCGTTCTCCAAGAAAAGAACCCTCTCACAAATTTCTTCAATATCTTCTAATTTATGACTCGATATTAAAATTCCCACATTTTCATGTAAAGCTAAATTTTTTAGAACCGCTAAAACTATTTGTGATGATTCAATATCTAAACCATTAGTCGGTTCATCTAAAATCAATATATCAGGTTCCGTAACGAGAGTTAGAAGCAAAGCTAATTTTTGTTTTGTACCCAAAGAATAGGTCTTTACTTTTTTATTAATAGACTGAGTCAAATCTAACTCTTGGATCAAACTTCCAAATCTTTCTTGATTGTAGTCAATTCCATATAAATTTGACAAATATTTTAAATTCTCTAAACCTGTTTTAGATAAAAATAATTTTGGTTCTTCGATTAAATACCCAACATTATCACTACTTATAATATTCCCTAAATTCGGTTGATTATTCTGAACAAGAATTTTCATCAATGTACTCTTGCCAACTCCGTTTCTCCCTACTAGACCAACAATTTCACCCTTATTAAGTGCGAAATTTATATCTTTGAGAATGGTTGAATGACCATAATTTTTACTTACATTTATAACTTCCATTTTTTAATTCCTCCATTAATATTCTTGGTTTTCTCTTTGATCATCATTAATTTTAAAAAGTTGCGCCTCTTTTTAACAACATTATATCATATATCTAACTTAATGCAATATATAAATGTCATTTTGTAAATTTTTATTAACAAAAAACCTCTACCACCTAAATGATAGAGAGTTTCTGCCTATTCAATTTTTTTCAAAACATCTACAGCATCGTAGGATTTCACATCTAATGTCTCAGCTGCGATTGTATTGTCCTCCATATCGTCTAGAATGACACAATTTATAGGATTTAACTGGTATTTATCGAGAATCTCCTTAAACATTGCCCATATCCAGTATTATATCCATCAGTCCGCCTCCATACTTATGTGTGAGTCTCTCTTTGTACCATACCTTCATACTCACCTTACAGATTCTTTTGGTAATAATACCTTTGCCCAATGTAGGGATAGTCTTGTAATGTAAAAATTTTCTTGTAGCCATGCCTTTTATAAAAATCAGGAGCTTGAAACTGGTAAGTATTGACAAAAGCAAAACGACAGTTTCGATTCTTAGCTTCAGTTTCTGCTTGCTGCAATAGTTTTGAACCGATTCCTTGCCCTCTGAGTTCCTCTTTTACAAATAAATACTCGATTTCTAGCCAATTTCCAAAAGTCTCTGCTATCAAACCTGCCAGAAGATTGCCCTCTTCATCTTCGACATAAAGATTAAGTGGCTCACTTTCAGCTTCTTCTCGTTTTGAACGGTTATAAACACGAATCAGATTCCCTATTTCTTGTGATTTATGGGATTCCTTATTTTCCAATCTAAAGTACATCTAAACCTCCTCAAATACTGTTACAGCTTGATTATAGTCTTATTTCAATAGACTGTCAAACTAGCAAAAACTCACCAACCTGAGTTGATGAGTTTCAAATCTATTTTCTAAATTTCCACTGGCTATAAATCCCGAAACCGATAATCCAGATAGCTGATCCGATTGCTCCTACAAATGTAGACTCTTGTAAAAAGAGGGTTACGAAGACAAAGGCAAAGAAGAGCATGGTTAAAGGATTTAGGAAACGATAATGGGGCATGAGATAGCCATCCGCCATAAAGTCTGGTGACTTGCGGTATTTAAGGTGAGCCACCATAATCAAGATATAAATGGCAATATAAACACCTGATGATGATGCCGTAATCAAGGCAAAGGCATCTGAAACACCTGGCAAGACATTAATAAAGGCTGCTAGGGCAATCAAGATTGCTGAAGCGATGATGGCATTTTGTGGCACATTGTGGCGAGAAAGAGTATCTGCCTTAATAGCCTTTAAGAATGAATTTGGCGAATCATGAGCAATCTGGTACAAATGACGTCCTGTTGAATAAAGGGTTGAGTTAAGAGCAGATGCTGCTGATGTCAAAACGACGAAGTTAATCAAGGCTGCTGCCCACTTGATACCTGCCAATTCAAATACTGTAACAAAAGGAGAATCAGCAGAAGCAAGCTCACGCCATGGAATGATAGCCATGATGGCTAAGAGGGCACCACCGTAGAAAAAGGCGATACGCAAAGGAATTTCCTTAACGGCTTTTGGCAAGACTTGACGTGGATTTTTGGTTTCAGAAGTTGTTACCCCGATAAACTCAATCATGAGGTAAGCAAAGAAAACCATCTGAAAGGCCATGACAAAGTTCACTCCACCATTAGGGAAGAGGGAGAAATTGTCGGTGATATTGGCCAAACTTGCTACTCCATGTGGTGTCTTAAAGCCTGTCAAGACCATAAAGACTCCTGTGGCAATCATAGCTAAAATAGCCACAATCTTGACCATCGCAAACCAAAACTCAACTTCCCCAAAGAGCTTCACCGCAATCAGATTGACTAAGGCTAGAATGGTCAAAAATCCAATCTCAATCATCCAACTTGGCCAGCTAGGGAACCAAAACTGAACATAGTGAGAGATAGCAGTGATTTCCGCCATACCTATAAAGACAACGGATAGCCAGTAGGACCAAACCGAGAAATAACCCCAGCCCTTACCCAAATGGCGCGTGATAAAGTTGATAAAGGTATGTTGCTCAGGGTCTTGGTAGAGCATTTCCCCAACCGCACGCATCATAAGGAACATGAAAGCCCCAGTAATCATATAAATCAGTACAATGGAAGGACCTGTAAGGCTAATAGAACGACCTGCTCCCAAAAAGAGTCCTGTTCCGATTGTTCCCGCAATGGCCATAACCTGCACGTGACGATTAGTCAGACCACGCTCCATCTTGTTTTTTTTCTTCTTTGAACTCATATAGTCTCCAATTCTTTTTAAACCTAAAAAGGAGCAAAGAAGGATTTTTCCCTCTTTTTACTCCTTTTAATCATTAGGCTGTTTTTTCAACCTTCAAGATTTTTACATCATAGCTACCAACAGGTGTTTCAATTGTTGCTGTATCACCTGTTTTCTTGCCAATCAAGGCTTGTCCAATTGGGCTTTCATTTGAAACTTTACCTGCAAAGGCATCCGCACCCGCTGAACCTACGATAATATAAACTTCTTCTTCGTCCTCACCAATTTCTTGGATAGTGACTGTTTTACCAATCGCTACTTCGTCTTGGGCAACTGAGTCACTATTGACGATTTCAGCATAACGGATTTTTGTTTCCAAGCTAGAGATTTGTCCTTCGACAAAGGCTTGTTCATCCTTAGCTGCTTCGTATTCACTGTTTTCAGAAAGGTCACCGTATGAACGGGCAATCTTAATGCGTTCTACCACTTCTGGACGGCGGACCAATTTCAATTCTTCTAATTCTTTTTCAAGTTTTTCCTTTTCCTCAAGGGTCATAGGATATGTTTTTTCTGCCATTTTTCTCAACTTTCCTTCGATAATATTGAATCTCTATCTGAGATTCTCATGTTTGTAGTCTTAGTTTGAACTACTATTTTGAGTAAGCTTGCTATTGACGTGTTCAGCTACATTACGGTCATGTTCTTCCTGTGTCACTGCGTAATAGACTTTACCATCTGTAACATTAGCTACAAAGTAGAGGTTCTCACTCTTTGTTTGGTTAATGCTTGCTTCAATCGCATCCTGACTTGGACTATCTACTGGGCCAGGCATCAAACCAGGTTTTGTATAAACATTGTATGGTGAATTAATCGATGTATCAATTCCAGCATCATCTGCTAGGCTGATATTTTGACCAAGTTTCCCTTGGGCATACAAGATTGCAATATTGCTTTGAAGTGGCATACCAAGGTTCAAACGATTGTAGAAGACACCTGCAATCAACTTACGGTCTTCAGTCTTAGCCCCTTCTTTTTCAACAAGTGACGCAATTGTTAGCAATTCATTGACAGTCAAGTTTTTAGACTTAATTGCACTGTAGTGCGGAGTCAATGTTTTATCCATAGCTGCCAACATCTCGTCAATCAAGCTTTCAATAGTTGTGCTTTCCTTGATAGAGTAGGTCGCTGGGAAAAGATAACCTTCCAAACGATAACGAGCTCCACTTTCTTTCGTTGGCAAGCTTTCGAGTAGGTTTGGATATTTAGCAACTTCTTGACTGATAAAGTTGTCATCTTGCACTTTAGCCAAGAAAGCTTCCGCTGTCAAAGGTTCTTTAAATTCACCTTGTAATTGGCCTACAGCTTGGGCAATTTGATCAATGGTATATCCTTCTGGAATTGTCAAGTTTGCAAGAGATGGAGCCTGAGGTTCAGGTGTACCACCTTTTTGTAGTTCCTTAATGATGTCCTCTGTACTCATGCTCTTTTGCAAATTGTAATATCCAGCCTTCAGATCTGAATAATTCTTATATTTCGCATAGAAAGCAAAAATCACACCGTGTTTAATCACACCAGAATGCTCAAGAGTCGATCCAATCTCTTGGACATTAGATCCTTCCGGAATTTGAACAGTCACATATTCCTTAGAATTTGCATCAACAGGTAGCAAGGATGACTGAACATACTGATAACCGAAGTAACCACCTGCCGAAATCAGAGCAAGGAAAATCAGTAGTGAAATGAAGAAAGCCTTCAAATGTGATTTTTTCTTCTTAACAGGTTTAACAGTTTCGCGACGACTACGTCTAGGAACTGAATCTAGGCTATCTGTCGATTCAGCTGACTCAGACAACTCATTATCCACTGCAGGAGTACTAACTTCTTCCTGTTGTCTACTTGTTTTATACGACACCGCAACCTTTGTTGGAATCTCGTTAAATTCTTTGTCTTCGTTAAGTTTTACAGGTTCTACTTTTGGTTGAACTGGCTCGAAAATAGGTTCTACTGGTTCAACTACAGATTCAACAACCGTTTCAATTTTAGATTCTGCAGCTTCTTCATTTGCTGCAATTTCATCCGAAATGTCATTTGAGCGTGATGGAACACTAGGAGCATTCTTTAATATTTGATCCACAACAGAAAGAGAATTAGCCATCAACTCTTCTGCTGAAGGTTCATGTTCCTGAGTTGAAGGAACTACTGAATCTTCTTGAGATAAAGGAGTTTCAAAACTTGTAATCTCATTTTCTTGCTCACTTCTATCTTGTTTTTTTACTCTCTCTAAATCACGTAAAATTTGCTCTTTAAAGCTTAATTTTTCGTCTTCTCTTGTTTTTTCACTCAAAAGTTTATCCTCCTTGTTGACAATCCATAATATTATATCTTAAAAACGAAAGAAAAGCAACCTAGCATGCTTTTCTAGCTTATTTTTTAGCTTCCCAGACCATATCATACCAGGTTTCCCCTGCAAAGGTTGACTGAGACTGGCCTTCATTGACAAATCCATGCTTTTCGTAGTAGGCAATGAGATAATTATGACAGGTTAGGTTAATACCTTCTCTTTCGTGTTCAAGAGCCAACTCTTTCAAGGCTGTTAGTAATTTCTGACCAAGTCCAAGGCCCTGTGCCTCCTTGGCAATAGAAAGACAGGTCACAGAGATATAGCCACCAGACTCACGACTGTAATCTTCTATCTCTTCTGTAAAAGACTGATCCTGCAGATGGCGGTGTGGTCCAACCGGCCCTTCGATATACCCCATGATTCTGCCTTCTTTTTCTGCAACCAGAAAAGAGGTCTCAATTTCTCGCAAATGAGCTTCAAAAACCGAGCGAGGAATGGCTTCTTCAATCGAGAAATTTTCTAGTTCAATCTCAACGATACGATCTAAATCTTCTAATCTTGCTTTCCTAATTTCCATTGTGCCTCCAGATAAAAGGGATTAAACCAAATCATACTAAAATCTTGATTAGCTGCATAAAGCGAAGTTGCTTCTTCTTCATCAATAAAACCGTTCATTTCAAAATAGGATAGCAACTCATCAGGACTCTTCAAACGAATAGCTTTGTAATCCAGCTCAACTGCCACCTCTTTCAAGGCAGCAAGAAGAAGCGTGCCCAAGCCCTGTCTCTGATGGTCAGCCTCGATGACTAAAGAATGTACTTCTAGACATTGCGGATTGTGGGACTGAGGGCCACCTAGAACATAGCCCACAATCTGATTTTCATCCCTAGCTAGAAGAAAGGTATCCGCAGACTTACGGATACTTTCTTCTAAAATATGGGAAGTCAGCTGCTTGACAGCTGGAAAAGACGAGGCCTGAAGAGCCTCTATCTCAGCCAAATCAGACTCACTTGCCTGAATGATCTTAATTGGAATTTCCATGTGAATAGCCTATTGAACATTGCTTGTCAAATTAGACAAGAGACGCTCGAATGAGTATTCATAGGTTTGGATGTCTCCTGCACCCATAAAGACATAAACAGCATTATCATGGTCAAGGAGTGGAGAAACATTTTCAACAGTGATAACTTGGTGTTTCTTGTTGATTTTATTGGCTAGGTCTTCTACCTTAACATCACCATGATCCACTTCACGAGCTGATCCATAGATTTGCGCTAGGTAAACAGCATCCGCCTGGTTCAAAGCATGGGCAAATTCGTCCAACAAGGCAATGGTTCTTGTAAAAGTATGGGGTTGGAAGACTGCTACTATTTCCTTGCTTGGGTATTTCTGACGAGCCGCATCCAAGGTCGCAATAATTTCTGTTGGATGGTGGGCAAAGTCATCGATAATCACCGTATCATTGACAATTTTCTCAGTGAAACGACGCTTAACACCGGCAAATGTTTTCAAGTGTTCACGCACCAAGTTCAAATCAAATCCTGCTGTGTAAAGAAGACCAATAACGGCTGTCGCATTCATGATATTGTGACGACCAAAGGTTGGAATGTGGAATTGACCCAACTCTTGTCCACGGAAGTGAACTGTGAAGGTTGAACCAGTTGTTGAACGAAGGAGATCGCTAGCTACAAAGTCATTACCGTCTGCTTCAAAACCATAATAATAAATTGGTGCATCAGACGTAATTTTGCGTAACTCAGCATCTTCACCGTAGATAAACAAACCTTTGGTAATTTGTTTAGCATAGTCGTTAAAGGCATTGAAAACATCCTCTAGACTTGTGAAATAGTCTGGATGGTCAAAGTCAATATTGGTAATAATAGAGTATTCTGGGTGGTATGGCATGAAGTGACGCTCATATTCGTCAGATTCAAAAACAAAATATTTGGCATTGGCTGAACCACGGCCTGTCCCATCTCCAATCAAGAAGCTAGTATCTGTGATATGAGACAAGACATGAGACAACATACCTGTCGTTGAAGTTTTTCCATGCGCTCCAGCTACTCCCATGCTGACAAAGTCACGCATAAAGCTACCTAGGAACTCATGGTAACGTTTGTAGCTAATGCCATTTTGGTCCGCATAGGCAATTTCGACGTTGTTATCTGGACGAAAGGCATTTCCAGCGATAATTTCCATATCACCGTCTAGATTCTTTTCATCAAAAGGAAGAATGGTAATTCCTGCCTGCTCAAGACCACGTTGAGTAAAGTAGTACTTTTCAACATCTGAACCCTGTACCTTATGCCCCATTTGGTGCAACATCAAGGCCAAGGCACTCATCCCTGATCCCTTAATTCCGATAAAATGATATGTCTTTGACATGTTTTCTCCCCTATTCCGTAATTCTAGTCAGATTCAACTCTTGGGCAACCTGACGTTCTTGTTCTTTTTGTTTATTCTTTTTATTATAAATTTGGCTCTTCTTCAGAAAATCATAGTTGTTTTTCTTTGGGCCTGAAGTTTCTTTTGGCTCAGCTTGAATCGAAATATTGCTCACTTCTTCCGCCAAGATGTAATGAGACTGGGTCAATTTTTGGCTATATTTGACAAATTCACCAGGATTTTCCTTTTGGAAAGGCGCTGTCGGTTGATTGCCCTGTCTAATCAAACGTTGCTGAGAAGGGCGCCTTGTAGGAGTAATATCCTTAGTCAGATAGCTTGCTGAGCGTTTCTTTTTCAAATCCGCACGCGCTTCTTCACGCGCCACCTCCGCATAGCTCTTTCCTTCTTTTTTAACTCCTAAACCAGCCTTCTTAGGTTTCTCTACTGGCTTTTCAATCGGTTTGACTGGTTTTTCTTCAGTAATAGGGGCCCACTCCAGATAATTCCTATCACGGTATTCTCCCTTGATATTACTGATAAAGTCAGATTCATCATAGAGGTCCATAACCGGCATCTCAGTCAGCATGACCTCATCATCTGAGACCAATGGAAATCGTTCTTCTCTCATTTTCTATTTCCTTTCAACACTTCATTATAGCGTATTGTCTTGATTTTTCAAGTGCTGGCTTCAGAAATTCCCAAAATTTCTCTAATTTCTGCTAGGGTCAGACTGCCACGTGACTCTGTGCCGTCCAATACTTGTGACACCAGATGTTTCTTTTGTTCTTGGAGTTCCTGAATTTTTTCTTCAATGGTTCCCCTGGTCACTAAGCGATAAACCTCAACCGTTTCTTCCTGACCCATCCGATGGGCACGGCCAATAGCTTGCGCTTCCACCGCAGGATTCCACCAAAGGTCAACCAAGATAACAGTATCAGCACCTGTCAGGTTCAGACCAACACCACCAGCCTTAAGGGAAATCAGAAAGGCATCTCTCTCCCCTTGGTTAAAAGCCTTGGTCATGTCTTGTCTTTCCTTGGCTGGGGTTGACCCCGTAATTTTAAAGGAAGTCAAGCCCAAGTCTGGCAGTTCTTGTTCAATTTTTTCCAACATTCCCTTGAACTGCGAGAAAATCAAGACACGGTGTCCACCGTCTGCCACCTGTACCAGCAGGTCTCGTAGACTATCCAGTTTACCACTGGCTCCCTGATAATCTTCCATAAAGAGAGCAGGGGTGTCACAGATTTGACGCAAGCGCATCAAACCAGACAAGATTTCCACTCGACTTCGTTGGAATTCTTGGTCTGACACTTGAGCCAGACGGTCCCGCATTTGTTGTAACTGGGCTAGGTAAATAGCCTTTTGCTGGTCTTCCAGTTCATTTTTATAAACTACTTCAATTAAATCTGGCAATTCAGTCAGAACTTCTTCTTTCTTGCGCCGCATCACGAAAGGTTTGATAAACTGAGCAACGCGCTCAGCTGGTAATTTCATAAATTCTTTCTTGCTTGGCAAAAGTCCTGGCATGACGATTTGGAAAATAGACCACAACTCACCCAGATGGTTTTCAATAGGAGTTCCTGACAAGGCAAAAACTGACGGCACCACAAATTGTCTCAAAGTCTGGGCAATCTTGGTCTGGGCGTTTTTCATGACCTGAGCCTCATCTAAGAAAAGGAAGTCAAAGGCTATCCCCTGATAAAGATCACTGTCCTGACGGAAGGTGGCATAACTCGTCACAAAGATTTGATGGCTCTCAGCAAGAATCTCTTCACGACTAGCTTTCAATCCATGAACAACAGCCACATCCAACTGTGGAGCAAATTTCTGAAACTCATCTGCCCAGTTGTAAATCAAACCTGACGGAGCTAAAATCAAAACCCGACTTTCTTTTGTCACTTGACTGGTCAAAAAAGCAATAGTCTGCAGGGTTTTACCAAGTCCCATATCATCAGCCAAAATCCCACCAAAACCATAATGATAGAGCATTTGCAACCAGCCGATTCCCTTTTCCTGATAATCTCGCAAGTCAGCCTGAACTTGAGTTGTTTGTCGAGGGAAGTCCTCTGGATGTGTCAAGTCGTGGGCCAGATTCTGGAATTCTTGTGAAAAAGAAACACGGTCACGTCCTTCAAAGAGATGAGCTAAACTATAAGCCATGGATTTTCGTGCCTGCAAGGCACCATCTTTTAATTCAAATTGCCCTAGTTCCTGTAGATTTTGGCGAATTTTCTTGGTTTCGTCATCGAAAAAGTAGACTTGATTGGACGAATCAATGTAAAAATCTTGGTTGGCAACCAAGGCCTGCATGGCTTGGTCAATTTCCTCTTGGGCAATATCTTGAAAATCAAACTGGATTTCCAAGAGACCTCCCTTAGAAGCAATCTGCACTTGAGGACTCGCTAGGCTATAAAGTTCTTCTAGCTTGTCTGATAGGTCAACATGCCCGAGTTTTTCAAATATTGGAATGATTTCATGGAAGAAATGATAGACAGACTCCGCTTTTAAGGCCTGACGCCAAGATTGAAAATCTGCTTCAAAGCCCGCAGCCAGACAAACTTGGAAAATTTTTTCTTCTAAGTTAGCATCACTCGAAAATGGCAATTCTTCCAGCTCTTGTCGGCTAGAGACCTGGCTGTCTCCATAATCAAACTGAATTTCTAGACGAATCCGGTTATCCTCTTCCCTGTCAAAGTAAAAATAGGGAGCAAAAGTTTTGATTTGTAAGCGTTCTGGAGCTGAAATAGTGCCCATCTGGCTAAAAAGAGTTAAACAAGAAGCCAATTTATCGCGGTCACTGCTATCAAATTGCAGATATTTCTTTCCATGTTGATCCACAGACAGCGCTTTGATTTCCTTGAGAAGACGCATCTGCTGGTCTGTTAGAAAATAAACCTGTCCTTTATGGAATAGCACAGCTCCCTGATAAAAGACATTGACCCTAGGGCTCTCGCTGATTTCCATTTCAAAATAGTCAGAGTATTCTGTTACTGTAAAGGCAAATAGATTGGCATCCGCATTCATATCCTGAAAGAGCAGTGTTTGGTAGCTATCCACTTGATGGTCAAATTGAAAATGGGGCAGAGTCATCAGTAAATTCACACCCTGCTCAAAAAAGGTCAGAGGGAAAAAAAGGTGTCGGCCTTGATTTTGGAAAAAGAGGTCTGGAGTCAGTCCTTCCTCCACTAGTCCCCGCAAGAAAGTCAGAAGCTCTTGGCTGGTTTCATCAAAGGCTTCCAAAGACAGAGACTCCTCATAAGTTTTACCAATCATATAAGGTTTTCTCTGCTCGACAACCCTTAAAAAGAGTGGAATGTCCCGAATGACATAGTATTTTTGGCTATTGATTTGCCCGATTCTAAGGGTCCACAAGATATGATTGGTTCCTGCTTCCACTTGCCCCACAGCCGATAATTCATAGGCACGTTCTGCTTTTGGAGGCAAGATTCGGTCCAAAAATTTGCCACCCAAGGTTACCTTGGTTTCAACGGCCTCTTTTTCTTCATGACCATCTTCCAGACTTTGCAAAATTTCCTGACCACTCTCATCATTTTTCAGAAAATGCTCCAGCGCCGCCAAGTGCACACAGTAGCCCCTCTTTTGGAAAAAATCGCAGGCACAAAAAACCAAATCATCCTCTAAACTATAGCGCAGTTCTTCCTCTGCAACGCGAGCGTAGAGCCGATTGTTCTTTTCCTTGATGATGTCAACTTTACCAGTTTCATAAAGGGCAACGCCTTCGATACGGACTTTCCCCGGAATCAATTTAGCCATATTTCTACCTTTACCTTATCTTTTTATTATACCATATTTTCCTCTATGAAAATAGCCTCCTAGGAAGACTTTTCTCCTAGAAGGCTGGATTATTAAAGTTTGGCAAAAGTCGCCACAATCCGCTGACAAACTTCTTGCAACAGAGTTTTAGGCATGGCTACATTGAGGCGGGCATGAAGACTTCCTTCCTCTCCAAAATCCAAACCACGGTTAAGGATAACCTTAGCTTCATTTCTCAACAGCTCTTGCAATCTTTCATCAGTCAGGTCATAGGCTGAAAAATCAAGCCAAATCAAGTAGGTTCCTTGCGGTTTCATAACCTTGATTTTAGTCTCTTTACCAAATAAATCCACCACATAATTGATGTGGTCTTCAAAGACTTGCTTGAGTTCCTCTAGCCAATCCTTCCCATATCTATAGGCAGCTTCTGTCGCCAAATAACCCAAGCCTGAAATTTCATGCTGATTATTGGCCAACTGGCGTTTCTGGTAAGCCAGTCTCAACTTAGGATTTTCAATGATTGCATAGGAATTTTTTGTTCCTGCAATATTAAAGGTTTTAGTGGCACTACTCAAGACAATCGCAAAATCTTTGAAGGCAGGATTAATGGTATTGAAAGAATGGTGTCTGTGACCAAAAAGGGCCAAATCTTGGTGAATCTCGTCCGAAACTAATAAAACACCATGTTTCTGGCAGAGTTGGCCAATCTTCTCCAAGACTTCTTTTTCCCACACACGTCCACCAGGATTGTGAGGGTTGCAAAGAATATAGAGTTTGACCTCTTCTTCCACCAAATCCTTTTCAAGTTGATCAAAGTCAATCTCAAACAGACCATCCTTTTCCACTAAAGAATTGGTAATCAATCTACGATTATTCAACTTGACACTGCGAGCAAAAGGTGGGTAGACAGGTGTGTTAATCAGAACCGCTTCGCCTTCTTTTGTGAAAGCTTGAATAGCTGTTGAGATAGCTGGAACCACACCCTCGATAAAGACAAGAGCCTCTTTGTCAAAGTGGTAACCGTGTTGTGTGGCTTCCCACTTTTGAACTTCCTTAATTAACTCTTCACTGGCATAGGTATAGCCATAAACCAGTTGATCAGCGTAAGTTTGCACAGCTTGGCGGATTTCAGGCAAGACTACAAAGTCCATATCCGCTATCCAAGCTGGTAGGACTTCACTATCCATTTCTGCTTCTTTCCATTTATAAGTATGGTGCCCTAAACGATTGGGCAGGCTTGTAAAATCATATTTTCCCATCTTTGTCTTATCCTTCTAATGCTTGGCGCAAATCTGCAATCAAATCTCTAGCATCTTCAATCCCAATTGACAAGCGCAAGAGGTCATCTGTCAAACCATAAGAATGGCGTACTTCTGCTGGAATATCAGCGTGGGTTTGAGTCGTTGGATAAGTAATGAGACTTTCCACCCCACCTAAACTTTCCGCAAAGGAGAAGACTTTTAGGCTGTTCAAGATATGCGGAATGCGTGTTTCATCCGCTACTTTAAAGGAAATCATACCTCCACGCCCAGTGTAGAGAACTTCCTTGACTGCTGGAGAGTCCTTCAAAAAGGCAACCACTTCTTGGGCATTGGCTGTTGAGCGCTCCATACGAAGAGACAAGGTCTTGAGACCACGAATCAATTGATAACTATCAAACGGAGACAAGACTGCCCCTGTCGTATTGAGATTGTAAAAGAGTTTCTCGTATAGTTCTAAACTACTGGTCACAACCACTCCAGCCAAGACATCATTGTGACCTGCTAGATACTTGGTTGCTGAATGGAGAACGATATCTGCTCCATCTTCAATCGGACGTTGGTAGATAGGGCTGTAGAAGGTATTGTCTACCACCACTTTGGCACCCTTAGCATGAGCCAATTTGGCTAGTTTTTCGATATCAAATTCCAACATCAAGGGATTGGTTGGGGTTTCGATATAGAGAACATCCACGTCCTTTTCTAACTCGGCAATCAACTCTTCTTCTGTATTGGCATAGGTAAAATGGAAACGGCCTTCCTGCTCCACTTGGTTGAACCAGCGGAAAGAACCACCGTAAAGGTCACGGACAGCCAAGACCTTACTTCCTACTGGGAAGACACTAAAGGCCAGTACAATAGCTGACATCCCTGAGCTAGTCGCTAGGGCATAGTCTGCGGACTCAATAGCCGCCAAGACTTCTTCCGCCTTACTGCGAGTTGGGTTTTTGGTGCGCGTATAGTCAAATCCAGTAGACTGACCAAACTCTGGGTGCTGATAAGTCGTCGAAAAATGAATCGGTGTCACCAAAGCTCCTGTCGCTTCATCTGACTTGATACCCGCCTGGGCCAAAATTGTGTTAATGTGTAATTCCTTGCTCATACAATACCTCCAAATCTATAGTAACTATTGTACCACTTATTTTCATCAACTCATTTTCTTCTTTTCAAGAGCTAGTTATAGTTTCAAACTATATAAAAAACGACAGCTTCTTTCGAAACCATCGTTTTTCTTGAAAAATCCTTATTTGACGTGTTTTGCCAATTCTTCTTGGGCTTTTTTATTGGATTCTTCTTTTTCTTTCAGCCATTTTTCTTTGGCTTTTTCATATTCTTCTTTTGTGACTGTCTTATCTTGTACTTTGAGGTATTTATATGATTCAATACCTTTATTACCAGCTAATGAATATGGTTCTGAGAAAGGAACTGTCTTTCTCAATACTGGTGTTCCACCCTTAGACACATTTGGAATTGCTAAAGCGCTATCTACCAACCACGCTTGGATATCAGCATACTTTTCATAGCGTTTTGCAAGATCTTGTTCCTTATTGGCTTCTTCCAACATTTGAGTGTAGACATCTAGTCCAACAGCCTTGGCCTTGTCATTGGCTTCACCTGGCTCTAAACCTAGATTTTGCATCAGACCACCAGAATTAACATTAAAGACATCAAGATAGGTTGAAGGATCTTGGTAATCAGGACCCCAACCACCGTTGTAAAGATCATAATCCTTCTGAGCTGCTGTCTGAGCCAAATAGCTTGTATTATCATAATCTTCAGTAGTGAGTTGTTGAATATCAATTACGACATTTTCTGCACCTAAAGCTGCCTCAATAGATTGCTTCATAGAGTTTGCCTCTTGGACACCCTTTTTAGCAGCTTGGTCAACTGTCATGTCCAGGTGGATAGGGAATTGAACTCCTTTGGCTTGGAGTTCTTTCTTAGCTTCAGCAAATTTGGCTTTGGCTTTTTCAGCATTGTAGTATGGATCTTGGGCATCCGCAAAGTTGATTCCTTGCCATTCCTTACCATAATTGACCATCTTAGAGGCTACTACTTCACCAAAGTCTTTTCCGTTGATACTTACAAAGTTTGGAGGAACAACCAAGTTACGCAAAATCTTAGTTGCACCATCTTCTCCTTGAGATTGAGCCCCGTAAGCTGTACGATCATATGCAAAGTTGATGGCTTGACGGAAGTTTTTGTTAAGAACCGCTTCTTGAGTCGATTTCTTCTCAGCATCACTTGTTTTTGAAGTGAATTTATAAGATTTTCTATCTAGGTTAAAGTTTAAGAAGTAAGAAGTAGCATCTTGCAAGCTATAGATGATATTGTCCTTATTCTTTTCTTTAATTCCTTCAAAACTTGAACTATTTGGATAAAGACGAGCATAGCTATAAGCACCTTCTACAAAGTTACGAGCCAGTGCATCTTGGTCACTACCATCATAATAGGCCAATTTCACATCATCTACAAAGACATTTTTAGCATCCCAGTAGTTAGGATTTTTCTTGAATTCGATGACAGATTTTGAAACAAAGGATTTCATCAAGAAAGGTCCATTGTACAAAATGCTAGATGGGTCTACCTTCCCAAAATCATCCCCTTTTGATTTCAAGAAATCTGCATTGACAGGGAAGAGAATAGTTGACGTTGTTTTTGAGTTCCAGTAAGATTCTGGTCGTGTCAAGGTATATTGAACCGTTTGGTCATCAAGAGCCTTGACTCCGACAGTTGAAAAGTCTGTTGTTTTACCAGTGATATAGTCATCCAAACCAGCGACGGATTCTTGTACTAAGTACAAGGCTTCTGATTTTTTATCAGCTGCATATTTCAAACCAGTTACAAAATCTTGGGCAGTTACAGGAGCATATTCATCTCCATCTGCAGTATACCATTTAGCATCTTTACGCAGTTTGTAGGTATAGGTCAAACCGTCCTTAGAAACACTCCAATCCTCTGCCAAGGATGGAATATAGTTCCCATACTGGTCATTTTCCATGAGCCCATCTACCAAATTAACCACGATATCATTAGTTGTTGCACGGTTTTCTGCTAGATAATTCAAACTAGACGGATCACTAACATAAACATAGTTATATGTTTTTGACGCTGTGCTGGAATTTCCACACGCGCTTAATAAAATACCTGCACTTAATACGACACCTGCAAGCGTTGCATACTTGGCTTTAGACTTTTTCATCTTCAGAACCTCCTGATTTAAATATTTGTCTTATTATACAACTTGAGTTTTATTTAGTCAATAGATTTTTAAGTAAAATTTAAGAAAAATTAAATTACCATCTACAAACTTTAGCTATTATTCTACAAATTAATAAAAAAGAGAATAAATTGAACATTTTATGATAGAAATGTTCAATTTATCCCTTTTATTTATAAATATTTTTTAAGTTAACTTTAATTTGATTCGTAAGCGATCTGCTTGAGCTTTTCCAATAACCTTATCCAATAAACGGGTACGGAGGCTCATAATTCCATAAACTCCTCCACCCATGGCACCGACAAGAGTTACATATAGAAAACTCCACAAACGCCCACTTGGTTGGAAGACAAATCCCAGTATCCACTGGATAGCACCTACACCGATGAACATAACAAAAGTCAACAAACTGATTAAAATCGTTCTCCTAAATACCACATTACCTCTCATTCCTGTTACCCTACATAGTTCACGATAAATGAATAGAATAGGGATGATAAGAGCGATTGATGTTGAAATCAAAGGACCATAACTGTGAAAAAGATAAATTGTTGGTAATTGCAAGACTAGCTTAGCAACCGAACCATAGAAAAAGTAACGGATTGCTTTACGATTATGGAACATAGCCTGAAGCATTGGTGACAAAACCATATATACACCCAAAATGGTTGACTGCAAGACTGCAAAGATAAACAAACCTAATGCCAAACCATCTGGCTTCCCGTAAAATATGGTATAAATAGGTTCACCGACCATGACCACTCCCACAGTTGCAGGAAAAAGAAACAATAGAAGCATCGTTAGATTATCTTGAATCAATTTAGAGGCAGACCTCAAATCACCTTTCACATAGTTTTCAGTCAAAAGTGGCAAACCGACACTCCCAATCGAAACCCCAACAGAAATCAAAATCATAGTGATTTTATTAGGATTGGCAGAGAAATAAGAAAACATGACAACCAAGTCTTCATTACTATAGTTGGTAAACCAGCTCATACTATTGATAAAGGTCATCTGGTCCAAAATCTGGAAAAGCTGGATAGCAGACCCTGTCAGGATAAAAGGAATGGCTTCCTTAATGGTGTCGACCAAAAGACGCTTGCTGTTTATCTTATCTCCTGTTTCAAGGACTCTTTTAAGTAATCCTTCTTTAGCAAGGAAATAGATCAAAACTGCAAAACTAGCTACCATGCCGACAAAGGCAGCAAAGGTGGATTGGGTAACCGCTGCTAGATAATCTCCTGAGCCCATTTTCATAATCATAAAGGTAGCTAAGAGCATCCAGATAACACGAATGACCTGCTCAGCGATTTGGCTCATGGCATAAGGTTTCAGGTTATTCATCCCTTGGAAGAAACCTCGAATCACACTCATAGATGGGAAAATCAAGACCGCCCAAGCCAAGCTCTGCATGATTGGGATTAAGTCTTTGCCCACGCCAGATAAGTCTGCTAGCCAAGGAGCAAAGACATACAAGACTAGTGCAAAAACAAGACCTAGTCCTGTCATAAATCCTAAAAAGCTCCGAATCAGGGCAAAGCTATGCTCTTCTTCTCGCATGGTATTGTACTTGGCCACTTGCTTGGCCACCGCAACTGGAATACCCGCTGTTGAAACCAGCAAGAACCAGGCATAGATATTGTAGCCCATGGTAAAGAGACCATTTGCTGTAGCCGCATAAGACCCCATCCATATATACCAAGGGATGATATAAATGGCACCGAGTAGACGACTGATAAAGTTACTAGCCGTTAGCCAAGCAGTCCCCCGTAACATCTGGGCCTGCTGGTGATTGTTTTCGTTAGACATAGATTCCTCGTTTAATTTTAATCACTAGGAAAAATTCCTCATCTTCCATTATAAACTTTTCCTTGTCACTTGTAAATTTACGACTTTCGGTTTACAATAGAAAGTATGATTAAGATTGAAACCGTATTAGATATTTTAAAGAAAGATGGTCTCTTCCGTGAGATTATCGACCAAGGACATTATCACTACAACTACAGCCATGTCGTATTTGACACCATCTGCTATGATAGCCGCAAAGCCAAAGAGAAGAGCCTCTTTTTCGTTAAAGGTGCTGCCTTTAAGAAGGAATTTCTGATTTCTGCCATCTCTCAAGGCCTCGGTTGGTATGTGGCTGAAAAAGACTATGAGGTTGGTATTCCTGCTATCATCGTCAGTGATATCAAGAAAGCCATGAGTTTGGTAGCTATGGAATTTTATGGCAATCCACAGAAAAAACTCAAACTCCTTGCCTTTACTGGTACTAAGGGTAAAACAACAGCAGCCTACTTCGCCTATAACATTTTATCTCAAGGGCATCGACCTGCTATGCTCTCGACCATGAATACAACTCTAGATGGCAAGACTTTCTTTAAGTCTGCATTGACAACCCCTGAGAGTATTGACCTCTTTGACATGATGAATCAAGCTGTGCAAAATGACCGTACTCACCTCATCATGGAGGTCTCCAGTCAGGCCTATCTGGTCAAACGTGTCTATGGTCTAACCTTTGATGTGGGAGTTTTCCTCAATATCAGCCCCGACCATATCGGCCCGATTGAACACCCTAGCTTTGAAGACTACTTCTACCACAAACGTCTCTTGATGGAAAATAGCCGAGCAGTTATCATTAACAGTGACATGGACCACTTTTCTGTCTTGAAAGAACAAGTGGCAGATCAAGACCATGATTTCTATGGTAGCCAGTCTGAAAACCAAATCGAGAATTCCAAAGCCTTTAGTTTTTCAGCTACGGGTAAACTCGCTGGAGATTATGATATCCAACTAATTGGACACTTCAACCAAGAAAATGCCGTTGCTGCCGGACTTGCTTGCCTCCGTCTCGGAGCTAGTCTTAAGGACATCAAAAAAGGAATCGCTGCAACCCGTGTTCCTGGTCGTATGGAAGTCCTCACTCAGAAAAATGGAGCCAAGGTTTTCATCGACTATGCCCACAATGGTGATAGTCTCAAAAAACTAATCAATGTTGTAGAAACTCATCAAACTGGAAAAATTGCACTGGTTCTTGGTTCGACAGGAAACAAGGGAGAAAGCCGTCGTAAGGACTTTGGCCTCCTCCTGAACCAACACCCTGAGATTCAAGTCTTTCTGACTGCTGATGACCCCAACTATGAAGATCCAATGGCCATTGCGGATGAAATTAGTAGCTACATCAATCATCCTGTTAAAAAGATTGCGGATCGCCAAGAAGCCATCAAGGCAGCGATGGCTATCACAAGTCAAGAATTAGATGCTGTGATTATCGCTGGTAAAGGAGCCGATTGCTACCAAATCGTTCAGGGAAAGAAAGAAGCCTATCCAGGAGATGCAGCAGTCGCAGAAAATTATTTATAAGATAGTAAAAAATCAAGGGAAATGAAACCCTTGATTTTTTCTATTTTTATTTAAAAGCGTTTTTCAAACCTTCAACGGCACCTTCTACAGCATCTTTAGCATCTTCAACTACTTCTTTTGCCTTAGCAACTGTCTTTTCTACAGCGCCTTCTGCTTCAGTCTTACCATCTCCAGTAACTTTACCAAATCCTTCTTTGATAGCGCCTGTTGCTTGTTCCAATTTGTTTTCAAGTGACATATGATTGTCTCCTTTAGTTTTATTCCGATATGTGTTACCGGTTACATATAGTTTATACCGAATACTAAGGAAAGTCAAACAATGTGCTCAGAAACAAAATTTCAAGCTAAGTAGAAAGTTAATCTCTCCTTGTCAAAATCGACGGTCAACTCATACTTCCCCTCTTCATTTTGGACAATATAGTCTAGGACAACCAAACTATCCACAAAGATATCACGTCGTTTCTGCATCAGTTGATCTTTTTTGAGAAATTTTAGCAAAAAAGTCGTCATATATTTGAGAGCATACTCAGGATTGACATCTCCCAAAATAGCATAGAGTACCTGCTGTTTTTCTGTCAAAGGATACTGATGTTTGACCTTGTAGAAATAATTGGACAGTGTCATTTTTGTTCTCGCAAAGTCCGTCTTTTCAACTAAAATAGCTGCATTAGTTTGATTTCGTAATTCCGTCTCAAAACTCTGCTCTAACAAGGCTTGATAGACCGGACTATCTTCTTTAACAAAAATCTCTTGATCCAGTTCTAGATTATCTAGTGACTCAAGCATAGGGAGATTGAGGTAATAGCGCTTATTTTCCCGTAGAATCAAGCCTGCCTTTATATACTCTTCCATGAGTTTATCAACTGCTATATCTGGAAATTGAGCCTTAATTTCCCGTAGAATTACATCATCATGCTGGTCCAGATAGCGGATCAATTCTCCAAAAAACGGCTGTCTCGTCAAACGAGATGGATTAAAAATCTGAATCATGAAGATTCCTTTCTTTACATTCTAACAGAGGCGATGCTGCCAACTGACTGGGATTGGTCCCCGGCTGGTTCAAAGGAACAGGCAGACCTAGTTCTCTGTAATACTCTCTCCAAAAATCACTAATCTCCTGCTCCCCATCTCCAAATTTCATAGGTATGGTTGCAAAAATGGGGAGAATTTCTGCCATGTACTGGGAACAGTAAAAACCTTCTCCATCTGGATAGAAAGAAGCATTGTAGGGTGCTCCTAGATGTTTGCAAGCTTTTTCCTTCACAGACTGGATATCCATTTCTGGGTAAACATAGAGGTCGTACAAGTGATTGGACTCAAAGAATTCTGCTGGTTCTTGACAGACCACACCAAATTCTCCACTAGCGTGGTAAATCATCCCATCCAAACAAATGGCAACATGGTTATAGTTGCCTGTGGAAGTCTGGATGGCCTGTCCCATATCTGACTCATCTCTCACAAAAATCAAATCGCCATTTTCTAACATACTTCACTCCTAGAAAAAAAGGAGCCGAAACTCCTTTCGATATAAGGCAAACTAGCCTTTCCTAATTTGAATTAATACTCAAAACCTTAAGCATTAAAGCTTTCAGTCAATTGAGGTACCACTTGTTTCTTACGTGAAACAGCACCAGCAAGGAAGGCATGATTGTTTTCAAGTTTGAAGTTGAAAGCTGCTTCAACCTTGTCCATGTTAGCACCAAGAGCCAAGATTTCTGAGTTTGAGTTGACAATATCTGTAATCATCAAAACAAAGTCAGAGTAGCCGTTTGCTGCGTTAGCAGCTTGCATTGCAGCTTCAATTTCTGCTTGGCGTTCCAATACTTCAGCGATGTCAACTGTGTTTACTTGAGCAACACGGACATTATTTCCGTTCAATTCAAAAGTTTTAGCATCGATGTCAATCAATTCGTCAGCAGATTTGCTAGCCAAGTTTGTACCAGCTTTCAACATAGCTAAACCATATTCTTCCAAGTTGACACCAGCCAATTCAGCCAATTCAGGAGCAATGACTGTATCTGTTGGGTGTGTTGTTGGTGATTTCAAAAGAAGGGTATCTGAAATCAAACCTGAAAGCATCAAACCAGCAATCTCTTTAGGCACAGCTACACCATGTTCTTTGAACATACGGTAAACGATTGAAGACGCTGATCCAACTGGCTCCAAACGCATGTAAAGTGGGCTTGCAGTTTCAAAGTTAGCCACACGATGGTGGTCCACAACACCATAAACTTCTACTTCAGCGATATCTGATACAGATTGTTGGAATTCATTGTGGTCAGTCAGGATAACTTGCTCTGCACCTTCTGCTTTAGCAGAAGTGATAACACGCGGTGCTTCCACACCAAAATAGTTCAAGACAAAGGCTGTTTCTTCATTTGGAGTTCCAAGGGCAACAGCTTCCGTATCCAAACCATAAGCTTCTTTTGCAAGGTAGGCAAAGGCTACAGATGACCCGATGGCATCTGAGTCTGGATTTTGGTGACCAAATACTAGAATCTTAGACATGATTATACCTCATTTTGTTTATTCTCTTTATTGTAGCATTTTTTTCGCTTTTTGACAAAAGTAAGAGGAGTCAAAGGACTCCTCACGATTCTTCAAAATAACTGAGTAAATTTCTATCTTGATTTTCAGATAAAAATCTTTCCTTCTGTGGCCTCTTCTTACGCTTGAGAAGGGCTTCTGCCGACATGGCTTCTTCCTTACTGGCAAAACCTTGAGCATAGATGAGTTTGACTGGCAAGCGTGCTCGTGTATATTTGGCTCCCTTCCCACTATTGTGGACAGCGAGGCGTCTCCTTACATCAGTCGTATAGCCTGTATAGTAGGATCCATCACGGCACTCCAGCACATACATATAAGCCTTATGATCCATAATAAATCTCTTCGAGTTCCGGCGTATAAGAGCCATCATCATTGTGAACAATGAGAGGTGGTAAGACCTTAAAGCCGCTTGTTGAACCATCCTTGATGGCCTCAATCAAAAGCATATTGGCTTCCTTTTCTCTTTTTGGATAGACAAATTGCAGACGCTTAGGCGCTAGATTATGTCGTTGTAACGTATCCAAAATATCCAGAAGTCGATCAGGGCGATGAACCATGGCCAAACGCCCATTGGATTTGAGAATACTCTGAGCACTACGACAGATTTCCTGCAAATTAGTCGTGATTTCATGTCGCGCCAAGAGATAATGTTCACTCTCGTTCAGATTGGAATGAGGATCCACCTTGAAATAGGGCGGATTACACAAAATCATATCTACCTTACTTCCCTGAATGTAAGCAGGCATATTTTTCAAATCATCACAGATGACCTCCATCTGCTCTTCCAAACCATTCAAACGGACAGAGCGCTCAGCCATATCTGCCAAACGCTCCTGAATCTCAACAGCCAAAATCTGTGCCTGAGTCCGAGTGCTAGCAAATAGCCCAACTGCTCCATTTCCAGCGCAAAAATCCACTATCAAGCCCTTTTTAGGAAAACGTGGAAAACGTGACAAGAGAACACTATCCACCGAATAGCTAAAGACCTCTCTATTTTGAATGATTTTGATATCTGTCGAAAAGAGCTGGTTAATGCGCTCCCCCGATTTTAATAATTGTTCTTCTTCCATGGTCCTATTATAGCAAATTCATATTAACATTACAAAAGATAGAGGTTTCTAACTAGTGCTTCTGATTCTTCAAATGTTGGAGAGCTTCCTTGGTCCAAATTGGCATCATTCGTTTGAGAGGCGCGAAGCCGTAGTTAAAACGGTCGCTTGAAAAGCGTCTCCGTCTCGGAAACTGGTGCTTTTCTTCCTCCAAAGTGCGGATAGAAAGACTAGCTTTCCCTGTAAATTCATCTAAATCCACTACCTGAACCTGAACCTCTTCATCGACTTTCAAAGCTTCTTGGATATTTTCAATAAAGCCTGTCCGAATCTCTGAAATGTGAATCAGCCCCGTATCACCCGTTTCTAGCTCAACAAAGGCACCGTAGGGCTGAATCCCTGTAATACGGCCCTTTAGCTTATCACCGATTTTCATCTTAGTCCTCGATTTCAATTGTTTCAATCACGATATCTTCAACTGGCTTGTCCATAGCCCCTGTCTCAACAGAAGCAATGGCATCCAAGACAGCGTAAGAAGCTTCATCAGCTAGCTGACCAAATACAGTGTGACGTCGGTCTAGATGAGGAGTTCCACCTTGGTTGGCATAGATTTCCGCAATCGGTTCTGGCCAACCACCACGAGCAATTTCTTTCTTAGAATAAGGCAAATGTTGATTTTGCACGATAAAGAACTGGCTGCCGTTGGTATTTGGACCAGCATTGGCCATAGAAAGGGCACCACGGACGTTATAAAGTTCTTCTGAGAACTCATCCTCAAAAGATTCGCCATAGATGGACTCGCCACCCATACCAGTTCCAGTTGGGTCTCCGCCTTGGATCATAAAGTCCTTGATAATACGGTGGAAAATGACACCATCATAGTAGCCATCTTTTGAAAGTGCAACAAAGTTAGCCACTGTTTTAGGAGCATGTTCAGGGAAGAGCTTAATACGCAAGTTTCCGTGATTGGTCTTAATAGTCGCGATAGGACCTTCTACTGTTTCAATGTCTACTTGTGGGAAATTCAATTCTTTTTCTACCATACCAAATCCTTCTAAGGCATCAAAAATGCCATCTTCTTCTAATGTTTTTGTAATATAATCTGCTTTTTCTTTGATGTTATCATGAGAAATTCCCATGGCAACGCTGATCCCAGCATAATCAAAGAGTTCCAAGTCATTCAGTCCATCTCCAAAGACCATGACATTCTCTGGTTTCAAGCCAAGGTGTTCCACAACCTTTTCCACACCTGTCGCTTTGGAGCCTGAAATCGGCACGATATCAGACGAATGTTGATGCCAACGAACCATGCGAAGTTTAGCAGAGAGACTGTCAGGCAAGTGCAAGTCATCACCTTTATCTTCAAAAGTCCACATCTGATAGATATCTTCTTTTTCATGGAAATTAGGATCTACATCCAAATCAGGGTAAATTGGATTGATCGCTTCACTAATCATATCGGTGCGAGTCGACAACTTGGCATCATGACTCCCAACCAAGCCATACTCAATTCCCTCTTGCTTGGCCCAAGAGATATACTCCTCAACATCTGACTTCTCGATCTGATGTTGGTAAATAACCTGACCTTTTTTATCTTCGATGTAGGCCCCATTTAAGGTTACAAAAAAGTCAGGATTGAGTTCACGAATCTCTGGCACAACACCAAAAATCCCTCGTCCAGAAGCAATACCTGTCAAGATTCCTTTCTCACGTAATTGCTTAAAAACAGTTGGGATTGAAGCTGGAATAAAACCTGTCTTGGAATTTCTCAATGTATCATCAATATCAAAAAAGACAATCTTGATTTTCTTTGCCTTGTATCTTAATTTGGCATCCATCTCACTACCTCTTTCAATCTAACTCTTTCCATTATACCATAAAGTAGCTAAATCCCCTATTTTCAAAAAGTTTCCCGTTTTATTGTAAGTCCTTGGATAAGTATAAAACTAAATCATCATCATTTTGACAACTTGCACCCATTTCTAGCGGTTTATTTCTATACCAGACACCTGTTCCATCTGGAATATAGCCTCGTTTGATATACAATCTCTGGGCAGGACCATACCCCAAGTGCAAACCTACACCAAGAGTGACCTTACTCGAAACAACCTTGACTCGTTTTTCTGCTTCTTCTAGCAGTTGATTCCCAATCCCTTGATTTCGAAAAGGCTCAAACACATTAAAATCTGATAATTCTGGATAGACTTCTGCAAAAGGACCATGTTTAGCTAAGGGCAAAATAGTAACGTAGCCCGCTACAGCACCATCAATCTCTGCAACTAAGATTTCTATGTCGCCACTTGCTTGCTCCCAAAAATAGCTTGCTAAGATTTCTTCTCTAGCAGGCCAACCTTGATTCATAAATCCATGAGATAAGGATTCAATATCAGACTTAATCATATTTCTAATCGTACAATTCATCTTTGACTTACCCACCTTTACTCTTTCTATTGCCATTATAACACGCCAAGGTCAAAAAAAACTATCTCGTGAAAAAAAGACCCACCCAGGTCTGAAAAAGAGGTCCACCCGGACCCAAACTCGCTCTCTCATTTCAAGGGTCGTGAAAAAGAGGTCCACTGGACCTCTTTTTTTAATCTTCGTTTACGAAAGGCATCAAAGCCATTACGCGAGCGCGTTTGATAGCTGTTGTTACTTTACGTTGGTTTTTAGCTGAAGTTCCTGTTACACGACGAGGAAGGATTTTCCCACGTTCTGAAACGAAACGGCTAAGAAGCTCAGTATCTTTGTAATCAACATATTCAATTTTGTTTGCTGCGATGTAATCAACTTTTTTACGGCGTTTGAATCCGCCACGACGTTGTTGAGCCATGTTTTTTCTCCTTTATAATTTTAGTTGTCCATTAGAATGGTAAATCATCATCTGAAATATCCAATGGATTTGTTGCTCCAAATGGATTTTCATCACGTGAAAAGTCTGGTACTGAATTTGTAGGTGCTGAATAGTTTGCAGTCGGTGCAGAATAAGCTCCACCTGTGTGACCCTCACGCACACTACGGCTTTCCAACATTTGGAAATTCTCAGCCACGACCTCTGTCACGTAGACACGTTGTCCTTGCTGGTTATCGTAACTACGAGTCTGGATACGACCTGTCACCCCGATAAGTGAGCCTTTTTTAGCCCAATTAGCAAGGTTCTCAGCCTGTTGGCGCCACATAACGACATTGATAAAATCAGTCTCACGTTCGCCATTTTGACTCTTAAATGTACGGTTTACTGCAAGAGTAAAAGTCGCAACTGCTACATTTGATGGGGTATAACGCAACTCAGCGTCACGTGTCATACGCCCTACAAGTACAACATTGTTAATCATAGTTTACCTTCTTACGCGTCAGTTTTGACGATCATGTGACGAAGAATGTCAGCGTTGATTTTTGAAAGACGGTCAAACTCTTTAAGAGCTGCATCGTCGTTTGCTTCAACGTTAACGATGTGGTAAAGTCCTTCACGGAAATCTTTGATTTCGTATGCAAGACGGCGTTTTTCCCAAGATTTTGATTCAACAACAGTTGCACCGTTGTCAGTCAAAATAGAGTCAAAACGTGCTACCAAAGCGTTTTTAGCTTCTTCTTCAATGTTTGGACGAATGATATAAAGAATTTCGTATTTAGCCATTGATATGTTCCTCCTTTTGGTCTAATGACCCCAAGACTTTGCAAGGGGTAAGTGAGGTTCGCTCACAATAAACTATTATACTAGAAAACATTTTTTTACGCAAGTAAAAACACCGAAATATAAAAAGAAGATGACGAATCATCTTCTCAAAAATACAACTCTATAGCTAGAGATATAATATTTTTAACATTTACCACTCTCTAGAAATTATGGATCCGTTTTACTGATTTTTACCAAATACATCTCGATAAAGCATTCCTGTTCGTAGACTCTCTGCATCTCCTCCTAATTGCTCTACCAGCTCGTAGGCAAAGGCAAGGGCTGTTGAAGGGCCTCGACTGGTTGTCAATTGACCATCTACCACTACTGTTTCCTTGACGTAGTGACCATCAAGAATTTGCTCTTGAACGCCGTCATAACAAGTGTACTGCTTGTTTTTCAATAGCCCTGCTTGATTGAGGGCAATTGGTGCCGCACAAATGGCTGCTAGTTTCTTCCCTTCTTGCTCGAAACTTTGCAACTCTTGAATCAAGGCCTGATTATCGCGCAAATGTGCAGAACCAGGCATCCCACCAGGAAGGACAATCATATCATAGTCTGATAAATTACCATCAAAGACACGATCTGCTCTTACTTGGATAGCATGCGAACCCGTCACTTGCTCTTCAAAACCAACCATATCACAAGTGATATTAGCACGACGTAAGACATCTACAACTGTCAAAGCTTCAATTTCTTCAAAGCCCTGAGCCAATATAACTGCTACTTTAACCATGATTTTCTCCTTATTTGATTCGTTTTAATACAACTTTTTTCCGTTTGAATGGAACTTTTCCGCTCTCTTCTTCAGCTAGATTGGTCTGGTAACTCATCGATAAAAGCAAGCCAATACCAATCAAGTTACTGATGATAGCCGATCCACCTTGAGAAATGAAAGGCAAAGGAATCCCAGTCAAGGGAAGCAAGCCAGTAACAGCACCGATATTCTCAAAGATATGGAAGAGCAACATCATAATCAAACCTGTGGAAATATAGGTGTAGAACTGGTTATTTGATTTAAGAGTAATCTTCAACATACGGTAAATCAGCATGAGATAAAGAGCAATAACAAGAACAGAGCCAATAAAGCCAAAATCTTCTGCAATGACCGTGAAAATCATATCCGACTCTCGAACTGGAATAAGCAGATTAGAAGCATTAAACCCTTGACCAAATAAGCCACCACTCCCAATCGCGATTTGCCCTTGAGCCTGCTGGTAAGTGGTTGTTTGGGCAAAGTCAAATGGATTAAGCCAAGCCAAAATACGGTTGATTTGATAGGTCGGCATTCCCAGTTGATGAAGAAAAGCACGACCGTCCTTACTGATAAAGATGGCTAGAAAACCAGCAATTCCTGTTACAGCAGTCACAAATACTGGAATAATAATTTTCCAAGAAACTCCTGATAATAAAACGATTCCTGAGAAAATAGCCACAAAAACCAAGGCAGTCCCCAAGTCACTTTGAAGTGCCAAAAGAACTAGGACTGGAATGGTAAAGAGAATCATCCAGAAAATCAACAAGAAGTCCAGCGGAACTGTACGTCTCCATTCCTTATGCTTCTTTGTAAATTGGACAATGACACGGGCCAGCATGAGGATGTATGATATCTTCATAAATTCTGACGGCTGGAACAAGGTAACACCATTTACCGATACCCAGTTTTTAGCACCCGTTGATGCAACTAAACTTGGATTATAAAAGACAATCGGCAAAACCATAAGTCCCAAGCCTAAAATATACAGAAAGGGGGTCACCTTCCAAAGAAATTCAGTATTGAAGAGCATGACCACAAAACCAATCACAAGCCCCAGGACAATCCATGCGACCTGCTGCCCTAAAATAGGTAGAATATTGTTTGGATAATCATGACTAACGGCTATATAAATAGCCACCACACCGATAACCAGTAGGAAAAATACTGGCAGGAGCAAACTATAATCGACTCTAGAGTCGAAAGAACGTTTCATATATTCACCTTTTCTCTTTCTTAGATTTTTTATTTTTGTTGTTTTGGAGGAAATCAATAACAGTAGAGGTAATCTGTTTTCTATTCACCTCTCTGATAGTTCTTTCATTAGCTAGAGCTTGTCTAATCTGTTTACCATATCGTTTATGAACAACTCGACTATCCAGTATCACAGCAATGGAAGCTTGTTCCTCTTTTCTAATTGTTCTACCCAAAGCCTGTTTGAGACGAATAATGGCCATTGGCAACTGATAATCATAGAAAGGATTCTTCCCTTCCTGACGCAACTCATGATTTAATTTTCGTGTCAAAGGTTCTTGGGGATTTTGAAAAGGCAAACGAGGAATTACTTGAATAACGCAAGGATGGGTAGAAAAATCCACTCCCTCCCAGAAACTTCCTGTTCCAAGTAAGATTTGTCGCTCTCCTTTTTCAAAACGTTTCTTCAACTGACTGGGCTCCCCATTTTTATATTGGGCTAAATGAGGATGGTCTAGTAAATCTGACACTGCTAACAGTAATTCTTTAGACGTAAATAAAACAAGTAACGGCTCTTGAAAGGCTTGTAAGGAATGGATAACTGATGTAACCTCTTCTGCATAATCTAAAGGAGAATGTTCAGTCACTAACGGAAAATCATTTACTAATAAAATTTCTTGTTGCTTCTGTTGTAAAGATTCAACTGTAATAAGTGGAGCTTCCGTAAATCCTAATAAATCCGCTAAAGAAACTCTATTACTGATTTCAAGAGTGGCAGATACGCCAAGCACTCTGCAATCTTCTGGCAATAAATCTGCTAGTAGAAAGCGGCCTTTTTTACTTGAGCAGATTAAGACATCCTTACTAGACTTCTCAGCTGTTGCCAGCCAAAATTCACGGTCTGATGTAAAAAAGCGCGTCATATCTCTATACTCGGGAAGATTTAACTCAGAAAAATGCTGGCGTAAGTTTTCAAGAGAATCCAACCACTTGTCATTCTTAAGCCCTGAGTAAAACTGATCTATCAAATAGCGACATTCAAAACCGATACTCTCAAGCAACCGTCTCTGAATAAGATCTTTTTCTGTTTCCAAGGACTTTTGAACTTGTGTTACTAAAGCCTCGAGGAGATAAGACTCTTGGGCGAGGTTTTCAAGGGCAATCAGCATTTTTTGAGCTTCATCTATGATTACCAAGCGATTGTTGACAAACTCTGGATCGTCCTCTAAACGTGTTACCAGATAAGCGTGATTGGTTAACAAAAGGCGACTCGATTTAGCCCTATCTTGGCTACGTTGCCAGAAGTCCTCAGAAATAAATAAACTTTTTTTTGAAAGTTTTCCATCATGTACAAGTTCAGCTAGAAAATGTTGATAACGATACAGCTGCCCGATTTCATCTAAGTCACCTGTTTCTGTCTCTGTTAACCAAATCAAGACTTGCATTTTAAAGCGTGTGAATAAGCGGTTAGACTCTGGCCTATGAAGTACTTTATAAAAATTATCGAGTTTCAAATAATTTTGAGGTCCCTTAAGACTATGAATATCAATATGAAAAGTATCTTTTAATCGACTTCCTTCTTCTTGCATGATTTGATTTTGAAGGATTTTGGTAGGAACACTAACAAGGATGCCCCCTTCACTTTCCATGCTCAAAGCTGGCAGTAGGTAACCATAAGTCTTTCCAAGTCCCGTTTGAGCTTGAATAAACGCGGTTTTCTGTTCCTTTAATAACTGCTCAACTTTTTCTGCAAATTCAACTTGCTGAGGACGTTCATCCAAGTCTAATAAGGTAATGTTTTTAGTAAAATCCTTAGATAGCTTACGTGGCTTTAAAGACTGACTTTGCTTTCTAAGAAAGAGTCCATGGAGTTCCATCAAATCATGAGAAGAAAGGGGAGACTGGCGCTGATATACTTCTTCAATCACTAAATAAGTTTCATAAAGGAGGTTATCCGCAAGATTTAACAATGTTTCTAAAAGTCCTTTTGGTAACTGAAAAAGTTTTTGACGCATAAAAAGCAAAAGCTCTGCTGTTGCTTGTGCATCAGAGAGAGCGGTGTGGGCGTGGTCTAACTTAATCCCTAACTCTTGACAGAGAATGCCGAGATTGTACTTTTCAAACTGAGGGTACAAAACCTGTGCTAACTCAACGGTATCCACTCGTGGAGTTCTCAATTCATAACCTTCAAAGAATAGGTACTCTGCTAGAAGATTTGCATCAAACTGTACATTGTGCGCGACAAAAACACCATCCTTGACCAGTTCAAAAATCCTTCCAGCTACCTGTGAAAACTCTGGAGCAACTGCCAACCGTTGATCAGTCAAACCTGTCAATTCTTTTATATGAGAATCCAAGGGCTCATGAGGATTGATGTCAGTCCCATACTGATCGACGATTTCACCATTTTCAATCACCACAATACCCACTTGAATAATTTTTGCCTTGCTTCCGGTGCTAGTGGCCTCTAAATCAACAACCACATACCGATTAGTTCTCGAATTCATCATTAAAAATTATATCAAAAAAAGCCCTGTTTGACACCCCTCAACTTCGATAGAAAAATCTCTTTGCTTGAAAAAATTTTTATAAAATGTTTGAATAGTATTATACAGAAATGGAGACATAAGATGAACCCATTAGATTTGTTTAATCAAGTAAAAGAGCTAATCGAAACAAAAGATTTCGAAGCTGCAAAAACATTTGTTGCAGAAAATCAAGAACAGCTTGGAGAATACTTCTCTCAAGCTCAGCAGTTGATTTCTGGTTCTGAAGGTCTAGATGGCCTCGTTGGAAAGATTAAAGGATTTTTCTAAAACTATAAAGGCGCCTGAAACAATCAGGTGCCTTTTTGAGATATTTTTTTCATTATTTTGGGCAGATAAGAGCTGATTCCCGTCGGCAAGACCACATAATGTTCTTGAGATAGTTCTTGGGCTATGGCTGAATGAAGATGGGTTGCCACTGCCACACGTTCGTAGAGACTGGCTTGTTTAAACTGGCCTACAAATCCTGCGATCATCCCAGCCAGAGTATCTCCCGTTCCCCCAGTAGCCTGATAGGGACCACCAACCTGTAACTGGTAAAAATCAGATTGGCCAACTTGCCAAATACGAGTGGCTGGACCTTTCTCTACCAAAATTGTTCCTTGAGGAAAGGAAGTCAGGGCACTAGCTGTTGCAGCTTCCTTTTGCTTTTCAATAGCAATACCAGATAGCTTTTCCCATTCTTTTTGGTGGGGAGTTAGGATAAGCTGGTTAGATGGAAACGACAAACTTGTCCTAGCAAGGATGGTTAAGGCCCCTCCGTCTACAATCAAAATTTGATTTTGGCTTAAATTAGCAAAGACCTGTTTGACTAGATTTTCTCCAAAAGCATCGTCTCGTAAACCAGGTCCCACTAAGACCACTTCTGCCTTCTCCAACTGCTCTTTTAACAGTTGCTGGTCTTGAAGAGAAAAGGCCATAGCCTCAGGTAAATGACTGTGCAAAGCTGGGATATTTTCCCTATCTGTTCCAACGGTCACCAAACCAGCTCCACTTTTAACAGCTGCCAAAGCAGCCATGATGATAGCACCACCATAAGGATAAGTCCCACCAAGCAACAGCAAACGGCCATAGTCTCCTTTATGACTGGTACGAGAACGTTCAATAATGACTTTTTCTAATAATGCTTGCTCAATCACTTTCATTGTTTTTTCCTCTCTATTCATTATACTATAAAGTCTATCCACCTTGCATCTTAAATATAAATCTCTTCGTTCATATAGAAAAAGAGGGGACAAAGCTCCCCTACTCTCCTTTCGTCCCAACACGAAAGTAAACGATTCCATTTTCACTAGTAAAGACGGAGAGGCCTAATTGGTCCTCTCCATCTATTCGACTCATTTATCGATTCATTTTTTATCTTCTACCAATCTATACAAATAGAATGGTATTAGGCGCATAGACTAGTCTTCTTTGCGTTTTGCAGTTAATAAAGCTGCTGATAAGGCCAAGGTAACACCTGCCAAGAAAATAGCTGTTTCTGACTGTTTTTCACCAGTTTCTGGCAATCTCTTGTCTTCCTTGGCAACTTGAACTGGTACTTCTGGAGTCTGAGCTTTTTCTAACGAACTTAGTTTAAACTCTGGTTTTTCTACTGTCGGTGCTGGTTGATTACCTACTGTAGCTAGAATACCACGGTACTCTGGAAGTTTATGTTCTAGAGCCATTACAGCATTAACACCACCCTTAAATTCAGGTTTCTCAACACTTGGTACTGCTTGATCTCCTACTGTAGCTAGAATTCCTGTGTATTCTGGAACATCGTTCACTGCTGCTTCTACAAAGTTAGCACCACCTTTGAATTCTGGAACATCGTTCACTGCTGCTTCTACAAAGTTAGCACCACCTTTGAATTCTGGAACTTCATTGACTGCTGCTTCTACAAAGTTAGCACTGCCTTTGAATTCTGGAACTTCGTTTACTGGCGCAGGTTCCTCACTCTTACTATTTGAAATAGATGGTTTTACTCCTACCTCAATAATACGATCTTGAGCTTTTCTTTGTTCAGAATGAACAAGAGTTCTATTAGTTCCTGATACTTGAATATAGTCAACTTTTTCTCCAGCTTGTCCTTCAGAAACTACACGACGTTTACCTTGAGCAAGCTCAGGGGTTTCACGAATAACTTCTTTAAACGGAAGTGGAGTCTTTTCAATTTCCAAGCTTGGAGCTTCTGCAACTAAGTTCTTAACGCCTTCTGTCGGTGTTGTTTGGAAAGTAGACTTAAAGTGTAAACGATATTCTTTCACCAGATTTCCATCTTTGGAAACAAGACGAACAAGTGTTGGAAGATTTGTATTTCCATGATCCACTATTGTGACTACTCCATGTCCACTAGTTATCGCAGTGACTTTTGGTTTAGTTCCCATTGTTGTTAGGGTGTACTCTGTCACATTTGGATCAAAGTTTTCCAATGCTTTTCCATCGATCGAAATAGTCGCTGATGGTGTTTCGACTTCTGCTCCCTTGCCTGCAGAGTAGGCTGTAAATTCTACAAGTGCTAGACCATTAGTAGTAGCCTTACGAGTCATTCGAGCACGAATAGATGTTGTTTGAACCGGATCAAAGTTAAACTCGATTGGTTTGCCAGCTACTAATTCTCCAGAAGCTTTGTAAGAAATTGGTGCCCAATTTTCTGCCTTGTTGAATGGATGATCAGCATTTTCTTCATAACGAGAAATCGTACTTGGTTCTGTAAAGGCAGGACCAATATATCTTTCTAGAACCATTTTCTCTGGGGCATCTGTTCCACTATCTTTAAAGAACTGAATGGCTACTTTTCCAATAGATTGGGAGGCAATTTTACCGTCCTTCTTAAAGAGTAGTCCGACAGAAGTTTCTTCATTTTTCGGAGTACGAGACCAGTTTGTCCAACGTCCATCTTCATTGTATTTTCCATCATTGATATAGAAAATTCTATCATGTGAAGCTGCTTGTGTATCGTTCGTTGTCGAAGCAAAGGCTTTAGAATCCATTTCATTGTTGCTTGGATTTTCTGAAATGACTTGATTTCCTTTAGAAACAACTGTCACCTGCATTTTAGTGGTTAGATTTGTACCAATGACATGACCAGTAATTTCAAATGTTCCCTCATGCTCTGTCGCATGTTCAGGAATAGCATCCCACTTCACTGCAAGTTTAGCTGTAGTCCAAGTAGTTGAAGTTGGGTAATAAACACTTACCTCTGAAGGAAGTTGAAGATTGTCTCCAACATTCAAGATTTTAGCACTATTTTCTGCAGCTACTGGTTGTGTTGATTCTTTTTCGTCATCACGGAAGATGCGATATTCTTTCAATACCGTACCATCTTCTGCTTTTAAGATGAGACGTGTTGCACCTTTTGGACTTGTTGCCGGAACAAGAGTAACCAAACCATTATTGCTAGCGGTTGCAGTGATTTCTTTGCTAGATTGAGGAATATAGTAATCAGTCTTAGATGGATTAAAGTGTTCAAGATCCTTGCCATCTACCTTGATAGAAATCTCTGAACTTGTAGAGCTTAAGACCTTGTTTCCAAGGACAGTTAGCTCTGTCAGACCAACACCTGATGTTCCATCTGCTTTCTTCATGCGTATACGAACAGCATAGGTTTCTACCTTGTCAAATGTGAAGTGATTTGTTTGAGTTGCAGATAGCTGACTTGGAGCATGTAAGTTTTCAACTGCTTTCCAATTTTCTGGATTATTAAATGGATGATTAGTATCTCGTTGCGCATGACTGACATCACTTGGCAAATCTGGAATTTCTTTACCTACATAATATTCAACTACATATTCTTTTGGAAGACCAATTGCTCCATCAGTATAGAAATCAACCGACAAATTGTTGACAAAACGTTTCGTCAAGTCTCCTGAATTACCAAATAAGATAGAAGCCCAGTCATTATCAGTATTTGTTCTCCAAGTAGTCCATCTATTTTTAGCATCTGTTGGCGTTCTTGATACAGTCAAGTCGTTCAAGGTATTGGCTGAATCATCTCCTCCTGTATTGGACACAATGGCAGCTGGCAATTGCGAACCTGTCCATTGTTTAGAGATATTATTTCCAGCAACAACTTGACTAGATACTCGAACATGAGCTTTAGTGGTCAGATTACTACCCACTAAATGACCATTGATTTCATAGACCCCTTCAGTTTGACTAAAGTTGGCTGGAACCTGATCCCAAACTACATCTTTGTAGATAGTTGTTCCGTTAGAATGGTAAGCACGAACATTAGCTGGCAATTGAACTGTCTCACCCTTAGGTACTGTGAGGCTGACTTCCTCTGCAACTTGTAAGCCTTCAACTGTCACCGTTGCTTGAGCTTCAATGTCTGTGCCTTCTACATGTCCTTTAAGGGTAAAGCTATGATAGCGACCCAATTCTTTTTCATCTACCTTGTCCCAAGTTACAGATACTTTGCGTGGCAAGCCCTTATCAAATTCTGCCCCAACTTCTTTAGGTAGATTCGGTTGCTGATTAATATCTGTAGAAATAGATACAGGATGAAGTTTCACAATCTTCTTGCTGACTTTATTTTCTTTAATCACCACTTCAGTAGTTACAGATTCTGTTTTCTCTGTTTGATTATCGATTCGAGGTGTCAAAGTCATTCTTCCCTTAGTATAAAGCAACAAGTTCTGTCCATTCACCTCAAGATGCCCACCATCAGATGATTTAGCTTCTAGGTGAATATCTGAAGCTGAAAATTCTGTTTGAGAACCATCCTCATAGCTACCAATGACACGATAAGTTAAGACCTGATCTTCAGTAGCAGTTTCTTTTCCTTCCACAACTACTTCCAAACGTTTCAAGGCAGGAGCTTCCTTCACAAACTGAATTAAGTAAGTTTGAACTAAGTCACCCTTTTGGTCACTCAAGAAGACAGAAGCCTGATAACCATTATCAGCAGAAGCTTGCTGAACAGTTACTTGATAACCAGTAGTCTGAGCTCCAACACTTGGAATTGTTCCAGTGTAAGGAATAGATACACGATAATAAGTCTTACCAGTCTCGAAGTTCTCAAGAGCTTTATCCCCAACAGTAAGTCCTGTAATGCTACTTGTTGTTTCCTTACTGCTTGCGATAAAGGTTGCCGAAACTTCATGACCATCATCTACCAATTTACCAGTAGCCTCTGTACGTCCACCTTCTTTTGTCAAAGCAGCAGGATCTTTCAAGGTCCAAGAAACAACATCTGTATCAATCAAACTACCATCTGTCAGAACAGCTGTGACTGTTTTATCCAAATCAGCTGCAGTTGTACCAACTGGTACTGTAGCAACTTTTGGTAACCATCTATCTAAAGCAATCACTTTTACAAGTGCCTCAGCTTTGGTTTCCAAACCTTCTACACGCCCAGATACTTTCTTCTCACCTGCGCTTGTAAGCAAGTCAGCTGGCACATCCCATGTTACAGTCTTTTCCTCAACACTACCGTCGCTATAAATAGCTGTTACTGTTTGAGGCAATTCAGGATTTGTAGTCACGTCAGTTGTCGCCTTTACAGGAGCATAGGATACAAAGTGACGGTTTTCTTTCTTACCAGAAACAGTTGTGACCGTTGCACTGTCAGAAGTTAAACCAGCAGAATCTGCATAAAGCGTAAATTTACCTTCTTTTTCAGTCGATTTTACAATAACAACCCCTTTACCATTGAAAGCACGTCTTTGCCATGTTCCATCTGCTTGAGCTTTATAGCGTTCACGACTGGCTTGTTCTCCATTATCCACACCAACGATCTGTCCCTGACCATGAAGATTAAAATGAACAAGATTATTCGCTGTCGGAACCACATTCCCTTCGCCATCAACAATTTCGTAATGGATGTAGGATAGGTCTTTCCCATCTGCAGTGATAACATGCTCTTCTTTAGTCAGACGAACTCTTGCTGGTTCCCCTGCAGTTGTCACACTATCACGCGCAATTTCGTTACCATTTTCATCTCTAGCAATCGCAGTCAGTGTACCTGGTTGGTATTTCACAAGCCACTCAAGATACAATTCACTTGGTTTAGCCCCCTCATGATATGGACGTCCATCTTCTGTCCTTTTCTTAGTAAATTCCTTTTTACCAAGTGACTCTCCATTTAAGAACAATTCGACACTTGCAGCATTTGAGAAGGTACGAACTGGAACCTTTCCATCGACCAGCATCTTGCGATCCTTAAGAGTCTCTTCAGTCCAGTTCCAATGCGGTAAAATTCGAACAGTTGGCTTTTCTTTAGCACTATACCATTCACTACGGTAAAGGTAAAAATCATTCTTCGGTAAGCCAGCCGTATCGATAATACCAAAGTAAGAGCTCTTCACAGGTGTGTTATCTTGGTTATGCCATGGAGTTGGTTCACCGATATAGTCAATTCCTGTCCAGATAAATTGTCCAGCATAGCCAGCACGATCACGATCAAAAGTCCATGACTCAGTAGCTGTTCTTCCCCATCCAACACGGTCATTACCATAATCAGATTGTTCATAGTGACGATTTGGACGGTTATCATGTCCAAGTATTTGAGCAGGATTGTAATAAGAATCACGCGTTCTAGTAGCTGAAGAGGTTTCAGAACCATAAATGAGCCAATCTGGATGCGCACTACGAACCGCATCATAAAAACGTTCACCATAGTTCATACCCACAGCATCCATGATTTCTGCAACTTTTAAGAAATCACCTGTCGCTGCACGACTAAATTTATTTTCACCCATGGTGACATAACGTTCAGTATCAATCGCCTTGATAATAGCCTTCAGACGCTTAGCAGTTTCGATAGAACGAGGACTACCATTCGCCTCTTCTACCTCATTTCCAAGAGACCACATTACGATAGACGGATTGTTCTTATCCCGTTCTACCATTGTTCTGAGATCAAAATCAGACCACTTCTCACCCTTTTTAGCCTCTGGGTGTGTTGCATCTTGATCAAAGAACCGTCCATAGTCGTATGTTTTCTTACCACCATACCAGGTATCAAAAGCTTCCTCTTGCACCAAAAGACCTAAACTAGCTGCAGCATCAAGCAACTGAGGACTAGCTGGATTGTGGGTTGTTCGAATAGAGTTAACCCCCATATCTTTCAGGAGTTTTAATTTACGATAGGTAGCCTTATAATTTTCTTCTGCACCCAAAGCTCCATTATCATGGTGAATACTTACTCCGTGGAATTTCATGCGTTCACCATTCAGAGAGAAACCATCCTTAGCAGTCCAATTGAAATAACGGTAACCAAATGTATCTTCTGTTACATCAACTAGTTGACCTTCTTTATAAACCTTTGTTTTCAGCACATACAGTTGAGGATGATAACTTTTTGTCGTCCAAAGAGTTGGTTTATTAACTAGGATTGTTTGTCTGAAATCTGCAACTTCATTTTCTGCTAAATTCTTCGTTTCAGAGCGAACTAATTCTGATACAACCTTGCCTTCCTTAGTAAAGATTTGTTGTTCCACAAAGACTTTAGCAGCCTTCTTATCCGTATTTTTAATCTTACTTTGAACCTGTGTTTCAACATTCCCTTCTTTTTGCTCAGCAAGTTTTGGAGTAGTGATATGATTACCATTTTCGGCAACATGGACTTTATCACGATAACTAAGAGTTACATCACGATAAATTCCACTTCCTGAATACCAACGACTACTTGGTTGCTTATTGGTCACTTGAACAGTAATTGAATTTTCACTACCATCCTTGTTTAAAAATTCTGTGATATCATATGAAAAATGATTATAGCCACTTGGATAATGTCCTACAAATTTACCATTTACATAGACCTTTGAATCCATGTAAACCCCATCAAAATTAATACGAACATCCTTATTCTTGTCTGCTTCATTTAATGTGAAAGTCTTACGATACCAAGCTGTTCCACCATTTAACTGGCCACCTTCATTACGCGCGGGAGACTTATGGTCGAAATCAAAATAAATGCTCCAATCATGTGGAAGATTCAATTTAGACCAATCATGAACATCCACATCTTTTTTTGAAAAATCTCCTTGGGCATTTAGTTTAAAATACCAATCTTTATTAAAATCTTGTTTTCGATCCGATAATAGTTGTTTTTCCTTTTCAACTTCAGCTTTGTTTGACTCTCCAGATAGTGCTTGCGATTTTTCAGAAGAAGGTTTGATCTCTGTGTCTGCTTTCACTTGGTCCTTTTCAGAAGTTTTTTTAGAATCCTCTTTCAGTTCTGTTCCAGATGTTGATGCAGATTCAACAGGCTTTGGATTTGCCTCTTCAGATTTCTGTTTGTCCTCAGCCTTGGTTCCTTCTTCTACTTTATTTGGAGTTTCCACTTTAGGACTAGCCAATTCATGACTACCATCGTTAGCAGGTCTAGTAGTTTCTGTATCCTTAGTCACTTTATCTTCTGTCGACTCAGCTTTGGGTTTTACAAACTCACGCCCACCATTCTCATCAGCCTTTGCGATAGCAGCTGCCACATCATCAGGAAGCTTATCTAAAGGCTGAGGTTGATGAACAGTTGTTTCTTCTGTTTGAGTATTGGATAAAGCCACTTCCTCAGCTTGTACAGCTGAAATGCCAAATATACTAGCCCCAATCATTACAGATGCCGCACCTATTGCAAATTTACGAATGCTATAATGACAACGTTTATCAAAAAGTCTTTTGTTCATTAAAATCCTCATTTCTTTTTCTTGATACAAAGTAAGCGCTTACTTTATTTTAAAAAACGACCTCCTTCTGAATACACAAACACGTACCAAGTTCGATAATATATTTTATATATTAAATATATCAAAACATACCTAAAATTGCAATTATTTTCCATAAATTTAACCTAATAAAATAGTATACAGGATAAGTTCATTCAAAAGAAATAGGTGCAATGAAAGTAGCTTTGGGTTCTAGGCACTTTCCAATACATATTTAATTGCATTAATAACAGTTTTAGACTTTAAATTTATAGTTTATGGACTCATATCATTATAGACTGCATTCAGTTACATACACTACATAAAAAGAAGGTAAAACATTATTCTACCTTCTTTTTTCCTATTTTATATCCAATGTCCTAAGTGCTGCCTGATAGGTTTGCTCCATTAGCATGGTAATGGTCATAGGACCGACACCTCCAGGAACTGGCGTAATATGGCTAGCAAGTGGGGCAACTGCCTCATAATCCACATCCCCACAGAGCTTTCCGTTTTCATCGCGATTCATCCCAACGTCAATGACTACCGCACCTGGTTTGACAAAGTCAGCAGTCACAAACTTGGCGCGGCCGATTGCTACTACGAGAATATCTGCTTTAGCAGCCACCTTAGCAAGATGATGAGTCCGTGAGTGGGTCAAAGTCACTGTCGCATTCTTTGCCAAAAGAAGCTGGGCCATAGGTTTTCCAACGATATTGGAACGACCGATGACGACCGCATGTTTACCTTCCAAATCAATTCCATATTCATGAAACATTTCCATAATTCCTGCAGGTGTTGAAGGAATCATGACTGGGTGACCAGACCAAAGACGCCCCATGTTTAGGGGATGGAAACCATCTACGTCCTTTTCAGGATCAATGGCCAACAAAATCGCTTCTTCATCAATATGTTTTGGTAAAGGTAACTGGACCAATATCCCGTGCCATTCTGAATCTTGATTATATTTGGCAATCAAGTCTAACAATTCCTCTTGGGTAATGGTATCTGGAACTCGCACAACTTCACTACGGAATCCAGCCGCAAGGGCTGACCTCTCCTTGTTACGAACGTAGACTTGGCTGGCAGGGTTGTTCCCTACCAAAATCACTACCAAACCAGGTACTAGCCCCGTTTCTTCCTTTAATTTCTCAGTCTTTTCAGCCAGCTGTCCTTGTAACTTAGCTGCTAGAACCTTCCCATCAATAATCTGTGTCATATCACTTCTCTTTTCTTTCAAATATCTTCCATTATACCAAAAACTGCTAATCCCCTCTAACACTTCTTTCCTAGGCTATCTTATAGTTTCAAACTATAAGAAAAAGGAGCGGATATTCCATCCAACTCCTTATTCTTATTAGAAAATCTAATTAGATTTAATCTTCTTTTTTCTTGCGAGCAAGAAGTCCAAATCCACCTAGTGCTCCAAGAAGTCCGAGCGCTGCAAGACTAGCGTTAGCTTCTGTACCTGTGTTAGGCAACTCTTTTTGACCTTCAACATATTTAGGTGTTTCTTGTTTAGAAGGTTGAGCTGGTTTAGCAGGTTTTTCTACTTCCCTAGGATTTGGAACATAGTTGATTGGAGTGTCCTCACCTGGGTTAGTTGGAACATTTGGTACTTCATATCCTTTAGTTGGATCGTTTGGATCCACTGGTTTCAACGGATTACCATCTTTATCCTTAGGTGTGTATCCTGGAACGTATGGAAGAACTGGTTTTTCCTTGCCTGGTTTTGTTGGATCTGTTGGATCGTTTGGATACTTGATTGGGTCTGTTGGTTGACCTGGGATGTTTGGCACCCATGATCCTAGTGGTTTGTAAACATAAGTTACTGTTGAACCATCTTTACCAATCTTACCTTTCGCTTCTCCATCTACACGAACAAGAACATAACCCTTGATAACTTTTCCACTTGTAGCGTACTCATCACCTACTTTACCTTCTGTAGTCTCTGCTGGAAGAAGGTCTTTACCTTTTTCATCTACATATTTAACTACTAGGTTAGCTTTGTTCGCTACATAGTTGATTGGAGTGTCCTCACCTGGGTTAGTTGGAACATTTGGCACTTCATATCCTTTAGTTGGATCGTTTGGATCAACTGGTTTCAACGGATTACCATCTTTATCCTTAGGTGTGTATCCTGGCACGTACGGAAGAACTGGTTTATCCTTGCCTGGTTTGGTTGGATCTGTTGGATCGTTTGGATACTTGATTGGGTCTGTTGGTTGACCTGGGATGTTTGGTACCCATGAACCAAGTGGTTTGTAAACATAAGTTACTGTTGAACCATCTTTACCAATCTTACCTTTCGCTTCCCCATCTACACGAACAAGAACATAACCCTTGATAACTTTTCCACTTGTAGCGTACTCATCGCCTACTTTACCTTCGGTAGTCTCTGCAGGAAGAAGGTCTTTGCCTTTTTCATCTACATATTTAACTACTAGGTTAGCTTTGTTCGCTACATAATTGATTGGAGTGTCCTCACCTGGGTTAGTTGGAACATTTGGTACTTCATATCCTTTAGTTGGATCGTTTGGATCCACTGGTTTCAACGGATTACCATCTTTATCCTTAGGTGTGTAGCCTGGAACGTATGGAAGAACTGGTTTATCCTTGCCTGGTTTGGTTGGATCTGTTGGATCATTTGGATACTTGATTGGGTCTGTTGGTTGACCTGGGATGTTTGGCACCCATGATCCTAGTGGTTTGTAAACATAAGTTACTGTTGAACCATCTTTACCAATCTTACCTTTCGCTTCTCCATCTACACGAACAAGAACATAACCCTTGATAACTTTTCCGCTTGTGGCGTACTCATCACCTACTTTACCTTCGGTAGTCTCTGCAGGAAGAAGGTCTTTGCCTTTTTCATCTACATATTTAACTACTAGGTTAGCTTTGTTCGCTACGTAGTTGATTGGTGTATCCTCACCTGGGTTAGTTGGAACATTTGGTACTTCATATCCTTTAGTTGGATCGTTTGGATCTACCGGTTTCAACGGATTACCGTCTTTATCCTTAGGTGTGTATCCTGGCACATATGGTACTACTTCTGTTGGTTGTCCTGGTTTTGTTGGATCTGTTGGATCATTTGGATACTTGATTGGGTCTGTTGGTTGACCTGGGATGTTTGGTACCCATGAACCTAATGGTTTATATGTTACAACTTCTGTAGTATCTTCTGAGTCTGCAGTTACTTTTGTAGTTGGTACAGTTGCTTTATCAGCTAAGTATCCTTTAACTACTGGTGATTTAACTTCAGCTAAGTCTTGAGCTGGAGTCCAATCTCCGTATGTAACTTCACCTGTTACCAAGTTGATCTTAGCTTCACGTGTGAATTTAGCTTCTTGTGTTACTGTTTTTGGAGTGCCGTCTTCGTTTAATACTGGAGTTCCATCTTCGTATACGTATGTAATTGTACGTGTTACTGTTTTGTTTAGATCTTTTTCTTCCAAGCCAGCTGGGTATTTAGGTCCGTCTGGGTTGTTTGGATCCACTGGAGTTCCTGGAGTTTTTGGTTGATCTGGCGTAACTGGTACAACACGTTCCTTAAGAGTTACTTTGAACTCTTGATCAGTGTCTTTATCTTTATCGAACTTACCACCTTCTGGATATGTATTAGATACTAATTCATATCCTTTGTTTTCAAGTTCTTTGATCTTAGCTTTTACTTCAGCTTCTTTTGTAAGTGGTGTATCTGAGTCACCTTCTTCAGTAATAGCATCAACACCTGGAATTGGGTTTCCTTTTTCATCTACGAAAGTCGTCTTCGCTTTTTGAGTATCTTTTACGTAGTTGATTGGTGTATCTTGACTTGGATCTGTTGGAAGACTTGGTACTTCATATCCTTTAGTTGGATCGTTTGGATCAACTGGTTTCAACGGATTACCATCTTTATCCTTAGGTGTGTAGCCTGGTACATATGGTACTACTTCAGTTGGTTGTCCTGGTTTTGTTGGATCTGTTGGATCATTTGGATACTTGATTGGGTCTGTTGGTTGACCTGGGATGTTTGGAATCCATGAACCGATTGGTTTGTAGGTTACAACTTCCTTGATATCTTCTGAATTACCTGTTACGTTTACAACTGCTACACTTGCTTTATCAGCTAAGTATCCTTTAACTACTGGTGATTTAACTTCAGCTAAGTCTTGAGCTGGAGTCCAATCTCCGTATGTGACTTCACCTGTAACTAAATTAACTTTCGCTTCACGTGTGAATTTAGCTTCTTGTGTTACTGTTTTTGGAGTGCCATCTTCGTTTAATACTGGAGTGCCATCTTCGTAGACATAAGTAATTGTACGTGTGACAGTTTTGTTTAGATCTTTTTCTTCCAAACCAGCTGGGTATTTAGGTCCATCTGGGTTGTTTGGATCAACTGGAGTTCCTGGTGTTTTTGGTTGATCTGGTGTAACTGGTACAACACGTTCTTTAAGAGTTACTTTGAACTCTTGATCAGTGTCTTTATCTTTATCGAACTTACCGCCTTCTGGGTATGTATTAGAAACTAATTCATAACCTTTGTTTTCAAGTTCTTTGATTTTCGCTTTTACATCAGCTTCTTTTGTAAGTGGTGTATCTGAGTCACCTTCTTCAGTAATAGCATCAACACCTGGAATTGGGTTTCCTTTTTCATCTACGAAAGTCGTCTTCGCTTTTTGAGTATCTTTTACGTAGTTGATTGGTGTATCTTGACTTGGATCTGTTGGAAGACTTGGTACTTCATATCCTTTAGTTGGATCGTTTGGATCAACTGGTTTCAACGGATTACCATCTTTATCCTTAGGTGTGTAGCCTGGTACATATGGTACTACTTCAGTTGGTTGTCCTGGTTTTGTTGGATCTGTTGGATCATTTGGATACTTGATTGGGTCTGTTGGTTGACCTGGGATGTTTGGAATCCATGAACCGATTGGTTTGTAGGTTACAACTTCCTTGATATCTTCTGAATTACCTGTTACGTTTACAACTGCTACACTTGCTTTATCAGCTAAGTATCCTTTAACTACTGGTGATTTAACTTCAGCTAAGTCTTGAGCTGGAGTCCAATCTCCGTATGTGACTTCACCTGTAACTAAATTAACTTTCGCTTCACGTGTGAATTTAGCTTCTTGTGTTACTGTTTTTGGAGTGCCATCTTCGTTTAATACTGGAGTGCCATCTTCGTATACGTATGTTATTGTACGTGTTACTGTTTTGTTTAGATTTTTTTCTTCCAAGCCAGCTGGGTATTTAGGTCCGTCTGGGTTATTTGGATCAACAGGTGTTCCTGGTGTTTTTGGTTGATCTGGTGTAACTGGTACAACACGTTCTTTAAATGTTACTGTGAACTCTTGGTCAGTGTTAACATCTTTATCGAATACTCCGTCTGTTGGGTATGTATTAGATACTAATTCATATCCTTTATTTTGAGCTTCTTTGATTTTCGCAGCGATTTCATCTGCTTTTGTAAGCTTGTCTCCACCTTTACCTGTTTCAGTTACCGGTGTATTTCCTTCAACCTCTTTTACATTACCATCTTTGTCTTGGTAAACAAATGTTGTTTTAGCTTTTTGGATTGGTGAGTAAGTTACTACATATTCGTAATCTTCATCTGTTGCAGTTGTTGGCTGTACAGGAACTTTTTCTACACTTGCAATGTATCCTTCTTTTTGAGGCACAGTTACTTCTGGAAGATTTGTATCTCCGTTCCCTACCCAATTAACGTAAACAGGCTTATCATTAGAATCAACTACAGCTTTACCATCAGAATTCAATTTGACAGTACCTGTATAATTTACTGTTTGTTTAGATGGTTCAAATACCTGTTGCCCTGCAAGATCCTTAGCATCGTCTGCATACACATACTTAATTGTACGTTTGACTTCCTCAACCTTAGTCTTCTTAACATATGAATAAATAACATTGTTAACATAGGCACTAGGGTTCAAACCATTCGCTTTAATTTCTTCAGGAGTATAAATTTCACTAATTCTCTTATCACTAACATTGATAGTTCCTGTCGGACCTTTTGGAGGTATTTCAGCTAAAATATAGTCAATACCATTAACAGGTTTAATAACATCAGGAATTTGACTTGAAACATCATATTTTTTACCTAAAATATTCTTTGTTTCATGACTGCCATCTTCTTTAAGTTTAGCAAATCCATCATATTCAGTAGGCATATAGCCAAGTATTTTACCAGTTTCTAAATCGGTCAATGTTAGGGTAACAGCTCCGGTTTCAACTGTTGTTGAACCACTTGGAGAAGCATTAACAACCCATCCATTTGTAACCTTGGTTGTAACATCTTCTTTTTGACCATCTAGTACAGTCCCACCTGTTACAGTAAGAGTCCCAGACGTTTTATCATTACCTACTGTGCTTCCGTCTGTAACACGCCCCAAATCATCATACTTCAGCTTTGAAAATTCATCTGTAAATGTTCGATTAGTTATCTTTCTTTCAATTCCTAACTTATCAAGGGCCATAGAAATAGTTGAACCTTCTTGAATAGCCCCATCAATTACTTCTAATTCTAACTCTGTTGGTGATTTTAAAGTTGCTTTTAATGTGAAATCTGTATCTCTCCCGTCGTTAAGAATCCAAACATTATTCTCATTAGCTTTTACATTAGCAAAACGGTCTGAGGGTCTGTAAGTTATGCTATCTGTTTTAGTAGTAGTTGATGCAGTATTTTTACTTCCAGGGATTTCACTGAAGTAATTAAAGTCCGTATTAGGAAGTTTTATTGTAAACTTACTACCTTTATTGTATCGAACATCTGTATCCGTATTAATTGTAAGTGTATTCCCAATTTTTTCTAAAGTCGAACCTTTATATCTTAAACCACTATTTGGTGTCAAAGAAACGGAAGTAGATTGTTTTTGAGTACTTGGTTTAGTAGCTTTATTAGTATATGTATGTTCTACAGCCACTTGACCATCAACTTTGATAGATGCTACATAATCCGTATCTTTAGAAATTTGAGGGGCTTGATAAGCTGTTCCTGTCAGATACTCAACAGAATATGTAGTAACTGCATAGTTTTTTGCTTTATCATTCCACTTGATTTTATAAGTGACAGTCCCTACTTCATTTGGAATAGCTGGTTTTTCAGCCAAACGCTCTTCATAGGTCATTCCATCTTTCATACGTTGTGCCCAATATGGACTTGTTCCACCTTTATTACCTGTAGAATTGCTTTGTGCCACTGATTCAACAACACCAATTTCAGTTCCATCAGCTGCAGTAATTTTTGTACCTTTTGTAAAAGAATTCCCAAATGCTGCTAAATTCTTTAACTCAATTGTAGTTGTATCTCCTGCTTTTACATTAGAAGTATCAAATGATACCTCTAAGCCCCATGACAAAGGTCTAGTATTTTCGCCGTTCATGGTAATATAAGCATTTTGAACATTTACAACAGCTTTACCTTCTTTGATAACCCCCTTACCCGTATATGTTTGAGGCTTACTTTCTTCCCCCGCCAATTTTGCTTCAACTTTACCTGCATGACCCGCACGTTTCATTTCAGCATAAACTGCTTCAATTGCGGCAGAAAGACGATTCACTTGAGCTACCATCTGGTCTTTAGAAGCATCAGATGAAAGCAAATCGTTAGACTTCGCTGCTTCAAGCTTCACTGCAGCAACTGCAGCTGATAATTTTTGTTTAGCTGCTTCATCTTTGACTTCTTTATCTGAGAAGTTTGAAGCTACAGATGTCATAACCTCTGCTTCTGAAGTCAATTGAGTAAGAACTGTCTTCACATCATCTTGTGCTTTTTCTGTTGCAGCTTTTTCATCCGTTTCTTTGTCAGTTTTTTCTTTAGCTACTTCTTTTTTGGCAGCTTGCTCTTTATCAGATTTTTCTTTTTCTGCTTTATCAGTAACTTCTTTTTCTGCTTTATCAGTAACTTCTTTTTCTGCTACAGGTGTTGCTTCAATTTTAGCGTCGTCTTTTACTTCAGGTTTTTCATCTGCTTTTACAGCATCAAGCTTTAATTCTGGAAGTTCCTCAACAACTGGTGTTGTTATAGCTGAATCAGGTTTCTGTTTATCAGAATTTGTAACTTCTGTTGCTTTTGCCGTTGCAACATTTGTCTCATCAGCTTTGACAGCATTTGCTCCTAATAAGAGAGCAGTTCCCAATAGAACACTAGCAGCACCAAAGCTATACTTACGAATAGAAAAGCGCTGAGCTCTTCTGCCGTGATATTTTTCCATTCTTGAATACATGGTTTCTCCTTTTTTAAAATATATGCTAATTACGGAATTACACCCAAGTATTTCAAAAATCCCCCATTCCCAGCCTGATTGACAAAGTTAAATGGCTACACTTAGGTACTTAATTCCTACCTTACATTATAACATTATTTCAATTAGAATGTCTACATTTTTCTACAAAATATGTGAAATTATATATATATATATATATATATATTAATCTGTATTTTAGGTAATTTCATGACAAAAAATAAAAGGCCGATATGACCTTTTACTTTGATTTTTTAATTTTACGGTTTGATACGGTGCAACATACGTGGGAATGGAATAGCTTCGCGGATGTGTTTTGTTCCTGCTGCGAAGGTTACCATACGTTCGATACCGATACCAAATCCTCCGTGTGGTACCGTACCATATTTACGAAGGTCAAGGTAAAATTCATACTCTGTACGGTCCATACCAAGTTCATCCATCTTAGCGACAAGGGCATCGTAGTCTTCCTCACGCATAGACCCACCGATGATTTCTCCATAGCCTTCTGGGGCAAGCAAGTCTGCACAAAGCACGCGCTCTGGATTTCCAGGAACTGGTTTCATGTAGAAGGCTTTAATGGCTGCTGGGTAGTTCATGACAAACGTTGGCACACCAAAGTGGTTTGAAATCCAAGTTTCATGCGGTGAACCAAAATCATCACCATGCTCAAGATGCTCGTAGTCAGCGTCTTCATCATTTTCATGCTCTTGTAAGAGATCAATAGCTTGATCGTAGGTAATGCGTTTGAATGGCTCTGCAATGTAGCGTTTCAAGAGTTCTGTATCACGTTCCAATGTTTCCAAAGCTTGAGGCGCACGATCAAGAACACCTTGTAGAAGAGCTTTCACATAAGCTTCTTGCAAGTCAAGCGACTCATCGTGTGTCAAGTATGAGTACTCTGCATCCATCATCCAGAACTCAGTCAAGTGACGGCGCGTTTTTGATTTTTCAGCACGGAATACTGGACCAAAGTCAAAGACACGGCCAAGAGCCATAGCACCTGCTTCTAGGTAAAGTTGACCTGATTGACTCAAGTAGGCTGGCGTTCCGAAGTAGTCTGTTTCAAAAAGTTCAGTTGAGTCTTCAGCCGCATTTCCTGAAAGGATTGGGCTATCAAACTTCATGAAGCCGTTCTTGTCGAAGAACTCATAAGTTGCGTAGATGATAGCGTTACGAATTTGCATCACCGCTACTTGCTTACGAGAACGGAGCCACAAGTGACGGTTGTCCATCAAGAAATCTGTTCCGTGTTCTTTTGGTGTAATTGGGTAGTCTTGAGATTCACCGATCACTTCGATGTCTGTAATGTCCAACTCATAGCCAAACTTAGAACGTTCGTCTTCTTTAACAATACCTGTCACATAAACAGACGTTTCTTGGCTCAAGCGTTTGATGACATCAAACTTCTCAAGCCCCACTTCTTCACCAAATTTCTCTACAAAGTTTGGTTTAAAGGCTACACCTTGGAAGAAAGCTGTTCCATCACGCAATTGCAAGAAGGCGATTTTCCCTTTTCCTGATTTGTTGGCAACCCAAGCTCCAATCGTCACTTCCTGACCAACATAGTCTTTTACATCGATAATCGTTACACGTTTTGTCATTATTTTTCCTTTTCTTTTTTATTTTTCCATAAATGCTTTCAAGCGTTTAACTGCTTCTTTAAGTGTGTCTAGATCTGTCGCATAGCTGAGGCGCACATTTTCTGGCGCTCCGAATCCTGCTCCTGTTATGAGTGCCAAACCAACTTCCTCAAGAATAGCTGTTGTAAAGTCAGTCACATCCGTATAACCTTTCATCTCCATGGCTTTTTTAACATTTGGGAAGAGGTAGAAGGCTCCTTGTGGCTTAACGACTTCAAAACCAGGGACCTCACATAATAGCGGATAAATGGTATTGAGACGCTCCTCAAAAGCTTGACGCATGATATCGACAGAATCCTGTGGTCCTGTTAAGGCTTCAATAGCCGCATATTGAGAAACAGATGTCAAATTTGAAGTTGTTTGTCCCGTCAATTTACTCATAGCTGCAATGATTTCAGGATCACCTACCGCATAACCAACTCGCCAACCCGTCATGGCATAGGCCTTAGATACACCGTTGATAACAATGGTTTGCTTACGAATTGCTTCTGATAGACTTGAGATTGGAACAAATTCATTTCCATTATAAACAAGGCGACCGTATATATCATCAGCTAAAATCAGAATGTCATGCTCAACTGCCCAATTTCCGATAGCTAGTAATTCTTCACGAGTATAGATCATACCAGTCGGATTAGATGGTGAATTGAGAACCAAAACCTTTGTCTTATCTGTCCTAACTAGTTCTAGTTGATCCACCGTGACTTTAAAATCATTGTCTTCTTTAGCTTGAACAAAGACTGGAATCCCTTCTGCCATCTTGACCTGATCTCCATAACTAACCCAGTATGGAGTTGGAATAATAACCTCATCTAAAGGATTGATTACAGCCATAAAGAAAGTATAGAGGGAGAACTTGGCACCTGTAGCAAAGGTAACCTCGTTACTTGCGACAGAATAGCCATAGTAGCGCTCGAAGTAGGTATTCACCGCAGCTTTTAATTCTGGTAGGCCTGAAGCTACTGTATAGAAGGAAGCCTGTCCTTCTCGAATAGCTTTAACTGCTGCATCCTGAATATTTTCAGGAGTGTGAAAATCTGGTTGTCCCAAGGTCAAGAAAAGGACATCCTTACCTTGAGCTTTTAATTTTTTTGCTCTCGCATCACTAGCTAAAGTAACACTTTCTTCCATTTCTAAAACACGGTTGGATAGTTTCATAGGCCCTCCTTATTGAGCAATGCTCCTGTTTCAAAATCTACTAGATAAAAATCAGAGTCTGACTTGACTTCCCAGATTGGCTTATCTTGATAACGGCCAAAGGTAATCTTGTCAATCTCGCCAGCTCCTTTTTCCTTAGAAACAGCTTCTGCTTTTTCTTGTGAAACACCTTGATTTAGCTGATAAACGTAAATCTTATGGTCATCTTTCCCAATCAGGACAGCAAGCGTTTCTTGCTGTTTATTACGTCCAAGAACGCTGTAGTAAGATTCCAAGCCATTGTATAAATCAACCTGATCAACCTGCTCTAATCCTGCATACTGCTGAGCTAATTTTTCTCCTTCACTTTTAGCTGTTTGATAGGGTTTCATGCCGAGAGAAACCAGATACAGAAAGGAAGCACTGATAACCACAAACAAAATCGTCATCCCTAGACCATACTGCCACAGTAGATTATTTTTTGCTTTATTTTGTCTTTTTTTCACTCGTCTATTTTACCATCTATTGGGCTTTATTACAAGTGAATGCAAGAACAATCGCACTTTATTTCTTCCTTCAAAGCAAACCAGAATCCAAAAAACAGTTCTTACTTTTCCAGTCGCAAGTGACTAGAGTTTCAGTAATTTTATAATTTTCAAATAAAGTCTGAGCAGATTTCTTGCAAGTTGTTTTGGATTGTTGTAATATATTTCATAACAACGAGAGAGTTCTCGGAAATTTAAGAAAAAGGAGACATATCATGTCTAAAAAAGTATTATTTATCGTCGGATCACTACGCCAAGGTTCTTTCAACCACCAAATGGCCCTCGAAGCTGAGAAAGCACTTGCTGGTAAAGCAGAAGTTAGTTACCTCGATTATTCAGCCCTTCCCCTCTTTAGCCAAGATTTTGAAGTACCAACTCATCCAGCTGTAGCTGCTGCTCGTGAAGCGGTTCTCGCTGCGGATGCTATCTGGATCTTCTCTCCAGTCTACAACTTCTCTATACCTGGAACAGTGAAGAACTTGCTCGACTGGCTATCTCGTGCCCTTGACTTGTCTGATACACGCGGCGCTTCTGCCCTTCAAGACAAGTTTGTCACCGTATCATCTGTAGCCAATGCAGGTCACGATCAACTTTTCGCTATCTACAAAGACCTCTTGCCATTTATCCGTACACAAGTCGTTGGTGATTTCACTGCTGCACGTGTCAATGACTCTGCTTGGGCAGATGGAAAATTGGTTCTCGAAGAATCAGTCCTAAACTCACTTGAGAAACAAGCTCAAGACTTGGTCGCAGCAATTCAGTAAAAAATAGATAGTTTAAAAAGTCTTTAATATCAAAATGAGCAACTTTAAATTAAAAGTTGCTCATTTTTTTGTGCTATCTAACACTATCCTATTAGTTAAATCAGTATTGACATTTTTTTAATTTAACGATGTCTTCTAGCATGACCACGAGTTCCTGGTCCAGTTCTGATTGGTTTAACTTGTTTACCTGGACGTGAAGGAACGTGGTGTACTGGTCCATGATGAGGTCTCGTTAAATGCGGTTTAGGCTGAACACTTGGTTTTGGATGACTAACAATTACATTTGGTTTTGTAACAACTCCGACCACATGAGTATGGCTCGTATTTCCTGTATGAATGACACTTGTCACCTCTGAATGAGTTTCGGTTTCATTTGTTGTGATAGTGACAATCGGTGTTGTTGGACCCGCTGTTGCTGCATTTGAGGTAACAGTGGTTGTCGTTGTAGTTGTAGTCGTAGCCGCTCCACCAGGAACAGGTTTTGTCTCTGTTTTCTTATTAACAGATGTTTGTGAAGAAAAATCTGTTGGTTTAATTGAAGCCAAGGCTTCAGCTGGAGTTAAGCTAGGTTTTGAATCAGTAGTCGCTACCGGTTTTGGTTGAACTACAGGTGTTGGTGTAGCTGGAGTAGATACTGCCGGTTTAACCGGTGTTACCGGTGCTGGTGCTGCTGGTTTGACCGGTATCACTGGTTTTGGTTGAACTACAGGCGCTGGCTTAACCGGAGTTGACACTGCTGGTTTAACCGGTGTTACTGGTTTGACCGGTACAACGGGTTTTGCAACAATTGGTGATGATGCAACAACTGGATTCGGAACAGTCAAAACTGGTTTGATAGAAATTCCATTACCTAGACTAGAAGGAGTTGCTACAATAGTTGTTACTCCTTGTGGAGTGACATTTGGTTTATGAACAGTCGTATCTACTGACGCTACTGGTTTATCATCAATTCTTGTGATTTTCCAATTATCATAAATAATTACACCAGTAACGAGGTTAACTCTCGCCACTCTTTCAAAAACTACAGATCGAACTACATCTTTGAAAGCTTGTTTACCATCTTTTTGATATTTGTAGTGAATCGTCTGCTTGGTCATTTTTCTCAGTGTATCTAAGTTTTCAACCGATTTAGGCCAAACAGGTGTCAATGCATCTCCTGCTACCAATGGATTTCCAGCAATTGGTTTAGAATCATCTGCTGTGACAGTCACAACTTTTTCGATTAATTGAACTGAGAATACTTGATCAGTTTGTTTTTCACTGTCAAAGCGTTTGTCATTAGCATTTGCAAAACCATCATGTACTAATTCATATCCTTGTTTTAGGTATTGATTAATACGATTTTTTGAATTATAAGCAATTGTTTCACCTGGAAGACCAACTACACTGTCCACATTTCCTAAAACTTTAGGACTTGTTTCTGTTTGATTAAGGTATTTAACATACGCCTTTTGTTGAGCAAGATAATCATAAACAACATGGATATCATCCTGTGTCAAATGTCCCTTACTATTAGCAGGTGTTTGTGACAAGACATATACTACACCATCTTTTTCGAAACGTTCAGGAACTTTAGCAGTCACATCATAATTATTCCCCAACAAGTTAATGAGTTTTGTACTCTTATCATGTGGTGTATTGAATGTTTCTAAAATAGCTTGACTTGTTTTATCACGATATTGAATATCAACTTTACCAAATTTAGCTTCTTCGTACACAGCTACCACGTTGGCTTGAGCTCGTGTAATCGTACCAGATGTCTTCGTATTACTATAAAAGCGATCATTCTGTGCATACTCTTTGAAGACATAATATTTACCATTTGGTGAATGTAATAGATAAGGTGCTGTGATAGATGTTGTTTGAATTCCCTTGTTGTCTTGAACTTCTGTCTCAGTTGTATTTCTCTCCAAAGTAGCTACATAGCTAGTATCAATTTTGGTAGATGGTCTTACAGTAGTAAATTTATCTTGAAGGATACCTCCATTTTCCACCGCTGCAATGGCAGGAAGAAGCATTTTTCCTTGAGTATCAACAAAGCGAACTGCTACATCTCCATAGACAAGGCGCCCACCTGTTTTAACCATATCTGGGTTGGCAATTTTCCAGTCAGAATCAGCAGCTTGTTCGTATTGGTCTGTAAGATTTTTACCTTTGGCATCAACAACAGTCAATGTCCCAGGTACATTCGATTTAAAACCATTTTTAGCTTCATTCAAATAATCAACTGTATGACCTGTTGGAACACGGTCAACTCCAAAGTCTTTTGTACGTAATACATAGGTTCTGCCAGCCAACATCTTTCCAGAAACGAGTTCAAAGGTTAATTCATTATCAGCAGCCTTAAGAATCTTAAATTTTGCATGTTGACCTGGTTCTTCACGAGGTGCTTCCAAAATAACATTATGGCGATTTACCCTTGTTCTTGATGTATCAGGGCTAGTATTTGTCATTTCGACGTTGTGGGCACCACGTTCAATAAATTCACCTACTGTAGCAAACTTATTGAATTCTGTGTCATTGATTCGAACGGTGAAACGGGTCCCTGCACTAAAGTTTGATTTCCATGTTCCGATACGAAGAGTGCTGTTATATGTTTTGATACTACCGTCATCATCCAACATAACATCACCTGTGAAGTTAGCTGTAGCTGGTGTATCATAAACTTTAGGTGCTCCTATATCTGTTTTAATCACAGTGTAATTCTTAGTGACTACATTTTGACCATTAACTGAAATAACACCGGTTACAGACTTATCCACGTTCACTCGAGGATAACGAATTCCACCTCTGTATTGAAGTTCAAAAGTAACATCATCTAGACGTTCAATTTCATCAGTGAAACGATAAGTTGCTTCAATATGACTTCCTTTGTCAACTAAATCCCATGATTCTTTTGTGTCCAGAGCAACGTCACGGTCTCCACGTGAAGCCCAATATGAAAGGCTTCCAGCTTTGGCATTATCATTTTTCTGAACCAAACTCACTCGTTCTGCAAAAACTTTACCTTCAGCAACCAATTTTTGAGGAAGATTATTATCTTGTGGCAATTCCTTCAAACCAATTGTAAAGATATCCCCCTTATGATAGGTACCATTTTTAAATTTTAATTGGAAGCGATAATCAGCAATACCTGTTGAAGTTACACGGTCGGCCATGTCAATTGTACCACTGGCAATAATATTTCCATTATCGATAGCTACATCCTGTGTTTGAGTTGGCGATAGACTAGCACTAATTTTCTTGCCGTGTCCTGCACGTTGCAACTCAGTATAAACTGTTTCAATAGCTGAATACAGTTGATTTAATTGAGTCTTAAGATTTTCTGCACTAACAGATGAATCTTTCAACAAGGCTTTTGATTGTGAAATCTGAATTGTTACTGCCTTAACAGCTTCTTGAACCAAGGCTTTTTCTTCAGCTTTACGATCTGCTTCTTGAGCATAACGAACAGCAACTTGATTTAAAACTTCTGCTTCTGATACAACCTGTTCCAAGGTAGTTTTTTCGACTAATTCTTCTTTTATCTTCTCACTTGAAGTAGATGAGGTAGTTTTTTCTTCACTAGACTTAACTTCTTTAGAAGTGAATTCTTTTGAGTCAGAAGTTTTTGTCTCAGATGCTGCCTTAGATTCTGCTTCCTTCTTAAGAAAAGCATTGATATCTAATTCTTCTTTTTCCAAAACTGGATCTTGAAGAGTTGAAGGTAATTCTGCTATTTTTTCCTCAGATTTCTCTTGCTTGGTCTCTTCTGGTTTTTCAGAGACTTTTTGTTCTTCTTTTTCCGTGCGATGTGAATCTACTTTCTGTTCATCTGCACTCACATTTGAATAAGTACCAAAAACCATCAAAGCAGCTACAGCAACAGATACTGCACCAAAACTTGATTTTCTAATGGAATACTTGTTTACCTTATTCATTTGATTCCGTTTTACTCTTGAATACATATATTTTCTCTCTAACTTTTTATGATAAAAAAGGGAGTGGAATTGATGCTGTATTGACATACATTCTCACTCCCTAAAACACTACACTTCAATATTTTGTTGTCTAGAGTTTTGTTTTGATTTTATTCATCTCGTTTTGCTTTTCCAACTAAACTGAATCCAGCAATTAAGCCAAGTACTCCTAGAGCTTGAGCCATACCAGAAGAGTGACCTGCAGTTTTTGGAAGGTCTTTTTCTCCATCTTTTGGAGCTGGGGTTGGCGTTGGAACTGCTGACGGCACTTTTGGAGCTGGAGCTGGCGTTGGAACCGGAGTTGGCGTAACTTGTGGAATTGGTTGAACATTTCTATAAGTTACAGTTACAACTTGATTATCCGTTTCTGCTGTAATTCCTTGAACCGAATCTACTTTAGCAAGATCAGGTTTGTAGCCTGCAATGGTTGGAGACACCACTTCTTCAAAACTTGTCACTCCATCTTCAGAAACCCAAGATGTACTTGTAGTCTTACCTGTTACATTATCGATACTCAGCATACGTGAAAAGCTTACTTGTTCATGATGATCTTCACTTGCTTTTGTACCATCTGCAAATACATAATGAATCGTTCTTTCCACAACTTTTGGAGTGTCTTTTTTAACAGTGATTTTATGTTTCAATAGAACTGTATATTCTTGAACTTTTGTTTCATCTGTATCAAAAGTTGCATCTGCAGGGAAACCATCTTCCTGTAATAAGTACCCTTTTTCAAGCAACGATTTCAAAACAGTTTCTGTCGTATAGGCAATCTTTTCTCCTGATTTACCAGTAATATTGTCTGTATGAACGACTTCATTCTTGTTATCAACATCTATGTAACGAACAACTGCAACTTGTTCTGTCTTGACGTAAGTTACCTTTGTATCTTCACCTGGATTTTCAGGTGTAACACTTGTACGCTCTGGTTTGTAGCCTACAATTTCAGGTACTGCTGTTTCTCCAGCTTTACGAGGATCATTTGCATCATTCAGGTATTGGGGTTGAGGAGCATTTGCAATTACATTTCCAGAAGCATCTACTGGAATGATTTTACCCAAAACTTTATATGTAACTGTATCTGTTGCTTTTGGTAAATCTGGCGTAACTGTCTTGCCACCAGCTTCTGCTTTATCAGCAAAATACCCTGTCACAACTGGTACTTTAACTGTTCCATAGGTATGGTTCTTGTTTTCCCAAGTCGTTTCTTTAGTTGCTTCATTATATGATCCCTTGAAGATAAAATCATTTTGCACATTATCTTTAGGAGTTGCAGAACCTGCACCAGCAAAGCTTACCGTTTGGTTTGTTTCCTTAGATACTGGATCAATAATTTCATTATATGTTACAAAGGTATCTTTTCCGATGCGATCAGGATCAGATTCATCATTTGGTTCGATTGTCTTGTCAACAATATTATATCCCCAAACAGTTGGTTGCGTATTATTTAATACATGGAATTTTGGAGCCGCAGGAATTTTTGTTTCCGCTGCTTTTGTTGCATCGTTTGGATCATTATCATAGTACTTATAGAGAGCGTCTTCAATGTTTTGTACAACCTCTCCTTGTT